>CAWEFQ010000006.1:0-416329 GCA_963808385.1 uncultured Solirubrobacterales bacterium | reverse complement strand
TGAAGGAAGGAGCAGAACAACCCCGAAGGAGCATCGTGCCGGCCAGCGCGATCGAGTGGACGGAGGCGACCTGGAACCCGGTCACCGGCTGCACAAGGTCTCGCCGGGCTGCGCGCACTGCTACGCCGAGACGTTCGCCGAGCGCTGGCGCGGGGTCCCTGGCCACCCCTACGAGCAGGGCTTCGACCTCAGCTCTGGCCAGAGCGGCTGGAGCAGCCGCTGACGTGGACGCGGCCGCGGATGATCTTCGTGAACTCGATGAGCGACCTGTTCCACGAGGACATTCCCGACGACTTCATCGAGCAGGTCTTCGAGGTCATGGGCCAAGCCGACTGGCACACCTTCCAGATCCTGACCAAGCGCGACGAGCGCTCGCCGAGCTCGCGCCGTCGTTGACTGGCACCCGAACGTCTGGATGGGCGTGTCGATCGAGAACCGCCGCTTCGTTCACCGCGCCGACTACCTGCGCGAGGTTGACGCGGCCGTGCGGTTCATCTCCGCCGAGCCGCTGCTCGGGCCGCTTGAAGGACTCGACCTGACGGGGATCGACTGGCTCATCGCCGGCGGCGAGTCCGGCCCCAAGCACCGCCCCGTGAGGATCGAGTGGCTGCGCGAGCTGCGCGACCGCTGCCAGACGAGGGCGTCGCGTTCTTCTTCAAGCAGTGGGGCGGCGTCGCCCAAGGCCGGCGGCCGGCTGCTCGACGGACGCACCTGGGGTGAGATGCCCGTCGCGCGAATCCCTCTCCCTGCATGAAGCTCGCACCGGCCGCTCCTAGATAAAACTCCCCGCTGGATTCGCATCATGCTCGACGAGCACACCTGCGGGAACACGCTGGCCCGGCTGATCGCTACCTCCACAGTACTTCGACGCGCGCGCCGCAGCTGCCTGTCGCAGTCGCAGCTTGAAGTAGAGCGGGACTCCCTGATAAGCCGTCATACGGCCTCCCCCGCCATCTCCACAAACAAACAAAGCGCATTGACCAACCGCATCTGCCTCGGCGCTCCGACAGCGAATATGCAGCAACTCCGGACTGCACACCAGCACCGCCAAACACCGCGCGCGGGACACGGCGACGTTCAGCCGGTTGCGGCTGAACAGGAACTCCAGGTTCGCGGGGATCTCCTCGCCGCTCGACGTAGCCATCGAGAAGAAGCACACCGCCGCCTCCTGGCCCTGGAACTTGTCGACGGTGCCGACCCGCACGCCGTCGGGCAGGTGCTCGCGCAGACAGCGCACCTGGGCGTTGTACGGCGCGACGACCATGATGTCCTCTGGCCTGAGGGGATCGAGCCTGTCCGCATCCCCGCCATCGGCGTCCCCGCGATCCGCCCTCGCATACCTGCCCTTCAGCAGATCCTCGACCAGTCCGGCGATCGCCTGGGCCTCCTCCGGGGACGAGCGGGTGTTGCCCTCGTGCTCGACCGGCACGTACCTCACGCCGGTCCCCGTCAGCTTGCCCGGGGCGTCGATGCGCTGCGTCGCGCACTCCGCGGCGGACTCGAGGCGACCCTCGTAACCGCCTCCGACACGAACCGGCACACGTCCGGGTGCATCCGGCGGGTCTCGTCGATGAACAGCCCCCGCTCGGGCGGGATCGTCGTGCTCTCTCGCCAGCAGGTGCTCCAGCACCGACACCCCGGCGCCCGGCGGATGGATCGCCTGCGAGACCTGCGCGAGCTGTTGCGGGATCGCCGAGCAGGACCACGTTGCGCGCGCACGTGCCCATCGCGAGCGCGTCGGCCAGCGAGATCTGGCCGGCCTCGTCGATCAGCAGGTAGTCGAGCGTGCCGTCCAGCTCCTCTCGGCAGAACAGCCAGGCGGTCCCGGCGATGAGGTTGTAGCGGGGATCGAGGCAGTCGGCCACGTCCTTGGAGCTCTCGATCAGCCCGCGCTCTGACTCGTAGCGATGATCGTCGTCGCTGTACCTCTTCAGCCCCGCCAGCGGCTCGTCGGGTGCGGCCCATTTCTCGACCTCCGCCAGCTGGTTGTGGATCGCTGCGTGGCTGCCGGACGCGACCCCCACGCGATGGCCCTGGCGGATGAGGTGGAGGATCAGGTGCGGCGCCCGTGTACGTCTTGCCCGAGCCGGGCGGCCCTTGGACGAACAGGTAGCTGTCCTCGCAGACCCTCGGCAATCCGCCTCGCCTCGTCCAGGTCGAACGCGCCCGCCTGCAGCGGCCGGCCGCGTGCGCACGCGGACGTGCTCGGGACCTCCGCGCGCAGGATCTGGCGCAGCGCGCCGTAGCGCCCGGAGGCGTCGAATCCATGCGCGGCGATGTCGCCCGCAAGGCGCTGTAGAGCAGCCCGCTGGACGCCGGTGTCGATACGGCCCGCCGGGAATCAGCGCCCGAGGAAGCGGCTCGCCCAAGCGCCTTGCCCCCCGGCTGATCCGCAGACGTGCCGATCTCATCGTCGATCGACTCGACCGTCACCCGCTTTCGCGATCGCGGGATCGACGAAGCTGCCGGCGCTGATCTTGTGCTCCTGGGCTGGGAACTGCAGCGTGTGGAGCACCGAGCGCGCAGGCGGCAGGCAACGGGACCGGCGCCAGACCGCTGTCGCTGAGCCCGCCGAGCGCCTCGGTGTCGACCTCCGTCATCTGCTGCTCATCGGCCTCCAGCCGTTCGAAGTACGCCCACCACGCCGGCTTGGCCTCGCGCCGGTGATAGTCGGTCAGCTGCGCCATCAGCCAGCGCCCGTGCTGATCCTCGTCCTGATCGACCACGTCCTCGGGCACTCCTCAAGAAGCCCGGCCTGCAGCGCGTCGAGCTCCTCCTGAGCCTCGGCGTCCGGCTCCCACGGCTCGGGCGCCGCACGCCACTGGATCTCGTATCCGAACCGCTCGATCGCCTCGTCGCGACGGCCGAGCAGCCATTCGCGCAGCAGATGCGTGGAGCGGCAGTCGTCCTCGTTGTAGCGCTCGATCGACTCCAGCAGCGAGCGATCGCCGGTCTCCAGGAACCGCTCGAACGCGATGATCGAATCCCCACCTTCAGCCACCTCGGTCGCCCGCTTCTCCATGTAGAACGCCTCGATGCTCTTGATCGAGTAGTTCGGCTGCGACACACGCAGCGCCTGGCGTACGACCGCGTACAGATCGACCAGCACTTTCCCGCGCAGCAGCCGATCGACCTCCTCCTCGCGGGTGGCGTGCAGACCCATCAGCCGCCTGAGCGCCGTCGCCTCATACGCGCCGTAGTGGTAGACATGCAGGTCGGGCCAGCGTTCGAGCCGCTCGATCGTGAAGTCGATGAACCGCTCAAACGCCTGCTTCTCAGACGACCGATTTGTGGCCCAGAACGACTTGAATTGCGACTGTTGGATTTGTGATTTTTGATTTTGAGTTTTAGAGAGAAAGACACAGCCGAATAGATACTCCAGGCCATCGTCGAAAAACGGGTCGCCCTCCATGTCGAAGAACACATCCCCCTCCGACGACTCCGGCAGGCGGGCGAACCCGTGCTCTTCCACAGGCTTCAGCAGTTCATAGCTGTGCTCTCCCGTCGCGCGCTGCGCCATTTGCAGACGCGCCTGCGCACACAAGGTTTCGAACGTGCCCCGCCCGATCCTGAGTGGACGAGCACTGGACCGTGCCTCGGCCAACTCGGCGACTGTCGTAATCCCCTCCTGGCCCAGCCGCATGCGCTGCGAGCGCCGAATGTTGGCCACGAGGCTCAGGTGATCGTCGGCCTCGCGCCTCGCGGCGCAGTGACTCTCCCAGCGACACACCCCGCAGTGCTCGACCGGCTCCGGGTAGGTCGCCGACAGCGCCGCACCGATCGTCGCCTCAGTTCTCCCGTCGCCATCGATCACCGCCTCGAACCTGCCCTTGACGCTGCGGTAGTAGGCGGCGAGCTCCGGCCACCCGGAACGCCTGCGTCTCGCGCGTCCCCAGCACCACGTGCATCCACTCGGGCGCCCGACCCTGGATCGCCTCGACCAGCTCCGAGTAGAAGCACAGCTGCAGCAGGAAGTACGGCTTCACGCGACGGGCCAGCTTCGTGTCCGCCACCTCGTAGCTGAACGACCCCAGCTCCGAGGGCCGCTCGACGCGGTGCAGAAAATCGCTGTATCCCCGCCAGCGCACGCCGTCGAACAGCACGCCCTGGTAGATCACCTCCACCCCCGCCTGCATCGCCTCGACCGTTTCCCGCGCGCCTGCGCGCGTACCCTCCAGGCCCGGCTCGCTCTCGATCCTCATGATCTCCCGGCCTTCCCCGGCGAGTCGATCGAGGTGAGCCAGCTCGTGCTCATCGCCCTTGCGCGCGACCAGGTTCGTGGTGTCGGACCGGCTCGGCTCGAGGTCCTCCCGTCCCAGCGCGACCTCGATGTTCAGATGCGTCAGGTGTGGGCACTCGAGGTGGTTGATCAGATCGGTGGCCGAGAAGATCAGTTGTCCATCAACAAGCTCCATGTACCAAAACTAATCGGTCACCGGGCTCAACCGCTCCTCCTCGTCGCGGATCGTCGCCCCCGCAGACATCTGTCCGCCCTCCATGAGAACATCAGTTCGCATGGAAAGCCCATCCGAGCGGACGCATAAGGTTCCACTACCGATGACCACGATGAACGCTGCCCGTGCGCTGTCACGCCCGGCCAAGTCTGTTCGTCGGTCAACCGCCATCAGCCTCTTCGCCGGCGCTGGGGGCCTGGATCTCGGGTGTGAGCAGGCGGGCTTTCAGACGCGCGCTGTGGTCGAGCTCGAGCCGGTCGCCCAGCAGACGCTGCTCGCCAACGCCGAGCGCTGGCTGCCCGGCCTTGCGCCCGAGGCGTTGTTCTCCGACATCGTGGAGCTCGACTACGAGGCGCTGCTCGACGCGGCGGCGCTCGAAGTGGGCGAGGTGGATCTCCTCCACGGTGGGCCGCCCTGCACGCCGTTCTCGAAGAGCGGCTACTGGCTCGCGTACAAGCGCGCCGGGGAAGACCCGAAGGCCTCGCTGCTCGACAACTACGTCGAGGCGTTGCGCGCAATCCGTCCCAAGGCGTTTCTGATGGAGAACGTCTTCGGGCTCGCCTACCAGAACCATAATCGGGCTATCCTCAAGCGCTTCATCAAGAGCGTGCGCGACGCGGGCTACTCCTTCGATTCCCGGATCGTCCTTGCCGCCGACCATGGCGTGCCCCAGCTCCGCCAGCGTCTTTTCTGCGCCGGCATCCGTCGTGACCTCCTCGACATGCCCTCGGAGGTCTGGAGGCTCGATTGGCCGTCAGACACCCATGCCGGTCCGCACGAGCGACGTGTCGACTGGGACGATGAGCTGCTGCCGCACGTCACTGCCAGTGAGGCATTTACTGGATTGACCATAAAACAAAATCCGCAGGAACCAGAGGAGCTCGTGAAGGGCACCTACGCGTGGGAGCTTCGTCAGGTTCCGCCGGGGGACAACTACCTGTACTTCACCGCCAAGCGAGGGCATGCCGAACCCCGGTTTCGCTGGCGTAGCCGCTACTGGAGCTTCCTGCTCAAGCTGCACCCCGACCGGCCCTCGCCGACGATCCAAGGCCAGCCGGGACCTTGGGTTGGACCCTTCCACTGGGAGGACCGGCGGCTGCGCGTCGCCGAGCTCAAGCGCCTGATGACCTTCCCGGACGACTATGTCGTGTCTGGCAACCGCCGTCAGCAGCAGCTGCAGCTCGGAAACGCGGTGCCTCTGCTGCTCGCGCGACGGGTGGCCGACCGGGTGGGCGCCGAGCTCGAGCGACTGGATGCGGTCGAGCCGTCGCTGCTCGCGGCGTAGGC
The DNA here is from genome assembly GCA_963808385.1 of uncultured Solirubrobacterales bacterium. Lineage (GTDB taxonomy): Bacteria > Actinomycetota > Thermoleophilia > Solirubrobacterales > Solirubrobacteraceae > Palsa-744. Next base: position 410,588 of record CAWEFQ010000006.1, on the reverse strand, counting down.
CATCAGCTGGCGTGCGCGACGGTGAGCCTTTCGAGCACGCGCGCGGCCACGTCGGCGGGATGCTCGTGCTCCCATGCGCGCAGGACGCGCCAGCCGGATGTCGTGAGCTCCTCGTCGATGGCGCGGTCACGCGCGACGTTGATGGCGAGCTTTCCTCGCCAGTAGTCGGTGTTCGCGCGCGGCTGGTTGCCGTGGATCGGACAGGAGTGCCAGAAGCAGCCGTCGATGAAGACGGCCAGCTTCGCGCGCGTGAAGATGATGTCGGGGCGGACAACTCGTCCCGGGAGTCGCAGTGGGAGGTCCTTGCGGAACCGCAGGCCCCTGCGATGAAGCTCTGAGCGGACGATTACCTCGGGGTGGGTGCCGGTGCGCGTGTTTCGGCGCATCCGTGTGGTGACGTCGATGCTCGTTGGATGGGGGTAGGGAAGGCCATTGACGAGCGCCGGTCTTGCCACAGCGGCGGGCCCGCCCGCCGTCGTGCTCACCGGCCTATGCATGAAGAGCTCCATCGATAGTTTGCTGCCATGTGCCGTCGATGCGCTGGATCGCGGCAATGCGGTCGGGGAACGTCGCGTCGCGATCGAGCAGCAGTGAGCGCTTGTAGCGGAACTCCCACCGCCCCCAGGGCCCGAACATCGAAGCGGCCACGACGTCGAACTGCTGCGGGTCATACAGCCGGCTCTTCGGGTCGCCCTTCGATGCACGGGTCTTCTGCGTCTCCACCTTGGGTGTCCCGTCGGCGTAGGTCTTTGACGACGCGTTCTTGCACTCGACGCTTATCCGACGCTTCCTAGAGCGCAGCGTTACGTAGAAGTCCGGTGGGCCCTCCCGCTGTGCGAGCTCCACCGTGGCCACCAGGGGGTCCGCCTCCAGGACCCGCTGAAGATGGCGCTCGGCCACGCCGCCCCGCACCGCCATGCCGAGCCGCGGACGCTCCCGGATGATGTCGAGGATGTCTGCGCTCGAGAGGCTGAGCTCTTGCTCCAAGGCATGCAAGCCCGTCGCGCGCCCTACCTTGGTCGCCTCCTGTGCCGCGCGGAAGCGCAGCGGTGGGTCAAAGCCGAGGCTCTGCGCGTCGCGCTCGAGGCGGACGTAGTCCAGGAGTCGCTCCGGCTTCAGCGCGACCAATGTCTCGACCCCCAGTGCGGTGCGCGGCGCCGGTCTGCGTACGCCTGAGATGTTGTCGCGCTCCCACACGTACCAGCCGTCGCGGCGCGCCTGCGCGATGTCTGCGTCCTTGAAGAAGATCGAGATCCCGATCGGCAGGGGGTCATACACCAGGGGGTCCAGGGCGATGATCAGATCGAGCTCCACGTGGGCTCCCAGCACGAGCGTGACGTCGACTCCGAGTGGATCGAACCCAACGCGGTGGGCTTGGGCGCGCCATGCCGGGTCGTTGACGTCGCCGTAGCGCACCTGCAGGCGGTGCTCGTCTTGCGGGCGATTGCGCGTCTGTCTGCGGTTCGCCAGGAAGACATAGGCGCAGAGCCCGAGCCGGCCGCCGTCACCGTCCTCGACGCCGAGGAACAGCGGCGCGCGATTAGGGCCGCTCGAGGCGAGCACCCGCCCGCCGCTGCGCTCGACCGCCCGTTCAATCAGCTGGTGATGTGCGCGACGCTGAACGCCCTGGTAGCTGCGGGCATAGGAACGCCCGGCGCTGGTCACGTTCATGCCGGGTGTTTATCGAACCAGCGATATCGACGCTGTGCGCCGCCTATCGCTGCTTCTGGATGGCCTCTTCGACTCTGGCGAAGCCGTCTTTGATCTCGGCGCGGCGCGTGCGCGGTTCGCGCAGGAAGTGTGTCTGGGCTGGCGGGGGTCCCGCCCCGCCCCGCCACTCTCAAGCAACCCCCACACCAACTGCTACGGCGTGGACACGCTCTTCTCAAAGTCCTCCACAAGCGCAAGCAGCTCGCCGCATTCCCATGCTCGCCCCATTTGCGTTCGTCGAGCCTCTTCAGGATGCCGGCCTGTTCGAGCTGGGCGATGGCGCTGTCGACGGCGACGTGAGACTTGCCAGTCAGCCGCTGGGCGGCGGCCACGTCGATCACGGGCTGGGCAGGAAGGCCGCTTACGAGTTCGCGCACGGCCGCATCTCGGCGCGGGTTGCCGAGGCGTCCGAGCCAGGTGCCTTGAAGGTCTTCGATTCTCTGAGCGAGCCGCTCGGCCTCGCTCGCGGCACGCGAGGTTGCGTGCGCGAACCGCTCGCACCAACTGCTTACGTTCCGGTAGCTCACGTTCCTTACGGAAAGATGCCAGCTCCGAAACGTTGTACGGCTGCCTGTATGTATCTCCTGACGCCGCACCGGTATGCTCCCCGCCATGGACACCGACCACGCCCGCCAGCTGCTCGCGCAAGAGCGGGAGCGGATCGAGCAGGCGATCGCCGAGCTCGAGGAGGAAGGCCCCCAGGAGCTCGCCGAACAGAACGAACCGGGCGATGTCGACTCGGAGAGCCTCTACGAACACGAGCTCGGCGCCGGCCTCGCCGAGGATCTGGCCGAGCAGCTCGTGGCCCTCGAGCGTGCCGAGGCGCGACTGGCTGCCGGCACGTACGGACTGTCAGTCGAGAGCGGCCTCCCGATTCCCGACGGGCGTCTGGAGGCTCTGCCCACGGCTGAGCGCACCGTCGAGGAGCAGGCGCGGCGCGGAGGCGTTTAGTTCCCGCTGGGGGCGAGGAGCGGGGCGATTACACGTCCAAGCTCCAAGCTCCACGCTCCTCGCCCGAGCTCCCTGCACCCTCGGCCGAGCTCTCTGCACCCTCGCCCGGTCCCTACACCCCCGCCACGACAGCCCCACGATCCCGCAGCCGCCCGACCGCGACCCGCACCGCCTCGCGCGCATCGGCGGGCTCCAGCACGGCCGCATCGCCGGCTTCCTTGAGGATCTCGCGCACGAGCCAGTCCACGCCGGCGAAGCTCAGCTCGACGATGACCGAGCCGTCGGCGCGCTCAGCCACGACGCGGCGCGCCTCGCGCGCCCAGCGCGCCCGCTCGGGGGAGACCCATACGCGCGCGCTGCGCGAGGCCTCCACCTCGCCGGTGCGCAGCCAGCCGTCGACCTCGGCGGCGGGATCGACCTCGGGACGCGGCTCGAACTTGTCGCTTGAGACCGCCACCCGCTTGATCCGGTCCAGGCGGAAGTGGCGCACGCCGTCGCGCTCGGGATCGAAGCAGGCGACGTACCAGCCCTCGCGCCCGTTGGTGAGCGCGTACGGCTCGACCACCCGGTGGGAGATCTCGTCCTCGTTGGCCTTGTAGTACTCGAGCTCGATCAGCCGGTGCTCGACGATCGCGGTGGAGATCAGGCGCGCGAGGTCGGTGTCGTCGCCGCCGGCGTGGGCGACCTGCAGGCCGTGCTCCATCGGGTCCTCGCCGAGCGCCGCGACGATCTTCTCGCGCGCGCTCGACAGCGAGCCCTCGGGGATGTGCTCGCCGATCAGGTCGATCGCCGCGACCAGCGCCTTGCCCTCGACCGGCAGCAGCCGTGCCGGGCGGTCGAAGTTGTCGCTGTAGGGCTCGGGATCGACCTCGATGACGCCGGTCCCGTCACTGGCCTCGGTGATCTCCGCATACAGCACGTAGGAGCCGCCGCCGAAGTTGACGACGTTCAGCACGTTCACGTCCTCGTGCAGCTCCTCTTCGCTGATCTGCAGTTTCTCGCACACGTCCGCGATCGGCACCGGCTCGCCGGCGCGACCCGCGTGGATGAGGATGCTCGCGAGCGTCACCAGCCGGGCGAACCGCTCTGGCCTGATCGCCGCCTCGTTCCCGCGCTCCCCGGCAGCCGCACCCTCGCCCTCGTCCGCACCGCCCGCCGCACCGCCCGCCCCCGTGCCCGCCGCACCGCCTGTGCCCGCAGCGCTGCCCGTGCCCGCCGCACCGCGCCGCCCGCCGCGGGTCCGGGAGGAGGGCCTGCGTTCGCCCGCCGGCCGATCTCTGACCGTACGGCTCGCCGCGGCCGCCGCCACTGCCGCCCGTGTTTCGCCGGTCCCGGCTCCCGCGTCTCGCAACGCCTCGAGAAAGTCCTCGCCGTGGCGCTCCCACAGCAGCTCCACACGCCGGTGGCGCTCGTCGGTCAGCTCCCGCGGGCCGAGCAGCTGCGCGTTGACGCCCAGGCCGAGCACCCACGCGACGATCGTGCGCGGGCTGGAGTAGCCCGTGGCGAACACGATGTCGCCCTCGCCGATCTGCACTCCATCGAGCGCCGTCTCGTGCGCGCCGGCGTTCTCCTCGGCGCCTGTGCCCTCGGTGCTCGCACCCGTCGCGTCGGCCTGCGTCACGTCGGCCTCTTCGCCGCCGGGCTCGCCGATCTCCCCGTAGCGGCCGAAGTGGCGTTGCACCTGCCAGGCGATCCGCTCGCGGATGAGCACCCGCGCGACGCCGATCTGCTCACCGAGCTGCCAGTCCGCGCGGCGCGCGTAGGCGCGCGGGTCGAAGTCCTCGGGCCGGCGGAAGTCGTGCTCGGCCTTGGTGGCATAGGAGACCTTGCCGCGGATGCGCGACAGCCTGAACACGCGGATCGCCTTGCGCTCGTGCGCGTAGCCGAGCAGGTAGAACTGCCCGCCCTGGAACAGCAGGTGGTAGGGGTCCACGCGCCGCGGCCCGGTCTCGTCGCGCTGCATCGTGTAGTAGTCGAACGTAATCGTCTTGTTGCGAAATATCGCCGTCTCGACCTTCGCCAGGCGCGCGGACAGCTCGTGGCCGCCGGCGGAGGCGGTGATGCCCAGCGCGACCGAGCGCTGCTCGGGGGCGCGCAGCGGCGAAGGGCGTCCCCAGGTGATCTGCTGCAGCGCCAGCCGCAGCGGCTCGGCGTAGGCGAATTCGCCGTCGAGCAGGCTCAGGGCGGTCGCCAGCGCCGCGAGCTCTTCGTCTGAGAACGCGATCGAGGGCAGGTGGAAGTTCTCGGGGCGCAGCGAGTAGTTCTCCTGCTCGGCCGCCCCGTCCGTGGGCCGCTCGACGGTCAGCTGGATGCGCAGCGATTCCAGCTCGGAGCGGTCGGCGTAGAAGCGCCGCGCGAACGCGTCCTCGTTCATGCCGCTGTAGCCCTCCACATCGCGCCGTATCTCCAGGGCCGTGACGGGCCGGCGCTCGGCCATCAGGTAGGAGATCAGCGACAGCTGGCGGATCAGCTTCTCGGTGTCCTTGGCCATCCCTTAGAACCTTAGAGCTCGACGGTGGGAAGGCTCACGCAGCCCGTCGCGCGGATCGCTATTTGCGGGTTTTCAAGCCGCCCGCGGTCAGGCGGCCCGCGTCCAGGTGGTCTGGGCCCGCGTCCGGGTGTCTGCGGCCATGCCCCTGCGCTCGGGGCGGCCCGGGATCGGGCGGCCCGTGACTCGGCGCCCGGCGGTCAGGCCGCTTCGCGTGCGGGCTCGGCCTCCGGCGCGGCAGGCGCCTGCAGCCCGGGCGCGGCGGCGAAGAACGCGCTGGCTTCCAGCGCTCGGTCATAGCTGGACCAGCGCCTGCCTGGCGCGAGCTCCTTCTCGAGGCGGTCGAAGCTGCCCAGGCGCCCGCCGAGGTTGTCGATCATGTGCACGAGCGTGGCCTCGCGCGTGCACGGAACGACCGGACTTCCGTGCTCGAGCGAGCCGTGGTGGGAGAGGATGATGTGGGTCACCGCCTGCGCCAGCTCGGCGGGGAAGCCCTCGATCTCCTCGATCAGGCGCCTGACCCGGTAGTAGCCCAGGGCGATCTCGCCCTGCAGCCGGCCGGCGTCGGTCAGATCGAAGCCGATCCGGTCGGGCGGGGCGGGCGGGGCCTCATTCGTCGTGTAGGCCTCGAGCTTGCCGATGTCGTGCAGCAGCGCGCCGGTCACCGCGACGTCGCGGTCGATGCCCGGGAACGTGGCGCTGGTAGCGCTGACTGCCTGGGCGACGCCCAGGCAGTGCTCGAGCAGTCCGTGCGCGTAGGCTTGGTGGTAGTACTTGGCGGCGGGCGCGACGCGGTAGGCGGCCCACAGCTCCGAGCTCTCGCCGAGCACGCGCTCCAGCAGGATCCGCAGGTGCGGCTCCTGGATCGTGTCCAGCAGCTCTCGGATCTCGCCTTCCATCAGCTCGACCCCGCGCGCCGGGCCGTCGCGCAGGTCCTCGAGCACGTAGCTGCCCGGCGCGGGCTCCCGCAGGCCGTGCAGGTTGATCTGCGGGCCGAACCGGGGGTGGACGGTGTAGCGGCCGCGCACGTGCACCGGCGCGCCCGCTCGCGCCAGATCCTCGATCTCGCCCAGCTCCTCCCAGACCATGCACACGATCGCGCCGGTCCTGTCGCCGAGGTGCAGGCGCAGGTAGTCCCCGCCGTCGCGGCGCTGGCGGCGCTCGGCCTCGCGCACGAGCAGGACCTGGTCGATCTCCATGCCGTCTTGCAGTTCGTTCACGAACATAGCTCTGACGTTAGGCATTGCTTCGGACGGTACGCTCGGGGAATGCACCGGGATGCCCGGCGCGCCGTCAAGACAGCGTGCGGATCCTTTGGCGGCGGACACGGCCTCGCAGGTACCCTGTCAGCCGTGTCCCGCCGCAACCAGATCAAGATGACCGCCCCCGAGGTGGCGGAGCTCCTCGCGCACGAGCGCACGGTCACGTGCGCAACCACCGGCCCCCGAGGCTGGCCGCACCTGATGCCGCTGTGGTACGTCCTGCGTGACGGGCAGCCAGGCGAGCCCGGCCCGCGCATATGGGCGTGGACGTACGGCGCCTCCCAGAAGGTCCGCAACCTCGAACGAGACGCCCGCGCGACCCTGCAGGTCGAGGCGGGCGAGGCGTATGCGGAGCTGCGCGGAGTCATGTTCGAGTGCGAGGTCGTCATCCACCGCGACATCGACACGGTAGCCCCCCTGGGCGCGGCGATCCTGCTGCGAAACTCGGTCCCGCGCGGCGTCGATCCCCCCGCAGAGCTGGCCCCCGAGGCCCGCGCCGCGGTGGAAGCTCAGGCCCCCAAGCGAGTGGGCCTGGAGTTCGTAGAGCGCCGCCGCACCACCTGGGATCATCGCAAGCTCGGCGGGGCGTACTGAATAGACTGCCCCCGGCAATGACCACCACCGACCTCAAGGGCCTGATCCTGTCCGGCGGCAAGGGCACGCGCCTGCGCCCGATCACGCACACGAGCGCCAAGCAGCTCGTGCCGGTCGCCAACAAGCCGGTGCTGTTCTACGGGATCGAGGCGATGGCCGCGGCGGGGGTCAGGGAGATCGGGATCATCATCGCGCCCGAGACCGGGCCCGAGATCGAAGCGGCCGCCGGGGACGGGTCGCGGTTCGGCGTGCGGATCTCCTACATCGTCCAGGACGAGCCGCTGGGCCTGGCCCACGCCGTGCTGACGGCCGAGCCGTTCCTCGGCGAGAGCCCGTTCGTGATGTACCTGGGCGACAACCTGCTGCAGGGAGGCATCTCCGACCTGGTGGCTGCCTTCCGCGAGCACTCTCCGGACGCGCTGATCCTGCTGACGCCGGTGGCCGACCCCGAGAACTTCGGCGTCGCCGAGCTCGCCCCGCCGGATTCGAGCAGCCCGGGGGATGTGGGCCGCGTCGTGCGGCTGATCGAGAAGCCCACCGAGCCGGCCACGGACCTGGCGCTCGTGGGCGTGTACATGTTCACCGCCCAGATTCATGACGCCGCCCGCGCGATCGAGCCCTCGGCGCGGGGGGAGCTGGAGATCACCGACGCGATCCAGCATCTCGTCGACGCCGGCAGGCGCGTGGAGCCGCACATCGTGCGCGGCTGGTGGAAGGACACGGGGCGCCTGGAGGACATGCTCGAGGCCAACCGGCTGATCCTCGACAACCTCACCGAGCGGGTGCAGGGCGAGCTGATCGACTCGCAGGTGGACGGGCGCGTGGCGATCGAGCCGGGCGCGCGGCTGGAGCGCACGACGGTGCGCGGGCCGGCGATCGTCGGCGCCGGGGCGCGGCTGCGCGACTGCTACATCGGGCCGTACACGGCGATCGGCGAGAATTGCCGCATATCGAACGCGGAGGTCGAGCACTCGATCCTGCTGGAGGGCTCCTCGGTGTGCGACCTGGACGGGCGCATGGAGTCCTCGCTGCTCGGGCGCAACGTCACGGTCCGTCGCTCAGACCGCCAGCCGCGCGCGTACCGGTTCATGGTCGGCGACAACTCCGACATCTCGATCCTGTGAGGCAACCAGACCAGCTGCCACCCGGGCGGGGCGCGGCCCGCTGATGCGCACATGCGGTGACCGGCGCGAATGGGATGCTGGGTCACGACGTGCTGCGCGCGGGCGAGCGCGCGGGGCACGAGCTGGTGGGCGTGGACCTGCCCGAGATCGACATCACCGACCCCGTGGCGGTGCAGGAGCTGCTCACCGGCCTGCGGGGAGAGGAGGGGTCGCTCGACGGGGTCCTCAACTGCGCCGCCTGGACCGACGTCGACGGGGCCGAGACCCACAGGGAGCTTGCCCATGCGGTCAACGCGGACGGCGCCGGCAACCTGGCGCGCGCGGCCGCCGCGATCGGCGTGCCGCTGCTGCACATCTCCACCGACTACGTCTTCGACGGCACGCCTCCGCTGGACGGCGAGGGGCGGCCGCGACCCTACCTGGAGTCCGATCCGACCGGGCCCCGGTCGGTCTATGGCGAGACGAAGCTCGCCGGTGAGCTGCAGGTGCTCGCGGCGTCGCCGCGGCACACGGTCGTGCGCACCGCCTGGCTGTACGGCGTGGACGGGCCCAACTTCGTCGCCACGATGCTGCGCCTGGCCGGCGAACGGGACGCGGTGCAGGTGGTCGACGACCAGATCGGCTCGCCCACGTGGTCCGGGCACCTGGCGCCCGCGGTGCTGGGGCTGCTCGAGCGCGGGGTGCGCGGGCTCGTGCACCTCACCGGCGCCGGCGAGGTCTCCTGGAACGGGTTCGCGCGAGAGATCTTCCGCCAGGCCGAGGTGAGCTGCCGCGTGCAGACGGCCACGAGCGAGCAGATGGCGCGTCCCGCCCCCCGTCCCGCGTGGTCGGCGCTGGAGTCCGAACGCGACGACGTGCTGCCGATGCCCGACTGGCGCGACGGCCTCGCCGGCTATCTGGCGGCACTCCGCTGACCCTCTGGCGATTCTCACCCTTCAGCCGATAACGCCTGAGATCTTCCAATGTCCGCTTTCACGGACGAGCGTCAAGGTCTGGATGGCTTTCTTGCCGGAGTGGACGCTCTTGACCTGCGCCGTCGCGCGATCGCCTGAGATCTTGACCGATTCGACGGTCGTTTCGAAGTTGTCGATCTGTTTCAGCTGACTTTCGATCGCCTGCTTGCAGCCCCCGGCCGACCTGCTCAGGCTCGCGACCCGCGCGGCGGCGAGGTCTTCGCCGCAGATCTTCTTCGCTTCCAGGGCCGTCGCGTGGCTCTGCAGGTTCGAGACCGTCTGCGCGACCGCGTGCTGTTCGCCTTTGAAGCTGCCCGTCGTCACGGTGCTGGCGCACGCTGTCACGCCCGTCGCCAGCAGCGGCGCGCACAGCAGGGCGATCGGTCTACGCACCGTCAGGGTGGTATCCGAGCCGCGCGGAAATCCGATCGGCCGTCGCCAGGAGCTGGGGGGCGAGCGCGTCGAGGCGCTCGCCGACCGGGATCATCGAGGAGTGAGCCGCGATGTTCACGGCGGAGATGACGTCGCCGTTTTCGTTGCGCACGGGGGCCGCGATCGAGTGCAGCTCGGGCGCTAGCTCCTCCTCGCCCGAGGCGAACCCGGCCGCGAGGACCGCGTCGAGCGCTTCGCGCAGCGCCCGCCTGCTCGTGATCGTGTTCGGGCCGCGCTTGGTCAGCTTCATCTCCGCGAGCAGATCATTCTGCTCGGACTCGGGCAGGTGGGCGAGCAGCACCTTGCCCATCGCGGTGCAGTACGCCGGCAGCCGCGATCCGGGATTCAGTCCGAGGTCGATCTTGCTCTGCCCGGGGCGGAAGCTGCGGGCGCGATCCAGGTACAGGACGTCCTCCCCGTCGAGCACCGACAGGTTGGTCGTGTAGCCCGTGCGCTCGCGCAGCTCCTCCAGGCAGTCGTGGGACTGCTCGCGCAGGCCCGTCGAGCTCAGCGCGGCCATGCCCAGGTCGGTCACGCGCATCCCGAGGCGGTACTTGCGCGAGGCGCCCTGCTCCAGGTAGCCGAGCGCGACCAGCGTGATCACGTAGCGATGGGTCGTCGAGCGGCTCATGTCCAGCTCGTCGGCGATGTCGGCGATGCCCATGACGGGGCGCGTGGCGGTGAAGCAGCATAGGATCGCCAGGCCGCGCTCCAGCGATTGGGAGTAGCGCGGTTCGCGCAGGCTGGGGATCGACCAGGCGGGGTCGTTTGCCAAGCGGGATTTTGCTCTTGCCTGCATTCTGGGCATCGCGATCGGGTTCCTGTTCCTCGTCCGGTCAGCGGCGATCCCGAGCGGGATCGTCCGTGTCTGATCAAGCGGCGATCATACTTCAGATGCGACGATGAGAAGAGCGTTCGGGGTTCTCGGCTGCGCGCTGGCGATCGCGGCGGCGTCGCTGGGGGCCGTCGGCTGCGGGTCCTCGAGCCCCGCCCTGCAGGCGGGCGCGCCGCTGCGGATCGGCTACCTGGCGTCGCTCACCGGCTACTGCGCCGCCTACGCGCGGCAGTACGTCGCGGGCGCGCGGCTGGCCACCCGGACGATAAACGCCCATGGAGGAGTGCTCGGGCACCGCCTGGAGCTGATCGTGCGCGACGATCGGGCGAACCCGGCCGCGGGCGTCCTGCGAGCGCGCGCGCTGGTGGAAGGGCCCGCGCGCGTGAGATACCTGGCGGGTACGTGCTCGAGCGCGGTCGCCAGGAGCGTGGCGGAGCAGGTGGCGAACCCCGTCCACGCGATCTACGTGGCCGGCGCGGCCGACCCGGCGATCTTCGCGGCGGGCCGGGAGGGCTACGCGTTCGGCACGATCCCGACGGCGACGGTCGAGGCCCGCAATGCCGCGGCGTACGTGCGGGGGCACCCGCGCTGGAGGCGGATCGCGGCGATCGCCGAGGACTACAGCTACGGCTATGAGGTGACGGGCGCGTTCGCGCGGGCGCTGCGGGGCAGTGGCGTGACGATCGCCAGCGTGCGGCTCCTGCCCAGCGGCGGGACGGACTACGCGCCGTTCATCGAGAGGCTGCTCGCGCAGCGCCCGGACGCGGTGTACCTGGCGATGATCGCCCAGGACGCGGTCACGTTCGTCAGGCAGGCTCTGGCGCTGGGCCTGTTCGCGAAGACGCAGGTGGTCGCGATCATGGACTACGGCACGCTCGCCGCGATGCCAAAGCCGCCCGTTGGCGTCGAGGGCTACACGGTACTACCCGTCGGCGGCGATCTACCGCACGCCGTTCGCACGGGAGCTGGAATCGCTGGGCACGAGCGTGGCCAACGGGGGCGCGGCGGGCGACGGGTTCAACCAGATCGAGGTGATCGCCCAGGGGATCGACAAAGCCGGCTCAACGGACCCGGCGCGAGTCCGCGACGCGCTCGGGGGCGCGAGCGTGCAGGTCGTGCAGGGGAGCCTGCGGATCGGGCGCTGCGAGCACACGCTGGGGGCGCCGATCGCGATGGGGCCGGTCGTGGGGCCGACGCGGGCGCAGCCGTTCGCGCATCTCGAACCCCTGGTGCTGGCGGACACGACCGAGTACTTGGAATGCTGACGGAATATGTGCTATGTTCCGCCGATGTCACGATCTAGACTGATCTCATTGAGCCTGCTGGTCGCGTTCGTCGTGGGGGCCGTCGCGACGGCGTCGGCCTCGGAACCGCCGAAGAAATGCGGCGGGAAAGTCACGACGACACCGGACTACTGTGTCGCCGGGCTGCAGCTGGAAAACTCCAAAGGCGAAGCGACATCGGAAAAAGTCGAAGGCACGAACGGCGAAGCCACGCTTCAAAGCCTACAATCGGTCCGTGGCATCGGAAATCAAGTGCGGGAAAGGCAAATCCAAAGGGACCATCGAAGATGGAGCCGGTGGGACGATAGGTAAATCTAAAATGCACGATAACATTTGAAAGATGTAAACTTATCAACCCGACAAATTGTAAGCTCGACCCGGAAGATGAAAAGGAAATTGAAACGAACGTGCTCAAAGGCGAACTGGCACTGACGGCGGGAAGGGTGGAAGATAAGCTGGAACCAAAAAAGGCGCTTTTGCCGCGATCGGCATAGAAGGCAAAACGTCGTCATGTGTCATCGCTGAAGTCGGAAAACCCAAAACCTTCAATGTGACAGGCTCACAGCGGTGTGAAGTTGACTCAAGCAATACTGAAGCGGAAAAAGAAACGGAAAAACACAAACTGATCTGCAAAACGTCAGGCAGCGAGTCTTGAAATGTGGCAGCAATGGCCAGCCGAAATGGCAGATGAAGGAACAGTCGCGCTGAGCGGCACCAAAGCACACGATGCCTGGAGCATCAAAGAACACACCTAAACGACCGTTGCAGCAGCCGCATGCATACCGGAGGGCGGGATCAACGCCGTCCTCCGGTCGTTTCTGAACCGGGCGTGACGGGATCGCCGGGCGTGTAGGCTTTGTGGATCATGGCCTATAGGCAGGGGGAGGAAGCGTGTCGCTGAGGATCGGCGCCGGCCGGGCGCTGCCGGCGGTCGCGGCACTCGTGCTTGCCGGCCTGGGAAGCGGGACCTTGGCTGCCGTCGCCCGGGCGGAAGGCTGCCCCAACGAACAGCTCCGCGGGCAGGAGGGCTATGCGCTGGCGCTCCCGGACTGCCGCGCATACGAGCAGGTCTCGCCCGTCGAGAAGAACTTCACGGACGCGCTCGGGGAAGCCGACGTCGTGCAGAGCTCCCCGTCCGGCGATGGGGTCACGCTTCTTCTCCGATGCGCCGTTCCCCGGGGTGCTGAGCGCGACGAGCATCCCTCGCTCTATCTCAGCACCCGCGCCGGTGGCGAATGGTCGACCCAGGGGCTCGTGCCCGCCGACTGCTCCGCCGGTCTCCACCTCAGCAGGGTGCCGCATCCGTACTGAGCTTGACCGAAGACCTCTCCGAGGCGATCGTCAACGCGGAACCCGGCCTCGAAGCGGGCATGGCGCCCGGCCGCTACTCCTATCTCCGCGACAGCGCCACCGGCTCCTTCCGGCTGCTTGGCCCAGGCGTCGCCACGTTCGCGGACGCCACGACCGACGACTCGCGCATCATCTTCGAGTCCCGTGAACAGCTCCTGCCGAACGCCGCTCCCAACGTCGTCAACCTCTACGAATGGGACGAGAGCAGGCCGCCCGGTCAAGAACTGAGCCTGGCCGGAGTCCTGCCCGACGGCAAAGCGCCCGACCGACGGGTCGGTCGCCGGCCCGGGCGGGCCTGCGCTTGGCAGGTCTAGAGGCGGCGCGACGGGCAAGTTCTACACGCAGAACACGATCTCCGCGGACGGCTCGCGCGTATCTTCTTCAGCGATGCCGGCACCGGGCAGATCTACATGCGCGAACCGGAAGCCGCGAGAACGATCCCGGTTTCGGCGGGGATCGAACCGGCGTACTGGCGGGCCGCAACGGCAGACGGGTCGGAGGTCTTCTACACCGAAGGCGAAGACCTCTACCGGTTTGACACCGGCAGCGAAACGCGGGAAGCGCTCACGAGCGGCGAAGCGGGCGTGCTGGGGACGCTGGGGATAGCAACCGAAAACGGCTCCTACGCGTACTTCGTCGCGACGGGTGTGCTGGCCGGCAACGAAAACGGTAACAAAGAAGAAGCGGAAGCGGGAGAAGGCAATCTATATGAGTGGCATAACGGCGAGATCGTCTTTATCGCACGATTGAACATGGAAGATGGATATGACGAATATAACTGGCGTGCGCTTTTCTAGTCGCACCCTGGCGCTGCGCCTGCCGCCGGAGAGAAGAGCTCGCGTGTCACGCCTGATGGTGCGACGGTGCTGTTCGCTTCGCAGAGCGCACCTGACCAGCTATGACAACTCCGGATCACGACGAGCTGTACCTGTATGACGCGGCAAACGGCAGGCTTACGTGCGTGTCGTGCAATCCAAGTGGAGTGCCGGCGACCAGCGAAGCGTACCTCACCGGAAACCAACTGCCATCTCGGCGGTGAATCGCGCAATGCCTTCCTGACGCGCAACCTCTCCGACGACGGCAGCCGCGTCTTCTTCCAGACCAATGAAGCGCTCGTGCCGCAGGACACGAACGAACAGACCGATGTGTACGAGTGGGAGCGCGAAGGCACGGGCTCCTGCGAACGTACCAGTCGCGAGCTTCAGCGAAAGGGATGGTGGCTGTCTATACCTGATCTCCACAGGCCAGAGCGCTCAGCCCTCCTATTTCGGCGACGCGAGCGCGGACGGCACCAACGTCTTCTTCTTCACGCGCCAGTCGCTCGTCGGTCAGGATCAGGACGAAAACTACGACGTCTACGACGCGCGCGTCAACGGTGGAATCGCTGCTCAGAACCCGCCGCCCTGGGCGCAGTGCACCGGCGAAACGTGTCGCACCGCGCCGGAAGCGCCACCCGTGTTCGGTGTGCCGTCCAGTACGACGATCACCGACGGTGGCAACCTCCCGCAGGTGGAACCCAAGCCAGTGCAGAAGCCAAAAGTCAAGAAGAGAAAGAAGCGTAAGAAACACAGTAATAAGACGAGGAAGAAAGCGCGGGCAAAGACCAAGAAACGTAAGTCTGTGAGGAAACGCCGGTCATGACCAGGTTCATGGTGTCGTTGGTTGCGATGGTGTTTGTCGTGGGCGCATTCGCAAGTCGTGCATGGGCAGGCAAAGCTTTCGGTGTCGAAAAGTTTGAAAGCTCGATCATGAGCAACGTGGAAGGTGCGGGTGGGGGGGTACCCGATCTCCAGGCCGGCTCGCACCCGTATGCGATGACGACGACGATGGTATTCAACCACGTTGTGACAGGGATCGAAGAAGAACGGATACGGGTTCGCACGTTTGGCGATCCCAAGGACATCGAAGTTGAATCTGCCCCAGGGGGTGATCGTGGATCCCCGAGCGACCGGCGCGAGATGCACCGAGGCGCAGCTCGAGAGTCAAGAAGGATCGACCGGCTGCCCAAATGCCGCCGCGGTAGGGGTCTTCTCCGTCTACCTCGACGGCATCGAAATTCTCGACGAACCGGTCTACAACATGGCGCCTCCGGCGGGCGTGCCGGCCGAGCTGGGCTTCAATGCGGCGGGGATCGGGTTGATCATGCACGTCGGCGGCAGGGTGCGCACCGCCTGACTACGGCATGTCGGCGGACATCTCCGGCATCCCCGATGAACACCCGATCTACGGCATCGAACTGACGCTCTGGGGAGATCCGTCCGCCGCGAGCCACGACCAGGAACGCGGCCTGTGCGCCGGTGAAAAAGCCAAACAGACATTCAAGAAAACAGGCATCCACAGCAGCTGCCCGGTGGAAAGGACCGCCAATCCATTTCTGACGCTGCCGACCTCCTGCACGGGCGAACCGCTGATCAACGACGATGAGCGTCGACTCCTGGCAGGAACCGGCTGCGCCCGTCGAACCGCCACCGGCACAATCCCCCGCCGTGACGGGCTGCGAAAAGCTCGCGTTCAGCCCAACGCTGGACGTGCAGCCGGCGCCGGAAGCCGTGGCGGCGGAATCGCCGACGGGGCTGGACGTCGACCTGAAAGCGCCGCACGAAGAAAGCGCGGCAGGGCTCGCCGCGGCCGACCTGAAGCAGCTGACCGTGACGCTGCCGGCGGGCATGGCGATCTCGCTGTCGGCGGCGAACGGCTTGGGGGCGTGCGCGCCCGGCGAAGCCGAAGCGTGCCCGGAATCGTCGAAGCTCGGCGAAGCCGAAGTGGTGACGCCGCTGCTCGAACAGCCGCTGAAGGGCGCGGTGTACCTGGCGCAGCAGGAAACACTCGAAGAGTCGCTGGTCGGCCTGTACGTGGTCGTCGAAGGCGGCGGCGTGCTGGTCAAGCTGGCGGGCAAGGCGACGCTCGACCCGAACACCGGCCAGGTCACGATCGCGTTCGAGAACCTGCCGCAGCTGCCGCTCAGCGAGATCGGGCTGAGCCTGTTCGGCGGGCCGCGCGCGGCGCTCGTTACTCCTCCCGGCTGCGGGACATACACGACGACGTCGCGGCTGACGCCGTGGAGCGGCGGCGCGCCGGCGCAGCCCTCGAGCCGGTTCACGGTCGGAGCGAACTGCGGTCAGGGCTTTGACCCGTCGTTCACCGCCGGCACGACGAACAGCCGGGCGGGCGCGTTCAGCCCGTTCAGCGTCACGGTCTCGCGCCGCGACGGCGAACAGCGCCTGCGCAACGTGCGCGTCGTCGGGCCTCCCGGGCTGCTGGCGAGCCTGAAGGGCGTGACACAATGCCCCGAACCCCAGGCGGAAAAGGGAGAATGCGCAGCAGCGAGTGAAATCGGCGAAGCGACGATCGGCGCGGGGCCAGGCGAAGACCCGATCTGGATCAAAGGGGCCAAGATTTACCTGACCGGCCCCTACGGTGGCGCTCACTTTGGTCTTTCTCTCTCCATACCCGCTGTCGCAGGACCGTTCAACCTCGGCAGGGAGGTGGTGCGCGCGCGGGTCGAAGTCAATTCGCACACCGGACAGATCGCAATCGACAGCGATCCGCTGCCGGCGATGGTGAGGGGCGTGCCGCTGGACATTCGCACGGTGAACATGACGATCGACCGTGCGGGGTTCATGTTCAACCCGACCAGCTGCGCCCAACTGTCGGTGACGGGGACGATCGGATCGAGCGCCGGCGCGAGCGTGGCGGTCGCCAGCCCGTTCGAGGCGGTGAACTGCGCGAGCCTGCCGTTCAAGCCAAGATTCACCGTCTCCACGCAGGCGCGCACGAGTCGCGCGCACGGGGCGAGCCTGAGCGCGAAGATCGTCTCGGGCCCGGGTCAGGCGAACGTCGCCAAAGTCAGAGTCATCCTGCCCGCGCAGCTGCCCGCCCGGCTGAGCACGCTGCAGCGGGCGTGCACGGCCGCGGCGTTTGACGCCAACCCGGCGTCGTGCCCGGCCGCGTCGATCGTCGGCATGGCCACCGCGCTCACACCGATGCTCGCCCACCCGCTCTCAGGCCCGGTCTACCTCCTGTCCCGCGGCGCGACGTTTCCGGATCTTGCGCTGGTGCTGCAGGGTGAAGGGATCGTGGTGTACCTCGACGGGAACCTCGACATCAAGCATCGTCTCACCAGCGCGACGTTCAACTCGATCCCCGACATTCCGATCGCCGAGCTCAGGCTCGTACTGCCCGAGGGGCCGCACTCGATCCTCGGGACGGACATCCCCAAAACGGCAAAGGGCAGCATGTGTGGACAGAGGCTCGAGATGCCCACCGCGATCGCCGGCCAGAACGGTGCGCAGGTGGCGCAGAGGACGAAGGTCACGGTCACCGGCTGCCCCAGGAGAGCCGGGCGGAAAGCGAGTACTAAAAAGAAAGCGAGTATTAAAGAGAGAGGCAAAGTGAGACGCCGGGTCGCGCTCGGCGTGGTGACACTGGCGGCGCTCGGCTGGGCGGTGTCGCTGCTGGTGTCAGATCGCGCCGGCAGAAACGACTATGCGTCGTTCACACAATGCCCGCTGGGCGACCCCGCGACGGACCTGTGCCTGTTCACGCAGGCGAGCGGCGGCGAGCTCACCATCGGTCCGACGAGGCTGGGGCTGACCGGGACCCTCGCCCTGCGGGGCGGGATTCACGTGGTGCGCAACGGAGAAGGGGAGATCGTCAGGGACGAGCTCATCCCGGCGATCGGGGGCGAGACCGTGTCCACGACCTCGCTGAGCGTCCCCGGAGGGCTGCGCACGGTCGTGGACCCGGCCGTGCTTTCAGCGGCGCAGCGCAGGGCGTATGACCGGGGGAGCGCGCCCGTCACGCTCGCGATCGAACTGGCCGCCCCCGCGCGCGCGATCGGCATCGACGTGCAGAACCTCGTCGAAGGAACGGGAACGGCGCTGACGCTGCCGGTGAGGCTCAGATTGAGCGGCGCGCTGCTCGGCGGGCGCTGCTTCATCGGCTCGGCCCGGCATCCCGTGCTGCTCGCGCTCACGACGGGCCGGACCGATCCTCCCGGGTCGGGCAGGCCGATCGAGGGAAGGGTCGGCAAAGCCAGCATCACCGACGAATACAACCTCACGACGGTGCGAGGAACCTCGCTCGTGAGCGACTCGTTCACGGTGCCGGGGGCGCAGGGCTGCGGCTCCACGCGCGCGGTCGACCGGGCGGTCGACGCCGAGATGGGCCTGCCGGCCGTGGCGGGTGCCAGCACCGTGATCCTGAGCGGCACGCTGCGCGAGGCCAATGCGCCGGCCGTGCGGGCGAGCCGGTTGGGGGCGCGCTAGCCTCAACCGGTGCCGCTCTCCAGCTTCAGCCCGCAGGTGCGCGAGTGGTTCGAGGCTGCCTTTGCCGCCCCCACCCCCGCGCAGGCGCAGGCGTGGCCGGCGATCGCACGCGGTGAGAACGTGCTGCTGTGCGCGCCCACCGGCTCGGGCAAGACGCTGGCGGCGTTCCTGTGGGTGCTCGACCGGCTGAGCGATCGAAGATCGGCCGGCGCCCCCGCGCCCGGGCGCGTGCGGGTGGTGTACGTGAGCCCGCTCAAGGCGCTGGCCTACGACATCGAGCGCAACCTGCGCACGCCGTTGCGCGGGATCGGCGCGGCGCAGGACGTGCGCGTGGGGATCAGGACCGGCGACACGCCCCAGCGCGAGCGCGCGGCGATGCTGCGCAACCCGCCCGACATCCTGATCACGACGCCCGAGTCGCTGTATCTGATGCTCACCTCCCGCGCGCAGGCGATGTTCAGCGGCGTGGAGGCGGTGATCGTCGATGAGATCCACGCCGTGGCGCACTCCAAGCGCGGCGCCCACCTGGCGCTGACGCTGGAGCGATTGGAGGCGCTCCAGTCCGGATCGCGTGCGGGCGCCGGGGGCGGATCGCCGGTGGACAGCTCATCCTCAACGAGACGTTAACGCGCGCGGGTGCACGCACGCGCGCGTAAACGAGCTGCAGCGAATAGGTCTCAGCGCCACGCAGCGCCCGCTGGATGAGATCGGGCGCTACCTCGTCGGCCCGCATCGCGAGGTGACGATCGTCGATGCCGGGGCGCATAAGCGCCTCGACCTGCGCATCGAGGTGCCCGTCGAGTCGATGGCCGAACCCGGTGGTCCCGCCGGCGTCTCGGCCGATCCACTGGAGCCCGTCGCCGGAGGAGAGTCCACGCGAGGATCGATCTGGCCGGCGATCTACCCCGAGCTGTTGAAGCTCGTCCGGGAGCACAAGTCCACGATCGTGTTCGTCAACAACCGCCGCTCGGCCGAGCGCGTCGCGCTGCGGTTGAACGAGCTCGCATCCCGGCAGGAGGCTGGCGCGGGGGATGAGAAGGCCGCCTCCGCCTCCGCCTCCGGCAGCGCGGTCCAGCCGGGTGCCGGTGGACCGGGTCCCGCCCCGCCGGCTGAGATCGCGCGCGCCCACCACGGCTCGCTCGCCCGCGAGGAGCGCACGAAGGTCGAGGAGCTGCTGAAGGCCGGCGAGCTGCCGTGCCTGGTGGCGACGAGCTCGCTGGAGCTGGGGATCGACATGGGGGCGGTCGATCTGGTGGTGCAGATCGAGTCGCCGAAGTCGGTCGCGCGCGGGCTGCAGCGGATCGGGCGCGCCGGTCACGGCGTCGGCGAGGTCAGCCGCGGGCGCATCTTCCCCAAGTTCCGCGGCGACCTGCTCGAGTGCGCCGTGGTCGTCAGGAGGATGCACGAAGGCAAGATCGAGCCGACCGTCGTCCCGCGCAACGCACTTGACGTGCTGGCCCAGCAGATCGTCGCAATCGCCGTCGCCGCCGAGTCGGCGGGAGCCAGCCCAGCGGCCGGAGCCGGCCTGGCGGCGGGGACTGACGCCGGCCGGCACGCCGGGAGCGAGCCGGACGAGCCGGACGAGGAGGACGAGGGGGACGAGGGGGACGTGCAGGCCGGGGAGGAAGGCGCCGTCTCGGTGGATGAGCTGCACGCGCTCGTCAGGCGCACGCACTCCTACGCCGAGCTCTCGCGCGAGCTGCTGGAGAACGTGCTCGACATGCTCGATGGGCGCTATCCGTCCAAGGACTTCGGCGACCTGCGCGCGCGCATCGTGTGGGACCGCGTAGCGGGCACGATCCGTGCGCGCAAGGGCTCGCGCCAGCTGGCGATCGCAAACGCCGGCACGATCCCCGACCGGGGGCTGTACGCGGTCACGCTGCCCGACGGCAGGCGCGTGGGCGAGCTGGACGAGGAGATGGTGTACGAGGCGCGCCCGGGGCAGGCGTTTCTGCTCGGCGCCTCGACCTGGCGGATCGAGGAGATCGGCCGCGACCGCGTGATCGTCACCCCCGCGCCTGGGGCGCCCGGGGCGGTGCCGTTCTGGAAGGGCGACTCGGTCGGGCGCCCGAAGGAGCTGGGCGAGGCGATCGGCGCGTTCTCGCGCTGGGCCGTCGAGCAGGAGCCGGCGACGCTGGAGCGCGACTACGACCTCGACGCGCGCGCGGCGCGCAACCTGATCGAGTATCTGCGCGAGCAGCTCACGGCCACGCGCGTGCTGCCGAGCGAGCGCACGATCGTGCTCGAGCGCTTTCGCGACGAGATCGGCGACTGGCGGCTGTGCGTGCTCTCCCCCTACGGCGGGCGCGTCCACGCGGCCTGGGCGCTGGCGCTGTCCGCGCGCATCCGCGAGCGGTTCGGGATGGACTGCGAGGCGATCTGGACCGACGACGGGATCATCATGCACCTCCCCGACCTCGACGCCGAGGAGACCGCTGGGGAGGAGCCGCTCGCGCTGCCCGTCGTCGCCGAGCTGCTCCTGCTCGAGCCCGAGGAGGTCGAGCAGGCCGTGGTCGCCGAGCTGGGGGGCTCGGCGCTGTTCGGGGCGCGCTTCCGCGAGAACGCCTCGCGTGCACTGCTCATCCCCCGCGCCTACCCCGGCCGGCGCACGCCGCTCTGGCAGCAGCGGCTGAAGGCGCAGAGCCTGCTCGAGGTCGCCCGCAACTACGCCGACTTCCCGATCGTGCTGGAGACCTACCGCGAGTGCCTGCGCGACGTGCTCGACGTGCCGGGCCTGGAAGGGCTCCTGCGCGGGCTGCACAGCCGCGAGATCTCGCTCGTGGAGGTCGAGACCCAGACCGCGTCCCCGTTTGCCTCCTCGCTGCTGTTCGACTACGTCGCGACGTACATGTACGAGGGCGACACGCCCACCGCCGAGCGCCGCGCGGCGGCGCTGTCGCTCGATCGCGAGCTGCTGCGCGAGCTGCTCGGCTCCGAGGAGCTGCGCGAGCTGATCGACCCCGGCGCGCTCGCCCGTGTCGAGGACGACCTGCAGTGTCGCTCGGCGATGATGCGCGCGACCGGCCGCGACGGGCTGCACGACGTGCTGCGCCGCGTCGGCGATCTGAGCCGCGAGGAGGTCTCTGAGCGCGTGCTCGAGGGGATCGACCATGCGGGCCTGCTGGCAGAGCTGGAGCGCGAACGGCGTGCGATCCGTCTGCGCGTGGCGGGCGAGGAGCGCTACGTGGCCGCCGACGAGGCGGGGCTCTACCGCGACGCCCTCGGCGCCGTCCCGCCCGGCGGGCTGCCCGACGCCTTCCTGCGGGACGTGCCCAACGCGCTGGGAGTGCTCGTCGCGCGCTATGCCCGCAGCCACGGGCCGTTCACGACCGAGGAGGTGCGCGATCGCTACCGGGTGGACGTGGGGGCGGTGTTGGGAGAGCTGGAGCGCGACGGCGAGATCGTCCGCGGAGACCGATCGCAGATCGGCCAGCGCCCGACCCCCGTCACATCGCCACCCCCGGCAGAGACACCTGACGGGTCGAGCGCGAACCGTGCCCGCGGCGACGCTGGCGACGGGCGCGAGTGGTGCGATGCGGAGGTCCTGCGTCGCCTGCGGCGCGCCTCGCTGGCGGTGCTGCGCAAAGAGATCGAGCCGGCCGACGCCCGCGCCCTGGCGGCGTTCCTGCCCTCGTGGCAGGGTGTCGACCGCCATCCCAGTGCGGGTGCGGGGATCGACCGGTTGCGCGAGGTGCTCGTGCCGTTGCAGGGACTGGCGCTGCCCGCGGAGATCTGGGAGCGCGACGTGCTGCCGCGCCGGGTCGGCGCGTACTCGCAGGCGTGGCTCGACAGCCTGTGCGCGAGCGGCGAGGTCGTGTGGGTCGGCGCGGGTTCGTTGGGGCGGAGCTCGGGTCGCGTGGCGCTGTACTTCCGCGAGGACGCGCCGCTGATCGGGATGCCCACCCTCGGCGGCGCCCCATCCGCGCGTGCCGAGCGCCGCGCCGCGGACCGCGCCGCGGACACCTCCTCCGCGGGCGGTGGGAACCCGCCGCCCGGCGGCGCGGAGCGCGAGCTCGTGCGCTCGCTGCTGGCGCGCGGTCCGTGCTTCTTCACCGACCTGCTCACCGAGCTCGACGCGCCCGCCGAGGCGGTGCGCGAGGCGCTGTGGGACCTGGTGTGGGCGGGCGAGGTCACCAACGACGCCTGGGCGCCCCTGCGCGCTCCCCACCTGACGCTTGCCCGCGGGGGACGCGCCTCCGGCGGACAGAGTGCTTTCGCCGGGCGGACGGGGCGGTCGGGGGCCTATTCCGGGCGCGCGATGGTGGGCCGCTCCCGCTTTGGCACGCGCCGGGCGGGCGCCCAGGCGCAGGTTCAGGGCCGCTGGTCGCTGACCGCTGGATTGTTCGCCGAGGAGACGGCGCCGCTGCCTTCGCCCGAGCGTCGCCGCGCGCTGGCCGAGCTGCTGTTAGAGCGCTACGGGATCGTCACCCGCGAGCAGGTCCTCGCCGAGGGCGTGCGCGGGGGGTTCGCGCTGCTGTACGACGCGTTCTCGCAGCTCGAGACCCTCGGCGTCTGCCGCCGCGGCTACTTCATCGAGGGCCTCGGCGGAGCCCAGTTCGCGCTGCCCGGCGCGGTCGAGCGGCTGCGCGCCCGGAGCGCCGGGCCCGGGGCCGCAGATGCGAGCCAGCGGGAGCGCGCCACGCTCGTGCTCGCCGCCGCCGACCCCGCGCAGCCCTACGGCGCCGCGCTCCCGTGGCCGAAGCGCGACGAGCGCCAGGAGCACGGTCGCCGACCCGCGCGCGTCGCCGGCGCGTATGTCGTGCTCGTCGCCGATGAGCCGGTGCTGTATGTCGAGCGTGGCGGCCGCGGCCTGATCACGCTCGTTGCCGCCCATGTCATAGGGGGAATTTCGATCGGCCCGGACGACCCGGTGCCGGTGGCGCTGCGTGCGCTGGCCGAGGCCGTCCACGCCGGGCGGGTCGGAAAGCTCGCCCTGGAGCGGATCGACGGCGAGCCGGCGGTCGGATCGCGCTGGGAGAGCGCGCTCGCCGAGCACGGCTTCCGGGCTGGACCGCGGCGGTTGACGCTCAGCGCGTGAGGGAGCTCAGAGGGCAGCTCAGAGGGGGCCGCTCAGAGGGGGCCGCTCAGAGGGGCCCGCTCACCCGATCACGCACTGCGCCGCGCTGTATCCCGCGGGATCGGCATCCGCGACGCTCTTGTGAGCGGCCGAGGTCGTTCGCGTGACTTCGTGCAGGACGCGCGCGCCGTGGCGCCACCGAAAGGTCACGATCCCCCGCATCGTGTACGGCGGCTCGCCTTTCACCGGCACGATCTGAAAGCTCGTGCCGCTCTGCAGCGCCGCCTTCGCCGACCCGACGGCGATGAAGCCCGAGTCTCCTCCGTGTGCGAGGTCCACCCAGGCGTCGTCCTTCGCTTCCAGGTACTGCAGCTGAAAGCGCATGTACATCGCGTCCCTGGCGTGGCCGTCGCCCGGCATCGAGCCGCGAACCCCGACCGTGTCGGGCTTGTCCGCCGGGTTGCAGATGTCGACGGTGGCCCACAGTTCGCGCGACTGCAGCAGCGAGTGGCTTTTCGGGGCGGCCCCGGCCGGGGTGCTCGACGCAGTCGCGGACAGGGGCATCGCCCACAGCGCCCACGTGCTCGCCAGGAGCGCCGCGAGCGCGAATCCGGATCCGAGCACGAATCCGCGCGTGTATGTCGTGGGCCGAGCCATTCCCACCTGAAGATAGCGCCGCGGGCCGTCCCCGGCGCCGGTCTGGAGGAGGGGCGCGGTGTGATATGCCTGCGCCGTGGCAGCTATGCGCTCAGCCGAGGTCGTCGAGCTGCTCGCGCGCGTGCCCGCGTTCTCGACGCTCGTCCCCGCCGACCTGGAGCGCATCGCCCAGCTGGCCGTCCCCCGCGAGTTTGAGCCCGGCCAGGTCGTGTTCCGCGACGGGGACTGCAGCGACACCTGCTACATCGTGCGCTCCGGGCGCGCCCGCGCCGTGCGCGAGCACTCCGACGGTCGCGTCATCACGCTCGCGACCTTCGGCCCCGGCGACATCTTTGGGGAGCTGGCGATGTTCGAGGACGAGCGCCGCTCGGCGACCGTCGAAGCGGTCGAGCCGACCGGCGTGGTCGCGGTGCTCGGCCCCGACATGCGCCGGCTGATGATCGAGCACCCCGGGATCGCCACACGCCTGGCGATAGCTCTCGGCCGCCGCCTGCGCGAGACCAACGAGCGCCTTGCGAGGCAGTCTTTTCAGACGGTCCAGAGCCGGGTCGCGGCGGTCCTCGCCGAGCTCGTCGTCCAGGAGCGTCCGCAGGCCGCCGCCGGCGAGGACGTGCTCGTCACCGCCACCCAGGCCGACCTCGCGCAGCTGGCGGGCTCCTCGCGCGAGTCGGCCAGCCGCTTCCTGGCCGTGCTCGAGCGCGCCGGGGTGATCTCGCAGGGGCGGGGGCGCCTTGTGGTCCACGACGTGCGCGCGCTGGAGCGCTATGTCTTCTGAGGAGCGCTCGGCCGGCGGCGTGGTCGTGCGCGGCGATCGGGTGGTGGTGATCGTCCCCACCCGGCGTGCCGTGAGTGGTGTGCGCGTGCTCGCGCTGCCAAAGGGCCACGTCGAGGAGGGGGAGACGCCGGCGCAGGCAGCCGTGCGGGAGGTGCGCGAGGAGACGGGAGTCGTGGCCGAGCTGGTGGGCGAGCTGGGCGAATCGCGCTACTGGTATCGGCGAGGCGGGCGCATGATCGCCAAGGCCGTGCAGTTCTACCTGCTCTCCTACCTGGGCGGCGACACCGCCGATCACGACGACGAGGTCGAAGAGGCCCGCTGGATCGATCTGGGCGCGGCGCTCTCAGAGCTCACCTACGAGGGCGAGCGCAAGATGGTGGCGCTCGCGCTGGACCGCTTGGACAAAGACCGGTAGCCTGCCGTTCGTAATGCAGGTTCTCAACTTCTACTCCACCATCTTCGCCGACGAGCTCCTGCGGGGCCGCAAGACGGCGACGATCCGGCTCGGCGACAAGTCCGCCAAGTACCGCAAGAACCAGGCGGTGCTTGTCACGATCGGCTACCAGTACTCGCCGCGTGAACGGATCTTCGAAGCGGTCATCGACCAGGTCGAGGTGATGCGCCTGTCCGAGCTGTCGCCGCGCGACATCAAGCACGACAACCCCGAGTTCCGCCGCCACGAGGAGCTCATTCACTTCCTCGAACAGATCTACGGCCGTTCCGTTTCGATGGAGGACGTCGTCACGGTCGTGCGCTTCTCGCAGATCCTGGACAAGCCCACGGGGATGACCGAGGCGATGAAGGGCATCGGCGGCGCGCAGAACTGACCAGGCGGCCGATGGCGCGGCGCGGAGCGGCGTCCTTGCCGATCGTCGATCAGATGCGATCGACCGATCGGCCAGCACGCGTACCGATCGGAGATCGACGGGATCTCCGATCGGCCAGCACGCCACGCTTCCTGCGTCCTTGCTCCGCTTGGCCCTCGACCGCCTGGTTTAGCGGGGACGGGACGTTTTCATTCCGTCCGTTCCGGCCGGAGATGAAAAGCCCACCCCGCCTGGCTGATGGGATTGGTGGTGCTGCGTGTGCTCGCCGGCCCGGTCGGTCCCAAAGATTTTGCCGGCGAGCTCGTGGCTTCCTCTATATATTGGGGTTCATGGCTTGGCACTCTCCTTGGTAGAGTGCCAGAAAGACGTTGCAAGTCCCCAACTAGCGGAGGTTTTCGATATGAAGCTCAAGCCCCTGGGCGATCGGCTGATCGTGCGGGCGATCGAGGAGGAGGAGACCACGGCATCCGGCCTCGTCCTGCCCGACACCGCCAAGGAGAAGCCGCAGAAGGGCAAGGTCCTCGCGGTCGGCGACGGCCGCCTCGACGACGACGGCAAGCGCATCCCGCTGGATGTCAAGAAGGACGACGAGGTCCTCTACAGCAAGTACGGCGGCACCGAGATCAAGGTCGACGGCGAGGATCTGCTCGTGCTGCGCGAGTCCGACGTGCTCGCCAAGGTTCTCTAGGCCCGCCGGCCCGACCGACTACACCAACTTCAAACAGCGGGACCTCCGTCTCGCAGAGGAGATCATTCAACATGGCACACAAGGAGATCAAGTACGACGGCGAGGCGCGCAAAGCGCTGGAGGCGGGCGTGGACGCGGTCGCCAACGCGGTCAAGGTCACGCTCGGCCCCAAGGGCCGCTATGTCGTGCTGGACAAGAAGTTCGGCGCGCCCACGATCACCAACGACGGCGTCACGATCGCGCGTGAGATCGAGGTCGAGGACGTGTTCGAGAACCAGGGCGCCCAGCTCGTGCGCGAGGTCGCGACGGCCACCAACGACGTCGCCGGCGACGGCACCACGACGGCGACCGTGCTGGCCCAGGCGATCGTCAAGCAGGGCCTGAAGAACGTCGCGGCGGGCGCCAACCCGCTGGCGCTCAAGCGCGGCATCGAGAAGGCCGTGGACGAGGTTGTGGCCAACATCGCCACGCAGTCCAAGGAGGTCTCCGGCAAGGACCAGATCGCCCGCGTGGCGACGATCTCCGCGGGTGACGAGGAGATCGGCGACGTGATCGCCGACGCGATCGAGAAGGTCGGCAAGGACGGCGTCGTCAACGTCGAGGAGGGCCAGACGTTCGGTATGGACCTCGAGTTCACCGAGGGGATGCAGTTCGACAAGGGCTACATCTCTCCCTACATGGTCACCGACCAGGACCGCATGGAGGCGACGCTGGAGGACCCCTACATCCTGATCGCCAACCAGAAGATCGGCTCGGTGCGCGACGTGCTGCCGGTGCTCGAGGCCGTGATCCAGTCGGGCAAGCCGATCCTGATCATCGCCGAGGACGTCGAGGGCGAGTCGCTGGCGACGCTGGTCGTGAACAAGCTGCGCGGGACGTTCACCGGCGTGGCCGTCAAGGCGCCTGGCTTCGGAGACCGGCGCAAGCGGATGCTCGAGGACATCGCGGTCCTGACCAACGCCGAGGTGATCACCGAGGAGCTGGGGCTGAAGCTGGAGAACACCCAGCTCTCCCAGCTCGGGCGCGCGCGTCGCGTGGTGGTGGCCAAGGACACGACCACGATCGTCGACGGCGCCGGTGACGCGGAGGCGATCAAGGGCCGCATCAACCAGATCAAAGGCGAGATCGAGAACACCGACTCCGACTTCGACCGCGAGAAGCTCCAGGAACGCCTGGCCAAGCTCTCCGGCGGCGTCGCCGTCGTCAAGGTCGGAGCCGCGACCGAGACGGAGATGAAGGAGAAGAAGCATCGCGTCGAGGACGCCCTGCAGGCCACGCGGGCCGCGCTCGAGGAGGGCATCGTCCCGGGCGGCGGCGTCGCGCTGCTGCAGGCGTCCAAGGCCGTGAGCGTCGACGGCGACGGCGACCCCGACGAGCGCACCGGCGCGCGCATCGTGCTGCGTGCCCTGGAGGAGCCGCTGCGTCAGCTCGCCGAGAACGCGGGCCTGGAGGGCTCTGTCGTAGTCAACGACGTGCGCAAGGCCAAGGCCGGTCAGGGCCTGAACGCCGCCACCAACGAGATCGGCGATCTCGTGGCCGAAGGCGTGATCGACCCCGCGATGGTCACCCGCTCGGCGCTGCAGAACGCGGCGTCGATCGCCAAGAACATCCTCACGACCGAGGCGATCGTCGCCGAGGTCCCGGAGAAGGAAGGCGCCGGCGGCATGCCCGGCGGCGGCATGCCGGACATGGGCGGGATGATGTAGCCATAAGCCGAGCGCCCCGCCGTTCGCTTGGGTGGAGCGCTCCTTTGGTCGATACGGCTCATGGAGGGTTCGGCACGGATGCCGAGCCCTCTTGCTATGTGCGGTGCGCGCGACTCTCGTGTCTGTGCGCGAGCCTCGCGTCTGCGCGCGCGAGAGTGCGTTCTTGCGATCGGTTTCGCGGCTGTTATGCGACCGCGCTGAGCGGCCGCGGCGGCTCGCCGACGTACTTCGCCGTGGGCCGGATCAGCTTGGCCTCGCGCTTCTGCTCGAGGATGTGGGCCGACCAGCCCGCGACCCGCGCGCAGGTGAACATCGGGGTGAAGAGGTCCGGTGGGACTTCGGCGAGGTCGAGTATCACCGCGGACCAGAACTCCACGTTCGTGGCGAGGACGCGGTCGGGCCAGCGGGCGTGAAGCTCCGCCAGTGCCGCCTTCTCGAGCGCCTCAGCCGCCTGGAACCTCGGCGAGCCGAGTTCGCTGCACGTGCGCCGCAGCACCCGCGCGCGCGGGTCTTCGGCACGGTAGATGCGGTGGCCGAAGCCCATCAGGCGCTCCCCGCGGTCGAGCGCATCCTTGACCCAGCGCTCGGCGTCGCCGGTAGCTTCGACTTCCTCCAGCATCTTCAGCACGCGCGAGGGAGCGCCTCCGTGCAGCGGACCCGACAGAGCGCCCACCGCGGAGGACAGCGCCGCGGCGACGTCGGCGCCGGTGGACGCGACGATGCGTGCAACGAACGTCGAGGCGTTGATGCCGTGCTCCGCGGCCGAGACCCAGTAGGCGTCGATCGCCTTGACGTGGTTGGGGTTCGCCTCGCCGCGCCAGCGGATCATGAAGCGCTCGGGGATCGTGGCACCCTGGTCGATCTCCGGCTGGGGCACCGGCGGCTGGCCGGCTTCGCGCGCCGACTGGGCTACGAAGGAGAGAGCCATCACCGAGGCGCGGGCGAGGTTGTCGCGGGCCTCCTCGTCGGTGATGTCGATCAGCGGCCCGAACCCCCACTCGGGCGCGAGCATCGCCAGCGCCGACTGCACGTCGACGCGGTGGTCGCCGGAGCGCACGGTCAGCGCGTGTGGTTCGGCCGGAGGCAGGCCGGGTTTGAGGCGTCCGTCGACCAGCAGCCCCCAGACCTGCTCGTAGGGGACCGTGCCGACCAGGTCCTCGATGTCGACGCCGCGGTAGCGCAGCGCGCCACCCTCTTTGTCTGGCTCTGCGATCTCGGTGGCGAAGGCGACGACGCCTTCCAGGCCCGACCGGACCTCTGGTGATGGGGCTGTTTGAACCGCGCTCATGGCACTCGCTTTCTGGGCTTGTGAAGTTTTACGGGCCCGCCGGCCCGCTGCCTTGTGGGCAGGTGCATATCTTCGCAGGACTGCCCATACGAGTAGGCTGCTCCCGTGCCCGACAGCGACCTGATGTTCGCACCCGCGATCGAGCTCGCCGGCATGGTGCGTTCCGGAGAGGTGTCCGCGCGCGAGCTGGTCGAGCTGTCGCTGGCCCGCATCGAGGAGCTCAACCCCGAGCTGAATGCATTCGTCGAGGTCGACGGGGAGCGGGCGCTGGCGACGGCCGACGGGATCAGGCCGGGCGACGAGCGTCCGTTCGCGGGTATTCCCGTTGCCATCAAGAACAATCGCGCGGTCGAGGGCCTGCGGCTGACGAACGGCTGTGCGTTGATGTCCGAGTACGTCGCCGACCACGACCACAACGTCACCCGGCGCCTGCGCGAGGCGGGGTTCGTGATCATCGGCTCGACAACGCTGCCGGAGTACGGGATCCTGCCCGTGAGCGAGGCTCGCATCTTCGGTCCCACGCGCAATCCCTGGGACCTGCAGCGCACCCCCGGCGGATCCTCGGGCGGCGCGGCCGCTGCCGTGGCCGCGGGCATGGTGCCGGTCGCACACGGCAACGACGGTGGCGGCTCGATCCGCATTCCCGCCGCCTGCTGCGGGCTGGTCGGGCTCAAGCCCGCGCGGGGACGCGTATCGCTCGCCCCCGTGCTCGGCGACTCGCCGATCGAGATCGACGGAGTGCTGACGCGCACGGTCGCCGATACGGCCGCGATCCTCGACGTGCTCTCAGGCTATGAGGTCGGGGACGCGACCTGGGCGCCACCCCCCTCGGAGCCGTTCGCCGCGTCCGCGGCGGTGGCGCCCGGCCGGTTGCGGATCGCCGTCACGACGCTGCCTCCGATCATCGACGCGGTCGTCGATCCGATGTGCGCGCGGGCGGTCGACGAGGCCGCTGAGCTGCTGCGCTCGCTGGGACACGAGGTTGCGGAGGTCGATCCGCCGTGGCAGATCGAGGGTGTTGCGGAGATGTTCGGCGCGGTCTTCTGCATCTACATCTCCCTGGCGATCCTCGCGTCGGGGATGATCGCCGGCCACGAGCCGGCGGTGGAGGACATGGAGCCGATGAGCTGGGCGATCTACTCGATGGTTCAGGAGCTGAACGCGACCCAGGGGCTGGGCGTGGTCGCTCAGCTGCAGGCGTTCGCGCGCCGGCTGATCGCATTCCTCGAGCCCTACGACATGCTGCTCACGCCCGCCCTGGCGGAGCGTCCGCTGCCGCTCGGCACGCTCGACACCGCCGCGCCCGATCCGATGTCCACGTTCACCCGCTCGGGTCTGTTCACTCCCTTTACACCCGTGCTCAACGCCAGCGGCCAGCCGGGCATCTCGCTGCCGCTGTTCGAGGGCGAGGATGGTTTGCCGCTCGGCGTTCAGCTCGTTGGGCGCCCCGCCGGCGAGGCCGCGCTGCTGGCGCTCGGGGCGCAGCTGGAAGAGGCGCTGCCGTGGGCCGGGCGGCGGCCCGAGCTCGCAATGTCCTGATATGGACAGCGCGCTCTGGCGTCGGGTTGGGGTCCCTGTTCCGAGTTAGCAGCCTGTAAACTCCGAGTTAGCAGCACGCTTTCTCCGAGTCAGCAGGAGGCATCATCGTGGAGTTCGTAGATCGAAATGTCGCCGAGACCGTCGTCTATGCGATGGGCCATGCCCGCGTTGTGGCGCTGCTCGGTCCCCGTCAGGCGGGGAAGAGCACGCTGGCGCGCAAGCTTGCCGCGGAGCGGCTGTCGGCCGACTATCTCTCGCTCGACGACGAGCCGGTGCGCTCGCTCGCGGCCGGGGATCCCGCCGGATTCATCGCGGCGCGTGGGCGGTGTACGGTGATCGATGAGGTTCAGCGCGCGCCCGAGCTGCTGCTGGCGATCAAGTCGCGGGTGGACAGGGACATCGTCCCGGGCCAGTTCCTGATCACCGGGTCGGCGAACCTCCGGCGCATTCCCACCGTGAGCGACGCGTTGCCGGGGCGGGTGGACTACCTGACGCTGTGGCCGCTCACCCAGGGCGAGCTCGCCCGGCGCCGTGAGCGGTTCCTTGCGCGGCTCTTCGCCGGCGAGCCGCCCGTCCTCGACGACGCCCCCGTGGGCAGGCACGAGTATGCGGAGATGATGCTCGCAGGGGGGTTTCCGGAGGCGCGCGAGCGTCCGCAGGCGGCGCGCTCGCTGTTCTTCTCGAGCTACGTGGACTCGATCGTCGAGCGAGATGTGGGGGATGTCGCCCGGGTGCGCGACCCTTCGTCGGTTGGAACGTTGTTGCGCCTGGTGGCGGCTCGCTCCGGTGGGCTGGCTCGCTACGACGCGCTCGCCCGCGATCTGGGAATCGACGGGAAGACCGTGAAGAGTCACCTGGACGTGCTCGAGCGTCTCTTCCTCGTCCGGGTGCGCCGGCCGTGGCACGTGAACCTGGGAAGCAGGCAGGTGAAGGCCCCGAAGCTGTATCTATCCGACACCGGGCTGCTCGGCGCCCTCGTGGGAGCGGACGTTTCCCGCGTGCGCGAGGACGACGGCTTCGCGGGCGCCCTGTTCGAGACGTTCGTCGCGACGGAGCTCGAGCGCCAGGCGTCGTGGTTCGAGCAGCCGCTGACGTTCTGGCACTACCGCGAAGCCGATCGCGAGGTCGACGTGATCGTGGAGCGCCCCTCGGGGGAGATCGTGGGCGTGGAGGTCAAGGCAAGCGCCACCGTGCGCGCGGGGGACTTCGCGGGGTTGCGCCATCTGCGCGAGCGGGTGGGCGAGCGGATGGTGGGCGGGGCGATCCTCTACGCGGGGGCACGCACATTGCCGTTCGGCGAGCGCACCTGGGCGATCCCGCTACAGGCGCTGTGGGCAAGCTGACCCGGGCGCCCTCGCGGTCCAGTTCGGCCAGTTCCTTGAAGTCGCCGTGCGCGCTTCCCACTGCAGCTCACCCGATGCGGGCGGGATCCAGCACGACCCGCATCGACTTGGGCGAGACCCCGAGCCCTTCGGCGTCGGCGGTGCCCCGCTCGGAGACCATCGAGCACTCCATCAGCTCGGCTTCGTCCCAGGTCGCCGGCGCGTGCTCGCCCAGCGTCGCCTCCAGTAGGCGCAGCGTCCGCGAGACGATCGGGATGGGGATCTTCAGCAGCGGCCGGGGCCGATCGAGCGAGTCGAGCACGAGCCGGACGATCTCCGTGTGCGTCAGCGTGTCGGGGCCCGCCAGCTCATACCGCCCCCGCCGCCCGCCGGCGGGGGCGCGCAGCGCCGCCAGCACGCACGCGGCGGCGTCCTGAGCCCAGATCGGCTGATAGCGCGCGCGGCCCATGCCCGACAGCGCCATCACGGGCGCGAGCGCCAGGCGTTCCAGCAGCGTCAGCCATGCATCTTGAGCGGCATAGACGATCGAGGGGGCGAACACGGTCCAGTCCAGCTCGGACTCGCATACCGCCTGCTCGGCGAGGGCCTTGGCGCGGTGAAAGCGGGTGCGGTGATGCGGCGAGGCGTCGAGCGCCGAGAAGAACACGAACCGCTGCGCCCCCGCGCGCTGGGCCGCCCGCACGATGCGCCAGGTGGCGATCCCGTCCAGCTCCTCGATCGAGCCGCCCGGCTGATCGCGGATCGTCGCGGCCAGGTGCACGACCGTGTCCACGCCCCGCAGCGCGTTGCGAAACGAGGGCGGATCGGTGAGGTCGCCGAGCGCGATCTGCACGCGCACGCGCATCGCTCCCAGCCGGCGCGGATCGCGCACCAGGCAGCGCACGTCGGTCCCGTCGTCCACGAGCCGGCGCAGCAACGCCGAGCCCACCTGGCCGGTCGCGCCGGTAAGCAGGAGCATGCCTCGTACAATATGCGTCTCCCGAGGGGAACCCCCACAAACTTCCCGCAAAACGAACCAGAAGGAAGCGAATGGCCTACGTGATCGCCGAGCCGTGCATCGGCACCAAGGACAACTCCTGCGTCGAGGTGTGCCCCGTCGACTGCATCCACCCGACGCCCGACGAGCCCGGCCACGCCGAGGCCGAGATGCTCTACATCGACCCGGAGGAGTGCATTGACTGCGACGCCTGCGTCGAGGCCTGCCCGGTGGACGCGTGCTTCGCCGAGGACCAGCTCCCGGAGGAGTGGCTGAAGTACTCCCAGATCAACGCCGACTACTTCGCCAACGCCAAGTAACGCCCCGCGCCGGTGCCGCGCCGGTGCGCCAGACGCCGGTTGAGATCGGGCTCGGTTCAGAGATGGGGCGAGGCGCGGTAATCCGGGTCGAGCACGTCCAGCACGGGCACGTCTGGAATCGCCGCGCCGATCAGCTCCCGCAGTCGCCGCGAGTCGAAGCGGTGCGACTGCGGAGCGACTGGGTTGACGGTGATCGCTCGCAGGTCGATCGTGCGTAGAACCTCGATCGCTATCCCCTGACGGCGGTACCAGCCTGCGCCGTGGAGCGCCAGAAACACCTTCGTGGAATCGCCCACGACGATCCTCAGCTCGCGCCCAGCTCGCTCGCGCCGGGCGGCGAGCAGGCCCTCCAGGAGGCGCTCGCTGAGAGCCCCCTCCACGAGGAACGCGTTCGCGTGGGGATGCTCTGCCAGCAGCGCGGCGATCTCGGCCGGTTCGCTGTTCAGGGCGAGCTCCCGCGCCAGCACGACTCGCTCGCCGGCACGGGCATGGGGCAGTCTGACCAGGTCGACCGCGTCCGCGGTGGCCGTGACGACCCGCTCGATGTCCTCGTCGAGGACCGCTCCCGTGGCCATCACGAGCCCGTCGGCGACCGCCGGAGACGATGCGGCACGGCGGTCGATCGCGCCGTCGATCAGCACCTGCTCGGCGCCAAAGCCGATCATCGCGTCGCTCACCTCGCGTACATCCTCGGCGGCGCTCGGGCCGGCGACTTCGAGCGTGCCCGGCTCGCTCAGCTCGGCGACGATCACCTCGCCGAGCGGCGTTCGGATGCCGGTCTGCGCCAGCCGCTCGTGCGCGACGCCGCTCGCCCGCAGCAGCGCGTCCGTGCTCGCCACGAGGCTGCCCGCCTGCAGGTGGATCCGCGGCTTGCCGATGCGCGCGTCGATCACGTCGCGCTCCTCGCCGTCGCGACCGATCGAGGTGACGCCGATCCGCCGGCCCGCGGCGGCGTGCTCGGCCAGGATCGCGGCGAGCGTCTGCGTCTTGCCGGTGTTCTTGGCCAGTCCCACCAGCGCGAGCCGGCGCGTGCCCTCCAGCAGGTCCGTCAGCCGCCGCGAGGTGGGGAGGTCCCTAGTCATCCGCGCCGGGCGCCGGCGCGGAGGCGGGCGCCTGCGCCTGCGCGGGCGCGGGCGCGCCGTCAGCGCCCCCGGTCTCGGCCCCGGTCTCCCCCGGTCTCCCCCCCGGTCTCGGCCAGCCGCGCGGCCAGCTCGCGCACGATGAAGCTCGCCACGTGGTGCGGGTAGGTGCCCTTGGAGAAGCCCGCGTCATAGCCGAGCTCCTTGGCGAGCTCGTTGGACACG
Organism: uncultured Solirubrobacterales bacterium; assembly: GCA_963808385.1. Classification (GTDB taxonomy): domain Bacteria; phylum Actinomycetota; class Thermoleophilia; order Solirubrobacterales; family Solirubrobacteraceae; genus Palsa-744. The sequence continues at coordinate 375,899 of CAWEFQ010000006.1, read as the reverse complement.
CGCGCGCCGCCGCAGGTGAGGATCAGCTGCCGGCGGGCGCACTCCGCTTCGACCATCTCGACCAGCTCGGTCAGGTTTGAGATGTGCAGGTTCTGCTGGGTGACGGTCTGGGAGACGAGGATCGCATCGGCGTGCAGCTCGATCGCCCGGGAGACGAGCACGCTGTTGGGCACCTGGCTGCCGAGGTTGTGGGTCTCAAACGCCCTGTAGCCCTCCAGGCCGTGGTGGCCGTGGAAGCCCTTGAGGTTGAGCATCGCGTCGATGCCGACGCTGTGCGTGTCGGTGCCCGTGGCCGCGCCGACGACCACGATCGGGCGCCCGATGCGCTCGTGCGCGAACGCCTCGATCTCATCCTCGCTCATGTACTCGAGGTCGAGCCCCTCGCCGCTGAGCGTCGTGTAGTCGACCGTGTGCGTGCATTGGCCGAACATTGTGAAATACGTGTACCCGTCCGTCAGGCCCTGGTAGTGGACGACCTCCGGGTGCTCGAGCCCCATCTTCACCGCCAGCTCCTGAGCGGCCCTGCGCGCGGCCAGGCCATAGGGGACGGGCAGCGTGAAGCTGAGCTGCACGATCCCGTCGCCGAGATGGTCGGCGTATGGCTTGACACGGGTCAGATCGAGCTCGCGACTCCAGCCCGCGGATGGCCCGGCCGGCGCGGGGGGCGCGCCCGGCGAGGACGGGGAGGATGGAGAGGGGGACATGGGGTTGACCTCAGACATGACTCGGTGATGACGACGATGGCGCACTCATCAGCAGGGTCACGGGGTTGATGTAGCAGGGGTCGGTCTGAACGATCCCCTCGATCCCGCGGCCGTCGTCGATCTGGCGATGCACATCGCCGAACACGCCCTCGCCCAGCGCCGCGAACAGGCCTTCCTCCGCGATCCGCTCGAGCAGCTTGTGCGCCCCGGCAAGCACCTCTCGAGCCCGCGTCTGGATGATGCCGCCGGGCTTGAACTCGATCTCATCGCCGAGGTCGCGGGCCGCGTCAAACACGTAGTTTGAGTTTTCCAGCCCGATCACGCGGTCGTGGATGTGGGGCGTGAAGATCCCCTCGGTCGGCACGCCGATCGTCTGGATGCCCTGCCCGGTGGCGATCGTGACGAGGTTGAACAGCGAGTCGGCCGCGTGCGTGCGGTACAGGTTGCCGTCCATGTGCCTGGTCGGAGGCATGTACTTGACCGGACACTGCGGAAACAGCTCCCGAGTAAGCTGGGCCTGCGCCCACTGCAACAGCAGCCCGTTGACCACGGGCGTGTCGATCTCAAACGCGTCCCCCAGCGCGATCTGCCCGTCGGGCACGCCCGAGTCCAGCGCCAGCTGGCGGTTGATGAATTGCGAGGCGGTCACCGAGGGGGCGGCCTGCATCGCGTCGGCCGTGCGCAGGTAGTTGTCCTCGCCAGTGTTGATCACCACGCCAAACCAGCCGTTGACCATCCGCGAGACGCGCTGGTCGATCAGGCCGCGCACGGGGTTGATGTCACGGTAGAGGATCCCGTACAAGGCGTCGTTGACCATGTTGTCGAACCCCTCAATCGCGCCCATCGCAGCGATCTCGGGCATGCACAGGCCCGAGCAGAAGCTCGACAGCCGCACGTAGCGACCGTTGGCGGCCGACCACTCGTCCAGGGCCGCGCGCATGATCTGAAAGTTGGCCTGCGTGGCGAACGTGCCGCCGTAGCCCTCGGTCGTCGGGCCGTAGGGGACGTAGTCGAGCAGCGACTGCGCGGTCGAGCGGATCACCGCGACGATGTCCCCGCCCGCCTGCGCCACCGCGAGGGAGTGCACGACGTCCTCATGCACGTTGCCCGTCGCCGTCAGCACGTAGCGCAGCGGCGGCGGCGACTCGCCCAGGCGCTCTCGCAGCTCGCGCCGGGCGGCCATGCCCGCGGCGATCTCGCTCAGGCGCTGCTCGCACTCACGCGTGATCCGCTCGTGGATCGTGTCGTCCCCGGCGCGGGGCAGTGCGCACAGGTCCAGCTCGCCCGCGGCCACCGCCTCGGCGACTCGCTGGGGCGTGCCAGGACCGGACTCCTCGGCGATCAGCGCGTTGCCCAGCCACCAGGCGATGCCCCGGCCCAGCTCGCCGCGGTCGCGCACGTGGTCGACGAGCACGTTCGGCAGCGGCGCCTCGAGCTCGTTGGCGCCGTCCACGCCGAGCAGCCGCGCGACCGTGCGCTCGACCGAGACGGTCGTCTTGCCGTCGATCTCCGCGCCGACCTGCCCTGCGATCTGCGTTGCGGCCGCCCGGCAGTCGGCGATCACGCCGGGATCGAGGTCCAGCTTCGAGCTCATCGCCACAACTCCCCGATCGCCGTCTCGATCGGCTGGACGGCCGATCCGATCGAATCGCGGGGCGTTGCTCGCATCGGGCCGGCGGGCGAGCTCATCGGATGTCCCGCACGATCGGGAAGGGGATGACCTCGCGCAGGGAGTCGCGTTCGGTGAGGATCATGATCAGCCGGTCCACCCCCATGCCCCCGCCGGCTGTGGGGGTGTAGCCGTACTCGATCGCGCGCGCGTACTCCTCGTCGTTGGGATGGGGCACGTCCTCGTCGTCGGCCATCCGCCGTTTGCGCTGGTCGACAAACCGCTGCCACTGATCGACCGGGTCGTTGAGCTCGGTGTCGCCGCTGACGAGCTCGATGCCGCCGATGACCGCGTCGAAGTGCTCGGCCAGCTCGGGGTGCACGGAGTGGCGCTTGGTGATGGGGAACGGCTCGAGCGGAAAGTCGAACACGTGCGTGGGCTGCACGATCGTCGGCTCGATCAGCTTCGTATACACGGCGAGCACGAGCTCGGCCCAGGTGGTCGCCGGATGGACGCGTTCCTGCAATGCCTCCTTGAGCTGCGCGGTCACGGCGGCGCGGTCCTCGCCCATGAAGTCGATGCCGGTCGCGTCGAGAATCGCCTCGCGCATCGTGATCCGCCGCCACGGCTTGGCCAGGTCGATCGTCTCTGAGCCGCGCTTGATCTCGGTTCTGCCCAGCACCCGCTGGGCGACGTCGCGGAACATCTCTTCGGTCGCCGTCGCGACATCGTGGTAGTCGGCGTAGGCGAACATGAACTCGATGATCGTGAACTCGGGCGAGTGCTTGGGGGAGATGCCCTCGTTGCGGAACACCTTGCCCATGTCGTAGACGTTCTCGAGGCCTCCGACGATGCAGCGGTTGAGGAACAGCTCGACAGAGATGCGCAGGTAGAGGTCGCGATCCAGCGCGTTGTGGTGCGTCGTGAAAGGCCGCGATCCGGCACCGCCCGCCAGCGACTGCAGCGCGGGAGTTTCGACTTCGACGAAGTTTCGTTCGTCCAGCCACTGCCGGATCGCTGCCACGATTCGAGCGCGCGTGACGAACAGGTTGCGTGTCTCCTCGTTGGCGATCAGGTCCAGCTCCCGGTGGCGATACCGCGTCCCGGTGTCGCCGAGGCCGTGATGACGGTCGGGCGGTGGGCGCAATGTCTTGGTGAGCAGCGTGCACTCGTCGACCGCGAGCGCCAGCTGCCCGCGCTGGGTCACGTAGACGAAGCCCTCGACGCCGACGATGTCGCCGATGTCGAGGTTCATGACGCGGTCGAACCTCTCCTGCCCGAGCGCGCCGGCGCGCACGACGAGCTGGATCTGACCCGACAGGTCGCGCAGGTCCAGGAACGACGTCTTGCCGTGCCCGCGCCGGGAGATCACCCGGCCGGCGACATGGTGGCGCAGCTCTGGGTGCTCGCCATGGTCCAGCTGTGAGGGGTCATGCGCGGCCAGCACGTCGGCGATCGGCTCACGATCGGGCAGGCTGACGTGGGGGTAGGGGTCGATCCCTTCCGCACGCAGCCGCTGCATCTTGGCGCGCCGCTCATCGATTTCGAGCGCCCCGTCACCGGGTGCGGCCCCGTCCTCGGCACCGGCACCGTCCTGGGGCATCCCCTGGTCGCTCTCTCGTTCGTCGTTCTCGTTCGTGTTCCGATCCTGTCGTACAGGCATATGCAGACGATCCTCTCATCAACTGGGTTGCGTGTGTCGCCGAGCCGATCGGAGCAGGATGTCGCTGAGAGCTGGACCCGCGATCTCCGGCTAGGCCATCGGCAGTGACATGCCCGCCGGTTTTCGCTCCGCATCGGGCGCCGCAGGAGCGGCGACGGGCGCGACGGGCGCAACGGGCGGGCCGGTCGGGCCGCCCACCTGCACCAGCGGCAGCGTCGGCAGTGCCGGCAGCGCTAGCGGCGCCGCCATCGCGAGCAGGCCGCGCGCCGCGTGGCGGATCGCCTGCGCGGCCGGATCGTCGGGGCTCTCGACCACGAGCGGAACGCCGGAGTCGGCGTGCTCGCGCAGGGGCATCGTCAGCGGGACCTTGCCCAGCAGCGGCACGTCGAGCTCGTCCGCGAGCTCCTGGCCGCCACCCTCGCCGAAGATCTGGTAGCGCTCGCCGTCAGGCGTCGTGAACCCGGACATGTTCTCGATCACTCCGCAGATCTCGAGGTTCACCTTGTGTGCCATCTCGGCGGATCGCCGCGCGACCCGCTGGGCCGCCGGCTGGGGGGTCGTGACGATCGCGAACTGAGCCTGGGGCAGCAGCTGGGCGAGCGTCATCGAAACGTCGCCGGTGCCGGGCGGCAGGTCGATCAGCAGGTGATCCAGCGCGCCCCAGTCGACGTCCTGCAGGAACTGGGTGAGCGCCTTGTGCAGCATCGGCCCGCGCCAGACCACCGCGGCGTCCTCGGCGACGAAGAACCCGATCGACATCACCTTCACGCCGTGTGCCTCCAACGGGACGATCTTGCGCTCAGCCGATACCGGCGGGCGGGTGGAGCCCAGCCCGAACATGCGCGGGATCGAGTAGCCCCAGACGTCCGCGTCGAGGATGCCCACGCGCTTGCCTTCGCCGGCCAGCGCGGCGGCGAGGTTGGCGGTCAGCGTGGACTTGCCCACGCCGCCCTTGCCGGAGCCCACGCACAGCACGTTGGCGACCTGCGCGAGCGCGCCGTCGGGGAGGCTGCCGCGCCCGAGCTTCTGCTGCAGAGCGGCCTTCTGCATGTCGTCGAGCACGTCGAAATACACGTTGCAATGCGTGACCCCCTCCAGCCCGGAGACGGCCTGCGCGACAGAGGTCTGGAAGTGGCCCTTGATCGGGCAGCCGGGCGTGGTCAGCGAGACGGTCACGTCGACCACGCCGTTGCTCGAGACCTCGATCGAGCGCACCATGTCGAGCTCGACGATCGAGCGGCGCAGCTCGGGGTCGATCACGGCCTCCAGCGCCCTGCTGATCTGCTGCTTGTCGGTCACGGGCTAATTGTAGGCATGCCGGTGCAGCCAGCCTGTGAACGGATGGGCTCCTCAAGGTGGGCTCCTCAAGGTGGGCTCCCCAAGGTGGGCTCCCCAAGGTGGGCTCCCCAAGGTGGACGCACCGGCACGCGCAGATAAAATAGCCCCCGGAGCTGGGGTGGCTCCGGGGGCTGGGGAGGAGAGGGTGCTACTTCTACCGGCGGGTTATGAGGCCGGCAGACTGTCCCGCTGCTACCCGGCTCTCCTGGGCCGAGGGCGGGGGAAGTCGATGTCCCGGATCAGACCAGGCTCTGGATGCGCCCCTGCAGACGGTCGGCGAGCTCGGCGCTGTCCTGACGGCGCTTGCGCAGCTCGCGCTCGACGCTCGTCCGGGCTTTGCGCACCTCGCGCTCGACGCGCTTGCGCGCGGTGACGCCGCGATGCTCGAATTTGCGCAGCTGCGCCTGCGCCTTGGAGGTGCTGGAGTAGCTCGTGATCGTGTCGTTGACGCCGGACACGACCTTGTCACGGGCGATCAGGGCTGCGCCGACGGGGATCAGGACCGCGCGCTCGGCGTATGAGCTCGTGGTCGAGGAGGCGGTGGGCGTCGCTGGGCGTTTGCTCGTGGCCGCGCGTTTGGCCGGCTTGCGGGCTTTCGCCGCCGCCGTGCGGGAGGATGTGGTGTCTGCGGAAGCCATAGTGGAGGGGGTCTCCTTGTCGTGAGTTCCTCGCCTGAGAGGATTGGATTACGGGGCTCTCGTGCGGAGGCTCGACAGGGAGCTTAGCACCGAACACCTGTTTGTAACCCGACCTTGCGAGATTGTTACACGCAGACGTGCGCGATGGGTGAAATCCCTGTGAACAAGCGACTTGCGCGCAGGAACATTGTAACATTAGGAACATGCGTTCGGGTGTGGCTCAACCCGACCAGATGCCACCCACATGGGTCAGGCCGGAACCCGGATGCGCCCCACCCAGAGCTCGGGCTCGGCCAGCTCCGCAGCGCTGGGCAGCTCCTCGGGCGAGCGCCACGCGACCGCGAGCAGCTCCGGGCCGCCCGCTCGCACGACCGCGTCGCAGAAACGCCGCCCGGCCTCGTACTGGCGCATCTTCAGCTCCAACCCCAGCACCCGCTCGAGCACCCGCCAGGGCAGCCCGCGCGAGGCCCGGCGGCGGGTCATCGCCGCGCGCAGCCGCTCAAGCGTTGGCAGCACGTCGGCGCCGACGGCGTCCATCGTGTGCTCGGCGTGGCCCTCGATCAGCGACATCGTCGCCTGCATCCGCTCGACGAGCTGCCAGCGCTCGTCCCCGAGCGTGATCCGCAGCAGTTCGCCGCGGCGGGCGCGATCGATCAGCGTGCGCAGCTCGCCGCCGCCGCGGGCGCGGTCGAGCAGCTCGCGCAGGTCATCCGTCCAGGAGGAGGAGGAGTCGCCCTCCTGCGTCGATCTGCTGCCGCCGCCGCCGGCGGGGCCGATCTGCAGCCCGGCGAGCAGCTCGCGCAACATCTCGCCGAGGTGCTTGCGCAGCCATGGCGCGCCGGAGAACTGCACGGCGTGGGTGACCTCGTGGATCGCCACCCAGGCGATCAGCTCCTCGCGATCGACCCCGAGCGTGCGCGCGGCGCCGGTGAGGTTCGGCGCCAGCAGCAGCAGGCGCGGCGGCGCCGAGTCGTCGAGCAGCGAAACGTCGTACTGGCCGAGCACGCGCTGGGAGAGCATGCCCGTCACCGCTCCCAGCTGGGCGCCGAGCAGATGCCCGGACACGGCCCGCGCCGGACCCGACAGCGGCCCGTCGTCGCCCGTGCCGAGGCGGTCGATCAGCGGATCCAGGAGCGGGCGCATCGTCAGCAGGTTGGCCGCGATCCAGCCGGGACGGTCGACCATCTCCAGGGGCGGGAGCTCGGTGGGGAGCCGCAAGCCCGTGTAGTCGCTCACGCGGCGCGCGAAGTCGTGCGCGAGCGGCTGCGCCCCCCCGCCCCAGACCCCGCCGTAGGGCGGAGAGCCGGCGATCAGCTCGCCGATCCGCTGCGCGGTGCTCCAGTCGATCGCGCGTGGTGGGGTTCTGCCCATAGACATATCCTAGGAGTGTGCCGGCGCCGCTCGATAAGGATCTGTCCGCGCCGTTTCGCGCGCCGATGTCCGCGGCGGCGGACGCGCAGCCCGACATGGAGCGCGCCGAGGTCAGAGACGTGGTCGCCTGGACGCGGCTGCTCGCCGACCCGGGCGACGCCTCGGCGGTGGTGCGCGCGCTGGCCAGGCCGCCGATCGAGCTGCGTCAGGTCGATATCGCGCGAGTGATCCAGATCGCACGGCGGCGCAAGCTGGAGATGGTCGCGGCGCTCGCGTGCGCGATCGAGTCCCCGCAGGTGCCCCCCGAGGCGCGCGCGCGGATTCAGCGCTTCCTGGAGCTGCACCGGGCCGCGACGGCCGCGCTGGACGCCGCGCGCCCGGACCTGCTCGCGCGCGCGGCGCTGGGCGCCGAGCGCGATCAGCCACCACGCGGCGGGGCCGGCCTGGCGGCGCGGCCCGACGGACTCGACGAGGAGGCGCTGCGCGACATGCAGCGGATCGTGCGCGAGGAGGTGCTCGCCGACGTCACGCGGATCGGCGCCCGCCTGAGCGAGCTGCGGCTGGACACCGACCTCGACATCTCCCACGGCGTGGCGCGCTACCTGGAGCTGCTCAAGCTCTCAGCGCTCTCCCAGCGCCCGGCCGAGCAGAGCATTCACGACGCGCTGGCGGACGTAAACGCGCGACTGCTGGCGGCGGCGACAGCGCTGCAGCGCGAGATCCTGCAGAGCTCGCCGCTGGACGGGACCCTGAGCGCCGCCTCCGGCGGCGGCATCCCGGCGCAGGCCGGGCATGACGAGGCCGCGACCGGCGGCAGCCGCGCCGGGCGGAGTGGGGCCGGGACCTACGACGAGCGGGCCGCGCGCGTGCAGGCGCTCTCCCCGCGCGGGGAGCCTTCGCTGGTGCCGTTCCTGCCGCGCAAGGGTGGCGGTCTGGCGCTGTCGGCCTCGGACATCGAGACATACAGGAGCTGTCCGCTGCGATACAAGTTCGCGCGGGTGCTGCGCATTCCGACCGAGCCGACGGTCGGCCAGCGCTTTGGGATCGTCGTGCACCAGGTGCTGGAGCGCTATCACGCCGCGGGCGGGGAGACGCTTTCACAGCTGCTGGACTTGTTCGAGTCGTGCTGGCGCCGGGGCGGGTTCCGCGACTCCGACGCCGAGCGCGAGCTGCGCGGCAAGGCGCGCGTGGCGCTGGAGCGCTACCACGCGCGGCTGCATCGTCAGGACTCAGAGCCCGTATGGTTCGAGCGCCAGTTCTCGCTGCGCATCGGCCCGCACCACCTGCGCGGGCGTGTGGACCGCGTCGACCGGCTGCCGCCGGGCGACCTGGGCCGGGACGGGGGCATCGCGGGCGTGAGCGCCAGTGCGGGCGTGGGCGTCGCCGGGGCGGACCGGACGGGGGAGGTCGAACGGTATGAGCTGATCGACTACAAGACCTCGCGCCCGAAGACGGCCGAGCAGCTGCGCGACGACATCCAGCTGTCGCTGTACGCGCTGGCCGCGCGCGAGTCCTGGCAGCTGCAGGCCGCGAGCCGCGCGTACTACTACGTGCTCGACGATCTCGTGGTCAGGCTGCCGGGCGACACCGACGAGGAGCGTGTGAGGGAGACGGTGCTGGCGGTTGGGGAGGGCATCATGGGCCAGCGCTTTCAGCCGACCCCGTCTAAGTCCGCGTGCGCGATCTGCGACTTTCGGATTGTGTGCCCCGCGGCGGAGCGGTAAACCCCGCCCACAAGGGCGTACTCCCGATCTGCCCGGCCATCTATTCCCCCAATTGTCTGGTCTCCTGCGCTTCAACTGTCCGGCAACGGGCTCGGGCGGTCAGGTGATCCCGCGCTGCTTGAGAAACCGCTGGAATTCGCGCGCGAGCGCGTCCCCGTCGGGAACGTTTCTGGGCGACAGCTCGGCCTCGCTGTCGGCGTCCTGCTCCAGCCGCTCCACGAACGCCTGGATCTCGGGGTCGCTCTGCACGGCCAGGCCGACCTGGCGCTCGTACTCCGCCGCGGCCGCCTCGAGCTCGGACACGTCGACGGAAACGCCCACGAGACCTTCGACGCGACGCACGAGCGCGAGCGCCGCCTTGGGGTTGGGGGCCGCGGCCACGTAGTGCGGCACGGCCGCCCACAGGCTGGCCGAGGGCATGCCGGCCTCCCGGCACGCGGCGTGCAGGACGCCGACGATCCCGGTCGGGCCCTCATACGAGGATGGGGCGATGCCCAGGCGCGAGTGCAGCGACGGATCGGACGCATACCCGGTGATCGCCACCGGGCGGGAGTGGGCGACGTCGCTCAGCAGCGCGCCCAGCGTGACGATCACCTGCACGCCGAGCGCTTCGGCGAGGTCGACGATATGCGCGCAGAACGCGCGCCAGCGCAGCGACGGCTCGCTGCCCTGGACGAGCACGAGGTCGCGGCTCGCGCGCGAGGCGAGCGCCTCGAAGACCTCGACGGTCGGCCACACGATCTCCCCCGCCCCGCCCTCGCTATACCGAATACTCGGACGATTCGCCTGGAAGTCATAGAACTCCTGCGGGTCGATGCGCGCGAACCGCTTGGCCTTCAGGGCGCAGTGCAGAAAGGCGAGCGCGCTCGACGCGGCGTCGCCCGCGTCGTTCCATCCCTGGAATGCGCAGATCATGGCGGGCGCCCTGAGCTCGTCGGGGCGGCGGTCCCAGATGAGGGGCGGCATCGTCAATCACCGTAGCCGATGCGAGCGGGCCAGCCGGCAGGCTTTCCTGCCCCGATCGCCGCGAAATCCCACTCTGAGACTCTGAAACGCGGTCAAGACGGACATCTCCGATGCCGATAGATCGGTGATGGGCACTATCGCCACTCCGATCTCTGCCGAGCGTCTGCGCACGCACGAGGATGAACGCGAGGGCTCCCCCTCCGATGAGCGCCCCCTGCCGCTGGGCGAGCGGCGCGCGGAGGCGCGCGCGAGCAAGGGCGTGTATCCGGCGCGCAAGAGCGGGCGCTCCAGCCGGATGATCGGGGAAGTGGTCGTCGATCTAGGCTTCGCCGACCGCGACACCGTCGAGGAGGCGGTGCTCGTTGCGCGCGAGCAGGGCAAGCCGACGGGGGAGGTGCTCGTCCAGCAGGGCGTGCTGCGCCACGACCAGCTGGGGCGGGTGGTGGCGGAGCGGTTCGGCTTGGACTACGTCGATCTGTCCGAGTATGACCTGGACATGGGCGCCGTGCACCTGATCGGCGCCGAGGCCTCCAAGCGCTACAGGGCCGTTCCGGTCGGCTTCACCGAGGACGGCGCGCTGCTGCTGGCGATGGAGGACCCCACGAACGTGCTGACGATCGACGACATCGCGATGATCACCGGCAGGCGGGTGCGCGTGGCGGTCGCCTCGGTCGAGGACCTGGGCCTTTTGCTTACGAAGCTGGCGGGCATGGAAGGCTCGATCGAAGACATCGTCGACGACGAGCACGATGCGCAGGACGAGCTCGAACAGGGCACGCTGGCCGAGGAGGCCGACAAAGACGCGCCGATCATCAAGCTCGTGCACTCGATCATCGCCCAGGCAGTGCAACAGGGCGCCTCGGACATCCACATCAGCCCCGAGGAAGGCGACGCGAAGGTGCTGTTTCGCGTCGACGGGGTGCTGGCGCCGGCGGCGACGATCCGCCGGCGGATGGTGCCGGGAGTGATCTCGCGGATCAAGATCATGGGCGATCTCGACATCGCCGAGAAGCGCGTCCCCCAGGACGGCCGGTTCGCGCTCACGGTCGATGGCCGGCGCGTGGACATCAGGGTGGTCTCGCTCCCGCTGGTGCACGGCGAGGCCGTCGTTCTGAGGATTCTCGACAAGGGAGTCACGGTCGAGAGCCTGCAGGCGCTTGGCATGGGCCCTGAGGAGCTGAGCCGCTTTGAACGCGCGATCGCCAAACCCAACGGCGCGATCCTGGTGACGGGGCCGACGGGCTCGGGCAAGTCCACGACGCTGTACGGGGCGCTCAACGTGCTCAACGACGGCGAACGCAGCATCCTCACCATCGAGGACCCCGTCGAGCAACGCATCGCCGGGGTCAAGCAGATGCAGATAGCCCCCAAGGCGGGCGTCACCTTCGATGTCGGCCTGCGCTCGATGCTGCGCGCCGATCCGGACGTGATCATGGTGGGGGAGATCCGCGACAGCGAGACCGCCCACATCGCGGTCGAGGCGGCGCTGACCGGCCACCTCGTGCTCTCCACGCTGCACACCCGCGACGCGCCGTCCGCGCTGGGCCGGCTGATGGACATGGGCATCGAGCCGTTCCTGATCTCCTCGGCGATCGACTGCATCGTCGCCCAGCGGCTCGTGCGGATGCTGTGCTCGCACTGCAAGCGTCCCCAGCAGCTCTCCGAGGCTGTGCTCTCAGAGCACGGCCTGACGGGCGCCCAGCCGCTGGAGGCCGTCGGCTGCTCGCGCTGCGGGGGCAGCGGCTACCGCGGGCGGGTCGGGCTGTATGAGGTGATGACGGTGGACGAGCACATCCGCTCGCTCGTGCTCGAGCATGGCTCGGTCGACGACATTGCCTCCTCCGCCGAGGGGCATGGCATGGCGCGGCTGCGCGACGACGGCATGGCCAAGGTGCGTGCGGGCCTGACCTCGATCGCCGAGATCGAGCGCATGACCAGCAGCCTGCTGTCCTGACGGGCCGTGGTGGTGCGGCGTTTCAGGACGCCGGCTGCAGCAGCGAGATGCGCAGCGGCCCGGACGGGAACGCCTCCCCTGTGAACGAGTACGCCTGATACGTGCGCCCGCCGTAGGAGACCGTGCCGCGGTCGGGGACGGTGGCGGGGCCGGGCGAGAGCGTGCCCATCACCTGACGCGTGCCCGTGCGCATCAGCACTTCGGCACCGGTGAACAGATGCGCCAGCTTGACATACCCCGCGTCGTCCTGGATCGCCATCTCGAACCGGCCGACGACCCTGCCGCCGCTGCGGACGATGCCCTGGATGGGGGCGAGCACGTACGGGCCTCCGACGTCCACGAGCAGGTCTGAGCCGATGCTGACGCGAACGCGGACCACGTGGATGTGCTGCCTGAAGAATTCGATGATCGCGGCGCGGGTCGCGGCGGCGTCATGCGCGGCGACCGCGCGCTGGAACGCGGACGAGCTTTCGATGTGGCGCACCGTCGCCGCAACGTCCGCGCTGTGCAGCTCCTCCTGATAGACGAGTTCACCGACGTGCCCCAGCGTTTCCACGCGCGTCTGCGCCGAGGAGCCGGGGCAGGCGATCTTCGCCGCGGGGACGAGCAGCACGATGCGCAGCGCCCCGCTTGGATACACAGCGCCGGTCAGCGTGAACGTGTGGAAGCTCTGGCCGGCGATCGTGACCGGCCCTTCGGCGGGCGCGCTTGCAGGAAGGCCCGCGCCGATCGTGCCGGCGATCCGGCGATTCCCCGGCTGGGCACCGCCGACGGAGCCGGTGGTCAAGAGCACCTGCGCGCCGGTGACCTGATGCACGACCCGCAGATACGTGCGATCAGACTGGGTCGACAGCACGTACGTCGCGCCTGCGGTGCCGGGGATCGAGCCGCGGACGGGCGCGATCGCCGCGCCGGAGCCGGCCTGGGCGAATACGCGCCCGCCGCGCAGGAGGACCTCGACGCGGACGATCTGGCCCGCCAGCAGCCCCTGCAGCGCCGCGCGCGCGGCGCCCGCGTTGCCGCTGCCCACGGCCGCGGCGAGCGCGCTCGAGCTCTGCACGCGGTGCACGGCCTGGGCGACGTCGCCGCCGGTGGCGGCCTCGTGGTAGACGCGCGCGGAGACCGTGCCGAGCGTGCCTGCGACCGTGGCGGCGCAGCCGGCGGCCGGCGCGGGAGCTGTCGTCGAGGTGGCCTCGGCGAGAGGCGCGGACGCGACAGTCGCGGTGCTGTGCGTGGCGGTCGCCGAACCGCATCCGGCGAGCAGGCCGAGCATCGTCAGGACGGCGATGAGGAGTCCGGGTCTCGGGCCTCGACGCGCGAGGCCGGTCCGGCCGCTGGGCGCTGGGTTCACCCTTCAGATCGTAGGGCGCCCCGCGTGTGGCTGTGGAGGTTCGCCGGTGAGGGTCTCCTCAGAGAGCGGCGCGCGGGGAGCCTCGCGCATTTCTTGCTTGGCGAGACCCCCGCGCGCGTTTGCGATCCGACGGCGCTACTTCTTCTTGGACCCCGTCTTCGTGGGTGTCTTCTTGCCGCCGCTCGTGCCCTGCTTGACTTTCTTGCCCTTCTTCTTGCCATGCGCGCCCAGCGGGACCGGCTTGGGGTTCAGCCGCGTGAACCCGGAGTCGGGGCTGGGCGGGCAGCCTGTCGGACGGCCCAGGTCGAACGGCCCGGAGATCGCCTGCGTGACGACGCCCTTTTCGAGATACGCGTACGTCACCGTCAGCAGCGGATCCACGCGCGGCTCGGCGCAGATCTTCGTGCCGATCGCGAACTGCCCGGCGACCGTCTCATACCAGTATCTGGTTGCACCGACGCAGTTGTCGGCGTAACCGGGGATTTCGCCCGAGCAGGAGAACGTGTCGGTCACCGGAGTGCCGGTCGGGATGTTGCTCACCAGCGGGGACGCCTCCACCCCCGTCACGGGGATCTGCGACTGCAGCTGGTAGCCGGTGATCGGGCCGTTGCAGTGGAACGAGTACGCCACCTGCTGTTCTTCGCTGCCGGCTTCCGGCTTACCGGCGGCGATGCTGCCGGAGCAGGAGTAGTTGTTGGGGTTGGCTTCTTCGGCGCGGCTGATAGCCGGGGTGGCGAGCAGCAGGGCGAGGGAGCAGCCCACGAGCGCGACGAGCCACCACGTGGCTTTGCGGTGGGCGGGATGTCGTAGTGCGTGCAACGCGGGTCTCCTTCGTTGATTGATATGGACTGCGGGTGTTCGCATCAGTGCAGAAGCCCTGACAGGCTTTGCTTGGGTGAAGTCGGGTCGTACCTGCTCGCCGGTCGTGAGCCGGCGTGCACGAACGGCGAAACGAGCAGCACGCCCACGGGAGGCTCGCTCGAGAGCGTCGCGGTCGCCGCGCCCGCGGGCAGGCTTGACGCGGTGGCGTTGCCGACCGCGCCGAACGTGATCACGATCAGCCCGTGCTCGCGGTAGGCGGCGCTCGATGTGATCGACGGGACGGTCTGCTTGAGGAATTCGTCGGCTGCGCTCAGCGCCCCCGCGGTTTCGGGCTTGCACGGCGCGCCGGCCGCGCCTTCCGCGCACGGGGGCTGGAGGATCGAGTCGAGCGTCTGCGGCTCCTCGCCGCCGAGCTGTCCCGCCTCGCTTGCGAACGCGCTTGCGTCGAGCGAGGACCAGCTGCTCAAGAGCGCCCCCGCAGGCACGAGCTGGGAGTCGATGTAGGGGGCGGCGCTCGGTCCGGCCAGGGCCTGCGCGAACGTGGCGCCGGTGAGCGCGATCAGCCACACGTGTGTGACCGGTGGCAGCGTCGTCTGCTTGGCGCCGCCGCCGCCGGTTGTGGTCGTTGGCGTCCTGGACGTGCTTGGGGTCGGAGACGCGCCGGCGCTCGCCGGGCTTTTCGACTTCGTCGCCTGCGTCTTCGCACCGGGGCGGGCGGGATCGAATCCGTTGGCGCCGGTGCTTGCGGGCGCGGCGGCCGGCGTGGACTGGGGGGTGACCGGCGGCGGCTTTACGCTCTGCGCACCGCTCTGCGGACTCGAGTGGTCGGCGCCCGCGACGGCCAGGGCGGCGATCGACGGCAGCAGCAGCGGGATCTGCTCGCCCGCCAGCGAGGTTTCCGGCGTGGGGCCGATCGCCGCGCCCACCGCCACGCCGATGGCGAGCATTCCCGCCGCCAGCGCCGCGGTGACGCGCAGCGAGGGCAGGCGCGGCGCGCCGTGAGCCTGCACCGGGGCGAGCGGTGGCGTGCCGTGAGCTGGCGCCCGGTTTGGGGCGGGCGAGGTGGCCGCCGGCGAAGAGTCACCGCCGCTGGGAGATGTGGGGGTGTCGGGTGTGGGTGGCATCTGGTCGGGTCGATCGAGAACCGGCGCGTCTGGCGCGTCTTCTCTATAAATTAGCTTATCTTGATCAGAGTACTGAGGAATATGGTACGTTCTTTGCCGACGCACTGCAAACCATTCGAAACGGAGCCCCTGTCCATGAACCAGCATCGCCGTCTACGACTACGCCTGGCCATCGCCGTTGCGGCGGTGGGGGTGCTCGGGGCCGCCGCGGCGCCCACGATCGCGCTGGCGGCCCCGACGATCTCGATCAGCGGCGCCACCGCGTCGTATCCGCTCGTGTCGCTGCTCGCCCAGAAGTACGTAAAGCTCAAACGAGGCACAGTCAAGTTCAAGATTGCCCAGGGCGGGGCGCAGATCGGCATCAACGACGTGGCCTCAAGCCGCGTGTCGATCGGCGACGTCTCGCGCGATCCGCTGCCCACCGACCCGAAGGGCCTCGTCTTCTACCCGATCGCCAAGTACGGGATCTGCGTGGTCACGAACAAATCGAACACGCTCGGCAGCCTCACACCCTCGCAGCTGGTGTCGATCTTCACCGGCAAGACCCGCAACTGGAGCCAGGTTCCCGGCGCGAGCGCGTCCGGCACGATCGACCTGATCAGCCGCACCTCGGTCGCCGGCGTGCTGACGAGCTTCCAGACGCTGCTCCTGGAAGGCAAGAAAGTCTCCTCGCTGGCCTCCGAACAGTCCTCTGAGGGGCTGCTGCGCCAGGCCGTCGAAAGCGACCCGAGCTCGATCGGATTCCTGTCCAACTACCAGGCGGCCCTGGGCTCGCTGAACTCGGTCAGCTACAACGGTGTGGCCTGCAACAGGTCGACCGTGGCCTCCGGGTCCTATGCCGGTATCGCGCGGTTCTACGAGGTGACGCGCGGTCCCGCGCAGAGCTTCGTCGCGTCGTTCATCAGCTGGATCACGAAATCGGCGGCGGCCCACAAGATCATCGAAAGCCAGTGGGTGCCGATCACCGGCTGAGCCGGTTGTGCTGAGAAAGCTGCGCAACTGTGGCCTACCGAGACAACCGCGTAACCCCGGGCCATGAGACAACTGCCCATCCCCCGCCCATGAAGTGGCTGAGAAAGCCGTGGCCCGATCACCGCGCCGAGCGTACGCTCGGCGCGGTGTCGTTGCTCGTGGGCGTGGTGGTGCTGGGCATGATCGCGTTCGTCGGGGTCCGCGCCTGGCCGATCTTCGCGCACAACGGCCTGTCCTGGCTGGGTTCGGGCGGGAGCCTGCAGACGCAGCTCGCGAACATGCAGGCCACGAGCGTGAACCCGCCCGCCGCAGCGTTTCACCTGCGTGCCTGGCCGCTGGTCTACGGGACGCTCTTGAGCACCGGCTTCGCTGTCGTGCTCGGCGTGGCGATCGCGGTGCTCTCCTCGATCTTCATCGTCGAGCTGGCTCCCGCGCGGTTGCGCAGGGTCGCGATCCCCGTGATCCGGCTGCTGGCGTCGGTGCCGTCCGTCATCTACGGCCTGATCGGCGTGCTCGTGTTCGTGCCGTTCGTCGGCAATCACCTGATCACCGCCTCGCAGAAGGCCTCGGTGCAGAGCACCGTCGAGCTCACCGGCGCCGGCCTGGGGGTCGTCGTCGTGATCCTGACCGTGATGATCACGCCGATCATGATCGCCTTGATCTGCGAGGCTCTCCTGTCCACGCCGAGATCCTGGCGTGAGGGGGCGGTCGCACTCGGCCTGAACCCCCTGCGCGCGGTGCTGGCGGTCACCTTGCGCGCGATCCGACCGGCGATCGTCGCCGCGGCCGTGCTTGCGACCGCGCGCGCTCTCGGTGAGGCGGTGATGATCTCGATGGCCTCGGGCGGGAGCTTCTTCACGCCGAGCCTGTCTCATGGGGTGCCGATCTTCCTGTTTGAGCCGTTTCGCACCCTGGCGTCGGCGATCATCGACTTCAACGAAGGCATCGGCGCCCCGGCTCTGAGCGCGACGCTGTATGCGTTTGCCGCGCTGCTGCTGTTCTCCGCATTCGTGCTGTCGATCGCGGGCTACCTGATCAAGCTGCCGCTGCGCAAGTACCAGGTGCGAGCGTAGTGAGTGTCTATGCCCCCGATCTGGATACACGCCCGCGTCTGAGCTCCGGTCGCGGGCGGCGGTCCTCGCCGTGGACGTGGCGCTGGGGCGATCGCCTCGTGTTGCTGTGCGCGTGGGCCGCGGGCCTCGGGCTGTGCCTGATCGCCGCGGCGATCGTCCTGTACATGGGCTATCGCGGGATCGAGTACCTGCGTCCCGGCCTGCTGTTCGCGCGCCCCGCGATCAGCACGTCCCAGAGCCACACCGGCGGCATTCTCGATCCCCTGATCGGCACCCTGCTGCTGACCGCGATCGGCATCGCGCTCGCATTCCCGCTGGCTGTCGCCAGCGCCATTTGGATTGCCGAGTATGGGCGTCCGAGCTGGCTGGCGCGCATCGTCGAGTCGAGCATTGAGATCGTCGCCGGCACCCCCGACATCGTGCTTGCGCTGTTCGGCGTGGCGATCTTCCAGCTCGGCATACTCGCGCCGCTGTCGTTTCGAGCGGAAGGAGGAGGCGTCTACGGTCGCTCGTTCATCGCCGCCGGGGCGATGATGTCGCTGATCGCGCTGCCGCCGCTGTTCGTCGCCACCCGCGACGGGCTGAGAGCGGTTCCCACGCACATGCGCGAGGCGGCGTTCGCGCTGGGCAAGACGCGGATCGCGACGATCCGCCGGGTGCTGTTGCCGAGCGTGCGCTCGAACATCGCCACCGGCGTGACGCTCGGCGTCAGCCGTATCATCGGCGACACGGCGATCGTGGTGCTGCTGCTGGGCAAGACCCTGCACATCGAAACGCAGGGGTCCGTGCCCGCGATCAACCTGCTGCGGGGGACCGGCTCGACGCTGACCAGCTACGTCTACGACAACTCGCCCGCCGGCGAAGGCGCCGCGCCGCAGAAGGCGTACGCGGCGGCGTTCGTGCTGCTCCTGTTCGTGCTCGCCCTGAACCTGCTCGTTGACAAGATCGGTAGCGGTTCGCTAACCTCATCGGTCTGATGCATTTTGTGGCCGACAAATTTGATGGAGAATATGAGCACAGCGTGCCGCCGGTGCGCACGATCGTGCTCGACCGACCGCCCGTCCCGGTCGCGCCCGGAGTGCGCGAGCGCAACCCGCTGCGCGAGCCTCTGCCCTCCGCGACCGGTCCCGAGCGGCTGAGCCTGCGCGAGATCAGCATCGACTACGGCGGCGTACCGGCGGTCAAGTCGGTGACGATGTCGATCCACCAGGGAGAGGTGCTGGCGCTGATCGGCCCCTCCGGATGTGGCAAGACGACGCTGCTGCGCACTCTCAACCGCCTGACCGAGCTGACCCCTTCAGCTGCCCGCGCCGGGGAGGTGCTGCTCGACGGCGATGACATCCACCAGCTCCCGGACACCACTCTGCGCGCGCGTGTGGCGATGGTCTTCCAGCAGCCCAATCCCTTCCCGATGTCGATCTTCGACAACGTCGCCTTCGCCCTGCGCGAGCAGTCGCGCAAGCGCCCGCGCCGGCGCGAGATCGAGCCTCTGGTGATCGACGCGCTGCGCCGGGCCGGGCTCTACGAGGAGGTCCGCGACGATCTCGACCGCCCCGCGCTGCGCCTGTCCGGCGGCCAGCAGCAGCGGCTGTGCATCGCCCGCGCGATCGCCCCCCGCCCGGAGGTGCTCTTGATGGACGAGCCGTGCAGCGCCCTAGACCCGATCTCCACGGGTGTGATCGAGGAGCTGATCGGCGAGCTGCGCCGCGATCTGGCCGTCGTGATCGTCACCCACAACCTCGCCCAGGCGCGCCGGGTCGCCGACAAGGTCGCGTTCATGTACCTCGGCGATCTCGTCGAGTACGGGACGACCGCCGACGTGTTTAGCCAGCCGCGCGCGGCGCGCACGCGCGACTACGTGCGAGGCGCGTTCGGATGAGCCCGGCCCCCTTCGGCGTGACCCACCGGGGAAGGATGCGATTGCCGTGAGCCTGGCGCCAGTCCCCTCCGAGCAGCCCGAGGCCGCCCAGAGCTGCGCGAACTGCTCCGCGCCGCTCGCGCCCGACCAGCGCTACTGCCTGGCCTGCGGACAGCCGGCGTCACCCGTGCGGCTCGCGTTCCTGGACGTGCTCCAGGCCGAGTCCCAGCCCTATGGTGCTGCGGCGGTGGGGGGTCCGGTCGGTGCCCTCCCGCCCGGATACGCTCAGGTGATCGAGCCCGCCTCCGGGCCCTACGCGTGGCTGCGCCGCTACTCGGGCCTGTTCGGGCTGCTGTCGGTGCTGCTGCTGGCGATCGTCGCCGGCCTGCTCGTCGGCCACTGGGTGACGCAGAGCAAAGCCCCCAGCCAGCAGGTGCTACGAGTCGAGGGTCTTCCCAGCGCCGCTGCCACGCCGCTCGCGTCCGCGGCGGGCCCGTCCGTGGCGAGCACGACCGCGGCCGCCGCCAGCCCGCAGCAATCCGCCGCGAGCGCCGCGGCATCGAGCAAAGCCGCCGCCAAGACCGAAGCGCATGAAGCGCAGGAAGCCAAGGCGATCGAAAATGCGCCGACTCCCAAAGCGGTCAAGCCGAGCTCGACCAAACTCAAGAAACTCGAATCCACGCACGGCCAGAAGCACGAGGAAGAAATCAACAAGCTCGGCGCCCAGCCGATCGAAACGGGTGGATGATGAGCGTGCTCTCGCTGACCCCCGCCGATGGACTCGTGGTCCCATCCGGATCGATGGCTGAGCTGCGCCGCCGCCGCTACGAGCTGGCCCAGCACGTCGCCGCGCTAACCTGGGATCTCGGCGGGCTCACCTACGAAATGGCTGTCCGCGACCATTACCGCCTCGACGTGCTCGCCCGCCGCGCCGCCGAGCTGCAGGAGGCCGACGCCCAGCTCGGCGAGGTCCAGCGGCTGCTCGCCAATGCGCAGGACGGCGTGCACGGCCAGTGCCGCTCCTGCGGCGCCGTTCACAGCCGCGGCGCCGCCTACTGCTGGCACTGCGGCGCCCAACTGCTGGCCGAGGCGCGCCCGGCGGTGCTTTCAGTCGAGTCCGTTCCTGGCGCGCCGGCAGCGGCGGGGTAGCCGCTGGGCGGGCGGCTGCTCAGGCGGCGGGCGTCTGATCCGGCGGCGCCGCCGGCGTTGCGACGGGCTCTGGCGCTGGGACCTGTGCCACCTGTTGTGGTGGCGGTGGCGGTGCGACGGGTTGGGCCTGTGGCGCCGGGACCTGTGCGGCTGGAGCCTGAGCCGGCGCCGGCTGCTGCTGAGGAGCTCCGGCGGTGAGGGTGGGCTGGGACTGGTTCATCTCACCGGTCACCGACGTCTTGAATTCGCGCATCCCGCTGCCGAGCGAGCGGCCGATTTCCGGCAGGCGCCTGGCTCCGAACACGAGCAGCAGAATCACAACCAGCAATGCGATGTGCAGTGGATTGTCGAGTCCCATCGCTGCTCTCAGTCTAGCGCCTTGCGCACCAGTTGCACGGCGATCAGCAGGATCAGCACGGCGAATGCGTCGCGCAGCGCCGTGCCCGACAGCGCGTTCGCCAGGACGACTCCGCCCGCGACCCCCGCGATCGACAGCACGCCGATCAGCGTCGCGTCGCTGCGGCACACGTTGCCATAGCGGTCCTGGCTCAGCGCGCCCACCACCGCCACGGGCACGATTGCCAGCAGCGAGGTCGCCTCCGCCTCGTGCTGGGTCAGACCGATCACGATCACCAGCCCCGGCACGAACAGCACGCCCCCGCCCACGCCCAGCAGCCCTCCGAGCACGCCGGCGGCCAGGCCGATCAGGATCAGCCAGATCATCGCGCCAGCTCCCCGCGCCCATCTTGCGATGCTTGCCCGCTCGCACCGGCGCGCGCACCAGCGCTCACGCCGGTCGTGATGGCGCGAGTCCAGGTCATTGCAACACCAGCTCGACCGCGGAGGCGACCAGCACCGCCGCGAACAGCAGTGAGATGACCCGTGCCTGCATGCGCTGTTGCAGCCATGTGCCCACCAGCACGCCGCCCACCGCGGGCAACCCGATGAGCAGGCCGTCGATCACATGGACGTTGCCGTAGGCGCCCTGCACCGCGGCGGCGAACCCGGCGATGAACACGATCGCGGCCAGCGAGGTCCCCGTCGCCTCGCGCTCGCCGTAGCCCAGCCACAGCACGAGCAGCGGCACGATCACGGTCCCTCCGCCGACCCCGAACAATCCGCTGAACAGGCCCGCGGCGGTGCCGATCGCCATCAGCTTCAGCGTTCGCTGAGACCCCCTTGCAGCGGCCATGCGCTACCTGTCCCGCTCGCCGGCCGCCGAGCCGGTGGCGGCAGGCGGTTGCGCGATTGCGCGCGCGCGTGTACGCGTCGGGCGCCCCGATTCTGAGGCGTGGAGCGATTCGGCCACGGCGACCGCCATACTAGTGTCGTGTCATCCGCCGCGACGCTCGCCACGGCGCTCGAGCCGCTTCGTTCAGACCCGCCCCACGCTGCGGTCCTGCTCGACATCGACGGCACGCTCGCGCCGATCGTGCGCCACGCAGACGACGCGCACGTCCCGGAGGCCACGCGTTCGCTGCTGATCGAGATCGCCAAGCGCTACCGCATCGTCGGCTGCGTCAGCGGCCGTCGCGCCAGCACCGCTCGCCAGATCGTCGCGATCGGGACGATCGCCTACATCGGCAACCACGGCGGCGAGCTCTTGCACCCCGGCGCCACCCGTCCCGAGCTCGACCCCGAGCTCGCCGCCTGGGCTCCGCGCGTGCGCGCGTTCGCAGCTGCCGCATACACGCCCGCACGCCAGCGTCTGCGCGTCCGCAGCGAGGACAAGGACACGATCGCCGCCTTCCACTGGCGCGGCGCCCCCGACGAGCAGGCGGCCGCCCGCGCGGCCGCGGACATCGCCCGCGAAGCCGCCGAGCAGGGGCTCGCCGTGCACTGGGGGCGCAAGGTGCTGGAGGTGCGCCCGCCGGTCGAGCTGCACAAGGGCCTCGGCATCGCCGCGCTCCTGCGCGATCAGCCCGTTTCGGCCGCGGTCTACGTTGGCGACGACGCGACCGATCTCGACGCGTTTCGGGGCCTGCGCGCGCTCGTGGGAGCGAGCGAGCTCGCTCATGCGGTCTGCGTCGCCGTCGACTCCGACGAAACGCCCCCCGAGCTCGCCTCCGAGGCCGATCTGCTGATCGACGGCGCGTCCGGGGTGCGGGGCCTGCTCGAGGCGCTTCTGTAGCGCCGTGCGCTTCGTCGAGCTCCTCAAGACCACCGTCCTGCTCAGTGCCGGCGCCGCGACTGCGCTCGCCGCCATCACCGTGCTCGCGATCTCGGGCTCGCAGGCGAGCACCGGCTCCCAGGAGCGGCTGATCGCGGCGGCGCTGGGCTGGTGGATGCTCGCCGCCCTGATCGGGCTGCGCCTCGGCCGCCGCGCGGAGACCAATCCGCCGATCGCACGCCTGCTCGCCGGCGCGCGGGCCAGCACCGTCCTGCCCGAGCATCGCCCCGGCACGATCCTGCTCAATCGCCTCTGGCCGCTGCTCGTCTTCACGCTGCTCGCCGGCGGTCTGGCCTTCCTCGCCCCTCAGATACCCGGCATCGCCGTCGGCTTCGCGATCATCTGGGCGCTCGCCTGGCGCCGCCAACATGCCGCGGTCGCCGCCATCGAGGAGCGCGACGGCGTCTGCTTCCATGTCATGCACACCTCGCCGATCCAGCCGATCGTCCTGCAGCGCACGCCCGGGTTCAAAGCCCTGCGCCCCGAGCCCACCGACGGCGCCGTCACCTGATGGACTCCGCGGGCGCCGGTCCTGTGGACATCCTGATCGTCTCGCTCGGCTCCACCTCCGGGCTGCGCATCGCCGACGCCGAGCTCGCCGGCTCGTTGCGCCGCGCCGGCGCCTCTGTCGCGCTTGTTGGCGCCGCGCCGCCGCGCCCGCTGCGCACGCTCGCCCTCACCGATCTCTCGTGGGCGCTGGCCGCACGCCGCGCCGCTGTGACCGGGCTGGCCGCGCATGGTCCGCGCGCGATCGTCTACTCCTCGACGACCTCCTCTTTGCTCTGGCCCCGTCCGGGGGCGATCCGCTTCGACGCGCCCTCCGCCGGCAACCGCCCGGGGCGCCACGGCCTCTGGCAGCGCCCGGCCGAGCGGCGCCGTCTCGCCCAGGCGCCGCTGCTGTTGCCCTGGAGCGCCGGTGGACTGCGGGAGGCGCCTGCCGCTGCGCGGGAGGCGGGCCGAGCGCTCGTGCTACCCGTCCCGGTCGAGCCCTCCGGTCCGCCGTCCGCCGTCCGCGACATCGCGGCGATCGCCTACGCCGCGAACCCCGCGAAGAAGGGCCTGCACCGCGTTCTGTCCGCGTGGCTGCGCGTTCGCCGCCCCGGCGAGGATCTGTTTGTCGCGGGCGCTTCGTCGTCCGAGCTCGCCCGTGCCGGCATCTCGCTGCCTGCCGAGGGCGTTCATGTGACCGGTCTGCTGCCGCCGGGCGAGTACCGCGCGCTGTTGCGCCGCGCGCGCGTCTTCGTCTGCGCCCCTTGCCGCGAGGATTACGGCCTCGCCCAGCTCGAGGCGCTCGCCGACGGCTGCCTGCTCGTCACGACGCCCGCGCCCGGGCCGTACGCCGCGCTGGGAATCGCCCGCTCGCTGGACGGGCGCCTGGTCGGCGAGGATCTCGGCGCCGCGTTGCGCACCGCGCTCGACGATCCCGTCGTGTCCAGCTACGCGGGCCGTGCCGCGTCCGCGCTTGCGATGTTCAGCCGAGCGGCGGGCGACCGCATCGTGCGCGAGGAACTGCTTCCTCTCCTGCTGTCGTCATCCTGACCGGTTGCGTTTGCGCGCTCTCTCAAGCTCCTCCCACGGCCGCGTGTTCGCCACGTCCCCCTTCGTCAGCCACGCCCGCCGGGCGGTCGCGATGCCCCAGCGCATGTTCGCAAGGGTGTGCATGCGGTGCGCGTCTGAGTCGATCACGATCGTCACGCACGCGCGAACCGCACTCCGCGCGTGCACGTCTGAGAGGTCGCGCCTGTCCGGGTTGGCGTTGATCTCCAGCAGCGTCCCCGTGCGCGCCGCCGCCTCGAACATGGCCGGGAGGTCGATCGCGTAGGACTCGCGCCGCTCGATCAGCCTGCCCGTCGGATGCCCGATCGCGTCCACCAGAGGATGCTCGATCGCCCTCACCATCCGCTCGGTCATCGCCTGTTCGCCCATCCCAAACGCCGTGTGCGCGCTGGCCACCACCCAGTCGAGCTCCGCCAGCAGGGAGTCCTCGTAGTCGAGCGAGCCGTCCCGCAGGATGTTCACCTCGCTCCCGGCCAGCACCCGTATCCCGTCCAGTACCGCGTCCACCCTCCGCACCCGCTCGATCTGCCGTCGCAGCTCGTCGGGCGAGACGTCGTTGCCGAACCCGTGCGTCGCCGAGTGGTCGGTGATCGCCACGTACTCATACCCCAGCTCCCGCGCCGCGCCCGCCATCTCCGCGATCGTGCTCTTCCCGTCGGAGGCGACCGTGTGGCAGTGCAACTCGCCCCGGATGTCCCTCTGCTCGATCAGCTTCGGCAGGCCATCCCCGCCTGTCGCCGCCGCTGCTGCCTGCAGCTCGCCGCGGTCCTCGCGCAGCTCCGGCTCGATGTAGGCGAGGCCGAGCAGCTCATACACCTCCCGCTCGGTCTCGCACGTCTGTGTGCGTCCGTGCGCATCATCGAGCACGCCGTGCTCGGACACGTGCAGCCCCCGCCGCACCGCCAGCTCGCGCAGCGCGGCGTTGTGCCTGCCCGAGCCGGTGAAATGCTGCAGCAGGTTGCCCAGCTGCTTGGGCCTGCCGATTCTCAGATCGACACCCACCCCCGAGTGCGTGCGTGCCCGCGCGCCGGCCGCGCTCACCGAGGCGACGCTCTCGATCTCCTCCAGCTCGCCGAGGCTACTCGCCAGCGCGACCGGTCGCGTCGTGACCGCGATCAGGTCGATGTCCTTGACGCTGTCGGCCATCCTGCGTGCCGACCCTGCCACCATCACGGTCGCGCCCGCGCCCGCCTTGGCTTCATCCAGACCCCGCGCCAGCGCCTGTCCCAGCTGCAGCGCCTGCGGCAGCAGCAGCCTGCGCTGACCCCGCTCGTCCGGGTGGGTCTGCGCCCGCTCCAGCGCCTCCAGCACGCCGGCCTCGAACTTCGGCCCCAGCCCCTTCACCTCGCGCACCCGTTGCGCCAGCGCCGCCTCGCGCAGCGCCTGCGGGGAGTCGATTCCAAGCTCTGTGTGCAGCAGCCGCGCGCGCTTGGCGCCGATGCCCGGCAGTCGTGTGATCTCGACCAGTCCCGGCGGGAACTTGGCCCTCAGCTTTTGCGCCGCCGGGATTGTCCCTGTCTGCTCCAGCGCCTGGATCTTCTCCTGCAGCGTGGCGCCGATCCCCGGCAGCTCGATCGCGCGGCCTTCACGCGCCAGCGCCGCCACCGACATCGGCGCTTCGCGCACCGTCCTGGCGGCCGTCCGGTAGGCCAGAACGCGATGCACGATCGCCCCGTCGAGCTCGTACAGATCCCCCAGTTCTTCGAGCGCGTCCGCGATCGCGCCGTTGCGCAGGTCCACTGCTCTAGGGTACGCCGACGCATGTCCGACGACCCTACGCCAGCCCCCGCGTACGAGCCCGCGCCTGACTCCACATCCGAGGCCCAGGCCACCCAGGCCATTGACGCGCCAGCCGTCCCCTGGCTGATCCTGCCGACCTACAACGAGGCTGAGAACATAGAGGCGATCATCGCCGCGGCGGGCGAGGTCCTGGCCGGGGCCTCGCCCGAGGGGTATCGCGTCCTCGTCGTCGACGACGGCTCCCCCGACGGCACCGGCGAGATCGCCGACTGCCTCGCGGCCGAGCACGACTGGGTGCGGGTGCTGCACCGCACCGAGAAGAACGGCATCGGCCCCGCCTACCTCGCCGGCTTTCGCCACGCGCTCGATCACGGCGCCGCGTACGTGTTCGAGATGGACTCAGACTTCTCCCACGACCCCGCCGACCTCGCGCGCCTGCTGGCGGCCGTGCGCTCCGGCGCCGACCTCGCGCTCGGCTCGCGCTACGTCCCTGGCGGGGGCGTAGCCGACTGGGGGCTGCTGCGCCGCCTGATCTCCGAGGGCGGCTCCACCTACGCGCGCCTGGTGCTGGGCCTTGACGTGCGCGATCTGACCGGTGGGTTCAAGTGCTTTCGCCGCGAGGTCCTCGAGGCGATCCACTTCGACTCGGTGCGCTCACAGGGCTACGCCTTCCAGGTCGAGCTGACCTACCGCGCCGTCCGAGCGAGCTTTCGCGTGGTGGAGGTCCCGATCGTCTTCAAAGACCGCGAGCGGGGTCAGAGCAAGATGTCCTGGCGCATCGCCGCCGAGGCGATGTGGCTAGTGCCGCTGCTGCGGGCCGGCCGCCAGCCGCCGCCCCCCCGCCAGGTCGCGGGGGCGGAGTCCGCGCGGGACGAGCACACGCGAACGGCCTGACATACCTCCGGCTCAGGTCGCCCGGCTCGCGGGCCGATGAACAGGCGATGGACGCCTCGGCCTACGCATTCGCGCACGGAGTGCGTTACACCCGCACGACCCTGCGCGCATGGCAGCGTCATCCCGGCGCCGTCCTTGGTCGCTGGTTCGCCGGCTCCGCGCTGGCGGCCTTCGGGCTGCTCGTCGCCGTGCTCGTCGTCTCCGTCCTGTCCGTCGGCTATGTCCAGATCGTCACCCTCGGACCGCCCTTTGCCGTAGGCGACGGCGCCGACGTGCTGAACGTGCTCGGCCACAACCTGCTCGTGCTCACCCTGCACGCGATGGCCTGCATCGCGGGCTTCATCGCCGGCAGCTCTCTGCCCCTGCAGGCCTCCTCCCGCAGCGGCCTCTCGCGCTGGGTCCACGAGCACGGCGGGCGCATCGCGATCGTGTTCGTCGTCTGCGCGACCGCCTTCTCGCTGTCGATCCAGGCCTATACGCTCGGCCACACCCTCGCCGGCGTCGCCCACTTCCTGGGAGCCTCCCCGGCGCTGCTCCTGCTCGGGGTGCTCCCGCACGCGATTGGAGAGCTGATCGCCCTGTTCCTGCCTCTCGCCGCCTGGATCATCGCCAGCCGCCGCGGCGAGTGGGAGCAGCTGCTCGCCGCGACCTTCGTCACGGTCGCCATCGCCGTGCCGATCCTCGTCGTTGCGTCCCTGATCGAGGTCTACGTCTCCCCGCATCTGTTCACCGGCCTGACCGGCATCCACCCGCCGGTCGTGCGCGCGGTCGAAGGCTGGACCGTGACGGTGCGGTGAGCTTCTCCTACCCGCCGCGCCGAGCTCGCCGGCAACCCTTGCTTCACTTTGTATAGTGATGAGGGAGACCTTCCCCGCATCAGCCCGCGATCACCAAGGAGACCACCATGGCAGGCACCCTGACCGAAGTCACAGACACCAACTTCCAGGCCGAGGTCATCGAGTCGCAGACCCCCGTGCTCGTCGACTTCTGGGCGCCGTGGTGCGGCCCCTGCCGCGTCGTTGCGCCCGTGCTGGAGGAGATCGCCTCAGAGCGCCCCGACGACCTGCGCATCGTCAAGCTCAACGTCGACGAGAACCAGCAGACCGCCGCGCGCTACCAGGTGCTTTCAATCCCCACGATGATCCTGTTCAAGAACGGCTCCCCGGCCAAGACCGTCGTCGGCGCCTATCCCAAGAAGAAGCTGGAGGCGGAGCTCGAGCCGGCTCTCACCGCCGCCTGAGCGCTGGATCGCGGGACCGCGCGCGCCGACTCAGGCGGGGTTGCGCGCCCGGCGCAGCGCGATCGACAGCGGCAGGCCGTCGACCTGGGCCTGCTCGCGGTAGCCGTGCCCTGCGGCGCCGTCCGGCTCGGGGGACGCGCCATCTCCGTCCAGGCTCAACCCGACGGCCAGCGTTTCGCCCGCGAGGTGTTCGCGATGGGCCTCGGCCGCCTCGATCAGGGCCGGGGCGCCGGACAGCCACAGCTCGATCCGGTCCTCCACCTGTAGCCCCGCGGTCTTGCGGGCGTTCTGGACGGCGTGCACGATCTCTCGCGCGCGGCCCTCGCCGCGCAGGTCGTCGTCCAGCGTGAGGTCCAGCGCGACCGCGTGGGATCCCTCGCGCTCGACCGAGTAGCCCTCCGGCGCGCGCATCGTCAGGATCACGTCCTGCGCTGAGAGCGTGTGCTCACGCTCGCCGACCGCGATCCCGATCCCGAGTCCTGCCCCGGCGCCGTCCTGCCCGCCCGTTTCGGCCTCGCGCACAGCCTGGGCCACCCGGGCCGGGTCCAGCGCCGCGATCGCCTGCGCCGCCAGCGGCATGTCCTTGCCGAACAGCGGCCCCAGGGTGCGGTAGTTGGCCTTGACCTCGTACTCGCTGAGCTCCTCGGCCGCCGCCACGAGCCTGACCCGGCGGACGTTCAGCTCCTCGCGCACGACCTCCGCCAGCCGCTCGATCGCCGCGCGCTCGCGCCCGTCGGCGACCACGGCCGCCTCGCGCAGGGGCTGGCGCACCTTCAGCTTGGCCTTGCCTCGCGCGCCCAATCCCAGCCTGACCGTTTCGCGGGCGAGCGCCATCGCCTCCTCCAGCTCGGAGTCTTGCGCGGGCAGCGCAACGCCTGAGGGGAAGTCGCACAGGTGCACGCTCGCCAGCGTTCCGTCGAGGTTGTCGTAGATCTCATCGGCCACGAACGGGCACAGCGGCGCCAGCAGCTTGGCGATCGTCAAGAGGCACTCGCGCAGCGTGGCGAACGCTCGTGGCTCCCCGTCCCAGAACCGCCGCCGCGAGCGGCGCACGTACCAGTTGGACAGCTCGTCCACGAGCTCTGCGATCGCCCGCCCGGCGCTCGTCACGTCGTAGGCGTCCAGGCGCTCGGCCACCAGCTCGGCCGTCGCGGCCGTCCGTGACAGCGCCCAGCGGTCCAGATCTGCGTCGGGCCCGGACGCGTGCGCGGGCGCCGGAGCGCCGCCGGGCTCGCTCTCGCCGTCCGTGGGGGAGTCGCCGGCCTCGGAGTTGTCGTTCGCAAAAGACCGTGAAAGCGCGCCTGCGCCCGCGCGCGCGTAGAGGACGTAGAAGTAGTACGTCGACCACAGCTGCTTCAGGAACAGCCGCACGCCCTCGGCGATCGCCTCCTCTGAGAACCGGTACCCGTCCCACGGCTGCCTGGACGTGAAGAAGTACCAACGGAACGCGTCCGCCCCGTGGGAGTCGAGCACCTGCCACGGCTCGACCGTGTTGCCCCGCGACTTGGACATCTTCTGCCCGTCTGCGTCGAGGATCAAGCCCAGGCAGACCACATTGCGGTACGGGGACTCCCGCCCCAGCAGCGTGGCGATCGCCAGCAGCGAGTAGAACCAGCCGCGCGTCTGATCCTGCGCCTCGCAGATGAAGTCCGCCGGATAGCCCTGTTCGAGCTCGCGCGCGTGCTCGAACGGGTGGTGGTGCTGGGCGAAGGGCATCGCGCCGGAGTCGAACCACACGTCGATCACCTCCGGCACACGCGTCATCGGCTGCTCGCACCCGGGGCACGGGAAGGCGACCTCGTCTACGTATGGGCGGTGGTGGTCGTCGAGATTTTTCTTGGAGAGGGACTTGAGCTCCGTAAACGACCCGACGACGTGAATGTGACCGTGCGGGCAGCGCCACACGGGCAGCGGAGTGCCCCAGTAGCGCTCGCGCGAGAGCGCCCAGTCGACGTTGCCCCGCAGCCAGTCGCCGAACCGGCCGTGCTTGACACGCGGCGGGTGCCAGCTGACCGTCTCGTTGGCCGCCAGCAGCTCGTCGCGGACCGCCGTCGTGCGGATGTACCAGGAGGTCTTGGCGTAGTAGATCAACGGGGTGCCGCACCGCCAGCAGTGGGGGTAGGAGTGCTCGTATGGCTCCTCCTTGAACAGCAACCCGTGTTTGTCCAGGTCGTCGATCAGGTCGTTCGTGACGCCTGGGTCCTTGACGACGCGCCCGTCGTACTCGCGGCCGTCGTGGCTGCGCACGCGCCGGTCGAATGTGCCGTCCGGACGCACCGGGTTGAAGAGCGAGTGGGGATCGTCCAGATCGAATGGCACCTCGGGAGCTGCCGCCGCCACGCGGTAGTCGTCCTCGCCGAACGCCGGCGCGAGGTGCACGAGCCCGGTGCCGTCCTCGGTCGTGACAAAGTCCCCCGCGACGATCGGAAAGCCCCCCGATTGGCCGGTGTTGAAGATCGGGCCGAGGTAGTGCCGGCCGACAAGCTGGGCGCCGGGGAACCGGTCCAGGATCTCCACTCCCTCGCCGAGCACCCGCTCGACCAGCGCGCCGGCGAGGATCAGCGTCTGCCCGTCATGCCGCGCGCGTACGTACTCGACCTCCGGCGCGACCGCGACCGCGACGTTGCCCGGCAGCGTCCATGGCGTCGTCGTCCAGATCAGCAGCGCATCGCCCGCTCGCGTGCCACCTTGGTCGCCCACGACCGGTAGGCGCACGTACACCGACCGATCGACCACGTCCTGATACCCGAGCGCGACCTCGTGCGAGGACAGCGTCGTCTCACAGCGCGGGCAGTAGGGCACGACCTTGTGCCCCTCATACAAGAGCCCCCGTCGATGAATCTCCGCCAGTGCCCACCATACCGACTCGATGTAGGTCTCGTCCAGCGTGCGGTACGGGTTCTCCAGATCCAGCCAGAACCCGATCCGCTCGGTCAGCCGGTTCCACTCCTCAAGGTACGCGAACACCGACTCGCGGCACTTCGCGTTGAACCGCCCGATCCCGTACTCCTCGATCTCGGACTTGTGGCATATGCCCAGCGCCTCTTCGACCGCGATCTCCACCGGCAGCCCGTGGCAGTCCCAGCCGCCCTTGCGCTCGACCAACCGGCCGCGCATCGTCTGGTAGCGCGGGTAGACGTCCTTGAACACGCGCGACAGCACATGATGGGACCCCGGCGGGCCATTGGCCGTCGGCGGGCCCTCGTAGAAGACCCACCGCTCAGCGCCCGCGCGCAGGCGCAGCGACTCGGCAAAGACATCGCGCTCGCGCCAGCGCTCGAGCACAGCCAGCTCCATCGCGGGCAGGTCCTGCTTGGGATCGACCTCGCGCGGGGGGATCAGCGGATTCTGGAAAGGCTCGGCCGGCATCGGGCGGCCCATTCTAGGTTGCGGCCCCCGCAACCCCGTCTCTCTCGTCCTGACTCGTCAGGAAACGGAAACGGACACGGCCGCCGTCGTGTGCGTCAGCACCACGCCGGTGAGCCGCTCGCGCAGCTGTTCGGCGGCCGCCGCCGGGCCGGGGCCGATGCGCTTGACCGTGGAGGCGCCCGTCTCGGGCAGGGCGCAGCGGTAGTCGAACACGTCCACGCCGGGCTCGGCCTGGCGGGAGGCGTACACGAGCCGCCCGAGCGTTTCAGCCGGGGCGCCCGAGCCCGCGAGCACGATCGCGCCCGGTCGCAGTGCGCGCAACGCCGAGCCGACGCGGTCGGCGTCGAGCTCCACTCCGAGCGTCAAGACGCGCGGGCCGCCGCGGCGCAGGAACAGCTCGAGCGCCTGCACGTACAGCGCGTCCAGCGCGCCGGGGCGCGAGGCGTCGAAGATCAGCGCGCTCTCATCGCGCGAGGCCGGCGGGGCCACGCGCGTCGCGGCCGCCAGCCAGCCGGTCGCGTAGCGCCATGCGAACGCCCGCTCGGCGTCGCCCTCCCTCAGCAGCTCCACCGCTCCCAGCAGCACGGAGTCGACCGTGCGCTCGACCGAGCGCACCGCCATGCTCTCCTCGAGCAGGCGGTCGGCAGCGTCCTCGCTGAACGCCGCCAGCGCGGAGCGCAGCCGCGCGGGGGAGGAGGGCCCCTCGCCGCGCTCGCGGGCGATCGACACGGCCGAGGCGATGTCGTGCGTTTCTGAGAACGCCTGGCGCAGGGTCTCAATCTCGCTCAGCTCGAACTGGCGGTGGCCGCCCTCGGTGCGCTGGGGCGCCGGGTAGCCGAAGCGCCGCTCCCAGCTGCGCAGCGTGTTTGGGCTGACGCCCAGCATCGCGGCGGCGGCGTTTGTGCGGATCGAGCTCATGTGTAGAGATGCTCGGCTTTGCGCACGGTTCTGGCAACCCCCGCAACGGGGAATGCAGTACGCCAGGCGCGTTGCACGCGCAGGAACGTCACCGCGCGCGGTGACGCACCGGGCGGCATCAGCGGGACGCCGTGCTGTCAGAGAGTCCTCGCGAGTGCGGAGCGGTGTGTGCGACGCCTACGATCATCGGACATGCGCCTGCGCCTCTACCACCATCCGGACGGCACACGCGTCGCCTACCGCGAGCGCGGCGCCGGCCCGCCGCTGGCGCTGATCCACTCGGCGCTGCTCTCGCACAAGGAGTGGGAGCCCTCGGTGGGGCAGCTGGCGGCGCACTTTCGCGTCGTCCTGCCCGACCTGCCGCTGCACGGCGACTCCGAGGACAGCCCGGCTCACCCCTACACCCTGGACTGGTTCGCCGGCGTGCTGGGCGGGTTCGCCTCCGACGTGCTCGGGCCGCGTCCGCTGATCGGCGGGCACGGCGCCGGGGCGGAAGTGCTCCTGCAGGCGATTGCCACCGGGCGCGTGCGCCCGCGCCGGCTGGTGCTGATGTCAAACCGGCTGCACGCCCAGCCGCAGCACGCGCGGGCGCGCTCGGCCTGGCGCGCGGCGACGATGGCGGGCGCGATCCCCGGCCTTGACCGCCTCGCCGGATATGGCGCGCGCGCGGTGTTCAGCCCCGAGCGCGGGTCGCGGCTGTCGGTGCGCGGCAACCCGGCGGCGGGCGATCTGCTCAGGCACGCGTTCGCGGACGTGCCCGGCAACAGCGCCCTGGCGCGCTCGTGGGCGAAGTGCGCGCGGGCCTGGCCCCAAGGGGCGCGCACGGACCTCCTGGAGCTGTACCCGCGCCTGGACATGCCCGCGCTGCTGCTGTGGGCCGACCGAGACCAGCTGAATCCCCTCGGACCCGCCGAAGAGGCACTGCGGCTGCTGCCGAACGGTCAGCTGCGGGTGCTTCAGAGCACGGGGTTCCTGATGGCCTACGACGACCCGGTCGGCCTGGCGCGCGAGCTGGTCGCGTTCTGCGGATAGTCCACGGCTCGACCCCCTCGGCGCGCTGTCCGTATTCTGGCGGGGACCGCGACAAGGAGACCTGATGCCAGCCAATAAGCAGCAGCTATGGGGCGGGGAGACCGCCAAGGCCGTCGAGAACTTCCCGATCTCGGGCGAGACCGTGCCCGTGTCCGTGATCCGCTGGCTCGCGCGCGTGAAGGGCGCGTCCGCGGCGGTCAACGGCGAGCTGGGCCTGCTCGACAAAGCCCGCGCGGGCAGGATCGAGCGGGCGGCGCGCGAGATCGCGCAGGGCAAGCACGACGCGCAGTTCCCGATCGACGTGTTTCAGACCGGCTCGGGCACCTCGACGAACATGAACGCCAACGAGGTGATCGCGCATCTGGCGGGCGAGAAGGTGCACGCCAACGACCACGTCAACATGGGCCAGTCCTCCAACGACGTGTTCCCCTCGGCCGTGCACCTGGCCGCGCTGGATGTCGCCCAGAACGAGCTGCTGCCCGCGCTGCGCCAGCTGGAGCGGGCGTTTGCGAAGAAGAGCAAGAGCTTCGAGAACGTGGTCAAGTCCGGGCGCACCCACCTGATGGACGCGGTGCCGGTGACGCTCGGCCAGGAGTTTGCGGGCTACGCCGCGCAGATGGCGCTCGGCCAAGAGCGGGTGCGGGCGGCGCTCGTGCACGTCGGGCAGATCCCGCTCGGGGGCACCGCGACGGGCACGGGGCTGAACACCCACGTGAAGTTCGCCGAGCGCGTCCGCGCGCGGCTGAGGCGGGAGTCGGGCCTGAAGCAGATCGCCCCGCCGGCCGACCCGTTCGAGGCGCAGGCCAACCGCGACGCGCTCGTGGAGCTCTCCGGCGCGCTGAAGGTGATCGCCGTCTCGCTGACGAAGATCGCCGGCGATCTCGCGCTGATGGGCTCCGGCCCGCGCGCGGGCATCGGCGAGATCCGCTTGCCGGAGCTGCAGAAGGGCAGCTCGATCATGCCGGGCAAGGTCAACCCCGTGATCCCCGAGGTCGTGCTGCAGGTGGCCGCGCAGGTGATCGGCAACGACACCGCGATCACGATCGGCGGCATGCAGGGCCAGTTCGAGCTGAACGTGCGGATACCGTTGATCGCCCGCAACCTGCTGCAGTCGCTGCACCTGCTCACGAGCGCCTCGCACGCGTTCGCGGAGAAGTGCGTGGACGGCATCCAGGTAAACAAGGCGGGCACGGACGCCAGCGCGGGCGCGACGCTCGCCGCCGCCACGGCCCTGAACGGCGCGATCGGCTACGACAAGGCGACGGTGATCGTCAAGAAGGCCACGGCCTCGGGACGTCCGCTGCGCGAGGTCGCGCTGGAGGAGGGCGTCGATCCGAAGGTGTATGACGAGACGATCGACCTGCGCCGGATCGCGCGCGGGAACAAGGTGTGAGAAATCGGGGTGCCCGCCCGCCGGGGGGCCTGACCACCTCCCGCTGACAGACGATCGACCTGCGCCGGATCGCGCGCGGGAATCGGGTGTGAGGATCGACCTGCGCCGGATCGCGCGCGGGAATCGAGGGGTGGGCCGAGCGCGGGTCGAGCGCCGCCAGGCGCCGGCTACCCCGCCGGCAGCGCCCGGTACAGCCGCGCGACGGTCCCCGCCGCCGGCTTGGGCTGGCCGGCGTATGTGAACAGGCCCTTCTGGTCGAGCCCCTCGATCAGGCGCACGTGGGGCAGCACGCTGTGGATCGAGCCGCCCTGGAACGTGGGGGTCAGCGGGTAGTCGCGCAGCAGGTACACGAACATGCCGCTGAGCTGAGGGCTCGCCTCATAGATGCCGATGTGGCGGGCCAGCAGGGACGCCTGAAAGCCGTAGCTGCCAGGGCTCCCGCCGGGGTTCAGGGTGTTGGATTCGGCGCCGAACTCGCTGATCGTGAGCACTCGGCCGGCGAACGTGCGCTGCATCGCTGCAAGGCGCCGGGAGATTTCCACGCTCACCGCCGCTGGCGAGTTGTGCGGGTGGTCATACCAGCCCGAGTAGTCGGTCTCGGCGACCGCGTCGACTTCGCGGTACAGCGCGCCGGGTTGCTGGGGCGGGTGGTCGCCCCACACGTCCACGGCGACCATCCGCGCCGGGTCGTGGGCGTGCAGCCAGCGGGTCAATGACTGCACGTAGGAGACCTCCGCGCCGTCGCGGCCGTTCCCGGCGACCTCGTCGACGAGGTTCCAGGCGATTATCGAGGGATGCAGCTGGGCCGCGATCGCTGCCGTGCGCGCCTGGCTCTCGGCGCCGGCGAGCAGCGCCGGCGTGTTCGAGTACCACATCGCCGCCCCTTCGACCGGGCCGATCCCCTGCCACACGAGGATCCCGGCTGCGTCCAGCTTTTCCAGCAGCGACGGATACAGCGGGTGCTGGGTGCGCGCGGCGTTTGCGCCGATCGCGCGCAGCTCGGTCACGATCGTGCTCTCATCGCCCGGCGTCAGCGCGTCGCCGTGCCCGAGCGCATCCTCCTGGATCGACGCGCCGTGCAGCTGCAGGCGCTGCCCGTTCAGGTACACGCGCCCGCCATGCCAGGTGAGCTGGCGCAGGCCCACGCGCGCGGAGTAGCTTGACTCGTGGGCGACCGCCAGCGTCAGCTGGTACAGGCTCGGGCTCGCGGGCGACCACAGCGCCGGTTCGGGGACTGTCACGCTCGTGCTGACGGTTGCCGTCTGGCCGTGGGCGAGGCGCTGTTCGGAAAAGCTCAGCGGGATCGTCTGGGCTCCGTGCACGAGCGAGCCCGCGGGCACGATCACGCGACCGGCGGCGCCGTTGTTGCGCACCTGCACGCCGATCTTGACGGTGGCGGTCTGGACAGCGGGGATGTTGGGGCAGGGAGCGCGAACACAGACGACGGAACCGGGCGAGAGCGTCGTCTGGATGGTCGGGTCAGACAGCTCGCTCGGGCCGATCGCGCGCACGTTGACCTCGCCGTCCAGACCGCCCCAGTTGAACCAGGTGCGGTGGTAGCCGATCTTCGCCTGCGCGCCCGGATCGCGCCAGTCGGCGCGCACGACCAGCGTGTGCGTGCCCGCGCTCAGCTCATGGCGCAGTTCGAACGGCAGGTAGGAGCCTGAGTGCGAGCCGATCGCGTGCCCGTCGATCCACGCCTTGGCGGTGAAGTTGGCCGACTCGAACGTCAGTGCATAAACGCCCGCGGCCGGAGCCCGCAGCGTCGTGCGGTACCACGCGAGCGAGCCTTCGTAGTTGGCCTGCGCCGCCGGGCCGCTGTAGGGGTAGGGCGCCACGACGTTGGGGACGCTCACGCTCGCGCCGGCGAACCCGCCGCGCTGCCAGCCCAGCGCCGTGCCGCGGTCGGCGGGGTCTCTGCGCAAGGTCCAGATCCTCAGCGCGGTGCGCCCGCCCGGGCCTTCGGCGATCGAGGAGGTGCTCGGCAAGGCTTCCACGCCCGTCGTCGTCTGCGGCCGGGCCGACCCGGGGGAGAGCAGGCCGAGCGCCAGCAGCGCCGCGAGCGCCGCCAGCACCGTGCAGGCGCTCAGGCCGGTGAGCTTGATCCTGGTCGTGGGCGGGTTGGACATGGCGTGTCGGGCGAGGCGTCGGGTCGAAGCGGGGCGGGTCGAGGCGGGGCGGCGGGAGCCGACCATTGTGACGGTTCGCGGCTTGCGCGATACCCCCTTAACAGCGCCCGGCGGCGATCAGAGCGGCGCCGTCAGGCGCGAGCATCCGCTCCAGCAGCAGCTGCGCGCCCGCCTTGGACAAGGGTTCGTTGAGGTTTCCGCACTTGGGGGACTGTATGCACGACGGGCACCCGCTCGCGCAGCCGCAGCCCGCGATCATGCGGTGGGCGTCGCGGCACAGCTCCTCGAAGCGGTGAAATGCGGTGCGCGCGATGCCGATGCCGCCGGGGTGCCCGTCGTAGATGAAGATCGTCGGGCGCCCCGTCTGGGGGTGCAGGTTCGTGGACAGCCCGCCGATGTCCCAGCGGTCGCACATCGCGATCAGCGGCAGCACGGCGATCTGGGCGTGCTCGGTCGCGTGCAGCGCGCCGAGCAGGGACTCCAGGGGGATCTCCCGCGCGGCGCCGCCGCTTGCGGGCTCGTCATTGCCCGCGCCGCTGTCCGTGCGCGAGGGCGACGGCGATGATGACGAGGGCTCGCCCGGCAGCTCGCCAAGCGCCGGCAGGCCCGGGTCCAGCTCGAACCACAGCGCCTGCGTGGAGAAGCTCGTTTCGGGCAGATTCAGCCCGACGAGGTCGATCTGGGCGTGGTCTGACAGGCGCCGGCGCTGGTAGGCGAGCACGGTCTCGGTGACCGACACCTCGCCGAAGCTGAGCGACACCCCGAGCGCGTCGCGGCGGTCGAGCAGGCGCTCGATCGCCGTCATCGTCTCGCGCTTGGGCTGGGTGTACCAGTCGCCGTCGAATGGCGCCACCAGCGCGCGGCGGTGCTCCAGGTCGAGGTCGCGCACCTCATACGAGCGCCCCTGGTGCAGGTAGATCGCACCCTCGTGCACGGTCGAATGCGCGCGCGCGGCCTCGGTCTGGCCGAGCAGCTCGCCCGAGGAAACGTCGACGATCGCGAAGTGCTCGGGCGAGGCCGAGCGCAGCGACACCTCCGCGGCCGGGTATCCGCCGGGGTCGCGCGGCACGTAGGTCTCGCCGCCCCCGCTCACGCCTCCGCCACGCGCGGGGCGCATGCGCAGGCGCCCGGCGCTGACCAGCAGCTCGGCCTGAGCCTGCATGCGCGGGCCGAAGTACTCGGCATCGCCCTGGTCGAGCGGGCCCTCGTGCGCAGCGCACAGCAGGTGCGCGGCGTATATGAGCGGGCTCTCGTGGTCGAGGATCGCCGCCTCGACCGGACGGTCCAGGAACTCGTCGGGGTGGCGGCAGAAGAACTGATCGAGCGCGTCCTCGCCCGCGACGTACACCGCCAGGCCCCGCCCGCGTCGCCCGGCGCGTCCCCACATCTGGCGCAGCGAGGCGACGGTGCCGGGGAACGTGACGACCACGGCCGCGTCCAGCTCGCCGACGTCGATGCCCAGCTCCAGCGCGTCGGTCGTGATGACCGCGCGCAGCTGCCCGCGCGTCAGCCGGCCCTCGAGCTCGCGGCGCTGCTGGGGGGTGTAGCCGGCGCGGTAGGGCTCGATCAGCTCGGCCAGATCGGAGTGTCCGGCCGTGTTCAGCTCGTCCTTGACCAGCCGGCTCAGCAGCTCGACGCCCTTGCGCGACTTCATGAAGCAGATCGCCCGCGCGCCCTCGCGCACGAGGCGCGCCAAGAGCTCCGCCGCCTCCCCCAGCGCGGAGCGGCGCGTGCCGAGCGCCGCGTTCCTCAGCGGCGGGTTCCACATCGCGATTCGCCTGGCCGGCGCGGGGGAGCCGTCGGCGTCGATCAGCGCTACGTTTTCCAGGCCCGTCAGGCGCTCGGCCAGCTCCACGGGGTTGGCGATCGTAGCGGAGGTCAGCAGCACGCGCGGCTGCGTGCCGTAGGCCGCGGCGGTCCGTCTGAGTCGTCGCAGTACGCCGGCGACGTGCGAGCCGAACACGCCGCGATAGACGTGGGCCTCGTCGACGACGACCACGGCGAGGTTCGCGAACAGCTCCGCCCAGGCGGCGTGGTTGGGGAGGATGCCGACGTGCAGCATGTCGGGGTTGCTCAGCACAACGTTGGCGTTGCGGCGGATGTCCGCGCGCGATTCGCGAGGGGTGTCGCCGTCGTAGATCGCCGGGCGCACGCGTCTGGTCAACCCGAACGCGTTCAGCGCGCGCGCCTGGTCCTGAGCCAGCGCCTTGGTCGGGTACAGGTACAGCGCCCGCGCGCCCGAATCGCGGCAGAGCACATCCAGCGTCGGCAGCTGAAAGCACAGCGACTTGCCCGACGCCGTCCCGGTCGTGACGATCGTCGGTCCCGCCCAGGCTGAGTGCAGGGCCTGCGCCTGGTGGGAGTACAGCCGCTCGATCCCGACTCGTCCCAGCGCTGCGCGCACGTCGGGGTGCAGCTCGGAGGGGATGTCCACCAGGCGCGCCCGGCCGGGCCCCTCATGCGCTTCGCGTACGAGCCGCTCGTCCGCGCGCCCCTCGTCCAGGAGCTCGCTCCAGGGCTCAACCTTGCGTTCTTTGCGGGTCGCGCGGGATTGGGTTCTCGCCGCCGCCGCCCGCCCGTGTGCCGGTGCTCGTGAGCGTCGATCCGGTGCGGCGGATGGTTCGCGGGCCATGGCTTGCGATAGTAGATGCGATGAGCGTCTCCGACGCCGAGCGCTGGGCGCAAACCCGCACGTTCCACCATTCGCTGTACTCGCCCGCTGTAATCGCGGCGGCGCGGGCGCGGCTGGGCCTGGGCGTGTCGGTGTGCCTGCCCGCGCGCGAGTGCGCGGGCACGGTCGGGGAGATCGTCGCCGCGCTCGCCCCCCTGCGCGATGGGGGGGCGATCGACGAGATCGTCGTGATCGACGCCGCCTCGGCCGACGGGACCGCCGCCATCGCGCAGCGCGCCGGGGCGAGCGGCGTCTATCAGGAGGCTGAGCTGATGCCCGAGCTCGGCCGGGTGATGGGCAAGGGGGACGCGATGTACCGCGCGCTGAGCGTTTTGGCGGGCGAGATCGTCTGCTACCTGGACGCCGACACGTCGGGGTTCTCGGCCGCTTACGCCACGGGCCTGATCGGCGCGCTCGTGTGTGGGGCGCCCGCCGATGGGGCGCAGATCGCGTTCGTGAAGGCCTTCTACCGGCGCCCGTTCGAGCACGGCGGGGTCTCGCTGCCCGATGGGGGCGGGCGCGTCAACCACCTGCTCGCGCGCCCCGCGCTGCAGCTGTTCTATCCGCAGCTGTCCGGGGTGAGGCAGCCGCTGGCGGGCGAGGTCGCGGCGCGGCGCGAGCTGCTGGAGCGCGTTCCGTTCGCGACCGGGTACGGGGTGGAGATCGCGATGCTGATCGACGCCTGGCGCGCGGTCGGCCTGGACGGGATCGCGCAGGTGGACCTGGGCGAGCACCGCAATCGCCACCAGCCGCTTGCGGCGCTTGAGCCGATGGCGCGGACGGTGCTGGCGACGATCGCCCGGCGGGCGCAATCCGAAGGGCGGCTCGCCGGGGTGGAGATCGCCGAGCCGGTGGTCGAACGTCCGCCGCTGGCGGGGACGCAGGAGCCTGCCGGTGGGGCGATGATCCAGGGCGCGGCCCGGCGATGACGATGCGCTGCCTGTATCTGGATCTCGACGGGACGCTGCTCGGGCGGGGGGCGTCGCTGCTGCGCGACGGAGAGGGCAATGTTTCGATCGAGGGGGTGCGCGCGGTGCAGGCGTGCCTGCGTGGGGATGTGGAGGTCGTGCTGATGTCAGGCCGGCGGCGCGCGCAGGTGCACGAGGACGCCAGGCTGCTTGGGCAGGACTCGTTCATCTTCGAGGCGGGCGCGTGCGTGGTGCTCGGAGGCGGCCCCCAGTTCGACGGAGAGGAGCACTGGCTGACGGGCGAGCTGGTTCCGGGAGAGCTGAGCATTGCCGAGCAGATCGAGCGCTCGGGCGCGCCGGCGCTGCTGCTGGAGCGGTATGAGGGGCGGCTGGAGTACCACGAGCCGTGGCACGTTGCGCGCGAAGTCTCGCACCTGTTCCGCGGCCTGGTGGACGCGGATGAGGTGGATCTGCTGCTGATCGAGCACGGTCACGGGAACCTGCGGTTGGTCGACAACGGCGTGGTCAACCGCCGCTCCCCGGCGCTGGCCGAGCTGGAGCACGTGCGCGGCTATCACCTGGTGCCGGCGGAGGCCTCG
This sequence comes from uncultured Solirubrobacterales bacterium, assembly GCA_963808385.1. GTDB lineage: Bacteria > Actinomycetota > Thermoleophilia > Solirubrobacterales > Solirubrobacteraceae > Palsa-744. The sequence goes on along the minus strand of CAWEFQ010000006.1, from coordinate 334,963 downwards.
AAGGCGGCCGCGGTGGCGCTGCACGCCCGCGCGCGTGGGTACGCGCGCGAGGAGATGTTCGCGGTCGGGGACTCGCGCGAGGATATCGCCTGCGCGGCGCACGTGAGCGCGTTCTGGCTGGTCGCCAACGCCGTGCGGCGCGACCCGTCGATCCGCGAGGCGATGTCCGCGTTCCAGAACGTGCGGCTGTGCGAGTCAGGTTACGGAGCGGGGGTATATGAAGCTGTTGTGAGCACGTTGATGACGGGTTGAGCTTGGGCTCGCGTCCTGGCGGGTGGGCAGTTGTCCGGGGCGGGTTGGTGCGGGGCCTCCCGCCCCGCCTGCTCGTGAAGGTTCTCGACCGGGTCGCCGTGCGTTATGACGGGATGATGCCCTCGCGCTTCTCCTCCTCGTAGAGGCGCTCAATGACGAACTCCTTGAGCAGCGTTTGATAGCCGGTGTTGCGCGAGGAGGCGAGCGCCTTCAGCCGCATCAGCGTGAACTGGTCGAACCGGATCGCGATCGGCGTGGTGCGGCTCGGACGGATGATGTCCTGCATGCGCAGTGCCTTTTCGCGCCGTTCGTGCACTTCGAAGAAATCGTCGGGGTTGAGCGACAGGCCCTTGGTCGTGTCAACATCGGTGGCGCGTGGCATTGGGTGCGTCTTCTCCTTTGCGTGGCTTCGAGCGCTTGCGGCGCCGGGGGGAATGTTATTGATCTCAAACTTTGTGTACCATGGTAACATATATATACGAAAGATATACGATTATGGGAAGTGCAACAAAAGTCATGCATGACACTGTCCAAACGCGAACAAAGCCGATATCTTTAGTATATACGCGATACTATAGTGCTCAAACTCGAAAAGTTAATACTCTCCACCTCCCGTGCGCCAATGTATCTACGATCCGGTCAATCGCCGCCACGCCCGCCGCCAGAACCCCGGCTGCGGCCGCCGCCGCCACAACGCTGGCGGCGGAACCGTCGCGCGCACGAGCGCGACCCACTCGGCCAGCGGCAGCTCGCCGGAGATCAGCCTTCCCAGCGCGACCGTGACAGGCGCCCGCACCCCCGCGCGCTCGAGCGTCCGCCCCAGCAGCGGCACCGAGTCCAGCGCCTCGACCGCCTGGCCGACTCTCCCCGGAATCTCCGCCGCCGGCACGCCCGCCGCCAGCAGCTCGCCCGCCCGCCGGTTGCGGCTCTCGCGCGCGAGCGCCGTCGCCACCAGGTCCCCCGCGCCCGCCAGCCCGATCATCGACTCCGGCCGCGCTCCCAACCCCTCCGCGTAGCGCCACACCTCGGCGAAGATATGCCCCGCCGCCGCCCCCGCCGCATTCAGCCCCTGCGCCTCTGTCGCCCCCGCCGCGAGCGCAGCGGCGTTCTTGGCCGCCCCCGCGAGCTCCACCCCGAGGGGATCGTTGGACTGCTCGCACACCACCCCCGCGCGCGTGAACACCTGCGCGAGCGCCCGCGCGAGCTCCTCCTCCACGCACGCCGCCACCAGCGCCGCCCCCGCGTGCACCATCTCCTGCGCGTGCGCCGGCCCCCCCAGACACGCCACGCGCTGCGCGCCGAACCTTGCGCTCAGCAGGCTCGTCGGCGGCGCTCCCTCCGGCGGCACCAGCCCCTTCGCGACCGACACGACCGCCGCGCGCGGGCCCAGCCCGGACGCCGCCAGCGTCTCAATCACCTCGCCCAGCTCGCGCGAGGGCACCGCCAGGAACACGTAGTCCGCGCGCGCCACCCCGGCCGAGGTCGCCTCCACGCGCAGCTGCGCCGGCAGCTCCACGCCCGGCAGGTAGGAGCGGTTCTCGCGCTCTGACTCCAGCAGCGCCGCCTGCTCGGCCGTACGCGCCTGCAGCGTCGTGCGCAGCCCGCCCCGCGCCAGCAGCACCGCCAGCGCCGTCCCGAACGAGCCCGCCCCGATGACGGTCGCCCGCCTCGCCCCAGGCGTCGGCAGCGTCCGCGCGCGACCCAGCCCTCCGGGCTGTGTGCCCCCAACCCAGCCGTCCAGGCTGTGTGCCCGGGCTCCCGTCGATCCTCGACCGATACGCGAGCCCGGGCTCGGAGTAGGCTCGGGCTCGGTCATCTGATGAGCGAGCCTAGCGACACCTGCGCGGCGAGGATCCCGCCCGCGTCCCGGACGGGCGAGGGCGCGGGTTCGCCGGGCGCCCGCGATGGTCATGGTCCCCGTAGCCGGCAGTGGCGCAACTGGACGGGCGATCAGCGGTGCCTGCCCGCAGCCGTCGCGATTCCCGGCTCGATCGAGGAGCTGTCTACCGCCATCGTCCGCGCCGGTGTCGAGGACCGCCGCGTGCGTGTCGCCGGCTCGGGGCACTCGTTCAGCGACATCGCCCTCACCGACGGCGTCCAGCTGCGCCTGGATCGGCTCGCGCGCGTGCTCGACGTCGATCGCTCCGGAGGGCTCGTGCGCGTCCAGGCGGGCATCACGATCCGCGAGCTGAACCTGCGCCTGGCCGAGCACGGGCTCGCCCTGGAGAACCTTGGCGACGTGGACGCACAGACGATCGCCGGCGCGATCGCCACCGCCACGCACGGCACCGGTGCACGCCTGCCCAACATCTCCGCCCAGGTAGCCGAGCTGACGCTCGTGCTGGCGGACGGCTCGATCCTGCGCTGCGCGCCCGAGGCCGGCGCCGACGTCTTCCGCGCCGCGCGCGTCTCGCTCGGCGCACTCGGCGTGATCGCCGAGGTCACGCTGCGCTGCGTGCCCGCGTTCACCCTGCGCGGCATCGACGCGCCCAGACCGCTCGCCGAGGTGCTCGACCGGTTCGAGGAGCTCGCGCTTGGTAGCGACCACTTCGAGCTCTTCGTGTTCCCCCACGCCGGCACCGCGCTCACGCGCACGAACAACCGCACCGAGGATCCGCCCCGCCCGCGCGGTCGCGCGGCTGCCTATGCCAACGACATCCTCCTCACCAATCACACCTTCGGCCTGTTCTGCCGCGCCGGACGGCGCTTCCCTGCGCGCATCCCTCAGATCAACCGCCTCGTCACCCGCCTCGCCGGCTCCTCCACGCGGGTGGACCGCTCCGATCGCATCTTCGCCAGCCCTCGCCTCGTGCGGTTCACCGAGATGGAGTACGCGCTCGCGCGCGAGCGCACGCCCGAGGCGGTCCGCCGCGTGATGGCGCTCGTGGTGGAGCGCGGTTTTGCCGTTCCCTTCCCGATCGAGGTCCGCACCGTCGCCGCCGACGACGCGCTGCTCAGCACGGCCTCCGGGCGCGACTCCGGATACCTCGCCGTGCACATGTATGAGGGCATGCCCTTCGAGCCGTACTTCCGCGCCGTGGCAGGGATCATGGACGAGCTCGGCGGCCGTCCCCACTGGGGCAAGCGCCACTTTCACACCGCCGCCACGCTGCGCCCGCGCTACCCCGACTGGGACCGATTTATGGCCGTCCGCGCGCGCCTTGACCCGAATGGGCGATTCGCCAACGCGTATACGGACCGCGTCCTGCGCCCGGTGGGCGCCCCATGAGCCTGGCCCCGTCTGGACCGTCCGTCTGGGAGCGGGGCGGGATGCCCCGCTCCCACTCTCCCCATACTCAACCGACCCGCGCGGACGCGGCCCAAAATGACGGCCTCGCAGACCTTCACGAGCGCCTCGAACGGGCCACGGCCGATCTGGACCCGCCGTTTGCGCTCGTGGATCTCGACGCGCTGTGGGCGAACGCGGCCGACCTGCGTGCCCGCGCCGGCACCCGGCCGATCCGCCTGGCGAGCAAGTCGCTGCGCTGCCGCTCCTTGCAGGAGCGCGTGCTCGCTCGGGACGGGTTCGCCGGCACGCTCGCGTTCACGCTGCCCGAGGCGCTGTGGCTCGCTCTGCACGCCTTCGAGGACATCCTCGTCGCCTATCCCACGGCCGATCGCGGCGCGCTGCGGGAGCTGGCCCGCCTGCCGGTCGAGTTGCCGCGCGCGCGGATCACGATCATGGTGGACAGCGTCGCGCAGCTTGATCTCATCGACGCCGCCCTGCACCGCGCCGGCGACCCTGCCGTTGCGCCCATCCGCGTCTGCATCGATCTGGACGCCGGCTATCGCGCGCTCGGCGGGCGCATCGCCGCCGGCGCCAAGCGCTCGCCTGTGCACACCCCCGACCAGGCCGCCGCGCTCGCCCGCGCGATCCTCGCCCGCGACGGCGTGCAGCTCGTCGGGATCATGTCCTACGAGGCGCAGATCGCCGGTCTCGGCGACGCGCCGCCCGGGCCGGGAGTCGGTTCCCGGCTGCGCGGGCTGGCGATCCGCGCGATCCAGGCGCTGTCCGCACGCGAGCTGGCCGTCCGCCGCGCGCAGGCCGTCGCCGCCGTGCGCGAGCTGGCTTCGCTGGAGCTCGTCAACGGCGGCGGCACCGGCAGCCTGCACCTGACCGCGCGCGAGCCGGCTATCACCGAGCTGACCGCCGGCTCGGGGCTGTACGGACCGGCGCTGTTCGACTCCTACCGCGCGTTCACGCCCCGGCCTGCCGCGCTGTTCGCGCTGCCCGTCGTGCGCCGTCCCGGCCCCGGCGTCGCGACCGTGCTCGGCGGCGGCTACCTCGCGTCCGGTCCTGCCGACGCCGCGCGCCTGCCCTCGCCTTATCTGCCCGCCGGGCTGCGCCTGGACGCCCGCGAGGGCGCCGGTGAGGTGCAGACCCCGCTGCTGGGCGCCACGGCCGAGCGGCTGGCGGTCGGCGACCGCGTGTGGCTGCGCCACGCCAAGGCCGGCGAGCTGTGCGAGCGCTTCGCCACACTGCACCTGCTCGAGGGCGATCGCATCGTCGAGGAGGTCCCCACGTATCGCGGTGAGGGACAATGCTTTCTGTGAGCGCTCCCGCGGCCCCGGCCCTTACCCATTCCCTGACCCGTCCTCCGTTTCGCGCAGCACGCCGAGGGGAGCGTGTCCGGTGAGCTTCAGATCGGGGTCCGTCCCCGCCTCCTCCTCCGATCTGACTTCGCCGCGCGACATCGAAGCCACCCTGCGCGAGGTGGTGGAAACGCTCGCCCCGCTGGACCGCCCGCCCTGCTCGCCGGGCGAGCGGGCCGCCGCCGAGTGGCTGCACACCCGCCTGGGCTCGGTCGAGGGTGTCGAGGCCGAGCTCGAGGACGAGCCGTCCTGGGGCACGTTTCCGCCGACGGCCACCGGCCTCGGTCTCGCCGGCGTCCTCGCCGCCCTGCTGTCGCTGCGCGGCCGTCGTCTGGCCGGCGCGTTGCTGGCTGCCGCCACGTTCGCCGGGATCGTCGACGAGGCCCACAACGGGCCCCGCATCCTGCGCCGCCTCGTCCGCCGACGCCGCCGAACGGTCAACCTGATCGCCCGCGCGGGCGATTCCGCCGCGTCCGCCACTCTGGTGGTCCTCGCCCATCACGACGCTCCCCAGACGGGGATGCTGTTCGACCAGTCGCTCCAGCGCACCCTGCACGAACGGGCGCCGCACATTCTCGAACGCTTCAAGACCCCGCTGCCACAGTGGTGGTTCGGGCTCGCCGGTCCGCTCGCCACGCTGCTCGGCACGCTGCGCGGACCGGGCCGTCGGGGCAGGCGCGAGGGGTCCCCGGCCGGCGTGTCCGCCGCCCGCCCTCGGCGTCTCGCCGCGCGCGCGGGGCTGGTCCTCGGCCTGCTCGGCACCGCGCTTGTCGCGGACGTGTGGCGCAGCGAGACCGTCCCCGGCGCCAACGACAACCTCTCGGGCGTCGCCTCGCTGGTCGCGCTCGCCGAGCTCCTGCGCGATCGGCCGATCCCCAGTCTGCGCGTGCTGCTCGTTTCCTGCGGCGCGGAGGAGACCCTGCAGGACGGCATCCGCGCGTTCGTGGCGCGACATCGCCACGAGCTCGACCCGGCCACCACGCGCTTCGTCAACCTCGACACTGTCGGCTCGCCTCACCTCGTGCTGCTGGAGGCCGAGGGTCCCGTGCGCATGGAGGAGTACGCCGGTCCGTGGCTGCGCGACCTGTTCGCGGCGCGGGCTGGCTCACTCGGCATCGCTCTGCACCGCGGCTACCGCGCTCGCGCCTCGACCGACAGCGTCATCCCCAGCCGCGCCGGCTACCCCATCGCCACGCTCGTCTCGATGACCGACTGGCGCAGTCCGGCCAACTACCACCTGCCGACGGACGTTCCCGGGAACCTCGACTACGCCACCGTCGCCCGCGCCACGGGGTTGGTGTACGAGGTCGCACGGTCGCTCGCCGACGGGTCGGCGTAGTCAGGCCAGTCGCGCGAGCCTGCGCCCCGCGGTGCTCAGCCCACGTGTGCCGCTCGCCTCCAGGATTACCTGCAGGTCCAGCATCCGCGCGTCGAACGCGTCCAGCTCGTTTACGGCCGTCACGGCGTAGGCCGGCACGCCCGCTTGGCGCGCTCGCGTGGCGATCTCGAACACCGGGCTCGCCGGCAGCGTCATTCGCTCCAGACGGCCCGTCCCGACGACCACCGCCCGGGCACGCCGCATGCGCATGTCGAAGTCGGCTGGCAGCGCGTCCTCGATCGGGCACACGTCCGGCTCTGGCATCCCCGCGGTGCGCACGCCCCGCGCGATCGTCTCCGCCACGCGCTCGGCCGGCAGGTCGTCCCCAAATGAGCACACCGCGAGCATGAGCGTGTCCGGTAGCCGCATGCCTGGCATCCTTTCAGGCATGGCTGTTGAGAAGGAGCAGGACCGCGTCGTGATCGAGACGTGCGGGCGCGAGCTGCGGATCAGCAACCCCGGCAAGGTGTTCTTCCCCGAGCGAGGGTTCACCAAGCTCGACCTCATCCGCTACTACCTCGCCTGCGAACAGGCCGTCGTGCGCCACCTGGCCGAGCGCCCGAGCGTGCTCAAGCGCTGGGTCGACGGGGTCGCCGGCAAGCCGTTCTTTCAGAAGCGCGTCCCCGACGGCGCGCCCGACTGGCTGCAGACCGCGACCGTCACGTTTCCGAGCGGCCGTCACGCGCGCGAGCTGGTGGTCGCCGACGGCGCCCATCTCGTGTGGGGCGTCAACCTCGGCGTGATCGACTGGAACCCATGGCCCGTGCGGCGCGCGGATCTCGACCACCCCGACGAGCTGCGCATTGACCTCGACCCCGGTCCCGAGGTTCCGTTCGCCGAGGTCCGCGAGGTCGCGCTGGGCGTGCGCGAGGTGCTGGACGAGCACGGGCTGCGCGGCTACCCCAAGACCTCGGGGTCGCGCGGGATGCACGTATACGTGCGGATCGTCGCCGAGCACGAGTTCTCCGAGGTCCGCCGCGCCGCGCTCGCGCTCGCGCGCGAGGTCGAGCGGCGCATGCCTCACCGCGCGACCAGCCGCTGGTGGAAGGAGGAGCGCGAGGGCGTGTTCATCGACTACAACCAGAACGCCCGCGACCGTACCGTCGCCTCCGCCTACTCGGTGCGCGCGGTGCCCGACGCGCGCGTGTCGTGTCCGCTTCAGTGGGAGGAGGTCCCCGACGTGGAGCCCGCGGATCTGCGCATCGAGACGGTCCCCGAGCGTCTGCGCGAGCGCGGCGACCCGTCGGCCACGATCGATGATGCGCCCTTCAAGCTGGATTCCCTGCTGGAGCTGGCCGCGCGCGACGAGCGCGAGGGGCTCGGCGACGCGCCCTGGCCGCCCCATTTTCGCAAGCAGCGCTCCGAGCCCCGCCGCGTCCAGCCCAGCCGCGCTCGCTCGGGGCGGGGCGGGAGCAAATCGTGAGCGGGCGGCGGTTGCGGGCCGGACGGACGCGGGCCGGAGAGCCGCGTGGCGGGCGGCGGTGCGGGAGCGCGGGCACGTGCCGCGCGTGGCACGACCAGCCGGGCCGGCGACCAGCCGGGCGATTTGGCGCACGCCTCGCGCGGGCTCTGCGATGACCCTGCCCCTGACGCCGCCGGTGACCCCCGCGCTGGCGTTATCGCGCCGCGAGCTGCCGCTCGGCGAGGGCTATGCGTATGAGGTCAAGCTCGACGGGTTCCGCGCCGTCGCGTTTGTGGACGGCGAGGAGGTGTATCTGCAGTCGCGCGGCGCAAAGCCCCTGCAGCGCTACTTCCCCGAGCTGATGTTCCCCGCCGGGCGGTACGTGCTCGACGGCGAGATCGTCATTCGCGACGAGGACGGCCGCGAGCAGTTCGACTCGCTGCAGCAGCGCATCCACCCTGCCGAGTCGCGCATCGCGCTGCTCTCGCGCGAGATCCCCGCGACCTACGTCGCCTTCGACCTGCTCGCCTACGCCGACGAATCGCTGCTGGACCTGCCGTTCTCAGAGCGCCGCGCGGCGCTGGAGCGGCTGCTCGCCGACCCTGGGTTCGCGGGCGCGCCCATCGAGCCGATGCCATCCACGACCGACCCCGCCCGTGCGGAGGCGTGGTTGAGAGAGGCGGAGGGGGCGATCGCCAAGCGCCTGGCGGCGCCCTATGCGCCCGGCAAGCGCACGGGCATGTTCAAGGTCAAGCGGGTGCGCACGATCGACGCGGTCGTCACGGGCTGGCGTCCCGGCAAGGAGCCCGACACGGTCGGCGCGCTGATCCTCGCGCTGTATGACGGACCCGAGCTGCGCGTCGTCGGGCACTGCTCCGGGCTGACCGCCGCCGAGAAGCGCCGGCTCGTTTCGTTCCTCGCCCCGTTCCAGACGGGCGAGCGGGGCTCGGCCGACCCCAGTCGCTGGAGCTCCGGGCGGGATCTGGAGTGGGTCGCGCTGCGCCCCGAGCTGGTCGTGGAGATCGACTTCGACCACGTTTCCGCCGGGCGCATCCGCCACGGCGCCAAGCTGCGCCGCTGGCGCGAGGACAAGCCCGCGCGCGAGTGCACCTATGATCAGTTGCAGCTATGAGCACCCTCTCCGGGAAACGTGGCCGCGGCGACTGGCGCTCGCCCGACTCCAGCCAAGGGGCCGACGGGCACCGCCGGCGAAGCCCGTGGTCGGAGGCTCGGGCATGAGCACCGACACCGCGACCGTCGCCGAGGAGGAGTACCTGCAGAGCCTGTTCTGGCTGCAGGAGGCGGGGCTGGGAATGACCGGCGCGAACGTGGCCCGCGCGATGCAGCTGTCGGCGCCTACCGTCCACGAGATGGTCGGCCGCTTGGAACGCGACGGCTACGTCACCCGCGGCCAGGACCGCGTGATCGCGTTCACGCCCGACGGATCGGCCCACGCCGAGGGCATCGTCCGCCGCCACCGCCTGATCGAGCGCTTCCTGACCGATGTCCTCGGGGTCCCGTGGGACGAGGTCCACGAGGAGGCCGAGCGCCTGGAGCACGCCATGTCACCCGTCCTGGAGGAGCGCATGCGCGTGGCGATCGGCGACGCCAAGACGTGCCCCCACGGACATCCGATCGTCGCCGGCGAGCGCCTGGCGGGGGTGCCGCTCGCCGATGTGGACGTCGGCGCCTCGGTGCGCGTGCTGCGCTTCGAGAACGAGGCCGAGGACCTGCTGCACTACCTCAAGGCCTCGGGCCTGGAGCCGGGCCTGCAGGGAACGCTGGCCGCGCGCGGCGAGTCCGAGGTTGTGCTGGAGACGGCGGACGGTCTGCGCCGCTGCGCGGTGACGCCGTCGGTGGCCGAGACCGTGTCCGTCATCGCCGACCCGTCCCCCCCGGCGCGCACGGCGCTGCCGGAGCAGCTGGTTCTGGGTCAGCGCTACGGGCGCTAGAGCGAGCGGTAGGCGGCCGCGAGGCGGGCAACGCCCTCGTCGATCTGCTCCGGGGTGACGCCGGAGTAGGCGAGGCGCAGCGAGCTCTCCCCGCCCTCCAGCATGAAGTCGGTGCCCTTCACGAACGCCACCCCCCGCTCGGTCGCGGCTCTGTGCAGGGCGCTCGCGTCAGTCGCGCGTGGCGGCAGCGTCACCCACATGAAGTAGCCCCCCTGGGGCGCCACGAACTCGGCCTCGGGCAGCTCCCGGCGCAGCGCGCGGGCCAGTGCGCCGGCCCGCGCGGCGAGCGCGTCCCTGACCGTCGCGATCGAGCGCTCGATCGCGCCCGAGGCGCAGAACTCGTACACGATCGCCTGCGCCACCATGCTCGGCGAGATGTAGGTGTTCGTCGCCAGCTCGGCCACGCCTGCGATCAGATCGCGCGGCCCGACGAGGTATCCGACCCTGATGCCCGGGCAGACGGTCTTCGAGAACGACGACGCGTACACCACCCGCTCGGGGTTCATCGAGAGCATGCTCGGCAGGGGCTCGCCCGCGAAGCGCAGCTCGACGTAGGGGTCGTCCTCGAACACGACGAACCCGTGCTCGGCCGCCAGCCACAGCAGCGCGCGGCGCTTTGCCTCCGACAGGGTGTGGCCGGCGGGGTTCTGGAAGTTCGGGATGATGTGCGCGAGCTTGGGCTTGGCGCCCGTCGGCCCCTGCAGCAGCCGTCCGAGCGCGTCGGTGTCGATGCCGTCCGGCTGGAGCTCCACCGCGTGGATGCGCGCGCCGCGCTTGCGCAGCGACAGGAGCGTGCGGTCGTAGGTGGGGCGCTCGACGACCACCTCGTCGCCTGCGCCCACGAGCTGCTCGAACAGGAACGCGTCGGCCTGCATCGACCCGTTTGTCACGATCACGTTCTCCGGCGCGACTCCGTGCTTCTCGGCGATCCACGCGCGCAGCTTCAGGTAGCCCACCGATGTCCCGTAGGCGGTCACCCCGCCCGGGTCGCTCTCCAGCGCCCGTGCTGCAGCCTCGCGCAGGCCGTCCACGTCGACGATGTCCAGCGACGGCGCGCCGCGCGCGAACGAGATCGTGGGACCCACGGTCGGGGCGGTGGAGGCCGGCACGGTCGCATAGCTTAGGCGTCCGAGCAGCTCGTCGTAGTCCCTGGTCAGCTCGGCCGCTGTTCGCTCCAGACGCTCCCTGAATCGCAGCAGCTCGTCGGTGTCCGGCGGTGCCGGTCGCCGGGGCTCTCGTGGTGGCGGGGAAGAGATCGTCACCGCCGGCTCCGGTGGCGCGGGCGGCCCGGAGTGCTGGGGTGGCGCGGCGCGTGGGGCGGCCTCATCGATCAGCCTACCGCCGGCGCTGTTGGCGGCGCCGACGGCCGCCAGCTCGCGCTCCAGCTCGCCCAGCTTGCGCTCCAGCTCGCCCAATGTCTGTGCCATCTCCTGGTCCACTGGGCCAAGCCTAGCGATCCGGACGGTGCAGCTATGGGTCAGGCGGCCGGCAGCGCTCGATGCGGACGGGGGAGCGGTCCTGCCGGTGCGGGTAAGCGGATGCGGCCGTCCGCGTTCAGGCGGCGGGGCTGGACGCGCCGCTGAGCACCTCGACGGCGATGCTGGCGGTCTCGGTGGGTGTGCGACCGACGCGCACGCCCTTCGCTTCCAGGGCCTGCGCCTTCGCCGCGGCGGTGCCCGCGCTGCCCGAGACGATCGCGCCCGCGTGGCCCATCTGCTTGCCCGCGGGCGCGGTGAAGCCGGCGATGTACGCCACCACGGGCTTGCTCATGTGCTCGGCGATGTGCTCGGCCGCCTCCTCCTCGGCGGAGCCGCCGATCTCGCCGGAGAGCACGACCAGCTCGGTCTCATCGTCGGCCTCGAACAGCTCGAGCACGTCCACGAACGACGAACCCGGAACCGGATCCCCGCCGATGCCCACGATCGTGCTGCAGCCAACGCCTGCCTGGGCGATCTCGTTTCCGATCTGGTAGGTCAGGGTGCCCGAGCGCGAGACCACGCCGACGCTGCCCGCCTTGAAGAACGACGCCGGGATGATGCCCACGTTGGCCTTGCCCGGCGAGAGGATGCCCGGGCAGTTGGGGCCGATCAAGCGCGTGTCCGGATGATCTCGCTTGAGCGTGTTGTAGACGCGCAGCTCGTCGTGCGCGGGGATGCCCTCGGTGATCGCGATCACCAGCTCCACGCCCGCGGCGGCGGCTTCGAGGATCGAGTCCGCGGCGAACCGCGGCGGCACGAAGATCATCGCCGTGTTCGGCTGCGCCTCGGCCATCGCCTGCTCCCAGCTGTCGAACACGGGGATGCCCTCCACGTCCTGACCGCCCTTGCCCGGCGTCACCCCACCGACGACGTTTGTGCCGTAGCGGCGGTTGTTCAGCGTGTGGAACGCACCCTCTTTGCCGGTAATCCCGGCGACTGCCAGGCGCGTGCGCTCGTCGATCAGGACGGACATCAGGCGCTTGCTCCGACGCTCGTGCCGGCGGCCAACGCGACGACCATCTCGGCCGCCTCGTTCATCGTCTTGGCCGCGTGCACATTCGGCAGCGCGGCCTCCTGCAGCAGACGGCGACCCTCGACGTCGTTGGTCCCGTCCAGACGTACCACGAACGGCACCGATGGTTTTATGTCCTCGAACGCGGCGATCAGCCCCCGTGCGACCTCGTCGCAGCGCGTGATGCCACCGAAGATGTTGAACAGCACCGCCTTTACCGCGTCGTTGGCGAGCAGCAGGTCGACCGCCTGCTTGATCTTCTCGGCGTCCGAGCCGCCGCCGGCGTCGAGGAAGTTCGCCGGCGAGCCGCCCGCCTGGGCGACCACGTCCAGCGTCGACATCACCAGGCCGGCGCCGTTGCCGAGGATGCCGATGTCGCCGTCGAGCTTGACGTACTGGACGCCCTCTTCCTTGGCTCGACGCTCGATCGGGTCTTCGTTCTCGCTGTCGGACAGCCCCTGGTTCTCGGGGTGGCGATACAGCGCGTTGCCGTCCAGCGACACCTTCGAGTCGAGCGCCTTGACTTCCCGCTCCGGCGTGACGATCAGCGGGTTGATCTCAGCGAGCGTGGCGTCCTCCGCCAGCCACACCTCGTACAGCGCGAGGAGCGCATCGGCCACGCCCTCGACGACGTCCGCGTCGGCGCCGCCGGCGGTGGCGATCTTGACCGCCTCCTCGCGGGAAAGGCCGGCGAGCGCGTCGACATGGTGGCGGATCAGCTTCTCGGGCGTCTTCTCGGCGACCTCTTCGATGTCCACGCCGCCCTCGACGCTGAACATCACCAGCGGCTGCTTGGCGGAGCGGTCGAGCAGCACCGAGGCGTAGTACTCGGTCGCGATGTCGCTGGCGTGCTCGATCCACAGCGTGCGCACGATGTGACCCTTGATGTCCATGCCGAGGATGTTCTGGGCATGCTCGCGCGCCTGGGCCTCGTCGTCGGCGAGCTTCACGCCGCCGGCCTTCCCCCGTCCTCCGATCAGCACCTGGGCCTTGACGACGACCGGGTAGCCGACCCTGTTCGCGGCGGCGACGGCGTCGTCGACGGTGGTGACCGCCTCGCCGGCAGAGACCCTCAGGCCGTGGCGGGCGAACAGCTGCTTGCCTTGATACTCGAGCAGATCCATCGCGGCGCGAGACTCTAACGCAAGACAGGTGAGCGCGCGCAGGCGCCCCTGCACGGCATAATGCCGACCGCATGCCCATTCCCAAGAACGTAACATTCGTCACCTTCGACGTGTATGGAACCCTGATCGATCGGGACACCGGGATCTACGAGGCGTTCGCCGCCGAGGCCGGTCGCGACGGCGTCGAGCTCGACCGAGTGCAGCTGCTGGCGCTCGTCCGCGAGATCACCCGCGAGATCGAGGGAGGCTCCTACGAGCTCTACGCCGAGGTGCTGCGCCGTACCGCGATCGAGGCGGCAAAACGCCTGGACTGGGCGCTGGAGCCCTCGCGCTCTGGCTTTCTGCCCGACTCTGTCCAGCGCTGGAAGCCGTTCAAGGAGACCAACATCCAGCTGGCCAAGCTCGCCAAGAAATACAAACTGGGCCTGCTGTCCAACGTCGATGACAAGCTCCTCGGCCAGACCCGCCGCCACATCCCGACCGACTTCGACCTCGTCGTCACCGCCCAGCAGGTCCGCTCTTACAAGCCCGACCCGGCCCACTTCACCGAGTGCGCGCGGCGCATGGGCGGCAAGCGCGGCTGGGTGCACGTGGCGGCCAGCCACTACCACGACGTGGCGCCGTGCATCAAAGCGCGCGTGCCCGTGATCTGGGTCAACCGCACCAAAGAGACGCTCGACTCCTCCCAGCGCAAGCCCACCGCCGAGGTTCCCAACCTCAAAGAGGCCGCCAAGCTGCTGGGCGTCTCTTAGGCGGGGCGCGGGCGCGGCGCGCGGTGCGAGTGGTTTCGCTGCATCCCGACGTGCTCGTCGCGACCAGCGCGATCTGGCAGACCAACTGCGTCATCGTCCGCTCCACGGGCGCGGGCGCGGGGAGCACGCCGCGGCGCTTACTCAGGCGAGGTGATCGTGGCGATCGGGGCGCCCGCCGCGATCGGCGCGCCCTCTGAGATCGGCAGCTCGGCGATCGTCCCCGCCTTGTGGGCGGTGATCTCGTTCTCCATCTTCATCGCCTCGATGATGCACAGCAGCTGGCCCTCGGCGACGGTGTCGCCCTGCTTGACCAGCACCTTCCACATGTTCCCCTGCAGGGGCGACTTCAGGGTATCGGATCCCCGCCCACCCCCGCCGCCGCTGGAGCTCTTTCGCTTGCCGCGCTTGGGCGCTCGGCGTCCGCTTGCGCTTGCTGCACCGTTCGCCGGGGCGCCCACGCCCGCGCCTGCGAGCGGCTGGGTGGGTGGGTCTTCCATCACGCGCACGTCAAAACGCTTGCCCGACACCTCGACCTCGTAGGTGCGCTGCACCCTCTCCTGCGCCTCATCCTCCGCACCGGCTGCTGCGGCGTCCGGCTTTTCGAAGGCGAGCGTCTTCAGCCACTTCCTGTCTTCCAAGAGGTCCCGGCAGGTCTCGCCCCTGGCCCACTGCTCGGTTGCGAGCAGCGCCTGGTGGAACGGGATCAGCGTCTTCAATCCCTCGATCTCGAATTCGCCCAGCGCGCGCAGCATCCGCTGGGTGGCCTGCTGGCGGTCTGAGTCCCACACGATCAGCTTGGCCACCATCGGGTCATACATCGGCGAGACCTCCCCGCCCGCGCGTACGCCCGAGTCCACGCGCACGCCCGGGCCGGTGGGCTCGCGGTAGACGCCGATCCTGCCGGGGGCGGGGGCGAAGTTCTTGGAGGCGTCCTCGGCGTTGATGCGGCACTCGATCGCGTGCCCGCGCAGCTCGACGTCGGCCTGCGCGTAGGACAGTTCTTCGCCGGCCGCCGCGCGGATGCCCTCCTTGACGATGTCGATGCCGGTGGTCATCTCGGTGACGCAGTGCTCGACCTGAACGCGCGTGTTCATCTCCAGGAAGAAATACTCGGGCTCGCCGCTCTCGTCCTCGGAGAGCAGGCCCTCGATGGTGCCCGCGCCGACGTAGCCCACGGCCTTGGCGGCGTTGACGCCGATCTGGCCGATGCGCTCGCGCAGCTGTGAATCGAGCACCCATTCGGGCGCGGGGGACTCCTCGATGATCTTCTGGTGGCGGCGCTGGATCGAGCAGTCGCGCTCGCCCAGGTGGATGACGTTGCCGTGGCGGTCGGCGAGCACCTGCACCTCGACGTGGCGCGGGTCGGGCAGGTAGCGCTCCAGGTAGACGGTCGGGTCGGAGAAGAACTTCTCGCCTTCGCGGCTGGACCCCTCGAACGCCCCCTCCAGCTCCTCCTCGGACAGCGCGACGCGAAACCCCTTGCCGCCCCCTCCACCGGCCGCCTTGACGGCGACCGGAAACCCGATGTCCTCCTCGGCGATCCGCAGCGCGTCGGCGATCGTGGCCACCGACTCGATCGTGCCCGGCACGATCGGCACGCCCGCCGCCTGCATCAGCTCGCGCGCCTTGGTCTTCGAGCCCATCGCCTCGATCGCGCTGGCGGGCGGCCCGATGAACACGATTCCGGCCTCCTCGCAAGCCGCCGCGAACGGTGCGTTCTCGGCGAGGAACCCGTACCCGGGGTGGATCGCCTCGGCGCCGGCGCGCGCGGCGACGTCGAGGATCTTCTTGACGCTGAGGTAGTTGTGCGCGGCGGGCCCCTCGCCGAGGTTGTAGGCCTCGCCGGCGCGCGTCACGTGCGGGGCGTCGCGGTCGAGCTCCGAGTACACCGCGACCGACGCTACGCCCAGCTCGTCCAGCGCGCGCACGATGCGCACGGCGATCTCGCCGCGGTTGGCTATGAGGACCTTGGCGAACATCGGCCGCGGAAGGTTATCCCACCGACTTTGTCAGTGGGGATGAGCGTTCTTTCGAAATCGCTTTACTCCGCACACGCGCTTTGCCGCGGTCACCACGACGGTCGTTGCTGGCCGATCGGACATCCCGTCGATGTTCGATCGGTCGCGTGGGCTCGGCCCCTCCTCAACCCCCAACGATCATCCCCGCGGCGACGGTCTCATTCGAGGACTCGTCGATCAGGATGAAGCTGCCGGTGCGGCGGTTGCTCTTGTAGGGGTCGAACACGAGCGGCGTGGACGTGCGCAGATGTACGCGGCCGATGTCGTTGAGTCTGAGCTCTGCAGGCGGGGGATCGCGCTCGAGCGTATGCACGTCCAGGAGGTCCTCGATCTTGTCCACCACCGCCGTCGCACTGCGCGTCGTCTGCTTGATCAAGTAGCGCCCGCCCGGCTGGAGCGGCTTCTGCGCCATCCAGCACACGTCGGCCGCCAGCTCGCGCGCGACCAGCGGTTCCTGCTCCGGGTGGCAGATCAGCTCGCCGCGCGAGATGTCGAGCTCGTCCCGCAGGCGCACCGCGACGGACATCGGTGCGATCGCCTCCTCGAGCTCGCCCTCGTAGGTGTCGATCGCGGCGATCCGCGTGCGCTCGCCGCCGGGCAGCACCGTCACCTCGTCGCCCTGGCGCAGCGCTCCGCTGGCGAGCTGACCGGCGTATCCCCGGTACTCGCCCGCTCCCGAGCCGGTGTATCGATCCCCGCCCACCCGGATGACCCACTGGACGGGCAGGCGCGCGGGCCGGTCGTGCGGGTGGTCGTAGGCCACCTCCACCTGCTCGAGCAGGTGGAGCAGCGTTGGTCCCTCGTACCAACTCATAGCCTGGGACCGGTCGACCACGTTGTCGCCGCGCAGCGCCGAGATCGGGATGTAGATGATTTCGTTGAGTTGGCCCTCTCTCTGCCCGTCGCGGCGCAGGTTGGGGGCGAAGCCCTCGAACTCCTGAACGACCTCCTCAAAGCGCGCTTGCGAATGCTCGACGAGGTCCATCTTATTGACCGCCACGACCAGCTTGGGGATGCCGAGCAGCGCGCTGATGAAGGCGTGGCGCTTTGACTGCTCGAGCACGCCCATGCGCGCGTCGATCAGCACGACCGAGAGATCGGCCGTCGAGGCGCCGGTGACCATGTTGCGGGTGTACTGTTGGTGCCCGGGGCAGTCGGCGATGATGAACCGCCGGCGGGGTGTGGCGAAGTAGCGGTAGGCGACGTCGATCGTGATCCCCTGCTCACGCTCGGCCCGCAGCCCGTCGGTGAGCAGCGCGAGGTCGAGCGCACCTTCGCCGCCGCGCCGCTCGCTGGCCTGGGCGACGTGTTCGAGCTGGTCCTCGAACACCTGCTTGCTGTCGTACAGCAGCCTGCCGATCAGCGTGCTCTTGCCGTCGTCGACCGATCCCGCCGTGGTGAATCGCAGGAGATCGAGGGTCACAGCGCAGCCCTGACGGGAACGATCTCGTGCGTATAACGATGGTTTATCAGAAAGATAAAGATGGAGGAGGGTGTATAAAAAAACAAGTTGCGTATAGCGATAGTGATACGCAATTTAAAAAGGAATGCAAAGATCTGTCTCTCTGTCCAAGCCTTCCCCAACTCACGAATGTCCATCAAAAGTACCCCGCCTTCTTGCGATCCTCCATCGCGGCCTCGGTGACGCGATCGTCCGCGCGGGTCTCCCCACGCTCGGTGATCCGCGTCGCGGCGATCTCGGTGACGACCTCGGTCAGCGTGGCGGCGCGTGAGCGCACCCCGCCCGTGCAGCTCATATCCCCAACGGTGCGATATCGCACGGTCTCGGCAAACACCCGCTCCCCGTCGATCAGCTCCAGGCCCTCGCGCCACGCGTACAGCATCCCGTCGCGCTGGAACACCTCCCGCTCGTGGGCGAAGTAGATCGATGGAACCTCGAGACCCTCCTGGGCGATGTACTCCCACACATCGAGCTCCGTCCAGTTGGAGATGGGGAACACCCTCACATTCTCGCCCTTGTGGATGCGCCCGTTGTAGAGGTTCCACAGCTCCGGACGCTGACTCTTGGGGTCCCACCCACCGAAGTCGTCGCGGAACGAGAACACGCGCTCCTTCGCCCGCGCGCGCTCCTCGTCACGCCGCGCCCCGCCGAACGCGGCGTCGAAGGAGTGCTCGGCGATCGCATCGAGCAGCGTCACCGTCTGCAGCTGGTTGCGCGACGCCCGCGGCCCGGTCTCCTCCACGACCCGGCCCGCGTCGATCGAGTCCTGCACGCTGGCCACGATCAGCCGCTCGCCCAGCTCCGCCACGCGCCGGTCGCGGAAGTCGATCACCTCCGGGAAGTTGTGCCCCGTATCGACATGCATCAACGGGAACGGAAACGGACCCGGCCTGAACGCCTTCTCCGCCAGCCGCAGCAGCACGATCGAGTCCTTGCCCCCGCTGAACAGCAGCACCGGACGCTCCAGTTCCGCCGCCACCTCGCGCATCACATGTATCGCCTCTGACTCGAGCGCCCGCAGGTGGCTCAGTTGGGGACCTGTCGCGACGCTCATACGGCGGGCTCGACGTGCAGACCGCACTCAGTCTTCGAGGTGCCTGCCCAGCGACCCTCGCGGCCCGAGCCCGGCTGGGTGCAGGGTGCGCAGCCGATCGACTCATACCCCTGGTCGTGCAGCGGGTTGTACGGCAGATCGCGCTCGCTGATGCGCCGCCACAGATCCTTGTCGGTCCAGTGCGCCAGCGGGTTGTACTTCCACAGGCCACGACCCTCGTCGCGTTCGATCAGCTCTGCATCCGCCCGCGTCGGTCCCTGCTCGCGTCTGATGCCCGTGATCCAGCCCTCGGCGCCGTCCAGGGCGCGCTCCAGCGCCGCCACCTTCGCCACCGAGCAGCAGTTCTCGGGGCCGGTCCATGGTCCGCCCGGACCGGTGGCGTCCTGCACCTCAATGCTCACGCCGAAGCGCTGCTCGAACTCGCGCCACGTCTGCAGCGTCTCTCCGAACAGCACGCCCGTGTCGATCGTCACGATCCTCACGGTCTGACCGGTCCCCTGGTCGAGTCGCAGCAGCTCGTCAAGCAGCACCGACTCCTCCTTCTGGAACGAGCACAGCAACACCGCGCGCTCGCCATGGCGTGCCGCCTCACGCAGGGTGTGGGTCAGGCTCAGCGCGGGGTCGACCGCAGTGGAGCCTGCGTCTGCTGATGGGTTGTTCAGCGGTGGCATCTGTGCGCGTCGTCTCGTTTCCTCAGTTGGTTCCTCAGTTGTCTCATCGACATCTACCGATACATCTATACTGCGCACTCGCCCTCGCCGCGGACCACTTCGAACGGGACGTTGCGGTTCCAGTCGATGAACGTGTTCATCGACCCCAGCCCGAAGTCGACGGGCATCGACAGATCCTTGACGATCCCCTCCAGCTCGCCCGTGCCGACGCGCTGGGCGAAGTCGTTCCACTCCTCGCCCTCCTCGCGGTTGGCCTCGTAGTGGCCGATCCAGCGCTCGATCGCCTCCGGCACCCGCTTGGAGGGCAGGCGCAGCTTCAACCGCGTGCCGAACCTCACCTCGCCGCCTTCGGACACGCCGCCGACATGGGGTATGTAGGCGGGGATCGTGTGCTCGCCGACTTTGATCGACGCGCCGGTGAACCCGATGCTCGCGACGTGATGCTGGCCGCAGCCGTTCGGGCAGCCGCTGATCTTCACGTTCAGCCTGCGCGTCAGCTCGTCGGTTACGCCCATCGCCTCGATCCGCTCCTGCACGGCCTGGTTCAGGCCCATCGAGCTCGTGATCCCGAGCTTGCACGAGTCCGTGCCCGGGCAGGAGACGACATCGTCGATCTCGCGCGCTCCCGCCTCGCCCAGGCCCAGCTCCGACAGGGCTCGCCACACGTCATACACGCTCTCCTCGCGCACCCACCGCAGCACGAGGTTCTGCTGCACCGTCGTACGCGCGTATCCGCCCGCGTACTCGCGCATGATCTGGGCGAGGCCCCTGAACTGCTCGGGCGTGAGGTCGCCGCGGGTGACCTTCGTCTCGACGGTCACATACCCCTCCTGCTTCTGCTCGCGCACGTTGGCCTTGCGAAACCGTTCGAGCTCGGAGACGTCCCCGTTCGGGCTGCCGTAGCTCTGTGGCGGGGCGGGCGCCCCCTCGCGCTCGTCATCGAGAAACAGCCTGTTCTCGACCGAGAAGTCGCGTTCGGAGACCCAGTCTCCCTCCAGCTCCTCCTCGACCTGGCGGCGCAGCTCGTCGATGCCGAACTTGTCCACGAACACCTTGATGCGCGCGCGTGCGCGGTTGACGCGCAGCCACTCCTGGCGGTCGAAGATCCTGAACACCGCCTCGGCGATCTTCAGGTACTCGCCGTTGTCGAGCTCCACGAACTCGTACAGCACCGGCGCCACGCGCGGCATGATCGAGGTGCCGCCACCGACGAGCATCTCCGCGCCGCGGACCGGGCGGGCGGGGCCACCATTCGTTGCGATCTCTTTGACGCGCGCGCGGAAGGCGATGTCGTGGATGCCTGAGATCGCGCGGTCGCGCGGTGAGCCGTCGAACGCCGTCTTGATCTTCCGCGGCATCGCCTGCGTCGTCGGGTGGCGCACGAAGTAGCGCACGTACGCGCCGGCGTATGGCGTCATGTCGAACAGCTCGTCCTTCGCGACGCCCGCCCACGGATCGCCGGTCACGTTTCTGACCGTGTTGCCGCAGCCCTCGCGGCTCGACAGCCCCGACTCGCCGAGCTCGCGGATCGCCAGCTCCGCTTCTGGCAGGGGAATGTGGTGCATCTGGATGTTCTGCCTGGTCGTGATGTGCCCCTTGTTCAGCGGCACGTACTTCTCGATCACGTCCGCGAACGACTCCATCTGCTCCGGCGTGATACCGCCGAACGGCAGCTTCACGCGGATCATCTGCACATCGGCCTGGCGCTGGCCGTAGACGCCCTGCTTGAGCCGGAACTTGATGAACTCGTCTTCGGGCATATCGCCCTGGAGGAACTTGGTCGCCTCCGTCTTGAAGTCGTCGTACTCGCGCTGCAGGATCGGGATCACGTGCCCGGGCACGTTCTGCAGGATCTCGGGATCCTTGAGCGTGCCGTGCGGCGGCGCGGCTCCTATGGATGTTGACTCCATCGCGAAACCTCCTGATCCGGGTGGCACGCCCGGGCTGCTGTCGAGTGCCGGCGGGACTGGTCTAGACGATTGAGGCTAAAGCCTAGCGGCTTTCATGTGTTTATCCAGGGGTGAGGGCAGGAATGAGGGACGTCCGCGCGATCCTTGCGCATGACGCCTTCGAGCATAGCCGCGCGCATCCATGGGTCCTGTACCTCTCCAGACCCCGCCGGGGGCGGGGCGGTCTCGTGAGCGAAGCGCTCCAGCGCCGCGGCGATCGCCGCGGCCTCTTCGGGAGAGGCGGACGGCGAGAGCGCGCGCACGACTGGAGTGGCTGCGGTCATCCGCGCATTGTGACGGACGCTGCTCGCGCCGGGCCGGCCCGAGCTTTGGCTGCACGGCCAGGGCGATGGTAGGCTCAGCCGGTGTCCCGGCCGCTCGACAGCTTCCTCGCCGCCGCGCCGTGGCCGCAGCGGCTTGGCATGAGCGTGCTGCTCGCGCTCGTGCGGCGCCCGCGCGGCGCCGCGCTGCTGGCGCGCGCGCCTCTCGCCGAGCAGGCGGCTTTCTCGACGCTCGCGCTCGGCCGCTACGACGACCCGGAGATCGGTCGCGCGCTTGGCTGGGACGCCGGCGCCGTCGTCGCCCGCGGGCGCGAGCTGCGCCGCTCCGAGGGGCGGCCATGATGGACGTATTCGACGCTGACTTCTGCGTCCTGGGCGCGGGGGCGGGTGGAGCCGTCGTGGCGGCCGAGCTGGCCGAGGGCGGCGCACGGGTGGTGGTGCTCGAGCAGGGCCCGCGGCACGACCCCGACGGCTTCACCGCCCGCCCGCCGGAGATGCTAGGGCGCCTCTACCGCGACGCCTGTCAGACGGCGACGGTGGGAGCGCCGCCGATCCTGCTGCCGCTCGGTCGCGGGTTGGGCGGCACCACCCTGGTGAACTCCGGCACGTGCTTTCGAACTCCGCCGCACGTGCTCGAACGCTGGGCCGCCGAGTTCGGGCTGGAGATCGACGAGGCGACGCTCGCGCCGTGCTTCGAGCGCGTCGAGCGCGCCCTGTCGGTCGCCGAGGTGACCCCTGAGCTGGCCGGCGCCAACGCGGCGGTGGCGCTGCGCGGAGCCGAGCGGCTGGGCTGGTCGCACGGATACCTGCGGCGCAACGCGCGCGGCTGTGTCGGCTCGGGAGTGTGCGTCTTCGGTTGCCCCACCTCTGCCAAGCAGCACACTGGCATCACCTACATCCCCCGTGCCGCAGCCGCGGGCGCGCGCATCGTCACGGGCGCCGACGTGCAGGAGATCCTCGTCGAGGGTGGCCGCGCGCGCGGTGTGAGCGCGCGACTCGCCGGCGGGCGCCGCCTGGACGTGCGCGCCCCCGAGGTGGTGGTTGCCTGCGGCACCATCCACACCCCGCTGCTGTTGGCGCGCAGCGGGCTGGAGGACCCTTCGGGTCAGCGTGGGCGCAACCTCGCCCTGCATCCCGCGACGTCCGCGTTCGCGCTCATGGACGAGGAGGTCGACATGGCGCGCGGCGTGCCGCAGAGCGCATATGTCGACGAGTTCGCCTCCGAGGGCTTCATGTTCGAGGGCGCCGCCGGGCCGCCCGCGTATGCGGCGATGGTCCTGCCCCTGACTGGCGCCCGCCATACGCGGGCGATGGCCGACTATCGCCGGCTCGCCCAGTTCGGGCTGATGGTCAGCGACGAGTCGCGCGGCCGCGTCCGCGCGGTCGCCGGGCGGCCCCTCATCCGCTACGACCTCGGCGCACGGGACCTGTCGAAGTTCCGCGCCGGCCTTGCGCGCATGGAGGAGCTGTTCCTCGCTGCGGGCGCGCGCGAGGTGTACCTGCCGCTGCCCGCAGGCGTGCGGCCGGAGCGCGCCCGCGTGCGGGATCTCAAGCTGATGGCCTTCCATCCGCTCGGCACCGCCAGGGCCGACGCGCGCGGGACGCACGGGGTGACCGACGGCAATCTCGCGCTCCACGTAGCCGCCGGCGTGCACGTCGCCGACGGCTCGGTCGTGCCGAGCGCGCTCGGCGTGAACCCGCAGCTGACGATCATGGCGCTCGCCACCCGCCTGGCCTTTCACCTGCTCGGGAAGCTCCGTGCCCGACGGATCGCCGCCCGCCCCAGCCGCCACGGCCCGCGGCGATGACCGACCCGACCGAAAGGAGAGCGCATGTCCTTCCTGATCGACCCGCCCTGGCTGTACGCGACCGGCCGCGTATACGGCCGCCTGATGCCCGAGCGCACGCCCGTCGCGCGAGCGGTGCACACGGCCACCGCCGGCGCGTTCCTGGCCACGAGCGTCTCGCTGTACCTCAACCGTCCGTGGACGCGTCCCATCTGGGAGCGCTGCCGCGCGCAGGACGGGCGCGACTGGATGCTCAACTCGGGCGTCTTTCGCTTCGATCAGCGGCGCGCCGGCCGGCGCACGCACCTCGTCTCGGCGCTGCTGTTCGCCACCTACCCGTGGTGGCTGGCGCTCGGCGAACGGGCCGGGCGCAGGCGCTAGAGCGGGATGTTGCCGTGCTTGCGCTGCGGGCCGGGCTCGCGCTTGGTCTGCAGCGTGTGCAGCGCCGCGATCAGCCGCGGGCGCGTCTCGTGCGGGACTATCACATCGTCGATGTACCCGCGCTCGGCGGCCGTGTACGGGTTGGCGAAACGGGCCTTGTAGTCCTCCATCAGCTTCTTGCGCCGCTCATCCGGGGTCGGGCTGTGAGCGAGGTCGCGCCGGTAGATGATGTTGACCGCGCCCTCCGGCCCCATCACCGCGACCTCTGAGGTCGGCCAGGCGAAGTTGAAGTCTGCGCCCAGGTGCTTGGAGGACATCACGTCGTAGGCGCCGCCGTACGCCTTGCGCGTGATCACGGTGATCTTCGGCACGGTCGCCTCGGCGAACGCATACAGCAGCTTGGCCCCGTGCCTGATGATGCCGCCCCACTCCTGGGCAGTGCCCGGCAGAAACCCCGGCACGTCGCAGAAGGTGATCAGCGGGATGTTGAACGCGTCGCACGTGCGCACGAACCGCGCCGCCTTGGCCGAGGCGTCGATGTCCAGCACCCCCGCCAGCTGCGCCGGCTGGTTGCCGACGATCCCGACCGAGTGGCCGTCCAGGCGCGAGAAGCCGCAGATGATGTTCCTGGCGTGGTGCTCGTGCACCTCGTAGAACTCCCTGTCGTCCACGATCAGCCTGACCACGTTGCGCATGTCATACGGCTTGTTGGGGTTGTCCGGCACCGCTTGGTCGAGCTCGGGGTCCATCCGCCGCGGGTCGTCCGCCGGCTGCACGCGGGGCGCGGTCTGCAGGTTGTTCTGCGGCAGGAAGCTCAGCAGGTAGCGGCAGTCCTCCAGACACGCGTCCTCGTCGTCTGAGGCGAACTGCGCCACGCCCGACTTGGTGTTGTGAGACATCGCTCCGCCGAGCTCCTCGAACTCGACTTCCTCGCCCGTGACTGTCTTGATCACGTCGGGGCCGGTGATGAACATGTGCGAGGTCTCCTTGACCATGAATATGAAGTCGGTGATCGCCGGCGAGTACACCGCCCCGCCCGCACACGGTCCCATCACCAAGCTGATCTGCGGGATCACGCCCGAGCAGCGCACGTTGCGCAGGAACACGTCGCCGTAGGAGCCGAGCGAGACCACGCCCTCCTGGATGCGCGCGCCGCCGGAGTCGTTGATGCCGATCACCGGGCAGCCGATCTTGGCGGCCAGATCCATGATCTTGCACATCTTCTCCCCCATCACCTCGCCCAGCGAGCCGCCGAACACGGTGAAGTCCTGGCTGAACACGCACACCGTCCGCCCTTCGATCGTGCCGTGCCCGGTCACGACCGCGTCGCCCCACGGCCGGTTCTTCTGCATCTCGAAGTCGTACGTTCGGTGTCGCACGAACGTGTCGAGCTCCTGAAACGAGTCCGGGTCGAGCAGCTTCTCCACGCGCTCGCGCGCGGTGTACTTGCCGCGCGCGTGCTGCTTCTGCTCCGCCTCCGGCGCGGAGTGCAGCGCCGCCGCGCGCAGCTCGTGCAGCTGGGCGAGCTTCTCCTCATAGGTCTCCGGCGCCTTCTGGCGCGGCGGCCTGCGGTGTGAGCTGCGCGACGCGGCCAGCAGCGCGGCGTCGGTCTGGCGGTCGTGAGAGCTTGCGGTCATCGGGCGCGGGATGTTATCCGCGTGCTCGCGCTCAGGCGGTTCTCGGGTCGGACTCGGGTCAGGCTCAGGCCCGCGAGAACGGCCGGTGGTGCGCCGCGCCGAGGCGGTCGAGCACGCCGGTGAGCACGGCGGTCGTCTGCTCTTCCAGCTCGGCGAGCTCGGCTGAGATGTCCGGCTCGGGGGCCTCCGGCGTCTCCTCGATCGTTGGCTCCTCGATCTCCACGACCGCAATTGGCGCGGGCTCGGGCTCGAGTGCGGGCTCTGCGACCGGCTCAGGCTCCGGCTCCACAACTGGCTCGGGCGTGCGATGTTGCTTACGGCGTCGGAACAGTCGGGCAAAGAACCCGGGACGTGGTGGCTCGGGCTCGATGATCTCGGGCTCGGGCTCTGACTCCGGTTTCGGCTCGACCTCGGGTGTGACCTCGATCACCTCGGGCGCCGGCTCGAGCTCTGTTGCCGGTTCGGGCTCGGCCGCCTGTTCGGGCTCGGCCGGGGGCTCCGGCTCTATGACCGCGCGGCTCGCCGACAGCGTGACCCGGGTGCCCCACCCGGACGGTTCGAGCGCGACCCTGCCGCTGACCTCGGCCCCGTCGGCAGCCGCCGCCTCCCAGTGGACGGTGCTCTCGGGCTCGGTTGCGACGATGCGTATCTCTCCCAGCTCGCCGAGATGACGGCCCAGCGTGGCTGGGTCGCTCAGCTCCGCCCACAGCTCGGGCGGGGACTTGACGAGGGTGCGTTGCACCTCCGAGGAGACGCTCATCGCCATCGGTTTTCGCGCGAGCCCGCGCGACTCCTGCTTGAGGGATTGCCGCGCGCGCGTCTGGACGACACTACAAAAAAATAAAGTTTAGAAAATTGAAGCTTGCTCGGACCTGGGTTTGACCTACGCCGCCGAGCGAGCGGGTCGATCGCCTGCCCGCGAGCCGATCAGGTTACGCTCGTGCAACAGCTCCGCCAGCTGCACCGCGTTCAGCGCCGCTCCCTTGCGCAGGTTGTCGGCGACGATCCACAGGTCCAGCGCGCGCTCGTGGCCGGGGTCGCGGCGGATGCGCCCGACGAACACGTCGTCCTGGCCGGACGCGTCGATCGCCAGGGGGTAGAGCGCCGCGGCCGGATCATCGAGGACGGTGACGCCCGGCGCGGCGTCCAGCAGCTCGCGCGCGCGCTCGGGGGACAGCTCGCGGCGCGTCTGCACGTTGACGGCCTCCGAGTGGCCGTTGACTACGGGCACGCGCACGCACGTGGCGCTGATGCGGATGTCGGGGTCGCCGAGGATCTTGCGCGTCTCGTTGATCAGCTTGCGCTCCTCGTCGGTGTGATCCTCGCCCGCGGCAAACGCCCCGGCGTGGGGCAGCGCGTTGAACGCGATCTGGTGGGCGTATGCGTCAGGTGGCTCGATCTCACGCTCGGCCGAACCGGGAGACACTCGCTCCGCTCCCATCCCCGAACCGGCCAGCAGCGCACGGGACTGGTCGAGCAGCTCGTCGATCGCGCGCTTGCCGGTTCCCGACACGGCCTGATAGGTGCTGATCACGATGCGCTCGATCCCCGCCTCGTCATGGATGGGCTTTAGCGCCACCGCCAGCTGCATCGTCGAGCAGTTCGGGTTGGCCACGATCCCGTGGTGCGCCGCCAGCGCGTCGGGGTTGACCTCGCTGACAACCAGCGGCACGTCCTCGTGCATGCGCCAGCGCGAGGAGTTGTCGATCACGATCGCGCCGGCGTCGGCGAACCTCGGCGCCCACTCGCCCGAGATGGCGCCACCGGCGGAGAACAGCGCGATGTCGAATCCCTGGACCGACTCCTCGTCGAGACCCTGCACGATTAGGCCGCCGGCCAGCTCGCGCCCGACCGAGCGCTCGGAGGCGAACGGCACGATCTCGCTCGCGGGGAAGGAGCGCTCGCGCAACAGCTTCAGCATCAGCGTGCCCACCTGCCCGGTGGCGCCCACGACCGCGACTCGATAGGAGTTGCTCATGCAGCCAGGGTACAGCGGGCGAGTGCCCGCGACCGGGTCAGGCGCCCAGGCGGGTGACCATGAAGAAGATCGTGATCACCACGAGCAGATCCATCAGTGCGCCGACTCCGCCGACGCGACGGACCAGCGCGTCGTGCTCGGGGCTGAACCTCACCTCGCTCTCGCCTCCGGCGGCGGCCACGTCGCGGTCGGCGACCTCGATCAGGCGCTTCTCCCGCGGACCCAGATAGGCGCCCTCGACGGCGCCGATCACGATCACGACGCCGAGACCCCACTGCACGAAGAACGAGCTCCACAGATGCAGGTGCGAGGCGAGATAGATGCCGAAGACGAGAATCGCCGCGACCCCGGGCATGATCACGCGCTGGCTGATCGCGTGCAGCGCCCGGTACAGCGCGGGCATTGCGCGCGTGTCGGCCCTGCTCACGGCGCCGAGTAGGACCGGGTAGGCGAACGTGGCGCCGAACGCGAACACGACGGCGAGGGTGTGCAGGGCGAGGACGACTTCCCAGAACGCGACGGCGGGGGTGACGAGCACGGGCGAAGAGTATTAGAACGTCGGCGTGTAGGACCCGAACACGTCGCGCATCGCCCCGCAGACCTCGCCCAGAGAGCAGCGGTCCTTCAACGCCTGGCGGATCGAGGGCAGCAGATTCTCGCTTCCGCGCGCCAGGACGCGCAGCTCCTCCAGACGCCGCGCCACGAGCTCCTGATCGCGGTCGGCCTTGAACGCGGCCAGCCGCCCCACCTGTTCGCGCTCTGACTCGGGGTCTACGCGCAGCAGGTCGGGCACCTCGGCGGCGTCTTCGACGTACTTGTTGACGCCCACCACGATGTCCTGGCCGATCCGGTAGCGCTCCTGGTAGCCCCACGCGGACTCGTCGATCTCGCCGGTGATGAACTCGATCGCGTTGACCGACCCGCCCAGCGAATCGACCTTCTCGATCAGCTCATTCGCGCGCAGCTCGATCTCGTCCGTCAGCGACTCGACGTAATAGGAGCCCGCGAATGGGTCAACGGTGTCGCCCGCGCCGGACTCGGCGGCGAGGATCTGCTGGGTGCGCAGCGCGATCTTGGCGGCGCGCTCGGTCGGCAGCGCCAAAGCCTCGTCGAAGCCGTTGGTGTGCAGCGACTGCGTCCCGCCGCACACGGCGGCGAACCCCTGCAGGGCGACCCGCACGATGTTGTTCTCGGGCTGCTGCGCGGTGAGCGTGACGCCGCCGGTCTGCGTGTGGAAGCGCAGCATCGTCGCCTTCGGGTTGGTGGCGGAGAAGCGCTCGCGCATGATCTGCGCCCACATGCGCCGGGCCGCCCTGAACTTGGCCACCTCCTGGAACACGTTGTTGTGGCCGTTGAAAAAGAACGCCAGCCTGGGCGCGAACTCGTCGACGTCGAGCCCCTTCTCGATCGCGGCCTGCACGTAGGCGATGCCCGAGCACAGCGTGAACGCCACCTCCTGGACGGCCGAGCATCCCTTCTCGCGGAAGTGATATCCCGAGATCGAGATCGTGTTCCAGCGCGGCACGTTCTTGTGGCAGTACTCGAACAGGTCCGTCGTCAGCCGCATCGTCGGGCCGGGCGGGTAGATGTAGTTGCCGCGCGCGATGTACTCCTTGAGCACATCGTTCTGGGTGGTGCCGCGCAGCTTGCTCGAGGGCACGCCCTGCTCGGCCCCAACCAGCTCATACAGCAGCAGCAGGCACGCCGCGGGCGCGTTGATCGTCATCGACGTGGACACCTGATCGAGGGGGATGCCGTCGAAGGCGGTGCGCATGTCGTCGATCGTGTCGATCGCCACGCCCGTGCGCCCGACCTCCCCGAGGCAGCGTGGATCGTCGGAGTCCAGGCCCAGCTGGGTGGGCAGGTCGAACGCCATCGACAGGCCGGTGGAGCCCTTGGACAGCAGGTAGCGGTAGCGAACGTTTGACTCTCGCGCCGAGGCGTACCCGGCGTACTGGCGCATCGTCCAGGTCTGCTTGCGATACATCTCGCGGTGCACCCCGCGCGTGTACGGAAACTCGCCCGGCTGGCCGAGATCGAGCTCCTCGGGCAGGTCGGACTCGGTGTAGAGCTCTGAGATCTCGATGCCCGAGTCGGTGAACCGGCGCGGGTCCTCGGGCCCGACGATCGGGGCGACGGTCAGGTGCTCGTCGGTCTGGGTCATACAGGCAGGGTATCCTGCGCGCATGCCCACCTGCCTGGTCACCGGCGGCGCCGGATTCCTGGGATCGCACCTGTGCGACGAGCTGCTCGCGCGCGGGCACCGCGTGATCTGCGTGGACAATCTGGAGACGGGAACGCTTCAGAACATCGAGCACATCCGCTCGCCCCAGTTCGTCACCCTGCACACGGACATCATCGAGCCCTACCACGTCGACGAGCCGATCGACTACGTCTACCACCTCGCCTCACCGGCGTCGCCGATCGACTACTTACGACTCCCGCTGCACACGCTCAAGGTCGGCTCCTACGGCACCCACCACACGCTCGGCCTGGCGAAGGCCAAGCGCGCGCGGTTTCTGATTGCCTCCACGAGCGAGGTCTACGGCGACCCGCTGGAGCACCCCCAGTCCGAGTCCTACTGGGGCCACGTCAATCCGATCGGCCCGCGCGGAGTCTACGACGAGGCCAAGCGCTACGCGGAGGCCCTGACGATGGCCTATCACCGCCAGCAGGGCGTGGACACGGCGATCGTGCGGATCTTCAACACCTACGGCTCGCGCATGCGCCCGCACGACGGGCGCGCGATCCCCACGTTCCTGCGCCAGGCGCTCGCCAACCGGCCGATCACGGTCTTCGGCGACGGCAGCCAGACGCGCTCGTTCTGCTACGTGAGCGACCTGATCAGGGGTATCATCGCGCTGGCCGAGTCCGGGCATCACGACCCGGTGAACATCGGCAACCCCGACGAGTTCACGCTGCTGGAGCTGGCCGAGACCGTCAGGGAGCTGACGGGGTCCAGCTCGGAGATCGTGCACGAGGCGCTGCCGGTCGACGACCCCAAGCAGCGCCGCCCGAACATCGCGCTGGCGCAGGAGCTGCTCGGCTGGTCGCCGGAGGTGTCGTTGCGCGACGGTCTCACGCGTACGATCGAGCAGTCCGGCGTGCAGCAGCTCTTGGGTGACGGCGCCCACTAGACCCCAAAGGCGCTCCCAAAGCGCCGGCCGACCGCTACATCTGCGAGTCTGAGGAGTTGTGAGCAGAGAGATGGAACCACGTTCTTCGGGAACGTCCGCTCCGCCCACCCCGCAGCCAGCCGGTGCGCCCGCGCGCCCGCGGACATCCAGGCTCGCTCCGGGCGCGACGGGCGCTGCGGGCGCCACTGCCGCGGCGGGTGAGACGTCGCAGCGATCGGTGATGTCCGAGGCGACGGCGCGCAGGGAGCACTCCGATCGCGACATGCGCAGCAAGCGCCCGCCGGCGATGTCTTTTTTGCTGCGCATGGACACCGCGCGTCGCGCCGGGCGCGTGGTCTCGCTGCTGGCGCTCGACTTCGTCGGCGTCGCGCTGGCGATATTCACCGCGCTGATCCTCAAGGAAGTGGTGCTGCGAGACGTGAACGCGCACGCCGTGATCGAAGAGACCAGGCACTTCGTCCCATTCGCCTACCTTTTGACCGCGCTGCTGTTCGCCCGCTCGGGGCTGTATGCGGCCCGCTCGCAGCGCCCGGGGCTCTCGCGGATCGTAGGATCGCTGTTCCAGGTCGCGTTCGTCGCGCTGATATTCGCCGTGGTCAGCGGCGAACAGTTCTCGAGCTTCTACATCTTCTACGGCTCGCTGGCGTTCGCGCTGCTGTACGTGTCATCGCTGCGCGGCGCCTACGAGGCGCTCACCGGCGTGGCGCTGCGGGCGGCGGGGTACCAGCGCAGGGCGATGCTGGTGGGAACGGGCGAGCACATCTCAGACGTCGCCCACGCGCTCGGCGAGGGCTCGAGCCACGCGCCGATTCAGGTCGTCGGATACCTGTCGCTGCGCCCGCTGGCAGAGAACGGGCTGCGCTGCATGGGAACGCTGGCGGACCTCGACGAGGTGCTCTCAAGCGAACGGATCGACGAGGTGATCATCGCCGACTCGGACTTCCCCCAGATCGAGGCGGTCGAGCTCGTGGATCGCTGCCACCGGCGCGGGGTGCGCGTGCGGATCGCGCCCTCGACGATGGAGATCCTGATCCACCGCGCCGAGTTCGTGCCGGGACAGCGGGTGCCCCTGTTCGAGCTCGGGCCGCCCGTGTTCGAGGGCATCGACTTCGCTCTGAAGCGCACGTTCGACCTGATCGGGGCGACCCTCTTGCTGATCCTGCTCAGCCCGCTGCTGGCGCTGATCGTGCTCGCGGTGCGCCTGTCCTCGCGCGGGCCGATCCTCTATCGCTCGACCCGCCGCGGCATCGGCCAGCAGCCGTTTGCATGCCTGAAGTTCCGCACGATGCACACCGACGCCGAGGAGCGCCAGGCCGACCTGGAAGAGCTCAACGAGGCCTCCGGCGCGCTGTTCAAGATCCGTGACGACCCGCGCCTGACTCCAGTCGGGCGAATGCTGCGGCGGTTCTCGCTGGACGAGCTGCCCCAGCTGGTGAACGTGATCCGCGGCGAGATGTCACTCGTCGGGCCCAGGCCGCTGCCCGAGCGCGACTACGAGATGCTCGAGGAGTGGCACCGCAAGCGCTATCTCGTCCTTCCCGGGATCACCGGGCTGTGGCAGGTCTCGGGTCGCGCCGAGCTCGACTTCGACGACCTCGTGCATCTCGACTTCATCTATCTCGAGCGCTGGTCCCTGGCGCTGGACTTGACCATCATCCTGAAGACGATCCCCGCGGTGCTCTCCCGGCGGGGGGCCTACTGATTGGTCTGTTAGCCGCAGGGGGGAGGTCGGGAGGGGGGCCTGACCCCCTCCCGCTCATGGATCCCCGCGGTCATCTCGCGGCGAGGCGCCTACTGATTGGTCTGTTAGCCGCAGGGGGGAGGTCGGGAGGGGGGCCTGACCCCCTCCCGCTCATGGATCCCCGCGGTGCTCTCCCGGCGTGGCGCCTACTGATTGGTCTGTTAGCCGCAGGGGGCAGGGGGGAGGTCGGGAGGGGCGCCTGACCCCCTCCCGCTCATGGATCCCCGCGGTGCTCTCGCGGAGAGGCGCTTACTGAGCCTGCCGACGCACGGACGCTCCGGTCGCGCGAGGGCGCTTTCGTAGACGCCCCAGGTCTCGCGTCCGACGTCCTGCCAGGTCCACGCGGGCGCAGTCAGCGAGGGCTGGCGAGCCGTGTCGGCCGCGGGATCGGGCGCCTCCGGGATCACGACCACACGCTCGCGCTCGAATCCGAGCTCGGCGACGGCTTCGTGGGCGAGCAGCTCGGTGGGAACGATCACGTGGGTAGCGCGCTGCACCGCGAGATGGCGCAGGCGCAGGTGGATACCGCCACCGCGCAATCGCTCGCTGGCGCGGGTGAGCGCGTCGAGGTCATGGATGGTCACGACCATCGGGCACGGGCTGTGCAGCATCGCGCCCTGCATCCACGGCGCGTGGAACACGTCGGCCCGGCGCGGGCGGTGGGTCTCGACGATCTCCCCGCGCATGGCGCCCGTGTCGCGCAGCGCGCGCAGCAGGCAGCGCGCGTACCGTCCGACGCCGCGCGGATCCGCTGACGGGCGGCTGTCGAACGCGACCCTCATCTGGGCGCAGCTCCGCGAGGCCCCGATCCAGCCCGGTCAGCCGCTGCGATCACGTCATCTTCCAAACGTGCACCCAAGCAACATAGACGGTTCGCGCGGGGTTGTGCACATATGACAGCGTCGGTGCACGGAGTTAGCCTTCCAGGCGAATGCCGTCGCGCTCCTACCACGAGGCGCTCTGGGAGGGCGTGCCCGCCGGGCTCACACCGCCCGACTTCGCCCTGCGCAGGCGGTTCCTGCTCGAGCACGTCGGTGCGGGGGAGCGCGTGCTGGACGTCGGCTGCGGCGAGGGCTGCTTCGCCGACGAGCTGGTCCGCGCGGGGGCGCAGGTCGTGGGCATCGACGTCGCCGAGAAGCCGCTGCGGCGTGCCCGCCGATCGGAGACCGAGAGCTCTCCGATCGGCCAGCGCGATCCGGGGCTCGATCTGCGGGTGGTGGACGAGGGCGGGTCGTGGCCGCTGGATGACGCGAGCTTCGACGTCGTCTGGGCGGGGGAGACGATCGAGCACGTCGCCGACACTGCCGGCTGGCTGTCGGAGATCCGGCGTGTGCTGGCACCCGGCGGGCGCCTGCTGCTGAGCACGCCCGATCACGGGCGGCTGCGCGTGCTGTGGCTGGCGTGCTCGCGACGCGCATTCGAAGCGCACTTCGATCCGCGCGCCGATCACCTGCGCTTCTACACGCGCGCGGGGCTCACCCGGCTGCTCGGGGAGCTCGGGTTTGTAGAGGTCTCGGTGCGTGCCGCCGCAGGGCTGCCCGGCGCGCGGCGGGTGCTGCTGGCCCGCGCCGTGCGCTCGCGCTGGTAGCGGCGCTACCCACCGCGCTCGCCGTCCCGGTCGAGCGCAGCGCCTGGACGTAGTCGTTGTAGATTTCGACCGATTCGGGGTTGGGATACGGGGGCGCGATCGCTTCGGGCGCGATCGACTCGGGGTTCAGGTAGATCGCGGCCTGCAGCTCCTTCAGCGCGACCGCTGGTTCGCTTGCGAGGTCATACCGGGCGAGCGCGAGCCACGCCTGCGGGTTGGAGGGTTGCAGGCGCACCGCGCGCTGCAGCGTCGCCTTGGCCAGCGCGGGCTCGCCCGCGTCCTGCTGGACCGTCGCCAGCGTGATGAGCGCCTGCGCGGACAGCGGATCGCGCGAGACGGCGGTCTGCGCCTTGGCCAGCGCCGCCCGGGGGTTGGTCGAGAGCGCGGCCAGCGCCTGCTGAGAGGCGTCGACCGAGCGCTGGGGCTGCCACTGCGACCAGGCCGCGAGCAGCGCGGCGATCAGGGCGGCGACGGCCACACCCACGCGCATCGGAGGGACATCGCGCAGCGACCGCGGAACCCGCGCCGCGGACGCCGCCCCCGTCGCGGAGGCGCTCAGCGACCCGCGACCCGCCAGCCAGCCGGCGCAGAACAGCGCCACGCACGCGTCGCCGGGCACGTACCAGGTCCAGTCCACAAACGAGTGCACGCCGAACACGACCACCAGGCAGAGCATGCTGAGCATGCCGATGCGCTCGGGTGTGTAGCGAGCGAGATCGCGCTGGGCGAGATTGTGCTCGTCCAGGCTGTGCCACCCTGGGCGGGCGCCCGCGCGGACGTCCAGCCACGCGCGCCAGCTCGTCCAGCGGCGGTTGAACGGATGCGTCACCCGCCCGGCCGCGGCCATCCACGCGAGCAGCAGCGCGAGCGCCAGCACGAGACCGATCGCGCCGAGGTCGGCGAGCGTCTGCACGACGAATCCATGCGCGTGCTTGACTTCGAGCAGCACCGTGCGGTAGCGCAGGCTCGCCGTTTCGTAGCCGCCGGCGCCGGCGCCGGCGACCGGGTGCGCGTCGAACACCTGCAGCGCCTGCTTCCAGTAGCGCGCGCGCACGCTGGCCACCGCCGTCAGGCGGCCCGGGGTGTTCGGGGGCGGTTTGGCATTGGGGTTGGTCAGCGCGTCGACCGCGTGGGAGATGCTGCCGGTGAAGCCGCGGTGGCTGTGCGCCAGCGCGCCCGCGAACCCGACCAGCGCGAGCACGATCAGCGCCAGCAGGGTGGCGCCCGCGCGAGTGCGCGTCACCCGCGATGGCGCTCGCCGGCCGGTGATGAAGCCGATCGCAATCCCCGCGAGCGTGAGCAGGAGCACCATCACGAGGAGCAGCACCCCGAGCTGGTGGCCCGCGGTGGCGCGCTGCGCAAGGGGGATGTTGTCGGTCGTGAGGACGTGGCGCGAGAAGTCCCAGCCGACTACCGCGCCGGCGCCGAGGCCGCCGACGATCAGCACAGCCGCCCCGCGCAGGCGCAGCGGCACCATGCAGAACCACAGCGCCAGCCCGATCGCGAGCGCGGCGAGCGCGCCGCGGGAGTAGGCGAGCATCAGCGTCACTCCCAAGATGCCCATCGCCGGGTAGGCGAGCGCGTTCAGCAGCGCGTGCCCGGTGCGGCGCGCGCCCAGCCACATGCAGCAGATCGCGCCCATCGCCGCGGTCAGGCCGATCGCGTTCCAGTAGCCGTACGGTTCCTCCAGGCGCGCGTATATGTTCGCCTGCGTGTTCGCCGAGACCAGCGTCCCCGGGAAGACCTTGCTCGCCAGCGCGTAGGAGCATACGAGGACTGCCGCCAGCGCCAGCCCGCCGAGGACCGCCGGCCAGCGATCGGGCGCCAGGCGCACGAGCGCCACCGCCGCGCCGAATACGGCGCCGTAGGCGAGCAGCCCGTTCGCGTCCTGCCAGCTGACGTCGGGCTGTACCGACCACACGACCGACAGCCCGCTCAGGGCGGCGAACGCGAGCAGCAGCCCGACCGGCCACAGCCCGTGCTTTGGCCCCTGCACGAGCGATCGCCCGGCGGGCGTGAGCGCCACCGCTACCGCCACCGCCAGCCCCGAGGCGAGCGTCAGCACGATCTCGGTCGTGGTCATCGATTCGAGGTTGAGCCCGCCTTTGGCCAGGAACGTGATCAGGCACGCGATCCCCGCGGTCAGCAGCGTCGTCCACCACAGCGCATCTGAGCGCAGCATCCGCCGCCGGGCGTCTCCGAGCAGCCGGTTCCCGGACGCGCCGCTCTGCGACGCTGACGGCAGCGGCGGCGTGGCCCCCAGAGGGGGTCGCTGCTCAGTCGGTACGGCGGACATTCCGGACGCGGTTGCGGATAGCAGAGCCCGCTGCCAGCAGCAGGCAGATCAGCAGGAACGCGATGGTCGCCAGCAGCGGAGTCGGCAGCGAGCTGAGGGCGGAGGCGATGTTGACGGGCACCACGCCGGGATGGATCGTTTCCGAGCCGACCTGCAGTGGCGCTGAGCCGGCGGTGTGCGCGTGCGCGATCACCTTCTGCTCGGACGGGGTGGGCGTTACCGCACCGGTGGTGGGCGTGACGGCGCCGCCTCCCGCACCGCCTCCGCGTCCGGCCGCCGCCAGCTGGGCTTGGCGGATCAGCTGGGCGCAGTTGGAATACTCTTCGGTTCCGGCGCTCAGTTCTTTCAGCGCTTCGCTGTATGCCTTCTGGCTGAACCCGCTCAGCGATTCGCCGTGGGTGCAGCGATCGATGATCTTTTCGGCGATGTTCGCCTGTGCGGTTGCGGCGGACGACGCCAGCGCCACGAGGACTGCCGGCAGGAGGAGCGTGCGTGTCGGGCGGAGGATTCTCATGGCTGAGCCCCGCGATGGATCACGGTGCGGACCCAAAACTACCAATGCGCCCGGGAGAGCCCCACCGTTGCCAACGCTTGGGAGAATCCCTCGGCCCAGGCGTCGTAGGTATATGCGCTCACATCTTGCCGCCCGGCCGCGCCCAGCCGCGCGCGCAGCTCGCGGTCAGAGGCCAGCCGGACCATCGCGCCCGCAAGCGCATCGCTGTCGCTCACCGGCACGACCAGGCCGTTGCGCCCGTTGCGCACCAGCCCCCCCGCGACCGCGCCGACGGCGTCGCTGGCGATCACCGCCAGACCCCGGTTCATCGCCTCGTTGACGACCAGACCCCACGGCTCGCGGAACGTACGCGTCCGGATCGAGGGCACCACCAGGATGTCGGCGTCGGCATACATCTCGCGCAACCGCTCGGGCGAGACTTGATCGATGCAGCTCACGCCCGCCGGTATCGGGCTCACGCCCGCCGCCGCCCTCGGGCTCCCCGGCGCGGGCGCCGCTGCCGGGACAGTGTCCGCAATAGAGGCCGCCACGCCGCCGGCTGGGACCCAAGGGGGGCTGGATCCCACGCCGACCAGGACGAGCGCGGCGACGGGCGCCCGAAGTCCTGACATCTGCCAGGCCTCCATCAGCGCTCCCAGTCCCTTTTCCCGGTCGGGCCGACCAGCGAACATGAACTTGACGCCCGCCTCGCGCGGCCACCCCGGATCCTCCGGGCGCCCCGTGACGGGCGCGCGCCAGAAGGCGTTGTCGACCGCCTGGGGGGCGATGTGCACGTTGCGCGCGCCCCGCGCCCGCACGTAGGCGCTGACGTGCGGCCCGTACGTGACGACCGCGTCGGCCGAGCGATACAGCCGTCTGAGCGCCAGGTAGCTGAACGCGTGCGCGGCGCTGCGCGGGTGCGCCCACAGCGACGCCCACAGGATGAGTGGCACACGCCCGCGCCGCGCGCCCGCCCAGGTCGCTCCCAGCGCCACGCGCCCGCCCGTTGAGCACACGACCGCGCGGTAGTCGCCGCTGGACGCCAGTCGCGCCGTCTGGTGCTGGCTGACATACCGGTGGGGGAACGCCAGCTCCGGGTGCGGCGGCGGTGCGTGTGAGGACTCGCGGGGGCCCGGGTGGTGTGCGTCCGGCCGACCGGGCGCCCC
The DNA here is from genome assembly GCA_963808385.1 of uncultured Solirubrobacterales bacterium. Taxonomy (GTDB): domain Bacteria; phylum Actinomycetota; class Thermoleophilia; order Solirubrobacterales; family Solirubrobacteraceae; genus Palsa-744. Next base: position 297,381 of record CAWEFQ010000006.1, on the reverse strand, counting down.
CCCGCCATGCTTGGCGCGGCCGCCGAACAGCGCCACCTCGATGCCCTCGCGCTCGTGCAGCGTGGCGAACGCGCCCACCCGATCCGGCGGCGCGTGGCCGGTGACGAACAGGACGGGCTTCACCGTTCGGGGGCTTCGGAGGGCAGCATCCGGCGGCCCGGCCATCTCAACCCGCGATCTCTTTCCCGACGGACCGCAGCGCGTGCTCGTAGGCGGCGAGCGTCTGCCGGCCGCAGCGCTCCCAGGTGAAGTTGGCGGCCACGGTCTCGCGCGCACGCTGGCCGGCCTCGCGTAGCCGGTGCGGGTCTGAGAGCAGCTCGTCGATGCGCTGGGTCAGCCGCTCGATGTCGCCAGGCGGCACGAGCACGAACCCGTCGCCCGCCGCCGCGATCTCCTCCGGGCCCGGCTCGCCGCGGCAGCCGATCGCGGGCACTCCGCCGGCCATCGCCTCGATGTAGGCGACTCCGAACGCCTCCTCGGTCGAGGGCATCACGAACAGCGTTCCCCGCCGAGCCTCCTCGACGGCCCGCGCCGGCGAGAGCTGCCCGAGCATGTCCACGCGGTCGCTCACGCCCAGGCGCGCCGCGAGCCCTTCCAGCGCCACGCGCTCGGGGCCGTCGCCGACGATCTCATAGCGCAGCGCCGGGTGCCTGCGCCCGAGCACCGCGAGCGCGCGCAGCACGTCGGCGTGGCGCTTGCGCGCCACCAGGTGCCCGACCGTCACGAGCGCCGGCGGCCCCTCGCGCCGAGGCGCGCGCGGCGCGCCGGGCAGATCGGCGCCGAGGTGCACGACCCGCACCTCGCCCGCACCGTGCGCGCGGCACAGCTCGGCTATGCCCTGGCTGTTGGCCAGCGTCAGCCGCGCCGCGCCCAGTCCGCGCGCGACGGCCTGCATGCCCGCGTCGCTTCCCAGCGGCGGGGGCGCGGCCGTGTAAAGGACGTCCCCGCCGTGCACCGACACGACGAGCGGCACGCCGACGCGGGCCCTGCGCACGGCGTCCGCGGCCGGCACCGCGTTGTGGGCGTGCACGAGCTCGAACGGAAACGTCCGTCTCAGTTTGCGCAGCGCCAGTCCCAGCGCGGGCGCCGCCCAGCTGCCCCAGCTTGCGTAGCTGCGCGGGCGCGGCGGGGATATGTAGGAGACATAGGAGACCGGCAGCCCGTCGAGCGTCTGTGTGCGCGGCTCCTTGATGCGGGCGCCCAGCTCGTGCGCGAGCACGTTCGGGCCCGCTCGCAGCGCCGCCCGCGGGGGAACGATGCGGTGCAGCACGAGCACCCGCACCTCAGCGCCGGCGTCGCGCGCGGCGAGCGCCTGGCGGTGGGCCCACACGCCGAGCACCGGATCGCGGCGGCTCGGGTAGAACTCGGCTACGACCGCGACCTTCATGCGGTCCTCCCGAGGGCTTGCGCACGTGCTCGTCGCGGCGCCCGGGGGGCGGCTCGCCTCGGCGCAGCCGTCACGGGCGTCCACACATCTGGAGAGGCGAGGCTCACCAGCGCCGGTGCGTCGTCAGGGTACGCTGCATCTCGGCGGCGCGCAGGTACGGTCGTCGCGCGAGGAACTCGCGCGCCTCGGCGATCGCCGCCTCGCGGGAGTACGCGTCGGCGGCGGGCGCCACGCGGTGACCGATCGCGACGGCGTCGATCACGCCGCAGCGCCATCCGTGCTCGCGCGCGAGCGCCGCCCAGTGCGCATCCAGCCCCCAGCCCATGCGCAGCTCGGGGAACGGCAGCAGCGTTGCGAACGTCGCTTGCGAGAACGCCGTCACGGGGCCGATCTCGACGAACTCCGTCTCGCGCACGACGCTTGCGGGCCGGCGCCGGGTCACCGACCACGCCGCGTGCGAGCTTGACCGGTGCGCGGGCTGGGCCAGCTGCAGCTCGAAGCGCTCGCACAGGAACAGCAGCCTGTCGAGGAAGCCCCGCGGCAGCTCGACGTCGTCGTCGATTACGAGCAGCCAGTCGCGCTCCTGGATTGGCGACCCACCCACCCGCTCGGCCAGGAGCCGGTTGAGGTTCTCGAACTTGCCGAGCCCTCCCGGCGGGCATGTGCGCAGCTCGACCTCGTGCCGGGAGCGCAGCAGCTCCGCGCGGATGCTCTGCGCGAGCGCTGCCCGCTCAGGGCGGACCACGCCGATCGCGAGCACCCGGCGCAGCGGCGGCTCGTGGCGCGCGGCGAGGTCGAGGCGCAGGCGCCTGGCGCTGGCGATCTCCCACGCGTCGGCCACGTGGTCGCGCATGTCGCGCAGGATTCCGCCCATGCCGCCAACGGTCCCGCTCTGGCCGGACAGGAAGTCGTCCGTGCCGCCGCCGCTTGGGCTGGGGCTTGGGCTCGCGCCGCCGCCGGCCGCGTGGTTGCCGCCGGGAGTCGCGCCGTTGCCCGCAGCTCCTGCGCCCGCCCGCGTCGCGCTCCACGACAAGACATCCCCGGAACCGGCGCGCTCGCGCACGGCTTCGCTTACACGCCCGGCGCTGTGCGCGACCATCGTCAGCCCCGCCGGACAGCCCCGGCGGGCGACGTGCCACATGCAGCCCGCCAGCGTCGCCAGCTCGCGCCGCGGCGACGGAGCCTGCCCGCGCCGCGCGTCGAACCGCCGCGCGGCCCGGCCGCGCGTGTATTGGGCGCGCGCGAGACCGCGCAGCTGCGCGTCGGGACCGGCGCGGCGATGATCGACCCCCGCTCCCGCCACGTACAGCACGCGCGCCCCGGGGTCGCGCGCACGCAGACGGTCCTGCCACTCCTGCTCGTCGCCGCCGTGCTCGAGCGACTCCTCGAACGCGCCGACCCGCTCCAGCGCCTCGCGCCTGATCGCCATGTTCGCGCCCCACGCATATCGCGCCTCGACGTCGCTCCCACCAAGATCGAGCGTCGTGATCGGCGCACCCTCCCGTCCGCAGGAATGGGAGCCCCACCCACTCCGACCCTCCAGGCGAGGCCTGATCGGCCCGGCGAACACGTCCACGTCCGGATGCTCGCGCGCGGCCGTGAGCAGCGCCTGAAGCCAGCCGGGGCCGGCCTGGACGTCGTCGTCCACGAACACCACCAGCTCGCCGCCCGAGCGCTGGACGCCCGTGTTGCGCGCCACGTTCAGCCCCCGGGGTCGCGCCAGCGGCTCATAGCGAGCGCCGAACCGCTCGGCCTGAGCCAGGCCCTCTGGCGAGGGACCCGCGTCGTCGATCACCAGCACCTCCGCACCGGCCGCGCCCGCCTGGGGCGCGATCGAGGAGAGCGCAACCTCCAGGTATGCCGCGCGCGAGCGCGTGGGGATCACGATCGAGGCGGGTATCGGCTTGGACGGTGTCATGGCTCGTGGTATGCGGTCCACGGGGAGGCTGCGAGGATCGGGTTGGAGTGGTGGGCCGCCGGAAGAGTCTAGGTTTGATCACGCGATGGTCCTGTTCCTGCACAACCGCTACCGCACGACCGGCGGCGAGGAGCGCACGGTCGAGGATCTGCTCTGGCTCGTTCGCGAGCACCTCGACGAGCCCGCCGAGCTGCTGGCCCGTGACTCTGCCGCGCTCGGGCGCGCGCACGCGGCGCTGGGACTGCTACGCGGCGGACTGCAGCCTGCCGACGTCGCTCGCGCGGTGCGTCTCAGCGGCGCCCGGGTCGTGCACGCCCACAACCTGCACCCGTCACTGGGCTGGCGGGCGCTGGCGGGCGCTCGCGCGGCCGGGGCGCGCGTCGTGCTGCACCTGCACCAGTACCGCCTCGTCTGCGCGATCGGTGTCTGTTACACCCGCGGAGCCGAGTGCATGCGCTGTCACGGCCGCGACACGCTCCCCGGCGTCAGACTCAACTGTCGCGGCAGCCTGCCCGAGGCGGCGGCCTACGGGGCGGCGCTGTCGCTGTGGCAGCGACGACTCGTCGAGCAGGCCGACGCCCTGATCGTCCCCAGCGTGTTCGCTCGCGAGCGCCTGCGCGCCCTCGGCGCGCCGCTGCCGTGGGAGCGGGTCCGTGTCCTGCCCCCGCCCGTGCGGTCGTTCTCGGATCGCCCCGGCGCCCCGCCCGGCTCCTACGCGCTCGTTGTTTCGCGCCTGGCGCCCGAGAAGGGGGTGGATGTCGCGATCGCCGCCTGCCGCCACGCCGGCCTGCCGCTCGTCGTGGCCGGCGACGGCCCCGAGCTCGCGTCGCTGCGGGACCTGGCCGGGGACTGCGATGTGCGCTTCGCCGGTCGTGTGGACGCCGCCGAGCTTGACCGGTTGCGCGCGGGCGCGTCGATCGCACTCGTGCCCTCGCGCTCGGCCGAGACGTTCGGCATGGCCGCGGCCGAGGCGATGGCCCGCGGTCTGCCCGTCGCCGCCAGTCGCGCCGGCGCGCTGCCCGAGCTGCTCGACGAGTCGTGTCTGGCCCCGCCCGGCGACGCGCCCGCGCTGGCCGAGACGATCGCTCGTGTGCTCGCGGACCCGGCGGCGGGACGGCGCGGGCTGGAGCGTGTCCGCGCGGTCTGCGCCCCGGATGTCGTCGCGCGCGCGCTGGCGAGTGTGTATAGCGGCGACTGACCTCACGGCTGATCCGCTCACTAAGGCCGGCTGTATCCGCCGACCTTGGCGACCGACTATCACACGCTCCCTACTCGTGCCGTCATTGCGCAGGCGGTGCGCCTGTATTCGAGTCGAGCCGGCGACCTGAAGCTCATGATGGCGCGTCCGCCGAGACGATCCATGTCGATGCCGGGGCCGTGACGCCGTCGGGTCCCTCCCAGTCGGCCAGGCCTTCGCGCAGTGCATCGGCGACGGGCTCGTGAAGATGTGCCGCCCGCTCACCGGCAAGCCGCAGGATCTCCCCGGCCGGTCCGATGCTCATGACGAGATCCACGGCCTCCTCGAGGTCAGAACCGATCGTGATCGGTATGTCACAGCGTCGGAGCGCAACGTTCTGGAAGCCGGCGCTCAGCAGGATCCCGCTCGTGGTGTCGGCGTTGGCCATCGAGAATGGGCCAGGGCCGCACGTTGGCTCGTCGTACTCTTCGGGCTTGGTGACGAACCGCTCGGTGATGGTCTGGGCGCGATAGAGCCAGTCGTTCTCGACCTTCGCGCGCCAGACGACCATGACGAGCCTGCCATCCGGGTGCAGCGCCTCGCGCACGTTGCGCAGGGCAGCGACCGGATTGGCGAAGAACATCGTCCCCATCCGTGAGAACGCAAGCTTGAAGCGCTCGCCGAAGGCTGCGTTCTCGATGTCGGCCACCTCGAAACGCACGTTGTCGATGCCGGCTTCCTCTGCCTCGTGCTTCGCGGTCTCGATGAACCGCGGCGCGGCATCGACGCCGAGAACCTCCCCCGTCGGCCCGACGAGGCCCGCTATCCGCTGTGTCGTGTCACCAAAGCCGCAGCCGATGTCCAGCACGCGCTCGCCGGCGCATGGCGGAACGAGGCGCAGGGCCTCCTCGCCATGCGCGCCGAGCCCTGTCGTCATGAGATGGCGGAAACGGACAAACGCGTCAAACAGCGGCCCGTCCCAAGCCCGGATCGCCTCCTCGTTGGCAGACGTGAGCTGCTCCACGTGTGACATACTATCCCTGTTGTCGAAGGCTCCGGTCAGGCTGCGTAACCCTTGACCCGGATTTCTCCCTTCGCGAGGTTGACCGTCCCGGAGGCCCAGATCTGGATCGGGTTGACCCAGGCGTGCTCGGGGTGTGAGGTCGTCAGCTTCACGTTCTCCCGCAGCTGCAGAACCGGTGCCTCGCCCAGCGCGACGCCGTCGGCGGCGAGAGCGATCTTCTTGCCGTCCTCGGTGGTGATCTCGGCGTAGATGTCGAGCTCGAAGCGGCCGTCGGCGCGCAGGTTCAGATAGTCGACACCCCTTACCGTGCCGCAGCGTCTAGTCGTCGCGGGGCAGCGTCTAGTCGTCGGCCGCCTCGACCTGCCGCAATCCGAACCTAGACCGGCCCGGGTTTCCTGCAGCCGGTGGTGTTCAGCTCATGAAGAACTGCTGGTAGATCAGGAAGACGTTGAGTGTGATGATCACGATGGCGCAGGTCCAGGCGAGGGTGGTGGTGAGGCGGCGGTTGACGTGGACGCCCATGACGTCTCGACGAGAGGTGAGCATGACGAGCGGCACCAGGGCGAACGGGATGCCGAAGGACAGCACCACCTGGCTTAGCACCAGCGCGCTGGTGGGGCTGACACCGACGGCGAGGACCACGATCGCGGGGATCATGGTGACCACGCGGCGCACGAGCAGCCGGATGCGGACGTTGATGAAGCCGGCCATGACGACCTGGCCGGCGTAGGTCCCGACGCTGGAGGAGGAGGCGCCGGAGGCGAGCAGCGCGACCGCGAACGCGAGCGCGGCGGTGCCACCGACGAGGTGGCCGAACTGGGCGTGGGCTTCCTGGATTGTGCTCAGACCAGACAGGGCGGGGGTGTGGAAGAGCTTGGCGGCGACGGCGAGCATCGCCATGTTGACCAGGCCGGCGAGGCCGAGTGCGATGATCACGTCCAGGCGCTCGAAGCGCAGCACGCGGCTGCGCTCGCGGTCGTTGCGGACCGGCGTGCGGCCATTGGTGAGCGCGGAGTGCAGGTAGATCGCGTGGGGCATCACGGTGGCGCCGATGATGCCGACGGCGAGGTACAGCGAGCTGCTGCCGCTGAGGCCGGGCAGCAGCCCGTGCAGCGATCCGTGGACGGAGGGGCCAATGCGCAGCGTCTCGTACAGAAAGCCCGCGAAGATGATCCCCAGCAGCGCCGTGATCGCCAGCTCGAAGCGGCGGAAGCCGTGCGTCTGCAGCTCGAGGATCGCAAACGCGATCACGCCGGTCATCAGACCGGCGGGCAGCAGCGGCACGCCGAACAGTAGGTTCAGCCCGAGCGCGGCGCCGAGGAACTCGGCGATGTCGGTCGACATCGCCATCACCTCGGCCTGCACCCACATCCCCCACGTGACCGCACGTGGAAAGCGCTGCCGCACCACCTCCGGCAGGTTGTGGTCGGTGACGATCCCGAGCTTGGCCGAGAGGTACTGGATCAGCATCGCCATCAAATTCGCCGCCAGCACGACCCACAGCAGCAGGTAGCCGAACTTCGCTCCGCCCTGCACGTTGGTGGCGAAGTTACCCGGATCGACGTAGGCGATCGAGGCCACAAACGCCGGACCCAGCATCATGATCGTCGCACGCAGGCGACCTTTGGCCAGAAGCTGCTCGAGCGCGCTCGGTCCCACGAGCGCTCCGCCCAGCTCCCCTGGTAGCGCGACCGAGGCGCCCTCGATGGCGCCCTCGAGCGCGGGAACCGGATCGGGGCCGGGCGGTGCTATCCCTGACCCGCCTCGGTTTCGATGCGCATCGCGCGTGCGAGCGCGCCGCCGATCGGATGCTCGCACTCGCCGAAGCGGACGAACACAGGCCCACCGAACGGCTGGCGATCGACGATCTCCAAACGATCACCGAGGGCGATGCCGTGCTCGGCCAGGTAGCGCAGCATCTCAGGATCAGAGTCAGACACGCGCACGAAGCGCCCGGCGACGCCCGGCGCCAGCTCGTCGAGACTGTGCGTGGAGCGCTCCTCGATCCCGAACTCGACGGTGGGAATCGGGTCGCCGTGGGGATCGACGGTGGGGTCGCCCAGGCGCGCTGCGATCAGCTCCTCGAGCTCCTCGGAGAGCACGTGCTCGAGGACCTCAGCCTCGGCGTGCACACGATCCCAGGGCATCCCGAGCTCCTCGGCGAGGAACAGCTCGAGCAGTCGGTGGTGGCGCAACACCTCAAGCGCGACACGGCGACCCTGGCTGGTGAGCCTCACGCCGCGGTAGGGCTCGTGCTCGAGCAACCCGACCTCGGACAGCTTGCGCAGCATCGCCGAGACCGAGCCCGGCGTGACGCCCAGCCGCTCGGCCAGCTCAGTGGTCGATACCGCCGTCCCCTCGCGCGCCTCCAGCGCATACACCGCCTTGGCATAGTCTTGAACAGACGCAGAAATTAAATTAGCGACAACCACACTCGTATTTAGGCAGATCAAAACCTGTTTGTCAAGAGGCCATAAAACCGGCGTGGTCCAGTATCCCCGCGCTATGGTGACGCCTATGAGCACCCCGCCGCTCGAACTGCTCACCGTCGCCGCGCCGGCGCGCACCTCGCAGCATCAGGGCCGGCTCGAGCCGGCCGAGCGTGATCGCCTGATCCGCCGCGCGAAGGCGCTCTCCTGGCTCAGCCTCGCCTACATGAGCGCCGAGGGCGCGATCGCGATCACCGCGGCGATCCTCGCCGGCTCGGTCGCGCTGCTCGGCTTCGGCCTTGACTCCGTGATCGAGGGCCTCGCCTCGATCATCGTCATCTGGCGCTTCACCGGCACCCGCCGACACTCCGAGCACGCCGAGCAACGCGCCCAGCGGCTCGTCGCCATCACATTCTTCCTGCTCGCCCCCTACATCACCCAAGACGCCATCCGCACACTCATCAACGGCGAGCATCCCCGCACCAGCTGGCTCGGGATCGGCCTGTCGATCTCAAGCATCATCGTCATGCCACTCCTCGGCAAAACCAAGCAGGCGATCGGCCAGCGCCTGGGCTCAGGCGCAACCGCCGGCGAGGGCACGCAGAACATGCTCTGCGCCTACCTCGCAGCGGGTGTCCTCACCGGCCTAGCGCTCAATGCCGCCTTCGGCCTGTGGTGGGCCGATCCCGCCGTCGCGCTCGGCATCGGCGCGCTCGCGCTCAACGAGGGCCGACAGACCTGGCGCGGCAAGGGCTGCTGCGCCACCTCGCCACTCCCCCGCGAGCCGCTCGACACCTGCAACGACAGCTGCTGCACCTGACCGGCCAAGACGCGACAGCAAGCCCCCCGACCCTCCTGCTTCCCCCGGCAGACCAGGCCAGCGTGGTGGGAAAGCAGCAGCGGAGGAGGGCATCCGGACTGCACCTTCAGCGACGCACTCGCGGTCGCTGCGAGCGCGGCGGGCCGCGAGATTCGGCGCGCGAGACCGGCTCACGTCCCCTGCGGGATACTGCGGGTGATGTCTGAGGAGTCCACGACCACCGACCTGGTTGAGCTTACGCGTCGCATCTTCGAGGCCGCCGACCGCAGGGACTTTGACGCGGTGCTGAGCTTCTGTGCTCCCGATGCCGTCTGGGAAGCGGTGGGACTGGGTACCAGCTTCGAGGGCGTGGCGGCGATCCGTGGCTTTCTTGAAGACTGGCTCAGCGCCTACGAGGAGTTTGAGATGGAGCCGGAGGAGATTCTGGACCTCGGCAACGGAGTGGTGTTTGTCGGGACCCGGCTCACCGGACGTCCGGTTGGCAGCCCTGGCAGCGCACTGATGCGGCGTAGGCCCCTGGTGTTCATATGGGTGGAGGGCTTCCTGGCGCGGGTCACGTCTCCCTCATCCGACATCGACGGGGGGCGCGCAGCCGCCGAGCGACTTGCCGAGTCGAGGGGGTAGGCGATGTCGCGAGAGAACGTGGAGATCGTCAAGCGATTGAACGCCGCCTTCAACGCGAAGGATCTGGAGGCGTTCGCCGAGCTCACGACACCGGACTTCGAATGGACCACGTCGATGACGGCTGTCGAGGGTGAGGTCTTCTGGGGACGGGAGGGGATCGAGACGTACTTCGAGAGGATGCGCGAGGCGTGGGAGGAGTTCCTGTCAATCGGCAGCGAGTATCGCGATCTTGGCGAGCGCGTCCTGTTTATCGGACGGGTTCAGGGACGGGGACGCGGCAGCGGCGTACCCGTCGATGCGGCACTGGGCATTCTGTTCGATTTTCGCGGCGGGAAGATTTCGCGGCAGCGCTCATTTCTCGACCACGGCGACGCATTGCGAGCGGCTGGGCTCTCCGAGTAGGCGTGTCGGTAGGGCTGGTCGCTAAGTGCCCGCCCTAGTCAGAGGCGGCGAGCTTCTCGGGCGCGAGCCGCGAGGTGGGCGACCCCGAGCTCCTCGTACTCGCTCGCGGCGCGCTTTAGTGATGCGACAGCGGCTTCGCGGTCGTCCTCGAGTAGTCGTTGTCCGAGCAGCAGCTCGCAGCGGGCGGCCTCCAGCGGACGATTCAGGCTCTGCCATGCCTCGCGCGCGCGTGTGAGATCAGCGAGCGCTTGCGGAAGGGACCTGACGATGCCGGTGGCTTCGATCGCGGCTGCTTCGCCTACTGGGTAGCGCACGCGCTCGCTGAGCTCGACCGCCTGCTGTGCGGCCAGATCTGCCTCCTGGTGGCGACCGGCGAGGCGGTGCAGCAGGGCCCGTGCGGAGTTGGCCTGGATGGTCTGCACGATCAGGCCGGCGCGTTCGCACACGTCAAGCGCCTGTGAGAGCGCGGCCTCTGCGCCTGAGAGCTCGCTCTGGTCGCGGAGTGTGTTCGAGAGCCCGTAGAGGGCGTCGAAGCAGACCTCTGACCAGCCGATCTGCTCCGCGAGCTCGTGTGCGCGTCTGTAGGAGCTCTCCGATTCTTGCCACTGTCCGCTGCGCCAGCGCAGTGCTCCGCGCAGGTTATAGGGGAGGCAGAGCTTTCCGATCAGGCCCTCGCGCTCGGACAGCTCGGCGCTCGCGTCGCTCGAACGTTTGACCTCCTCCCAGTCGCCGGCGTAGAGCGCGAGCGCTCCGACGGCGGCGTGCAGCTCTATCTCGGCAGGCACGTCGCCGATCTGCTGCGCGAGTGTCAGCGCCTCGCGGTATAAGCCGGCCGCAGCCGTGTAGTCGCCGTCGGAGCTCTCGAGGTGATGGCCAAGCGCCATCAGCGCCAGCACCGTCTCGTGCACGTCGGAGCTGCGTGCGAGCTCGATGGCGCGCTCCAGGTTCTCGCGCGCCTTCACGGTGTCCCCGATGCGCCCGAACACGCGGCCGAAGATGCCGTGAGCACGGCTCGCGGCGCGAACCTCGCCTAGGCGCTCGGCGAGCCGCAGCGCCTTCTCTGAGGCGTAGATCGCGAGCATGTTGTCGCCAGTCTGCATGTACAGCCAGGCCGCCTCCTCATACAGGCGCACGAGCGCGAAGGACGGCTCGCCGTCCTTGATCAGGTTGATGCCTTTCTGGTGGTGCTCGATCGCCTGCTTGCGATCTCCCTTGTGGGCGAGCCCGGCGCCGATCTTGCGGTGAAGCTCGGCGACGTGCTCGAGATCCTCACGGGCGCTGTGATGATCAAGCGCCCGCTCCCAGACATCGATCGCGACGTCGACGCGGCCGAGGCGCAGCGCGACATCGCCCTGCTTCTCCAGTAGACGGGCGACCGCTTCGGCATCCTCGCCGGCCTGCTCGAGCGCGGCCTCGTAGTTTGAGAAGGCGTCCGCGTTTGAGTAGAAGGCGGTCGCCGCGTCGCCGGCGGCCTCCAGGTAGTAGAGCGCCTTGGCGCGGTAGGGCGCGATGTCGCCGGGCGCTAGGCCGAGCTCGCTGCCGAGCTCGGCCGCTTTGCCGTAGTGCTCGGCGAGCAGCGCAACGACCTCCTCGACGCGCTCCCCGGCTCGGGCCTCGATGAAGCGCGCAACCTCGAAATGCTTCTGTGCCCGCACGGCCCTCGGCAGCATCTCGTACGCGGCGTCGCGGATCAGCGCGTGCTTGAACGCAAGCTCGGGCTCGCCGGCGAGCGCGCTGCCCTCCCCGGCAACGAGGATGTCCTTATCACGCAGGGCCCGCAGCGCCTCGGCTAGATCGCCCCCCTCGACTTCGGCGATGGGGGTCAGAGCGGCCTCCCAGAACGTCCGGCCGATCACCGCGGCGTGCGCGAGCAGACGGCGCTGGAAAGACTCAAGGGAGTCAAGACGCGCCGCGAGCAGAGCCTGCACGGTCGCCGGAAGCTCGGCGGCGCTCGCGCCCTCCTCCTCTGACAGGCGACGCACCATCTCCTCGGCGAACAACGGGTTGCCCTCCGCGCGCGCAGCCACAGCAGCGACCACGCTCTCGTTGACCCCATCGACGCGCATCAGCGAGGAGATCAACTCACGCGTCTCGCTCTCGCCGAGCGGCTCGAGAAACATCGTCGTGGAATCGCGGCGCACACCTCCCCAGCCGACACGGCGCTGCAGCAGCTCTTCCCTCGCGAGGCAGATCTGCAGCACCGGCGCGCGCACCCACTGCACCAGATGCTCGATCAGATCGAGCATCCCCTCATCTGCCCAGTGGATGTCCTCCCACACCAGCACCAGCGGTCCGTCGCGCGCCAAGCCTTCCACACATGCGCGCACAGCCGCGAAGAAAACTTCACGGGCGCGCTGGGCGTCCTCCTGCTCGGAGAACGCCGGATCGTCAGGTGTCTCGATCCCGAGCAGACGACCGATCACGGCCGTTTTCGACGCCGAGGAGCGGCTGTCGGACTCCGGACCGTCGAGCAGCTCACCGATCCGGGCCGAGAGCTTCTTCCATGCTGCCGCTGGCGGATCGCCGTCGATGATCCCGCACTCGGCGCGAATCACCTCGCCGAGCGGCCAGTAGACGATGCTCGACCCATACGGCAGGCAGCGCCCGTGGCGCACCAGCGGCCGCGAGTGCTGGTCCTGCAGCTCCAGCTCGAACTGGCGCAGCAGCCGCGACTTTCCGACACCGGGGTCGCCGATGACCGTCGCCAGGTGCGCTGCGCGCCTGCGCTTGACCCGCGCCGAGCAGATCACGCAGCTGAGCTGAGCTCGGCCGCGCGACCCACGAGCGGAGCTCGCGCCGGGCCCGCAGCCGAGGCGACCGCCGCAGGCTTGCCGTCTGAGGCCAGCGCCTCCCAAGCGGGCACCGGCTCGGTCTTGCCCTTGAGCACCAGCGGCTCCTCTAGCGCGCTGAAGTCGATCGCCTCGCGAGTCGCGCGATAGGTCGCCTCGCCGACCGATCACGCTCCCCGGACGCGCCGCCGCCTGAAGCCGAGCGGCGACGTTGACGGTGTCACCGATCACCGTGTAGCTGTCCCCGACATGACCCGCGAGCACCTCGCCCGTGTTGATACCCACACACAGCTCGAACGTGACACCGTGCTGCGCGGCCAGCGGCTCGTTGACCTCGCCCATCGAGCCCCCTGCATCCCCAGGCCGGCGCGCACCGCACGCTCAGCGTCATCGCCGTGCGCGACCGGAGCGCCGAATATCGCCATCACGTTATCTCCGATGAACTTGTCGACATACCCCCCGTAAGCCACTACCTCCTCGCCGAGGCGCCCCAGAATCCGCTCGAGCTGACGCTTCACCGACTCAGGGTCCAGCCGCTCCGCGACCGCCGTATAGCCCGAAAGATCCGCGAACAGAACAGTCACCGTGCGGCGCTCATCAAGCGTGGGCGATGCGAGAGCGACACTCGGCTCATCCGCTGAAGCGCCGTGTGCCTGCGCCCCGGCTGGCTCGCTCCCGGCGCTCACCGCATCCAGCGGCGCGCCGCACGCCATACAAAAACGTGCCCCCTCCAGCGCCAGCTCACCACACGAGGAGCAACTCCGCTCAAGCGCCGCTCCACACCCCATGCAGAACCGCGCCCCAGCGGGATTCTCCAAAGAACACGCCGAGCAGCTACCCATCGGCGCTCAGCTCAAGACCGGGAGAGGATCGCGGACATCGCCCGCGAGTATCACCGATCCGCCGCACACCGTCCACGCAGCCCGATCCCCGACGTCCGCCACGGCCCTTGCCTGCGAGATACTGTCAACGTGAGCACTGAGGAGCCCACGACCCCCGACCCGGTCGAGCGCCGTGCTGTCGCCGAGCGGCTTGCCGAGTCGAGGGGGTAGGCGATGTCGCAGGAGAACGTGGAGATCATGCGCCGGATGATGGAAGCGACCGGTCGCCGGGACTATCAGGCTGTTCTGGCCGACATCGATCCTGATCTCAAGATCGACGACACGGATATCCCCGAGGGGACTGCGACGGATTCCTTTCTCCAGTGGCTCGCCCGGTGGGACGCGGCATGGGAGGACTGGCGTATTGAGGATCTCGTGGATTCGTGCCGCCGACGACGAGCGGGTCGTCGCGCTTTTCAAGATGGCGGTCAAGGGCAAGGGCTCCGGCATCGAAGCTCACCCGCCTCGATGCGGTGGTCACGTATTTCGCGGCGGAAAGGCCGTAGAAACCGGGTACTACAACGACCAGGCCCAGGCCCTCGAAATCAGTGGGGCTTGAGGAGTAGGCGATGTCGCAGGAGAACGTTGAGATCGCCAAGCGCCTGATGGACGCCTACAACCGGCGTGATGTCGATGCCTACGTCGATTGCGCTACGCCGGACTTCGAGTTGGTACCAGTGTTCGTGGGTGCAGTCGAAGGTGGCAGCTACCGGGGGCGCGAGGGGATCGAAAGGGTGTTTGAGGCGACGCGCGACACCTGGGAGGACTATCGCATCGTCGCTGATGATTTCCGCGATCTCGGCGACCGGGTGCTTATAGTAGGTCGAGCCGAGGGGCGGGGACGGTCCAGCGGCGTCTCCGTCGATGCGCCGTTCGGGTCGGTCGTCGATTTTCGGGCCGGCAAGATCTCGCGGATCCGCTCCTATCTCGATCACGGCGAGGCGTTGCGGGCGGCGGACCTCTCCGAGTAGGCCGCGGAGCTAGGCGCCGGTATCCGCCGAGAGGCCGAGGTCGGCGAGCACACGCTCACGATCCCAATAGAGGACGAGCCTCATCACCCTGCCGTCGCGCAAGCAGAACAGGTTCGCGCCGAGGGCCCCCCCATCTCTGCGTGAGCTCCAGCCCGCTCGTCTTGCCCCGTCCAGTCATGTGCGCCAGAACCAAGACCCGCTCGTCGTCGAGCTCGCGGTACTCGTCGGCCTTGATGCGCCACCGATCCCACGCGCTCAGAAAATCGCGGTTGGCCCTTGCCATCCGGCCAGCCCTGTCCAGGTCCCGGGATGAGGTCCATCGGCGAAGACGTACTCGAGCGCGGGATCCGCCCACTCGGCGGAGCTGAAGTCGCCCTGTTCCCAGTCCGCGAAGATCGAGCGCACGAGGTCGAGGTTAGCCGAACCCATCGGCGTCGCTATCCAGCTCCGCATCGACGACAGCTGCCACGCCGGTCACGACGGCGATGCAACGAGTAACGCGACGGGTGTCACACCGGCGTGGCCTGACGTTCTCATGTACCAGCCCTCCTCTGCGACGGCAGCCTGACGAGGTTCGGCGGCGTGCGCCAGCCAACGCCGATCGACCGGCAGAACCCCGAAGCCGGAGTGCTCGAGCAGAGCCTTCCACGCGGTGATGTCGAGGAAGCACTCTTGGCGCTGGTCGGCCGCGCATGTAAGCTGGCCGGCGCCCTGTGAAAGCCAGTCGCGCACCACCGCGCGCGACTCCTCGATCGTGTAGCGCTCGCGCAGCGCCGCCACCATCGCCGCTGCGACGCGGCGAACGTTGAAGACGAACTCCGTGCTCGTCTCCGCCAGCACGTTCTCCAGGCAGTAGTTCCACTCTGCGATCACCAGCCGGACGGGCTCGATGCGGCGCAGGTTCGAAAGCGCAGCGAGCTTCGCCTCGCCGGCGACCTCGTGCAGCGCGATACTCGCGTTGGCGGCATCCACACCGCGGCCGGCGAGCGCGCGGACCGCTGACTCGTCCAGCCCCTCGACCCGTCCCTGCACGGGCTCGTAGAGCACCTCGACCTTCCCCGTCAACCGTTCGGCAGCGGCCGCGATCCGCTCTCCCGCGCGGGCGAGGAAGTCGGGCATGCAATCGAGGCCTACGATCTCCAGACGACGGACGCCGTGGGGAAGTCGACCAAGCAAGCCGAGCAATCCCTCGATCTGTGCGCCGCTGCCGACGCCGATGTCGAGCACACGCGCCCGCTCCCGCTCGCGGATCGCCTCGAACAGAACGCCCACCGCCAGCGAGTAGGGGTTCTTGAGCAGCGGCGTATTGGCAAATTTCGCGATGTTCGCCAGGCGCGTCTTCTCACTGGCTGGGACCACGACCTGCGCGCGCAGCTGTGCGTCAAGTTGGGCAGCCATAGGGTCGGCGGGATCGAGCGCCAACAGGGCGTCAAGGCTGCCGCGGGCTGCCACATCCTCACCTGCCTCGCGGCGCAGAGCAAAGACGTACAGATGAACGAGCGGCTGGTCGGCGAACTTTCGCTCCAGCCGCTCGATCGCCTCCTCTAGCGGCACGTTCTGGCTGGAAGATGAGCGCGCCAGCAGCTCGGCGAGGTCCGCCAGGCCCTTCCGATCGGGCTTGGGCTGATAGAGCGTCTGGCGCTCGAGCTCGGCCCTGACCGCCTCGACGGCTCGAGGTCGCCAGACGGTGCCAGCCACCAGTCCCTCAAATGCCGCGCGATCGCCGGCAGCCTCGCCCGCCATACACCCTCCGATCACCCTCGGAGCCCCCAAGTTCGCAGAGGACATCGATCAAGTATCCCTCCTGGGCGTTTGGAAGCCCTGCCCGGGAAGCTCGGCAGCGCTCGCCGGTATCACGTGGATGACCCGGCTGCGGAGGTGATGTGCTCGATCACCGGTCGGAACTGCTCGGTCGGTGAGAAGTCGACGTACTCAGAGTCCTCGAGGGCCTCGGGAGCGTGCCCGGGTGCCCAATAGAACGCTTCGCCAGCGGCGAAGTCCTGATGCCCGTCCAGTGTGTGCATGCGTACGCGGCCCTTGATCATGTACCCCCAATGTGGACACGGGCAGAGATCGTGCTCAAGGCCCTTGGTCGCGGGGCGCAGGTCCGCGCCGGCTGGCAGCCGCACGAACCCGACAGACATGCCGTCCTCGTCGCGCAAGCGGACCTCGACGCCATTGTCCGCGATGACGATCGGGACGTCCTCACGTGGGATAGATCGCATGTTTCTGCCTCCTGTTGAAGTTGATGTTTCTCACGATGGCGGGATGTTCTGGTTCAGATGGAACAGGTTGGTTGGGTCGTAGCGGTCCTTGAGCGCGCGAAGCCGGGCGAACTTCTCGGTCCCGTAGGCCGCCTTGACCCGATCCTCACCCTCGGAGGAGAGAAAGTTGATGTAGGCGCCACCGGTCAGCGACGGCTCGATCTCGGCATAGAGCTGCTGGGCCCAAGGGATGTGGGTCTCCAGCCCGCCCGGCTCGTGGGTGGCGGCGATCACGTTGAGCACGAACGGCGCCCGTCGCTCGCCGATGGCGGTCTCCTCCTCACCGACACGGGCGATCGCGCCGCCGAAGTGCTGGATATGGATCTCCGAGGACGGGGAGGTGTCGTTCTGATGGAAGCGGACCATCGTCTCGATCGCGTGGTCGTCGAGCTCGCGGAAGTAGCCGGCCTTCATGTAGGCCTGGGTGCCCTTGGGCCAGAGCGCGTCGAGCAGGCTCTGCATCTGCACGTAAGGCATCGGGCCGACCAGGTCGGCGACGGGGTCGCCGAGGTCGCGGATCGGCTGCAGTACCTTCATCCCCTCCTCGGGGTCGCCGGAGTAGCAGCCGACCAGGCCGATGAGCTTCTTGCCGTGCCAGTCTTCGGGCAGGAACGGGGCGGGCGGCGCGGTCATCAGAGTGACCAGGGTGCTCAGCTCATCCGGCAGCTTCGGCGCCCACTCGCGATAGAAGCGGATGAGCTCCTCGGCGCGGTCGCCCGGATAGAAGACCGGGCCGGCGGCCACGGTCGGGCCGACGGGGTGCAGATCGAACTCGAAGGAGGTGACGACGCCGAAATTGCCCCCGCCGCCGCGCAGACCCCAGAAGAGGTCGGGGTTCTCGGTGGCGCTCGCGGTGAGGATCTGGCCGTCGGCGGTGATCACCTCGGCCGAGCGCAGGTTGTCGCAGGCCAGGCCATACTTGCGCATCAGCCAGCCGATCCCGCCGCCCAGCGTGAAGCCGGCGACACCGGTGCTCGAGACCAGGCCCCCGGTGGTGGCGAGACCGTGCTCCTGGGTGGCGGCGTCGCACTCCCCCCAGGTGACGCCGCCCTCGGCGGTGGCGGTCCGGCCGCTCGGATCCACCGTGACGGCATTCATCGGCGAGAGGTCGATGACGATGCCGTCGTCGCAGGTCGAGAAGCCGGGAATGCTGTGGCTGCCGCCGCGCACGGCGACGTCGAGCCCCTCGCTGCGCGCGAAGCCGATCGCATGGCGCACGTCGTCGGCGTCGGCGCAGCGGGCGATCACCGCCGGGCGGGCGTCATGGGCGCCGTTCCAGATCGAACGAGCCTCGTCGTAGGCGCCGTCGCCGGGCCGGATCAGTTCTCCGTGCAGCCCGTCCTCGAACTCCTTCAGCGTTGCCGCTCCCAGCACCCCTTGCGTAGCCATGCCGACCCCCTTTTCAGTTCGGTTGTTTGACGTCGCGTTTCGACGATGCTCAGCGAGGCTACGAATCCCCACTTAGCGCTCGCTTTGCAGCTCCTTAAGCCCGCTTAATCGGCTCCTCTGTGACCGCGCTCACCGTCACGAACCCCGGCGCGCGTTCCAACTCCAGGCAGTAGGCCGCCCCCGCGTCGCCGTCGAGCATCTCGAAATGCCGGCTTGCCCGGTCCAGCCAGCTGCGAGCCGTGGTCGCCTCCCCTTCCTCGGCGCAGACCGCCGCGAGTACCGCCAGCACCCAGCCCTCCTGGGGTGTGGACTCGATCCGGCCGAGCACCGCGGCAGCCGCCTCGAGGTGGGCGCGGGCGCCCGCCCGGTCCTCCTCGGCGAGCGCGACGTTGGCCAGGCTCAGCTCGGCGGCGCTGAGGCCGATCATGTCGTCGTCCTCGGCGAACCAGGAGCGGCTCTGGGCGGCCGCGGCCCGCCCCCCCGCCGGGTCTCCCGAGCGGGCGGCGAGCACCGCCAGGCAGCCGAGCGTGATGCCCGTGCCACGCCTGTCGCCGACCTCCTGACGCAGGGCGAGGCTGCGGTCGAGCAGCGCCCGGCCGCGGTCGAAGTCCCCGCTCGAGCGCGCCAGGTTGCCGAGCGCGTTGAGCGCCAACGCCTCGCCCTGCACGTCCGCGAGCCACTGGAAGCGCTCGACGCTCTCCTCGATCAGCTCGCGGGCGCGACCGAAATCCCCCTCCGCCCGGTCGACCGCGGCCAGGTTGATCAGGATGTGGGCGGCGGCCGCCGCGCCGCCGACCCGGCGCCCGACGATCACGGTGTCCTCCTGCAGGAAAAGCGGGTAGTGCACCTCGGGCTCGACCGAGATCACCCCGTAGCTGAGGGGCCAGAGCGCCGGGCGCGGGTCGGCGGCCAGCTCGCCGGCGCGGCCCAGCGCCAGCTCGAGCTGCTCGCGGGCCTGCGGGTACTCGCGACGGAACCAGGCGGCGATGCCACGGGTGTGCGCGGCCCATACAGGCGGGCGCGCAGCGGGAAGATCCTCGACGGCCAGCCCCTCGTGCTCGGCGACGCGCGACTCGACATCCACCCTGGCGCTGACGATCGCGTGGTAGGCCGTCGAGACCTCGACCGCGTCGAGCATCCCGGCGTGGTCGCCGAGCTCGCGGAAGATCGCGACACTTTCGTCGCCGAACTCGCGGAGGCGGCCGTAGACCCCGCGCCGCAGGCCCACGAGGCAGGTGGCGAGCAGGGCGCGGGCGCGATCGGCGGTGTGCTCCGGCGCCGCGGCCAGCGACGCTGCGAGCCAGCGGTATCCCTCGGCGAGGTAGCCGCGCATCAGCCAGAAGCGCCAGAGCGTGGCGACGAGGCCGAGGGCGAGGAGGGGATCGTCGGCGAGCGCCGTGGCGAGCGCCGCGCGGAGGTTGTCGCGCTCTAGGTCCAGTCGCCGCAGCCGGTCCCGGGCGGGAAGGTCGCCGGCCGGCGTCGGGTCGCTTTCGGCCAGCTCGACGTACCAGTCGCGGTGGCGGCGCTCGAAGGCCTCGCGCTCCCCGGCGTCGGCGAGCCGCTCGGCGGCGTACTGCCGGATCGTCTCCAGGAGCCGGTATCGGCGGTCGCCCGGCCCCTCCTCGACGTGGACGAGCGACTTGTCGATCAGGCGGGCGAGCAGGGCGACGGCCTCGTGGCGCACGAGTGGGTCCTCGGCGCAGACGTCCTCGGCCGCCTCCAGGCCGAAGCTCCCGGCGAACACTGCAAGGCGCCGCACGAGGATCTGCTCGTCGACATCGAGCAGGTCGAAGCTCCAGGCGAGAGTCGCCCGCAAGGTCTGCTGCCTGGTCATCGCCGTGCGGTTCCCGGCCGAGAGCAGGTCGAGCGAGCCGTCGAGGCGCTCGACGATCTGGGCGGGCGTGAGCACGCTGACCCGGGCGGCGGCGAGCTCGATCGCCAGCGGCATCCCGTCGAGGCGGTGGCAGAGGGCCGAGATCGCGGCCGCGTTCTCCGCGTCCAACTCGAAGCCGGGCGCCGCCTGGCCGGCGCGCACGACGAAGAGCCGCACCGACTCCGCTTCGATCGCCTCGCCCGAGCGGGAGGGCTCGGTCAGGCTGGGGAGCGAGAGCGAGGGGACCCGCCAGGTCACCTCGCCGGGGACGCGGAGTGGCTCGCGGCTGGTCGCCAGCACGGTGAGGCGAGGGCAGTGTCGCAGCAGCGCCTCGACAAGGTGCGCGACCGGCTCGACCAGGTGCTCGCAGTTGTCGAGCAGGAGGAGCTGCTGGCGCTCGCCGATGTGGCCGGCGAGCGCGACCTCCGGGGCGCGGTCGGAGGCGAGCCGCGTGTCCAGCGCCTGGGCGACCGCGGGGCCGATCAGCTCGGGCTCGCCGAGCGCGGCCAGCTCGACCGGCCAGACACCGTCGGCGAAATCGCCGCGGTGTTGCCCGGCCAGCTCCAGTGCCAGCCTCGTCTTGCCGCACCCGCCCGCCCCCGTCAGGGTCAGCAGCCGCGAGTTGCGCAGCAGCGCGGCGGCCTCGGCCAGCTCGCGCTCGCGGCCGATGAAGCTGGTCAGCTGTGACGGCAGCTCGGGCCGGCTGGCACCCGCCCGGCGCGGCTCGGAATCCTGCTCCAGCTCGGCCAGCTCGGCCTCCAGGACGAGGCGGAGTTGGTCGAGGGAATCGCGCGGCTCCCGGCTCCAGTCCTCGTAGCGGTCCGCCGGCAGCAGCTCGGCGTCGAAGCCCTCGAGGGCCGAGCGATAAGCGCCGGGCTCGCGCTGCTCGCGCGCCGCGGCGGCGAGCTCTTCGAAGGCGACGGCGTCGATCCGGACCGGGTCCTCGGGGCTGAGCAGGATCAGTTCTTCGCGCAGCTCCAGGTAGCGGCTGCCGTCCAGCCCGATCGAGTCGAGCGCGCGCCGCGCCGCGAATATCGCCTGATGGAGGTTGTTGCGGGCGGAGTCCGGGTCCCGCCCCGCCCACAGCAGCTCGGCGGCCTCCTCGACGTGGAGGCGGCGCTCGGGCGCAAGGGCGAGCAGCTTGATCAGGGTCTTCGCCTTGCGCAGCCGCCAAGCGTCGTCGGCGATGACGCTGCCGCCGGCGCTGATGGAGAACACCCCGAGGAGACCGATGCACAACACCTCATCGCCCATCGGTGTGCCTTTCGTGCTGGGACTCGCCACCGGATAAGAAACTACTCCGAACCGATCGACCGGCTGCCAACTCCGGGCATAGGATTCGCGCGTGCCTGGCCTCCGGCCCCCACACTCCTCGTCCTCGCTCTTGCGGCGATCGAATACACTCCACAACCGCGTAAGCCATGACCATGATCGACACCGACTATCTGATCGTCGGCGCGGGAGCGGCCGGGATGGCGTTTGCCGATTCGCTGATCGCCGAGTCAGACGCCGACGTGGTGATCGTGGACCGGCGAGACCGGCCGGGTGGCCACTGGAACGACGCCTATCCCTTCGTGCGCCTGCACCAGCCCTCGGCGTACTACGGCGTCAACTCACTGCCCCTCGGCGACTCGATCGACCAGGACGGCCCGAACGCGGGTTGGTATGGGCGAGCGACCGGGGCCGAGATCTGCGACTACTTCCAGCGGGTGCTCGAGCAGCTGCTGGCCTCGGGCCGGGTTCGCTTCTTCGGCGAGTACGATTACTCGGGCGACTGGTGCAGCGAGCACCGGCTCGTCTCGCGCCCGACGGGTCAGAGCAGCACCGTGCGTGCGCGACGCAGGGTCGTCGACGCAACATACCTTTCGCCCGTCGGTGCCGTCGACGCACACGCCTTCCTTCGCAGTCGATCCGAACGTGCGGCTGATCCCGATCAACGACCTCGTCGCGCTGAGCGAGCCCGGCAGTGGCTATACGGTCCTCGGCGCCGGCAAGACAGCGATGGACGCGTGCGGCTGGCTGCTCGACAGCGGTGTGGAGCCGGAGGCGATCCGGTGGATCAGACCGCGTGATACCTGGCTCCTGGACCGAGCATTCCAGCAGCCGCTGGAGCTCGTCGGCTCGCTCATGGAGGGTTTGTCGCTGCAGGTGCAGGCCGCGGCTTGCGCCGAGAACATCGCCGACCTCTTCCGCCGGCTCGAGGCCTGCGGTCAGCTCGTCCGGCTCGACCCGGCCGTCGAGCCCACCATGTATCGCGGCGCCACGATCAGCCAGACCGAGCTGGAGGGCCTGCGCCTGATCGAGAACGTGGTTCGCCTGGGCCGGGTGACTCACATCGGAGAGGCTCGCATCGCGCTGGAGGGGGGGTCGATCCCGACCGACGAGGAGCAGATCTACGTTGACTGCACGGCCGAAGGCCTCAACGGAGCGCGCGGCCGCGCGATCTTCGAAGGAAACCGGATCACGTTGCAGGCGGTGCGGACCGGCCTGCCCCCGTTCAACGCCGCCCTGATCGCGTTCGTGGAGTCCGCCCGCGAGGACGACGCGGAGAAGAACCGGCTGTGCCCACCCAACCCATATCCAAACGCAGCCGTCGACTGGATCGCGACGAACGCCATCTCCCATCGCGTCCAAATGACGTGGTTCGAAGAGCCCGACCTCCTGGCATGGATGGAGCGATCCCGGCTCGACGTGGCACGTGGAATCAACGCCCACCTGTCCGAGCCGCAAACGCAGGCGGCGCTCGCTCGCTTCCTCGCGAACTTGGAGCCGGCCGTCGAGAAGCTCGAGAGCTTCCTCGCTGTCCTCACGAGCGCGTATGAGGCGTCACAGGCGCTGGCTTGAAGGCATGGCCCGCGCGCTCGTCACCGGAGCCTCCGGTTAGCCGAGGAGGTCGAGCCCCGCTCAGCCCGCTGGCCGCTTGCCTTCGACGGCTTCGAGGATCGTCGTCAGGCCGCCCTGGGTCTTGAGGTTCAGCGCGTCGAGAACCGCCTCGGTGTCCGTGAACTCCTTGTCGGCGCGTTGGTCTGAAGCGGCGGACTGGACGCGTTGGCCGACCAGAATGATCGACAAGAGAACGAGTTGCAGGAACGTCTGGGCGATCCACGCGACGATCAGGATAAGTCCAGGTTTGGTCAAGAAGGTGGGCACGTCGCTCTTGGTGAGAGCTCCGGCTTGGATCAGAATGGCGGGCAGGCTGACGAGGGCGAGCAGCGCGAATAGATAAGCGCACGCCATGGTGCCCACTCCCCGGGTGATCAGTACGGCGAACTTCGCGTTGAAGCCTTCGACCTCGCTTATGGCCTCTTTGATCTCCGCGGGGGAGAAGCGGACCACCTTGGAAAATTGCTGGCGGGTCTTGACTACTGGTTGGGGCACCGCCGCCTCATTTCGCCCCCACCGTGGGGAATCCTCCGTCTGTATTTTGGGTCGCATCCGCGCAGGTGAGTGAGAACCACAAGGCCACGGGCGCGGGGCGTCCAGCCCCGCTGACCTGCGGTCGCCGGCGTGAGTCCCGCTCATCAACAAGGTCTACCCGTCCGCGGGGGTGAGTTGCGCGACCGCTTGCGCGGCGGGAATGATGTCGTGTAGTCAACTGACTGTTTCTCCGGCGTAGAGCGCGGTGCTGTCGGCTGCCCGATCGGGCATCCCAGCCACAGGCAGGGCCGGGGTGAACAGCGGAATGCCGGGTCGCTGGCGTCGGGCCAAGGCTCCCATCGCATCGAGCGGCACGGCGCGCGTGGCACCGGCGAATTCCTCGGGGGCCCGTTTGCCCAGGACATCACCTACCACCTGGTCGTCGGCTAGAGCGCCCAGGCGCCTGCGTCGCTCTACGGCTGCTGTGGATGCCGTAGACGACGCGGGCCAGCAGCCCCACGGGCTGAGATCGTCGTCTATGCCGGGGAGGTCCCGCGGGCCGCGAGCTGCCCGGCGAGGCGCATCGCCCTGGGCATCCTGCGCGCGAGGGTGACGGCGACGCGGTCTGAGCGGCGCATGTACTGCGCCGCCGCGTCGAGCTCGAGGAGCGGCGTGCGCTCTTCTCCCAGTGCGTAGAGGTGCCATGAGCCCGGGATGCCCTTCAGCTCGTGCTCGCCACGGTCGGTGAATTGCATGTCCGAGCCGACGACGAGCTCCTTGACGGTTGAGGAGACGATAATCTCTCCCGGTCCTGCGAGCGCGCCGACGCGAGCGCCGATGTGGACTGCCAGGCCGCCGAGGTCCTCTCCGATCGCCTCGCACTCGCCGGTGTGGATGCCGCTGCGCAGCTGGATGCCGAGCTCGGCGACCCCCTCGCGCATCGCCTCGGCGCAGCGCATCGCCATCGCCGGCCCGTCAAAGGCCGACAGCGCCCCGTCGCCGATGTGCTTTACGACCCGCCCGCCGTGCTCGGAGACGGCGCGGTCGACGAGCGCGTCGTGACGCTCGAGAACCTCGCGCCACGCACGGTCCCCCAGCTCCGCCGCACGCGTCGTCGAGGAGACGATGTCCGTGAACAGGACGCTCGCCAACACCCGGTTCGGCTCGGCGTGCTGGACGGCGCCGGTGACGAACCGCTCGATCTCATCGACGAGTCCGTCGACGAGCCAGTGGGCATGGTCGATTCCTGGCAACGTGACCAAGCGCGCGCCGGGGATGCCGTCCGCGAGCTGTTGGCCACCCTCCACCGGAATCACGCGGTCGCCCTCGACATGCAGCACGAGCGTCGGCACGCGCACCGACGGCAGGACGTCGCGTATGTCGATCTGTTCGACGACCTCGACGAGCGCCCGGACCATGCGGGGGCTTGCTGCGGCCCGCATGAATATCCCGAACGCGCGCTTCTGCGACTCGGTCAAAGTCACACTCGGAGCGAAGAACTCCATGAACCTGCCCCCATCGCCCCAATGCTCGAGCATTGGGCGCGCCTGATTGCGGATCAGCTCCACCCGCTCAAACTGCTCAGCCGAAAAGTCCTCGGGCGCAGCCCACGGGCTGCACGGGAACGAGCCGTACAAGATCAGCGAGGTGATCCGCTGCGGGCGCATCGCGGCCAGCAGCACCGACGTGGGGCCACCCTCTGAGACGCCGAGCAGCACGGCCCGCTCTGAGCCTGCTGCATCAAGGACGGCCTCGATGTCGGCGACGCGCTCCTCGAGCGTGGGCAGTTGCGGGACCGGGTCCGACAGCCCGGTCCCGGGCTTGTCGTAGATGATCAGCCGCGCGAACGAGGCAAAACGGGACAGAAAGCGCGAGATCCCCGGGTCCGCCCACTGAAGATCGAGGTGGGAAACGAAGCCGAGCGAGATGAGCAGGTCGACCGGACCGTCGCCCACAACCTGGTAGGCGATCGAGATCCCGTCTCGCTCGACATACTGCGTCTGCGGCGGCTGCACGAGAACGAGTCTACGCCCGCGGACAGCTCGAACACTCTCGCAAGGGCCTGCTTCGGGGCGACGCGCCCGGCTTGTAGTCAGCGGCGGTCCTCGGCTACGCTCGTCCGGCGGCCAGCAGGACCAGGTTCGAAAACCTCACCGCTCCGTCATCTCCGGCCGCCTCCCGGATGGCCTCGGTTATGGCGGCCCAGGTCTCGTCCCGCACCTCCTGGGGGTGCGGAGCGATCATCGCGGTGATTGGCGGGGCGATCTCCCTGATGAAGGTGGTGAGCTCCTCGGGCGACTGCCACTCGAAGGTGACCTCGGCCTCCTCCACCTCCACATCGGAGAAGCCGGCCGCTTCCAGCAGGCCGCCCAGCGCCTGCGGCGTCGGACGCGAGAGCGGACCGGGTGTTCCCGGCGGCGGGGGCGGGACTTTGAGGCGCTGCATCGCGGTGCGCATGGGAATCGCGAGGAACGGGACACGGTCCGGCGATCCCCACGAGCTGATCGCCATCCGCCCGCCGGGCTCCAGGAAGCCGCGGATACGCGCCGCGGCAGCCTCCGCGTCGGGCTCGAAGATGATCCCCCAGCGTGAGAGCGCGGCGTCGAAGCTGGCCTCCGGGAAGTCCAGAGATGCCGCATCTGACTGAACGAACTCGATGTTTTCGAGCCCGGTGGCAGCGGCGCGCTCGCGGCCGAAAGCGATCATCTCGGCGGAGATGTCGGTAGCCAGCACGGCGCCCTCGGGCCCAGCCCTTCTGGCCGCGGTCAGCGACGGCTCGCCGTAGCCGGCGGCCACGTCCAACACTCGGCTGCCGCGCTCGACGCCGGCCAGCTCGACCAGACGCTCACTGATTCCACTTGCCGCCCCGTCGATCAGATCCGACCATCTGCGCCAGCCGGTCGCAGCGCTGTTCCACTGCTGCCGCTGTCCGTCTCGAAACTCGACGGCATCAACTGTCTTGGACTCCATTGTCACCTCCCGATCGGGCACTCCACCCTACACCTTCTCAGCCCGGGCTCAGCCGCTCATGTTCGTCGCTGCTCAACGAACTGAGGGCGTACTCGGGATCCTCGACGCCTGACACCTCGCGGGATACTAAGCCTGCGCTATCGGCTCAGCCGGCCAGCCCAAGCCGCACCAAGGCGGCCCGGGCGATCATCCGCCGGGTGCCGGTGATGCCGCCAATCGAGCGGGTGCCGAAGTCCTCGACCCGCCCGGCAAGCTCGGCGTCGCGCGCCGCGGTCGAGTAGACGAGCTTCTCGATCGGCGAGAAGCGTCGCCCGCTCGAGTAGTCGGAGATGAGCCAATGATGGGCGCCGAGCTCGCGGCGGTGGCGCCGCGCGTAGGCCCCCAGGGCTCGATTGAGCTCCCGATCCGATCCGTGCAGAGCCGGGCCGACTTCCTCGGCCAGCCAACCCGCAGACTGGAACGCCCAACCGCAGCCAGCGCCGAAGAGCGGATCGGACGCCTGGGCGGCATCGCCGACAAACACCATCCCCCGCGCCGCGGCGGGGCGGATCGTGCTGGGCATCTCGAGCTTTCCGAACCATTTCGCGATCGGGCGCGCACCGTCCAGGCTCGGAGCATCCGCCAGGCTCCGAAGGTGCGCGCGAACCGCCGGCTCCGGGTCACCGCGAAACTCGTCCAGCCGTCGCTTGGCGAGCATCACCGCGACCATCGAGACGCCCTCGTCGTTGGGGTGGATGTACGCCAAGTCGGGGTCGCTGAACCAGACCATCCCCCGGTTGGGATCGGGCAACTGGAGATCCTTGAAATAGGAGAAGTAGCAGAAGCGCTTGTGTGCTCGGACGCGCCCCGGGACGCCCGCCATCCGCGCCATCTGGGAACCTCGTCCGTCGGCGGCAACCACGAGCCTCGCCGTCAGCTGTCTCTCCTTGTCACCGTGCCCCGAGACGCGGACGCCTTCGACCCGCTCATCGCCCTTGAGTCCCACCGCCGTGAGGCCGGGCAGGTAGTCCACGCCCGGAGTCTCGATCGCCTGCTGGCGCACGATCGGGTCGAGGACCGAGCGCCGCAGGTTCAAGCTGTGCACCCCCCGATCCGGCGGGCGTATCCACCCGTAGCGCGTCCAGATGTCGGTCTGGGCGCGAACGGCGCCGGCGTTGCGGATCGCCGGCCCGATCCCCAGGCGTTCCATCGCCGGCACCGCACCAGCCTGGATGTTATGGGTGCAGATGACCTTGTAGGCGTCGAGCTCGGGGCGCTTCTCCACCACGGCGACGCGAGCCCCCCGCAGCGCGAGCAGGCGAGCCGCAGCGCACCCGGCCAGACTCCCTCCGACGACGACAACGTCGTATTCGCGATCAGACATTCGGCTCGATGTTCTGGTTGACGCGAAAGACGTTCGCCGGGTCGTATGTCGCCTTCGCGGTGGCGAGTCGGTCGTAGTTGTCGCGATAGCTCGCGCGCACGCGCTCGTGTCCCTCATCCATCATCATGTTCACGTATGCGCCCCCTGCCGAGTAGGGATGCGTGGCGTCCCAGTAGTCGACGGTCCAGTCGCGGATGACTCCGGCGTTGGCGGGATCGGGATCAACACCGACGATCACCTCGGCCCAGTTGCAGTCGCGGTAGCTGAACGGCGTGTCGGCCTCGCCGGCGTCGTGCACGGCACCGTCGATCGGGTAGAGGTGCATGGTTGAGTGCATGGTCGGGAGCTTCTCGGCGAACGCGGTGTGCTGCTCGATCGCCGCGTCGGGGAGCTCACGGACGAAGTCCGCGCGCCAGTACCACTGCAGTCCCGGGACGTAGAGGCCGTCGAAGAGGCTCTGGAGCGCCGGGAACGGCATCGGTCCTACTCCGTGCAGGAGCGGCGTTCCGAGTGCCTGCACGGGCGCGAACAGCTCGGCGGCGGCGTCCTGGGGGCCGGTGTAGCACCACACCACGCCGCACACCTTGCGCAGGTGCAACTCGGCGGGAAAGAGGTCACCGGGAGGCACGGTCATGGTCGCGAAGAACCCGTTCAGCTCGCGGGGCGCGGCCGGGAGGAACTCGCGGTAGAAGCGCATCACCTCTGCTGTCTGCTCCAGCGGCCACAGCGTCGGTCCGCCGATCACGGTCGAGACGGGATGCGCTCGGAAGCGGAATGAGGTGACGACGCCGAAGTTTCCGCCACCGCCCCGCAGCGCCCAGAAGAGCTCGGGGTTCTCCTCGGCGCTCGCGCGCGCCCGGGTACCGTCGGCGAGGACGACATCGGCTTCGATCAGGTTGTCGATCGTGAGCCCGTGCTTGCGCGAGAGGTAACCGATGCCGCCCCCGAGGGTGAGGCCGCCGACGCCCGTGGTGCCGACGATCCCTGACGGCGTGGCCAGGCCGGCCTCGTGTGTCGCGGCGTCGACCTGGTTCCAGGTGCAGCCGCCGCCGACGCGGACGGTGCGCGCGGCCGGATCGACCTCGATGGCCTGCATGAGGGAGAGGTCGAGGACGACTCCGTCGTCGCAGACCCCCAGTCCGCCGCCGTTGTGGCCGCCTCCGCGAACGGCGAGCAGCAGATCGTGCCGGCGCGCAAACGCGATCGTCTCCGCCACGTCTGCGGTAGTGGCGCAGCGGGCGATCAGCGCGGGTCGGCGGTCGATCATCGCGTTGTAGACCGCGCGCGCCTGCTCGTAGCTTGGGTCCTCGGGACCGACCAGCTCACCCGCGAACTTCGCCCCGAGCTCTGCTCGCGCTGCCTGTGCCGCATTGGTGGTGCTCATGTCTGTCTCCTCCTCTTCGTTGGACTCCGCCGGCGCCGGGGACTCGCTTCCGATCGCACTTGTGACGGTACCTGGGTCAACGCCCGCTGTCATGACCTGGATTGACACAGTTCGCTCAGCCCCGCGACATGGCTCATCGGAGAGCGATAATCAGATCTGACTAGCGTCAATTCTTGCCATGCAACAGCTTCCCGGCCCTCTACGACTCCCCCCGCCCTCTCCGTTCGTCGGGCGCTCGGCGGAGCTCGCGGCGCTGCGGGCGCTTGTTCCGCGCGAGGCCGGAGAGCGTGGCCGGCTGGCGCTGCTGGGCGGCGAGGCCGGATCGGGCAAGAGCCGCCTTGTGCGGGAGTTGGCGCAGGAGGTCGCCGCCGAGGGAGTGCTCGTGCTCTACGGCGCCTGCGACGCCGTGGTGCACACGCCCTACCGTCCCTTCGCCGAGGCGCTCGACCAGCTCGTTCGCGGCACCGACCCCGATGTGCTCCGTGCGGACCTCGGCAGCGCCGGCGGCGAGCTGACCCGGCTGCTTCCCGACCTGCCCGCCCGCGTCGGTGGGCTGCCGGCGCCCGTAGCCGCCGACCCCGACACCGAGCGCCATCGCCTGCACACAGCGGTGAGCGACGTTCTCGCGGGCGCCGGTCGCCGCCAGCCGCTGCTGCTCGTGCTCGAGGACTGCCACTGGGCGGACACGCCCACGCTCGTGCTCCTGCGTCACCTCGCCCGCGCTGGCACCGAGGCCCGGGTGCTCGTGCTCGCGACGTTCCGAGACAACGAGGCCGACGTCCCAGCTGAGCTCGCCGATGCGCTTGCCGATCTGCGCCGCTCGGACGATGTCGTCCGCCTCCACCTGGGCGGCCTCAGCGAGGAGGACGTCGGGGAGTTCGTGCGCCGAGCCGGCGGCAGCGAGATCGACCCCGGAGAGTCCGAGCTCTCGGGCGCGATCCGCGACCTCACCGAGGGCAACGCCTTCCTGCTCTGCGAGCTCTGGCGGGCGCTCGTGGAGACGGACGCGTTCGCGATCGAAGACGGCACCCTCCGGCTGACGCGACCCCTGCGGGAGATCGCAACGCCGCAGAGCGTCCGCGAGGTCGTCAGCCAGCGCCTGAGCAGACTCGATCCGGCGAGCAGGGATCTGCTCGAGCTGGCCGCCGTCGCCGGCCCCGAGTTCGAGCTCGACGTCCTGCGCCGAGCGGCGCCCGTCGAGCTGGAGCGGATCGATGCCCTGGAACCGGCGATGCGCGCGGGAGTGATCGAGGAGCTGCCCTTCCCGGCGCTGGCGTACCGCTTCACGCACGAGCTCGTGCGGCGCGCGCTGTATGACCGGCTGAGCGTTCTGCGCCGAGCCGAGCTGCACCTCCGCATCGCCCAGGCGCTGGAGGCGGTCGACCAGCCGCAGCACGGGCGTGTGCTCGCCGACCTGGCGCACCATTTCGCGGCGGCGGCGCCGATCGGCGGAGCGGCGCAAGCGGTGGAGTACAACCTGCTCGCCGCGAAGGCGGCGTCGGCTGCGTTGGCGTACGACGAGGCCACCGTCCGTCTGCGCACAGCTCTGCAGATGGGCGTGCCGGACGAGCGCCAACGCGCCGAGATCCTGCTCGACCTGGGTACCGCGCTGTTTCGCGCCGGCAGGTCGCTCGACTCGCTGCAGTCCTTCCGCCAGACGGCTGAGATCGCGCGAGAGCTCGGGGAGGGAAAGCTGCTCGCCCGTGCGGCGATCGGGTTCGAGACGAGCTGCTGGCGACCCGGGCTCACCGACGAGGGTGCCCGCGAGCTCCTCCAGGAAGCCTCGGCCGCCCTCGCTCGGGAGGACTCCACGCTCCGTGTCGGCCTGCTCGCGAGCCTTGCTCGCGCGCTCGAGTTCGAGGGAGACTCAGATCAGGCGGCCCTCGCGCGCGCGGACGCGATCGCAATGGCACGCCGAATCGACGACCGGCCCGGACTGGCAACGGTGCTCGTGGGGATCTACTGGGCGCGCGCGACCACAAGCCTCGCGGAAGCTCTCGAGATGCTTGGCGAGGCACGCGAGCTGGCCGAAGAGTTGGGCGACGTGGAGGGCCAGGCGGAGGCGACCCAGTGGCGGGTCGCGGCGCTGATGGCACTCGGTGAGATCGTCGCCGCGCGCGAGGAGCTTGCGATCGCGCTCGATACGGCCTCGCACACTCGCCAGCCCTTCAACCTTCATGTGGCCGAGCACTACCGGTCCGCGCTGGCGCTGCTCCAGGGTCAACTCGCCCAGGCCGACGCGGCAGCGGAGCGCTCGCGCGAATGGGGTCAACTGCTCGTCGGTCGCGACGCCTCGAGCGTCTACGGCATCCAGATGTTCGGAGTCCGGCGCGAGCAGGGCCGTCTTGCCGAGCTCGCCCCGGTGATGCGTGTCCTCGCGGCCGGCGATCGAGGTGGCGGCGCATGGCGTCCGGGCCTTGCGGCGATGCTCGCCGAGCTCGCGATGGAGGAGCAGGTTCGCGGCGAGCTCGACCGCGTGCGGGCCGAGGGCCTCGAGCCGCTGCGCGAGGGGCTCTGGCTCGCGTCGCTCACCTACCTCGCCGATGCCGCCGGCGCCGTCGCGACATCAGGAGGTCGCCTCGCTCGTCTATCCGCTGCTCGCGCCGCTGGCCGGCACGAACGTCATGATCGGTCACGGCGTCGCCTGCTACGGCGCCGCCGACCGCTACCTGGGAATGCTCGCCGCGACGCTTGGCGAGGACGACCGCGCGGCCGGCCACTTCGAGGCGGCCCTGCACCTCAACCGGCAGATGGGCGCGAGCACCTGGCTCGCGCACACCGCCTACGAGTACGGACGGATGCTCCTCAGCCGGGGAGAGAGCAGTCACGGGGAGCAGCTGCTCGCCGAGGCCGCGCTCCTAGCCGAGACGGTCGGGATGCCCACGCTTCTCGCGCGTGTCCGCGCCCTCGCGCCGGTGTCGAGCCCGCCGCTGCCGGACGGCCTTTCGATCCGCGAGCTCGACGTGCTTCGGCTGGTGGCTCGCGGTCTCTCTAATCGTGAGATCGGGGCCAAGCTGTTCATCAGCGAGCACACCGCCGCGAACCACGTGCGCGGCATTCTCCGCAAGACCGCGTGTGCGAACCGCACCGAGGCGACGGCGTACGCCTATCGGCGCGGTCTGGCCCAGAGCTGAGCGATGCCGTAGCATCCAGCACATGCCGATGTACGTGATCGAGCGCGCGTTCGCCGAGCAGCTCGACCTCTCAAGCGACGACGTCAAGCTGATCGAGGAGGTCAATGCGGACGAGGGCGTGCGCTGGCTGTTCTCGTTCCTCAGCGCCGACAGGCGCCGCTCCTATTGCCTGTATGAGGCGCCGTCACCCGACATGATCGTGGCAGCCGCCAAGCGCGTCGGCATTCCCGCCGACGCCGTGGTCGAGGTCAACCGCATCTCCGCGGACATGTACGCGTAGGGGTCAGCCTTGGCTGAGAATGCCCCCTGCCCCGTCTGCGGCGAGGTAAACGACGCCGCGCAGCGCTTCTGCGGCCAGTGCGGATCTGCGTTCAGCCATAAGTGCGTCGCGTGCGGTGAAGAGAACCCGCCGGGGTTCCGCTTCTACTTTGTACGAGCCTGGTGCGCGACGGCGACGACCTGGACGACGAGGACAGCCCAAGCTAGAGTCACGTAGACTCCGGCCGGACAAGGGCCTAACTGCGATCTCGTTCGATCACGGCCGCTTGAGCGGCTAAGAGAGGGATACCTACCGTGCGTGCTATCAAATCGACTGCCGTTTGCTGTGCCGTAGCCATAGGTGTATGTCTGCTAGCGGCATCACCGGCTGCAGCTGTAACTGCTGGAGCGATCGTCGGGCA
Source organism: uncultured Solirubrobacterales bacterium (assembly GCA_963808385.1). Taxonomy (GTDB): domain Bacteria; phylum Actinomycetota; class Thermoleophilia; order Solirubrobacterales; family Solirubrobacteraceae; genus Palsa-744. Next base: position 264,545 of record CAWEFQ010000006.1, on the reverse strand, counting down.
CGTTCGCGACGCTGGTGGAGCACCCGCCGTGAATGTCACGGTGAGCGTCGGATCTACCAGCTACTCACAAAGTTTCGCGACGATCTTGAGAACCGACTCGAACGGCGACTATTCGGACTCCGGCCTCCTCGGCACTTACCGGATTTCGTTCGCCGCGAACGAAACAGGCTCCTCAGAAATCATCGCTTACGGGTTCCTTCCAGTCTTCTACAACGAAAAGACGAGCTGGGAACAGGCCGATCCAGTCACCGTCGCTGAAGGCCAGACAACACGCGTGGACGCTGTGCTGCACCACGCAGGAGTCATCACCGGACGTGCGACCGATCCCAGCGGAAGGTCTCTATCGGGAATCTGTGTCGGCGCAGCAACCGAGGTTCAGCCAAGCCAGCCAGGTATGGAAAGGAAAGAAGGGGGCGGTGCCGGTGAGGCGGTGACCGACAGCAACGGTGACTACCGTCTGGCGCTACGGCGCGCTGGTTACTCACCGGAAGGGGCAGAAGGCGGCGAAATCCCATACAACAAGACGAACGCGACGGTCGTTGTGAGCTTTCTCTGGACAGAACTTCTCGATGGTACGCAGGCATCATGTACCGCCGGCTACTACCAAAACCAAGTACGCCGCCAGGTCCGGGTCTTCTACGCTCAGAAGGCCAGCGAAAGCACGGCCGACATCGTCACGGTCCCGCGGGACACCACCGTGCCAAAGATCAACGCCGTGCTGACCATCGCCGCTAAAGTGCCAAACGTTGTTGGCAAAAAGCTCACTGCGGCCAAGCGGGCCGTTATCAAGGCCGGTCTCACCGTGGGCAAGATAGTCAGACGACAGGCTTCGCCGGGCAAGCGGGGCAAGGTGCTCACCCAGAGCATAAAGCCCGCCAAGAAGGTGCCGGCCAAGACGCGGATCAATCTCTTCGTCGGAAAGTAGACTGAACCGCTCATCCGCGCACCAGTTACATGGCAAGCTGCGGCGTCGACTCATGACGCCGTGCGCAGCGCCAAAGGCGCAAGCTGAACTTCGGAAGACTCCCAGCTGGACGACCCAATTGGCTAGACCCTATGGCGTAGGTCGCCCGTTGGGTTGACCGCCGGGGTAGGCCGGACACTCCTCGCGGGGGTTTGACAGGCTCCGCTAACCCTGGTAGCTTGCCGCCCTAACTCTTTCTCCACCACGCGGGGGGTCGAACGTGTCTCGAAGGCTGGTAGCGGTTGCGTTGGTAGCGATGAGCCTTGGGGCAGCGACTCCGGCTGCACAGGCGTTTGATCCTCAGGCAAAGACGTGTGGCATGGTGACCGCTGCTCAGCTGACGCACATCTTCGGGCTCAAACATGTGCGCCTGCATCAGGAACACATTCCGCCAGGACTCGGGGCGACCACATGCGACTTCGATTTGTGGAAGCAGGGAACGTTCGCGCAAAACACGCGGCGGCCAACGCCGAATTTTGCCAAAGGACTGCTGGTGCAGGGCATAATCAGCACGCTCACCGCGCCGGCTTCCGATTCCAAAGAAGACGTGGCGCAGGGCCTCGCGCGGGTCTATAACCCCAGCACCGAGTTCGCGCTCCAGACGTTTGGCGCCGACGGTGCGGTTGGTGAATCGAGGCCTGAACCCTCACGCTTGATCCTGCGCATCGCCAGGTGGTGGAACGTGGCCGACGCCACCAGCTTGCAGGTCGAGCTCCAGGTGTCTCAAAAAGCGCCGTTCAAGTCACAGCTCGGACAGCTGGGCGCGATTCTCGTTCCGAAGTACTTCTCCTAGCGCGATAGACATTGGTGTGCTAGACCCATGGACAGTATCGGCAACTGTAACGCCGATTTCATTGGGAAACGCTTCAATGATTCGACCATATTCTCGTGATCCCGGAATCGCAGCGGCCGTTTGTATGTCGACCTCATCTACATATCCAGCCCTGATATAAGCGAAGAGTTGGCGGTCATTCTTATCTTCGTGACTCCCCGTCGAATGGATCGAGACGCATGGTTACTCAGAACGAGAAACCCACAGGTGTCCGGGTGCCCGCTTCCGTGATCTGACGTAACGGAGTCTGGTTCGGAGCTCGGCTCGCGAACTGCTGCCGGCCAACTGAACACCCGTGCGACCTGCGCGGGATAAATCGATTCGCAGATATTGGCGGTCGCATCGAAACCGGAGGCCGAAGTCGCGGCGAGCAGCGTTATCGCCGACCCAGCAGCCGCGAGACAACAGCGCACCGTCGTTCGTGTAAGCAAAATGCGCCTCCAGGGTTAAGTCAGGCCGAGAGATCGTAGGCTATCCAAAGTAGGCAGGCACGGCCTTGCTCGCGATCGCCTCGAGCGTCTTGATCAGGAGCGACTGAGTGCGGGTGCGCTTCGCGGTCAGGGATATCGAGAGCTCGGCATGAGTCGCGGTGCTCCACCAGAGTCCGCTGACAATACGGCGCTTCCGGCTTCCAGTGCCTGATGGCCGGCGCGCGTATTCAACTTGACTTCGTGACCACGATAGAGGAACAGCGAGCAAGTCGAATTCGCCCTGAAGCCCGGCCTCACAGGAAGATGCTTCGTGAGCGATACCTGTGGCAAGCGCACTGCATGCTCGATGTCCGCGTTCGAGATGAGCGCGCATGCGTCAGTTGCAGGACCAGCTGCGAAGGCAGCGGACGAAGCCAAAGCTCCCGCCGCCAAAGCCAAACTCCCTACAACCGCAGTCCGTACAAACAGCCACATGGTCCCCCCGATTCAGTCCGTTTCGCGGAGCCTACCAGTTGTGTGGCTAGCGTCCGCACGTGGGCTGCCGCCTCCTGCGGGGTGAGGTCATCGTCGCGGTGGTGGGCCAGGCGGGCGGAGATACGGCTCCGGCGCGAACTCTTCGTCGTTGACGGTGAACCCCGCCTCGGCCACCTGGTCGAGCTCGTCGCGTAGCGCTTTCTTGTTGGTGATCGTGTTCGGGCGCACTTGGTCTGCTTGATCTCCGACAGCAGTTCGCGCTGCTCCTCCTCGGGCAGGTACGCCAACAGGACCGTGTCGGGTACGCGTCGTCTAGTGGCCTTGCTGCCAGTCGATGCAGCACGGTGTGACGTCGGTGCACGGGCTCTCCGGAAGGTGGATGATGGGCGGATGACCACCATCGCCTCAGGGATGCTCGCAGTCCTGATGACCGAGCTGGCCGGTGCGACTGCGATAGCCGCCCGCGCCGACCCAGGGGCGGCGCGGGCGCGGTGGCCCGGTCGTGTACGTTCTCTGCACGCGAAATGGGCTCGAGCGCCCCAAGCCAGCGCCCCGCTAGGAGACTGAGCCTTGGCTGAGAATGCCCCCTGCCCCGTCTGTGGCGCGCTCAACGACGCCGCGCAGCGCTTCTGCGGCCAGTGCGGATCTGCGTTCAGCAACAGGTGCGCCGCGTGCGGTGAAGAGAACCCGCCGGGGTTCCGCTTCTGCGGGGCCTGCGGTGCCGCTTGCGATAGGAGCCCTGCGTCCCCGCCGGGCTCCGTCGAGAACATCGATGGGGAGAGGCGGTGGGTGACGATCATGTTCGCCGACCTGTCCGGCTTCACGGCGCTCTCGGAGCGCACGGACCCGGAGGAGATCCGCTCGATGGTCGATCGGTGCATGAGCGAGATGGGCCAGGTCGTCGACCGGTTCGGCGGCACCGTGGACAAGGTCATCGGCGACGCGCTCATGGCGGTGTTCGGGGCGCCGGTCGCCCACGAGGACGACTCCGAGCGGGCGGTGCGCGCCGCGCTTGAGATCCAGCGGCGCGCGTCCGAACAATCGCATGACTTCGGCGGACTGTGTGTCAGCATCGGCGTCAACACGGGTGAGGTGATATTCGCCCCGGTAGGCCCGCACGGGCGGCGGGAGCTGACGGTCATGGGCGACGCCGTGAACACTGCGGCCCGGCTACAGGCTGCCGCTCCACCCGAGGCTGTGTTGGTCGGCAAGGAGACGCAAGCTGCGAGCGCGCGGTCGATCACCTACGAGGCGGTGGAGCCGATCCTCGCGAAGGGCAAGGAAGCGCCCATACCCGCCTGGCTGGCTCGGGCTGCCATTTCGGCGCCCGCTGAGCGCCCGGTTTCGGCGGCCCCGTTCATAGGCAGAGACACCGAGCTGGAACTTCTCGCGCGGACGTGGACGCGAGCCTCGAGCGAGCTCCATCCGCAGCTCGTCACCCTTGTGGGAGCACCAGGGATCGGCAAGACACGGTTGACGCTGGAGTTTGCCGCGCGTGTGGAGAGCGCAGGCGGACGGATATTCAGCGGCCGCCCGCTTCCCTACGGTGCAGCTGCCTCCTACTGGGCGTTTGGAGCGGTCATCAGGGAAGCGTGCGGGATCTTCGCCAACGATCCCGCCGACGTCGCCTCCGGCAAGCTCGCCGAGCGCGCGGCATCGCTGCTTCCCGCGACCGAGGCGCAGGAAATGGCGACGCATCTCTCGGTCATGGCTCGTCTCGCCGAGGACACCGTGGACGATCGGCGGGTTCTGTTCGCCTCCGCTCAGCGGTTCCTCGAGGCCCTTGCCCGCGAGCAGCCAACCCTGGTGGTGCTCGAGGACCTGCACTGGGCGGACGAGGGTCTGCTGGAGCTCGTCGAGGGGCTCTCGGCGAGGCTAGGGGACGTGCCGCTGCTTCTGCTTGCGCTTGCCAGACCCGAGTTCCTGGACGCGAGGCCCAGCTGGGCACGCCTCCCAACCAACGTCACCGTCCAGCTCCAGGCGCTCACCGAGGCCCACACTCAAGACCTGGCGCGCCGGCTCCTATCGGGTGCGCCAGATAGGGAGGCGGTCGCCGAACGCGTCGAGGAGGCGGCCGGCGGCAATCCCCTCTTCATCGAGGAATTGGCAGCGTGGCTCTCGGAGGGTGACACCGCGAACGCCGCCGGTGTCCCGGCGAACATCAAGACGATCATCGCGGCTCGACTCGACCAGCTCCCGGCTCCAGAGCGGCAAGTGATCCTCGACGCCTCCGTTGTCGGCGACTTCTTCTGGCAGGGCACGCTCGAAGCGCTCGGAAGCGACGGCACGCTCGTTGAGACACTGTACGCGCTCGAGCGGCGGGGTCTCATCCGCCACAGCCCTTCCTCGCGTATCCGCGGCGACCAGGAGCTGATCTTCAAGCATGGGCTGGTGCGCGAGGTCGCCTACGCGACCCTCGCCAAGGCCACCCGCCGAGAGCGCCACGCGGTCGTTGCCCGCTTCCTCGAGGACGCGGCGGGAGACCCGACAGCCTATGCGGCGATCCTCGCTCACCACTGGCGTGAGGCCGGCGAGGACGCGAAAGCCGCCGACTACCTGCTCACCGCGGCAGACCAGGCCTGGAGAGGGTGGATGCCGCACGAGGCCGTCGAGCTATGCAACCAGGCGCTCGAGCTGATCCCGGAGAACGACGAGGCACGCTGGCGGCGCGCACGACTGCGACGGGCCGTCGCCGCGACGGCGGAGATGCACGCGAGCCGCGACCTCGTGTCGATGGATCAGTCGAAGTCCGAGGGTGAGATGTCGCCGCCGATCTCGTAGATCCCCCAGACGGTGTGGTCACCAAGGAGCGCAGCGTGCTCGCGTATGAGCTCAGTGTTGGGTGAGGAGTAGACGCAGAAGGACTTCAGCTGACCATCCTCGTCCATGACCACGTGACTGTGCTCCCATACGATCGGAGCGAACTGCGGGTTCTCCGTCAGGACTCGCTTTGAGAGGGCACCCTTCGCCTCCATCTCCTCCTCCTCGAGGGGGCTCCAGACCCTCTCGATCAGATAGCGCGGCATATCTTCTCCTGACTCTCGACGTCGATCGCTCAATCCTACCCCAGGCTCGCCCCGAGACCTGACACGCATAAGCTCCCGCCATGTCCGCCGCTTCGGCCTCCGGCGAAGCTCGACGCGCCCTCATAACCGGCATCACCGGCCAGGACGGCTCGTTCCTGGCCGAGCTGCTGCTGGAGAAGGGGTACGCGGTGACGGGCGTCGTGCGAGACCCGTCGTCCGGGCCTGCGGGGGACCGGGCGCCGGCCGAGCCCGCGGGGGACCGGTCGCCGGCCGAGCCCGCGGGGGACCCCCCGGCGCGGGAAGCCCCGCTCGGCTGCAGCGAGCACCTGCGCGGTCAGATCGAGCTCGTGCGCGGCGAGTTGCTGGCTCCGGAGACGTTGCGCGCCGCGATCGAAGGAGTGCGCCCGCACGAGGTCTACCACCTCGCCGCGCCCTCGTTCGTGCCCGCCTCGTGGGAGCGCCCCGGGGAGACGATCCGCGCGATCGCGGGCTCGGCCGCTGCGATCCTCGAAGCGGTCCGCGAGCTCGACCCGTCGATGCGCGTGTTCGTGCCGGCCTCGGGCGCGATCTTCGGCGACGCGCCGGAATCGCCCCAGCGCGAGGACACGCCCTGCCGGCCGCTCACTCCGTACGCCGTCGCGAGGCTCGCGGCCCACCAGCTCGTCGGTGTCCTGCGCGCACATGACGGGCTGTATGCGAGCTCGGGGATCTTGTTCAACCACGAGTCCGAGCGCCGTCCGCAGCGGTTCGTGACGCGCCGGATCGCGCGTGCCGCCGCGGCGATCTCGCTGGGCCTGAAGAGCGAGCTGACCCTCGGGGATGTGTCGGCCGTGCGCGACTGGTCGTTCGCGGGGGACGTCGTGTATGGCGCGTGGCTGATGCTCCAGCAGGAGCAGCCCGGCGACTACGTCCTGGCGAGCGGCGTCCGGCACACCGTCGCGGAGCTCGCGCGCGCGGCGTTCGCCTGCGTGGGCCTCGACTCAGAGCGCTACCTGCGCGTCGATCCCGCGCTTGTGCGCGCAGCCGAGACGACGCCGAGCGTGGGCGACCCGTCCAGGGCGCGCGAGCGCCTGGGGTGGACCCCGAAAGTCGGGTTCGAGCAGCTCGTGCGGCGGATGGTCCAGGCGGATCTGCGCGAGCTGCGAGAGGGCGGGGCGGGGGCCTGAAGCGCGCCCTGCTCGCGCCGATGCTCGTGCGCGCCGGGGTGTCGCCGGCAGCGTCGCGCGTGCCCGTCGCGCGTGCGTCGCCTAGACTCACGGGCCGCATGCCAACCGTCGGCGTCATCGGACTCGGGTACGTCGGCCTGCCGCTGGCGGTCGCGTTCGCGGAGCAGGGCTGCGAGGTGATCGCGGTCGACGTCGATGCGCGCAAGATCGAGGCGATCGAAGCGGGCGAGTCCTACATCGAGGACATCCCCTCCGAGCAGCTGCGCGGCGTCGCCGATCGCATCCACGCCTCCACCCACTACGCCCGTCTGGCCAAGGCCGACGCGGTGATCGTGTGTGTGCCCACGCCGCTGACGCGCAATCGCGAGCCGGACCTCGGCCCGCTGCTGGACTGCACACGCGCGCTGGCGGAGGTGCTCCAGCATGAGCAGCTGGTCGTGCTGGAGTCCACCACATACCCCGGCACCACCCGCGAGCAGGTCGCGCCGCTGCTGCAGGAGTCGGGCCTTACGGCCGGCCGCGACTTTCACCTGGCGTTCTCGCCCGAGCGCGTGGATCCCGGCCGCACCGATTACACGCTGCGCACGACGCCCAAGGTGATCGGCGGGCTGACCGACGCGTGCGCCGAGCGCGCGGAGCATCTGTATGGGCTGGTCTGCGACTCCCTCGTGCGGGTCTCCACGCCCGAGTCCGCGGAGCTGTGCAAGCTCCTGGAGAACATATTTCGCTCGGTGAACATCGCGCTCGTCAACGAACTGGCGATGCTGACCGACCGCATGGGCATCGACATCTGGGAGGTCGTCGAGGCGGCCGCGACCAAGCCGTACGGGTTCATGGGGTTCTCGCCAGGCCCGGGCATGGGGGGGCACTGCCTGCCTGTGGACCCGTTCTACCTGAGCTGGCGCGCGCGCGAGTTCGACATGTCCACGGAGTTCATCGAGCTCGCGGGCAAGGTCAACCAGCAGATGCCCTACCACTGCGTCGCCAAGGTCCAGCGCGCGCTCAACGACGCCGGCCTGCCCGTCAAGGGCGCGCGCATCGCCGTGCTCGGGGTCAGCTACAAGCCGGGCGTGGGCGACATCCGCGAGTCACCCGCGCTGAAGATCATCGAGCTGCTGCGCGCGACCGGCGCCGACGTGCGCTACCACGACCCGCACGTGCCCTCGCTGGCCGAGCTCGATCTGCGCAGCCTGCCGCTGGCGGACGCGCTGGACGACGCCGACCTCGCGCTGATCGTCACCGCCCACCCGAGCGTCGATCACGAGCTGGCGTGCAGCCGTGCCCGCCTGGTCGTGGACCTGCGCGGCGTCACACGCTCGTTCAGCGAAGCCGGCAACGTGGTCCGGCTATGACGCGCCTCTGTCGGGGATGGGTTTGAGGAGAGAGGGAGAGAGGATGGGTAGCCCACAGTGCTGAGCTCAGACCCACGTGCGCCGGGGCTGATGCTTGGGGAGAACGTCGCGATCGGCCAGGACGTCGTGTTCGGCGCGCACGTCGTCGTTCACGACGGGACCGTCATCGGCGAGGGCGCTGTCATCGAGGATCACGCGGTCCTCGGCAAGCACCCGCGCCTGGCCGGGCGCTCCTCCGCGCGCGGCGAGGTCGGGCGCCTGGTGCTCGGCGAGCGCGTCACGGTCTGCGCCGGGGCGATCGTGTTCGCCGGCACGAGCGTCGGCGACGGGGCGATCCTCGGCGACCAGTGCTTCGTGCGCGAGCGCTCTGAGGTCGGCCCCGACTCGGTCGTCGGGCGCGGGAGCGTGGTCGACAACGACGTGGCGATCGGCGCGCGGGTGCGCATCCAGACGAACGTGTACGTGGCGGCGATGTCCGTGATCGAGGACGACGTGTTCGTCGGCCCGTGTGCGATGACGACCAACGACGACGCGATGGGCCGCCACGACTCCGATTACGTTCTGCGCGGAGCCACCCTGCGCCGCGCCTGCCGTGTCGGCGGGGCGGCGGTTCTCACTCCGGGCGTGGAGGTCGGCGAGGAGGCGTTCGTCGCCGCCGGCGCCGTCGTCACGCGCGACGTCCCCGCGCGCGCGGTCGTCATGGGCGTCCCCGCCCGCGCGGTTCGGGAGGTCCCCGACGAGGACCTGCTGGAGCGCTGGTGCTAGACGCGCGCGGCGCGGGCCGCCGCGACCACCTGATCGGCCTGCGCCTGGGTGAGCACCGGGCTCATCGGGATCGCCAGGTGCGTGCGGGCGGCCTCTTCGGTGCCCGGCAGCTCCACGCCCGCGCCCCATGCGCGCATCGCGGCCTGGCGGTGGATGGGCGTGCGGTAGTAGGCCTTGTGGCCGATCCCCGCGGCGGCGAGCGCCGATTCCAGGCGCGCGACGTCGGGATGGCCAACGACGTACAGGTGCCACGCGGGCTGTGAGCCGTCGGTCGGCTGGGGCAGTCGCACCAGCTCGCCCAGTCCCGCCTCCTCGTAGTGGCGTCCTGCCGCGCGCCGTCCGTCTGCCCAGGCGTCCAGGTGGGGCAGCTGCACGCGCAGGATCGCCGCCTGCAGCTCGTCCAACCGCGAGTTGTAGCCGACTAGCTCGTAGGTCACCTTGTCGTGCGAGCCGTGAAACCGCAGCGTCCGCGCGCGCTCGGCGATGCCCTCGTCGGAGGTCGTGATCATGCCGCCGTCGCCGTAGCAGCCAAGGTTCTTGGAGGGGAAGTACGACCACGTCGCCGCCGTCCCCAGCGCGCCCGGGCGGCCCGCGGCGGAGGTCGAGCCCGCGGCCTGGGCGGCGTCCTCGAGCACGGGCACGCCCAGCGCCTCGATCTCAGCCACGGGCGCGACGTTGCCGAACAGGTGCACCACGATCACGGCCTTCGTGCGCGGGGTCAGCGCGGCGCGCACCGTCTCGGTGCTCACGCAGTACGTCACGGGGTCAATGTCGCAGAACACGGGCGTCGCCCCGGTCGGCGGGATCGCCTCGGCGGAGGCGTAGAACGTGAACGACGGCACGACGACCTCGTCGCCAGGGCCGACGCCCATTGCGCGCAGCGCGATCGTGATCGCGTCGGTGCCGTTGGCCACGCCGACGGCGTGGGTGGCGCCGCAGTAGCCGGCGAACTCCGCCTCGAACGCGCTCACCTCGGGGCCGAGGATGTAGCTACCAGACGCCACCACGCGCTCGATCGCCGCTGCGATCTCCTCGCGCAGCGGCGCCAGCGGGGTGCGCGTGTCGAACAGCCCTACAGCCATGCGCACGCCGCGCTCACAGGCAAAACCCAGTGCGGTGACCGGAGTCGGTGGGGTCACCGATCGGAGATCTTGAATCTCCGATCGGCCAGCAAGAACTGGCTCTCGCGTCTCCCATCAAAATCCGCCCCCAACTACCCCGGCGCCAGTAGCTCGAGGTCGGCACGTGTCATCAGCCTGATCAGCTCCTCAAACGACGTCTGCGGCCGCCAGCCCAGATCGCGCTCGGCCTTGCTCGGGTCGCCGATCAGGTGGTCGACCTCGGCGGGTCGCACGAACGAGGGGTCGATCGTGACGTACTGCTCGAACTCGCCCAGGCCGGCCTCGTCGAACGCGACCTCGCAGCACTCGCGCACCGAATGCGACTCACCCGTCGCGATCACGTAATCCTCGGGCGTGTCTCGCTGCAGCATCAGCCACATCGCCTCGACGTAGTCTCGCGCGTACCCCCAGTCGCGCTCGGCGCCGAGATTGCCCAGGCGCAGCTCCTTGGTCAGGCCGTGCTTGATCGCCGCCGCGTGCCAGGTGATCTTGCGCGTCACGAACTCCAGCCCGCGGCGGGGGCTCTCGTGGTTGAACAGGAGCCCGCTCGTCGCGTGCAGGTCGTAGGACTCGCGGTAGTTGACGGTGATGAAATGCCCGTACGCCTTCGCCACCCCGTAGGGCGAGCGCGGGTAGAAGGGGGTCGTCTCGGTCTGCGGGACCTCCAGCACCTTGCCGAACATCTCACTGGAGCTGGCCTGGTAGAAGCGCGCATCGGGGCAGACTTCGCGCATCGCCTCGAGCATCCGCGTCACGCCCACGCCGGTGAACTCCGCCGTCAGCGTCGGCTGGATCCAGGAGACCGCCACGAACGACATCGCGGCGAGGTTGTAGATCTCATCGGGCTGGGCCGCGCGCATCGTGTCCACGAGCGAGCGCTGGTCGAGCAGGTCTCCCTGGTGCAGCGTGAGGCGGTCGCGCAGGTGCTCGATCCGGTCGAACTTCTCCGTCGAGGCGCGCCTGACCATCCCGTGCACGTCATAGCCGCGGTCCAGCAGCAGCTCCGCCAGATACGAGCCGTCCTGTCCGGTGACCCCGGTTATCAGCGCCGAGCGCTTGTTCGCCATGGGGCGGCAGCCTACCGGTCGGACCCGCGCGCGATGCTGAGCGTACTGGCGCGCGAACGCGGCCACGAACCGCGGGTTGTAGCGGGCGTAGCGCCGCCACAGCCGCCTGGGCTCGCGCATCAGCCGGTATGACCACTCCAGGCCGCTGCGCCCCATCCACGGAGGCGCCTGCCGGACGAGGCCCGCGTGGAAGTCAAACGCCGCGCCCACTCCGATCAGCAACGAGGGCTGCAGGCGCGGACGCATGCGGTGCATCCACTGCTCCTGCTTGGGCTGCCCCGTGCCGACCCAGACCACCTGCGCGCCGGACGAGTTGATGTCGTCCAGCAGTCGCTCGTCTTCATCGAGGGTCAGGGGCGTGAACGGGGGCGATGCCCCGCCCACAAATCGCACCCCCGGGTAGCGCTCGCGCAGCCGGGTCGCCAGCAGCTCCCGCTCTGAGTCCCCGCGCCCGCCGTACAGGTACATCGGCGTGCCGGCGCGCGCCGCGCGCGCGCAGTAGGCGGCCATCAGGTCCGGCCCGTAGATACGTGTCGCCGCGGGGTGCCCGAGCGCGTGCAGCGCCCACACCAGCGGCTGCCCGTCGGGCACCGCCAGCGAGGCGGCCATCACCGCCTCCATCGTCGCGGGGTTCTCCCGGGCGTTCATCACGAGGTTCACGGCCGCGGCCGTCACGTAGGAGCGCTCGCCTGCCGCGATCGTCGCGTCCATCCAGTCCATCACCTGCTCGTAGTCGGATACCGCCAGGGGGATGCCGAGGACCTGCGCGCGGGGGAGCAGCGTCACGGTGGGGGAGGTCGATGCGTCGGAGGCGGCGATTGGGTGAAGATACCGACGCCGTGGCGATCATCGACCCCGACTTCTGGTCCGATCGCCGGGTGCTGGTCACCGGCCACACCGGATTCAAGGGCGCCTGGCTGTCGCTGTGGCTGCAGTCGCTGGGCGCTCGCGTCACCGGCCTGGCCCCGGCGCCGCCCACGGACCCTTCGCTGTATGCGCTCGCTCGCGTCGGCGATCGCATGGCGGGGGAGCTGGCGATCGACGTGCGCGACGCGCCCGCCGTGCACGACGCCGTCCGTGAAACGCGCCCAGAGGTCGTGCTGCATCTGGCGGCCCAGCCGATGGTGCGGATGTCGCTGCGCGCGCCGGCGCTGACGTTCGAGGTTAACGTGCTCGGCACGGTCAACGTTCTGGAGGCCGTTCGTTTCGCCGGCGATTCCGTGCGGGCGGTCGTGCTCGTGACCTCGGACAAGTGCTACGCCAACCCGTCGGGCTACGCCCCCTCCTCCGCCCCCGCACTCGCCTCCTCCTCCTCCTCCTCCTCCTCCTCCTCGCCGGGGGCCTCCCCGGGAGACGCCGCCGATCGTGCGGGCGAGCCGCATCGCTTCGTCGAGACCGATCCGCTCGGGGGCCACGACCCCTACTCGGCCTCGAAGGCCTGCGCCGAGCTGGTCGCCGCGGCCTACCGCGAGTCGTTCTTCGCCCCCGATGCCGGTGCCGGCAAGGCACGCATCGCATCCGCCCGCGCGGGCAACGTGATCGGCGGGGGAGACTTCGGCGAAGACCGGCTGGTTCCAGACATCCTGCGAGCGTACGACGCGGGGCAACCCGTGCGGGTGCGCAACCCCGAGGCGGTTCGCCCGTGGCAGCACGTGCTCAACCCGCTCAGCGGCTACCTCGCGCTCGCGCAGGCGCTGTGCGCGGCCGGCGGGGACAGCGCCGCGCGGGCGTTCAACTTCGGCCCGCGCGCGGAGGACGCCCGCACGGTGCTGGAGATCGTGCGGCGTCTGGACGGGCTGCTGGATGGCGCCCTGGGCTACGAGCTCGACGGCGCGGTCAACCCGCCCGAGGCGGCTCGGCTGGAGCTCGACTGCACTGCGGCCGAGCGCCTGCTGCGCTGGTGTCCTCGGTGGGACCTCGACGCGGCGCTCGAGCGGGTCGCGGCCTGGCACGAGGCGCACCGCCGCGGAGCGGACATGCGCGCGGTCGGACTCGGGCAGCTGGCGGAATTCGCGGATTTGCAGGGCACTTCCCGCGGCGTCGCCTGAGACAGTTGTCTACAAACTCGAAGTGTTCGGTTAGCTCGTAATCTTCCGGGCCATGAGCCCTCTGTCCGTGCGTCGCTACCGAGCCGAACGGCTGCTGCGGCGGGAGTTCGAGGCGATGCGCGGGCGCGTTCTGGCCGGCGTGCGCGGGCGGCTGCGCGCTGCTGGCGTCAGCCTCGACGCGGCCGACCTGGAGGCCTGCTACGCGCAGGCGTGGCACGGGCTGTATACGACGATGCTCGAGGGCGCCGCGGAGGTCGCCAACCCGGAGGGCTGGCTGGCGCTCGTGACGTATCGCCGCGCGATCGACGAGCACCGCGCGCGCCTGCGCGCGCCCGGGACCTACGACGCATACGACGCGCGTGACGCATGCGACCCGGCCCATCGGGCGGGCGTGGCGCCCGAGCGCGATCTTGCGGGCGAGCTGGACGATCGCGCGCGGCTGCGCCAGCTGATGGAGGGCCTGCGCGGCCGGCTCAGCCCGCGCGAGCGCCAGGCCGCCGCGCTGTGCTACCTGCAGGGCCTCTCCCGCGCGGACGCCGCCGCGCGCATGGGCATCTCCGAGGCGCGCATGCGCAAGCTGATGGAGGGGTCCGGCGCCGGCTTGCCCGGCGTGGCGGGCAAGGTGGGCGAACTGCTGAACACGATCCGCGCGGGCTCCTACTGCGCCGAGCAGTCCTCGCTGATGCGCGGGTTCGCGTTCGGCATCCTCGACCCCGACGGCGAGCGCTACGCGCTCGCCGTCGCCCACCAGCGCGAGTGCCCGGCCTGCCGCGCCCACGTGCTGTCGCTGCGCGGCCTGGCCTCGGTGCTGCCGCCGCTGCCGCTGCCGTTTCTTCTCGGGGCGGGCGTCGCCGCGGGGGCAGGCGCCGGTGCGGGTGCGGGTGCTACGGCCGGCGGGACCGGTGCCGGGGCAGGCGCCGGCGCGGGTACGAGCACGGGCGCCGCGGCCGGGGGCGCGGGTGCGGGAGCCGGTGCGGGTACCGGAGTAGGCGTGGGCACCGGGGTGGGGGTGTCGGGCGCCAGCTTCGGCGCGGGCGCCGGCGGGGGCTGGCTGATGGCGGGTGGGGGCATCACCGCGAAGCTGGCGGTCGGCTGCCTGGTTGCGGTCAGCGTCGGCGCTGGCTGCGTCGCCCTCAACGTTGGCCCGATCGCGCTCTCGCACGCGAGAACCCATCGCCGTCATCTCGCGCGCACGGGCTCCGCGCACATTCCGGTCGCCGACGAGGCGCTGCTGAGCAGCGCGCAGCTCGGCGCGCCGCTCTCCTCCGCGGGCGCCGCGTCTCTCTCCTCCAGCACCGGCGCGTCCAGGCGGACGGCGTCTTCGGGGGCGGGGGGCTCACAGACGCTCACGCCCGCCGCAAAGGCCGGCCGCGAGTTCGGCCTCGAGCAGCCGGGCCGTCAGGTCTCCTCCAGCCAGATCTCGAGCACCCCCGAAGCGAGCTTCGCCCGGGCCGCGGCGACCGGCTCCTCGCAGGCCCGGCAGCAGGCGCAGGCGCAGCCGGAACAGCACAGCAGCCATGAGAGCGGCGGTCCGTCCGCCGCCGCGCGCGAGTTCGGGCTCGGCGGGTAGGGGTAGGGGTAGGGTCAGCCCCGGGTCAGCCCCGCGGGAAGGCCTTCGTCAGCTTCCTCAGCGCCAGCGGGTTCCCGCGCGGGCGCAGGCGGCCGGTGGCGATCGCGCGGCGGGGGTCCAGGCGCTCGCCGATGATGTCCACCCAGTCCTGGTAGGCGACTCTCAGGCGCAGGTCCGCGTCCGGCGAGTCGCCCTCGGCGACCGTGCTCGAGCCGTTGTTGACCGTGAGGTGCCAGGTGGGGACGTCGGGGTCGGTGAACTCCCACTGGAATGTGGTCGCGCGCTTGAGCCCGTGCTCGGGGTTGACCTGGCGGCGGATCGTGTCGAACAGCAGCGCCACGGTCTCGGGGTCGCGCTTGGACGGGCCCTCGCGCACGCCGATCACACCGGCTTTGGCCAGCGTGCGCCCGCGCTGGGTGACCTCCAGCGCAGATAGGCCGGGTGGCAGCAGGGCCGGCCCGGGCAGTGTGTCGGCGGCGAGGCCGGCCGAGCGCAGCTTGGTCGTCATCGAGGTGAGCCCCTCGACGCCGACATCGTCATAGGTAGCGCCGAACACGGTTATGTAGCGTTCGTCCCAGCCCGGGGGCATCAGCACCTGGGCGGTGTAGCGGGTCACGTCGCGCAGGGTCTTCGCGACCGCCCTGGGCACGCGCACGGGGTCTTCGCGGGCGAGGTCTGACAGCAGCTTGACGCCGAAGCCGATGTGGCGCTGCTCGTCGGCGGCGATGTTCTGCATGCCCTCCCTGAACGCCGGCAGCTGGTCGCGGCGTTCCAGGTAGCTGCAGATGAAGTGCTGGCCGGGCTGGGCCAGGGCCGCCTCGATCACGATGTGGTAGAGCGTCACCGCCGCGGCGAGCTGGGCGGGGGAGCGGTCGGCGCGCAGCTCGTCGGCCATCCGGTCGAGGCGATCGAAGATCTTGCGAAAGCCGGGTGTCAGCTGGGGCTTGATCGCGCGCAGGCCGCTGTTCATCGAGCCGTCGCCGATGCCGCACACCTCCTGCATGAACCGCTTGAAGAACACCGCGTGCCTGGCCTCGTCGACCTGCTGGGTGGTCAGGAAGTACTTCTGCTCCTCGAGCGGGGCCGCGTCGATGTAGGGGGAGAGGTTGTCCGCGACCGCGTCCTCGCCCCAGAAGAACAGCGAGTAGTTCCACAGCGCCGCCGTGCGCTCGAACTCGGTGAAGTCCTCGCGCCACTGGCGCGCGTCCTCGGCGAAGTCGAGCTCCATCGCCTGCCAGTTGCCGCGCTCCCAGCGCGCGTACAGGTCCTCGTAGGAGATCGCGTCGGCCGGCAGGCTCGCCGGGTTGGAGGCGTCGGCCGGGGTCGATGCGGAGGTGGTCGCTGCGGTTGCCATATGGCTGCTCCTCTTCAGAACCGTGATTGGCTGGATGGCCAGTCCTGCAATCTAGCGAAAGATCGCACGCGACGGCCATCGCCCGCCGGAAGCTGACCGACCCCGGCGCCGTCCCCGACGAGCCGATGGGCCGCGTGCTGTCGCTGCTGTTCGCAGCGGTCACGCGCCCGGCGGCAGGCACAGGCACGCGTAGTGGACCGTGAACAGGCGCCTGGCGAGGCCGGGGGCGAGGCGGTGCAGGGTCGAGCGAAGCATCCACTTCGTTGTGCCTCGCGCGCGCGCGAGTGGCGTGTTCGCGAAGAACACGTGCACCGAGCGCCCCAGCGGGTCCTCGAGCTCGCCGGCCACGCGCAGCCCCGCTCGTGCGACGATCTCCCGTGCGCCGGCGCGATCCAGCCGTTGCAGGTGGCCGACCTCGGTGGCGTGCTCGCGCTTGGACGTGCGCCGCGCGGACAGGTTGGCCTCCAGCGGCACCTCCATAACCACCGCGTCGCACGCGCGCGCGGCCTCGGCCAGGAGCGCTGCCGTGTCGGGCACGTGCTCGAGCACGTGGGAGAGGATGCCCAGCTCATACGCGCCGTCCGCGGCGGGCAGGCGCGAGCCGTCGTAGAGCTCCACCGAGTCGATCTGCGCTCGCTCGCGTGCTATGTCCACGGCCGCCTGAGTGATCTCCACGCCCGCGAGGCGCCCGCCGAAGCCGCGCGTGTGCAGCTCGCACAGCAGCGCTCCGTCGCCGCAGCCGATCTCCAGGGTATTGATTGGATGACCGCCCGCCCGCAGGTTCGCGCGAGTGCACAGCGTGAGCACGTGGTCGGCCTTGCCGATCGCTCCGAGCGCGCGCCAGCGCGCGTACAGCGCCGCCTGGGCGGGGCTCTGGCTGGTGTAGGCGTCGTCGTAGAACTGGACCAGCTGGGCGGCGTTGTCCATCCGGTGGATTATCGGGGTCTGGCCATCCCGGTAGCCTCGCCGGTGATGCCAGACGCCTCTCTCGCAAGCGTAGCCGGTGAGGGTCCCGCGCCCGGCCGGGCGAGCGGGGGGTCGCTGGGCGGGCTGCTGGACACGCTGCGCGAAGCCCCCGCGACGCTCCCCGCGCTGGTGGCGATGGCGCTGTTCGTCGTGTGGGCGACCGACCAGGCGGGCTATCCGCTCACGCACTGGGCGCCGGGCGGGCTGATCGTGCTGGCGCTGCTGGGGATCGCGCTCTGCTTTGTGAGGCTGCGCGTAGCTGAGGTGCCGACGCCCGTCAAGATCGCGCTCGGCTGCCTGGCGGCGTACACCGTGCTCAGCTTCGCCTCGATCCTGTGGGCGAGCGTCCCGGGCGACGCCTGGGAAGGCGCGAACCGGACGCTGCTGTACCTGCTCGTGTTCGCGCTGTTCGCGCTCTGGCCCCAGCACGGGCGCGGCGCGGCGCTGCTGCTCTGCGCGTGGACCCTCGCGAGCATCGGGCTGGCGGCGTTCGTCGCGCTGCATGTGAACGCCGCCGCGCACAGCTCGGTGCGCCTGCAAGCGCTGCTCCCGGGGGGGCGATTGAGCTATCCGGCGGGCTATGTCAACGCCAACGCGGCACAGTGGCTGATTGCGTTCTGGCCGGCGCTGCTGCTCGCGCGCGAGGCGCGCCTGCACTGGAGCGTGCGCGGTCTGCTCGCCGGCGGCGCGGTGCTGCTGGCCGAGGTCGCGCTGCTCAGCGTGAGCCGGGGCTCGCTGTATGCGACGCCGGTGATGCTCGTGCTCGTGTTCGCGCTGCTGCCTCACCGCGCGCGCACGTTCGCGCTGCTCGTGCCGGTCGCGGCGGGGATCGGCGCGGCCGCGCCGTCGGTGCTGGGAGTGGGGGAACGCATCGAACACGGACACAACGCCACCGCCGCTGTGCACGCCGCCACCACGGCGACGTTCCTCGCGGCTCTGGCGGTGGGGCTGGTCGTGGCGGCGGGCGCCGCGATCGAGGACAGGAGCAAGCTCTCGCAGGCATCGGCCAGGCGCGTGCGCAGGGGGGTGGGCGCGGTCGCGGTCGCCACGCTCGTGGTCGTGCTGGTGGGCGGCTTGGTTGCGGCGGGCAACCCGCTCACGCGCGCGCGCCACGCCTGGGACACGTTCAAGAGCGGCAGCGGCTACGCCGCCAACGGCAGCGGCAATCGCCTCATCAGCGGGCTGGGGAGCAACCGCTACGACTTCTACCGCGTGGCGCTGGACGAATTCCTGGCGCATCCGCTCGTGGGGATCGGCGCGGACAACTTCCAGCAGCAGTACCTCGCGCGCGGGCGCAGCAACGAGACGCCCAAGTATCCGCACAGCGTCGAGCTGCGCACGCTGGCCGAGACCGGCCTGGTTGGCGCGCTGCTGGCGCTCGCCGGCCTGGGGGCGACGCTGGCGGCCGGTTGGCGCGCGCTGCGACAACGATCCGATCCACTGGGACGCGCGGTCGCCGCGGCGGCGCTGGCGGGGTTCGCCTACTGGGTCGTGCACGGCTCGTTCGACTGGTTCTGGGAGTTCGCCGGCCTGGGTGCGCCCGCGTTCGCGATGCTGGGCCTGGCGTGCGCGCTGGCGCCGCGGCGTGGTCCAGCGGAGGCGGATCGTCTCGGCGGACCGGTGCTCGCCGTGCCCTCGGACGCCCGGCAGACGGTGGCGGCGGCTTCGCAAGCGGCGCCCGCGGCTTCGGGGCGCTCTCGCCGGCGCGCCTTGAGCCTCAGGCGCGCGGGCATCCTCGCCGGCGCGATCGTGGTGCTGGCGGCGGCGGCGTCGCTGGCGGCGCCATGGCTGAGCCGGCTGGAGATCGAGAGCGCCGCGCGGGTCTGGCCGAAGGCTCCGGCAACGGCGTACGCCCGGCTGAACGACGCGGGGCGGCTGAACCCGCTCAGCGACGAGCCGTATCTCGTGGCCGGGAGCATCGCCCTGCGCTTCGGTGATCTGCGGCGCGCGGACCACGAGTTCGCGCTGGCGCTGAAGCGCTCTCCCGAAGACGCCTACGCGACGCTCGAGCGAGGCGCGATCGCCTCGGCCCGGGGCGACCGCGCCGCAGCGCTCAGGCTGCTGGAGCGGGCTGTGCGCCTGAACCCTCGCGACCCGCTGACCCGTCAGGTGCTGCTGGTGGTGCGCAGAGGCGAACGGGTGGACGTCGGCGAACTGAATCGCGCGATCCTGCTCAAAGCTCAGCAGTTTGCGTGATTCTGCGGACAATCCTGGGCCGATGGTGGGTTTCCCGCTCGACACGGGGTCGCACCTTCGCTAGCGTGGAGCGAAACATCTAGTTGATTCGCCATTCTCGGAGCACATCGTCGCATCCGGGTGCTTGACCGTTGGGACGAGGCGATGGCTGGCACAAGGCACGGGAGAGTGGATCGCGACATTGCTCGGGCCGAAGAAGGGAATCTAAGGCAGGGAAGGATGACAAGTCATCGCAGGATCTTTTTGACAGGGCTCGTAGTTGCCGCCTCACTGGTCGGGACCCCGACGCTTGCGGCGGCGAGCTCGCTGCTGAGCGGATACGGAGGCCCGGGCCAGGGCAGCCAGACGATCCTGGGCTCGACGCTCCTCGGCGGGGGTGCCGGTGGAGGCGGCGGTTCGACAAGCGGCGGGTCAGGCGGCTCATCGGGCTCATTCCGTTATGGTGAACGACTTGGTGAAACGGAATCTTCAGCGACCGGGTCGGCAGGCGCGGGCGGCAGTCCTGGGCGCAAAAGCGCTGTCGGCGGCGCTTCGGGCTCGCGGGCCGGCTCCGGTGGGGCATCCGCCGGCGGTGCGAGCACGTATCCAGCTTCGTCGACCGGAAACGCAGATGAGGCGAGTGCGGTGGCGCCGGAGACGTTGGGGCTGTCCGGCGATGACTTGCCGTACATCCTGCTGGCGTTCGCTGGGCTGGCGTTGACGGGCATTCTCACAAGGCAGCTGGCACGAACGGGAGGGGGCGGAGGACATCAACCGCTAAAGGGACGGGCAGCAGGACCCGAGTAATCAAATAGGGATAGGACGCCCTCGGAGATCATGGACCAACCGCGCATCACCCAGCAGACATCGACCACGCTGCCGCTCACCGGCGGGCTCACGCGTGACGCGCCGCGGCCGAAGTCACTGCTCGGGGGGACGTTCGCCGGGCGCCTGCAGTGGGCGCTGGAGGGAGCGGGCTGGAGCGTGCTGCGCCTGGTCGTGGACTTCGTGCTGCTGTGCGTGGCGGTGATCGTGGCGCTGGGCGGAGTGCATGCGACCCTGAACGTCTCGGCCGTGCAGGCGCCGCTGCTGGCGCTGCCGCCGCTGGCGATGGGGCTGCTCTACCTGCGCGGGCTGTATCGCACGCGCCTGCGCGCGCTTGTGCTCGACGGGGTTGTGCCCGTGCTCAGCGCGGTGTCGATCGCGGCGATGGCCGTTGCGACGATCGGCCTGCTCGCCAACGGCCAGGCTCCGAGCGAGTCCGACGGCGTGCGCGCGTGGCTGTTCGCGCTGATCGGCGTGGGTCTCGGCCGCATCGCTCTGTCCGGCGCCCAGCGCTGGGCGCGCGGGCACCGGCTTGTGGGCAAGCCGGTGCTGATCGTCGGCGCCGGGCTCGTCGGCTCGCAGGTGGCGCGGCTGCTCGAGAAACATCCCGAGTACGGGCTGATCCCGGTCGGCTTCGTCGACGACAGGCCCCGCTCGGTCGCCGAGGTGGGTGGGCGCGACGTGCCGGTGCTGGGCACGGTCGAGCACATCGACGGGATCGTCGAGGAGTCCGGTGTGCACAAACTGATCGTTGCGTTCTCGTCGGTCGCCGATGCTCGCATCAGCCGTCTGATCCAGCGCTGCCAGCAGCTGGGCGTCGACGTGTCGGTCGTGCCGCGCATGTTCGACACGATGAATCAACGCGCCTGGTATGACACGGTCGGAGGCACGCCGCTGCTGACGTTCTCGACGGTCGATCCCCAGGGCTGGCAGTTCACGCTCAAGCACGCTTTCGATCGCGTTTTCGCGCTGTTGCTGCTTGTGCTGCTGTCGCCCGTGATCCTGTGTGCGACGCTGGCCGTGCGCCTGAGCTCCCCGGGCCGGCGCTCTTCCGCCAGCGCCGCGTCGGTCGCGACGGGCGGGCCTTCGACCTGTACAAGCTCCGCTCGATGCGCCTGGAACCGATCCCGAGGACGACGCGCGATGGGGACGACACGGCGATAGATCACCTGCTCGGCGGGGACACCGCGCCGGGGGGAGTCGAGGGCGAGGACCGCCGCACGCTCGTCGGGCGTGTCCTGCGGCGTACGTCGATCGATGAGCTGCCGCAGCTGCTGAACGTGCTGCGCGGGGAGATGAGCATCATCGGGCCGCGCCCGGAGCGCCCCGAGTTCGTCGAGCTGTTCAGTGACGAGATCACGCGCTACGGGGATCGCCATCGTGTCAAGTCGGGGATCACCGGCTGGGCGCAGGTGCACGGCCTGCGCGGCCAGACGTCGCTGGCCGAGCGCGTGGAGTGGGACAACTACTACATCGCCCACTGGTCGCTGGGCCTGGACGTGAAGATCCTCGTGCTCACGCTGGCCGCGATGTTCCGCAACGCTGAGTAGCGATCCGATCCGGGGCGTCACTCGCCGGTCCGGGGCGTCCCTTGCTGCAGCGGCCGTGCCGGGCAGGACAGAGTCCTGCCCGTCCGTCGGATCCGCTCAGATGCTCTTCTGCGCGTCCGTGCCCGGTCCCATCCACTCCTGGTAGACGCGCACCCGCAGACCGCTCGTGCCGAGCACCGAGGGCAGCATGATCGAGTACCGGTTGAAGCGGTTGAGCGTGAACAGCGCCCTGAAGCGCAGCACGCTGCCCTGGAAGGCTTCGAGCTTCATGTAGTCGCCGACGGGTCCCGAGCCGCTGGCCACGACCTGGCTGCCCCGCCGGCGCAGGCTGAGGGTGACGGGACTGGTAGCGCCGAAGGGCGAGGCCAGGACGCGGGAGAGTGCGGCAAACGACGGCTTGCGGGCGCTCTGTTCGTTCAGCACCCCGAAGTCTTCGGCTTTGGAGCCCTCGCAGCTTGATACAGCACGTCGGCCGCGATGTACGGGGTGCGTGCCAGCGAGCGGCAAGAGATTGGCGATGTTCGCCGCCTGCGACCTGTGGGAGTCACGCACGCCTGTTCCTGCTGGATCCTGTATCGCGGCCAGCAGCTGCTCCAGCCGAACTCGTTCAGCCACAGGGGCTTGGTGTCGCCGTTGGCGAGCTGCACTTCCCGAAACTGGCGCAGCGAGGCGAGGGTCAGGGTGTAGAAGTGCACCGCCAGCCCGTCGTAGTAGCCCTTGATGCCGGCGGCGTAGAGAGCGCGCAGGAAGACGCCGTTGTAGCCGACGAGCGAGCCGGCGATCACGGGCACGTTCGGGTTCGTCCTGCTTGATCGCGGGGTAGGCGGCGCGCAGGATGGCGGCGTAACGTCTGGGCCTTGTTGGGTCCGGCGAAGTAGAGCTGGTTGGCCTGGTCGGGCTCGTTCCAGATCTTCGATCGCCGCCAGGCTCGTGCCGTAGCGCTGGGCGAGATAGGCGACGAAGGCGGCGTAGGTGGCCGGGTTGGTAGGCGGCCAGGCGTTGGCCTTGCTCGACTGCCCGGGCACGCATTTTCGCAGCAGTGACGCCGGTGCCGAGGACGCCCAGCACGGCGTGCTGTCGACGAACAGGATCACGCGGATCCCGCTTGCGGCGGCGTCTGCCCACCAGCCGGTCGGTGAAGGCCAGCGCGCGCGGGTCGATCTGGTTCGGCCCAGATGGCTCCATCACTGACCATGGGCACCTCGGCGCGAACGACCTTGGCGTGGAGTGTCATGCGCGCTGGCGATCTCGCGGTCGGCCTGGGCCAGAGGCGCGCCCGCATACAGACCGACGACGTTCACGCCGCCGAGAGGTGGCGTGGAAGAGAAGTGTGCGCCTGTGGCGCGCGCTTGGCGTCGCCGGCCGGCGCGAGCCACGCGAGCGTGCACAGCCCCAGCGCCAGTGCGATGAGAGAGCTTCTGAAGGCATCCTGCCGATCCTGGTAGGCGTCCGGCCATGCGCTAGACGATAGTCGGGCCACGGCTCGCAGGCGCAGGCTGTGACCCTGGTTGCAGCGATGTCTACCCCAGTAGGGTGTGCCGCGTCGTGTCGCCAACCTGGATCTGGATGCAAATCGCGATCGTCGTGTTCGTGCTGATCGGGATGGTGATCGCGATCACGAAGCTTGTTTGAGCCGGCTCGTCTGCCACCATCGGCGGCGTGGCGCGTCGATGCCCGGGAGGGCGACGGCTGGGCGAGGTGGGATCGTCTCCTCGCCACTGAGGATTGCCGCGGGGACCTGCTCGGTCAGCCACTCGGCGAGCGGTCCGAGCCCCGCCCGCTCGATCTCCGCGGCCATGCCGGGCGGACGCTTGACGTTGTCGTGAGCGTCGGAGGCGACGTTGTGGATCATGCCTTCCTGGGCGAGTCCCAGCGCGAAGCGCCGTACCGGCTCCCCGAAGCTGCCCACGAGCGATCCGGCCGTGATCGAGGTGAGGACGCCGGTGCGCACAATCGAGCCCAGCATCCGCGGGTCGCGGTGAAAGGCCGGGCAGCGCTCGGGATGGGCCAGCAGGATGTGGTGGCCGCGGCGTTGCAGATCTGACAGGAGAATGTCCAGGCCGCTCACCACCGCGGTGAAGGGAGGCTCCACGAGCAGCCACGGACCACCGCCACCGAGCCCGAGACGGGGGAGCTGCGCCGGATCGATGTCGATGAGGCGTGTCATCGCGATCTCGGCGCCGGGACGGACCTCGAGCGCCACCGCCTCGGCGGCCAGGCGCGCGTTGACCTCGTCCACCAGGCGGGCGATCGTGCCGGCGTCGTTGGGGTAGCGCGTGCTGACGTGGGGTGTGGCCACGAGCGTGCGCGTGCCCGCCGCCGCCGCTGCGCGCGCGAGCGCGACGGAGCCGTCGATCGTCTCGGGGCCGTCGTCGATGCCCGGAAGCACGTGGCAGTGCAGGTCGATCACAGGCGTGAACGTTAGGCGACCCTGGACCGGTCACGTGCCGATCCGAGCATCGTCGCGGTGCGGATATGATCGCGAGATCGATGCGGTGCTCGGTCTCGACATAGGCGAAGGAGGAGCAGCATGTTCAAATCGATCGTGGTTGGGACGGACGGCTCGGACACGGCCGGCCAGGCGGTGCGCCAGGCGGTCGACCTGGCCCGTGCGGTGGGGGCGAAGATCGAGCTCGTCAGCGCGTACGAGCCGGTGCCCGCGCAGCGTCTGCGCGTGGAACGCAGAGAGGCGCCGGAGGACCTGCAGTGGGCGATCAGCCCGCGCGAGGATGTCGACGTGACCCTGGAGGCCGCCGCTGTGGTCGCCCGCGAGGCCGGTGTGGAGGTCGACGTCTACCCGCGCCAGGGCGACCCGGCCGACGCGATCCTCGACGTCGCGGAGGAGCGCGAGGCCGACCTGATCGTGGTCGGCAACAAGGGGATGACGGGCGCCAAGCGCTTCCTGCTGGGCTCGGTGCCGAACAAGGTGTCGCATCACGCTCCGTGCTCGGTGCTGATCATCCGGACCACATGAGCCGGCAGTCGAGCCGCCGATCGGCGCGCGTCCGTCCGTCGCTGGCGGCTGCGATGTAAGCAACTCGTGTGATCACCAAGGCCGGTACGCTGGTTTCGAGCATGAGCGTTGACACCTATTCCATGACGTTGCGCAGGCGGATTCAGCCCAGTCATGAGGGATCACTGCTTAGGGTTGCGCTGATCGTCTGCGGATGGCTGTCGCTGCTGGCGCTCGCCGCGGTGCTGGCCATGGCGCTGGGCAGTGCTCCCATCTCGCCGGCGATCGCAATCGGAGGTGGGATGATGATGATTCTGGCGACGGCGCTGGTGGTCGGCCGCTATGACCTCGCGGTCGTCATCGGGTTCGCGCTGCTCGCCGTGGTCGTCATCGAACCGGCTCCGTCGGATGTCCTGTTCGGGCTGGCGATGGCTGTCGCCGCAGTGACGGGGAGGTTTGGCCTCAGGCGCGTGCCGCGCATGGCGACCTGGCTCGTCGCCTCTTTCATAGTGCTCAACATCATCTCCATGATGGATGTCCTGAGTTGGTCGGCCGCAGGGCGATTCTTCCTGATTACACTTTATCTCAGCACGTTCAGCCTCTGGCTTGCCGCTTATATAGACCGCCCGCAGCGTGCTCGCTGGCTGGTATGCGCTTACCTGGCCGCCGCCGCTCTATCCGCCGTGCTCGGCGCCGCCGCGTTATTCGTCCACTTTCCTGGCCACACGCTGATGATCGGCGATGGACAGCGCGCGAAGGCGCTCTTCAAAGACCCCAACGTCTACGGGCCCTTCCTCATCCCGATTGCACTGATCCTGCTCGAGGAGATTATCCAGCCGCGTCTGCTGCGGCTGCGTCGCTCCTCGATGACCTTGTGCTTCCTCGCCCTAATGGTCGGGGTGGTGTTCTCATTCTCACGTGCCTCGTGGCTGAACCTCGCGGTCGGTTTGACCGTGCTGATCGGTGTGGTTGTGGCGCGTAGGCTGGATCGGCGCGCCATCTCGTTGGTGCTCATCGTGCTCGTCGGTGGGCTGGCGATCGTCGGCGCGGTGCTCGGAACCGGTGAGCTTGGATTTCTCAAGGAACGCGCGCACCTTCAGAGCTATGACGCAAGCCGTTTCGGCGCCCAGGCCCGTGGCCTCTCGACCGGCTTCGAACACCCGTTCGGGATCGGCCCGGGGCAGGTCGAAGTCGTCTCTCCCTCTCACGAAGCCAGCTTCAGTCTCTATGTTCGCCCGCTGTCCGAGCAGGGCGTCCTTGGCCTCCTTGTCATTGCTGCGCTGGTCATGGGAACGGCAGCCTTCGGAGTCCGGAATGTGATTAGTGGCAGCGACACCTATGGGATCAGCGCGGCCGCGTTGCTCGCCGCCTGGTGCGGACTCGTGGCGAACAGCTTCTTCGTGGACACGCTGCACTGGCGTCACCTGTGGCTCGTCGCCGCTCTGATCTGGGCCGGCGCGATGCGCCGGCGCACGGTGCTCGCCAGACCAACAGGGCCGCAGGCGGCTGTGTTGCAGCCCGCATCGCAGCCCGCATAGATGCTGTCAGGAGGCTGTCTGCGTCAGCGTGCGCTCGGCCAGGTAGTAGGGTGAGAGCTCCACTCTCGCCCCTACCACCACCACGCCGATGGGGTTCAGCCGCAGGCGCTTGAGCAGATCGCGCAGGTCCTCGGCCTGCAACGGGCTCACGCGGTCAAGTCGCGCCACCACCAGCACGTCGTCGCTCTGGCGGGCCAGGAATTGCGCATCGCCCAGACCCAAGATTGGGGGAGAGTCGATCAGCACGTAGCTGTAGTCCGTTTGCCGCAGCGCCTCGAAGAAGCCATCCACCGCCGCGCTCGACAGCAGGGCCGCTGGATCGGAGAGGGCCTGTCCGGAGCTGAGCACGTCGAGGTTGAGCTTCTCCGGGCGCGGCCCTGATGGCCGTGTGGAGCGCCTCGCCGGGATGCTGAGCGTCGTTGTCCATGGCCAGGAGGCAGTCTGCAAAGCCGGACTGAGGCCGCAATCCGAAATGCTCGTGCAGGGTGGGTGAGCGCAGGTCTCCTGAAATCACGAGCGTCTTCTGCCCAGCACGGGAGAGTGAACGGGCCAGGCTTGCGGCGACCGTCGTCTTGCCCTCGCCGTGGGTTGCGCTTGTAACGAGCAGCACGTTCTGGCCGCCGTTTGCGGGCCCGAGCAGGCGCATCGTCGCCTGCAGCGCGTCATATGTCTCGTGCTCGAGTCCAGACAGGCCTCGTCGACGCTGCGCGCGGAGGGAGCGTCGACGGTATGGGACGCCCGCCAGGACGGGGAGGTTCAGGGTCTGCCCGAGCTTCTCGCGGCGTCGTGAACCTGGGTCGGAGTTGATCGCGCCCGAGGATGACCAGGACGCCGATCAGCAGTGACGCAAAGAGCGCTACGAGCACGTTGAGCGCCGGTTTGGGAGAGCTTGGCCCGCTCGGGGGTGAGGCGTATTCGGCGATCTGCAGCTCGGAAGCGGTGCCTGCGGCATTGATCTGCAAAGCGCTGATGCGTGCTTCCAGGGCCGCGATCTGGGTGGCGGCGCCGGGCGTTCCCTTCAGCCTGGTGATCTGTTCCTGTAGCTGAGCTCGCGCGTTGCTGAGGCCGAGGTTCTGCATGGACTGCTCCTCGGAGAGGAATGCCTCGGCTACCGCGTTGGCGCGAGCGGCGGCCACGGATCCCTTGCCAGCGCTCGCCGTGATCGTCAGGAGATTGGCGTTGGGGTTGGCCGAAGCGCTGATCGCGCCTTTGACCGCTTTAGGTGATTCCGACAGCTTGTGGGCGGCCGTCGTGGTGACCGGAGGGGTTTGGACCAGTGCTTCGAACGTCGCCAGCTGGCGCTGTGTGGAGGTTGCTTCGTTTGACTGCAGCAGCGTCGCCGTCGGGTTGTAGACGATGTCGACAGAGGCTCGATAGCTCTTCGGTAGCCCGAGCGAGATGGCGAGGACCGCGACGGTCACGACGATCACGATCGCGGCGATCAGCCGGACGCCGCGACGCAGCGCATCGAGGTAGCGCTGAGCGTCCACCGGCTGGTCGACGAGACCGGTTGGCAGGGGCGAGGACGGCCGCTCGGGGAGCTCATAGCGTGAGGTGCCTCGTCATCGCGCGCGACGATGGCGATGACGCAACCCCAGACCCAGGGCCTTCCAAGACGTCCGGGCAGGGCGGGGTTCGCGGCAGCTCATCGTACACATCGATCAGGCGGCCGAGCATAGCTTTCCTTGTGAAGCGCTCCCTGACGCGACTGTGCGCCATCGCGCCCATCCGCGTTCGTCCGATCGGATCGTCGAGCATCGCGAGGAGCGCTTCGGCGAGGGCGTCTGCGTCTCGTGGGGGAACGAGACGACCGCTCGCTCCGTCCACCACCGCCTCGCCGATTCCGCCGACGTCGCTGGCGACGATCGGCCTGCCCAACGACATGGCTTCAAGGATGACGTAGGGAAACGCCTCGGCCCAGGAAGGATGGACGAACACATCCAGCCCGCGCAGCACCGCTTGAGGCTCCGTGCTCGATCCGAGGAAGTGCACCGCGTCAGCCACGTCACGCAGCTCTGTCTGCGCGCGCAGCTCTTGAAGGTCTGGACCGTCGCCGACGATTGCCAGCTGAGCGGTTGGATGCCGAACGAGCACCCGCGGAAACGCGTCGATCAATGTCTGGAGACCCTTTCCCGGACGCAGCAGCGTGAGCGCGCCGATCACCGGACCGAGACGCGACAGTTCGGCGATGCGCTCCTCGACAGGACCATCTGGCACAGGCTCGATGCCGTTGTGTACGACCCTCACCCTCTTGCTCGGGCCGATCGACCGGGCCAGACGGGCCTCCGCCTCGCACACGCAAACCGTCCGGCTGGCGAGGGGGGCCAGGGTACGCTCCACGCCGCGATAGACGAGGCGCTCGGCCGACCGCGAGAAATGACCGGCGAAGGCGTATCCGTGCGGCGTATAGACCACGGGCGTGCGCGGATGCGAGAACCTGGCGAGTCGTGCAACCGCGCCCGCCTTGGAGCTTTGGGCGTGGACGATGTCGGGGGCAGATCGTTGACAATCCTGCTGAAGCGGGCGATGGCGGCGAGATCGGAGCGGATGGTCACCGCACGGTGGAGATCGAGGTGCACGTGGGTTGCGCTGCCGGCCAGGCCTCGAGGGACCGCTGGCCCACAGAGCAAGACCTCAAAGCCTTGCTCGCGCAGGCCGAGCGTCAGGTCTTCGACGTGCCGTCCGACTCCTCCGTCGATGGGCTGGTAGCAATAGAATGCGAGGCACGTCCACGCTACGCTATCGCCACTGGGTCCCCGCGCCCAAGACTCGGTGCGCACGGGTCTGGATCTGACGGTGATCGGACCGCACGGGGTTATCAGCTTCGGGTCTTTGACCTGGCTCGCGCGGCGTGGTGGTGGTGACGATGCGCTCGTCGCGCGGACGAGCGGCCCTCGCCGCCAGCCGGGCACGCGGCGGTCCTCGATGCTTGCCGGAGCTGTGCTTCGGTGGGGTTGACTGCGTGGGTGCCGCTCTGGTCGTGGTCGAGCTCGTCGGTGTGGAACCATTGCCGCTGCTTGAGATGCTCGAACTGTTGCTCGAGCTTTCGATGCCAGAGCTTTCGCCAGTGCTCGGTGGGGCTGGACTGCTGACGACCGGATTTGTTTCCAAGATCGTTTCAGTAGGCGCCGGGGTTGTCGGCTGAGGCGCCGTCGTCGATGGGGGGGTGCCCACGAGGATGGCGCCTGAACCCGCTGGAAGCGTGACGGATGTCACCGTTTCGCCGTTGACGTTCCGCATGGGGGCGCTGAGTGTGACTGTCTGAGTGAGTTCGTCCGGCGGGTTGACGAGCACCACGCCGCCGGTGAAGTCGCGTCGCAGCAGGTTGCTCCAGGTACGGCGCGCGCCGGTGGCTTCACCGAGGTTGACGTTCCAGCCTGACCACCAGTTGCCCGGGTTTGGCCCGAGCCGCTGACGGCGTCGTTGCCAGTCGATGTGAGGAAGTAGCTGGCCAGGTTGTATTCCATGCCGTGCGGGTCGCCGCCGGAGTCCATCCATCACGACCGCCCGTCCGAGGGCGTGGACCTGATCGACGAAGGAGAGCAGCGCGTTCAGCGACCACTGCCCGTTGCCTCCGGTCAACCCGGAGTCGTTGACGCCACGCTCGAGGTTGATGTAGTTGGCCGAGATCTCCCGGCGGATGCTCGGGTCGGCGGTGCCGGCGCCGGAGCTCGCGAACCAGATCGCGTTGTGCACGATCTCGATGCTCGGAAACGCGGCCCGTATTTCCGCCGTGAATTCGGACATGTACGCTCGCCACGCGGTCGCACTCATCGGCTGGCCCGTGGTCGAGTCGATCGGCGCGACCTGCTGGCTTCGCCGTTCCCGGTCCGCTGTTCCATGTTCACGTCGTCCACGAACAGGCCGCGGTAACCGTGTGCGAGTTCGGTCCTTGCTTCGCGATCCAGTTGTGCCGGTAGGCGGGGTTGGCGATGTCCCCGGCGTACTGCGGACAGGTCCCGTCCACCGCAGCCAAACGGTATGTACAGCTTGTTGCCCGCTGCGTCCTTGAGGATCCATTCCGGGTGCGCAGTGGCCAGCTGTGCCTTTGTAGACACGCGTATGAATCGTTATACAGCCAGCCCTGCGTACCATCTCGTCTTCTGGTGAAGTAGGGCGAGAACGGTCCATCCGCCACATGTGCGCGTTCAGCCAGGCCCGGGTTTTCGGCGAGGGGCTTTCGAGTACTGGTCGAACGACGATTCGGAGGAGCGCACGAAATGCACCGTCCCGGCTGTGTCCGCCGAAGCTTCGCGACGAAGCCCGAGCAGAACGCCGCGACCGCGGCTAGCGGCGGGAATCGCGATGCAAGGCGCGGTTGTACATCCCGCTCCTTTGGTGGCTGGGCGATCTCCGGGAGATCCCTGGCTTTGCGTCCCCGACTCGCATCGGGTTTGCCTTTGTCATGAGCGAATGGGGCAGCACGCTGATTGTCTGCTAGCTATGGATCGGCAAGTCGGCGGTCAACTCTCGACGTGGCGCCGAGGTTGGACAGATGATCGAGGGGAGACGAGGCGGGCTTAGGGCTCACGACTCAACAAATGACGTGATGAATTCCTTGGATCCTCAATGTTTCCGGGCGTTTGGCGGCTCGACCCCGACAGTTGTTCAATCGTGAGCCCTTACGCGTCAGATCCAGAGCTGGCGCGTGGTGGGCTCACAGCACTCCACCAGACGTCGCCGGTCTCCCTAGCCTGGAGCGCAGTTGCGAGACCAGCGCGTGAGCGACCGAGAAATCCTCTGGAAAGGCGAGCCGCTCGTAGCCAAGCAGTACCGCAAAGTAGGCCAATATGGCCAGTGGCACACCGATCAGAGGACTGTGGTGAAACAGGACGAGCAATGCGCCTGCAGCTGTGCTGCCCAGCACGGCGCCCGCTAGCATACGGCGGACCTCAAGTCGACCATGCAGGTTGCCCGACAGAGCTATCAGCAGCCCGGCGACGAGCAGCTCGGAGACGGAGGTTCCTATGGCCGCGCCGTTGAGCGAGAAACGGGGGATCAACACAAGGTTGAGCGCAACGTTCTCCACTACGACGATGGCATAGACGATCGCCACCGTCGGACGGCTTCCCTGTGCGAAGAACAACTGACTGGAGAGGGCGCTTATGGGGAAGAGCGCGATGGTGGGGGCCAGCAGCGCCAACGCCAGCGCGGCAGCATGATACTGCGAGCCGTAAAGCAGCGAGATTATCGGCCCGGCAAGTATGATCGCGCCCACCGCCACGGGCAGCGTGATGGCGATTACGAGCTTAAGTCCGCGTTGGTAAAGGGCTCCCACCGGGGGGATAGTCGTGGGCGACAGGCGCGAGAGCGATGGGAGCACCGCGACATTCACCGCCCACGAGAAGAACGCGGTGGTTTCCAGCAGCTTGTAGGCGGCTGCGTAATTACCCACCTGGCTGGCCGGCTTGAATATCGCGAGCATCGACATATCGATGCGGAACAGCACAGTTAGCGCGATCAGTGCTATCCGATGGGAAACGCCTCACGGGTCACCCTGAGAGCGCCGCGAAGGTCGAAGCGCAGCCGGGGCCGGGCGATGCGGCGGTACATCATCCAAGTGCCCAGTGCGGCTGCGCTCAAAGAACCGACGGCGTAGATTCCGACGATCGTCACGAGTTCCGCGCCGAGGAACAGGGCGACGATCGCAACGGTGGTGGTAATCCACCGTTGGGTGATCAACACAACTGCCACCAATGACACGCGTTCGTAGGCCTGGAAGACGGCAAACGGAATTTGCACCATGTAGTCCCCGACGAATCCAAAACCGAGCACAAGGATGACCAGGCGCGTGTGGCTGCTCATCCCGGCGAGTGAGGCCACGAGCAGCGCCACCAGGAGCGGTGGGATGCTGAACGTGGCACGGGAAACCATGGCATTGGAGTAGTACTCCTCGAGGCGTCCGTGGTCGCGGGCCACCTCGCGAGTCAGGACGATATCCTGCCCGAAATAGCCGAAGGCAGTGACAAGTCCCACGAACGACAACGCGAATGCATAAATCCCGAACTGAGTCGCGCCCAGCTTGCGGGCGACCGGATGTAAAGCACGGCCGTCGCGATCTTGGGACCCGGTATCCGCGATCCCGCGGAAACCGGCATTCACGAGGATTCGCGACGAGCGCCTCCCGGCCGGTGGCTCTTGATCTGCGCTCTTGGCTTCTGTTGTGGAATCGATCATCGCCCGGTCCGTCGCAAACTTGTGCTCCAAGCTCGGTTGCGCACGTCATTCGAGCCCGTCGCGAGCATGCTACTGAGGGTAGAGGGGGGCGCAGGTATGGTCCTGGCCGGGTATTGAGCTCTCAGCTCCGTGGTCGAGCTGTGCGCTGCGTCGAGCGGCTCGCCAGGCGGAGTCCGCGAGCCAGGAGTGGCAGCGGGTCGGCGAGCTGAGCGTGCGCGTGAGTGACATGGCGGTGCGGGAGCGTCGCCGCGGCCGCGGCACGGTAGTTGCCGTGCCGCAGTTGCCACAACAGATGACGCAGATCACCGTCCTCCCAGCGATAGCGGTGGCCGGCCAGCGCCCGCACCGGTCGCGGGTTGCGGCCGAGCAGCCAGTCGCACCAGATCGGGACCAGGGGTGCGCCCGCGGCGACCGCCAGGGCCATCGAGCCGTAGGGGCGCGGGTTGAGGTCGATCGGCACGAACTCCTCGGGCCCTGACTGGATCAGCTCGACCTCGAAGACGCCCTCCCAGCCGATGGCGATCAGGAGCCGCCGCACCATGTCCTCCAGCTTTGGCGGTACGGGTACGGTTTCCGAGAAGTGACGCTGCCGCTGTGTGGCGGCCACATACGCCAGTACCGCGAAACTGCGACCCCCAGCAGACGCCCGCCTGCGATCACGCCGCCAAAGGAAATGATGTCACCCTCCACCCAGCGTTGTACCAGGAGGTCGCCGTGAATTTCAGACGCCGCCTCCACGAGGCCCGCCTCGGTTGCGACGGCTCGCCCCTTCGGAGCGTCCGACACCGCGCTGTTGTTGCGCGTACCGGCCGCCTCTGGGGACTTGAGCACGATCGGGAAGCCGAGCCGGCGAGTCGCGGCGAACACCTGCCCCACCTCCTTGCAGCGGATCGACTCGGTTGCGACCAGGCCGACCTGCCGAGCGGCCGCGGCGAGGCTCTCCCGGTCGAGAGCGCGCTCGACGACATCCGGCGGTGGCAGGCCGAGCTCGGTGAGTGCCTGCAGGCGCCCTCGCTCCCGCGATATAGCGAGCAGCGAGCTGTCGCTGCCGGCGATCAACGCGGCATAGGAATGACGGGCCAACTCGTCGGCGAGTTGCTCCGCGAACTGGACGGCGCCTTCGAGCGCGTCGGCGATTCGCAGCCATCGCGTGCACGCTCGCGACCATCTTGCCGGCGCGAGCGCCGTGAACGAAGTGGCCGTGACGTCATATCCGGCCCGGTGCAGGCTGCGGCAGACAGCCAGCATCGATCGCTCCTCGGCGTTCGTGATCAGCACTCGGGTTCGGTTGCTCACCTGCTGCCTACGCCGTCTCGTCGCTGCTGCTCTCACCGCGCTGGCCACTGGCGGCCAACAACTGCCCGCGTGCCCGTTTGCTCGCGCGGCGCAGTAGGTTGACGGGAGCCGATCGCAAGAGTGGCTCGTAGCGGTCGGTCAGCTTGAGCAGCACGACCGGCCACGGGTCCAGGGCGCCGATCATCGCGCGTGTCATCTCATATCGCTCCCAGGTGCCCGAGCCGGTCGTGACCGCAGCGAGCAACCCGGACTCACGGACCGCCGCAAGCGTTTCGGGGCCGTAGCTCCCGGACGGGTAGGCGAATGTCTGAACGGGTGTCCCTGTGATGCGTTCCAGCGCCTCTCGGCTTCCCCTGATCTCCTTCAGACAGGCGTCATAGTCCAGTGTCACAAGGTCGGGGTGGGTAAGCGTGTGCGCGCCGAGCTCCCATCCCGTGGCCGCCAGCTCCCGCAGCTCGTGCTCGCTCAGCATCGCCCCGTCACCGCCCTTCCCGATCCATGGACTCACGCCCCCGATGAAGCCGATCGTGACATAGACGGTGGCGGGGATCCCATGCTCGCTGAGGATCGGCAGGGCGACGGTACGATTGTTGCGCATGCCGTCATCGAAGCTCACAACGGCGAGCCCGGGCTTGGGCGTACCACCGTCGGCCCGTAGGGGCAGCTCGGTCATCGTCACGAAGTGAAAGCCGGCGGCCTGGAGCAGCTCGATCTGCGCGCGGAAGCGGGCCGGCGAGAGCTGCAGCAGGCTGAGGTCATCCCGCAGGCGCGACTCGGCGACGCCGTGGTACCCCAGCACGACTGAGCGGCGGGCGCGGATTCGTCGCAGAGCCCCGAGCCAAGGATGGTGGTGTCTGGCGTGTACGCGGGTGGAGTAGGCGATGACTCGTATGCTCGCATGCCGCCCGGTTTGTAGCCCTCGAGTCGTTTCGGGCGGCTCGGATACAGTTGGCATCCCTCGTGCTCGTCTCGGAAGTAATCACTCAGCTCTCGCCGTTGGGCCCCCTCGAATCTAAGTGGGATGAGCTGGCCGTCGCAAACCAGCTGCCGTTGATGTCCCCTGCCTGCGTGACGGCATGGTGGCGACATCTTGCGCCGTCCGCCGCCGAGCCGCGCGTGGTCGTCGTTCGCGACGACGGAGCGATCGTCGGCCTCGCGCCGTTCTACGTTGATCTCGCTGGACGGGGTGGACGACTGGGTCTGCGCCTGCCGGGTATCGAGCTCGGAGGCCGGGCTGGCGCCGCTCGCCGCGTCGGGGCATGAGCAGGCTGTGGTCGGTGCGCTCGCCGAGGCGCTCGCCGATTCCAGTGTGTGTCCGGATCTCGTTGCGCTTGAGGGGACACCTCTGGCCGCGGATTGGGCGGAGTCGCTGCGGGAAGCGTGGCCGGGACGCCGGCGCCCGGCGAGCCGCCGCTATCAGGTGTCGGGCTCTCCGACGGCTTCCCTGCGGGCACCTTCGTTCGACGCGTGGTTCAGCACCAAGAGTTCGAACTTTCGCAGCGAGATGCGTCGACTGCGGCGGCAGTTCGCAGCGGCAGGAGGAGCGATGCGCTTGAGCACGCTGAATACCCTGAGATCGGACGTAGATATCTTCGTGCGTCTGCACGGCTCCCGCTGGGAGGAGCGCGGCAGCTCGAGCTTCGTCGGGCTCGGCGCGGGTCTGCCCGCTGTGCTCAACGACATCGGACAGGCGCTCCTCAACCAGGAGGGGCGCTTTCGCCTGCTCCTGTTCGAGGTCGAAGGCGAGCCGATCTCGGCTCAGCTCTTCTTGGCCGCCGGCGGCCGTGTGCTGTACATAAACGGCGGATGGGACGAGCGGTTTGCAAAATTCAAGCCGTCGATGCTCGGCATCCTCGCCGTAATCGAGGACGCATTCGAGCGCGGCGAGGATCACATCGACCTGGGCCTCGGAGAGCAGCACTACAAGCTGCGCTTCGCAGACGGTGATGACCCCGTGGCGTGGACCATCCTGATCCCGGCGGGTGTGCGGCTACCGCTGACGTTGCTGCGAACGGCCCCGATGCGTGGGCGAGCAACACTGAAGAACATGCTGAAGCATCGGCTCTCCGAGAAGCAGATCATCAAGCTGCGTCAGACTTGCGCAAGTTGGGAGCCCGGTAGCGGCCGCGGTAGATCGACTGCGCCTGCCGCGCGCGCGGACGTGGCGCGCCTTCCCACCGCGCGTGAGCACGTGGCACGCCCTCGTGGTCGCGCTGCAAAGTACCGGGCGAGTCCCGGTAGTACGCTATACTACCCCCATGAGTAAGCGCCTTCAGGTGGTTGTCGGGGAGGCCGATCTTGAGCGCTACGAGCGCACCGCCCGCGCGTCGGGGCTGACCGTCTCGGAGTGGGTGCGCCAGGCGCTGAGGGTGGCCCAGCGGGAGACCTCGGACGGCGATGTGGACGCGAAGCTCGCCGCGATCCGCAAGGCGGCCGGCTACAACCTTGGTCCGGCCGTTGACATCGAGACGATGCTGGCCGAGATCGAGACCGCACAGCTGCAGGACATCGAGGCTGGGTTTCCACAGGACGTCGAGGGTTGATCTTCGTCGACTCCAACGTCCCGATGTACCTCATCGGGCCCGACCATCCCCACAAGTTCGATGCGCAGCGCGCGCTTGAGCGGCTGGCCGGGGAGCGCAGGCGGTTGGTGACCTCCAGCGAGGTCTTCCAGGAGATCCTGCACCGCTACGTCTCCACCGATCGCCGCGACATGATCGAGCAGGGGTTCGCGAGCCTGCGGGAGATCGTCGACGAGGTGCTCGCGGTGACGGAGGAGGATGTGTTCGCCGCCAAGGATCTCACCCACGCGCACAGGGGGCTCTCGTCGCGCGACGCGGTGCACGCGGCGGTGATGCGCCGTCACGGGATCGCCGAGATCCTCAGCTTCGACCGGGGATTCGACGCGCTCACGGGGATCACGCGGCTCCCGCCGCCGGCGCCCCGTGGTTGACGCGCGGCCCGCACGTCCTCCCGCCGCGACGACGCGGCCTGCTCGCGGCTGGACGTGCGGCTGGGGCCGGAGGAGCTGTTGCGGGCTGAGCAGCTGTGAGATCGCACATCTGCCCGTTCGTCCCGATTGTCCGAGACTCGCGCCGGTATTCGTACTTTTCGTACATGACGCGCTCAATGCAACGATTTGTTTGCAAATTGGGACTTTATTCGTCTATCATCCCGGGCGTAAGGCCGGAGAGGGCAAGGGCTCGTTTTCGGTGTAAACTAATCCGACAACGGATTTGGGCCGGCCCCGCACCAATGGTGCGGACATGGCTTTGACTACCACGGAAGGTAGGCAGTGCAGGGGAAGATCACCACGAGCTGGGACGAGCTGGACGGTCGAGCCACGGCGGCTTCGGTGGAGCTCAGGCAGCCGGGCCTCGCCGGTTCCACGGCTGAGAGGGCCCGTCGCGGTCTCTCGTTGCGCCCGGCTCTGGACCGTCTCAGGCGCCGCCGAGGCGATCGCCGGCACTCGACCCTCGCGGCGGACGCGCTGACCCGCGAGCGGCAGCGGCTGGCCGCCGACGTCCACGACCTCGTCATGCAGGATCTCGCGTTCGCGCTCGCCAATGCGCGGGCGCTCGCGGACGATCCAGCCTGCGCGCCGCGGGCGAGCGCTGTCGTCGCGGCCGGGGAGCGCGCTCTGACGGGCGCTCGCAGCCTCCTCGGCGACCTCCTCGATCGTGACCGCCGGCCGGTCGTGGTGGCGGTGCGGGACAACGTGTGCGCGGCCGCCAGGAATACTCCGCTGAGCTTCGACGCCGGCGGCGTCCCCGACGGCAGCCAGCCCGACGAGCCGACGCTAGACACGCTTGTGCACATCGGCCGCGAGGCGGTCACCAACGCCGTCAAGCATGCCGGTCCGACCTCGCTCGAGGTCGTGCTCGAGCACTCGGACGAATGGCGGCTGCGGGTGCGCGACGACGGTCGCGGGTTCGACTCAGCGACAGCGCCGACGGCTTTGGCCTGGAGAGCATGAGACGGCAGGCACAGGCGCTCGGCGGCTCGCTGCGGGTGACGAGCGCGCCCGAAAGAGGCACGACCGTGGAGGCCGTCCTGCCGTGAGCGACACGCCCGCCCACGACGCGCCGACCGTCGTGATCGCCGACGATCACCCCGTGATCCGTCTGGGCGTGCGCATGGCGCTGATACGCGGGGGCTTTGACGTGGTCGGCGAGGCCGCCGACTGCGACGGCGCGGTGGACGCCGTGTTGCGTGAGAGCCCGGATGTATGCCTGCTGGACATCCGCATGCCCGGTGGCGGCATCGAGGCCGCGCGCCGGCTCGCCGAGGCCGGGTCCGCGGCGCTGGTGGTCATGCTGACGGTCTCCAGCAGCACCGACGACGTGCTCGCGGCGCTGCGCGCCGGAGCCGTCGGCTACCTGCCCAAGGACACGAGCCCGGATCGGCTGCCGGCCGCGATCTGCGGCGTGCTCAAGGGAGAGGCCGCGCTGCCCCGCACGCTCGTCGGGGTCGTCCTGCACAAGTTCCGCGACTACACCCTCGCCACCGAGGACCCGGTTCGCGTCGGCGAGGTGCAGCTGACGAGCAGGGAGTCGCGAGATCCTGCGGATGCTCCGCTCGGGGCTGACGACGGCAGAGGTCAGCGACATGCTCGCGCTCTCGCCCGTCACCGTTCGCCGTCACATCTCGGCCGGGGTTGCCAAGCTCGGTGTCGCGGACCGCACCGCGGCGATCCGCGCGATCGCGCCCGCCACCGCCGCCTGACCCAGGCCACGCCCGGATCCTCCGGGCGCAAGGAGGGCCTCAGGCCAGTCCGTTGCGCACCGCGTACACGGCCGCCTGAACACGGCTCTGAACGCTGAGCTTCTCGAAGATGTTGGTCACATGCTGCTTGACCGTGTGCTTGCTGAGCGACAGCTCCCGGCCGATGGCCGCGTTGTCCGCTCCGCCGACGATCAGCCGGAGCACCTCCAGCTCGCGCTCGGACAGCGCGAACTCGTCGCTCATCGCCCGCGTGGTCGCGTGATTGTCCGCCCGCACGTGTGCGACCAGCTCTCGCATCACCTCGCGTGAGAGCACGGCGTGACCGCCTGCGGCCAGGCGGATGGCGCTGACGAGCCGATCGGGGCGCATGTCCTTGAGCAGATAGCTGCATGCGCCCGCGCCCAGCGCCTGGATCGCATCGGCCTCGTCGGCCGAGACTGTCAGGGCCACCAGTCGGACATTCGGACTGGTCGCGGCGATCTGTCGTATCGCGTCGATACCCGAAGTGTTCGGCATTTTCAGATCGATCACCACGACGTCCGGCGCCAGCTCGCGCGTGAGCGCTACGGCCTTCGCGCCGTCTGCGGCCTCGCCGACGATGGCCATGCCGTCCGCCGCGAGCATCCGGCGCAGCCCTTCGCGGAAGAGGTGATGATCGTCAGCGAGCACTATCCGGAGAGCGTTCTCGGAAGTTGCCACACCCTGAAAATAGACCAATCAGGTCCGCGTGATTTCCGAAGCGGGTATCTTGGGTCGCATCCGCGCGGGTCAGTGAGCATCCCAAGGCCGTGGGCGCGGGACGTCCAGCCCCGCATACGAGCGGGATGGAACTGGCCGAGGAGTTCAGCCGCCACTTTCCTCACGAGGCCGTGGGCGCGGGGCGTCCGGCCTCGCGTCAGAGCGGGGGTGGGAGACACTGGGTGTCAGCGTCACCGGTGGGCTGCTGACAAGTACCAGATTTAGGCACTATATGGTTCCTAGTCCTGGTACTCTTAGAGGGTGTCTGTCAGCCCGTTCACCTACGAGTATCCGGTTGAGCCCGCGGACGTCATCGACAGGGCCGAGGAGTGTGAGCGTCTCTTGGAGCTCGTCACCGCCGGTCGTTTTGTGCGGCTGCTCGCGCCACGACGCTACGGGAAGACCAGCCTGCTGCGCAAGGTGTTGGCCGAAGCCGACAAGCAAGGGATCCCGACGGTGCTGGTCGACTTCTACGGCGTCGTCAGCATAGCCGAGGTCACCCATCGCATCGAGCGTGCCTACGCCGAGCAGCTGCGCGGCAAGTTCCGCACCGTCGCCGAGCGGTTCCTGAACGCCAGCGGGTTCGGCATCTCACTCGGCGCCGTCGGCATCTCAGTATCGCTCGAGCGGACGCGCAACCCAGACCCGGTGCCGGCGCTGCACACCCTGCTCGACCTACCCGTCCAGGCGCTTATGAAGACCGGGGTCATGCCGGTCGTTGTGTTCGACGAGTTCCAGGACATCCTTCCCCTCGAACGCGTGGACGCGCTCATGCGCAGCCACATACAGCACCACGGTGGCAAGGTCTCCTACGTCTTCTCCGGCTCTGAGCCAGGAATGATGCGCGAGCTGTTCGAGCGACGCGCCCGCCCCATGTACGGGCAGGCGCTTCCCGAGCGACTCGGGCGGCTGCGCGAGGCCGATGTCGCCGAGTACATCCACGACCGCTTCGAGCACACCGGCAAGCACGCCGGCGAGACACTGCCGGCCCTGCTCGGCGTTGCCCAGGGCCATCCGCAGCGCACCATGTTGCTCGCCCACCACCTGTGGCAGACCACACCCCGCCGCGGGACAGCCGATCATGGCGCCTGGGAGCGCGCCATCCAGACCGCCGACGCTGAGGTTCGCGACGAGCTCAGAGCCTACTGGCGCGGTCTCGAGACCAACGACCAGCGGGCCCTGCGCGCATTATCGGTCGCGAACGGCAAGCCCTATCGTCAGGAGGCGCTCACAAAGGTCGACCTCAAGAAGAGCTCCGCCACCCACGCCTACGAACGGCTGCTCGACCGCGGAGACCTGGAACGCACCACTGATGAGGAGCTCATATTCGTCGATCCCCTCCTCGAACGATGGGTCCGCCGACAAGGCGCGTCCGCAACGTGAGCGCAAATGCACCCGCGACGTGAGCACAAACCCCGGTTCGGGTGGCTCCGAAGGCGAGTGCCCGGGAAGGACGAGCCCTTGTCGGGCGTATGGACGGACGCGTCGTCCGTAGGAAGCCGACGCCGTCGAGCAAAGTGTCCAGAGGCCCTTCTCGGCGCTCCAGCGCACTCGCCGGAACGTCGAGGGCATGGACGTGTGTCCCTGTATCGCCAGACGGCCCTCGACGCTCGAGCGTCTTGTGTACGGCTTGGTCACAGCAGCCGTTCTGCTGTTCCTGCTCGCCACCTCATCGGCTCTCGGTGCGCACCATTCACGTTCTGCAACGACGCGTGCAGGCCATCGCGTCAGCCACCGGCACAAGGCCGGGCGCCGGTCCCGACATGGACGCCGGTCCCACCATCGGTCCCCCGTCGTCCGCAAGGCCGACACGACGACCGTGACGATGCTGCTCGGCGACGAAGCGGTGGAGTCGCTGAAGGACAGACTGGACGGGGGCCAGGCCGAAGCCTTTCCCTTCCCGGCGCGCATCTCGGGCGCCACGGGGGCCGTGCACGTCTACATCGACTCCCACAACGCCGCGAGATTCCTGATCGTGGGTCTCTACACCAACCTCAACAGCCA
The DNA here is from genome assembly GCA_963808385.1 of uncultured Solirubrobacterales bacterium. Lineage (GTDB taxonomy): Bacteria > Actinomycetota > Thermoleophilia > Solirubrobacterales > Solirubrobacteraceae > Palsa-744. The sequence continues at coordinate 223,428 of CAWEFQ010000006.1, read as the reverse complement.
CCCCGGGACGTTGCTCACCACCGGTTCGCTGTCCTTCCCCCAGGCCGGCGCATGGAATACGGCGGCCGTCGCTCCCGCTGCGCTGCAGTCGGGAACCACCTACTGGTTGGCCGTGCTCGGGACGGGCGGAACGCTGCGCTATCGCGACCGCTGGCACGGGCCCTGCAAAGCCGAGACCAGCGCCCAGACGAACCTCGGCGCGCTGGCGGCCCAGTGGAGCACCGGCACGCTCTACTCGACCTGCCCGATCTCCGCCTACGTGACCCCCGCGACCTCGACCCTCCCGGAAGGCCCGCTCGCGCCCGTGGAACTCGCGCCCCCAGTCGAAGCGACACCACTGCCTCCCGCCGAAGTCACGCCTCCTCCTCCTCCTCCTCCTCCCTCGGCACCGACCGTCACGACAGCGCCGTCGATCAGTGGCACTGCGACCGAAGGCCAATCGCTGACGGCCACCTCGGGGACCTGGACCGGCGAACCCACCTCGTATGTCTACCAGTGGCAGGACTGCAACGTGCTGGGCGAAGGCTGCCTGAACGTGAGCGGAGCGACGGGCTCGAGCTACGCGCTGGCCGCGAGCGACGTCGGCAGCACCGTGCGCGTCGTGGTGAGCGCGAGCAACGCGGGCGGTTCGACGTCCGCGCCATCGACCGTGACCGCGACTGTCGCCGCAGACCCGCCGCCGCCGCCGCCGCCACCACCACCACCACCACCGACGGCGAGCTTCACCTACTCCCCGACCGCGCCGGTCACCGGTCAGGCGGTCACCTTCAACGGCGCGAGCTCGACCTGCCCCGATGGCCCGTGCACGTATGAATGGTCTGACGACGGCGGCACGACGCGGCCGATCCCGGCGCTGTGGCCACTGGGAAGTGGACAGACTCTGTCGTTCACGTTCTCTGGCACGGGTACCAAGTACGTGCGCCTGATGGTCACCGACGCGACCGATCAGACGGCCACGGTCGAGCACAACGTTGTGGTCGAAGAACCCGCGCCACCGCCACCGGTCGCGCCGAGCAACACTGGCCTACCGGCCGTGACCGGCACGCCCGAAGTAGGGCAAACGCTTACCGCGAGCAGCGGTAGGTGGAGCGGCAGCACGCCGATCAGCTATGCCTATCAGTGGCAGGACTGCAACTCCGCGGGCGAATCGTGCTTGAACATCGGCGCGGCGACGGCGTCCAGCTACAAGCTGCTCGCAAGCGATGTCGGCCACACGCTGCGCGCGGTCGTGAGCGCGAGCAACGCCGGCGGCTCGACGCAGGCCTCCTCCGCTGCGACCGCGACTGTTGTCGCGGAACCGCCTCCGCCTCCGCCGTCTGCTCCTGTGAACACGGTCCTGCCCTCCGTGAGCGGCTCGGCTGTGGAAGGCGAAACGCTCAGCACGTCCAGCGGCACTTGGACGGGCAGCCCCACGTCTTACGCCCATCAGTGGCAGGATTGCAACGCCTCCGGCACCGGCTGTGTGAGCGTGAGCGGGGCGACCGTGTCGAGCTACAAGCTCACGGCGAGCGATGTCGGCCACACGCTGCGCGCGGTCGTTACCGCGAGCAACGCTGGCGGCTCGACCTCGGCGTCGAGTGCTCCGACGGCGACTGTCACGAGCGTCGTGATCGGTCCCGAAGAACCCAGCCTGACCAGGAAGGAATGCTTCGAGAACCCTGAAACCGAAGGCACGAGCCGAATCGAAGCATGCGGTTATCCCGGCGCTAACAACGTCGGAGTCGAAAAAAGCGCGCTGGAACACGGCCTCACGACCGCGTCGGGGACGATACGCCTGACCGGTGAAGAACACTTCGAAAACAAGCGGCTCACCGGCGCGATCGTGATTGCCTGGAACGCCAGGAACGTCGTCATCAAGAACGACGAAATCATTGACACAGGCTCCTGCCCCGCCCCGCACTTCAGCCTCAATGACGGCTGCGTCGGGAACGCCGTTGAGTTCGAACGGCGAGGCTCGGGGGGTGGCGAAGAAATCAACGAAGCGGCCAAAGGCACGCGCATTGTGCATGTGAAAGTGGGAGGCACCGAAAAACATGGCCCAAACACTGTCCAGACCTGCATCGACGCTCGCTGGAACAGTCCGTACGTCGCCGAATACGTCAACACGGAACACTGCTCGGGCTTCAAGCTCAACGCTGGTGGGGAAATGAATCATGACTACTGCCCGAGCAATTATGAAATCGGGGGTGAACACTACGAGTGCGTGACCGACGAGGGCGATGAGCTGAACGCCACGACCCTGCACACCCCACTGGTCATCAAGAACAGCACGATCTTCCAACCGCCGATCAAGCAGTCGGTGGAAAGCTCGGGCCTGACGGCCGCAATCTTCCAGCAGAGCATCTATGGCTCGATCCAGGAAACGATCCTCGAAAAAGATCTGATCGCCGGCGGCAACTTCTCCGTGTACTTCGGCGAAGAATCGGGCCAAACCTACAAGCTGACGGGTCCCGACACGGTCAGGTACAATCGGTTCGCCCGATGTACTTCGAGCAGCTGCCCCGACTCCCACGGCTACTTCGAGGAATTCGGCCAATACCACATCGCCGCGTTCTACAACGAATCCAAAATGACCTGGACTCATAACTTCATCGACAACAACCTGGAAGAATGCAAGCTCGGCGTAGGTCTCTGCTACTAGCCCGGAATGTGCGGTAAGCGTGTGGGGATGGCTGTGTGTGGCTGTTTGCCGGGTGGGTGGCTTGTTGACTGGTGATTTGGCGTGGGCGGCGTAGTCTGTGACGCGTTCTTGGGGAGTGTTGGCGTGTGCTCGGCCCGTTTTGGGGCAGCGGTGATTGTGGCCTGGTGGCCGGGTGGTCTTTTGGGTGGTGGCGGTCGCTGGTGGTTGGTGTCAGCCGCTCGCGGCTGCGAGCGTTTTGAGTTTCTGGAACGCGGCGAGGAGCTCGTCCGCCCATGGCCATGTGTCTTGGAGGTGGAGCTTGCAGCGTCGGCCGGAGAACGCGAGCCTGCCAGCGACGTGCAGTATCCGGTAGCGCAGCCGCTTGGGCTCGGCCTTGGCCAGCTCCCCGGTAAGGGCGAGCGCTTGGGTCCAGATGATCAGGTCGTGCGCGAGCATCACGATCTCCAACCACACCTCGTTCAGCTTGAACTCTTTGAACGGGAACTTGGATAGGCCGGTGTCCTTGTCGTCACGGATGCGGTCCTCGACGTGCGCGTGCTGGCGGTGGCGGCACTCCAAGACCGCGATCTCGGGTTCGGTCTGGTCGGTGAGGATCGCCTGGAAGCGGTACCCGTCGTGATCGGTGAACGACAACTGTGCTCCGGGATGCGGGCGCTCACGCCGCACGATCAGCCTGGAGCCCTCGGGCCACGCGGACAGATCGACCATGCCGGTGATCTCGCAGACCTCGCCGTTCTCGCGGGCCGAGCCGTCCTTCTCGAGCGCCGGGACCCACGCGTTCTCGGAGACCTGGAGGATCGCAGTGCGAACCTTCTCGGTGAGTTCGTAGCCGACCGAGAAGCGCATCCGTGCCTCGCGGCAATAGTCAACGAGACCATGTGTAGCGCCAGCTGTGTCCGCGCGGACCAAGATCTCCAGAGCCTCCAGCCTCGATCTTGCAGCAAGCGTCTGATTCGGGCCGCTTGCAGTAAGCGGCTGACTGGGCGGCGAGCGGGAGCGGAGGGGCCTGCGCGGTAGTGGTGAAGGCTGCGGGGAGCGCCGTCCGGCTGGTTTGTCGGGGTGATGGGCGTGCCGGGGGGGGCTTCGGGGTTGTTTGCGGGCAGGCTGATGCCGGCGGTGGTGCTGATGGTCGTGGTCGTGGGGGGAGCGCCGAGGGCGCCGGCGGTCAGCCGGTCGGGGCTGGGAGCGCTTGCAGGCGTTCGAACGCGGCGGCGAGCTGTGCTGACCATGGCCAGTCGCGCGCGAGGCGCAGGGTTCTCCGCCGCGCGTGACGGGCGATCCTGCCGGATTGGTGAAGCAGGCGGTAGCGCAGCCGCTTGAGCTCCCATGAGCGCGCCTGCTCGGCGAGGCATAGCTGCTTGGTCCAGGCGATCAGGTCCTGGGCGAGCATGACGAGCCACAGCCACACCTGGTTGTGGTGAAAGGACCGAACGGCAGGTTTGAAAGGCCGCAGTCCTTGCCCTCGCGGATGCGGTCCTCGACGTGGGCATGCTCGCGGTGTGTGAGATCGAGCTCGCGCACACCGCCTTCCTGGTCGGTGAGGAACACCGCGAGGCGGTAGCCGTCGTGGTCGGCGAAGGACTGCTGGTCCCCCTCTCTGAGCTTCGTGCGCCTGGCTATCAGCCGCGAGCCCTCCGGCCAGGCCGACAGGTCGACACGGTCGGTGATCTCAGCGACCTGGGAGTGCTCGCGCTCTGAGCGATCTGGGCGGATCGCCTTTATCCACGCGGACTGCGCGATCCCGAGGATCGCCTCGCGCACACGCTCGTCCACGTCGAACCCGACCGAGAAGCGCATCCTCGCCTCACGGCAGTAGACGGTCAGCTCGTGCGTTGAGCCGGCACCGTCGGCGCGCAGGAGGATCTCCCCATCAAGCGCCTCTTGATCGAGCTGCCCCAGCGCGAGGTCGAGCACGGCGATGTGATCTGAGGCGGTGTTCGAGCCGGCGTTGCCCGGCCTCAAGATCCCGCCGGCGCCTCGCCGGTATCGTCCAGATAGCACAACAGCGGATGGTGGCCGAAGCCGCCCTTGAAATTGCCTTTCGCCTCCTCCTTCTCCGAACAGCAAGCGGTCAGCGTCGCGTCGATGTCGATCACCGTCCGCTCCGCTCGCGCCCGATCGCTTGCCTGTTTCACTCTGCGCTGTGGGCGCGCGCCGAGCTTCCACGCCCGCGCCCGCGCGAGCGCCACCGCCGCGCGCAACCGTTCAAGGCATTGCTCATCGACAGAGTCGATCACCCGAAATGCCGTCGAGTCAGACGCCACCCCGCCGAACAGGTCTCCTTGGTCGCGCTCAGCTCCCAGATCAGCGAGACAATCCCCGCCGTCGGCGAGCATCACCGCCAGGTCGCGCAATACAACGCCAGGATCGTGCGCCGAGCGCCGCTCGCGCGTGGGCGCCATCGCCCCCGAGAGCGCCCGTGTCAGCCCGACCCGATCCGCCGCTCCGGCCACCAGCGCGCTGCCGGCGTGCCCCACCTGACCAGTGCCGTCCGCGCTCACATGTAGCTTGTCAACCAGCCCTTCACGCTGCACCATATCGGTGATCCTCCTCGGGTCGAGATACGAGTGTCAGAAACCCGCATTCTCCCTGTCCAGGCGGACGTATTCGCGCCCCGGCAAGCCCGGCGCGGGTGCTTAATGCAAGATCGAGGTCAGGTACCTGGCGGGGATCTGCTCAAGCGCCAAGTCCAACGCCGCGACATGATCAATCGCGGTGTTCGATCCAGCGTTCCCGGGGCGCAAAAGGCCTCCGAGCGCCTCCCTGGTCTCATCGAGGTAGACCTGCAACGGGTGAAACCCGTAGCCGCCCTTGTAGGTGCCGGCAGCCTTCTCCTTCTCCGAATGGCTAGTGATCAGCGTCGCGTCGACATCGAACGTCAACCGCTCGGGTGCGCCATGCAGCTCCCAGAATCGCTCGCGTGCGTGGGCGTGCGCGGCACGCAGAGCATCCAGCAGCCCCGGCTCAGACGCGACCCGGTCGATCATCCGGAACGCTGTCGAGTCAGACGCGACCGCCCCGAACAACGCGTCCTGCTCACGCACCGCCCCGAGATCCGAGACGCACTCACCGCCATCGACGAGCATCACCGCGAGATTACGGAACACCCTGCCCGGGTCATGACCACGACGGCGCTGCTTGACGCCAGCCAGCTCCCGCGAGAGCGCCCTCGTCAACCCGAGCTGGTCAGCCACCTCGGCGACCAGTGCGCTGCCCGCGTGGGACACCAAACCCGCTCCGTCCGACGTGACTTCTACGGTTACCGAGCGTCCATCACGCATCACCTTCAAGGTGAACCTCCTGAGTTCGGGAACTGGTCCTTCGACAAGCCCAATTCTCCAAGCCCAGCCGGACGTTACCGCGCCCCCGCTCACCCCGGGGGCGCGGTGCTTACTGCACACCCCGGGCTAGTTGGACGGACGTTCCTTTGAGATGGGTTGCGGTGCTCGCCGGGTGTGCGATCGCGCTGGGATGGATTCTGGCCCATAAAACGTCCCGCCCGGCGATGAGCGCGCATGGATCGAGCGGTGCGCCCAGCCTCACCCGGTCCAGCTGCTTTGAGAACCCGGACGAAGGCACGACGAGAATCGAAGCCTGTGGCTATCCCGGAGCCAACAACGTGGGTGTGGAACACGGTGTCACGCTGACGGAAACCACGACCTGTCCGACCCTCACCGGGTCCGAACACTACGAAGGCAAACGGCTGGTCGGCAAAGACTGCGGTATCACGATCGCCCATGACGCCACGGGTGTCGTCATCAAGAACGATGAGATCGTCATGACCGAATCGTGTCCCGCTCCGCGATTCAGCCTCAATTATGGGTGCGTCGGGAACGCCATCGAGTTCGAGCGCAGCGACTCGGGATCGGGCAAAGCGGTCGACGAAGCGGCGAAAGGCACCCGGATCGAGCACGTCTTCGTCCACGGCCTCGACCGGCACGGAGTCAACACGGTCCAGACCTGTATCGATGCTCGCTGGAACAGTCCGTACGTCGCCGAATACGTCAAGACAGAACACTGCTCGGGCTTCAAGCTGAACGCCGGTGGGGAACTGAACCACGTCTACTGTCCCAGTAACTACGAAATCGGCGGCGAACACTATGAGTGCGTGACCGACGAGGGCAGCGAGCTGAACGCCACGACGCTGCACACGCCGCTGGTCATCAGAAACAGCACGATCTTCCAGCCGCCGATCAGGGAATCGGTGGAAGGCTCGGGCCTGACCGCGGCGATCTTCCAGCAGAGCCTGTACGGCCCGATCCAGGCGACCGTGTACGAAGACGACCTGATCGCCGGCGGCAACTTCACCCTTTACTTCGGCGACGAACCGGGACGGCCATACACGTCGGCGGGTCCCGACATGGTCAGGTACGACCGATTCCCGCGGTGCGTAACGAACGGCCGGTGCCCCGATTCGGCCGGCTACTTCCCTGAAATCGGCGCCTACCACGTCGCCGCGTTTGACGACGAATCGAAGATGACCTGGCAGCACAACTTCATCGACGCCGGCCTGGAACCATGCACGCTCGGGGTGGGCGTCTGCTACTGACCACCATGAGCCGTCGCGCAAGACTGGCCGGCCCGAGGTCGTTCTGTATGAGTGGATCGCTGTATCGACAAGCTCGGCACCTGAGCGCCAAGGCGCTGGACGCAGGCATCACGGCATGGAACTGGATCTGAAAAGCAAGGCGCGGTTCGAGCTGCGGCGTGGGTATCTGGCCACTCGCCTGGCACTGGGCTCGGCGATCGAGCGGCGCATGGGCATCGACACCTCGGGCTACGCCGACCTCGAAGAGCTCGGCATCGACGCACCGGGCCGCAGGCGCTACGAGCCCTCGAAATGGTTGGACCTGCGACGAATCCTGCGCGAGGAGGACATCGGCCCCGACGACGTGTTCCTCGACGCCGGCTCGGGCAAGGGACGGGTCGTGCTGGAGGCGACGCGGTACGGCTTTAGCCGAGTCATCGGAGTTGAGCTATCACCCGAGCTCAATGCGATCGCCACCGCGAACCTGCAGGCGCGCCGACAGTCGCTGCGCTGTCGCGAGGTCGAGCTCGTGAGCGCCGACATCGCCGAGTATGAGATTCCCGACGACGTGACCGTGATCTATCACTACAACTCGACGGGCGGCGACGTGTTCGCCGCGTTCGTCGGCCACCTAGTCGAATCGCTGGACCGGACGCCGCGCAGGCTGCGCTTCATCTACAACGTGGCGCTCGAGGAGGAGACGCTGCTGCGCACGGGCCGGTTCCGCGAGGTCCGAGCCGCGCGGGGGCTGCGCCCGGGTCGCGCCTGGTCGCGCAAGATGTCGATCCGGATGTACTCGACCGAGCTCGGCGATTGAGCTGAGCTCCCGCGCGGCGGCTGCCTGCCGCCGCGCGCTGATCTGCACAGACTCGGCTGATGCCCGGCCGCCGGCCCAGCCGGCACAGGGTTTGGGTGCACGCCGGCGAATCTAAAGGATGCCGGCCCGCGGGCCGATTGTTGGCCGTCGGAGCCTGGCCTTCTGCCCCCGGTGCCATGGCCAGTCCACCAACCTGCTTGATCCCCGGTCGTTCCGGGTAGTCTTTGCGAATCGCGACCATGCAACGTTTTATGCAAGCACGTGTCCGGGCGCCGCTGATCGCCATCTCGATCGCCCTGGTGATGGCCTACGCCTGGGTGGCGGCGGCCGGCACGCAGCCCGCATCTGCCGCCTCGCTTGCGACGCGCGCCGGCAAGAGTCGCCATCCGCGGCATCGAAAGCCGGCCCATTGCGTGACCGCCGAGCCCAGGCGCGCCGCTGACGCGGCTGCTCGGCGGCGTGCGAGTGCCCACAAGCCCGCAAAGCCCGCGCATAGCCGCAAATCCACGCGCTGTCGGCCCACGCACCGCAGGCCTGGCAAGACTTCCAAGCCCAGCACCTTGGCGCCGGTCGCCGCCCCGGTCATAGCGCTCGCTGTGCCGATCACAGGCGGAGTGCCGCCCATCGTGCCGCCGTCGAGCCCGCCGTCGAGCCCGCCGTCTGAAGGCGCTCCGGCACCGACCCCGCCGTCCGAAGGTGGGCCGACACCTCCGACTCTGGAACCGCCCACCGCGAGCTTCATCTATGCCCCCAAGACGCCGGTCGCCGGGCAGCCGGTCCTCTTCAACGGCACGAGCTCCACCTGCCCGGGCGACCCGTGCACCTACGAATGGTCGGACGACGGCTCCCCGACAGAACCGGCCTCGCCACTGTGGCCGCTCGGCGTCGGGCAGACTCTGATCTTCACGTTCTCAGAAGCCGACACGAAGTACGTGCGCCTGGTGGTCACCGATGCGTCGGGTCAGGCAAACGCAATCGTACACAACGTTGTGGTCGAAGAATCCGAACCTCCCCCCACTGAACCGCCTCCACCTGCCCCGCCAAAGAACACAGCGCTGCCCACGGTCAGCGGGTCGGCTGTGGAAGGCCAGACGTTGAGTGCGAGCAAGGGGACGTGGACGGGGAGCCCGACGTCTTATGTCTACCAGTGGGAGGACTGCAACTCCTCCGGCGCGAGCTGCTCGAATATCAGTGGGGCGACAACGTCTAGCTACAAGCTCGTGGCCGCTGATGTCGGGCACACACTGCGCGCGGTTGTGACCGCGAGCAATGCTGGTGGGTCGAAGGCAGCGTCCTCGGCAGCGACCGCCACAGTGACCGCGCCTGCCCCCCCGCCGGCCGCACCGAAGAACACTACGCTACCGTCGGTCAGCGGCACGCCGCAGGTGGGGCAGACGCTGAGCGCGAGCAGCGGCACGTGGAGTGGCAGCCCGACCTCGTACGCCTATCAGTGGCAGGACTGCAATTCTTCGGGCGTGAGCTGCTCGAGCGTTGGTGGGGCGATGATGTCGAGCTACAAGCTGGTCACGGGCGATGTCGGGCACGCGATGCGAGTAGTCGTGACGGCGAGCAATGCGGGCGGGTCGACGCCGTCGAGCTCGGCTGCTACGGCGACTGTTACCAGCGGTGGGACAGACCCCGAAGAACCCAGCCTGTCTGCGAAGGGATGCTTCGAGAACCCCGAGACGGAAGGCACGAGCCGGATCGAAGCGTGCGGATATCCCGGCGAACACAACACCGGAGTGGAAAAAAACGCTCTGGAAAAAGGGCTGCACGAAGAAGCGGGGACGATCCGCCTGACGGGCGAAGAGCACTATGAAGACAAAAAGCTCAGCGGCTCGATCATAATCGCCTGGAATGCCAAGAACGTCGTGATCAAGAACGATGAAATAATCTCCAATGGCCTCTGCAGCCCCAGCCCTCCATACAGCATCGCAAACGGTTGCACCGGAAACGCCATCGAGTTCGAACGAGAGTCAGACTCGAACGATGAAGCGGCCAAAGGCACGCTCATCTCGCATGTCAAGGTCGGGGGCGCCGAAGTGAAAGGCCCCAACACCGTGCAGACGTGCATCGACGCCCGCTGGAACAGCCCGTACATCGCCGAATACGTCAACACGGAGTACTGCTCGGGGTTCAAGCTCAACGGCGGCGGAGAACTCAATCACGACTACTGCCCGAGCAACTACGAAATCGAAGAAGAACACTACGAGTGCGTAACCGACGAGGGTGAGGCGCTCGCGAAAGCGCCACTCGTCATCAAGGACAGCACGATCTTCACCCCGCAGACGACGACCATAACGGCGGCGGTCTTCCTGCAGGGTCTTTACGGCTCGATCCAGGAAGTCCGCATGGAAGACAATCTGATGGCCGGCGGTAATTACATAATCGACGGTGGGGAAGAAGCAGGCCAGGACAAGCTGGTTGGCCCCCTCCTCGTCACCGACAACCGCTTCGCGCGCTGCCGTGCGAGCGCCTGTCCGGACTCGCACGGCTACTGGGAAGAAGGCGGCCAGTACAAGGTCCAGGCGTTCACCAACGAGAAGCTCACGACTTGGTCCCACAACTTCTGGGACGATAACCTGGAAGAATGCGTCTACGGCGTGGGCGCCTGCTACTGACGGTGCCCAGCATGCGCGCCCGCAGCTCGTGCCGGACAAATCGCGCAAACGCCTGGTCTTCCACTCGCGGGACGCGCAGGGCCGCCGATCTGAGATAGCCGTAGAGGAATGCAAGGCCAGATAGGCCGCGTGGGCGCGCGAGCGCGACTTTGAACGCTCGCAGGGTCACCCACGGGAGCGTGAAGTGGACGACGTAAGCGCACTCGCCGTGCCTGGCGCGGCCCCGCAGCGTGCCGTCGGCGCTGCCCCATGGTCGGTGATGTCGCGCGATCAGGCTCGGGTATGCCCGCGTGCGGAACCCGCGCATGCGCGCGTAGGTCTCGTCGATCGTGTCCCACGCCAGCCGCTCCTGCATTCCTCCGATCGCCTGAAAGCAGGCGAGCGAGTAGCACTTCAGGGTTCCCGGCACGTGATAGTCCGAGGGGGGGCTCATCACCTTCCACTCACCGCCACCACCGCGTGGATCGGGGTCGGCATAGACGCCTCCCGCCAGTCCCAGCGCGGGGTCCAGCTCGAACTCGCCCAGCAGGGTCTCGAAGTAGTTCGCAGGCAGCTCCGTGTCCCCGTCGAGCTTGGCGATGTGGGTGAACTCACTCCATGCGACGGTACCCAGGCCGAGGTTGAACGCGCGCGCCTCGGCGGCGGTCGCCAGGCGGTCGGGGACGGCGCCCACCGCAGGCAGCTGTGAGGTGTCGAGAACCTGCAGGCATTCGATTCGCCGCTGCAGACGCGCGAGGATCTCAGGCGTGCGGTCGGTGGAGCCGTCGTCGACGACGAGCCACAGATCCGGCGGGCGTGTCTGAGCCGCCACCGCGTCGGCGACAAGCTCGAGGTATGCCTCCTCGTTGCGTACGGGCGAGATCAGGAGCAGGCGTTGGGTCACTGCGGCTCGATCGCGGTGGCCGGCGGGATATCAAACGGAGGCTCGGCGCGGCCGGTGAGCACCCGCAGCGCGTGCGTCGCGGCCTGTCGGCGCGGGAGTGAATCGGCACCGTGCCCTCGCGCGCAAGCGGCGCGGATCGCGTGGCGCAGGCCGAGCGCCGACAGGTACAGGCCACGGTGGGCGAAGCTGAAGTGCTTGCGCGCGTACTGCTTACGGGCGTAGGCGTCCTGCGCCACCATTCGCGGTTGCACGCCGCCCTTGCCCGCGTGGTGCACGATCGTCATCTTGGGCAGATGCCGCACCTCCCAGCCGGCGCGCTTGATGCGCAGGCACAGGTCGGGCTCCTCGCAGTAGAGGAAGAAGCGCTCGTCGAGCAGCCCCGCGCTCAGCAGCGCCTCGCGCCGCAGGAGCATGAACGAGCCGGAGATCCAATCGCACTCCCGCTCGAGCTCACCGGCTCCACTCTCGAGCACCCGTTCGCCCGCCCACGCCGGATGGATCGGCCAACGCTCGGAGAACAGCGCTTCGCCGAGCGCTCGGCTCGCGCTGGGGAAGCGGCGGATGCTCGGCCAGGGCGTCCCGTCGGCGGCCAGTTGACGCACTCCGGTCACGCCGACCCGGGGCCGCGAATCGAGCAGCCGAACCATCTCCCCGAACGTCCCGTCGACCACTTCGGTATCTGGGTTCAGCAGCAGCAGGTAGCGCGCACGCGTCTGTTCCAGGCCGCGATTGTTGCCGTAGGCAAACCCGCGATTGGGAGAGCTGATGACGCGCACGTGCGGAAACTTCGACTCGACCAGCTCGCGCGTGCCGTCGGTGGAGGCGTTGTCGACGACGATCGCCTCGATCCTGGTCTCGCCCGCGTGCTCGAACGCGCTGGCCAGGCAACGCTCCAGCCAGCGGGCGTCGTTGGCGGAGACGACGACGATCGCCAGGTCGGGCACATCCGGGCTCTCGGTCCTCGCGCCGCGGGTCATGGCACCGTGGCGGTCACTGCGTAGGCGTCGCGGCAGGCTGCCTCGACGGTTTCTGCGACGACGCGCGCGACCACGACGCCGGCGTCCTCCCAGGATGCTTCCTGCACGCTGGCCGCGGCCGCCGCAGCCGTTGTGGCGCGCTCGGCAGCCGGCCGCTCGACGAGACCGGCCAGCGCATTGGCGAGGTCGAACGGCGTCGCCTGGGCGTAGGCGACCGAGGGGTTGTCGAGCACGATCCGGTTCTGCTCGGCGTCGTTGACCACCGGGATGCAGCCCGCGGCGAGCATCTCGTGCGGCACCAGCGAGACGTTCGTCGCCGACAGCACGAGGCCCGCGATGCAGCGGTTGTACAGGCGGTTGAGCTCGGTCGGGTTGAGCGTGCCGTGGTCGGTGGCCGCGAACGGCAGATGGCGCACGGACTCGCCGTACAGGTGGATGTCGATCTCGGGATGGCGCTCTGCGAACAGGTCCATCGCGGCCGCGGCCAGCTCGAATGCCCGGCGCGGGGTGGAGGGGCGTGAGTACATGCACACCCCGGTGCGCTGCACGCCGGGTTCGATCCGGTAGCGCGCGAGGTCGCAGCCGAAGTCGAAGTGATCGGAGTCCATCCCGTACCGGCTGTGCAGCATCTGGGCAAGCCAGCGGCCGGGCGTCACGCCGTGAAACCCGAATCGATAGGTCGCCTCCGCGAGCAGCGCCTCGCTGCCGGCGGCGTAGAACGAGGGCTCGAAGTCCTGGACGAGGTAGAAGCGGGCCCCCGCGGCGGGGGAGGTCAGGGCCGGGTAGGCGGTCTCCCACGAGGTCGCGAAGATGGCGTGACAGTCCTCGATGCCGTCGGCGAGGTCGCGAAACTCAGCGTGCAGGTCCGGCCACCAAGCTCGCATCGTCTCGCGATGACGATCGAGCGACCAGCCGTGGCGATCGTGCAGATACACGACGCACCGATGCCCCGCCCCTTCGAGCAGCGCCGCGAGTCGCGCCATCGTCGTGAACCCCCCGCTGCCCTCGCTCTGGGGCACGCAGATCCACGCGATCCGCATTGGATCGCCGGCCCGCAGCGGTATCGGCGGTGGCGGCCCGGAACCGCTGGACGCAAGCTCCGCCGCCCGAGCCAGATCCTCACGAGCCACCCCCAGGCGTGCGTCGCCGACTGAGGAGACCCACCGGGAGGCGTGGTCGAGCAGGCGGGCCGTGACACCTGCGGCGCCTTCACTGCGTAGCAGCGAGCGCGTCTGCTCGACGCGCTCGATGACGGTTGGGCGGCTCATGTCGGTCTGGGCGTCCACCGTGCCCGGGACTGAGTTCTGGCGATGCGCATGCGCTGAAAGAACGAGTGGAGGAGCGCCCTATGTTCGCGTGGGGACCCTGCGTTCGGTGCCAGTCTTACGCTCGCGCTGGGTGGTGTGGGCTCCCCCCGAGATCCCGGTATGCCTCGACGAGCGTCTCGCCCTGTGCAGGCCACATCAGCTGCGTGCCGCGGGCTCGTGCCCTGTTGGCGCTCGCCTGCCAAGTGTCTGTTGAGCTCAGCAGCTCGGCGATCGCGGCGGCATACGCCTCGACGGTGTCCTGCTCGATCGTCACGACGGCGTCGCCGCCGGTCACCTTTGTCTCTCGCAGCGCAGTCGCCACCACCGGGAGCCCGACCGCCAGATACTCGAGGATCTTCACCATCGTCGAGCCGTGGTTGACCTCGGTCGCGCAAGCCGTGTCAAGACCGACATGCGCTGAGGCGAGCAGACCCGGGACCTCCTCGAACGGGACCCATCCGGTGATCGTGACGCGCTCATCGACACCCAGCCGCTGGGCACGCTCCTGCACCGCGCGGCGCTCGGGACCGTCTCCGATGATCAGCAACTCGGCGTCGACTCCGCCGTCCCGCACCAGCGCCGCCAGGATGTCGACCGTCCGCTGCACGCGGTCCTGCGCACCGATCTCCCCGAGGAACACGAGCTTGACGCGCCCGGCGGGAGGCGAGGGCCGGTGATCGGCAAACCACACGGGCGGACTGTTGCGTACGACGATCGCACGCCGCGCCACACCCTGGACGAGCTCGCGCTGAGTGTCGTTGGTTGTGATTGTCAGATCGGCCGCGCGCGCCGACTGGTCGCGTATCCACGCCAGCGCCAGTGACGCGCGCGTCCTACGGCCAAGCTTGGCCTGCAGCATGCCGGCGGCGTCGTCGTGGTGGTCGAACACGGTTGACCAGCCCCGCCGGCGGGCGAGCCACAGCAACGGAAAGAAGAAATCGGGCGGGTTGTGCACGTGCAGCGTTCCGCCACGCCTGCGAGCCAGTCGCGGCAGCACGAGCGCTGTGATCACGCAGAACGCGATCAGGTACTCGACCGCAGTGCCCAGCAGCCGGCCGTTGCCATCGGGCAGGGGAAACCGGCTCACGCGGACCTGGCGGATCGTCTCGCGAGCTGGGCGATCGGGCTCGCGGGGAGCCAGCACTTCGACCGACAGACCCGCCTCGATCAGGGTCTCCGCCTCCATGCGCACGCGAGCGTCGAGCGGGTACTGGCTGTTCTCGAGCACCATCACGACATCCGGTGCT
Source organism: uncultured Solirubrobacterales bacterium (assembly GCA_963808385.1). GTDB lineage: Bacteria > Actinomycetota > Thermoleophilia > Solirubrobacterales > Solirubrobacteraceae > Palsa-744. The sequence continues at coordinate 208,407 of CAWEFQ010000006.1, read as the reverse complement.
GTTCGGTCGCGGGAGCTCATGGGTCCGTCAAGAGACAGATTGTGTGGATGAGGACGACGGACCGACAGCCGGCTCGGTCATGCTCGTCGGCTGTGACGGGGATGGGGGCGAGGCGGGGCGCGACGGGGAGGGAACGGGGGCGAGCTCATCCCGGACCCGGTCAATGTTGCCACGCCGTCGTCTCGCGGTGTGAGCCCCTGCGCGCGCCGCCGCCACCATTCGGCGATCTCGCGTGGGAGCGCGACCCAGACGTCGTCGCGGCGCGCGATCGCATCGAGCAGATCGCGATAGGCGCCGCCGATCGCCGGACAACCGAGATATTCCTCGTCGGGATGCGTGAGAGCTTGGAACAGGCCGTTGCACGAAACGATCCGCTCGAGTTGGGCCCGCCACAGCGAGGAGTCTCGGTGGCCGAGGAGATTGAACAGCGTGTGGTCCTGCGGAGCGGTGTAGGGCAGCTCGACTACGTTGCCGTGAAAGAAGGGCCACACGGTCGCGGTCCCGCCAGGGATCGGCTCGAAGGGATCGGAGTGCGGCATCGTGCAGTCATAGGAGAACGGGAGCTCTGAGAGCCACTCGACCACGCGATGCGTCGCGGGAGAACGGAAGCCGACGGCACCGAGGCGCTCGGCGGCCTCGCCCAGCAGCGGGAGCTGGTGCTCGAACGATGCGCGGGACGCGAACAGGGAGCGGTCGTGATGGATCGCATGGGACCCGATCTCATGGCCGCGATCGGTCAGGTCGGCCACCAACCCGGGATCGATCGGATACCAGTCGCTGACGATGTTGAACGAGGACCTGAACCCGCGCTGCTCCTCCCATCCCGCGACCGTCGAGGCCCGTGCGAGGCCGTCCGCCGACTCGACATCGTGTGTGAGCGTCACTGCGGCCCTCGCACCGTCGGGCCAGAACCACGGGAACCGCACCGCATCCGTCCCCCGCTCCAGCAGCGCATCGGCGAGCGCGATGCCGAGAAGGTCGGCGCCGGCCGCCTCGAACGGCCACTCTGGAAACACCGGGTCGCCCTGTCGCCTGATCAGCTGCCGGCGCGTCCCCAGCTGCACCGAGCGCGGGATGAAGCGCTTGATCGCGTAGAACAGCTCCAGCACAAACGAGGGCAGGCCGCGCGTGCCCTGGTCGCTCCGCCAGCGTTCGAAGACCAGGGTCTCATACCATTTGGCGGGATCGCGGGAAGCCAGGGTTGCCCGCCCGGCGCTCGAGGGCGCTCCAGCGCTCCTCGCGCCAGCGCGCGATGAGCGCGCGGTCGGTCACTCCCAGCGCCGTGGCGGCCGGCTCGTCCACGAGCGGACCGATGGTGCAGGCCAGGGCGCCGGGGCTCGGGTCGATATTCCCGCACCGTCGCGAGCATCAGGCGACGAACGGGTACGCGAGCGAGCCGATGGAGCGTCCAACGAACACGGGCGCGCGCTGGATCGCCGTGGTCAACAGCCGTCCCGGCTCCAGCGTGTCCGGGAGCAGGCTCTCATCTGTGGCCGAGAAGTACGCCGGCCGCTCCTCGCCGCCCCAGTGCACCTTGTATCTGCGCAACGAGGTGTTGTTCATGTCCGTGATCCCGAAGTCCATGGACCGCATACCGCGGGCCGCGAGGTGCTCGAGGGCGGTGGCGAATGCCAGGTAGTTCGAGCGCAGGTCCCTGGTCGCGGAGTCAGACGCGCTGTACTTGAAGGTGGCGTGACGATCGCCGACGACGAAGATGGCGTTGGCGAGCAGCTTCTCCTGCAGATACACCCCGATCGTCAGCGCCAGATTGCGCTCGTGCAGCTCCCACACCCGGGACCAGTAGCGACGCGGCTGGGTCGGTGCGCCCAGCCTCCTGCGCGACCCCGCGATGAGATCCAGGTTGGCGCCCATGAACTCGCTGCGCGAGGTTATGGGCCTCGCGGTCAGTCCGGCCTTCCGGGCCAGCTTGACGTTCTGGCGGGTCTTCGGCTTGGCGCCGCGCAGGACGCCCTCGGCGCCGTCGGTCAGGTCAATCGCCTGCACGGTGCCGACCTGGCGCGAGAACCACCCGGGAAGGTCCACGTGCGTTCGGACGACGATCGGCTCACCGCCGGACTGCTCCGCTGTCGCGATCAGCAGCTCGTCGCGGTGCGCTTCACCGTCGGCCACGGGCTCGAATGTGTCCGTGAACGGGAGTGAGGTCCATGCCTTGCGCCATGGCAGCTTGCCGCGGATCATCGGCAGTCCCGCCAGGATCGAGCCTCGAGAGTCGGTGAGCGCCATGATCCGGGCGTGGAGTCCGTAGGCGCCGGTGAGCGTGTCGAGCCACGCCGGATGCTGCAGCGGCAAGGTCGCGTGCTCGGCGGCAAACGCACGCCAGTCCTCGCTCGCGGGGGAGAGCAGGGAGATCTCAGACGCAGACGCAGACGTGACGGTCATGTGATCTAGGAGTTGGCTCACGTCTTGACAAAACGATGTCGCGACACCCCATCTTGCAGCATGGCGCGGGTCCACGCGAACCGGCATCGCAGAGCCCGTGAAAACGAGCTGCCGCTCGCCGTGAAAACGAGCTTTGCCGCTCGCAAAAACCGCCGCCGCCGGCTCGTTGCTTGCACAGATGGGACTTGCGCTAGCACTACGTGAACTGGCGAGACGCCGCCGGTGGCTGGCGCTCGGAGTGCTCGTCGCCGCGCTCGCGGCGATCCTGAGCGTATATCGCCTCGATGGCCTGGCGCTGAAGTCCCGCTCGCTGCAGTACTCGAGCGCAAGCACCCAGGTGCTCGTCGATTCCTCCTCGTCGGTGCTCGGCAATCTCTCGCAGTCCTCCGAAGACCTGAGCACGCGCGCCGCGGTCTACGCGAACTTCATGGCCAGCCCCGCGGTCCTCAGCCTGATCGGCAAGCAGGTGGGCCTCTCCGGCGAACAGATCTACGCCGCCGGACCGGTCAACGCCAACGAGCCCCGCGTCGTGCAGGAGCCCACGGCGCTCACGCGCAACGTCGAGATCACCGGCGAGACGGTGCCCTACCGCCTGAACTTCGAAAGCCAGTCGGGCCTGCCGACGATCAACATCTACTCCCAGGCGCCCACCACGCCCCAGGCGGTCGCGCTCGCGAACGCCGCTGTCGTCGGGTTGCAGCGCTACGTGACGAACCTGGAGGCCGAAGGCAAAGTCCCATCCGCCTCGAGGATCACGCTTCGTCAGCTCGGCCCGGCGAACGGCTCCGTCGTCGACGGAGGGATCAGCAAGCAGCTGGCGGTCATGGTGTTCGTCGCGGTGTTCGTGCTGTGGTGCGTGCTGATGCTCGTCGCGGATCGGTTCCGCGGGATCTGGCGCGAAAGCGCGATCCTCCAGCGGGACGCAGACGACCGGGCTCGGAGGATCGAGCCGGGCGAGGAGGCGGCCGAGGTGTCGGTGCATGCGCCATATGGCGGCCGTGCCCGCGACCTCGGGGACGAGAGCGCTCTGATTGTGGACGAGAGCGCTCTGCTTGGGGACGAGAGCGCTCTGCTTGACCTTCCGTCCGCCCGCAAGATCGATCGCCCCGTGATCCCGGCGCGGAGCATGCGGTGAACGATTCGCCCACCCAGCCAGTCGGGTAGGCCATGAGCGAAGCAACCGTCGTAGATCGGGACGGCGCCTCGCGCCGTCCGTCCATGTCGCTGCCCGCGATTGCGCCGTCACCGTCACCGTCGCGGACCGGCCCCGGCGAGACGCAGCCGCCCGCCGCCACGCGAGCGCGGGACGCGTTTCCCTACACCCGGCGGCCGCTGCCATGGCTGCTGGCGGGCTTTCTGGCGATGCTGTTCCTCATCCCGATCGACTCGACCGAACTGAAGATCCATCTCCCGGTCGATTCGCGGATCGACCGCTTTGCGGTGATCGTGCTGCTTCTCGCCTGGTTCTGGCTTGGCGGTGACCAGCGGGCATTCGTGCGCACCCGGCGCTCCAAGCTGTTCGCGGGCGCGGCGTGTGGGTTTCTCGTCGTGGCGGTCGCCAGCCTGCTGCTCGACGCCGGGCGGATCATCAACCTGGGCGATTTCCAGCTCGCGGAGAAGCGCTTCGCGCTGCTGGGTTCGTTTCTGATCGTCGCGTGGTTCGCGCTCACAGCCCTGCGGTTCGAGGACGTGCGCGGATTTGCGACATACCTAATCGGACTTGCGAGCTTGATGTCGTTTGCGATGCTCGTCGAGCGTCACACGGGCTACAACGTCTTTTACGAATGGAGCCGGGCGATCCTGAACCCGATCGCCAACGTCGAACCGTCGCCCACCGTGATCCATCCGGCGCTTGGCACCGAAGGCCGCGTCAACGTCGTGGGCCCGACGCAGCACGGACTTGCGGCCACGACCATGCTCGTGGTCGTGATGCCGCTGGCGCTCGTGCGCGTCCTGGACGCCACCTCGCGCAGGGATTGGTGGCTGAACGCGGCCGCCTTCGCGCTGATGGTCGCCGGCGCGCTGGCCACCGACCGCAAGACGGCGCTGGTCGTCCCGGTTGCTGTGGTCATCTATATCGCCTGCTACCGCCCGCGCCAGGTGCTGCGTCTGGCGCCGATCGGGCTCGTCGTCCTCGTCGGCCTGGTGCACGTCGCCTCGCCGGGAGCGCTCGGCACCGTTCTCGACCTGCATTCCGCGACAACCAGTAACTCGACGACTCATCGCGTCGGGGACTTCACCAATGTCGCGCCCGACGTGCTGGCCCATCCGGTGATCGGCCGCGGCTTCGGCACGCTCAACCCCGAACAGCCGTCTCAGTTCAGGATCAACGACGATGAGTACATCGACGAGATCTGGCAGGTCGGCGCCGTCGGGCTGCTGGCCTTCATCTGGATGATCCTCGCTCCCGTGGTCATCGCCCGCACCGCGATCCGCACGCGTGGGCCGACGGTCGCCTCGCTTGCGCTGGCGACCTCGGGTGGGTGTGTGGCGTTCCTCGTCGTCTGCGCGCTGTTCGATGCGTTGTCGTTCCCGCAGGCGCCGTACATGTTTTTTGTGATCGCGGCGCTGACCACGATCGCCGCGGCCGGGCCCGACGGAAACGTTGTGCCTGCCAGGGAGCTGGTGCGGCGCTCGGCCAGGAGGACGGCCGGGAGACCTCGCGCTGCCGCCAGGGCCTGAGCCGCACCGCTCGAACGTGGCGCCTGGCGCCGGCTCAGTCGCCGTCGCCGCCGGGCCGCCCTGCGCGAGCCCTCGAACTGCCCGCGGGCGGCGCCGCGTCGCGGGCAGGCGCCGCGTCGCGGGCAGGGAAGGCGTGAGCCGGCTCAGTTGCCGGGACCGTCGCCGAGGATCTCGACGGCTGCCATATTCCACTGATCGGTCGTCGGAGCCGTGTCGTTGAGCGTGACGGTCTCGCCGACGGGGCCGGTGACGGCGCCGTCGAACTGCGACCAGAACGTGTCACCGGTTTTCGTGTCCAGATACTGGCGCAGCATCACCTGATTGGAGCCGAGCGTGCGCGCTGTGGCGGTGTCCCAGTCGTTGCCGACCGCGTACACGAGCGACCCTTCTTCGGTCGTCTTCAGCGAGACGCTCGGCGCGCCGCTCGCCGCGCCGGCGGCTGCCGTGGCGCCTATGCCATCGGACATCTGCACCGAGATCACGGTGAGCGACTGGTCATAGCCGCCCGCCGCCGGGGTGGAGGTGACGGTCACGTTGCTGAGCTGGCTGGCCGCCGTGGCCGTCCAGATCTCGGCGTCGCCCGATTGGGAGTTGGCGCGCTTGAGGAGCTTCCAGGTGAGCCCCGCGCCGGTGACCGTCGCCGACTGCTTGCCGGCGCCTGCCGGCCCGTCGGAGGACACAAACGCGAACAGCTGCTCGCCGGCTTCGGCGTTGGTGAAGCTCTGTGTCGTCACGGCGCCGTGACCGTTGACGCTGACGGTGGCGTCCACGACGAAGCACGGGCTTTCTTCGGCCGGGTTCTGCACGGTCACGCTGACCGGAGCGGAGGCGCCGACGTTGCCCGATGTGTCGGTTGCTGTGGCCGTGAGGGTATGGCCGGCGTTGCTCGCTTCGGTCGTGTTCCAGCTGACGGCGTACGGCGGCGTGCTCACCGGCGCGCCCAGCGGTTTGCCGTCGAGGTAGAACTGCACCGAGGCGACCGCGACGTTGTCGCTTGCCGTGGCGCTCACCTGTCTCGTGCCGGAGACCGTTGCGCCGGCCACTGGGTTGACGATCGAGACGGTCGGGGGTTCGGTGTCCGGCGGGCCTTCTTTGCCCGAGCCTTCCTTGACCGTCACCGGCGTGTCGGGGGCGGTGCCGGCGAACCCGTTGCCGTCGGTTGCCTGGGCGCTGAGGAAATGCTTGCCGGGTGGCGTGCTCGCAAACGACCAGCTGAGCGTGTAGGGCGGCGTGCTGACGGGCGCGCCGATCGGCTGGCCATCGAGCAGGAACTGGACCGAGGAGATCGGCGCCGGGCCGCTGGCGGTGGCGGTGAGCGTCGTCGTCCCGGAGACGGTGGATTCCGCGGCCGGGCTGGAGAGCGTCACGGTCGGCGGGGTCGATTCGGGGTGTGTCTGTTCGAGCACTTTGACGGTGTTGCCTTCGATCTGCAGCTTGGTGTCGGTGATGTTGTTGGCGGTGTTCGACTCCTCGAAGTAGTGGTAGTGGTCGACCTCGCCACGCAGCCAGTAGGTCCCGTTTGGGATGCTCGAGATCGGGATGCCCTCGCCGCCGTCGGTGGCTTCGTACTGGTCGCCCCAGCCGACGCTCAGGCCGAGCTTGCCTTCGGGCGACAGGCAGCCGGGGTCGCCGGGGTATTCGTTGTTGGCCGGTGTGTTGGGCACCCCGCCGACGTAGGTGTCGGAGGTCATGCAGAACAGGTCCTTGGGGCTCGTTTCCACGAGGCTGCCGAGCCCGCCCCCGGAGGCGACATTGTAGAGCCGGAACTTGTCCAGCGGGAAGTTGTAGTCGCTTGGCGGGGTCCAGATCATCGGCCCGACGATCGGGACGGTGTAGGCGAACTTCCACACCCCCGGGCTGGGCATCGTATAGAGCGCCTGGTAGCCCTGGGAGATGCCCGTTTTTTCGTTATAGATCGGGCGGATCTCAAACGGACCGGCGCCCGCGTTCTCGGTGATGTGCGTGAACTCGAGCGTCCTCGTGCTGCCCGAGTGCTCGATCGCGATGTCTCCAGTGGGCATGAGCACCTGCAGGTCTGGATAGGCGATCGGCGCGGCGGAGGGCGTCACGGCGTTTGAGTGTTCGGAGACCGGCCCAGAGCCGGCCGAGTTGGCTGCGGTGACAGTAAATGTGTAGCTGGTACCGGCGGTCAGTCCGGTGACGGTGGCATTGGTCGCGGGCGGACCACCGGTGATGGTTGTTGTGGATTGTGCGGCTGTGCCGACGTAGGGGGTGATCGTGTACTGGGTTGGCGCTCCGCCGCTTGCTGGCGCATTCCATTTCAGGCTTGCCGATCCGGCGCCGGCGGTCGCAATGACATTGGTGACTTGGCCTGGCAGGGCGGGGGGCGTGGCGGGTTCGAACTCGACATCCACCCAGTAGTTCGTCGCTTTATAGGTGCTGCTGGGGAATGTGCTTGCTTTGCTGTAGGCATAGACGCCGTCGGCGCTGACGGAGTTGGCGAGCGCGGCGAGCGGCGGGTTGCTGACACCGGCCGAGGCGAATCCGGAGGAGGTGTCGGAGTAGTGGCCTTTGGGCGCCAGGTAGGCGGCGATGTAGGTCGTGTGCGCGGCGATCGCCATAGGTTTTGAGAAGCTGACCTGTTGCCAGCCGGAGGCTGTTTCGCCGGTGAAGGTGGCGGAGGCGAGGAGTGTTCCGCCGGTGGTCCAGAGGCTGCCGATGTGGGTGCCGGTGTTGGTGGTGGCCTTGTAGAAGCGGACGCCGGTGACGCTGCCGGAGACTTCGGAGCTGAACTTCACGCCGAGCACGACCGAGTTTCCGTCCCCAGAGTCGATCGTCACCGGCGTGGTGGAGCCGAAGATCGTATCCGGAGCCGCGGCCACGGCGCTGGCGGGAAGTAGCAAACCCAGCACAACAATCACCATCAAAGCCATCGTGGAACGATGCTCTCGTCTGTTCACGTCCGCTCTCCTTAGCGTAGTAGCTCCCAAATGCAACGTGCCTGATGCTACATGAACAAGGCCTCAGGTGTTGAGTCGCGGCAGGGCCGTGGCGGCGAACTGGGCGCCGATCGCACAGGGCGCTGTGATGGTTAGAACGCGCCCGCTGGCGAGCGGGACGAACGCCGTGGGCTGTCCGTAGGTGCCGCAATAGGCTGTGTGACCGCTGACGTCGAGCCGTGTGCGATTGTGGATGTGGGCGCTGAGGGCGGCGAAGTTGGCCGACTCGACGGTCACCGTGATGAAGCTCTTGGCGCCCACCGGCCGGTAGATGCAGGTCGGCCCGAGTGGGGCCTCCATTGGGGTGTCGATCGGCTTGCCGACGATGGCCTGGGCCTGCGCCTTGGATACGAGCGTGCATGGATCTCGACCGGCGGCGGGTTGGCCGCCGACATCCGCGCGACCGGGATTGTCGTCGTTGATTTCAGCGCCGCCCGTTCCGTGCCGCGGTCGCTGCGTGAGGACTCCGTTGGTGACCGGCTCGGGATGAGCTTGTGTGGTTCGGTGGGCCCTGGATCTGATGGCCGCGGTCTGAGCGGTGCTCGTGGTGGCGGAGGGTGTCGAGGACGAGCTGCCGCACGCCGCGAGGAGCGCAGCCGCGAGCACGAGCGGGATGACGCAGAGCGGCTTGACGCCGGGCTTGAAGAGAATGGACATCACGTGCTGGGTTCGAAGTTGACGTCAACCCAGTAGTTGGTGGCGTTGTAGCTGTTGGATGGGAATGTGCTGATGGCGCTGTAGGCGTAGACGCCGTCGGCGCTGACCCCGTTGGCGAGGGCCGCGAGCGGTGGGTTGCTGACACCGGCAGAGGCGAACGCGGCGGGGGTGTCGGAGTAGTGCCCGTTGGGCGCGAGGTAGGCGGCCACATATGTCGTGTTGGCGGCGATGGGAACGGGGGAGGAGAAGTTGACCTGCTGCCAGCCGGAGGCGCTCTCGCCGGTGAAGGTGGCGGAGGCGAGCAGTGTTCCGTCGGTACTCCAGATGCTGCCGATGTGAGTACCTGTGTTGGTGCTTGCCTTGTAGAAGCGGATGCCGGTGATGTTGCCGGCGACTTTGGAGCTGAACTTCACGCCGAGCTCGACCGAGGAGCCGTCCCCAGAGTCGATCGTCGCCGGCGTGATGGAGCCGAAGATCGTATCGGGCGTCGTAGTCGCGGATGTCGGTGTGACGGTGTTCGAGGGTGCTGAGGCCGCTCCCGAGCCGACCGAGTTGGAGGCGGTCACGGTGAACGTGTAGGCGGTGCCGTTGGTCAGCCCGGTGATCGTCGCGCTGGTCGCTGGTGGAGTGCCCGTGATGGTTGTTGTGGGTTGTGCGGTTGTGCCGGTGTAGGGGGTGATCGTGTACTTGGTGGGCGCTCCGCCGCTGGATGGCACGTTCCACGTCAGGCTCGCCGACCCGTTGCCCGCGGTTGCGGTGACGTTGGTGACCTGGCCGGGGCTGGTCGGGGCGGCCGGTTCGAAGTTGACGTCCACCCAGTAGTTGGTGGCGTTGTAGCTATTGGATGGGAAGGTGCTCGTGGCGCTGTAGGCGTAGACGCCGTCTGCGCTAACCCCGTTGGCGAGGGCCGCGAGCGGTGGGTTGCTGACGCCGCTCGCCAGTCCGGCGGCGGTATAGGAGTAGTGGCCTTTGGGCGCTAGGTAGGCCGCCACATAGGTGGTGTTGGCGTTGATCGCGACGGGTGTGGAGAAGTTGACCTGTTGCCAGCCGGAGGCGCTCTCGCCGGTGAAGGTGGCGGAGGCGAGGAGTGTGCCGCTGGTGCTCCAGAGGCTGCCGATGTGGGTGCCGGTGTTGGTTGTGGCCTTGTAGAAGCGGATGCCGGTGACGGTGCCTGAGACTTCGGAGTCGAACTTCACGCCGAGCTCGACCGAGGAGGTATCGCCTGAGTCGATCGTCGCCGGTGTGGCGGAGCCGAAGATCGTGTCCGCAGCCGGCGCGGTGGCCGTCGGCGTGACGGCGTTTGAGGGTTCTGAGGCCGGCCCGGAGCCTGCGGAGTTGGAGGCGGTGACCGTGAAGGTGTAGCTGGTGCCGGGGGTGAGCCCGCTGATGGTTGTGTTGGTGGCCGGCGGGATGCCGGTGATTGTCGTGGTGGGTTGTGCTTCAGAGCCGATGTAGGGGGCGATTGTGTACTTGGTGACCGGACCGCCGGTTGATGGCGCGTTCCACGTCAGGCTCGCCGACCCCGCACCGGCGGTTGCCGTGACGTCCGTGACCTGGCCGGGCGCGGTGGGGGGTGCGGCGGGTTCGAACTCGACATCAGCCCAGTAGTTGGTGGCGTTGTAGCTGTTGGATGGGAATGTGCTGATGGCGCTGTAGGCGTAGACGCCGTCGGCGCTGACCCCGTTGGCGAGGGCCGCGAGCGGTGGGTTGCTGACACCGGCAGAGGCGAACGCGGCGGGGGTGTCGGAGTAGTGCCCGTTGGGCGCGAGGTAGGCGGCCACATAGGTGGTGTTGGCGGTGATCGCGACGGGGGAGGAGAAGTTGACCTGTTGCCAGCCGGAGGCGCTCTCGCCGGTGAAGGTGGCGGAGGCGAGCAGTGTGCCGCTGGTGCTCCAGAGGCTGCCGATGTGGGTGCCGGTGTTGGTGACGGCCTTGTAGAAGCGGATGCCGGTGATGTTGCCTGAGACTTCCGAGTCGAACTTCACGCCGAGCTCGACCGGAGAGGTGTCCCCGGAATCGACCTTGCTCGGCGTAGCGGTGCCAAAGATCGTATCGAGCGTGGGTGCCCCGGTTGTCGGTGTGACGGCGTTTGAGCGTTCGGAGACGGGCCCGGAGCCGTTGGGGTTGGACGCCTGCACCGTGAAGGTGTAGCTCGTGCCGTTGCTGAGCCCGAGATGGTCGCGCTGGTGGCCGGCGGGGTGCCCGTGACGGTTGTGGTCGCCTGTGCTTCAGAGCCGATGTAGGGGGTAATCGTGTACTTGGTTGGCGCGCCGCCGCTGGAGGGTGCGCTCCACGTCAGGCTCGCGGACCCGCTGCCCGCGGTCGCGCTGACGTTCGTGACCTGGCCCGGCGTGGAGGCAGGCGTGAATACCGGGTCCACCCAGTAGTTGCTGCCCTCGTAGCTGCTGCCCGGGAACGTGCTCGTGGAGCTGTAGGCATACAGGCTGTTGGCCGAGACGAACGACCCGCCCACAGGTTCGGCGCTGGCCGAGACCGCGTGCAGGGGTGGGCTGTTCAGGATGTTGCCGCCCGTCGGTGACGGGGTGTAGAAGTAGTAGGGCGAGTCGGCGTAGTGACCGGAGGGAGTGAAGTAGGAGACGATGTAGGTGGTGTTCGGGAGGACCGCGACGGGTGTCGAGAAGTTGACCTGCTGCCATCCCGATGCCGTTTCGCCCGTGAACGTAGCTGTCGCGAGCCGTTCGCCGGTCGAGCTCCACAGGCTGCCGGTGTGCGTGCCGGTGTTGGCCGCCGACTTGTAGAAGCGCACGCCGGTCACCGTGCCGAACGTTTCCGTGGTGAACTTCATGCCGAGCTCGACCGGCCCCGTATCGCCGGAGTCGGGGGTCGGCGGCGTGATGGCCGAGCCCCAGATCGAGCAGGGGCAGGAAACTTTGACCTGAACGCCGGCCGAGGGTGTCTCCAAGTTCGAGCTGTCGTCGACCGCGCGCGACTTGATCGTCGTCGCGGGATAGTCGTTGACCCCCCACGTGTAGGACCATTTGACCGACTGTTCCACGGGTGTCGTAAGCGTCGCCGGATGCCACGTAGCGCCGTTGTCGGTGGAGACTTCCACCCCGGCCACGACTCCGCCGCCGGCGTCGACGGCCGTGCCGGCGATCGTCACCTGGTTGCCGTCCTGAAGCGTTGCTTCCTGCGTCGGCGAGGTGATCGTCGAGGTCGGCGGGGTGGTGTCGGCGGACTGCGTGGCGGCCACCAGCCCTTTGACCAGCGAGCCCGGCTGGGCGCCCATTTCGGCGAGCAGGTTGACCGTGAACTGCTCCACGTTGGGGTCGGGCGGGGGTGCGCCGGGGTCGGTGGCGAACACGTTCCACTCGTTTTCGTTTTCAAGACCCCAGGACCACTGCACGGTGCCGGCGCCGAACACCAGCGCGCCGCTGCGCGCCCGGTAGAGGGTGAGGTGGTGGGTGGCGGTGGCGTTATTGTTGAGGACGGTGCCGTAGTCGGTGAATGCCTGCAGTTCGCCGACGGTCGTCGAGGAGAGATCGAACTCGCCGGCGGGCCGGAAGCCGTTGTCGACGTCCACGTCCCACTCGTAGCCGAGCGTGTCGGCTTCGGGGGCGAGCGTCAGCGTCTGCCCGGATTTGAGGCTGGCCACGGCCGTGTTGCGCCACATCCGCAGCTTGCTGTACTGCGACGGGCACGGTGATTTCAGACGAGCCGGAGTTCACCTCGAACTGCTGTCCCGAGAGGGCATTCTCCGGCTTGCCGCCGTCGGCGTGCGGGCTGCGTGGATCGCGCCACGCTCCCGTCCACGTCGGGGGGTCCTTCGGATCTGTCGGCCCTTCGAAGTGCGTCTCCTTGTAGGTCGTCAGCGTCCGGTAGGGCGTTTCCGTGCCGTCGATGCTCGGCCCCCAGCGCGTCTTCCAGAACAGCTCGTTGGCGCTGAAGAACGCGAGGTTGACGCCGGCTTCGCGCGCGGCTTCCACGTTCGCGCGCTGGCCCGCCGACCAGTACTCGTCGTGGCCGCTGGACATGAAGATCTGGTGGTTCTTCAGCAGCGCGCCATCCTGGTCGACCTCACCCTGACTTGTGTAGCTGACGTCGTAGCCGTTCTCTTCCAGCCAGCGCATCATCTGGTATTCGGCATACCAGAGATAGGACGCGCCGCCGTCGGTGTTGAGCGCTCCGTCGAAGGGCCGGTTGTAGGACACGGCGTAAGCGCCCTTGTAGGCTTTGGGTTCACCAGATGGGCAGGAGACGGTGCACGTGTACAGGCTGTTGCCGCCGTAGGCGTTGTAGGCCTCCCAGGTGGCGTCGGAGGTCTGCAGCAGGATCTTCGAATGGCTCGCGTCGTTGCGCACGACGAAGATGATTTGACTTTTCCCGCCCGTATCTCCGCGCGTGAGCAGGGCAAGATAGACCCCCGAGACGGCGCTGCTCGGTACGGCCCACTGCGCCGAGACCCCCCAGTTGCCGCAGTCGATCAGCCCGGTCGAGGCTTCCTTCAGGCACGCCGGCTGGGTCTGCGGCAGTTTCGCGGTCGGCGTTATCGACGTGACCAGGCGGGCGCCATCCCCGCCGTAATAGCCCAGCCGCAAGATTTCGATTTTATAGGAGCTAGCGGGGGTGTCGATCTTGAAATGCTCCGTTTCATCCACGTTCACGCTCATCGAGGTGGCAAAGCCCTGAATCGTCGTATCGCCAATCCCGTTGATCTGCCACTTGCTTTCGGGATCGCCGGGCAGCGCGTTCTCGCACACGATCGGGTTGGCAGCTGAAGCGCAGTTGTCTTCGGATTCCGCCGCCGCAGTCGCGGCGGTGACCGGCGAGAGCAGGAAGGCGCTCGCCACAACCAAGGGCGCGAGCAGGCTGAGCCTGCCGGCCGCGCGCGCGGGCGTGGGCCCGCCGGTCTCTGGTTGTGCTCGCTTGAGACGGATCGCGCGCATGTGTTTCACCACACTCACCACGCTCCCTTCGTGCTGAGCACCGCAGGCACGGTGCGTATGATGAGCGCGATGTTCAGCCACAGCGAGCGGCGGCGGATGTAGTCGACGTCGAGCCGCACCATCTCCTCGAGCGTCACGTTCGAGCGACCGCTGACCTGCCACAGCCCCGTCACTCCTGGCTTGACCTCGAAGCGGGCGAACCAGTGCGGCGGGTACTGCTCCACCTCGTAGGGAATCGGAGGCCGCGGCCCGACGAGCGACATCTCCCCGCGCAGCACGTTCCACAGCTGCGGCAGCTCATCGAGGCTCGAGCGCCGCAGCAGGCGACCGCAGCGCGTGACGCGCGGATCCCTGGTCATCTTGTAGCGGGGACCGGGCGCCTGCGGCTTGGGGGTCTCACCGCTGATGAGGTCGGTCACGAACTCGCGGTGCTGGTCGTGCGCGACGCCGTCATACATGGTGCGGAACTTGTTGACCGTGAACGGCCTGAGGTCGCGCCCGATGCGCTGCTGGCGAAAGAACGCGGGACCGCGTGAGTCGAGCCTGATCGCGATCGCGATAACCAGGAGCAGGGGCGCGAGGAGGAGGAGCAGGATCGCCGAGCCGACGATGTCCAGCGCCCGGCAGCCGGCGTCCAGCAGCCGATCTGAGTGTCGCGGCGCGGTGCGTGGCAGCGCCGGGCGCGACTGTGTCGGGCGCGCCGGGCGCGTGTCGATCTCGCTGCGGGGCGATGCGGCGCGCTCGTCTATTGCGCTGGCCGGCATACCAGAAGAAACGACCGTCGGCAGGCCGGTTTTGCGAGCGTCCGCGAACAAATTCTCACGCGGCGCGTACATGCAGGGCCTCTGCCAGAGAGTCGATCACACAGTCCTGCTGCGCCTCGGTCAGATCGGGGAACAGCGGCAGCATCATGGTCTCGCGGGTCGCCGCCTCGGTGTGGGGCAGGGCCGTGCCGCGGCCGAGCCCGGACTCGCGGGCGTAGGAGGCTTCCTCGTGGATCGCCATCACGCCGCGGCGGGTGGCGATCCCATCGTGCAGCAGGCTGCGCATCATGTCGGTTCGCCCGAGGGGGGCGCCGGGAGCGATGCGCACACAGTAGGACTGCCAGGTGCGCTGCGCATACGGCGGGTCATGAGGCGTCTGGATGTGCGGGACTCGATCGAGCGCCTCGTTGTAGCGCTCCGCCAGCACCCGGCGGCGCTCGAGGATCCAGTCGAGCTCGCGCAGCTGGCACAGCCCGAGCGCGGCCTGCATGTCGGTCATGCGGAAGTTGAAGCCGCGTTCGGGGTAGGTCTCGATCACCACATCTGTGGCCGTGTGGCGGGCCAGGTCGGAGGTGTCCATGCCGTGCGCGCGCAGCCTGCGCAGCCGGTCTGCCACAGCTGGGTCCTGGACGGTGATCATGCCGCCCTCGCCGGTCGTGATGACCTTGCGGGGGTGCAGCGAGAAGCAGGCCGGCGAGGGCAGCGAGCCGATCGGCCGATCCTTGTAGGTGGCGCCGATCGCGCAGGCGGCATCCTCGACGATCGCGACGCCGTGGCGCTCGGCGATGGCAAAGAACGCGTCCATGTCGGCGGGCAGCCCGACCTGGTGGACCGGCATGATCGCCTTCGTGCGGGCGGTGATCGCGCGCGCGGCTGCAGCCGCGTCGAGGTTGTAGGTACGCGGGTCGATGTCGGCGAAGACGGGCTGGGCGCCGCAGTGCCAGACGGCGTTGGCGGTGGCGATGAACGACAGCGAGGGTACGATCACCTCGTCGCCCGGTCCCACGCCCGAGACGTGCAGCGCCAGGGCCAGGGCCGTGGTGCAACTCGTCGTGGCGACTGCATCCGCAGCGCCCATGCGAGCCGCGAACTGCTCCTCGAACTGCCGCACGCGCGGCCCCTGGGAGACCCAGCCCGAGGCGATCGCCTCGGCCACCGCGGCACCCTCCTCGCCGGTGAAGTGCGGGCGCGTAATCGGGATCTCGCTCATTGGGCGGCCTGTGGCGTGGGTTGAGTTGTGGGGTCGCTCATGGCGTGAGGAGTCATAAAGTCGTGCATGACGTGACGGGTCATGGGGTCGCTCATGACGCAGTGGCAGCGGCGAGGGCGGCCGGCGCGGTGCCGTTTGCGCGTTCGGCGCGCCACCAGTCGACCAGCCGCCGCAGGCCCTCCTCGAGATCGACCTCGGCGTCGAAGCCCAGCAGCTCGTGCGCGAGCTTCGTGTCGGCGAGCCGTCGTGGGACCTTGTTGACCGAGCGCTCGGGTCCGAATTCGATCGCCACGTCCGAGCCCATCACCTCGATCAGCAGGTTGGCGAGCTCCAGCAGGCTCGTCTCGATGCCGCTGGCGACGTTGAAGACCACGTCGGTGGAGTCGGTGCGTCGCGGCGAGCAGGTTGGCGCGGGCGACGTCCTCGATGTAGACGAAGTCCATCGTCTGCGAGCCGTCGCCGAGGATCAGCGGCGAATCGCCTGCCTCGATCCGCTCCATCCAGCGCACGAGCACCTCGGTGTAGACG
Source organism: uncultured Solirubrobacterales bacterium (assembly GCA_963808385.1). Lineage (GTDB taxonomy): Bacteria > Actinomycetota > Thermoleophilia > Solirubrobacterales > Solirubrobacteraceae > Palsa-744. The sequence continues at coordinate 192,299 of CAWEFQ010000006.1, read as the reverse complement.
CCGTGGATGTCCATCCGCGGGCCGTACACGTTGAAGTAGCGCAGCGCGACGTAGTCGAGCTCCTGCCATCGCGTGGAAGCTGCGCAGCAGGCCCTCGTTGAAGGTCTTGGCGGCCCCGTAGAGCGTGTCGTTGGCGTAGGGGTGGTGGGTCTCGTCGGTGGGGAACTCCTCCGCGAGGCCGTACACCGAGGCCGAGGACGCGGCCACGATCCGGCGCACGCCCTCGTGCAGGGCCGCCTCGATCACGTTGTAGGTCCCGTCGACCATCACCTCGAGGGCCAGGCGCGGTTCCTCGGCGCACTGGGTGATCCGCAGGGCCGCCTGGTGGAAGACGACGTCGATGCCGCGGGTCAGCTCGGCGACCAGCTCGCGATCGCGGATGTCGCCCTCGACCAGCCGGACGGGCCCGTTGGCCAGCGCCCAGGCGAGGTTCTCGCGCCGGCCGCGCACGAAGTTGTCGAGCACGACGATCTCCCGTGCGCCGGCCCGCACGAGCTGGTCGGCGATGTTCGAGCCGACGGCGCCCGCGCCGCCGGTGATGAGCGCGCGTTCATCGCGCATGGTGATGACACCCATGTCCAGTCAACGGCCCGCTGACCCGCCGATTTTCCGCGCGGGATACACCCTCGCCCGCGCCAGACCCGACGAGAGCCGCCGCGAGGACGGGAGAATCGCGCGGGACGGTTCGTTGATTTAGCGGCATGCCACCGCAGTCAGACCGTCCATCTCGGCCGTCGTAGCGGCCTACCAGGCCGAGGAGTGGATCGCCGAGGCGCTGGAGTCGATCCTCGGCCAGACGCGCCCGCCCGACGAGGTCGTGGTCGTCGATGACGGCTCCACCGATGGCACCGCAGGCGAGCTCGAGCGGTTCGCCGACAGGATTCGCGTCGTGCGCCAGCCCAACGGCGGCTGCCCGGCGGCATTCAACACGCGCCTTCGCGGAGGCGCGCGGCGACTTCGTCGCGATGTGCGGTGCCGACGACATCTGGGAGCCGCGCAAGCTCGAGTGGCAGGCGCAGGCAATCGCACGCCCATCCCGAGGCGGACGTCCTGTTCGGGCACGCGAAGTTGTTCGGCGCGCATCGAGGCCGAGCACTCCCGGCCCGCCGGATGTCGGCCTGCTCGACAGCGACGCCTTCAGGGACGCACTGTTCCGCCTGTGAACTGCGTGTGCGCACCGTCGGTCGCTCATCCGCCGCTCGCTGTTTGAGCGTCTCGGGCCGTTCATCGAGGACTTCGGCGACGACGACTACGAGTACTGGTTCCGCTGCCTGCGCGCCGGCGCCCGCTTCTACTTCGACCCGCGTCCGCTGGCGCAGCTAGCGCCAGCACGAGAGCAACCTCACCCGGCGAGACCGCCTGGATGGACGAGTGCGCCGCCCAGGTGCGTAGCTGGTATGCGGCGGATGTGACCGGCCGCGCGATCGCGGATCAGCTGTTCAGGACTGGGCGCAGACTGGTCGACGAGGGCGATCCGCGCGGGGCCCGGCGGGCATTTCGCCGGTCGCTGCGATACGGGCTCGGCGACATCGCCTTCGTCGCAAATGCGCGGGCGCTGGTGTGGGTCGTGGTCCTGGGCTTGCCCGCGGGCGTGCGAGAGCGGGTGGGCTTGAAGCTGACAGGCGCCAGCCGTGCCCTCGACGGCCTGCGCGGCGGGCGGCATCCATCGTTGTCATGAAAGCTCCGACGATCACCGCGATGGTGAGGGTCCACAACGCCGAGGAGTACATCGGTGAGTCCCTGACAGCCATCCTCTCCCAGACACGCCCTCCGGATGAGGTCCTCGTCATCGACGATGGCTCGACCGATGGCACGCCGGATGAGCTGAAGCGGTTCGGGGGCGATATCCGCGTGGTCAGACAGGCCAACAGTGGGTACGCCGGCGCATTCAATCGGGGTTTCGGTGAGGCCTGCGGTGACTACATCGCGACCTGCGACGCCGACGACGTTTGGGAGGCGGACAAGCTCGAGCGCCAGGCCCAGGCGCTGCTTGATCATCCCGAGATCGATTTCGCGTTCACCGGCGCTCGGTTCTTCGGGCTTGCCGAGGGACCCCGCGCCCCCTATCCGGGCGCCGGCCTGCTGGAGCCGCGAGTCCTCGCGTGGAGGCTGTACTGCGCAAACAGCGTGTGCACTTCCTCGACGCTGATCCGGCGCAGCCTGTTCGAGCGGCTGGGGCCGTTCGAGGATCGGGCGGCGCCGTGCGAGGACTATGACTACTGGCTGCGTGCGCTGACAGCCGGTGCGGTGTCGTTCTATGACCCTCGCGATGCTCGTCCGCTACCGGGCTCATGCCGAGCAGGTCTCGAGCGGTCTGCTGCGGATGCACAGGCGGGAGTACATGCTGCATGACTGGCATTCCGGCCTGGTCCACGACTCGCGTCTGGTTGGAAAGATGCTGGCGCGCGACCTATCCAACATCGGGCGGGTGCTCAGCGATGAAGATCGCTCGCGCGAGGCTCGGGCGGCGTTCGTATCCTCGTTGCGCCATCGCCCGACGCTGCGCGTGCTGGGGTGGGTGCTGGTGCTGTCGGCTCCCGATCGATATCGCCGCCCGCTTGCCGATAGTCTGGTCTCGATCAAGCGCGCGTTGGTCTCGGTGCCTTCGCGATGAAGGTCGATCATCGCGTCGGCGTGGGGGCGCACAGCCGGATGTGCCCAGGCTGAGCAGCGGGCGACTGGTCTGCCATCAATCATCCTGCGCCCGGGCGGAAGACCAATAATGACAGAGGACCCAGTGTCATCGGAGAGCCCGCGCGAGGCGACAGATGACTCGGCGTCAGAGGACTCAGTGAAAGAAGGCTCGGTGTCAGGGGGCTCAGCGCCAGAGGACTCCGTGACAGAGGGATCAGTGTCAGAAGAGCACCTGCGCGAGGCCGCTGCGCACGGCGTCCGCTGGTCGGCGATCTCCCGCCCCACCGTCGAGGTCATCCAGTTGGGCTCGATAGTGGTCCTGGCGCGCCTGATCGTGCCAGCGGAATTCGGCCGCTACGCGATCGCGCTCATAGCCCAGGAAGTGGCGTATCTGATCGTTGCCGCGGGGCTCGGCAGCGCGCTCGTGCAGCGTAAGACGGTCGACCGCGAGCACCAGCAGACGGGTATGGCTCTGGGGCTGCTCGCGGGTCTCGCGCTGACCGCGCTGACGCTGGTTGCCGCCATCCTGATCGTCACCCCGATCTTCGGTGCGCGCACGGCGCTGTTCGTCCGGCTGATGGCGCCGCTGTGCCTGATCTCGGCACTCAGCACCGTGCCGATGGCGACCCTGCGCCGGCGAATGGCGTTCCGGCGGCTGAGCGAGATCGAAGTGCTCAGCACCATCGTGCGCGCCGCCGTCTGCATCGGCCTGGCGCTGATCGGTCTGAGCGGCGAGGCGCTGGTGCTCGGCGTGCTCGCCGGATCGCTCGCAACTGCGGTCGCTGCGTGGATCAGCGCGCCCCCGCCACTCCCGCGCCTGCAGCGCGCCGCCGCGCGCGAGCTGCTTGGCTACGGCCTGCCCGTGTCGCTGGCCTCGGTCAGCTGGGTCGGGTTCAGCAACGTCGACTACGCGATCATCGGTGCGCGTCTGGGCGCGTTGCAGACCGGCTTCTACTTCCGCGCCTACACCCTCGCGGTCGAATACCAGAGCAAGGTCAGCGGTGGTGATGGCCCAGGTGGGCTTCCCCGTGCTGGCGCGCACGCGCGAGCTCGGCCGAGCTGACCAAGCTGTATCGCCAGATGGTGCGGCTGTTGACGATCGTGCTGTTCCCGCTGCTGGTGCTGCTGGCGATCGGGGCACCGGTGCTCGTGCCGTTCCTGTTCGGCGCTCGCTGGACGCCAGCGGTCGTGCCGGTGCAGATCCTCGCGCTGGGCGGAGCCTCGACCCTCGTGATCGACGCCGTCGGAACGGTGCTGATGGCGACCGGCCGTGCGCGAGCGCTGCTCGGCTACGGGATGGCGCACTTCGTCGTGTACGGGCTCACGGTGCTGCTGGTCGTGCGGTTCGGGATCGTCGTCGTCGCGATCGATGCCGCGGTCGTCCACACGCTGTTCCTAGTCGTCGCCTACGTCCTGATGCTGAGCGGATCGGCCGAACGTCCGCTGCGCCGTCTGTGGGATGACATCGCACCGGCGTTCATATCCTGTTTGGGACTCGTCGTGATCGCGCTGCCGGTGAGCTTCGCCCTGACGGCCATCCACACCCCGGCGGCCCTCTGGCTGGCCGCGCTCGGGCTCGTCGCCGTGCCTCCCTACCTGCTGACCCTGCGCTTCTGCTTTCCGGCGACGTGGCGAAGCCAGCGCTCGATTCTGGCGCGCATCCTGCCGGGGAGCTTGCAATTCCGCGGAGCGAGGCGGCGCTTGGCGGCGGCGCGCGTGCGGTTCTCGAGCTGAGGCCCGACGGCTCCCTTGTCAAGCAAAGTGGATTTAGAAAAAGTGCACTTCGCTTTCCGTCGTGAGAGGACTGCGTCGGTGCCGGCGGCCTGGCGGCCGTCGGCTCCTTCCATGGTCAGCCATCCGTCAGCTCGTCATTATATGCCCAGTCTGTGGTCGATTTCTGACCCTTCCCCAACCCGGCTACATGGGGGCATGGCGCTGAAGCCAGAGTTCGAGCAGTGGGTCGGTGAGAACAGGCGGACTGTCGCCCATGATCACGTCGGCGCGATTTGTGAGTCTCTGCAGCGCGTAGCGAACGCTGGACTTCTTGATGCCGACCTGCGCTTGAGCGGCAGAGGTGTACGGGCCGCCGGGCGTGCTTGCAAGCGCGAGCGCGACACGTCGCTCGTTCGTCGCCCAACCCCGCCACGTTGCCGCCAGGTATCCCGAGGCCTGCTTGAGCGCATCGTCGCGTGCCTGGGTCCACTGCGTCTCATCCGCGGCATAGCCGCGGTGCGTCTTCTCCCAAAGAAAGTGGGCGAGCAGCATGCTCCGCTGAGGATGCCCGCGCGTGAACTCCAGCAAGGCTGCAAGCGCGTCGCCGGGGTCACGGCCAGTGCGCTCGAAACGCTCCCGCACGTAGTCGCCCACCTCATCCAGAGGAAGCGGTGGCAAGGTCTTCGATACCGCCTGCTCGAGCAACGGATGGCGCGGATCGGCGAACAGCCGTTCCATCGTCGCCGGCGCCGATCCCGCGAATGCATAGGAAGCGGCTTTCAGATGATGCTGGATCACGCTGCGGAGTAACCCATCGGCACCGTCCACGGTTAGGATGTCTTGAATCTCGTCGAAGACAATCAGACCGCGGGTACCCGTCCGCTCGTGAAGTTCACGAGGCAGATCGAGCAAACGCAGGAGCACTGCTTCGACGTTCACGTTCGGATTGCGCTGAAGCGTTGCGCTGAAGCCTGGCCCGCCGAGTGAAAGCCCGATGTTCCAGGTGCTGAAGAGTCGATCGACGCGGGTCCGCAGCGTACCCCGAAGGCGCTTGGCATAGGCGCGCTCGATCCGCACGACGATGCCGCTCAGGCTCAGCACATCCTCCAAATCGACCAGTGCCGTGGCCATGCCCGCCGCATCCGCGTCAGCCAGCACCTTCGCCAGTAGCGTCGTCTTGCCATACCGGCGTGGTCCGAGGAGCCGCATCGAGTGACCGCCCTCGGCCAGCGCCAATAGCTCGCGCGCCTCAGAACGCCGGTCGATCATGTCCTCCGGGCTCAGCGGCCCAGAGAAGTGGAACGGATTGTGCTCGCTCGGCATGGCAGTACACTACCATATGGCGTAGCGCTACAAGCCCAAAAGGTGTAGTGCTACAAGCCTATATAAGAGTTCGGCGACATAGCGGTGGGCATGGCGTCCGTGCATCGACTTCCCTGCCACAGAGGTTGACAGGTGCCCGAGTCAAGCTATAGCTACCGGGCGTGCCAGCTTCCCACCATCCGGCACCTCCCCGATGACCCGCGCGGGATTGCCCGCGGCGATCACGCCCGCCGGGATCGAGGAGGTCACGACGCTGCCGGCGCCGATCACCGAATCCGCGCCGATCCGCACGCCCTTCAGGATCAGGACGCGATCGCCGACGAACACGTTCTCGCCGAGCTCCACGGCCGCCATGTTCGGCTGCCCGCCGCGGCGGCGGTCCGGTCGCAGGTCGTGGAAGTCGCTGTCGTAGATCGTCACTTCCGAGCCGATCAGCGAGCGGGCGCCGATCCGGATACCGGGTCCCTCGCTCTTGATGAACGCGTTGTTGTTGATCTCCGCGCCGTCGCCGATCTCGATCGCCGAGCCCTGCGTCGAGGCCTCGAGGTGGCAGTAACCGGTATAGAACGCGTTCGAGCGCTGCCAGCCGAACACGACATGCTCGCCCAGGGCGATCGTGCCGGGACCGAGAAACAGCACCGGCTGCAGGACGGTCGGGGAGCCGCTCACCCCGGTGCAGGTCGAGAGCGCTCGGTACTTGAGGATCCGTGGGCGCTGAGCGAGCGCCTCCAGCCGCTCCCGGGCCTTCATCGTGCCGGCTCCCTCAGTCGTGCCGTATCACCCAGGCGTGCCGTATCGCTCAGGCGTGCCGGCTCCATCAGTTGTGTCATTCCTCTCAGCACAGCGCCACCTCGTCCCCGTCTCCGACCTGCAGGCGCAGCGCGCGCGGCACGGAGAAGTCGCGAAAGATGCGCGCCTCCCGGCCCACGATGCTCGCCACCAGGCGCCCGCCCACGTGCAGCACGCTCGCGTCGGCGAGCACGATCGAGCGCTCGAGCTCCGATCCTTCGATGCGAACGCGCTCGGCGATCGCCGTGTGCGGGCCGATGTAGGAGTCGGCGATCAGCGCGTCGGCGCCGATCATCACCGGCCCGATGATGACGCTTGAGCTCACGCACGCCGTGGGATGGATGGCGATGGGTCCCTCGAAGCGGTTGCCGTCGTATGCGGTCAGCGTCGTCTGGAGGTCGAGCGCGTCGAGCACGGTGCGGTTCATGTCGAGCAGGTCGAGCGCGTCGCCGGCGAAGTGGCGCCAGCGGTCCACGACGCGCGTGTGAACGCGCCCACCATTGCGAGCGAGCTGCCCGGCCAGAGCGGTGAAATCGAGTATCTGCGCGGAGCGCTCGGGATTCGCCATGCGCGCCAGCGCGCCCGGGCCGAGCAGGCAGACGCCGGCGACGCCGGATGGCGCGGGCGTGAGGCCGTCCTTGGTGGCGCTGAGCAGTCGCTGCTGCACCAGTCTGAGTCGCTTGGTCTCGCGGCCGTCGTCTTGGACGAGCAGCAACGCGTCCGAGGACTTCCTTGCTCAGCGAGCCGGCGAAAGGCGCGAGCGGTTGCCCCAGCAGACCGTCGGCGCGGTGCAGGATGCACTGAGCGTCGTCGACGAACTCTGCGGCGGCGAGCAGCGCATCGCCGTCCTCGCCGAGCTCGTGCGCGAGGTGGCGGATCTCGATGCCCGCCGGTCCCTCGCTGTCGATGCACACGGCGACCTCGTCAGCCACGTCGCGTGGCGCCACGACGGCTACCTCGGCGACGCCCGCCTGCACCAGCGCGTCGAGCACGTGGCAGACGATTGCCCGATTCGCCACTCGCTGCAGCGACGTCGCGCGCGTGGCGCCAAGCCACGGTCCCGTCCACCGGGTTGTGTTGGGAACGACGACGACACCCTTGTTGAGCACGTCAAACAAACGCATGGCGCTATCCCTTACTCCCGTACTCGCCCGCAATTCTCGCTGAGCGGGAGAGCTCTAAGCGGCCGCCGGTATGACGCGCGGGGCAAACCCCAGCGGCATGCCGTTGTCGCGCATCGAGGCCGCTGCCATCTCGACGGCAGCGACGATGTCCAGGCCGAGCGCGATGTTCGAGCGGGGTTCCTCGCCGGTGCGGATCGCGTGGGCGAAGTCCTGCAGCTCCAAGCGCAGCGGCTCCTGCGGCTGCACGCGCGGGATCACCACGTCGCCCGTGCGGTAGACGAGCTGGTGCTCGCCGAAGTTGGAGGGCTGACCGACGTCCATGCCGCGGTCGTAGACGCGCACCGGCTCGTCAGAGGCGGTGTCGTCGTACTGCACCATGCGCTTTGAGCCGACGACGATCATCTGGCGGACCTTGCGCGGCGCCAGCCAGGAGAGCTGCACGTTGGCCGTGGCGCCGCCGGCGAACGTGAGCGTCAAGAACGCCGTCTCGGGCACGTCCTCTCTGAACACGCAGCTTCCCGACGCGGCGATCTCGACCACCGGCTCGCCGAGCCAGTAGAGCAGGATCGACAGATCGTGCGGCGCCAGGTCGCACACGACCCCGTCGCCCTGATACTTGCCGAGGTTCATCCGCGAGGAGGTGACGAAGTGGATGTCGCCGACCACGTCGGTCTGGATCAGATCGCGCACTGTGTTGACCGCGGGGCTGTAGATGAACGTGTGTCCCGGCATCAGTGTCAACCCTGAGGACCGCGCCAGCGCGGCCAGCTCGAGCCCGTCGTCGAGCGTGGTGGCGAGCGGCTTCTCGACGAGCACGTGCTTGCCGGCTGTGAGCGCCCGCATCGCGAGCGGGTGGTGGGTCTTCGGCGGCGTCGCGACGATCACCGCCTCCACGGCGTCGTCGCACAGCACGGCGTCGAAGTCCTGCAGGGCGGCCGCGTCGGGGTGGGAGCGCCCGAGCGCGCTCAGCCGCTCGTGGTCGCGGTCGCACACCGCGAGCAGTCTGAACTCGGGGGCCTCCGCCAGGTTGCGGGCCAGGTTGGGACCCCAGTAGCCGCAGCCGACGATCGCCGCGCCGATCGGCGCCACGCGAGGCACGATGCGCCCGTTGCGCGGCACGTCCAGCTGCCATGCGCCCCCGCCGTTTGATGCGCCCCCGCCGTTCGATGCGCCCCCGCCGTTCGTGGCTTCCCTGCCGTTCCTGGTTCCGTTCAGCATGACTCGCGCTCCTCCTTGACTGCAGTCGTCGATACCGTGCGCGGATCACCCGCGGGCGCGCGACGCGGCGTGCTGCCGGATGGCGAGTCCCAGCGGGTTGACAGGCGTCCAGCCATATGCTTGATCAACGCGCCTGGACGGCCTGGTTTTGCGTAGCCGGATTTTGCGTAAAGGTCAGCATTGCCTCCACGACCCGCTCGAGCTCGGCGCAGGTCATGGAGGGAAACAGCGGCAGCGAGCACATGCGCTGCGCCAGTCGCTCGCTGACCGGCAGGCTTCCCGGCGCCAGGCCGAGCCCGGCGTAGGCCTCGGTCAGGTGGATCGGCGTTGGATAGTGGATCGCCGAGGCGACCCCGCACCGCGAGAGGTGCTCACGCAGCTCGTCGCGGTGCTCGCTGCGCACGACGAACAGGTGATAGACGTGGTCTCCCTCCGCGGACGCCGCGCCGGCGATCTCGATCTCCGAGCTCTCCGATCCGCGCTCCCCGAGCCCTGCAAGCCCGCTGCGCAGCGTCTGGCCGAGCCGGCGCCGCGCGTCGTTCCAGGCATCGAGGCGAATGAGCTTGCGCGTCAGCACGGCGGCCTGCAGCGCGTCCAGGCGCGCGGTGGTGCCGACCATGCGGTGGTGGTAGCGCGGGCGCTCACCGTGCGCACGCAGCAGCCGCACCCGGTCGGCCAGCTCGGGGACGGAGGTCACGACCGCTCCGCCGTCGCCCCACGCGCCGAGGTTCTTGGTCGGATAGAAGCTGAAGCAGCCCAACGCGCCGAAGGAACCCACTCGCCGGCCGCGGTAGCGCGCTCCGTGTGCCTGGCAGGCGTCCTCGATCACGTGCACGCCCGCATCGCGTGTCAGCGCGAGGATCGGGTCCAGCTCGACGGTCGCGCCGAACAGGTGCACCGGAATCACGCAGCGCACGCGCGGGCCGAGGTTCTCGGCGACGATCTCCGCGGTGATCAGGTGCGAGTCGGGGTCGACGTCCACCAGGCGCGGCGTGGCGCCGACCGCGCTGACCGCCTCGGCGGTGGCGATGAACGAGTTGGTCGGCACGATCACCTCGTCGCCGGGTCCGATCTCCAGGGCGCGCAGCGCCAGCGCGAGCGCCTCGGTGCCCGAGGAGACGCCGATGGCACAGTCGGTTTCGCAGTAGGCGGCAAACTCGCGCTCGAACGACTCGACGGGCTCTCCGAGGGTGAACGCGCCCAGCTCGGCGACTGTGCGCACCGCGCCCATCAGCTCCTCGAGCAGCTCGGGGTCGGCGAAGTCCAGCCGCGTGAGCGGGATCGAGCTCCCGCTCGCCTCCACAGGCCGGCTCGCGGGTGCGGCGGCGCTCAGCATGCCACGCTCATCGGTGCGCTCACGCTCGTCGCCGGCGCAGAGCCGAGCCGGCTGAGCTCCTGCTTGAGGGCTCTGCGCCCGCGATGGTGCAGGCCGTGAATGGAGCTCTCCGACCGTCCCATGTGCTCGGCGATCTCCAGCGGCGAGAGCCCGACGACATGGCGCATGATCATCACGCTGCGCTGCTCGTCGGGCAGCGTCTGGAGGGCGATGTGGAGATCGCGAGCGCGCTCGCGCGCCTCGTCGTGGTCGTCGTGAGTGTCGGCGTCGAAGACCTCTTCGGTCGGCGTCGGGCGCCGGCGGCGCAGGTGGTCGAGCGCGACGTTGCGCGCCAGCCGCAAGAGCCAGCCAGAGAACGGCACGCCGCAGTCCTGATACTTGCCGATGGCCGTGATCAGCTTCATGAAGACCTGCTGGGTGAGGTCTTCGGCCTCCTTGTCGTCGCGCACGATGCTGCGGACATAGCCGTATACGTTGTTCGAGTAGCGGATATACAGCAGCCGCAGCGCGTCGCGGTCGCCCTCCTTGGCGCGAGCGATCGCCAGGCGAACCTCGCGCGTGGCCTGCGGCGACTCGTCGAGCGTCTTGCGGCAGCGAAAGCCCGCCTGTCCATCCGTGACATCAGCGCTGTGCAGCACGTCGCGTCCCCCTGCCTGGTTGACCTAGCCGTGAGCTCCTTCCTTACGCCGAGGATGATCAGCGGTTGGACCCGCATCCACAATGGCCCGATGTTCGGGACATGCGTTCAGGCGATGAACGCTCGCTCAGCCACGCTTCCGATGTGCACGCCCCTCGACGGAGGGGGGTCGATGTCGCCTCAGCGAACGCCGTGAGTCGTGAGCCTGGCGTCCCGGACGGTCAGCTCGGGCAGGCTCTCCCAGACGATGAGTCCCTCGCCGGCCGCGGGCTCGCGTCTGCCGGTCCGGGCCCCGGGCGAGGACTCCGCGTCCCCGCGTGCGGCCATCGCGCAGGCGGCCCAGCAGAGCGCCGCGACGGTCAGCCAGGCGATTGCGATCAGGGCAAAGAAGACGAGCATCTCTCTCATCCATTCATTCGACGATGACGCCGAACTCCTGCGAGTACATCGCCCCGGACTCGCCTTCGCCGAGCGAGGCGGGCACGGTGGCCACGACGCCGACGGCGGTGTCGCGGTAGGGGGCGTACAGGATGTTCGCCAGGTGCTCGGGCGAGGCGATCCAGGCGGCGGCGATCGAGCTCGGCGTGCTCAGCTGCAGGGTGCCCCAGGCGATGTTCTCCCCGATCGTGTAGCCGACCTTGTCGGAGTTGGGGATGTAGCCGGTGGCCTGTATGCGCCCGACGGGCGTCAGGCCGCTCGGCGCGACGTGGGCGAAGTAGTCGTCGTCGACCATTTCTTCGCTGTGGCTCTGCGCGGCCTGCTGGAGCTGTGCGTTGGGTGCAAGCGGCTGCTCGCCGTTGCGGGCGCGCTCCTGGTTGACCAGGCACAGGGTGGCGGTGTCGATCGTTGCGAGGTTGCCGGGTTCAGGCGTCAGTTCGGTGTTTGCGCACGGCGTCGCCAGCACGCTCGCGATCGACGGCCCCGCGGGCGCGGGCGTGACCGGCGGGATGGGAGCGTGTCGCCGGTGCTCGCCCCGCGCATGCCGGCCGGAGCGCTCGTTCGCTGAGCGGGAGCCGTCGAGGCGTGCCGCGTGGGAGTAGCCGGAGCGCACCGTGCGAGAGCGGCAGGTGGAGGTGGGGTGGGCCCTGCGCGCACGGCGGCGCGAGGCCGAGGCCAGGCAGGTGCTGTGCCGGCTGCGCCGGCGCTCGGCGGGGGAGGGTCGCGCAAGCGCAAGCCTTGTCCTGCGGGCCGCCACGACGCCTCCCGCGACAGCTGGCCGCGCCGCCGCGGCGGTGTCCAGGGATCCCCCGGCGGATGCGCAGGCGAGGATCGCGATCGTGGTGGCGAGCGGTGTGCGGGAGCGACTCACCCCTCCGGTATCGGTCGCTACCGGGGCCTATGTAAGCGGAATCGCCGCCTGTGGACGCACCGCCTGTGGACGCAGAAGGGTACTCTCGACGGAACCGGCCTCGGCTTTGTGCTGGGCGTAATGGGAGCAACCGCGCTGCCGGGCCTGCGGCCGGCGCCCCGGCTCTCGCGGGTGGACTGGCCTGAAGTTTTGAATGCCGGTCTTTGCGGCGTCCGAATGGCCCGGAACGCGCAAAATGCGCATAACTAACTCCATTCTAATCTATTTTCAAACACCAGCTCAACACGGATTCGTTTGTCTTCTGCTCTAACCACGGAAGGGGAGACATCATGGAGAGCGGATGTTGTTGGTCTCGGGCGTTTGCACGGGATCGGGTCGAGCGGGGAGCGTCGCCCGGGAGAGCGGGATCGGAGGGTCTGAGCGAGCAGGCCTCGATACAGCTGGTCTCACGCGCGGTCAAGCGAGCCCAGTCCGGCGATCGTGAGGCGCTCGGGTTTCTTTATGTTCGTTATGCGGACAACATTCATGGTTACGTGCGCAGCATTGTTCACGATGAGCACGAGGCTGAAGATGTCACGCAGCAGGTGTTCGCGAAGCTGATTGGAGTGATCGGCAAATACGAGGAGCGCGAGGTGCCGTTCTTTGCGTGGGTTCTGCGGGTTGCGCGCAATGTCGCGGTCGACCACATCCGTCAGCAGCGGCTGGTTCCGGTGGAGGAGGTCCGTACGAGCGACGAGGGCGGGGGCGATCCCGCTGGCGGTGGCAGGATGAGGGATCTGACCGATGCGCTCTCCAGGCTGCCGCTGGCCCAGCGCGAGGTGTTGGTGTTGCGGCATTTTGCGGGCTATTCGCCTCCGGAGATAGCGGAGCGCACGGGTCGCTCGGAGGGTTCGATTCATGGGTTGCATCATCGTGGGCGTCGTGCCTTGAGGGCGGATCTGGAGACTCGTGGAGTGGCACCGGTCACAAACGGCTCGCGTGGTCCGCGACTGCAGCAGGCCGTGGGCGGGGCTTGACGAGCAGCGCCGGATCGTCGAGCGCTTCCCAGCCGGGTCTTCATTCGGGGTCGCCGTCAGCGTCGATATGCGGGCTCGTGAGGATCTGGCGCGCGATCCGCCCGCTGTCGACGTCGGCTAGGTAGTAGAGCACCGAGAAGTTGACGAGCTCGTCGGCCGAGACTCCCAAGCGATCGGCTTCCTCGCCGACCGCCTCGGCCGCGAATCCCTCAAGCCGCACCGTCACGAACCGACCCTCCGGCAGGCTCGGGCTCGGGCTCTGGCTTCGGGTTCGCCAGATCGGCTGGTGTGAAATCTGGGTCATGACCGAATGTTCGCCGGATTCTAGTCCGCAGCGATTCGTAGCGCCGGACCGCGTCGCTGCGGCGCCCGCGCATGATGTCAAGCTCCATCAGCTGCCGGTGCACGCCCTCGTCGTAGGGCTGCAGCGTCGCCAGCTGCTCCAGCGAGCGCGCGGCGCTGTCGATCAGGCGCGCCTGCAGGCGAATGCTGGTGAGGCTGCGCAGCCCCATGCACGCGAGGTCGTGCAGGCGGTGACGCTCGAGCATCGCCCAGTCGGCGTAGGGAGAGTCGGCGAGGAAGTCGCCCCGGTAGCTCATCAGCCCTCGCTCGATCTCCGTGGCCGCGAGCTGCGGGTCGTGCTCGAGCGCGGCCAGGCCGGCGCTCACATGCGTCTCGAACTCGTCGGCGTCGACCTCGATGTGGCTGAGGTTCAGGCGGTAGCTGCCGGAGCTCGAGGCGATGAATGTCGAGGGTTCGCGCCGGCCCCGCTGGGGTTCGAGCTTGCGGCGCAGCGCATGGATGTAGTAGCGGACGCTGCCGGCGATCGCGAAGTCCGCTCCCGGCCAGATGCTCTCGCCGATCTCGTCGATGTGGACGGCGCGGTGGCGCTCGGCGATCAGGTACTTCAGCAGCTGTCCCGTGCGCTGATCCAGCCAGTCTCCGCCGATCGGCCCCTCGGCCGATTCGACGAGGGTCCTGCCCAGCACGCGGATGCGCAGCTGCGGGCCGCTCATCCAGTGCGGGTCGGTGCGCCTGCGCCGGTCCTGAGTCATGCCGGGACGCAGCTGAAGGATCACGTGGGAGGCGTCCTTGACCAGCAGTGGCGCCGCCACAACCCACATCGCCCGCATGCCCTCGGCCGTGGGCACGTCCACGCGCATCTCCGGCAGCGCGCTTGCGCGGCTGCTCGCGAGCTCGGTCAGGCAGACGTCTGCGAGCACGCTCTCGGGCGAGCGGCAGCCCAGCAGCATGCAGCACGTCAGCTCCACGTCGCTCAGGCCCATCGTCTCGATCAGACGCTCGCCCTCGAGGTTGCACGCGAGCAGGCGCCCCTCGCGATCGAACACGATCAGGCTATAGGGGAAGCGCTTGAACGCCTCCTGCTCCAGGGCCATACCGGACGGCGCGAGCAGGCCGTTGGGCGGGGGGGCTGGAACCATCGTAGGTGTTGGCATCAGAGCTGCCGCGATGCTACGTGGAGGGTCCACCGATCGAAACGATCGGTGTGGCAGACCGGGACATAAAGCTATCAGCCCGTAAGTCCGCAGGGCCGTGCGCCGTTGATGGGCATGCTGGGAGTGGCGGAGTCTCGATCCCCTCTGCTCGGGCGGCCGGCCATGGGCGGGTCCTCGGGCGCCTATGCGCTCACGCATCTGCGTGCGCTGGAGAGTGAGGCTATACACGTGATGCGCGAGGTGGCGGCGGAGCTGGAGCGCCCGGTGCTGCTGTTCAGCGGGGGCAAGGACTCGATCGTGCTGCTGCGGCTGGCGGAGAAGGCGTTCAGGCCGGGTCCGTTTCCGTTCCCGTTGATGCATGTCGATACGGGGCACAACTTCCCGGAGGTGATCGACTTCCGCGACCGGCGCGTGGCCGAGCTGGGAGAGCGGCTGATCGTGGCGAACGTGCAGGACTCGATCGATGCCGGCCGGGTCGTGGAGGAGAGGGGACCGAGGGCGTCGCGCAACAAACTGCAGACGGTCACATTGCTGGACGCGATCTCAGAGCACGGCTTCGATGCGGCGTTCGGCGGGGCGCGGCGCGACGAGGAGCGCGCGCGGGCCAAGGAGCGGATCCTGTCCTTCCGTGACGACATCGGCCAATGGGACCCCAAGAGTCAGCGCCCGGAGCTGTGGAACCTCTACAACGGTCGTATCCGCCGAGGCGAGCACGTGCGGGTGTTCCCGCTGTCGAACTGGACGGAGCTGGATGTGTGGGAGTACATCGACCAGGAGGACCTGGAGGTCCCCTCGATCTACTTCGCCCATCGGCGCGAGGTGTTCGAGCGCGACGGGATGCTGTACGCATGGCGTGAGGATGTGGAGCTGATCGATGGGGAGGAGGTGTGCTCAGAGACGGTGCGCTACCGCACCGTTGGGGATATGAGCTGCACCGGCGGGGTGCGCTCTGAGGCGGTCACGCTCGGCGAAGTCGTGAGCGAGATCGCCGCGACACGCATCACCGAGCGCGGCGAGACCAGAGCCGACGATCGGGTGTCCGAGGCGGCGATGGAGGACCGCAAGAAGGCCGGATACTTCTAGATGGCCACCACGCGTGACGCATATGCGGGAGGGGACGGCAACGGAGCGGGACCGGGCGTCGCGCTTGCGACCGAGGAGGAGCTGCTCGAGTCGACCCGGGCAGAGGCGACCGGTCCTTCCAGTCGTGGGGCCGAGCATTCCATCGAGCTGTTGCGCCTGGTCACCGCAGGCTCGGTGGATGACGGCAAGAGCACGCTGATCGGGCGGCTGCTGTACGACTCAAAGCAGGTGCTGGTCGATCAGCTGGAGCACATCGAGCAGACCAGCCGGCGGATGGGTCACGACTTCCTCGACCTGTCGCTGCTGACCGACGGGTTGCGCGCCGAGCGCGAGCAGGGCATCACGATCGACGTCGCGTACCGCTACTTCGCCACGGACCGGCGCAGGTTCATCATCGCCGACACTCCCGGACACGAGCAGTACACGCGCAACATGGTCACGGGCGCTTCGACCGCGGATCTGGCGATCGTGTTGATCGACGCGCGCAAAGGGGTGCTGGCGCAGTCCAAGCGCCACGCGTTCATCGCCTCGCTGCTGGGCATCCCGCATCTGGTGGTGTGCGTCAACAAGATGGACCTGGTCGGCTTCGATCAGGGCGTTTTTGACGCGATCGTCGAGGACTTCGATCGCTTCGCGGCGCGCCTGGAGATCTCCGATGTGACGTTCATCCCGATCTCGGCGCTGCGGGGGGACAATGTGGTGGAGCGTTCTGAGGCGATGGGGTGGTATCAGGGCCCGCCGTTGCTATATCACCTGGAGCACGTTCATATCGCGTCCGATCGCAATCTGATCGACGTGCGCTTTCCGGTGCAGTGGGTGATCCGGGTGGGCGGGCATCAAGTCCGTGCCGGCGCTCCCGACTACCGCGCGTACGCGGGCCAGGTCGCCGGCGGCATCCTGCGCCCGGGCGATGATGTTGTGGTGCTGCCGGGCGGCCAGCGCACGAGGGTGGCAGGTATCGACTCCTTCGACGGGCCCCTCGCCGAGGCGTTCCCGCCGATGTCGGTTGCGTTGCGCTTGGAGGATGACATCGATGCGGGTCGTGGCAGCATGATCGTGCGCTCGCAGAACCAGCCGACCGTTTCGGGCAGCTTTGAGAGCCTGATCTGCTGGATGTCCGAGCAGCCTCTGGATCCGCGCCGGCGCTATCTGGTCAAGCACACCACGCGCACGGTCCCTGTCGGCGCGGTGGACGTTCGCTATCGCATCGACGTCGACACGCTGCATCGTGACGAGCGCGCCGCGACATTGGAGCTGAACGATCTTGGGCGGGTGCGCCTCGAGCTCGGCTCCCCGCTGGTGTTCGACTCCTATCGGCGCAACCGGCCCACGGGCGGCCTGATCGTGATCGACGAGGCCAGCAACGAAACGGTCGCGGCCGGGGTGATCCTGGATACGGAGACCGAGCTGGAAGGGGCCGCGGGCGGGGGGGAGAAGACCGAGCGCAGCCCGAACGTGCGCTGGCAGGGATCGAAGCTGACCCGCGCGCGCCGCTGGGAGTCCTTGGGGTGCGCCGGAGCGACGGTCTGGTTCACAGGGCTGCCTGGCGCGGGCAAGTCGACGGTTGCAACGGCGGTGGAGGAGCGCCTGGTGGCCGCTGGGCGCCCGGCATTTTTGCTCGACGGCGACAATCTGCGCCATGGCTTGAACGGCGATCTCGGTTTCGACGAGGTCGCGCGTGCGGAGAACGTGCGTCGCACCGCGCACCTGGCGCGGCTGTTCGC
Source organism: uncultured Solirubrobacterales bacterium (assembly GCA_963808385.1). Lineage (GTDB taxonomy): Bacteria > Actinomycetota > Thermoleophilia > Solirubrobacterales > Solirubrobacteraceae > Palsa-744. The sequence continues at coordinate 174,936 of CAWEFQ010000006.1, read as the reverse complement.
GGAGTTCGGAGCGATCGCGCTGGTCAGCCTCGTCAGCCCCTACGCATCCGATCGCCAGGTGGCGGCGGAGTTGCACGCCGCGGACGATCTGCGCTTCCTCGAAGTCTTCGTCAGCACCCCCCTGGAGCAATGCGAGCAGCGCGACCCCAAGGGCCTGTACGCGCGCGCCCGCGCGGGAGAGCTGCATGGTCTCACCGGCGTGGGCGCCCCGTACGAGCCCCCGGCCACCCCCGATCTGGTGCTGCACACCTGCAGCGAGAGCGTCGAGGGAGAGGTCCAGCGCGTGATCGACACTCTCGCCCGGCACGGGCTGATCTGATCGCAGCCGATCGGTCCGCCGGCGGTAGGATGAACGTGTGAGCGGCACGGTCCAGTACACCATCGGCGCTGAGGTCGCGTGCAGCGATGGTGTCTGTGGTGAGGTGACTCGCGTGGTCATCGATCCGGTCGCTCGTGTTCTGACACATCTGGTCGTCGAGCCCAAGCACCGGCAGGGGCAGGCTCGGTTGGTCCCGATCGACCTGGTTGACGTGGCGGGCGAGGAGATCCGCCTGCGGTGCGGTGCGGCGGAGTTCGACGCGCTCGAGGATGCCGAGGAGACGCACTTTCTGCCCGACACGGGCGAGCAGATGGGCTATGGAGCCGGACAGTCGCTGGCGTGGCCCTATTACGGGCTCGGCGGAGGCGTGGGTGGCATGGGGATGGCCGTCGGTCCCCAGGTCATCATCGGCGATCGCGTGCCGGCGGGAGAGGTGGAGGTGCGCCGCGGCGAACATGTGCATGCCAGCGATGGCGCCATCGGTCGGGTTCAGGGACTTGTCATCGATCCCGACGATCATCACGTGACGCATGTGCTGCTCCAGGAGGGGCACCTGTGGGGCAGGCATGACCTCGCCATTCCGATCGGCGCCGTCAGCGACGTGGACGCCGACGGCGTCCGGCTCAGTCTCACCAAGGACGAGGTACGAGACCTGCCGCCGCTCGACCTCGCCCGCCACGCTGACGTTCCTTTAGGGCCCCACCATAACTCCTCCCCATCATCCCAGGCCGAACGCGCGCTCGGCCTGATCGGCGACGTACCGGGCGATCGCCAGCGACGCGCTCGCCGCCGGCGAGGGGGCGTTGCGCACGTGCAGCGCGCGCGGGGTCGCTGAGAACACGAAGTCATCGACGAGGCGCCCGTCGCGTGCGAGCGCCTGGGCGCGAACGCCGGCGAACGCAGGCTCGACGTCCGTGGCCCGCAGCTCGGGCACGTAGCGCGAGGCGGCGCTCACGAACGCGGCGCGCGAGGCGGCGTGACGCAGCTCGGTCAGCCCGGCGCGCCAGCGATCTCTGAACATCCGCCACGATCCGGGCCAGCCCAGCGTGTCGAGCACGTCCCCAGGCCTGACTCGCCGCGGGTCGTTCCCGTCGCGTGCCCCCGCCAGCAGCGCCGTCGGTCCGATCAGGACCTCGCCGCCGATGTGTCGCGTCAGGTGCACGCCCAGGAACGGCAGCGACGGATCGGGGACGGGGTAGATCAGCGCGCGCACGAGCTCTCTGCGCTCGGGCACGAGCCGCAGGTAGGCGCCGCGGAACGGCACGATCCGCGGGTCGGGGTCGGCGCCCGCCGCCACGGCCAGCCGATCGGCCCAGGCGCCCGCGCAGAAGATCGCGTGCCCGGCCTCGATGCTCCCGCGGGAGTGATGCACGCGCAGCGATCTCCCGAGGACCTCCATGCCTACCACGCCGCACCCGGTCGCGACCGCGCCGCCCGCATGCAGCACGTCCTGGGCGTAAGCGCGCGCGACCGCGGCGAAGTCGACGATCCCGGTGCGCGGCGAATGCAGCCCCGCGATCCCGCGCGCGTGCGGCTCGAGCGCTTCGATGCCCCGCGCGTCGATGCGGCGCAGGCCCGGCACGCCGTTGGCCCGCCCGCGCCGCTGCAGCTCCTGCAGCCGCTCGACCTCGTCGGGGGCGGTGGCGAGGATCACCTTTCCGCAGGCCTCGCTGGCGATGGTGTGCGCGTCGCAGTACTCATACAGCTCGCGTGCGCCCTGCACGCACAGCCGCGCCTTCAGCGAGCCGGGCGCGTAGTAGACGCCGGCGTGGATCACCCCCGAGTTGTGGCCCGTCTGATGGGTCCCCACCGCGCTCTCGCGCTCGAGCACGCACACCGAGCCGCGGGGGTGACGCCGGGCCAGCTCGCGCGCCACCGCCAGCCCCACGATCCCACCACCGACGATCGCCAGATCGCATCGGGACGGCGCCTGTGCGGGCGACGGGAGCGGGCCGGGATCGGCAGCGGGCACAGGCGCAACTGTATTGAGCCAGATGCCCTGCACTACGCGCTTGTGAAGGATTGCCTTACACGGGCCGGATGATCCCGCCTGCTCCGATCGGGCCTGTACCCTTGGATCGCAAGCACGGAAGCTGATTTCGATGGCGACCTCCGATCTGACAGTGGATTCCACCACGACGCGCAACGGCGAGGCACCCGCGGCGCGGGCGGTGGACGTCTTCGGGCGCCTGTCCGAGCGTCCGGCGCAGGCCGCCATGCCCGGGCGCAGCCCGAACGTGCGCTGGCAGGGCTCGCGGCTGACCCGTGCGCGCCGCTGGGAGGTGTTGGGGCACGCCGGCGCGACCGTCTGGTTCACGGGGTTGCCCGGCGCGGGCAAGTCGACGGTTGCCGCCGCCGTCGAGGAGCGTCTGGTCGCGGCGGGCCATCCCGCGTTTCTGCTGGACGGCGACAATCTGCGCCACGGCCTGAACGGCGATCTCGGGTTCGACGAGGACGGCCGTTGCGAGAACGTGCGCCGCACCGCCCACGTCGCGCGGCTGCTGGCGGAGTCGGGCACGATCGCGCTGGTGAGCCTCGTCAGCCCCTACGCCCGCGACCGCGAGGCGGCCGCGGAGCTGCATGCCGCGGAGGGGCTGCACTTCGTCGAAGTCTTCGTCAGCGCCCCGCTGGAGCGCTGCGAGGAGCGCGATCCCAAGGGCCTGTACGCGCGCGCCCGAGCCGGAGAGCTGCACGGCCTGACCGGCGTGGGCGCCCCATATGAGGCGCCTGCCAGCCCCGACCTCGTCTTGCACACCTGCACCGAGAGCGTCGAGGGCGAGGTCCAGCGGGTGATCGACGCTCTCACCCGGCAGGAGCTGATCTGACCGGCGCGGTCGCGGCGGCCGCGTCCAGCAGACCAGCTCCGTAGAGATAGCTGTCGCTCGGGCTGCCCAGCTTCAGCGCGCTCGCGCGCAGCCGCGCGGTTATCTGGGCCACCGTCGGCTTGCGCCCGAGCACGTGCCCGGCGATGATCAGCGCCACGGTGCCGGCCACTTGCGGCGTCGCCATCGAGGTGCCCTCGTACCCGTTCGGGAACCCGAACCGCCTGGGTGAGGACCCGGTGAACGTCATCTGGAACACGTCCCTGCCCGCGGGTTCTTCCGGTTTGCAGTTGGGGTCGCCCGGCAGGTCCGCGTCGGCGCCGCCCCCCGGGGCCACGAGCGTCAGCCCCGGGCCCTCGTTTGAGTAGTTGGCCAGGCATCCGTGTTCGGTCGTTGCGCCCACCGCGATCACGTGCGGGGCCCTCGCCGGATAGGCGATCGCCGTGTGCCCCTCGTTGCCCGCCGCCGCGACCACCACCACCCCTCGGCGATAGGCGTAGCGCAGCGCTGCCATCAGCTCCGGGATGTCGTGCGCGGTCACGCCGGGGGAGAACTCGAGGCTCAGGTTGATCACCTGGGCGCCGTGCCTGACCGCGAACCGCACCCCTTCGGCGATCGTCGACGCGTCGCCTTCGCCTTCGTTGTTGAGCACCCGCACCGGCATGATCTTCGCCGCGAACGCCAGCCCCGTCAGGCCGTAGTGGTTGTTCGTGGCCTCCGCGATTGTCCCCGCGACGAACGTCCCGTGCCCGTTGTGGTCGTTCGGGTAAGGGCTGTGGTCGATGAAGTCATGGCCTTTGACGAACGCATACTTGCTGAAGTCCGGCGAGCGCCGGTACCGCCCCCTGTTCGCGTACGCCACGCCGGTGTCCAGCACCGCCACGATCACGCCCTTGCCTCCCGGGGCGCCCTCCGCCGCGACGTTCGCCCAGGCTTCCGGTGCGTCCACTCCGAACCGCCCCGCGAAGTTCCACTGCGTCAGCTGCCAGTCCCCCGGCGCGCCTCCTATGCTGGGCACGCCGGTGTCGTTCGGGATCAGCCCGCCCGCCTCGTGCGCGACCGGGTCCCGCACGCTTTCGGGCAAGTGGGCGGACGTGACCCCGGCTCGGGTCCCACCGCCGAGCAGAAGCGCCAGCGTTATCAGCGCCGTCACGACCGCACGCCCCGTGCGTTGGTGTCTGTACGTAATCATCTATATGTGTTCCGACCCGGACAGCCTGCTGCCCGAAGAGCCCGGCATGCTCGCAGAGTCATCGCCGGTCCCGCTCTATGAACAGCTGGGATCCGCTCTCAGACCGCGAGCAGGCGCGCGACGATGACGCCTACTACATGCGCCTGGCCCTGCGCGAGGCCCAGCGCGCGCTCGCCCACGAGGACGTCCCGATCGGCGCGGTCCTCGTGCGCGACGGCGAGGTGATCGCGGCCGCTCACAACGAGCGCGAGCTGCGCGCCGACCCGACCGCCCACGCCGAGATCCTCGCCCTGCGCGAGGCCTCCCGCGAGCTGGGCTCCTGGCGGGTGCTCGACTGCACGCTGTACGTCACCCTCGAGCCCTGCGCGATGTGCGCCGGGGCGATCGTCCTCGCGCGCGTCCCGCGCGTCGTGTTCGGCGCAACCGACCCCAAGGCCGGCGCCTGCGGGAGCGTCCTGGACGTGCTGGGCGAGCCCCGTCTGAACCACCGCCCGGAGGTTCTCGCCGGCGTGCTCGCGCCCGAGAGCGGGCAGCTGCTGAGCGCGTTCTTCGCCTCGCGACGCTGAGCTCACGGGCCGGGCTGCGGACTCCAGGCCGGCCCCGATATCGAAGCATTCGGCTACTCAGGACGGTAGAACATGCGCGCAAGGTTGCGCGAAAAGCTAAAGCCCTCTACTATTGCGACAGTAGGGGCGGCCTCGGCCGTTGTTAAGTGAGGCATGAGGCAGCGCTACGGGCACGGCAAGGAAGGAGTCAAACGTGACCATCCAGACAGGCGAGGTGGGATCGGCTGGCGACGAGCAAGCCGCAGCAGGCCTGGCTGAGCGGTCACGGCGTGCCGCGAACCGCACGCGCGTAGCGAGTGCAGGAGCAGATTGGAGCGGACGGTCAGATTGGCCCCCCTTTCTGCAATCGCCCTTCGCCAGTCCCAGCGGCGAGGTCACGCTTGCGCTGATCGGCGGGCAGCGCCTGCTGCGGGAGGCCACCGCAAGCCTGCTTGCACGCGAAGACGGGCTGCGGGTGCTCGGTTCCTTCGAGTCCGTCGATCATTGCCTGGCGGCCGGCATGGAGGAACCGCCGGCTCTGCTGCTGCTCGACTGCGACGAATACGGTCCGGCCTGCTGGCAGAGCGCCGCCGGGAAGCTGAGCGCGCCGTATCCGCAGTGCCGCATAGTGCTGCTCTGCGAGGAGATGCGCGAGGAGGTGATTCGCTGCGCGATGCAGCAGCGCGTGAGCGGAGTCATCCTCAAGAGCTACACCACCACGCAGATCACGGAGGCCATCACATATATCGCGACGGGGCGGACAGTCATGCCCGCCGGCTGGCAACGGGTGATTGCCCGTGCGGGGAAGCCTCTGGAGCTGAGCCCTCGTCAGCGCCAGATCCTCGATCTGATCGCCCAGGGTCGGGGCAACGAAGAGATCGCCGCATGGCTCGAGCTGAGCCCCAACACCGTCAAGTTCCACGTTCGTGAGCTCTACTCACGGCTGGGCGTGCGAAATCGCGTCGAGGCGACCAACCAGCATGCGCAGATGACTCGTGGCGGCGGCTGAGGCGGGCATAGCGATCGTCGGGGGGGCTGGGGCGCTCGTCACCGAGGCCCTCGCGTGGATGCTCACGAACAGTGGCAGCGATGTGCTCGGCTCCTATCCGGACTTCGACGCCCTGCAGGCCGGCTTGCGCGGCGGCGAGCAGAGGCCCTACGCCGCCGTCGTTGACGCCGAGGACCCGGCGGCCGGCCGGCCCGCGGTGGCGGCGCTGAGGCAAGCCTATCCGGATCTGAAGATCCTGCTGCTCTGCGAAGCCGCCTCCGCGGCGATCATGGACTGTGCGATCAAGGAGCACGTCGAGGGCGTGGCTTTGAAGTCCGACGCCCCCGAGGAGGTGATCCGGGCTCTCAGTCATGTGCTCGAGGGCCGCGCGGTGATGCCGGCCGGATGGCATCAGGCTTCACTTGAACGTGAGACCGTCGCGCGCCTGCTGAGCGTGCGGGAGCGCGAGATTCTCGACCTCGCCGCCTCGGGGCTCAGCAACAGGGAGATCGCCGAGCGCCTCGTGATCTCCGTCAACACCGTCAAGTTCCATCTGCGCGGGATCTACCGCAGCCTGGGCGTACACAACCGAGTGCAGGCGAGCCGGGCGATCAGCCAGAACCACTGAGAGAACCACTGAGGGCACGCTCGGGGGTGGGGGTCAACCTACCCGTTGTTGGGAGCCCAAGACTACCCCACATGATTATTGTGGAGGATTCTGACCACCAGTATTGTCTCGCCGGAATGTGCCCGCTTTGGGCCTGCCGTAAACGTCGTTCGTGCCGTGAAGGCACGTAAGTCCACTCTAATCAAGGAGGAGGCCGCACCAAAATGCGACCACTACACAAAAGGAAACTGATCGCGGGGCTCGTCTCCGCGGCAGGAGCGGCAGTGCTGGCCCTGGGCTCGCTCACGGCAGGCGCCTCAGCTGCTCCGAACCCCGACGAAGCCCAGGCCACGAACGTCCCCTACGTTGCGTGGGTCGGCGAGCATGTGCGCCTGGTGATCTGTAACAACGAAGTAACGGAGGACGCTCTTAAGGCGGGCGTCAACATCCACTCCGGCCAGGACCTCTATGGATTCTACAACGCGAACTTCGCGGTGGAGGATTGGTCGGGCTACCAGTTCCAGCCCCCGACGCCTGACGGGGACGCGGCCAGCCAGATCGGTCAGTACTTCGATCCGGGGCCAGCCGCGTTCTTCTACACGGAAGGCAAAGTCTGTATCGCGACCGACTACAAGTCGCTCAACCCGGGCCTGACACGCATCCGTCTCGTGGTCAAGAGCGACTCGACGGGCGAAGTTGTGTTCTCGCACCAGTTCCTCGTGATCTGGCTGACGGCGAACAAGCCGGTGCTGAACGAGGCCGGAACGAGCGCGTCAGGTACCGAAACCTTCCAGAGCCAGCTGTACGGCAGCGGGCCCGGCAACCTGTACAACTTCCTGGGCGACAAGGCGGGCGATGGCAAATTCATCCCCTCGCCGTTCTCCGGGGAAGAAACAGACAAAGGCCTGGTGCAGATCAAAGTGACGGGCAGCTTCCCGGTCATATCGGGAGTTCCGCTGTCCAACGTCCTGTCAGAACCGACCTACACCCTGCCGGAAGCCTGGCCGAAGCTTGCCGAAACGCTGGCGAGCTCCTCGGAAGAAACAGAACCGCCGGGGACCAACTCGGGGCTGTGGGACATCCACGGCACGCCGAGCAACGGGACGACATCCAACAGTAGTTCGTCGTCCGCCCTGTTCGACACGTTTACCCGGCCAGGGTTGGGCTACAGCTACACCTCGGGCGAAACCGCGACCGTCGGGCCGTATGACCCGCAGTCGGCCAACGAAACGTTGCTCAGCGATGGCACACTCAACGCTGACGACGCTCCGATGCCCGCGCTGCGGATCGACGTGTCGCTGGCGCCGCACACAGGCGGTCTCAGTGGCGTGGGTGAGATCTCGGGCGCCAGCAAGGCCCAGATCTACAGCCACGACTTCACCGGGGCGCCAAATGAAGGCAACCTGTACAACCCCTACTACGGCGCGTACATCCCAGCGACCGATCGCGGCCTGCCGCAGTCATCGGGCGTGACGGGACCGAGCCCCGGTGGAGACTTCCCCGGGTTCCTCAATACGCATCCGGACCCCTACACGTTCTGGACTTCGGTCAAGAACGCCAACTACCGCGGCGACTCGCACTCGACAGGATGCCTGCGGCGTGAAGGCGCACAGCCGAGCGAATACGAAACCCCAAGTTATGCTCCGCAGACGGAGACGTTCTACACGGACGAGCGTGGCGAGGTATATGTCACGTACACACCGGGCGACGGGTTCTATCTGGAAAACCTGCCTGAATTGCATGAAGGCGAAGAAGAAAAAGCGGGCGAGATCATCAAGAACGGTGATGGCGGCTGCGACCTGAAGCTCCTGAAGGGCCAGGAAATCGGCAACTCGGTGATCTCGGCAAGGGCCGTGTATCCGTACGAGCCCGTCGATTACCAGGCGCAGAACGCAGAAAACACGCTGACCAAGACGGTCACGTCCGACTGGGAAAAGGAATGGTTCCAGTTCTCCAAGGGCCCGGGCAACAATGAAAACACAGTCAAGATCGTTGTCGCCAAGGCTCAGGACATCGACGGTCAGCCGTTTGTGGACGAGGCAGTGTGCTTCGTCACCCCGAACGGTGGAACCGTGTCTCACTTCCCTGGCAACACGGTCAACGACGTAAACGGTGTGCTCGGGTCCGATGAAGTTGGCCCGTCCACGATCGTGCACCCCGCTGGCAAGGAAGGCAAGCTCTGCGAGACGACAAACTCGCATGGCCTGGCTGCCATTGAGGTGACCAACAGCACGCTCAAGAAGGTTAACCTGAACGTCGAATACGTCGAAGAGAACATCATCCGCGATCACGAAGTGAACTTCGAGACGCCGGCGGAAGAAAAAGCAGAAAAGGAAGCTGCTGAAAAGAAAGCTCACGAAGAAGAAGCGGCCGCTGAAAAGAAAGTCCACGAAGAAGAAGCGGCTAACAACAAACAACGCGAAGAAGCGGAAGCCGCTGAAAAAGCGAAACTCGCGGAAGAAGTAAGTAAAAACGAAAAGACCGCGGAAGAAGCAAAAACCAAAGAAGAAGCGCTCAAGAAGGCCAACGAAGAAGCAGCAGCTGCTGAAAAGACGGCCAACGAAGAAAAACTGGCAGCTGAAAAGAAAGTCCATGAAGAAGAAGTGGCGAAGCTGGTCAAGACGGCCGTCGTCACCTCGAGCACGACGAGCACAACAAGCACAACGAGCAGCACAACAAGCGGCGCCACGCCGCTGCTCACCCCGGCCCCGGCTCTCAGCCTGGGCACCGTGAGCGGCGCCACGTCGCTGACGGAAGCGCAGAAGCTCGCGAAGGCGCTCAAGGCATGCAAGAAGCTGCCGAAGAGCAAGCGCGCCGCGTGCGCAGCGAAGGCCAAGAAGGCCTACTCAGCGAAGGTCAAGAAGCACAAGAAGTAGCAGGACAGAGAGCAAGGCAATGAGACCGAGGGCCCGCCTAGTGCGGGCCCTCGGTGCTTATGCACCGGTATGCCATGGATCGAGCACTCAGCAAATTTGCGATGGATCGAGCGTTGATTGAGCGGATGGCGTCCCTGGCCAGAGCCGTGGTCCCCCCCTGGCGCCCCGTCGCGGCGGTCGCGCTGCTGTTGACACTGCTCTGCGTCGCGCTCTCGGGAGGCCTGGCCGGTGAGCGTTCCTCTCTGCTTCCCACTGTCCACGCCGGCGCATCCTCGCCCAAGGGGCTCACGAGCCTGCCCTTGCCGGCGCAGGGGCCGGTTTCGGCGGCGCTGGGTGCGGATGACCGCGCTTACCGGGTCAGCGCCGGACGTGGCGGGTTTTCGGCGGTGAGCCCGGCGCAGCGTCTGAGAGAGCGCTTCGGCCGCACGGGGGTGCATCTCAGCTCGGGCGCCATCCAGCTGGCGGTGGGCTTGCGCGCCGTCGGTTACGGGTCCTCACTGCAACCCGTTGGCTCTGTCACCCCGGGCGCGAGGGCCAATCGTGTCCTCTATCCGCACGCGGGGCTCAGCGAGTGGTATGCGAACGGGCCGCTCGGTGTCGAGCAGGGCTTCACGCTCCAGCGGGCGCCGTCTGGAGATCCTGCTGAGCCGTTGAGGCTCTCGCTGGCGCTCGCCGGCAACGCGCACGCCACGCTGGCCTCGGGCGGGCAGAGCATCACCCTTGGCCACCCGGGCGCCGCCACGCTGCGCTACGGCGCCCTCAGCGCCACCGACGCGCGCGGGCGCACGCTGCACAGCTGGCTCGAGCTCCACTCAGGGCGCGTCCTGATCGTTCTCGACACGCGCGGCGCGCGCTACCCGCTGCGGATCGACCCGTTGATCCAGCAGGGCAAAAAGCTCGAAGGCGGCGAAGAGAGCGAAGACGGCGAATTCGGCCGCAACGTCGCGATGTCCGCGGACGGGAACACCGCGATTGTCGGTGGTCCCGGCGACGGAAGCAAAGTCGGGGCGGCGTGGGTGTTCACGCGCTCGGAAGTGGGAGCCTGGACCCAGCAGGAAAAGCTCACGAGCACCGACGAGAGCGGCGCAGGCGAATTCGGCCGGAGCGTCGCGCTGTCCTCCGACGGTAACACCGCGGTGATCGGCGGCCCTGGAGACAACGGAGGCGTTGGTGCGGCGTGGGTGTTCACGCGCTCGGAAAGTGGCGCCTGGACCCAGCAGGAAAAGCTCAAAGGCAGCGGCGAGACCGGCAACGGCGAATTCGGCTTCAGCGTGGCGCTGGCGCCATCGGAAAAAGGCGAAGACGCGGTGATCGGCGGTCCCGGGAACGAAGAACGCACCGGCGCGGCCTGGGTCTTCGTGCGCAAAGAAAAAGAAACGACCTGGGCCCAGCAGGCGCTGATCACCGGCAAAGAAGCGACCGAAAAAGAAGCCGAATTCGGCTACAGCGTGGCGCTCTCTCCCAAAGAAGGCGACCTCGCGCTAATCGGCGGTCCCCGGAACAAAACAGGCGCCGGCGCGGCGTGGGTCTACCTGCGCAAAGAAAAAGAAACGACCTGGGGCTATCAGGCGACGCTCACCGGTGAAGAAGCGACCGTACACGCTGAATTCGGCAAGAGCGTGGCGATCTCCGCCGAAGGCACCTACGCTCTCGTCGGCGGTCCCGGGAACAAAGAAAACGCTGGCGCGGCGTGGGTTCTGACGCGCTCGGGCACGACCTGGACATATCAGGCAACGCTCACGCCGAAAGAAAAAGAAGAGAGCGACATGGGCGCCTTCGGCTCCAGCGTGGCGCTGTCCTCCGACGGCGACACCGCGCTGATCGGAGGCCCTGGCGATAATGAAGACACCGGCGCCGCGTGGACGTTCGCGCGCTCCTCGGAAGGGGTCTGGGCCCAGGAAGGCGTAAAGCTCACCGCGAAAGCCGGCGAAGAGAGCGAAAAGGGCGCCTTCGGCTCCAGCCTGGCGCTGTCCTCCGATGGCTACACCGCGCTGATTGGCGGCCCCGCGGACGGCGAACCCCTTCGCGGCGCGGCATGGGCGTTTGTAAACCCGCCGACGGTCAGCAGCGTGAGCCCCGGTGCCGGCCCGACGGCCGGCGAAACCTCGGTGACCATCACCGGCACCAATCTAAGCGAAGCCACGGCCGTCAGGTTCGGCTCGACTAGCGCGACGAGCTTCGAAGTGATCTCGCCGACCTCGATCACTGCCGTCTCCCCAGCCGAGGGGGCGGGCACGGTGGATGTGAGCGTGACCACTTCCGGGGGGACCAGCGAAACGGGCGCGGGCGACAAGTTCAGCTATGTGCCGCCGCCGACGGTCACGGAAGTATCGCCCAACAAAGGCCCACTGGCCGGTGGCACTAGCGTGACAATCACCGGGAAACACCTCAACGAAGCCACGGCGGTGAAGTTCGGCTCCACCGCCGCCTCCAGCGTGACGGCGGACTCGGAAACGTCGGTTACCGCTGTCGCCCCGGCGGGAACGGGGACCGTGAATGTGACGGTGAGCACGCCGGGGGGTACCAGCGGCACGGGGTCGGCCGATCAGTTCAGCTATGTGCCGGCACCGACGGTGGCGAGCGTGAGTCCCGGCGCTGGTCCTACGGCTGGTGGCACGAGCGTGACGATCACGGGAACTAACCTGAGCGAAGCTACGGCGGTCAAGTTTGGATCGACGGCTGCCGTCAGCGTGACGGCGGACTCGGCGACGTCGATCACGGCCGTCTCGCCGGCTGGGACGGGCGTCGTGGATGTGAGCGTGAGCACTTCCGGGGGGACCAGCAAAATGAGCGCGGCGGACGAATTCAGTTATGTGGCGCTGCCGACGGTCACGGAAGTCTCGCCTGACAAGGGTCCTACTGCCGGTGGCACGAGCGTGACCATCACTGGGAAACACCTCAACGAAGCCACGGCGGTGAAGTTCGGCTCCACCGCCGCCTCCAGCGTGACGGCGGACTCGGAAACGTCGGTTACCGCTGTCGCCCCGGCGGGAACGGGGACCGTGAATGTGACGGTGAGCACGCCGGGGGGTACCAGCGGCACGGGGTCGGCCGATCAGTTCAGCTATGTGCCGGCACCGACGGTGGCGAGCGTGAGTCCCGGCGCTGGTCCTACGGCTGGTGGCACGAGCGTGACGATCACGGGAACTAACCTGAGCGAAGCTACGGCGGTCAAGTTTGGATCGACGGCTGCCGTCAGCGTGACGGCGGACTCGGCGACGTCGATCACGGCCGTCTCGCCGGCTGGGACGGGCGTCGTGGATGTGAGCGTGAGCACTTCCGGGGGGACCAGCAAAATGAGCGCGGCGGACGAATTCAGTTATGTGGCGCTGCCGACGGTCACGGAAGTCTCGCCTGACAAGGGTCCTACTGCCGGTGGCACGAGCGTGACCATCACTGGGAAACACCTCAACGAAGCCACGGCGGTGAAGTTCGGCTCCACCGCCGCCTCCAGCGTGACAGCGGACTCGGAAACGTCGATCACCGCGGTCGCTCCGGCGGGGACCGGCACTGTGGATGTGACCGTGAGTACCCCGGGCGGTGTGAGCGCGACGAACTCGGCTGACAGGTTCAGCTACGTGCCGTTGCCGACGATCACCAAAGTATCGCCGGATAAGGGTCCTACCGCTGGTGGCACGAGCGTGACGATCACCGGGAGCTAACCTGAGCGGAGCCACGACGGTCAAGTTCGGATCGACGGGTGCCTCGAGCGTGACGGCGGACTCGGAGACGTCGATCACCGCGGTCTCTCCAGCGGGGACCGGGCACTGTCGATGTGACCGTGACCACCGCTGGGGGTATCAGCGCCACCAGTACGAGCGACCAGTTCGGCTACGTTCCGCCTCCGGCCGTCACCGGCGTCAATCCCGACGCGCGGCCCTGCCGCCGGTGGGACCTCGGTGACCATCACCGGGACTAATCTCAGCGGAGCTACAGCGTGTCAAGTTCGGCTCAAGCAGTGCGACGAGCTTCAAAGTCGAACTCGGCGACCTCGATCACCGCCGATCTCCCCGGCCGGCACGGGCGCTGTGGATGTGACCGTGAGCACCCCAGGTGGCACGAGCGCCACAGGTGCGTCCGACCAGTTCACCTACGTACCGCGCCCGGTCGTCACCCATCTGAGCCGCCAGCGCGGGCCCGGCCGCCGGCGGCACGAGCGTGACGATCACGGGAACGAATCTGAGCGGCGCCACGGCGAGTGAAGTTCGGCTCGACCGAGCGCCACGAGTGTCACGGCCAACTCGGCGACGCCGATCACCGCGACCTCGCGCCGGCAGGCACCGGGCACGGTGGACGTGACCGTGAGCACTGCGGGCGGCGACGAGCGCCATCTCGCGCCGCTGACAAATTCACCTACCTGCCAGCTGCCCGACCGTCACGAAAGTGTCTCACCGACCAGGGTCCGGCCGGCCGGCGGTACCACGCGTGACGATCACCGGCACGCGACCTCACGGCGCCAGCGACGGTCAATTTCGGCTCTACCGTTGCTTCGAGCGTCAAAGTCAACTCGGCGACGCTGGATCACCGCCACCTCCGCCGGCCGGCTCGGGCACCGTGCGACGTGACCGTGAGCACCGCGGGCGGCACGAGCGCCATCGGCTCGGCCGACCAATTCACCTATATCTCGCGCCCGACCGTCACGGACGTCAGTCACCGACGCTGGTCCGGCCGCCGGTGGGACCACCGTGACGATCACCGGGACAAACTTGAGCGGGCGCCACCGAAGTCAAGTTCGGATCGACGGCTGCCGCCAGCGTGAAAGCCGAATCGGCAACGTCAGATCACCGCGACCTCGCGCCGGCGGGACCGGCACTGTGGATGTGACCGTGAGCACTCCCGGCGGCACGAGTACGACAAGCTCGGTGCGACGAATTCACCTATGTCCCGGCGCCGACGGTCACGAAAGTCGTCACCGACCAAGCGGTCCGGCCGCCGGTGGGACCACCGTGACGATCACCGGGACGAACCTGACCGAAGCGCCAGCGAAGTCAAGTTCGGCGCAACGACCGCCACCGGCGTGAAAGCCGAATCGGCGACGCAGGTCACCGCGACCTCCCCGGCCGGCTCGGGCACGGTGCACGTGACCGTGAGCACCCCGGGCGGCGCGAGCGCGCACCTCCGCCGCCGACGAATTCAGCTACATCCCGGCGCCCGACGGTCACGAAAGTCGCGACCGACCAGCGGCCCGGCCGCCGGCGGGACCACGGTGACGATCACCGGGACGAACCTCGGCGAGGCGCCAGCGAAGTCAAGTTCGGTTCGGCCGGCAGCCACCGGCGTGAAAGCCGAATCGCCGACGTCAGGTCACCGCGTACCTCCCCGGCCGGCTCGGGCACGGTGCACGTGACCGTGAGCACCCCCGGCGGCACGAGCACCACGAGCTCGCGCCGACGAATTCACCTATATCCCGGCCCCCACGGTCACGAAAGTGCTCACCGACCAGCGGCCCGGCCGCCGGGCGCACGCACCGTGACCATCACCGGCGCTAACCTTGACGGAGCCACGCGAGTCAAGTTCGGCTCCACCGATGCCAGCGTCAAAGCCGTAACTCGGCGACGCTCGTCACGGCGACCTCCCCGGCCGAGCTGGCGGGCACGGTGCGATGTGACCGTGAGCACCTCCGGCGGCACGAGCGCCACCTCGCGCCGCCGACGAATTCACGTTACATGCCGCCGCCGACGGTCACGGAAGTCTCACCTGACGAGCGGCCCGGCCGCCGGTGGCACGACGCGTGACCATCACCGGGACGAACCTCGGTGCAGCCAGCGGCCGTCAAGTTCGGCTCTACCGCCGCCGCGAGCGTGACAGCGGACTCGGGAACGTCGATCACCGCGGTCTCTCCAGCGGGGACCGGCACCGTGGACGTGACCGTGACCACCGCTGGGGGCACGAGCGCACACCAGTACGGGCCGACCAGTTCACCTACGTACCGCCTCCCGACTGTCACTGGCGTCAGTCCCGGCGCGCGGTCCTGCGGCCGGTGGGACCTCGGTGACGATCGCCGGGACTGATCTCGGCGAAGCGCCAGCTGTCAAGTTCGGCTCGAGTGGCGCGACGAGCTTCAAAGTCGAACTCGGCGACCTCGATCACCGCCGTCTCCCCGGCCGGGCACGGGCATCGTGGATGTGATCGTGAGCACCGCGGGGGGCGACGAGCGCGACCAGCTCGGCCGACCAGTTCAGCTACGTGCCGCCTCCCACAGTCACGAACGTGACCCCCAACGCCGGCCCAGCTGGCGGCTGGAACGAGCGTGACGATCACCGGCGCCGAACTTCGTCGCGGGCGCGAGCGAAGTCAAGTTCGGCGCGGCGAGCGCCATCTGGCGTCAAAGTCGATCTCGGAAACATCGATCACGGCGGTCGCTCCGGCGGGCGCCGGGGACGGTGGATGTGACCGTGAGCACGCCGGGGGGCACGAGCGCGGCCGGCGCGGCCGACGAGTTCAGCTACGTGCCGCTGCCGACGGTCACAAAAGTGTCTCCCAACAAGGGGCCGACGGGCGGTGGCACCGAGCGTGACGATCACCGGCACCAACTTCACGGCGAATGCGACGGTCAACTTCGGCACGACCGGCGCGACCGGAATCACCGTGAGCTCGGCAACATCGATCACCGCCATCGCTCCGGCGGGAACCGGAGCCGTGGATGTGACGGTGAGCACCCCGGGCGGTGCGAGCGCCACGGGCTCGGCGGACAAGTTCAGCTACGTGCCGCCACCAGCGATCACCAACGTCAGTCCCGACGCGCGGCCCGCTGGCGGCCGGCACCAGCGTGACGATCACCGGGACCGAATCTAAACGAAGCCAGCGGCCGTCAAGTTCGGCTCGACCAGCGCCAACGGCTTTAAAGTGAGCTCGGAAACATCGATCACGGCGGTCGCTCCGGCGGGGACGGGGACGGTGGATGTGACGGTGAGCACGCCGGGGGGCGCGAGTGCCACCGGAGCGGCCGACAAGTTCACCTATGTGCCGCCTCCGACCGTCACCGGGGTGAACCCCAATGCCGGGCCCCTGGCAGGGGGCAATAGCGTCACGATCACGGGCACCAACTTCACGTCGAACACGGAAGTCAAGTTCGGCTCGACGAGTGCTACGGGGGTCGAAGTGACCTCACCAACGGCCCTCACCGTCGTCTCCGCGGCCGGGACGGGGACCGTGAATGTGACCGTGATCACGCCTGGGGGCACCAGTGCTCCCAGCGCGGCTGACGAGTTTAGCTACCCAGGCTCACCGACGATCGAAATGGAAGAGCCGACGGCGATCGGGCAGACCTCGGCGATTCTGCGAGCGAACCTGAATCCAAATGGCGGGGAAGTAACCCAGTGCTATTTCCACTACGAACGTGTGGTCCCGGCTCCTGGGGAAATACCCGTCATCACGCCATGTGTCGGGTTGCCGATATCTGGTAAGAAGCCGATGCCGGTATCGGCGTTGGCGGGGGCGGAAGAAGGCCTGAGTGCGGCCACCAGCTACCGTTTTTCAATCGAAGTCATAAACTCGTTCGACGAAACTGCCTTCAGCCCCCTCCCCGAAAGCGAACCACCTCAGTTCAAAACACTGCCCGGCCCGGAAGTCGTGACAGGAGTGGCGGCATCGGTCACGCAGACCTCGGCGACGCTGAACGCGACCGTCAATCCCAATGGTGGCGAAGTGAGCAAGTGTCACTTCGAATATGGCACCACCGAATCCTATGGGTCCACCGCGAAGTGCACGCCCTCGCCGGGGTCGGGCACGAGCCCGGTGGGCGTGTCCGCGTCCGTCACAGGTCTGATCAAGAACACCACCTACTACTTCCGCATCGTTGCTACCAACCCGGGTGGCGAAAGCCAGGATACCCTTGGCCAGAAATTCACGACCTTACCCGACCCTCCGGTGGTCGTCACGGCCGCGGCGTCGTCGCCCACGCAGACTTCAGCGACGTTGAACGGCACCGTGAACCCCAACGGTGGGACGGTGAGCGACTGTCACTTCGAATACGGCACCTCGACGTCCTACGGTTCCAGCATTCCGTGCTCCTCGTTGCCGGGATCGGGCGAGAGCCCCGTGGCGGTGTCGGCGGCGCTCGGGGGACTGAGTGCGAACACCACCTATCACTTCCGAGCCGTGGCCACCAACGCGGGTGGCCCGAGCCTCCCGGGCGCCGACCAGACGTTCACGACGCCGCCAAACGCCCCGACGGTCGTGACGGAAAAAGCGTCGTCGATCACTCAGACCGCGGCTACGTTGAACGCGATCGTAAACCCCAACGGTGGGCCGGTGAGCGACTGCAAGCTCGAATATGGCAGCTCGGCGTCCTACGGCTCCAGTGTGCCGTGCACGCCGTCGCCGGGGTCGGGCAGCAGCGCGGTGGCGGTGTCCGCCTCGCTCGGTGCTCTCAGCGCGAACACGACCTACCACTTCCGGATCGTCGCGACCAACCCAGGTGGCGCCCGCTCCGGCGGCGATCAGTCATTCACGACCGTGCCGGTGCCGGTGCCGCCGGCTACGAAGACAACGGAAGCTCCTTTGGCAACGACGATGACGAAAACGGAAACGACAACCACAACAACATCCTCGACGACATCCAGTACGCCGGTAGCGACCTGCAGGGTGTCGCTCGCAAGCACGAGCGTTATGACTCAGGCTGGAGGCATGGCGGCGATCAAGCTCATCTGGACGGGAACGGCTGCCAGCACATGCAGCGGCAAGCTGACGCTCACCGTCAAGACAAAAGGCAAGAGCAAGCGATCCAAGCCGACGCTGATCGCAACCGGCAACTTCTCGCTCCCGCTCGGCAAGACCCAGATCGCCAGGGTCAAGCTCAACGAAGCCGGGCGCGCGCTTCTGAATGCGGGTCACGGACGGCTGAGCGCGAACCTGGCGATCCTCGAGCTGTTCCCCGACCCATCACCAGCACAGACTGAAACCGTCCATCTCGCGCAAGAAGCCCGCTCGTCGATCAAGCGTAATAAGTAGCGGCAAGCACCGATCCTCATCGCGGTGATCTACTAGCCTTGGCATGTCGCCCTGGAGGGGTGGCAGAGCGGTTGAATGCGGTGGTCTCGAAAACCATTGTGCGTCTATTGGCGTACCGAGAGTTCGAATCTCTCCCCCTCCGTCCCTGAAGCTGAGGAGCCGCCGGACAAGCTATCGGCGGCTTCGACGCGACCGTGCCCTCAGGCGCCCTCGATCAGCGCCCGAAACGGTGCGGACGGCTCGACCGTGGCGCCCGTGGCGCGCACCCGATCGGCGAGCCACAGGTCCGATGTGACGACACGGACAGCCCCGGGTTCGGGGTCGCTGGCCAGGCGGCGAGCGATCTCGTCATCCGCTGAATCGCGACGTGGCCGCGGAGCGTGTGCGACCTCGATGACAGTGGAGCGGATGGGAGGCGACGGCGGCTGCTCGAAGACGACCGTGATCTCCTCACCGTTGGCGGCAGCCCAGCGCTCGAGCATGTCCACGAGCTTGACCATCGCTCCGTGCCGATCCTTCCACCATGCGTCTGGACGTGTGCCGATCACGTTCATGCCGTCTATGAGCCAGCGCATTGACGGCAAGGCGTTCTCAGGGCCGTGATCCTGGTATGCCCCGGACGTGAGTGTTCTTTGAATTGCTTCTTCGATCGCGACACGCACCCATCCTACGCCCGTGCGGCATTCTCCCGATGTCCCGCCCGCTCATAGAGTACGGTGGCGAGCATGATGGGAGTCAGCTCCAGGGCGCCATTGAGCCGATGGCGGGGGACGCATCCGCGATCAGGAAGCCGCTGCTCCAATAAGACGGTGCGGACAGCCACGTGAACGCGCCGGGCGTGGACATTCGAGAGGCGGCCCCCGGTGCGCCGGTGATCAGCGTCAGCGGGCTGCGCAAGTCCTACGGCGAGCACGAGGTGGTCTGCGGGATCGACCTCGAGGTCCGCCGCGGAGAGGTCTTCGCCTTTCTCGGACCGAACGGCGCGGGCAAGACGACGACAGTCGAGATCCTGGAGGGCTACCGCTCGCGCGGCGCCGGCGAGGTGAGGGTGCTGGACGAGGACCCCGCGTCCGCCGACGGCGGCTGGCGCTCGCGGATCGGGCTGGTGCTGCAGTCGTGCACGATGCCCCCCGAGCTCACGGTCCGCGAGCTCGTCGAGCTCTACGCGGGCTACTACCCCCATCCGCGAGGGGCGGCGGAGACGATCGAGCTGGTCGGCCTGACGGACAAGCGCGACGCGCGCACCAAACAGCTCTCCGGGGGGCAGCTGCGCCGCCTCGACGTCGCCCTGGCGCTGATCGGCGACCCGGAGCTGGTGTTCCTGGATGAGCCGACGACCGGCTTTGACCCCTCCGCCCGCCATCACGCGTGGGAGGTGATCGCGAATCTTCGCGAGCTCGGCAAGACGATCTTCCTGACCACGCACTACATGGACGAGGCGCAGGCCCTGGCCGACCACGTCGCGGTGATCGTCGCGGGAGAGATCGTCGCGCAGGGCACGCCCGAGACCCTGGGCGGTCGCGATCGGGAGCTGAGCGACATCTCGTTCAGGCTGCCCGCCGGTACAGCCCTGTCGGAGCTGCCGGATGAGGTCGCATCGATCGCGCGCCAGCGCGATGACGGTCGCGTCCATGTCAGAGTGGGCGAGCCCGCCCGCGCGCTGTACGCGCTCGCCGGATGGGCGCTGGAGCACGGCGATCGCCTGGACAGCCTGACCGTGGGACGGCCCACGCTCGAGGAGGTCTACCTGCGCCTCGCGGGCGAGCAGGAGCACTCCGAATGAGGCGCGCCGTATGAGCAGCTGGCGCGTGTTCGCGCATCAGTTTCGCTCGGACCTACTGCGATTCTGGCGCAACCCGCAGTCGCGCTACTTCACGGTGGCCCTGCCGATCGTGTTCCTGGTGATATTCGCGACGATGTTCAAGGGCACCACGATCGTCGACGGCCGGCGGATCGGCATCACCACGTTCTACGTGCCGGGGATCATGACGCTCGGGATCATCTCGGCGTCGTTCGTCAACCTCACCCAGGCGATCGTCACCCAGCGGGAGAACGGCGAGTACAAGCGCCTGCGCGGCACGCCGCTGCCGGCTGCCTTCGTGATCGGCAGCCGCGCGGTCGTGGGCGTCGTGGTGGCCGTCGTGATGTCGGCGCTGCTGCTGCTCATCGGCCGGCTCGCCTACAACGTGCGGGTCCCTCACTCGACGATGCCGGGGGTGCTCATCGCCGTGATCGTCGGCGCCGCCGCGTTCTCCTGCATCGCGTTCGCCGTGGCGACGCGGATCTCGAGCGCCGAGGCCGCGGCTCCGGCCACCAACCTGACCGTGCTGCCGCTGTACTTCATCTCCGGCGTGTTCGTCGCCGAGAGCATCATCCCCAGGTTCCTGCGCAACATCGCCACCGTCTTTCCGATCCACCACCTCGACGAAGCCCTCCTGAAACCGATCGTCCAAACGCATGGAACCGGGATCGCCGGCACCGACCTGCTGATAGTCGCCGCCTGGGGCGTCGCAGCGCTGCTGATCGCCACACGGACGTTCCAGTGGTCGCCGCGCGGCGGCTGAGGGCTGCGAAGCCCGGGAGGCGCGTGCCCCGGGCCGCTCGAGCCCGCACGACGTCTCTCACCGGGGGGCGGATCTGCAACAGCTCCACGATCGCGGTGGCCCGGTGGTGCGCGAGAGCGCCACGCAACTGGAGGCCTCACACGCGCGCGAGAACCAGCGCGCAGGCGAGCAGGACCATCGCCAGCGACAGCGCCCCCAGCGCCCCGTCCAGCGGCGACAGCAGGCCGGCGAGCGTGAGCGGCTCGGTGGCGCCGTCCGCGCGGGTGCGCGTGCCGGTCACCGAGTGCGTGCGCCGGCGCAGCTCGCGCGCGGGGGAGGACAGGCGGCGCTGGGCGACGCTCAGCGCCAGGCAGGCGGCGGCGATCAGCATGGCGGCCGCGGTGATGCGCTGCGCCTGCACGAAGTAGCCGGTCAGCGCCGGGAACGCGCCCCAGCCGATTGCGAACCACAGGTCCGAGTGCAGGCGCCCGCCGAGGAGCTCGAGGTTGTAGGCGGGCAGGAACAGCGCGCCGGCCACGACGAACGGCGCGAGCCACGCCGTGACCTCCACGATGCCCGCGACCCCGATCGCCAGGGCGCCGAGCAGGCTGAGGACGCTCAGCGCGATCAGGGTGCGGTCGGACAGGCCGGTTCGCAGCGGCCGGTCGTGCAGCTCGTCCAGCGCGTGGGCGGCGACGCCCACAGCCAGAGCGAACGCGGCCAGCGCCCACAGCAGGCGGTTGACGTATAGATGCGGAGCGATCGACGCGCCGATCGCGACGTAGCTCAGATGCCAGGCGGTGTATGGAGGGTGCGCCAGCGCCAGCAGATCGCCGGGCAGACCGCGTCCGAGCGCGTAGAAGGCGGGGCGCTCAGCGCTCGCCGGCATCCGCGCGGGGGCCTGACCTGGTTGCGGACATGACGACGCCCCCGCCGAGGCTCATGCGCCGCATGCGGACATCCTGCAGTCCCGCCTCGCGCCAGTAGCCAGCGATCGCGCTCGGCGGGTGGCGGGCATAGTACCCGGCGATGCTGGGGCCGAGGAACCGCCCGACCACCGCCCAGTCGCGCGAGAACACGCGCCCGAGCACGGGCAGTCCGACCGACGTGTAAAGGCGCCATGCGATGCGCGGGAGCGCGCGCGGAGGGACGCCGAACTCGAGCGATGCGATGCGCCCGCCGGGACGGACGACCCGCGCCAGCTCGCGCATCGTGGCCGGCGGATCGTCGACGTAGCGCAGCAGATAGGTGAACGTGAGCGCGTCGAACGACGCGTCCGCAAACGGCAGCCGCTCGGCCTGGCCTTCGATCAGCTCCACGCGCGCGCCCTCCGGGCCGGCGGCGAAGCGCGCGCGGGCGCCGGCGAGCATCTCCGCGCTCTGGTCGAGGCCCACGACCGTGCAGTCCGCGCGCGCGATCAGCTCGGCGGCGACCATGCCCGTGCCGGTGGCGACGTCGAGGATGCGCTCCCCCGCCACCGGCGCGACCGCATCGACCAGTGCGCGCCGCCAGCGCGGGTCCTGCCAGAAGCTGAGCGCCGCCGAGAGCTGGTCGTAGCGGCGGGGCAGGCCGCGGAACAGCTCGAGCGCCTGGCGCTTGGTGGGCGATGTGTGAGCGGCCGAGGCGGGGCCGGCCGGGTCGCTGGGCGCATTTGCATTCATGGCGGGCCTGGATGGGAGGCTAAGGGTTCACGCCAGAATAGATGGTGGGTTGAGGGGGTCGGGCCGTGGATGGCAGACGACGCACGCGAGCGCAGGCGTGCTGGTAGCACGTCGAGCATCGCGGGTGGCGGCTGACGCCGCGGAACGGCGGCCTCAATCCCGGCAGATATTCTGGCGTGGGCCCTAACGGTCGGGGTTGCATCGCGCGACCGGTGCGGGGATTCGCGACAAGACGCGCGCGTGGGGTGCGCGACTACGACGACGAGGAGGGAGAGGACTTCTCCCGCTCCGCCACGTCCGCGCCGGTCGTGGTTGTCATCACGGCTGCGCTGTTGGCGCCCAGCACCCGCCGCACCAGGCCCGGCGTGAGGATCCTGGCGGCCGCGGCGAGCGCATACGGGCGTGGCACGTACCGCTCCGCCCGACGCCCGACGCCCGCCTGGTAGATCGCCTCGGCGGCCCTGTCCGGGGTGGAGACGATCCAGCGCGTCCAGGGCTTGTCGGTCAGCTCGGCCTGGGGGAACCCCTCGGTCGAGATGAACCCGGGCAGCACGAGCCCGACGTGCACGCCGTGCGCGCGCTCCTCCGCCCACAGCGCATCCGACCACGATGCGAGCGCAGCCTTCGAGGCGCTGTATGCGCCGGTCCCCGCGCGGGCGACCCGGGCGGCGGTCGAGGCGACGTTGACGATCGCGCTCGGCGCCGAGGAGCGCAGCATCGGCAGCAGCGCCTCGGTGAGGCGTACCTGCGCGTCGAAGTTGATCGCCATCGTGCGCCGCACGTTCTCGTAGCCGCCGTCGGCGAACCGCTTGCGCCACGAGGCGCCCGCGTTGTTGACGAGCAGGTCCAGCCGTCCGTGGCGCTCGGCCACGTGCGCGCGGATCAGCTCCGGCGCGTTCTCGTCCACCAGATCGACGGCGAGGAAGCTCACGCGCTCGGAGCCCAGCGACTGAGCCAGCGCGCGCAACCGCTCCTCGCGGCGGGCGAGGAGCACCAGCGATGCTCCCGGCTCGCGCGCGAGCCGCCTGGCGGTGGCCTCGCCGATGCCGCTGGACGCTCCGGTGACGACTGCCACCAGTGGCCTGCCCTGCCGCGTCGGTGTCCTCTGCTCGCTCATCCTGGTCGCAGAGCCTACCCCTCCAGCACCCGCGCCCCGTCGCAGGGGTGGACCTCGAGCCCTCCGGCAGGCATGGGTACGCCCGGCGGCAAGAGCCCGAGCACGCTGCCGCCGAAGCCGCCGCCCATCAGGCGCGCCCCCGCGGCGCCGGCGTCCAGCATCCGCGCCACCGCCGCCTCGACGGTCGGCGTGGAGACCTGCAGGTTCTCGCGCAGGCTCGCGTGCGATGCGTTCAGCAGCTCTGCCAGCGCGGGCAGATCGCCCGCCCGCAGCGCCTGGACGGCGCTGTCCACGCGCAGGTTGTCGCTGAGCACGTGCCGCGCGCGTTCGCGCAGCGGGGGCGGCAGCTGCTCGAGTTGCTCTTCGCCGGCCTCCCGCAGCGAGCGCACGCCCAGCAGCTCACACGCCCGCGCGCATTCGGCGCGCCGCTGGTTATAGCCGGAGCTCGCGTTGGAGCGCCGCTCGCCCGTGTCGAGCGTGACCAGCCGCCAGCCGTCCAGTCGCAGCGGCGCGGGATCGATGCGCAGCGTCTGAAAGTCGATTCTCAGCGCCATGCCGGCCTCGCCGTACAGCGAGGTCAGCTGGTCGAGCAGCCCCGTCCGCGCGCCCGCCCACTCGTTCTCCACGCGCGAGCCCAGCTTCGCGAGCTCGGTCCGGTCGATCTCGTCGGCCGTGCCGGCCAGCGCGAGCAGCGCGAGCGCAAGCGCGATCTCCAGCGCCGCCGAGGAGGACATCCCGGCGCCGCGCGGCACGTCGCCGTGGATGCGCAGGCTCGCGCCCACCGGCCGCAGCCCCACGTGCTGAAGCTCGGCCACGGTGCCCCGCACGAATGCGCGCCATCCCGGCGCCGGCTGGGGGTCTGAGAGCGCGAACTCGTCGCTCTCGCCCAGGTCGATCGCCTGCGCCCGCACGCGTTGGCCGCCGCCGTGGCTCGCAGGCTCGATCCGGCGTGCGTCCACCGTCACCCCCTCGGCGATCGCCATCGCCAGCGCGAGGCCGTCGTTGTAGTCGGTGTGCTCGCCGATCAGACACACGCGTCCCGGGGCTCGCGTGCGCACGTGCCGGAGGGTGCCGCCGGAGATGTTTGTATTCTCGCTGGGCATTAACGCGCGCGCGTACGTCGTTCATCGGGACTATTACCAGAACGCTGATGTGGTCGACCCTGGCGCATGCGCCAGGGTCCCGGCGGCGCATGCGCCGCCGGCGGAGCCGCACATGTGCGGCTCCGTGACGGGCCGCATGCGGCCCGTCATCATGCGGGCGCATGCGCCCGCATGCGGGGGGCGCATGCGCCCCCCGTTCCCAAGAGGATCAGACCCGGCGCGTGCGGTCCGGCGCGGTGAGGTCGGCCCGGTTCTGCTGGCGCTCGCCGCGGATCTGCACGGCGATGAATACGACGATGACGTTGACGACGATGCCGATGCCGATGAACGTGACGATCAGGCCGACATCCTTGGAGAAGGCCGTGCTGGTGGCGGCGAGCAGGGAGATCATCGCGCGGGGGAGCCTAGCAGTGCGATCGGCCCTCGGTGTCGCGGACGGCGGCCCCTCGCGTCGACACCCGGCGGCGGCGCCCGAGCCCCGAGTCAGGGTCCCGGTTCGAGATAGGCTCTAGTCTCACCGCCGCAGCGCGTGTGCCCGGAGAGGTGCCGGAGCGGTTGAACGGGCGCGACTGGAAATCGCGTGACGGGGGAAACCTCGTCCGAGGGTTCGAATCCCTCCCTCTCCGTCAGCAGCAGTCCGCGAGCCGAAACCTCGCCCAGGGCCGGGCTCGCGGCGGGCCTAGTAGTGCCAACGTATCAATTGCGCCCTCGGTTCCTACGTGACATGGCCGGGCCGATCTTCTGGCTGCGAGGCCGAATGGCCTAGACTTGCGGGCTCTGCGCCAGTAGCTCAGCTGGATAGAGCGTCGGTCTACGGAACCGAAGGTCGGGAGTTCGAATCTCTCCTGGCGCGTACGCGATGCTGTCAGCTCAGCGGGTGAGATACGAGACCGTGTCCGCGGGCTTTCGCGGGCACGCTGGCCGATCGGAGATTGCTTTAGGTCTCCGATCGGTCGTGCTCATCCCGCGCGGTTCGAATCTCTCCTGGCGCGCATGTGATCGTGTTCGCGCGCGCCTGCAAGGCGTACGGGCTGCCGCTCAATCCCGTCACGGGCGTCGAGCGCCACCCGGTCAGGCTCGCGGGCGACATCGACGTGTTCAGCCCCGAGGAGGTCTGGGCGCTCGTGCGCAAGGCCGACTCCGAGCAGGACGGCGCGCTCTACCTCACGGCCGCGTTCACCGGCCTGCGCCGCGGCGAGCTGCTGGCGCTGCGCTGGCGCGACGTGGACTTCGCCGGCTCGACCGTGCGCGTGCGCGCAAGCTACGCCGCCGGAGCCCTGACGAGCCCCAAGTCAGGCAAGGTCCGATCGGTGCCGCTCGCCCCCGAAGTCGCGCAGGCGCTGGCGAAGCTCGCAAAGCGCGAGCGGTTCACGAGCGAGGACGACCTCGTGTTCGCCGGGGAGACGGGCTCCTACCTCGACGGCTCGGCGCTCAGGCGCCGCTACAAGCACGCGCTCAAAGCGGCGGCGCTGCGTCCCTTGCGATTTCACGATCTACGCCACACGTTCGGCACGCGCATGATCGCCAAGGCCGACATCAGGCGCGTGCAGGAGTGGATGGGCCACGCCGACATCCAGACGACGATGCGCTATCTGCACTACGCCCCGCGCGAGGAGGACGCGCGGCTGGTGGCCGAAGCGTACCGGCTGGAGTCGGTCAGGGAGCCGGTGGCGGAGAAGGATGGGCGCACTGTGGCCTGACCCCTCCCGCGCGGGGGGTAGGAAGGCGTCGCGCGCGGTTCCACAGGCGTGGCCGATCTCGCCGCGATTGCCGCCCTGGGCGTCGGTACACTTCGTTCATGTCCTCAGTTGAGCATTGGCCTGATGTTGCCCCGGAGGCGCGCTGGGCGACCGAGTTGATGGACGAGCTGCTCGCGACGACGACCCAGGCTCCCGAGGAGTTGCTGGCTCGTGCCGGCGAGCTGCGCGCGCAGGCCGCGGCGACCGACATCGAGGGCTATCGCACGGGTGCCCTCAAGCTCGCGGTCCGGTACGAGCAGACCGCAGCCTTGCGGCTCGCGAGCTGAGCTTCAGCGCGTCTCGGCTGCCAGGGCTCTGAGCTCCGACGCGATCACGGCCTCTCGGGCGAGCAGTTCTCGCAGTATGGACTCCGTGTGGGCGAGCTCTGTCTCGAGTTTCAGTGCGGTTCAATCGTGTTCGTGGTGTAGACCACCCGGCGGACGTCGGGGGGGACGCCAGGAACGGCACGATCCGCTCCCAGTGCTCGATCCAGCTCGCGGAGATCATGGGGTATTTGGAGTCCCAGGCCTCGGCGAAGGATTCGAGCTCTCGCTCGGCGTGATCGCCTCGGTCTACACCGACGAGCTGAAGTCATACGAAGGCATCGCCGGCAAGGACCACCAGACCGTCCATCACGCCTCCGAGGAATGGGTCCGGGGCAACGTCCACACCAACACTGTCGAGTCCGCGTGGTCGCTTCTCAAGCGGTCCGTCGTCGGCACCTACCACCACATGAGCGTCAAGCACCTGCCCGCATACTTGGACGAGATGGAGTGGAGGTTTAGCAACCGCGAGAACCCCCACCTATTCCGCGACACCCTCCTGATCCTGCTCCACGGCGACGCGCTGCCCTACCACGTGCTGATCGAGCGAGACGACCCCGGTGAGCGCCAGCGCGAGAACGACGCGCTCATGCGCCGCGAGGCGAAGCGGCAGGCTCGGCGTCCTTGCTAGAGGCCCCGACTACCGCTATACTTCAGAAAGTAAAGGATCGCAATCCAAGGGGATCGCCGCACGGCGCATGGAAGGCTATGCATCGGTCAGCGCGAGTCGGGTACTTCCCGGGTATGATCGCCAACTTGTCCGCATGGCTTACCAATCGTGACCGTGACCGACGACTTAGCCGACGATAGCCCAAGAAGCCATGCCCATCAAGATCACGCTCGGCAACAACGAAACCATCGAGGTCGATATCACGCTCGATGAATGGAACCGGGCGTATCAGCGGGCGCGTGAGGGCAACACGATGCTTGAGATCCAAGAACCGGACGGCCATATCCTCAGCATCAACCCCCTCCGAGTGGATCTTGTTGAGACGGTGCAGCCTGCGCCTGCGGAGGAGTCACAGGCGCAGCAGGCGACGACACCTCAGGCCCAAGTCGCCTAGCCGTAGCTGGTGCCTGTAGGCGCGGCACGTCGGTCTTGAGCATCGTGTTGTCGATGTAGCCTTTGATCGCGTTGATCGAGTCTGAGCGTTCCGCTCGGACGTCGGTTGCGGCCTGTGAGAACAGACGCGACGCAGCACCAGCTATGAAGACAACCGCGACGTATACGATCGCAGCAGCTTTGGACGGTTTCTCGGCTAGAAACGGCACGAAGCCGACTCCCCCTCCTACCGCAGCTGCTGCGAGCAACTGCGCGCGACTCTCCCATTTGCGCGCTCGGGAGATCTCAGAGATCGCCGCGAGCCGCTCGCTGATCGACTTGAGCTCGCTGTGTCGAACGCCCTTGATCTCAGCAACGGCCTCCATCGAACGATCTACCAGCAGAGGTTCGCTGCGCTGAGTCGCCGGGGCTTGCAGGATTGGCGACTCTGTGCTCACGGCGTCCAGGGCTGCTGCGGCTCAAAGATGAGCAGCACGTTGAGGAACATGGTGTTCCCGCAGGTTTTGCAGCCAACTTGCGCATACGGGAATGACCCATGCCCAATGTTGGGCGGTGCCGGCCAGCGCGCATCTGCCGCGAACCCGACGACCTGACCCAGTTCCCACTCACCGCCCCCACAAACGGGGCACGGACGCCGAGTCCCGTTCTCGTCCGACCAGTGCCGCTGAAGCCACCAAACGACCCCGATGACAAACTCGTCCCACGTCTTTGGGGCTGGCAGTCGTTCGCCTGAGGGCGTCAGATTAACTGTGTAGGCTGGTTTCTTGGTTAATTGTAACAGTGGCTCCGTGGGTGTCAATCTGTGATGGTCAGTTTGCGGTGTCGGGGACGCGGTCGCCGAAGTGGATCTTGAACGCGAGCAGCGCGGCTGTCCAGCTGCGGGTGCGGGTCCATTGCGGGACGGCGTTCTGCAGCGCGAGGTAGACGAGCTTGCGGGCGGCGTCCTCGTTGGGGAAGCTGCCCTTCGTCTTGATCGCCTTGCGCAGCTGTCGGTTCAGCGCCTCGATCGCGTTCGTGGTGTAGATCACGCGGCGAACGTCGGGGGGGAACGCGAGGAACGGGGTCACGTGCTCCCACGCGTTTAGCCACGCCTGGGTGATGACCGGGAACCGCTTGCCCCACTTCTCATCGAATGCCTCGAGCTCGGCTTGGGCTTGGTCGGCATCGATGGCGTTGTAGATCGGCTTCAGGTCGCGGGCGACCTGCTCGCGCTCACGGCGAGGCACGTACTTGAGACTCGCCCTGATGAGGTGAACGATGCATGTTTGCACCGTGGTCTTGGGGAAGATCGCCTCGATCGCGTCGGGAAAGCCTGTGAGCCCGTCGACGCATGCGATCAGGATGTCCTTGACGCCGCGGGTCTTCAGATCGGTGAGGACCTGCATCCAGAACTTTGCGCCCTCGGTCTCCTGGAACCACATGCCGAGCACGTCGCGGTCGCCGTCGAGCGTGACCCCGAGCGCGAGGTAGAGCGCGCGGCGCTGCACCGTGCCGCCCTCGCGGATCTTCAGGACCATGCAGTCCAGGAACACGATCGGGTAGATGTCCTCCAGCGGCCGCTTGGCCCAGTCGCGCACATCGTCCATGACCGCGTCGGTCACCTTGCTGATCAGATCACGGCTGACCTTCACGCCGTAGATCTCCTGCAGGTGCGCGGAGATGTCCCGTGTGGAGAGCCCGCGGCTGTAAAGCGCGAGGATCTTCTCGTCGAACCCGACGAACCGGCGCTGGCGCTTGCGGACGATCTTCGGCTCGAAGCTGCCGTTGCGGTCTCGCGGTGTGTCGAGCGCCACCGGCCCGTGCTCGGTCATAAGCGTCTTTCCCGTCGAGCCGTTGCGCTGGTTCTCCGCGCCGCCCGGCGGCTCCTGATGCGGCTCGTAACCGAGATGGTCGGTCAGCTCGACCTCCATCGCCCGCTCCACCAGACGCTTGGTCAGATCGGCGAGCAGTCCGCCGGGCCCGGCGATCTCCTCCTCCGTGCTCGCGCCGGCGAGCAGCTCGTCGATCAACTCATCGCTGATCCGCTCCGAGGGCACCCCGAGAGTTTGCCGCAGACGACGGCGGCCACCGGCACGGTCGACGGCCTCATCGACAAGCTCCGGCGAAAGCTCCCGCCCCGCCCGCCCCGCCGTCGGGGCCCCCGCGGCGGGCGCGCCGCCGCCGGTCCTCTCCGGTCGCCCT
Source organism: uncultured Solirubrobacterales bacterium (assembly GCA_963808385.1). Lineage (GTDB taxonomy): Bacteria > Actinomycetota > Thermoleophilia > Solirubrobacterales > Solirubrobacteraceae > Palsa-744. The sequence continues at coordinate 144,905 of CAWEFQ010000006.1, read as the reverse complement.
CCGGGCTCCCTCCGCTCCCCGGCGGCGGGGAACACCAACTCCTGAACCTCAATGTGATCCTGCGTAGTAGTAGGCATAGCGATCTCCTTCGATCTTGCCTACACAGTTCCTATGACACTCCCGTTCGCCTTTGCCCAGACGCTCGATGGCGTTGACGATGGGCGCCCTCCGCTCATCCGTGATATCTGGCACTTTAAGGGGCTCGGGATCGGACGGTGACGGTTGCGACTCGGCCATCGGCCGAGTCTAGCGTTCCTCCCCTGTATCAAGTAGATGATCCGCTGAAAACCTGTCGCGGAACGTGTCGCAAGGCGCGTCAGCTTCGCGACAGGATCGCGGACAGCTCCAGCACCCTGTTTTTGGCTCTGTAGAGCCAAATCTGCCTGCCAGTGACCCGCGCGGGTTGGTGGTGGCAGGTCATTGACCACCCCCCTCTCAGCTTTGCTGTTCGATGGTGGTGGTCAATGACCTGAAGTGGTGGTTGGTGGGGCAGGCAGTGGTGGTGGTCTGGTGGTGGCAGGGTGCTGGATGGTTGGTGTCTGGAAGAAGAAGAGATTGAGAATAAAAACAAAAAAACAACAAAAAAGATTCGGGTTGATCGGGGTTCGTGGTGCTGCGGTGGCGCTTGTGGGGTGGGGCCGGTCCTGTGCTGGATGCTCGGACCGGCTGGATGAGCTTCGCTTGCTGGGGTGTCCCGTTGGCGTGGCGTCGTCGGAGTAGAGAGCAGAGACGTTTCGATTCTGGTGGCGAAGCCGTGATCTGGCGGCAGGGGTTCGGGGTGTGGCGTCCCCGTATCGGCCTGCTCGCGCACGTCGCGGCGATCAATGACGTGCGCCTGCACGTCCAGGAGCCATCGAACGCTGCGGTATTCTTTGGGGCCTGATGGTTCTCGATACCGCCAGATTCAAGACGCAGACGGTCAGCCTCGGCGAGCCCGTGACGTTCGAGGGCGAGGACGCCGAGCGGTTCCTCCGCGAGATCAAGGACGGTCCCTCGCCGGAGCGTATAGCGGAGCTGCGTGCGGCTGTTGCCGCTGCTGCGCCAGATCGTGGTCGCAGTGCGAACGAGATGTTCCGCTAGGAGTGCCGGCTCCGGTGGCAGTGACCGTCGGCCGACTCTTACGGGTCGGGATGATCGGCACAGATCGCCACTACGCGGGACAGGGCGTTGGATACAGGCTGCTCAGGACGGCGATCGACAGCGCCGCGGTGATGAGCGAGGCGGTGTCGGTGCGGTTCATCATCGCTGACGCTGTCGATACGCAGAGGGCTTGGTATGAGCGGCAAGGGTTCGTCCCCAACCGGTCAAAGGCCGAGCAGGAGCGCTTGGCTCGGGTCCGAGAGAACACGGGTGTAGCGGCGACGAGCATGCGCCTGGATCTCGGACCCGACCCCCGCCTCTTGGGCACGTAAGCCAAGCCAGGTTCCTCTTGTGGCCAGGACCGGCGGTACGAGACCGGGGCACCACTTCCCCCGTCCCATGTACGGGCTTCTATGCCGAGCGCGCGTTCTGGTGCAGCACAGGCACCCTCGGCCCGGCGAAAAAACTTGTGCAGAGGCTGTCCCGTTTGGGGGTGGTTCGTCGGAGAAGGAGGTAGGGACCCTCCCGTTCTGAACCCCAAACACAAGGAGTGATTCGTCATGCAGTCTCGTTTGACCCTCTGGTTCTCCGGTTCGTGCTCGACAATCCTCAACCGGATGCCGCGGTGTGCTGGCACACCCTGATGCTCTCGCGGGCCCTGTTGGAAAGCGATCATCTCCCGGCCATGCTCGCGCACGAGCTGGGGCATCTCGCGAGCACCGATGGGAGGCTGACCGCCGCGCTGAACCGCCTGGTCATGCACCCGCCCCCGAAACCCGCCGAACGCGAACCGGCCAAGCGCAACGCGCTGATCCTCTCAGACGACCGAGCGCTGTTGACGGTCACGATCCTGGGCGCTGAGCTGTTGGACATCGAGTCGATCCCCTACAGGCGGGTCGGCAATCAGCGTCGCATCCGCGTCGCTGACATCCGGGCGTTCCGCGAGCGGCGCGAGCGGGCGGAAGCAGGGTTGAGGGTTATGGCGGAGGTCACGAATGAGTCCGCCGACGGCTGGGTTCGCTGACCTGCGTGCGAACGGGGGCGGCGAGCATGCGATTGGTGTTTCTAACCGCGTGATCAGAGTGGTGTTGTGCGTTCGGACAGCCAGGCGAGGATTTCGTCGCTTGTGGCCTGACCGGCGGCGATGCGCTCGACCATCGGCACGTCGACCTCCGGCAGCTCCCCGTTGAGCGCGGAGCCGTTGATTTCCAGGAAGAGTGTCGTCAACAGGAACGCGGTGCGCTTGTTGCCGTCCGGGAGGGGGTGATTACGCGCCAGGCGCTCGAGCAGGATCGCAGCCTTCTCATGCAGCGTCGGGTAAACCTCCACGTCCCCGAACCCTGCGCGGGGGGCGGCGAGCGCCGACTCGGCGAGGCCGACGTTTGGAAGGCGGGCGATCTGCTCGGGCGTGGTGCCGAGGATTCGAGCGGCGACTTCGCAGAAGTCGCCGAACTCCGGATAGTTGACCGCCACGGGCTACTTGCCCAAGCGGCGCAGTGTCTCTTTATGTTCCTCGGCAAGCCGGCGAATCCGCTCGGCCCGCTCCTCGTCGCTGCCGGGGAACCCGCTTACGAGCTTCGACTGCTCCGCTGGTGCAGGCGCTTTCGGAGGCACCGAGGATGGCTTAGATCGCGCTGCGCTCATGTACGCATTGTAGTTGCCGCGATGCCGGCTTGCATCCTCCGGGACCACCGTTGCTGTCATGCCCACTCACCCGCCGCTGGGTGCCAGGTACGGCCTTCGGCCGATCCGGTGATGGCTGGATCGGCGAAGTCGATGACCGCTGAGATGACCTCATCGAATCGCTCTGGCAGCCGGTCCTCGAGCTGCTGTCGGCGTCGCCAGATCGCCCACCTCTTGATTGGTCGCTCCATAGTCGGCGAGCAGGTCCACGAGCGGGATCAGCCGCACTCGACGGTGCCCGGCGACGCCGCGGATCGAGTGAGCGAGCTTCGTCCCGTCCACGGTATGGCGTCGTGAGAGCAGGTGGATGTCGGCGAAGTCGCGCCATCTGGTGTTGGTGGTGCCTCTGTCGATGGCGGTGACGATCTTCTCTGCGTACACCATCGGGAGTGGGTATCCCCGTATGGCGATCTCACCGCCGAGGAGCCGAGGGAGGCGTACGTTCTCCGGCGGTGGGCCGATCGGGTCGCAGCAGCGATCATCGCCGCCCCCAAACCGTGTCCCGAAATATGTCCCGAACTCCGCAAATCTGACGTCACTTGGGACACTTTTAGATGTCCTTAAATGGCTCTACAGAGCCAAAAACACGGCATCCTGAGCAACTACGGAACCGAAGGTCGGGAGTTCGAATCTCTCCTGGCGCGTGACGAAAGGCGTGGGATTCTGGAAGGAGGGGGGTTCAGCCGTCCGCGAACGGCGCGATCGGCACACCGTGGCGCTCGCCCGCGCGCATCCCCAGCTCGTATGCGCCTCCGTGCGCGCTCGTCAGCCTGCGCGGCTGTTGCTCGCCCGGCAGTCTCACGTCCAGCCCCAGTTTTGCCACCGAGCAGTTGAGCACCTCGTGCTCGCTCCCGTCCGGGTCGGCGTAGCGCCAGCCCGCGGCGCTCTCCCCGGGGATCTCCACGCGCGCGTCGATGCTCAGGCCCTTCGCCCCCGGCACCTGCAGCTCGCAGCCCTCCGCGCTCTCCTTCACGCGCAGCCCGCGCCTTCCCAGCCCGCCGACCCGGTAGCGCTTGCCCGCGAGTCTGATAGCGCCGTTTGCGACCCACGGCGTCATGCGCCCCGCGACCTTGATCCGTCCGAGCGCCACATCCAGCCACGCGTCCTTTTCCTGCGCGAACCCGACCCCGTGCAGCCACACCCAGCGCTCGGCGTGCTCGGCGCCCCAGTTGTGCCCGACCATCCCCCGCCAGTCCTCCACTTGCAACGTCCGTCCGTCCGGCAGCTCGACCGTGCCCCGAAACGTGGCGTCGGGCGCCGGGCTGCTCAGCTTCGTCCGCGGCAGCCTCGCCCTGTACATCCACGCCGACGGTAGATGTCGGAGCTCCGGCTCGCTCGAACGCCATCCCAGCGACCAGCTCGCCCCGCCGCACTCGCCCTCGGCCCGGTCGGGGCCGAGCCTCGCCGCGCCGATCGCGATCCATCCCTCTGTGGGCGCGTTCAGCCGCTCGCTCGTCAGCTTGTACATGAACGGACGTCCTCTGCGCGCGTCGAACACGGTGCACCACAGCGACCCCGTCGCCTCTCTCTCTGGACGTTTGTGCACCGTGTATCGCAGCCACACCCCCACCGGCTCCTGTGGGGACACCGCGCGCAGGTAGAACGACTCGTACATCCCCGCCTTCTGCGGCACGGTGGGGAACACGGCGGTCACGGGCATCGTCGGGCGATCTTAAGGGACTGCACTCGTGCGAGGATGCCCGCCATGAACCGCGACCCGCTCGTCACGCTCCCCCCGGCCCTGACCGGTCCCGCCCCGCCCGCGCGGGCGGGCGCGCGCTATGTGCTCGGCATCGACGGCGGCGCCACCAAGACGCTCGCCGCCGTGCTCGACCTCGATCGGCGTGTTCTGCATCTCGGGCATGGCGGTCCCTCAAACGAGGACGCGGTCGGCGCGCGCCTGGCGGTCAAAGCCGTGCTCGACGCCACCGATCGGGCGCTCGCCCTCGCCGGTATCGCCCAGGGCGAGCTCTCCGGCGCCGTGCTCGCGGTCGCGGGCACCGACACCGACTCGATCGATCGCCACCTGCACGACTCACGCAGCGAGGAGTGGATCGTCGTCAACGACGTCGTCGGCGCGTGGGCCACCGCCACCGGTGCACAGCCCGGCGTCGGCGTCATCTCCGGCACGGGCTCCAACGTCTTCGGCGTCGGCTGGGCACCCAGCCCGGAGGGCTGGGTCGGGCGCACCTGGCGGGCGGGCGGCTGGGGACACCTGCTCGGCGACGAGGGCTCCGGCTACTGGCTGGGCGCGCGCTCGATCGTCGCGGCTCTGCACGACCGCGACGGCTCCGGCCCGCCCACCGCCCTCAGCGACGCTGCGCTTGCGTTCTTCGGCGCGCACTCGGTCGAGGCGCTCGCGGCGAGCGTCTACACCACGCCGCTGACCAAGGGCGAGCTTGCGGCCTTCGCGGTCGAAACCTCCCGCCTGGCCGGCGAGGGCGACGAGGTCGCGCGGGAGCTGTACGCCCGCGCCGCCTCGGAGCTGGGCCGGCAGGTCGCGGCGGTCATCCGCCAGACCGGCCTTGACGGCGCGTTTCCCGTCGGGCTGATCGGCAGCGCCTTCCGGGCCGGCGAGGTCTTCGTCTCGCCGCTCACCGGCGCGATCCATGCGCTCGCGCCCGAGGCCCACGTCTTTGCGGTCGAGATGGCCCCTGTCGGCGGCAGCCTGCTGCTGGCCGCGCGCGCCTGCGGCCTGGAGGGAGCGATCTCCGCCGAGGAGCTCGCGGGGCTGATCGACGGGGCGAGTTGACGCGCCTGGGGGCGGGGCCGGGGGAGGGGCCGGTCCGTGCGGCCGGGGGAGGGGCCCGGTCCGCGGCCGAGACTCGACGGCGCTCTGCACGCTGATTTGCAGCCCTGTCGGCCCGGGTTTTCTTCGCTAGCCTGACCACATCGAACAGGCCCCTCGCCTGTTTTCAGAACGACCGATGTCTTCCCGCCTCGATCACCGGCTTGCGCCGCGCACGCGCCTGACCGCGCTGCCCCTCCTCGCCCTGGCCGTGCTCGCCTGCGCGCTGATGCAGGTCTCCCCCGCGCCGGCATCCGCCGCCTCGCCATCGCCCTACCCCGCGGGCGCCACCCGTGCGCTGCGTATCGCCAAGCCCTCCGAACTGGCCCACGCCGCCGCGTCCGCTCCCACCGGCGGCTCCACGGCCCCGGGGGACTCCACGGCTGCGGGGGGCTCCTCCAAGCCCGCGTCCAAGCACTCCAAGCCCAAGCCCAAGCCGAAACCCGTCCTGCACGGCGACCCCGCGCGCGCGGTGATCGCCTACGAAGCGATGCAGCGCAGCTACTACATCGCCGGGTCCGGCCTGTACGAGGGCGAACCGTTCTCCTACCTGTGGTCCTTCTCGCAGGCGCTCGCGGCGACCGTGACGATGTCCCACGTGACCGGCATCGCCACGATCCCCGGCCTGTCCGGCACGTTCGCGCGGGAACTGAGCGCGCGCATGTCCGGTCTGCGCTCCTACCTGGACACCAACAACTCCGGTCAGCCCGAAGGCTCGTTCACGAGCTCGCTCGCGGCCTTCGACGGGACCGTCGCGCCGCCGGCCGGCCCCGGGGGGACGAAGTACTACGACGACAACGAGTGGGTCGGGATCGAGCTCATGCGCATCTACGAAGCGACCCACAACGCCGCCACGCTCGGCGGTGCCGAGGCGATCATGGCGTTCGTGATGGCTGGCTGGGACGCCAACCCCGAACTCGCCTGTTCCGGTGGCGTCCCGTTCTCGAACTCCACCGAAAACACCGAACGCAACACCGTTACCGACGGCCCCGCCGCCGAGCTGGCGCTGCAGCTCTACCGCGCCACCGCCAACGCCGCGTACCTGCAGTTCGCCCAACAGGCCTACGAATGGACGCGCCGCTGCCTGCTCAGCTCAAACGGCCTGTACGCAGACCACATCGGCCCCCACGGCACGGTCGCCGAGATCTACTGGAGCTACAACCAGGGCTCGATGATCGGCGCCGGCACGCTCCTCTATCAGGCCACCCACAACTCCGCCTACCTCTATCAGGCGCGCCAGACCGCCGAGGCCGCGCTCGAATACTTCACGCCCGAACGGCTGGGCTCTGAAAACCCTTTCTTCGTCTCGGTCTACTTCCGCAACATGCTCTACCTCGACTCCGTCACCCACGACCCGCCCGGGCCCAAGCTGGCCCAGCCCTACGTCGACTACGCCTGGCAGCACCTGCGCCTCGCCGACAATCTGTTCGTGTTCGGCTCGCCCCCGTCGGGGCAGCTCTTGGTGCAGGCGGCGATCGTGCAGATCTACGGGCTGCTGTCGTCCTCGCCCAGCACCTATTTCTAGTTGTCCATGCCCGCCTTTGGCGGTCACTCGCGGGCGGCTGAGGTCGAACCGCGGGGGCATATTTCTCAGCAGGACCTGACCGGCGCTGCCGTCGAAGATGGATGGCGCCCGGGACGGGATCGGGTTGCGTCCTGGCGTCGCGTCTACGCGCGAGTCGCCGCGCGCACGCGGCGGACGAATCGCCTGGGCCTGCGCTCGTACAGATCCTCGCCCTGGCGCAGCGCCCGCTTGCGCAGGCGTGCGCGCCTGCGGGAGATCGCGCGCAGCAGCTGCTTGCGCGCGCGCCGGTGCCGCTTCAGCGGCCTGTATGAGCCGGCCCGTTCGGCGAGCACCATCAGGTCGTGCTCCTCGCCGAGCAGTTCGCCCAGCACGTCCGCTCTGTGCGCGAGCTTGGCGATGCGCTTGCCCGGCCGGCGCCCGCCGGAGGACCTGCCGCGGGCGCCGGATGGGTCCTGGACGTCGAGGATTTCGAGGGCGTAGCGCAGGTCCTTGACGTGTTTGCGCCACCTGTGCAGCGCCCGGGGGCCGGGCCTGCGCTCGCCGGCGCGGCGGTGGCCCGTGCGGCCTGCGCGGTAGATGCGCTGCAGGCCGGATCCGAGGAGTCTGTCGGCGGAGCGATCCCGCAGCTGCCACTGCGCCACGCGCGCGCGCAGGGCGCACAGCTCCTGCGCCACCTCTGTGCGAGTGACCGAGTCCCCCAGCGTCTGTGCCGTGGCGGTGCGGCGCTCGTCGCGCAGATGCTCGCGCAGCTCGATCAGGCCGCGACGGCGTCCCAGCTCGCGCGACCGGCGGCGCATGAGCGCGTCGAGCGTGTTCACCATCACCTCGGCGTCGCGCGCTCCCGCGAGCGCTCCGGCGGCGTCGCGCAGGACCGCGCGCTCGCGCGTGGCGCGCTTTGCGCCGATCTCGCCGTCCAGCAGGCGCATCAGCGCGCGCAACCGCTTGAGCGCCTTGCGCGTCTCGTGCACCGCCTCCTCTGGGGCAAGCGGCGATTCGCCGCGCAGCAGCTCGATCGCGAGGTCGAGCTGGCCGAGCGCGATCCGCCGCAGGCCGTTCGCGGCCGTCTCGCTCCTCAGCAGCCCGAACCGCCGCTCGCGCTCTGGCAGTCGCTGACGGGCGGCGCGGCGCTCGCGCTCGGCCCTGGCGGCCACGGCGACGCCGATCCCCACGACGACGGTCGCGGCGAACGTCGCCGCCAGTGGCGCGAGAATGGAGCGATGCCCAAAGGCGCTCCAGCGGGAGGCCGGCCGGGGAGAGGCCTTGCGCCCGCCCAATGGTGGACGGTGCGCCGTGCGGCGAACCGCAAGCCGGCGACGTATCGCTGTCCTATCTGTGGTCATCACTTGCCCGCTCTCAGCGAGCATATGCTGATCGCGCCCGAGGGGGATTTGAGTCGCCGTCGCCACGCCCACACGGAGTGCGTGCTAGCAGCGCGTGCGCGCGGCGAGCTGGCGCTGCGCGAGGAGTGGCTGGCAACCCAGCCGCGCCCGCCGTCGCTGTGGCGGCGGCTGCTGGGACGGGGTTGAGCCGCTCAGCTGCCCCAGACGTGCACGTACTCCGGGTCGATTCTGATGATCACGCGCTGTTCCCCGGGCTGGCGCAGCGGGTACTCGTCCACGCCCATGTACTTCTTGGCCAGAGCGTCGATGTGCTCGTCGGCCCCCTCGTGCGTGCGCTCGGCCACGCGGCCGCGGATCGTGACGTACTCGTAGGGGTTCTCCATGTTCTGCACGGTCAGCGTCACCCTCGGGTCGCGCTGCAGGTTGCGCGGCCAGGCGCGTCCCTCGGCGGTGTTCAGTACCGGGCGGCCGTCCTGCACGTCCACCCACACGGGCGCCGCCTGTACGGACCCGTCCTCGCGGAGCGTGGAAACGTTGCAGAAGTTCTTGGCCCGCAGCAGCTCCTCGCCGCGGCCCTCGATCGTTGCGCTCATCGGCTTGACCTTTCTGTGGCGATGGTGGTGGTGGTGGTGATGATGATGATGATGTGTGTAGTGGTGGGGCCTACCACGATAGGACTTTCTTCTTGCCGGGCACTGCGCACGCACGCACGCGCGCGTTAACGCCGCGAAAGTGGAGGTGCAATGCCCGAGCGGGACCCTCGTGAGCGCCGGACCCCGCGACCGGCTACTGCCGGCTCAGCCCGGCCGTGGAGCTGACCGGCGGAATCGGATCCAGCGGCTGCAGCCGCCCGTTGTTCAGCTGAAACCGCACCTTCGCCTGCCCGCCGCCGGGGCAGCACAGGGGATCGTTCGGGCGATACAGCGCGTACGAGAGCGTGACTTCGGTGTCGCTCTGCGACACGACGCTGACCTGCGCGCTCGGCCGGCTGGAGTCGGTGCCGATGTAGCGGCCGTCGACGAAGAAGAAAGCCTGTTTGTCATACCCGTCGTTGGAGCTCGCGCCGGTGCCGATCAGCACGCGCAGGGTCTGGCTCGGGTGGTAGTCGGACGTGTCCTTCGCCACATACCCGTGGGCGCGCACGACCGCCAGCGCGGCCGCGAGCCCTTCGGCGGTGGCGGCCTTTTCCTTTTCGGCGAACGCGGGCGCGGGGGCTGTGCGCGTCCTCGACGGGGTGGATGTGCCGGTGGCGCTCGTGGTCGTGGCGGGCGGCGTCGTGGCGGTGCTCGTGGCCGGCTGCGTCGCCGTCCCCGTCGCCTGCGTGCCCGTGGGCGTGTTCGCCACCGACACGGTCTTGGTCCCACCGCCGCCGCACCCGCCGAGGGCGGTCGTGACGGCCGCGGCGAGGGCTAGCATCCAGGCGCGGGTGGAGATCGGGTGCGTGATCGTCATGCCGGCCTGCATCGTATTGCAGCGCACACGACCCGTCGCCGGTTGCCGCTCATCCGCTGTGTCCCCCTCTCCCTTGACCCCTCTCCCTTGACAAACTTATTAGTCACTGCTAAGTTCTACAGGACAGAGAAGGACAGAGAGAGACAGAGAGGAATATCGAGATGAGCAATAGGCATAGAAACGGCTGGACGTTGGGCATCGTCTCGGTGGCGCTGTTCATGGTGGTGCTCGACAACCTCGTCGTCAGCGTCGCGCTGCCCACGATCCATCGCGACCTCGGCGCGTCGATTCAGTCGCTGGAGTGGACCGTGAACGCCTACGTGCTCGCCTACGCGGTGCTGCTGCTGACCGGCGCGGCGCTCGGAGACCGCTTCGGGCGCAAGCGGATGTTCCTCGCCGGGCTGTCGCTGTTCACGCTCGCCTCGGCCGCCGCCGCGCTCGCGCCGAGCACGGGACTGCTCGTCGCCGCGCGCGCGGTCCAGGGCGCCGGCGCCGCGGCCGTGACGCCGCTGACGCTGACGCTGCTGGCGGAGGCGTTCCCGGCGCAGCGCCGCGGCATGGCGATCGGCGTGTGGTCTGGGATCAGCGGGATCGCCGTGGCGATCGGCCCGCTCGTCGGTGGGGCGGTCGTGCAGGGCATCTCCTGGCACTGGATCTTCTGGATCAACGTCCCGATCGGGCTGATCGTGCTGCCGCTGGCGATGCGCTGGCTGAGCGAGAGCCGAGGCCCGTACGGAACGCTCGACCTGCCCGGCCTGGCGTTCGCATCGACGGGCGCGTTCGGGATCGTGTTCGGGCTCGTGCGCGCGCAGTCCCTGGGCTGGACCAGCACGACCGTCCTGGCGTCGATGATCGGCGGCGCCGCGCTGCTGGTCGGGTTCGTGCTGCGCGAGCGCAGCACCGATGAGCCGATGCTGCCGATGTCGTTCTTCGCCCGGCGCTCGTTCGCCGTCACGAACGTGGCCTCTCTGAGCATGTTCTTCGGGATGTTCGGCTCGATCTTCTTCCTCTCGCAGTACATGCAGAACGTGCTGGGAAACACCCCGCTGCAGGCCGGGCTGAAGCTGCTCGTGTGGACGGGCGCCTCGATGGTCGTGGCGCCGCTTGCGGGCGTCTTCTCCGAGCGGCTCGGCAGCCGGCCGTTCATGTTCGCCGGGCTGACGCTTCAGGCGGGCGCGCTGGCGTGGCTGGCGAGCATGACCTCGACGCATCTGGCCTACGGCGCGATGATCGTCCCGTTCATCATGGCGGGCGCGGGTATGGCGCTCGTGTTCGCCCCCTCCGCCAACGCCGTCCTCTCCTCGGTGCGCACCGACCAGGCCGGGCAGGCCTCCGGCGCGAACAACGCGATCAGGGAGGTCGGCGGCGTGCTCGGCGTGGCCGTGCTCGCGTCGGTGTTTACCGGCGCCGGCGGCTACGGCTCGCCGCAGGAGTTCGTCAACGGCCTGATCCCCGCGATGTGGGTCGGCGTGGCGGTGCTCGGGGCGGGCGCGCTGACGGTGCTGGCGCTGCCGTTTCGGGTGCGCTCGGGCGCCGCGGATGCCGTCGCGGCCGAGCACACGCGCTCCGCGGCGGCGGCGCAGGCCGAGGGCGCGGTGGCGCTCGTCGCCGGGGAGGCGGCGTGAGCGGCGAGAATCCCGAGCAGGCCGGGGCCGAGCCGGGGGAGCCCTCCGCGGCCGGGCTCACGCGGTCTGAGGTTGCGGGAGCCGGGGCCGAGCCGAAGGGCGGGCCCGAGCGGGAGGCCCGCCGGCGGGTCCCGGCGGCAGAGCGGCGCGAGGAGCTGATCTCCGCGGCGGTGCACGAGTTCGCCAAAGGGGGGCTGCACGGCACGGCGGTCGATCGGATCGCTCGGCGCGTGGGCGTGGCCCAGCCGTACGTGTTCAGCCTGTTCCCGAACAAGCGCGAGCTGTTCCTGGCGGCGCTGGAGCGCAGCTTCGAGCGGATCGCCGACACGTTTCGCGGCGCGGCGGCCAGCTACCGGGAGGGGCGGGCGCCGGCGGAGTGCGAGGACACCCTGCAGGCGATGGGGCTCGCCTACAAGGAGCTGCTCGCCTCCGATCGGGACTATCTGATGCTCCAGCACCAGTCCTACGCGGCCTGTGACGACGAGGTCGTACGCGCGCGCGTACGACACCGGTTTGCCGAGCTGGTCGAGCTCGCGCGCGAGCTCTCGGGCGCCGATCCGGAGCGGTTGGACGAGTTCTTCAGGCGCGGCATGGCGTTGAACGTCGCGGCTGCGCTCGGGGTCGAGGAACTGTCGGTGCAGTGCCCTTGGGTCGCGGCCGAGCGCGAGGCGGCGCCGGTCGGCTGAGAGGCACGGATCTGCTGGAGCGCGGGTCGGGAGCGGGCGCGGCCGGTTGGGGCGCAGGTGGGCTAGGATCGGGTGGCGATGTCCCAGCCGGTGTCAGCAGGAACGCCGCAGCACAAGCGCAGCCGCCGCGAGGTGGCTCGTACCGCCGGGTTCGTCATCCTGGCCGTTCTGATCACCCTGTTCGCGGTGCTGAACCTCGAATCGGTCAAGGTCAACTGGATCTTCGGCACTGGCGAAGCCCCGCTGATCATCGTGATCGTGATCTCGGTGCTGTTCGGGATCGTGCTGACCTACCTGGTCGATCGCCGCACGAGCAAGCGACGCTAGGCTGGCGGGCGAAGGGCGCCCGCCGGCGCCAGCGCGGGCTGCCGCCGCACGGGGAGGTGGCGCATCGGCGTGGTCGGGCGCGCGGGCGGCCGCACGTGCCGGTCAGTGCGCCAGGGACTTCAGCGCGAGGGGAACGGCTACGATCTGAGACCGCGCCGACGTAGCTCAGCTGGTAGAGCACCTCCATGGTAAGGAGGGGGTCCGGGGTTCGAGTCCCCGCGTCGGCTTGGTCTGTGATGCTTGTTTGGTGTCGCAGGTGGGGGGCTCATGGGGGGAGCAGGCTCCCCCATGCTCAAAGGTCGGGTCCGGGGTTCGAGTCCCCGCGTCGGCTTGGTCTCTGCGGTGGTGTTCCGCTCAAGCAATGCCCTCCAGCAGCTCGCCCGCGGAGCCGAGCTCCAGGCCGCGCGACAGGATCACGATCGTCTCCAGACGTGGCGAGCGCTTGGAGCGCTCCAGCAGGCTGATCTCGGTGCGGTGCAGGCCGCAGATCTCGGCCAGGGCCTCCTGGGAGAGTCCCAGCCGCTCACGATGGCCGCGCAGGTTCTCGGCGAACTGCGGCTGGACTGATTTCTTTGGTTTCATGCCGGTACTCTCGCCGCTCGCAGACGGAAGGTCTACAGACAAGTCACCGCCGGACAAAGCGCTGCCATGACGGCCGGGTGCGCGTTCGCGCGACAAACAGTGGTGGGGGCAGGATTCGAACCTGCGTAGGCAGAGCCAACGGGTTTACAGCCCGTCTCCTTTAACCACTCGGACACCCCACCGGGCATCCCCGGCGGCGAGCCGTGGGCAACACGATTCTAGTGCAGGCGCCGACTCTCGGCCAGGCGCCTGCCGACCCCCCTGCCGACCCCCCGGCCAGACGCCCGCCGCGACACTCGGCCGGGCGTCCGCCCACTCTCGGGCGGATGCCAGGCCCTACGACGCCTCGCGCAACTGCTGGGCTTCGGGCAGGGTCTGCAGCCGCTTGAGCGTCCGGCTCTCGATCTGGCGGACGCGCTCGCGGGTGATGTTGAACGCGCGTCCGACCTCCTCCAGCGTGCGCTGGCGCTCGCCGGTGATGCCGTAGCGCAGCTCGATCACCTCGCGCTCGCGCGGCGGCAGCGATTCCAGCACGCGCACGACGTTCTCGCGGCGCAGCGCCTGCGAGGCGATCTCGAACGGCGAGGCCGCCGCGTCGTCCTGCACGAAGTCGGCCAGCGCCGAGTCCTCCTCCTCGCCGACCGGCTTATCCAGGGAGACCGGCTGCTGGGCCATGCGCAGCACCTCGCGTACATCCGAGGCGGGGCACTGAAGCTCGGCGGCGATCTCGGTGTTGCTCGGCTCGCGCCCGAGCCGCTGGATCAGCATGCGCTCGGCGTGGATCACCTTGTTCAAGCGCTCCACCATGTGCACGGGCATCCTGATCGTGCGGCCCTTGTCGGCGATCGCGCGCGTCATGGCCTGCCTGATCCACCAGGTCGCGTACGTCGAGAACTTGTAGCCCTTGCGGTGGTCGAACTTCTCGACCGCCCTGATCAGGCCGAGCGAGCCCTCCTGGATCAGGTCCAGCAGCGTCAATCCGCGGCCGACGTAGCCCTTGGCGATCGAGACGACCAAGCGCAGGTTCGCCTCGACCATGTGCTGCTTGGCGGCGACGTCGCCCCGTTCGATCCGCTTGGCCAGGCAGACCTCCTCCTCGGCGCTCAGCAGGGGCACTCGCCCGATCGAGCGCAGGTACAGGTCCAGCGAGTCCATGCCCGCCTCGACGGCGCTCTCCTCGGCGCCAGGGTCGGCGGGGGCGTCCTGGCGGCTTGCCGCCGCGACGACGCCTTGCAGCTCCTCCTCCATCTCCATCTCGATCGCAGCCATGCTGTCGGGTGCGATCGTCATCACCGGCTTGGCACTTGTGCTCATCGCTGGACCCCCAGGATCCATCCTGCTCCCCGCCGGAGCAAGTTCCCGCTCCGACCTCTCCTCTGACCTGCTGTGTTCAGCCTCCTGTGAGTCCTCGGCGATCGCGTTGCTGTGTTCGTTGATTCATCTATATAAGTCGCGCCAGGCGGCTTTGTTGCGGTCTCCCGGCGCACTTCCCAAGGCATGTCCCCGGCCGTGCTCGGGGTTGACCCGACCAGTTGAGCGCGGAGTGATACCAGAATCGTCCGTCGTTCATGCTGTTCCCGGTGTTGCCCGCATCTTCGCCGGCCGGTCCTGGCCGCCGGGCGGTCGCTAGGCTTGGCTCCAGTGCAGGCGACCCGGCAGATCGACTCTCCCTCCGCGACGCATCATCCGGTCGGCGATGACGTCCAGGCGCGCCCGCCCTCGGTCTCGGTCGGACTCTCGCGGGTGGGGGTGACGGGCGTGGAGAAGGTCGTGCGCATCCACGACGAGCTGTTCCTCGCGCGCATGGACTGCTTCGTGGACCTCGGCTCAGACCAGAAGGGCGCGCACATGTCCCGCTTCGAGGAGGTCGTCAACGAGGCGATCGGCGAGGTCGTGCTCAGCGAGTCGCCGTTCCGTGCCGAGACGCTCGCCCAGCACATCGCCGAGCTCGTGCGCGCCCGTCAGGGCGCCCGCCGCGCCGAAGTCACGATCGCCGCGCGCTATCCCGAGCACAAGCCCGCCCCCGTTTCGGGCGTGGGCACCCAGGAGATCTACACGCTGCTCGGTCGCGCCGTTTCCTTCGAGCACGGCACTCGCCGCGTGGTCGGCGTGTCGGCCACCGGCATGACCGCCTGTCCGTGTGCGCAGGAGCTGATCGCTACACGCGCGCGCGAGCGCCTGCGCGAGGACGGGTTCTCGCAGGAGCAGATCGAGCGCATCCTCGCCCGCGTCCCCATCGCCACGCACAACCAGCGCGGTCTGGGCACGCTGCATGTCGGCTGCGTCGAGGATTGCGACACCGAGATCGACGCGTCGGTGCTGCTGCGGATCGTCGAGTCAAGCATGTCCTCGGAGATCTATGAGCTGATGAAGCGCTCCGACGAGGTCGCTGTCGTCGAACGGGCCCATGCCCGCCCGCGGTTCGTCGAGGACTGCGTGCGCGAGATGCTCGCCGGTGTCCTCGCCCGCTTCCCCGAGCTGGACGGCGCCAGCTTCGTCGCTGCGCGCCAGGAGAACCTGGAGACGATCCACCAGCACAACGTCCTCGCTGAGCGTCACGGCCTGCTGTGCGAGCTGCGTACCGAGATCGAGTCCGGCGCGCTCTCAGGCCATCAGACGACGCTCGATGAATGGCTCGCCGCCGGGACTCAGCCACCGCCTGCCTGAGCCCGCGCGAGGCGCCGGCGCAGGCCGAAGAAGTAGTCCAAGCCCGAGACGATCGTGACGAGCACGGTCGCGTACAGCAGCAGCGACACCCACAGGGGCTGAGAGTGCACCGCGATCAGCGCCAGGATCAGCGCGATCTGCATGCACGTCTTGAGCTTGCCGAAGATGCTCGCTTCCATCACCACCCCCGCCTGGGTGGCGCCGAGGCGCAGCACCGTGACGGCGAGCTCGCGCGTGATGATCACCATCGCCACCCACGCGGCCAAACGGTGCAGCGACACGAGCGCGACGAGGGCCGCGACGATCAAGAGCTTGTCCGCGAGCGGGTCCATCAGCTTGCCGAACGTCGTCACCGTCCGGCGCGAGCGCGCGAGATAGCCGTCGACGAAGTCCGTCAGCGAGGCCAGCGCGAACACGATCGCCGCGAGCACGTCCCCCTCCGGGGTGTTGCCCAGCAGTGCGACCACGAGCACCGGCACCAGCATGATGCGCAGGACGGTGAGCATGTTCGGGAGGTTCAGCGGGAACATCGTCGTCGAGCATTATGGCTTGTGTGTGAGAGAGAAAAGACCGAGAGAGAGGACCGGCCCGAACGGCTGTACCCGCACGGCCGCTGCGACCCGAAGCCCCTGCCGCCCGGGGAAGCATGGCGCGGGGCTTCTAGGATCGGCCTGTACAGCCCAGCACGCCTGGATCGACATCGAAGAGGAGCACGACCATGAACAAGCGCACGCTTGGACCGGATGGACCCGAGGTCTCGGAGATAGGACTCGGCTGCATGGGGATGTCGGCCTTCTACGGCACCGCCGACGAGGCCGAGGCCAGGGCCACGATCGCCAGAGCGCTGGATCTGGGCTGCAATTTCCTGGACACCTCGGACATGTATGGGCCGCACACCAACGAGCGGCTCGTGGGCAGCGCGATCGCCGGCCGGCGCGATGAGGTGTTCCTGGCGACCAAGTTCGGGATCAAGCTCGTCCGGGCCGACGACCTGTTGCGTAGGGAGATCGACGGCAGGCCCGAGTACGTGCGCACGGCCTGCGAGGCGTCGCTGCAGCGCCTCGGCGTCGATCACATCGACCTGTACTACCAGCACCGCGTCGACCCGAACACGCCGATCGAGGACACGGTCGGGGCGATGGCTGAGCTCGTCGCCGCCGGCAAGGTCCGGTATCTCGGGCTGTCCGAGGCGAGCGCCGAGACGATCCGCCGCGCGCACGCCGTGCACCCGATCACGGCGGTGCAGAGCGAGTACTCGCTGTGGACGCGCGACGTCGAGTCCGACGTGCTGCCGGCGCTTGAGGAGCTGGGGATCGCGCTTGTCGCCTACTCGCCGCTCGGGCGCGGGTTCCTGTCCGGGCGGTTCACCTCGCCCGACGAGCTGGAGGAGAGCGACTATCGCCGCCACGGGCCGCGGTTCACCGGCGAGAACCTCGCCCACAACCTGACCCTCGCCGAGCGCGTCCGCGAGCTGGCGAGTGAGCGGGGCGTGACCCCCGGCCAGCTCGCGCTCGCGTGGGTGCTGCATCGCGGCGAGCACATCGTCCCGATCCCCGGCACCAAGCACGTGCGCTACCTGGAGGAGAACCTGGCCGCGGCGGAGATCGAGCTGAGCGATGAGGACGTGCGGCGCATCGCCGAGGCGCTCCCGGAGGCGGCGGGCGATCGCTATGACCCGGCGGGCATGCGCTCGGTCAACATCTGAGTGCGCGCGGGACGGGTGATGGTTTGCGCCGGACTGGGTTTCGAGAACTGAGTATAACTATAGTCATACCCAGTTCAAAACTTAATAACAAACATCCCCAACAGCTCCCTAGCCACTGCCTCCTATCCACGGCCCCCCGACAACATCCTCGGTAGGGTGGGGTCATGCCGCTGATCCCGATGGTCATCGAGCGCACCGCGCGGGGCGAGCGCGAGTTCGACATCTACTCGCGCCTGCTCAACGAGCGCATCATCTTCCTGGGTACGCCGATCGACGACCAGGTGGCGAACCTCGTCGTCGCCCAGCTGCTGCATCTCGAGTCCCAGGACTCCGAGAAGGACATCTCGATCTACATCAACTCGCCCGGGGGATCGATCTACTCGGGCCTGGCGATCTACGACACGATGCGGTTCGTCAAGCCCGACATCGCCACGATGTGCGTCGGCGTGGCGATGTCGCTGGGCTCGCTGCTGCTGGCCGCGGGCACGAAGGGCAAGCGCGCGGCGCTGCCCAACAGCCGCATCCTCATCCACCAGCCCTCGGCCGGGTTCGAGGGTCAGTCCACGGACATCGAGATCCACGCGCGCGAGATCATCAAGATGCGCCAGCAGATAGACGCGATCTACGCGGATTCCACCGGCAAACCCGAGGATCAGGTCCGCCGGGACATGGAGCGCGACCGGTTCTTCACAGCCGAGCAGGCGCTGGAGTACGGCCTGATCGATCGGGTCCTGGAGAGTCACTGACCGCGGCGCTCCCTGATGGGAAGCTGAGTGCCGGGCGAAGGGCGGGGATATATGTATGTTTTGTTGCAACGTGTATTGCAATGGCACACAATATATGTATAGGTTATACACGTCATATCGTATATGCATAAGCTATACGCGGCGGGCGCAAAGAATTAGTACACACCATCTTCACCCCCCACTGCGATGGGTGCCCTGACTCCGCTCGAGCGCTCAGTCCTTCTGCTGGTCGCCGTGCTGGCGGCGCTTGCGGGCGTGGCCAACTACCAGCCGTGGCCAGCGGTGCCTCGCTTCGCGGTCGCCACGCTCGCGCTCGCCGGCCTGGCCTGGGTCGTGTCGTTCGCGACCGAGCAGCTCGGCGAGCGCTTCGGCCCCGGCGTCACCGGGATGCTGCAGTCCACGCTCGGCAACCTGCCCGAGCTGTTCGTCGTGATCTTCGCGCTCAAAGCCGGCGAGCTGATCGTCGCGCAGACCGCGATCGTCGGCTCGATCCTCGCCAACGCGCTGCTCGTGCTGGGTCTGGTGATCGTCGTCGGGGCGCGCCGCTCGCCGGACGGGACGATGCGCTTCTCCAAGCGTCTGCCCCGCGACACCGCCACGCTGCTGCAGGTCACGGTGTTCATCATCGTCCTGCTGGGGCTGTCGCTGGCCGCGCACGACCCCGCCAGCCATCACGTGCAGACGATCTCCGCGGTCGGCGCCGTCTGCCTGCTGGTCGTCTACCTCGCCTGGGTCATCCCCTACCTGCGATCCGATCCCGCCCCGCCCGAGGGCTATGGCGGTCCACGCCTGGGCCGGGCCCCGACGCTCGCGCTGCTGCTGATCGCCGGGGGAGCATCCGCGTTCGTCTCGGACTGGTTCGTCAACGGTCTCGTCCCGGCGATCGCCGTGCTGGGAATCTCCCAGGCGTTCGCCGGCCTCGTGATCGTCGCGATCGCCGGCAACGCGGTCGAGAACGTGGCCGGGTTCGTGCTCGCCTACAAGCGTCGCTCGGACCTCGCGATCTCGGTCGTCAAGAACTCCGTCGCCCAGATCGCCGCGTTCCTGTTCCCGCTGCTCGTGCTCGTCTCTTTCGCGCTGTCCACCCAGCTGACGTTCGCGCTGGCCCCCGTCTACATCGGCGCGCTGGCGCTGACCGCGCTGTCGATCTGGCAGGTGACCGGCGACGGCGAGGCCGCCGAGTTCGAGGGCTGGGCGCTGGTCGCGCTGTACGTGATCCTGGCGACGCTCACGCTGTACGAGTGACGGCCGGCAGGTCCGAGCGCCGTCGCGACGAGCGCACCCGTTTCGAGGAGCGGGCTGGCGAGGTCCGAGCGCCGTTGCGACGAGCGCACCCGTTTCGAGGAGCGCTCCGCGTCCGTCTCATCGCCCCTGCCGCCGGGTGGCGCGGCGCCGCTCCTGAGTCCGGCCGAGTCCTCCCGCCGCCGTCGTATCGCTCCCGCGGCGAAAGCACGCTAGACTGCCGGATACCTCGCGCCTGGGCGGGGTTTTTCTTCGCCTGGGCCCGGCACACACCCCCGATCGCGCAGGAGCAGATCCAGCATATGGCCCGCGGAGACGTTCGCATCGCTATCACCCTCGCATGCGAGGAGTGCAAGCATCGCAACTACCAGACGAACAAGAGCAAGCGCAACAACCCCGACCGGGTCGCGCTGCGCAAGTACTGCCGCTGGTGTCGTAAGCACACATCCCACCGGGAGACGCGCTAGCGCCGGAGCGCAACTGTGGCCCGTGATCGCAAACGCGCAAAGCAACGTCGCGCCCGCCGGGGCGCCGCGCCCGCGGGTCGTGGCGCCGAGAGTCCCCCGGTCGCGCCCGCGGGCGGGCCGGTCGGCCCGTTCCCGTCGCTGTCCCCGGAGCCTGGCCGGGTGCAGCGCGGCGATCTGCCCGGGGCGCTGGAGCACGCTGGCGACGTCGACGAGTTCGATGCGGCGCTCATCGCCGGCGCACGCGGGGTCGCCGCCAACGCCGAGACGCTCTCCGAGGCTGAGATCGAGGCCGAGGCCGAGCTCGAGGGCGACCTCGGCGAGGACGAACTGCAGGAGCTCGGGGGCCCTTCGGGCCCTGGAGGCACCGGTCGTGGCGGTGGCGGCGGGGCCGGCGACGTCGGTCCCGAGCGCGCGTCGGGTGCGCCTCTGCGCAAGGGCGGCAACCGCGCGATCGGGTTCCTGCGCGCCAGCTGGGCCGAGCTGCAGCGGGTCCAGTGGCCGGATCGCCGCCATGTGTTTCAGGCCACGGCCGTCGTCCTGGGGTTCGTCGCCGTCGCCGGCGCGTATCTCGGGCTGGCGGACTATGTGGCCAAGGAAATCGTCGAATTCATCCTCTGATCGAGTCAGGAACTAGAGAGCACGAATGTTTCGCTGGTACGTCGTCAATACATACTCCGGCCACGAGAACAAGGTCAAGCAGAACCTCGAGCACCGCATCGTTTCGCTGGGTCAGCAGCGCGCAGTGCGCAACGTGGTCGTCCCGACCGAATCCGTTTCGGAGATGAAGGACAACCAGAAGATCACCGTCGAGAAGCGCACGATGCCGGGGTATGTGCTCGTCAACATGGAGCTCAACGAGGACTCCTGGGGCGTCGTCAAGGGGACGCCGGGCGTCACCGGGTTCGTGGGCGCATCCCAGGAGCCGGTGCCGCTGACGCAGGTCGAGGTCGATCGGCTGCTGCACAAGACGGACGTCGCGACGGCGCCGCGCACGCGCGCGCAGTTCACGATCGGCGAGTCCGTCAAGGTGGTGTCCGGGCCGCTGTCGGACTTCTCCGGGGAGATCTCCGAGATCAACGACGACGCCGCCAAGCTGAAGGTCCTGGTATCAATCTTCGGCCGGGAGACCCCGGTAGAGGTCCAATTCGACCAAGTGAAAAAGCTCTAGACATGGCCAAGAAGGTACTGACAACGATCAAGCTCCAGGCCAACGGCGGCCAGGCCAGCCCGGCGCCGCCGGTCGGTCCCGCGCTGGGTCAGCACGGGATCAACATCATGGAGTTCTGCAAGGCGTTCAACGCGCAGACGCAGTGCTGAGACGGGCACTGTGATCCCGGTCGTGATCACGGTCTATGAGGATCGTTCGTTCACGTTCGTGACGAAGACGCCGCCCGCGGCGGTGCTGATCAAGCAGGCGCTACGGATCGGCAAGGGCTCGGGCGAGCCGAACCGCACGAAGGTCGGCACGATCACCGCAGGCGCAGCTGCGCGAGATCGCGGAGCGCAAGCTCGAGGACCTGAACGCCCACGACATCGATCAGGCGGCGAAGATCATCGCGGGGACGGCGCGCTCCATGGGAGTCGAGGTCGCGTCGTGAGCTCCCATCACGGCAAACGACATCGCGAGGGCCTGGCAAAGGTGGATCGCGAGCGCGAGTACGAGCCCGTCGAGGCGGTCTCGCTCGTCAAGGGCCTCGCCAGCGCCAAGTTCGACGAGGCGATCGAGCTGCACGTGCGCACGGGCCTGAACGTGCGCCACGCCGACGAGCAGCTGCGCGGCACGATCGCGCTGCCCAACGGCCTCGGCCGGGATGTGCGCATCGCGGTGTTCGCGCAGGGCGAGCGCGCTCAGCAGGCCGAGCAGGCTGGGGCTGACGTGGTGGGCGGGGAGGACCTGGCCAAGCGCATCGAGGAGGGGTTCGACGAGTTCGACGTGGCGATCGCCACGCCCGACCTGATGTCGGTCGTCGGGCGCCTTGGGCGCATCCTCGGCCCGTCGGGGAAGATGCCCAACCCGAAGGTCGGCACGGTCACGATGGACGTGGCCAAAGCCGTCGAGGAGTCCAAGTCGGGCAAGGTCGAGTACCGCACCGATCGCACCGCGATCGTGCACATGGTGATCGGGCGGGCGAGCTTTTCCGAGCGCGCGCTGCTGGAGAACTACGCCGCCGTGATCGAAGAGCTGATTCGCGCCAAGCCCGCGGCCGCGAAGGGCCGCTATCTGCGCTCGGTCGCCCTGACCTCGACGATGGGCCCGGGGGTAAAGGTCGATGCAAGCCGCACACGTGACATCATCGAGGAGGCCTCGCCGCAGGCGGCAGTCGCCGCATAGCGTCCACAGCCCTCCTACCCAGGCCACCCAAGACCCCCGGCGCCCGGCCGATCTTCGATCGGTTGGATAAGACCGGGACAGGAGCCACGCAATGAACCGAGACCAAAAGGCCACTGCGATCGCCGAGATCGCGGATCACATACGCGAGTCCCAGGCGGTGTTCGCCGTCGACTACAAGGGCATCTCCGTGCCCCAGGCGGCCGAGCTGCGCGCCAAGCTGCGTGAGTCCGACGCGACGTTCAAGGTCGTCAAGAACTCGCTGACCGAGCGCGCCGCCGACGAGGCCGGCGCGGATACGCTGAAGGAGCTGCTGCGCGGTCCCACCGCGCTGACGTTCGTGCGCGGGGACATCGCCACCGCCGCCAAAGCCCTCGCCGACTACGGCCGCGCGATCCAGCTGCTGCCGTTCAAGGGCGGCCTGATGGACGGCGCCGCGCTCGATCCCGAGCAGATCCGCTCGATCTCCCGGCTGCCCTCGCGCGAGGCCCTGTACGGGCAGCTCGTCGGGATCGTGGCCTCGCCCGTCAGCGGGCTCGTGCGCACGCTCGGCGGGCTGCTCGGTGGGCTTGCCGTCGCGCTCGGGCAGGTGCGCGAGAAGAAGGAGTCCGGCGAGATTCCCGCGGGAGAGGCGCCCGCGGCTGCCGAGGAGGCCCCGGCGACCGAGCCGGAGCCCGCGACCGAGCCGGAGCCTGCGGCCGAGGCCGAGCCAGCGGCTGGGGCCGAGCCGCCGGCAGAGGAGCCCGTCGCTGAGGCGGAGGCTGACACCAAGACTGAGCCGGAGCAGGACAAGCCGGCGCAAGCAGACGACAACCAAGCGGACGTCTCGGCTGAGAGCCAGCCCGAGGACGCCGAGACGACCAAGGAGGACTGACACTCATGGCAACCAGCACACAGGATTGGATCGAGGAGCTGAAGGGCATCTCGGTGCTCGAGCTCGCCGAGCGGATCAAGGCGCTCGAGGAGGAGTTCGGCGTCTCGGCGGCGGCCGTGGCCGCGCCGGCCGCCGCCGCCGCGGGAGCCGCGGCAGGTGGCGACGGCGGCGCCGAGGAGGAGGTGAGCAGCACGGTCGACGTGATCCTCACTGGCGCCGGCGACAAGAAGATCCAGGTGATCAAGGTCGTGCGCGCCGCGACCGGCCTGGGCCTGAAAGAGGCCAAGGCGCTCGTCGACGAGGCCCCCAAGCCCGTCAAGGAGGGCATCGAGCGCGAGGAGGCCGACAAGCTCAAGACCGAACTGGAGGAGGCCGGCGCCACGGTCGAGCTGAAGTAGGGAGGCGCGCCCGAGCCGCAAGCCGTGAGGAGGGGTCCCGCAAAGCCGGGGCCCCTTCATTTACCAGCGGCTAACAAAAGCGCCGATTTTCCGGTAAAGTGCCTCTGCTGGCCGATAGCCGCAGCCGCCCTGGGAGTACGATGGACGCGCCACATACGCGATCGTCGAGGGGCGGGGTCCGTGAGTGCCGGCGGCCCACTTGAGGGCGTCGATGGCCTGTGCTATATTTGCTGGTCGCGCTCTCGGGCGCTCCTCCACGTCCGTACCTCGCCCTCCGAAGGAGACGTTTTCTTGGCTGCTGTTGATGCTCTCCGGACGCGCCGGACCTTCGCGCGTCTACCCAAGTCTGTTGACGTACCCAACCTGATCGACATCCAGCGCCGCTCGTTTGCGTGGCTCACCGAGCCCAAGGGCGGTGGGCTGCGCGAGACGATCGACGACATCTCGCCGATCGAGGACTACACCGGCAATCTCGCCGTCCAGTTCGGCGAGTTCGTGTTCGACGAGCCGGTGGCGTCGCTGGAGCAGTGCCGCGAGAAGGACCTGACCTTCGCGCGTCCCCTGACGGTCACCGTCGCGTTCATCAACCGCGAGACGGGCGAGATCCGCGAGCAGTCGGTGTTCATGGGCGACTTCCCGTGGATGACCGAGCGCGGGACGTTCGTGATCAACGGCACCGAGCGCGTCGTCGTGACGCAGCTCGTGCGCTCGCCGGGCGCCTACCTGATGGAGCCCAAGGATCGCGAGAAGCAGGTGTTCATCGCCAACCTGATGCCCGCGCGCGGGTCGTGGCTGGAGCTGGAGATCGACAAGAAGGGCAAGGTCTATGTGCGCATCGACCGCAAGCGCAAGCTGCCGGTGACGGTGCTGCTGCGGGCGATGGGGTATGCGACCGACGAGGAGATCCTCAAGCTGTTCGAGAGCTCGCTGTACATCCGCAACACGATCGAGTCCGACACCGAGGCGACCCGCACCGAAGAGGGGGCGCTGATCGAGCTGTTTAAGAAGCAGCGCCCGGGCGAGCCGCCCAGCGTCGACAACGCCAAGGCGCTGCTGAACCAGCTGTTCTTCGATCCCAAGCGCTATGACCTGACGCGCGTGGGGCGCTACAAGCTCAACTCGCGGCTGGGACTGGACATCGACATCGACACCCGCACGCTGACCCACGACGACATCCTGGCGCTGGTCAAGGAGCTGGTCTCGCTGCCCAAGCGGTTGGGCATCCCCGAGCAGGGGAGCGAGGGCGAGATCAAGGACTACGCGGCCGAGGCGATGAGCATGCCGCGCGAGCCCGTGGCAGAGCACCTCGACGAGTACGAGCACTTCGGCAACCGCCGCCTGCGCACCGTCGGCGAGCTGATCCAGGAGGCGTTCCGGATCGGTCTCTACCGCATGGAGCGCGTCGTGCGCGAGCGCCTGACGACCGAGGACGCCGACACGATCACGCCGCAGACGATCATCAACATCCGCCCCGTGGTGGCCGCGCTGAAGGAGTTCTTCGGCTCCTCCCAGCTCTCGCAGTTCATGGACCAGACGAACTCGCTGGCCGGGCTGACCCACCGCCGTCGCTTGTCGGCACTGGGCGCCGGGGGGCTGACGCGCGAGCGCGCGCCGATCGAGGTGCGCGACGTGCACCCGACCCACTACGGGCGCATGTGCCCGATCGAGACGCCCGAGGGACCGAACATCGGGTTGATCGGCTCGCTGAGCTCGTTCGCCGAGGTGTCCGAGTACGGGTTCGTGACGACCCCGTATCGCGTCGTCAAGGACGGCGTGTTGACCGACAAAGTCGTGCGCCTGGACGCCACCCAGGAAGAGGAGCTCCTGATCGCCCAGGCCAACACGCCGGTGGACTCCAAGACGGGCAAGCTCAAGGGCGCGGAGATCCTGTGCCGCACCCAGGCCGGCCAGTACGTGACGGTCGGCCCCAAGGACGTCGACCTGGTCGACGTTTCGCCCGAGCAGATCTGGTCGGTTGCGACCGCGATGATCCCCTTCCTCGAGCACGACGACGCCAACAGGGCGCTGATGGGCTCGAACATGCAGCGCCAGGCGGTGCCGCTGCTGAAGGCCGACGCTCCGCTGGTGGGCACCGGCATGGAGCGCCGCGCGGCGCTCGACACCGGCGACGTGCTGCTGGCGCGGAGCGCCGGCACGATCGAGCATGTCGACGCTACTCAGATCGTGATCGAGACGACCGACGGCAAGAGGGACGAGTATGAGCTGCAGAAGTTCATGCGCTCCAACCAGGGCACGCTGATCCACCACAAGCCGCGCGTGCGCTCGGGCCAGAAGGTCAAGGCGGGCGAGGTGCTCGCCGACGGCTCCTCCACCGACAAGGGCGAGATGGCGCTCGGCAAGAACCTGATGGTCGCGTTCATGTCCTGGGAGGGGTACAACTTCGAGGACGCGATCATCCTGTCCAAGCGGCTCGTGCAGGACGACGAGCTGACCTCGATCCACATCGAGGAGTACGAGATCGACGCCCGTACGACCAAGCTCGGCGAGGAGGAGATCACGCGCGACATCCCCAACCGCTCGGAGGAGTCGCTGCGCAACCTCGACGACCGTGGGATCGTGCGTGTCGGCGCGGAGGTCGTCTCGGGCGATTTGCTGGTCGGCAAGGTCACGCCCAAGGGCGAGACCGAGCTGACGGCAGAGGAGAAGCTGATCCGCGCGATCTTCAAGGAGAAGGCGCGCGAGGTCAGGGACACCTCGCTGAAGGTGCCCCACGGCGAGGGCGGCGTCGTGATCGACGTGATGACGTTCAGCCGCGACGCGGGCGACGATCTGCCGCCGGGCGTGAACGATCTCGTGCGCGTGTTCGTGGCCAAGAAGCGCAGGATCTCCGAGGGCGACAAGCTCGCGGGCCGGCACGGCAACAAGGGTGTGATCTCCAAGATCGTGGATGTCCAGGACATGCCGTTCCTGGAGGACGGCACGCCGGTCGACGTGATCCTCAACCCGCTCGGCGTGCCGAGCCGCATGAACGTCGGGCAGATCCTCGAGACGCATCTCGGCTGGGTGGCCGCGCAGGGCTGGTATGACGACGGCTCCGAGGCCTTCAAGGAAGCGGACGCGGCCAGCGGCTCCGGCAACGGCAACGGCAACGGTTCCTCCCGGCGCGTGTATGTGTCCACGCCGGTGTTCGACGGCGCCACGATCACCGACGTGGACGAGGCGCTCGTGCGTTGGCAGGACGAGCACACCGGGCGCATCCGCATGGACATCGACAAGAGCCGCCGTCCGGGCGAGCAGGCGTCGGGCAAGATGACACTGTTCAACGGTCGCACGGGCGAGCCGTTCGCCGAGCAGGTGACGGTGGGGTACATGTACATCCTCAAGCTCCTGCACCTCGTCGACGACAAGATCCACGCCCGCTCGACCGGCCCCTACTCGCTGGTCACCCAGCAGCCGCTGGGCGGCAAGGCGCAGTTCGGCGGGCAGCGCTTCGGTGAGATGGAGGTGTGGGCGCTGGAGGCGTTCGGTGCCGCCTATACGCTGCAGGAGATGCTCACGATCAAGTCCGACGACACGGTCGGGCGCGTGAAGGCGTATGAGGCGATCGTCAAGGGCGAGAACATCGCCGAGCCGTCGATCCCCGAGTCGTTCAAGGTCCTGCTCAAGGAGATGCAGTCGCTGGCGCTTGACGTCAACGTCGTCTCCGAGGAGGGCCAGCGCACCGAGATGCGCGACGACGACGACGATCTGCTGCGTGCCGCGGAGGAGCTCGGCATCGACCTCTCGGGCGTGCGCGCACCGGCCAACGGAGCCGCCGCCGACGAGACGCTGGAGGGCGAGGACGCGACCGGCGCGGGCGACGGCGCCGAGGGGAGCGAGGCCAAGGAGGACGCCGGCGTGCAGGACATCGCCGCAGACGACGGGCTCGACATCGAGGAGCTGCTCGGCGAAGGCGTCGCCGAGCTGGATGTCGAGGCGCTCGCAGAGGATGCGCCCGAGCCGGAGCTCGTCGAGGAGACCGAGACGTAGACCGATGCGCCCGTGCGCCGCTGTCCCCCGAGGCGGCGCACCCCAACACTCCCGCCGGCGGTTCGGCGGGACACCCGGGACCCCGGGGACCCGGGACATGAGCACGACAGGACCGCGACCCATCCGAATCACACCCGCGAGCGAAAGCGCACCAGATGATTGACATCAACAACTTCGACGCCATCGAGATCAGTCTCGCCTCCTCCAAGCAGATCCGCGGCTGGAGCTCGGGCGAGGTGATCAAGCCCGAGACGATCAACTACCGCACGCTCAAGCCCGAGAAGGACGGCCTGTTCTGCGAGCGCATCTTCGGTCCGACAAAGGATTGGGAGTGCTACTGCGGCAAGTACAAGCGCGTCCGTTACAAGGGCATCGTGTGCGAGCGCTGCGGCGTGGAGGTCACCCGCTCGAAGGTCCGCCGCGAGCGCATGGGCCACGTCGACCTGGCCGCTCCCGTCAGCCACATCTGGTTCTTCAAGGGCGTGCCCAGCCGCATCGGCTACCTGCTCGACATGGCGCCCAAGGAACTGGAGAAGGTTCTGTATTTCGCCGCGTCGATCGTGACCTGGGTCGACGACGAGGCGCGCGCGAAGGATCTCGACACGCTCGAGGGCGAGGTCAACAAGGTGCTGGACTCCTACGCCGCCGAGCGCGAGGAGCGCGTGCTGGAGCTGCGCGAGTCGCTGGCGCGCCGCGAGAAGTACCTGCAGAACGGCAAACAGACGCACTTCAACGACGAAGACCACCTGTGGGCGGACTCGCTCGACGTGAATCTGCAGAAGATCTCCGACGAGGAGCGCGAGAAGCTCGTCAAGGAGCTGCGCAAGACCTTCGACGCCGACATCGCCGACACCGAGGCCTACATCGAGGACGCCGCCGAGCGCATGCGCGGAGTGTGGGAGCTGTTCAAAACGATGGAGCCCAAGCAGATCGAGCACGACGAGACGACGTTTCGCGAGCTCAAGGAGCGCTTCGGCTCGCCGTACGGGTTCGGCGAGTACTTCCGCGGCGGGATGGGCGCCGAGGCCGTGCGCGACCTGCTCCAGCAGGTCGACCTCGAGGCCGAACGAGTCGAGCTCGAGGAGCAGGTCAAGACCGCCAAGGGCCAGAAGCAGGCGCGCGCGGTCAAGCGGCTGAAGGTCGTCAGCGCGTTCATCCAGTCCGGGAACAAGCCCGAGATGATGGTGCTCGACGCCGTTCCGGTGATCCCGCCGGAGCTGCGCCCGATGGTTCAGCTCGACGGCGGCCGCTTCGCCACCTCCGACCTCAACGACCTGTATCGCCGGGTGATCAACCGCAACAACCGCCTCAAGCGGCTGCTCGACCTCGGCGCGCCGGAGATCATCGTCAACAACGAGAAGCGTATGCTCCAAGAGGCCGTCGATGCGCTCTTCGACAACGGCCGCCGCGGGCGCCCGGTCACGGGTCCCGGCAACCGCCCGCTGAAGTCGCTGTCGGACATGCTCAAGGGCAAGCAGGGGCGCTTCCGCCAGAACCTGCTCGGCAAGCGCGTGGACTACTCGGGTCGCTCGGTGATCGTCGCCGGCCCGTATCTGAAGCTGCACCAGTGCGGTCTGCCGAAGATCATGGCGCTGGAGCTGTTCAAGCCGTTCATCATGGCCCGGCTGGTCGAGCGCAAGTCCGCGCAGAACATCAAGGCCGCCAAGAAGATGGTCGACTCGATGATCGGCGAGGTGTGGGACGTGCTCGAGGAGGTCATCCGCGAGCACCCGGTGCTGCTCAACCGCGCGCCCACGCTGCACCGTCTGGGCATCCAGGCGTTTGAGCCGCTGCTCGTCGAGGGCAAGGCGATCCAGGTCCACCCGCTGGTCTGCCACGCGTTCAACGCCGACTTCGACGGCGATCAGATGGCGGTGCACCTGCCCCTGTCGGCGGAGGCGCAGGCCGAGGCGCGCATCCTGATGCTTTCCTCCAACAACATCCTGTCCCCCGCGCACGGGGCGCCGCTGGCGACCCCGACGCAGGACATGATCCTCGGCGCCTACTACCTCACATACGGCCCGGAGGCCGAGGAGCTGGCCGGCAAACGCGAGCTGCTCACCAACGGCAAATGGCCCGCGACCGAGCCGCGACCACACGTGTTCAGGACCGCACAGGAGGCCGAGCTCTCCTACGAGGCGGGCGTGGTCACGCTGCACGACATCGCCGAGTTCAGGCCGTTCGGGCGCGAGGGCGGCCACGTCCTGAGCACGGTCGGGCGGATCATCTACAACGACCGCATCGAGCGCGCGCTCGACGAGGCGCTGGGCGACGGATTCGACGCGAGCAAGTACGTGTTCGTCAACCAGTCGATGAAGAAGCGCGACACGACCAAGCTGATCGACGCGCTCGTGCAGACCTAC
The DNA here is from genome assembly GCA_963808385.1 of uncultured Solirubrobacterales bacterium. Classification (GTDB taxonomy): domain Bacteria; phylum Actinomycetota; class Thermoleophilia; order Solirubrobacterales; family Solirubrobacteraceae; genus Palsa-744. Next base: position 115,036 of record CAWEFQ010000006.1, on the reverse strand, counting down.
GGCGCGACCACCATCTCGCTCGTGCTCGACGCGTTCAAGGACCTCGGCTTCAAGTACGCCACTCAGGCCGGGATCACGATCTCCAAGAACGACGTGGTCGTTCCCCCCTCCAAGCAGTCGATCCTCGACAAGTACGACGCGCTCGTGGGTGAGATCTCCGATCAGTACGACATGGGCCTGATCACTCAGGAGGAGCGTCACGAGGCGGTCGTGGAGAAGTGGAACGCCGCCACCGACGAGGTCGCCGACGCGATGATCGAGAACCTCGACACGCTGAACCCGATCTTCATGATGGCCAACTCGGGCGCGCGCGGGTCGTTCAAGCAGATCCGTCAGCTGGCGGGGATGCGCGGGCTGATGGCCAACCCGAAGGGTGAAATCATCGAGCGCCCGATCAAGGCCAACTTCGTCGAGGGGCTGTCGGTGCTCGAGTACTTCATCTCCACGCACGGCGCGCGCAAGGGCCTGGCGGACACCGCGCTGCGGACCGCCGACTCCGGCTACCTCACGCGCCGGCTGGTCGACGTCGCCCAGGACGTGATCATTCGCGAGGCGGACTGCGGGACCGAGGAGTACATCGAGATGGCGGTGTGGGGCGAGGGCGGCGATCGGAACGAGGACCTCGTTGGGCGCATCGCCGCACAGCCGATCACGACCAAGCGCGGGCGTATGCTCGCCGAGCAGGGCTCAGAGATCGGCCGTGCCGAGCTCACCGACATCGTGGGAGCGTTCGCAGACGAACACGAGAAGGGCGTGCGCGTGACGGTGCCCGTGCGCTCGGTGCTCAAGTGCAAGGCCCCGAGCGGGGTCTGCCAGGCCTGCTACGGGCGGGCGATGGCGACCGGCGCGCTCGCGCAGATCGGCGACGCGGTCGGGATCATCGCGGCCCAGTCGATCGGCGAGCCGGGCACGCAGCTGACGATGCGCACCTTCCACACCGGCGGCGTCGCCGGCGCGGACATCACCCACGGACTGCCGCGCATCGTCGAGCTGTTCGAGGCGCGCAAGCCCAAGGGCCTGGCCAAGATCGCCGAGCAGGACGGCACGGTCTCGATCGAGGAGACCGAGAAGGCGCTCACGGTCACGATCACCGATCAGTCAGGCGAGGAGCACAAACACGCCTTTCCCCGCCGCACGCGCCTGTACGTGTCCGCGGGCGAGAAGATCAAGGCCGGCACCCAGCTCAACGAGGGCTCTGTCTACCCGCACGAGCTCCTCGCCATTCGCGGGCGGACCGAGACCGAGCAGTACCTGGTCAAGGAGGTCCAGGAGGTCTACAAGTCCCAGGGCGTGGACATCAACGACAAGCACATCGAGCTGATCGTGCGCCAGATGCTGAAGAAGGTGCGTGTCGACCAGAAGGGCGACACCGACTACCTGCCGGGCCAGTTCGTGGACCGCTTCGATTTCGCGAAGGTCAACGATGCCATCGCCAAGGAAAAGAAGGAGACGGCCCAGTTCGAGGACATCATCCTCGGTATCACCAAGGCGTCGCTGAACACCGACTCGTTTCTCTCGGCCGCCTCCTTCCAGGAGACGACCAAGGTCCTGACCGACGCCGCCCTGGAGGGCAAGACCGACCGGCTGAACGGCCTCAAGGAGAACGTGATTATCGGCAAGCTGATCCCGGCCGCGACCGGCCTGAAGCGCTACCGGCGGATCGAGATCGAGCCGTCCGAGCCGCTGCCGCGGGCGATCGACGACATCGGGCTGCTCGACCAGGACGATATGGCCGCCGAGCTCGGGCTGGCGAACGGCGAAGGGCTCGCCGGGTACGGACAGGAGTTCGACGCGGATCTGGCATCGCTTGAGAAGATCGGCGCGGGCAGCACCGATCCCGGGTTCGTGGAGGAGCTCGCCGACCTGGAGATTCCGGAGGAGTCCTCCTCAGGGAAGTAGGTATTACAGCGTCATCGAGGAGGAGTGGCCGCAGGTGCGCGCCAATCTTGAGCGCCGGCCCGCGGCGGCGCCAGGCCCTGCGCCCACGCCACCAGCAGCGAGGCCTCCCTTGAGGTGAGACCGTGCTCGGGCACGGTCTGGACGAGCAGCGTCGGTGCCGGACGCGCCTGCGCCCAGGCGTGGCAGGCGTCGTTGAACGCGTCGTCGATCCAGGCCAGGGGGCGCGATCCGGCGTGCTCGTCGATCGCTGCCAGCTTCCAGTGCGCGTTGGTTGATCGGAGCCCGCCCACCGAGCGCTCAAAGCGCAGGAACGGCAGGCCCGCGGGCAGGCCGAGCAGGTGCGGCAGGTACTCCTCGGCCTTCTCCTCCCAGCCGCTGGCCCACACCAGGTCGAACGCGGCGGTCAGCTCCAGCAGGTGGGCGGCGGCCGCGCGCGAGAGGAGGTGGGGGATGCCGTCGATCGCCTGGTAGGAACCCTCGCAGGGGCCCTCGTCCGAGCCCGCGGCCGCCCCGGCATGGCCCACCGTCCCGGGCGTGTGGGCGGCGACGCCGACGAACAGCGAGATGACGCCGTCGATATCGACCATCAGCAGGGGCTTCTCGTGGGAGGTCTCCTGGGAGGAGCTCGCTCCCAGGAGACCGGCGGCAGACGCGCCACGCGCGGACGGGGCGTTGGTGTCCTCGGATGGTTCTTTAGCTCCCATACAGCTTCGCACCGGTAATCTGCCGGTATCTAGTGCGGCCAGTAAAGCATCAGCCGGCCGCTGTCGATGGGCTTCAGGGCGGGCGCCGGGGAACGCCGAGCGCTCTGAGCAGACGACAAGTCACTCGCACCCGACATCACCTCGATCCCCGGAAGCTGAGCCAGACCCCTGATTTCCTCCTCCACCACCATCCGCCAGACCGACCCGTGACCCCCAACCACCAATGACCCTCGCACTCGGCATTCTGCTTGCGCTCACGTGCGCGTTCGTGGCCAACCTCGCCTTCTTCTACAAGTACCGGGGCGCCAACGCGGTGCCGAGCGTGCAGGTGCGCCATCCGCTGCGCTCGGCCCGCGCGCTGTTCGCCTCGAAGTGGTTCACGCTCGGCATGATCATCGCGACCGTCAGCTGGGCGCTGCACGTGGCCGCGCTGACGCTGGCGCCGATGTCGGTGATCCAGGTCTCGCTGGCCGCCGGCATCGTGTTCATCGCGGTCATGGCCGACCGCATGTTCGGCTTCCAGGTCGGCCGCCGGCAGTGGCTCGGCCTGTGCCTGACGGGCGCCGGCCTGGTGATGCTCGGCGTGACGCTGCCCGCGATGCACGGCGCGCACTCGCAGTTCTCCCAGGCGGCGATGATCTCCTTCGAGGCCGGCCTGTTCGGGCTGGGCGGGCTGCTGATCATGGGCCCGCGCATGGGCGGGCCGGTCGAGCACCACGGCGTCATGCTGGGCGCCGCCTCGGGCATCCTGTTCGGCGTCTCCGACACGGCGATCAAGGCGCTCACCGGGATCACCGGCGCGCATGGCCCGCTCGCGCTGTTGCTCAGCCCCTGGCTGGCCGTGGCGGTGCTCGCCTCGATCGTCGCGTTCTACGCCTCCGCGCGGGGACTGCAGGACGGCGAGGCCGTTCCCGTGATCGCCGTGACCGGGACGGCCGCGAACATCGCCGGCATCGCCGGCGGGATCGTCGTGTTCGGCGACCCCATGGCCGCCAGCCCCGTCGGCGTCGTCGTGCAGTCGCTGGCGTTTGTGCTGGTGATCGTCGCGTGCGCGCTGATGCCCGCTCCCGTACGGGCGGCCGGCGTCCCCGCGGCTGCGCCCGCGGCGGCATAGGAGCTCGCCGCGCGCGCTCGCCCGCACGGCGCTGCTACCATCCCCGGCCGATGCCGACCACATCACAGCTCGTGCGCAAGGGACGCACTGCGCCCAAGAAGAAGCTCGCGACCCCGGGCCTGAAGTCCGGGAAAGGGCGCAAGAAGAAGACCGCGGCGCCCCAGCGTCGCGGGGTGTGCACGCGCGTGTATACGACGACGCCGAAGAAGCCCAACTCCGCCCTGCGCAAGGTCGCGCGTATCCGCATCTCCGGCTCGATCGAGGTGACCGCGTACATCCCGGGCGAGGGCCACAACCTGCAGGAGCACTCGGTCGTGCTCGTGCGCGGCGGTCGCGTCAAGGATCTGCCGGGTGTGCGCTACAAGGTCGTGCGCGGCACGCTCGACGCGGCTGGGGTCAGCGACCGCAGGAAGGCGCGCTCGCAGTACGGCGTGAAGAAGAAGTAGATGCCCCGCCGCGCAGCCGCCCAGGTTCGCCCGGTCGAGGCGGACCCGATCCATCGCTCCAAGCTGGTCCAGCAGGTGATCAACAAGGTCATGCTCGACGGCAAGAAGTCCACGGCCGAGCGGATCGTCTACGACGCGCTGGCGCTGGTGGGCGAGCGCTCAGAGCAAGATCCGATCGAGACGCTGGAGGCCTCGATCAAGGCGCTGACGCCGACACTGGAGGTCAAATCGCGCCGCGTCGGCGGCGCCACCTACCAGGTGCCGGTCGAGGTCGCCTCCAGGCGCGCCCGCACGCTGGCGGTGCGCTGGCTGGTCGAGTTCGCGCGCAAACGTCGCGAGAAGACGATGGCCCAGCGACTGGCGGGCGAACTGCTGGACGCCCAGTCCCAGCAGGGCGGCGCGTACAAGCGCAAGGACGACATCTACCGCATGGCCCAGGCCAACAAGGCGTTCGCGCACTACCGCTGGTAGCGGGCCGAGGACGCGGCGCCAGGCTGCGTCCTCGATCGCTCGTGTGCAAAGCACACTTCGCTCACTGCGTCCTTGCCTGGCTTGGTCCTCGACCCGCTACGGGGTCGGCGAGTACCCCGAGGTTGTGTGACGGATCGCACACTCGCAGGACTTGAAGAAAGAAGCTTCGGTACCTAAACTTTCGGTACCAAATGTCTGCATCGGGAAATACATCCACGATCAAAACAAGATCCGGTCCCGGCTTTCACCCGGAGGCCTCCGATCGCATAGAGCCGTACGTGTGGAAGATCGCCGGTGTGGTGATCCTCGGGATGATCATGTCGATCCTCGATACGACGATCGTCAACGTCGCGCTGCACACGCTCGGGCACGACCTGCACAGCTCGATCTCGCAGATCCAGTGGGTCGTCACCGGCTATCTGCTGGCGCTGGCGGCGGTGATCCCGGTCACGGGCTGGGCGTCACGGCGGTTCGGGGCCAAGCGCGTGTATCTCGTCTCGCTGGTCTTGTTCACGGCCGGCTCGGCCCTGTGCGCGGTGGCCGGCTCGATCACAACGCTGGTGCTGTTCCGCGTGCTGCAGGGAATCGGCGGTGGGATGATCATGCCGATCGCCCAGCTGATCATGGCCCAGGTCGCCGGCCCCAAGCGCATGGGCCGCGTGATGGGGGTCGTCGTCATGCCCGCGATGCTCGCGCCGATCCTGGGGCCGGTGATCGGCGGTGTGATCCTGCAGGAGCTGCACTGGTCGTGGATCTTCCTCGTCAACGTCCCGATCGGCGTGATCGCGTTCGTCCTCGGCTGGCGGATGCTCCCGCAGACCGAGTCCGGCGAGGCCGGCCGGCTGGACGTCCTCGGCCTGGGGCTGATCTCCACGGGCGCCACGGCGATCGTCTACGGCCTGTCGGAGCTCGGCTCCAACGCCAGCCTGACGGCCCCGCGCGTGGTTTGGCCGCTCCTCGTCGGCATCGCGCTGACGCTCGCCTTCGGCTGGCACGCGCTGCGCGTGCAGCGTCCGCTGCTGGACATCCGCCTGTACGCCAACCGCGTGTTCGGCGCCGCCTCGCTGACCACCTTCGGCCTCGGCGCGTCGCTGTTCGGCGCGATGATCCTGATACCGCTGTACTACCAGGAGGTGCGTGGCGAGAGCATCGTCGTGACCGGCCTGCTCCTCGGCCCGCAGGGCCTGGGCATGCTGCTCGTGGGGCCGCTCAACGGGCGTCTGACCGAACGCTTCGGCGGCGGTCGCGTGGCGCTCGTCGGGGTCTCGATCCTGTGCCTGAGCACGGTCCCGTTCGTACTGATCGGCGCCAACGCCTCGATCTTGGCGATCTCGCTGGTGCTGGCGGTGCGCGGCGTGGGCATCGGGCTGTCGTTCATGCCGGCGATGACCGCCGCCTTCACCGCGCTGCGCCCCGAGGAGCTTTCCGACGCCACGCCGCAGCTGAACATGCTGCAGCGCGTGGGCGGCGCGATCGGGGTCGCGGTGCTCGCTGTGGTCCTGCAGCGGGCCGGCGCTCACGCATCCACCCCGGCACAGCTCGCGGACGCATTCAACACCGCCTACTGGTGGGCGCTGGGGATTGCGCTGCTGTCGCTGATCCCGTGCCTGGTGCTGGCGCGAGCCGAGAACCCGCGGGCGAAGCTCACCCGCGAAGCGGCCGGCGCAGAGGCTGCGATCGAGCCGCTCGGCGCGTAGGGGCGAGGTCGCGATGAGTCCCGCTCCGACCGTCAAGCGCCCGGCCAAACCGGGCGCCCAGAAGGGCTCGGGCTCGGGCCCGGCGGGCAAACCAGGCGCCCCGAGGCAGCCGGAGCCGCCCGAGTCGCCCGCCTGCGAGCCGCGGTGGACGGACGAGCTCGACGAGCTCGGCAAGGCGTTTCGCCGGGTGTTCAGAAGCCTGGGCCGCCTGCGCGGGCGCGACACGCATCTCGGCGGCTCAGAGCTCAGCCACGCCCAGTTCGAGCTGCTGATCGAGCTGTACGAGCGCGGCGAGCTGCCGGCCGGAGAGCTTGCGGCCGCGGCCCGTCTCACTCCTGCGACGGTCACGCAGATGCTCGAGCATCTCGCCGACTGCGGTCACGTCGAACGGGCGCGCTCGGAGACCGACCGCCGGGTCGTCGTCTCGCGACTGACGCCCCAAGGCAAGCGCAAGATCGAGGCCAAGCGCGCGGCCTGGCAGGAGCGCTGGGAATCGGCGCTGGAGGGTATGGGGCCGCGCGAGCTGCGCGCCGCCACGCGCGTGCTGGGGCGCCTCGGCGACGTGTTCGAGGATGCGCCCGCCGCGGAGGCGAAGACCGCCCAAAATCCTCTGCTATAGTCGGCCTCGCCTCGCGTGTGGGCGCAGTCGTGCGAGCAGGCCCGGCGCGAAGCCAAGCACTCAAGATGGAGATCACTTCGAGCACATAGCGCCGCGAACCGGTCAGATGAGACCAGCAGCGCGCGTGGGCCCGAAGGGCCCCTTTTTTTGCCCCGAGCCGGCCCCCGCAGCACCCCACACGACACCCCTAACACGACACTCCGCACACACACCTCGCGCAACTGAGCCCCACCCGAGTCATGCCACGCAAGTTCACCCTTCACGACACCCGCAACATCGGGATCATGGCGCACATCGACGCCGGCAAGACAACGACGACCGAGCGCATCCTGTACTACACCGGGCGCACGTACAAGATCGGCGAGGTCCACGAGGGCGCGGCCGTGATGGACTGGATGGAACAGGAGCAGGAGCGCGGCATCACGATCACCTCCGCCGCCACGACCGCGGAGTGGAAGGGCAATCGCATCAACATCATCGACACGCCCGGCCACGTCGACTTCACGGTCGAGGTCGAGCGCTCGCTGCGCGTGCTGGACGGCGCGATCGCGCTGTTCGACTCGGTCGCGGGCGTCGAGCCCCAGTCCGAGACGGTCTGGCGCCAGGCCGACAAGTACCACGTGCCGCGGATCGCCTACATCAACAAGATGGACCGCACCGGCGCCGATTTCGAGCAGGGCGTGCAGACGATGATCGACCGCCTCGGCGCGCAGCCCGTCCCGATCCAGCTGCCGATCGGCGTGGAGGGCGAGTTCGAGGGGGTCGTCGATCTCGTGGCGATGAAGGCGATCGTCTACAAGGACGAGCTCGGCACCGAACAGGACGTCATCGAGATCCCCGAGCGCCTGGCCGCACAGGCGGCGGCCGCGCGCGAGTTCATGCTTGAGGAAGTCTCTCACTACGACGACGCCTTGCTCGAGCTGATTCTGGAGGAGGCGGAGATCCCCGAGGATGTCCTCAAGCAGGCGATCCGCAAGGCCACGCTGTCGACCAAGCTGACCCCCGTGCTGTGTGGCTCATCCTTCAAGAACAAGGGCGTGCAGCCGCTGCTGGACGCGGTCATCGACTACCTGCCCTCGCCGCTGGACGTGCCGCCGGTGACCGGCACCGAACTGGTCCGCGGCGAGGAGGGCGAGCGCGAGGTCACGCGCCACGCCGACGACTCCGAGCCGTTCGCCGCGCTGGCGTTCAAGATCGCCGCCGACCCGTACGTGGGCAAGCTGACCTACTTCCGCGTCTACTCCGGCAAACTGGAGGCCGGCTCGCGCGTGCTGAACGTCAACAGCGGGCGCACCGAGCGGATCGGGCGCATCCTGATGATGCACGCCAACGACCGCGAGGAGGTCCCCGAGGTCTACGCCGGGGACATCGCCGCGGCGGTGGGCATCAAGCAGGTGATCACCGGCGACACGCTGGCCGCGCCCGACGCGCCGATCAAGCTCGAGAACATCACCTTCCCCGAGCCCGTCATCAAGGTCGCCGTGGAGCCCAAGACGAAGGTCGACCAGGAGAAGATGTCGATCGCGCTCGGGCGCCTGGCCGAGGAGGACCCCACATTTCAGGTGCGGACCAACGATGAGACCGGCCAGACCGAGATCTCGGGCATGGGCGAGCTGCACCTGGAGGTGCTCGTCGACCGCATGAAGAGGGAGTTTGGAGTCGAGGCCAACGTCGGGCGCCCGCAGGTCTCCTACCGCGAGACCGTGCGCGGGACGGCCGAGAAGGTCGAAGGCAAGTTCGTGCGCCAGACCGGCGGCTCGGGCCAGTTCGGCGTGGTCTACATCAATCTCGAGCCGGCGCCCGGCGAGGGGTTCGAGTTCATCAACAAGATCAAGGGTGGGAACATCCCCTCCGAGTTCATCCCGGCGGTCGCCAAAGGCGTCGAGGAGGCGCTGGAGAGCGGGGTCAAGGCCGGCTATCCGATGGTCGACCTGCGCGTGACGCTCGTCGACGGCAAGTACCACGACGTGGACTCCTCGGAGATCGCGTTCAAGGTCGCCGGCTCGATCGCGTTCAAGGAGGCCGCCCGGCGCGCCAAGCCGGTGCTGCTGGAGCCGATCTTCGGCGTCGAGGTCGTCACGCCTGAGGAGTTCATGGGCGAGGTGATGGGCGACCTGTCGCGCCGCCGCGGGCAGCTGCAGGGCTCCGAGCAGCGCGGGAACGCGCTCGCGATCCACGCGCGCGTGCCGCTCAGCGAGATGTTCGGGTATGCCACCGACCTGCGCTCCAACACGCAGGGCCGGGCGAACTACACGATGCAGTTCGAGGGCTACGAGGAGGTTCCGCCGAACATCGCGGAGAAGATCGTCGAACAGCGCACCGGAGAGCCGGTGGCCGCCTAGCGGATTCGGTACCCACGCACCCGGAGGCAGAGAGCTTTCACGGCACGCACGAGCCGCCTCAGGTGCAGGCATCTGACGGCGACGGGCCAGCCGCACAACCATCCCAGCACAACCAACGAGACAACCAGCAAACACGAAACACCGCAGTTAGATAGATTTCCCAGGTTCGCCTATCAATGACGGCGGACATCCAAGTCGATACAGGAGCGAACAGAAAGTGGCGAAGGAGAAGTTCGAGCGCGACAAGCCGCATGTCAACGTCGGGACCATCGGTCACATCGACCATGGCAAGACGACGCTGACCGCTGCCATCACGACGGTGCTGGCGGAGAGGGGGGGCGCGGAAGCCCGCAGCTTCGAGGAGATCGACAACGCGCCCGAGGAGAAGGAACGCGGGATCACGATCGCCACTTCCCACGTGGAGTACCAGACCGAGAACCGTCACTACGCGCACGTGGACTGCCCCGGTCACGCCGACTACGTCAAGAACATGATCACGGGCGCCGCCCAGATGGACGGCGCGATCCTCGTGGTCTCCGCCGCCGACGGCCCGATGCCGCAGACGCGCGAGCACATCCTGCTCGCCCGCCAGGTCGGCGTCCCCTACATCGTGGTGTTCCTCAACAAGGCCGACATGGTCGACGACGAGGAGCTGCTGGAGCTGGTCGAGGTGGAGGTGCGCGAGCTGCTGTCCGAATACGACTTCCCGGGCGATGACATCCCGTTCATCACCGGCTCGGCGCTGAAGGCGCTCGAAGGCGACGAGACCTATAAGGAGAAGATCATCGAGCTGGCCGCGGCGCTCGACAGCTACATTCCCGAGCCCGTGCGCGAGCTGGACAAGCCGTTTTTGATGCCCGTCGAGGACGTGTTCTCGATCACCGGCCGCGGCACGGTCGCGACCGGCCGCGTGGAGCAGGGCATCGTCCACACCGGCGACACCGTCGAGATCGTCGGCGTCCACGACACGACAACGACCGTCGTCACGGGCGTTGAGATGTTCCGCAAGATCCTCGACCAGGGCCAGGCGGGCGACAACGTCGGCTGCCTGCTGCGCGGGACCAAGCGCGAGGAGATCGAGCGCGGTCAGGTGCTGTGCAAGCCCGGCTCGATCACGCCGCACACCAAGTTCAAGTCCGAGGTCTATGTCCTGAAGAAGGAGGAGGGCGGCCGTCACACTCCGTTCTTCACGGGCTACAGGCCGCAGTTCTACTTCCGCACCACCGACGTCACCGGCGTGGCCAAGCTGCCCGAGGGCGTCGAGATGGTCATGCCCGGCGACAACGTCCAGATGGAGATCGAGCTGATTCAGCCGATCGCCATGGACCAGGGCCTGCGGTTCGCCATCAGGGAGGGCGGGCGCACGGTCGGCTCTGGCGTGGTCTCAGAGATCATCGAGTAGCACCCGCGTGCGCGGCCGCACGCCGGCGGCGCAGCGCTCAATTGGCAGTCCGATACGACGAATGGCAGATCCCGTCGCAGTGGCGGGATCCGGGGGCGGATTCTGCTCACGCGTGGATCCGCCCGCTCGCACGCTTCATCATCAGACACCCCCCACCAGACACCCACCACCAGGCATCCCCCCGAAAAAGAAGACAACCATGGCGCCGGCAACCCAGAACAAGATCCGCATAAGACTGAAGGCGTACGACACCTCGGCGATCGAGTCCGCGGCCAAGGAGATCGTGGAGACGGCCACGCGCACCGGCGCGACGGTCTCCGGGCCCGTGCCGCTGCCGACCGAGAAGAACGTGTACTGCGTGATCCGCTCGCCGTTCAAGGACAAGGACTCGCGCGAGCATTTCGAGATCCGCACGCACAAGCGGCTGATCGACATCCATCAGCCGACGCCCAAGACGGTCGACTCGCTCCAGCGCCTGGACCATCTGCCAGCGGGCGTCGACATCGAGATCCGCCTCGCCACCTGAGCACCCACCTACCCTTCCTTCCATTCCTTCCTTCCAACCCAGCAATCAGATCGACGAAACGATGCCCGCGATCCTCGCCAAGAAGCTCGGCATGACCCAGGTCTTCCAGGATGATGGTCGCCTCGCGCGCGTGACCGTGCTGGAGGCCGGGCCGTGCCCGGTGACGGCGATTCGCAGCGCCGAGCGCGACGGGTACGAAGCCGTCCAGCTGGCGTTCGGAGCGGCGCGCGAGAAGTACCTGAGCAAAGCCGAGCTGGGTCATCTGAAGAAGGCCGACGCCCCGCCGCTGCGCCATCTCGCCGAGTTTCGAGGCGAGGCCGGCGAGCTTCAGGTCGGGGAGACGGTGACCGTCGAGTCCTTCGCGGTCGGGGCGCGGGTGAAGGTTGCGGGGACGTCGAAGGGCAAGGGCTTTCAGGGCACGATCAAGCGCCATAAATTTGCCAGCGGCCCCAAGTCCCACGGCTCGCACAACGTGCGCGCGCCGGGATCGATCGGAGCGTCCGCGACGCCCTCGCGGGTGCTCAAGGGCATCCGCGGGCCCGGGCACATGGGCGGCCGCCGGGCGACCCAGAAGGGGCTCGAGGTCGTGGCTGTGGACGCGGAGAGGAACCTGCTGATGGTGCGCGGCTCGGTGCCCGGCCCGCGCGGGAGCGTGGTGGAGGTGCGCGGCGATGCCTGACGTCTCCGCCAAGACGACCCGTCCCGCCTCCAAGACGCGTCCCGGCGCAAAGACGCGGGCCGCCGCCAAGGCGCGCCCCACCTCCGGCTCGGCCAAGACGGGCGCCGCCTCTGCCAAGACGCCAGAGGCTCCCGTGCTGGGCGCAGGCTCGGGCGCGGGCGCGGGCAGGACCGTCACGCTGAGCGACGGCGCGTTCGCCGCGCGTTTCAACGAGCCGCTCGTGCATCAGAGCGTGCGCGCCGAGCAGGCCGCGCGCAGGCGCGGGACGGCGTCCACCAAAACCCGCGGCCTGGTCTCCGGCGGCGGCGCCAAGCCCTGGCGCCAGAAGGGCACCGGCCGTGCCCGCGCGGGCTCCAGCCGCTCTCCGATCTGGACCGGGGGCGGCACCGTGTTCGGGCCGCATCCGCGCTCGTACACGTTCAAGGTCAACCGCAAGGAGCAGCGCGCGGCGCTGCGTAGCGCGCTGTCGCTGCACGCTCAGCGCGGCTCGATCGCCGTGCTCGACCCCGCGGCGTTCTCTGCCCCCAAGACGAGTCAGGCCGCGGAGTTGCTGGAGGATTGGAGCCCGCTCACCCCAGCGGCCGAGGTGTTCCCGGCGCTCGTGGTGCTGGCCGGCGAGGAGCGCGACGCGGCGCTGTCGTTTCGCAACCTCGCGCGCGTTGCGGTGCTGACGCATGAGAACGTCGGCGTCGCCGACCTCCTCGGCGCGGCCTCGCTCCTGATCTCAGAGCCGGCTCTCGACGCCCTAAGCGCCCGGGCCGCCGGGGAGCCGCCAGAGGCCAGGGCGGCGGCGAAAGTGGCGAAGACGGTGAAGACCCCGGTTGCGGCTGAGATTCCGGTCGCGGCTGAGAAGCCGGCCGTGGCTGAGAAGCCGGTCGCAGTCGCCGCCGCGGAGCCCGCCGCGACCGCTGGGGAGGCCAAGGACTGATGGACGCCTCGCAGGTGATCATAAGGCCGGTCGTGTCCGAGAAGAGCTACGTGCTGTCGGCCGCCAACCGGTACACGTTCAGGGTGCATCCCAGTGCCCACAAGACCCAGATCCGCCAGGCGGTGCAGGAGCTGTTCGACGTGCACGTGACCGACGTCAGGACGCTCAGCGTCAAGTCCAAGCCAAAGCGCCGCGGCGCGGTCAGCGGACACACGCGCGCCTGGAAGAAGGCGATCGTGCAGCTGCGCGAGGGCGAGTCCATCCCGATTTTCCACGGCCTGGCGGCCCTGGACTAAAGAGGAAGACGGATAGACACCGATGCCAATTCGCAAGCCCAAGCCCACCAGCCCCGGACGGCGGTTCGTCTCCTACCCGGACTTCGCCGAGGTGACCAAGAGCGAGCCCGAGAAGACGCTCGTCGAAGGACTGAAGAAGAGCGGCGGGCGCAACGTGCACGGGCGCAAGACCGCGCGTCATCGCGGCGGCGGCGCCAAGCGCGCCTACCGGCGTGTCGACTTCAAGCGTCGCAAGGACGGCGTGCCCGCAAAGGTCGCGGCGATCGAGTACGACCCCAACCGCTCCGCTTACATCGCGTTGCTGCATTACGTCGACGGCGAGAAGCGCTACATCCTCGCGCCCCAGCGGCTGACCGTGGGTATGACCGTCGCATCCGGCGATGAGGCCGACATCGCCGTCGGCAACTGCCTGGCGCTGGCGCGCATGCCCGTCGGCACGGTCGTGCACTGCGTCGAGCTGCAGCCCGGCCGGGGCGGTCAGATGGCGCGCTCGGCGGGCGCATCGGTGCAGCTGATGGCCAAGGACGGCGACATGGCGACGCTGCGGCTGCCCTCCGGGGAGATGCGGCTCGTGCGCGCCGAGTGCCGCGCGACGGTCGGCGCGATCGGCAACGCCGAGCACCAGAACGTGAAGGTTGGCAAGGCCGGGCGCAAGCGCCACATGGGCGTGCGCCCGCAGACGCGCGGCGTCGCGATGAACCCGGTCGATCACCCGCACGGCGGCGGCGAGGGCTCCACGACCGCGGGACGCCATCCGGTAACCCCGTGGGGCGTGCCGACGCTCGGGTATCGCACGCGCAAGAAGAACAAGACATCCGACAAGTACGTCGTGCGCGGGCGCAGGCGCGGGAAGGGCAAGCAAAGATGAGCAGATCGAGCAAGAAGGGGCCGTGGGTGCAGGAGCGGCTGCTGGCGCGGATCGAGGCGCTGAACGCCGAGAACAACAAAAAAATGCTGCGCACGTGGTCGCGTGCGTCGACGATCTTTCCGGAGATGGTCGGTCACACGATCGCTGTGCACGACGGCAAGAAGCACGTGCCGGTGTTCATCAGCGAGTCGATGGTGGGTCACAAGCTCGGCGAGTTCGCCCCCACGCGCGTGTTTCGTGGACACGCCGGCTCGGGGAAGGTCAGATGAGCGCCGCCGAGGATGAGGAGACAGACGTGGCGGGGGAGACCTCGGCCAAGGGACCGGCCACCGCGAAAGAGCCGGTCGCCGAGGCCAAGAAAGCTCGCTCCGCGCCCGCCAAACCGCCGCGGCGCAGGGTGGTGCGTGCTCGCGCCCGCTACGTGCGGACATCCGCGCGCAAGGCGCGGATGGTGTCCGGGCACCTGCCCGGCAAGACCGTTCCGCAGGCACGCGCTATCCTCGCGTTCACCCCTCGTGAGGTGGCGCGGGACTGGAGCAAGCTGCTGGAGTCGGCGGTCGCCAACGCCGAGAACAACCACGAACTGCTCGAGGATGATCTCGTCGTGCGTGAGGCCTACGCCGACGAGGGGCCGACGATCAAGCGCTTTCGTCCGCGCGCGATGGGGCGCGCGACGCCGATTCACAAGCGCACGAGCCACCTGACGATCACCCTGACCCCGGGCTCATAGACACGCCGGGCTCGGACGCCACACCACACCCAGACCACAGACCACAGACCCACTCGGCACACCACTCACGCGCCACCCGCACATGCACACAGACCTGAGACAGAGATAGATCGAGAAGAGAAGAGCGAAGAAAGAACATGGGACAGAAGGTTCATCCAGAGGCTATGCGCGTGGGGTATATCCACGACTGGAAGTCGAACTGGTTCAACGAGCGCCAGTTCGCCGAGTACCTGGCCGAGGACGTGCGGGTCAGAGAGCACATCATCGGCAAGCTCGCGCACGCCGGGCTCTCTGACATCACGATCCGCAAGGACGCGAACGAGCTCGAGGTCAACATCCATACCGCGCGTCCGGGCATCGTGATCGGCAAGTCCGGGACCGAAGTCGACGCGCTGCGCCGCGATCTGCACAGGCTGACAAACAAGCAGATCAAGGTCAACATCCTCGAGATCAAGCGACCCGAGCTCGACGCCAAGCTGGTCGCACAGTCGATCGCCGAGCAGCTGCAGAACCGGGTCGCGTTTCGCCGCGCGATGAAGCGCGCGCTGACCAGCGCGATGCGCTCGGGCGCCAAGGGCGTGAAGGTCCAGGTGGCGGGACGCCTGGGCGGCGCGGAGATGGCGCGCACCGAAAGCTATTCCGACGGTCGCGTGCCGCTGCACACGATGCGCGCGGACATCGACTACGGCTTCTACGAGGCGCGCACCACGTTCGGGCGGATAGGGGTGAAGTGCTGGATAAACAAGGGCGAAATCATGCCCGAGGGTTACACCGGCGCCGATCTCACCGACCTAACCGCGCCGGCGGCACCGAGCTCCGACCGTGAAGGTCGCGGCGGAGGACGCGACGGGCGTGGCGATGGCCGTGGACGCGGTGGCTCCGGCGGTGGCGGTGGCGGGCGCGGCGGGCGCGGCGGCGGGCAGGGCGGTAGATCCGGACCCGCCCGCCCCGGAGGGTTTGGCGGTCAGGGAGGTCGTGGCTCCGGTGGCGGTCCCGGCGGCGGGCGCGGCTCCGGTGGCGGTGGGCGTGGTCCCGGTTCCGGCGGCGGCGGTGGGCGTGGTCCGGGCGGATCCGGTGGGGCGGGCGGGCCCAGATCCTCCGGGGGAGCGCGCTGATGCTCTCGCCCAAGCGTGTCAAGCATCGCAAGCAGCACCGCGGACGCCGCGGCGGTGTTTCGCGCGGCCAGGTCAAGGTCCAGTTCGGCGAGTACGGGCTGAAGGCGCTCGAGGAGGGCTGGCTGACCAATCGCCAGATCGAGGCCGCGCGTATCGCGATGACGCGCAAGATCAAGCGCGGCGGCAAGGTCTGGATCAACGTGTTCCCCGACAAGCCGGTCACCAAGAAGCCGGCCGAGACCCGCATGGGCTCGGGCAAGGGCAACCCCGAAGGCTGGGTCGCAGTGGTCAAGCCCGGTCGCGTGATGTTCGAGCTGGCCGGCGTGCCCGAGCCCCTCGCGCGCGATGCGATTCGCCTTGCCGCACACAAGCTGCCCGTCAAGTCCAAGTTCGTGTTGCGCGAGGACTGAGGCGTAAGTGCGATGAACGCCAAGGAGATGAGAGATCTGCAGGACAAAGAGCTTGGGGAGCAGATTGCGACGCTGCGCAGGGACCTGTTCGGGCTGCGCTTCGCCAACGCCACCGGTGAGCTTGACGACACCGCCGGGATTGCCCGCGCCAGGCGCGATCTGGCACGAGCGCTGACAGTCGCGCACGAGAGAGAGCGGAGATGACCGACGAGCCACAGACAACCGACGAGCCGGAGAACGAGCCGGCGGATGCGCCCGAGGAGGCCGTCGCCGAGGTTGCCCCCGAGGCCGCCCCCGACGCGCCCGAGGCCGTCACTGAGGCGCCGCAGCAGGCCGGTGCGCCCGTCGAGGAGGCCGCCGCGCAGGCGCCGCCCGAGCAGGCTGAGGAGGCCGCCGCGCCCGAGGCCGCGCCCGCCGCGCCCGCTGCGCCCGAGCAGGCTGCGCCCGAGGAGCAGCTCCCCTCCAAGGAGCGCCGCCGCAAGGCGCGATCGACGCACACCGGCGAGGCTCGTCCTGCCCGCTCGCCCGCGGAGCGCCACGCCGAGCGTGCCGCGGAGCGCAAGGCCAAGGCGGTTCGTCGCCGTGCCCGCCGTCTGCAGGAGCGCGAGAAAAGGACGGCAGCGCGTGGTCGCGCCGGCGCCTCCCAGACCGAGCCCCTGGCTCCGGTGCACGCGCAGACCGAGGGCGTGCGCAAGGTGCGCCAGGGAGTCGTCGTGTCCGACAAGGCCGACAAGACGATCACCGTTCGGATCGATATCGCGCGCAGGCACCGGCGCTACGAGAAGATCGTGCGCAGCTCGAGCACGTTGCATGCGCACGACGAGAACAACGACGCCCACGAGGGCGACACCGTGCGCGTCGTGGAGAGCCGGCCACTGTCGCGCAGCAAGCGGTGGCGGCTGGTGGATGTGCTGGAGCGGGCGCGATGATCCAGAACGAGACCCGTCTCAGAGTGGCCGACAACACCGGTGCGCGGGAGATCCTGTGCATCCGCGTCAAGGGCGGCTCCAGGCGCCGGTATGCGCATGTGGGCGACGTGATCACTGCCACCGTCAAGCAGGCCAATCCGCAGGGCGCCGTCAAGAAGGGCGAGGTCGTGACCGCCGTGATCGTGCGCACGAAGAAGCCGATCGGGCGCGACGACGGCACGTACATAGCTTTCGACGAGAACGCCGCGGTGATCATCGACGAGCAGAACAACCCGCGCGGCACGCGCGTGTTCGGTCCGGTCGCGCGCGAACTGCGCGAGCGCAACTTCATGAAGATCGTCTCGCTCGCCCCGGAGGTGCTGTGATGGCCAATCGCAGATCGGCCAGGGCGGCGAGCGCCTCCAAGCGCCGCGCGCCACTGAAGATTCGCTCCGGCGACCAGGTGAAGGTGATCTCCGGAAAGGATCGCGGCAAGAGCGGCCGGGTTCTGCGAACGGAGCCGAACAAGGAGCGGGTGTATGTGGAGGGCCTGAACATGATCAAGCGCCACACCCGCCCGCAGCAGTCGGGCTCGAGCGCGACCGCGGGGCAGCTCGGTGGCGTGATCGAGCGCGAGGGGCCAATACACATTTCCAACGTGATGCTGCTGGACTCGAAAGGCCAGCCGACGCGCGTGCGAATCGATCGCAGCGAGGGCAAGCGCTCGCGCGTGGCCGTACGCTCGGGCGCGACCATCGACTAGTACTCAGGCTCAAACCGAGTACCCAGGCTCAAACCGACTCGCAGCCACAACACTCTGAACCACACCAACTCCGCCGCCGCCACCACCACGCACTAACACCCCTCACTCCCCACCAGCAGCCACCACATCCAGACATGAACGCGACAGCACCACCAGCCCGCCTGAAGACCCAGTATCTGGAGGAGATCCGCCCGGCTCTGGTCGACCGTTTCGGCTACTCCTCGCCGATGCAGGCGCCGAAGCTCGAGAAGATCACCCTGAACATGGGTGTGGGCATGGCCAAGCAGGACTCCAAAGCGCTCAAGGCGGCCCAGGATCAGCTCGCGACGATCGCCGGTCAGCAGCCGAGCGTGCGCCGCGCGCGCAAGTCGATCGCGGCGTTCAAACTGCGCGAGGGGATGCCCGTCGGCGTGGCGGTCACGCTGCGGGCCGAGCGCGGCTACGAGTTCCTCGATCGCCTCGTTTCGATCGCGATCCCGCGTATCCGCGACTTCCGCGGTCTGAACCCGCGCTCGTTCGACGGGCGCGGCAACTACTCGCTGGGGATCAAGGAGCAGATCATCTTCCCGGAGATCGACTACGACTCGATCGATCAGGTCCGGGGACTGGATGTCACGATCACCACGACCGCGTCCAGCGACGCCGAGGCGTTCGCGCTGCTGCAGGCGTTCGGCATGCCGTTCGCCCAGCAGGGCAGGCCCAAGGAGCTGGCCGACGCCGGCGCGGACACGGACGAGATCGTCGACACGGACGAGACCGCCGACACGGACGAGATCGTCGCTGCGGCGGACACGACAGACGACACTGGAACCACCGAAACGGATGACGCGATCGACACCGACGAGACAAAGGACGCAGACTGATGGCCAAGAGATCGCTGCGCGTCAAGCAGACGCGGACACCTAAATACAAGACGCGCGCCTATACTCGCTGCAATCGCTGCGGGCGCCCGCGCGCGGTGTACCGCAAGTTCGGGATCTGCCGCATCTGCCTGCGCGAGCTGGCGCACAACGGCCAGATACCGGGGATGACCAAGTCCTCCTGGTAGGAGCTTCAAGCCTATGTCCATGACCGATCCGATAGCCGACTTCCTGACGCGGGTGCGCAACGCGATTCATGCTGCGCACGAGACGGTCGACATCCCCGCGTCCAGGCTCAAGGGTGAGCTCGCGCGGATCCTCGCCGAGCAGGGGTATATCGAGGCGTGGTCGGTCGTTCCCGCGCCCGACGGAGGCCCGGGCCAGCTGATCCAGATCAGGCTCAAGTACACCGAGGACCGCCGCTCGGCGATCTCCGGCCTGCGCCGCGTGTCCCGCCCGGGGCGGCGCACGTATGTCGACGCCAAGCACATCCCCAAGGTGCTCGGCGGGATGGGCACCTCGATCGTGTCCACCTCCCACGGCGTCATGACCGGGCACGACGCGCGCGCGGCCGGTTTCGGCGGCGAGGTCCTGGCGCAGGTCTGGTAGGGGAAGAGGAAGAGAGAGAAGAGCGATGTCCAGAATCGGCAGACAGCCCATCCCGGTGCCCTCCGGCGTGACGATTGCGATCGAGCCCGAGTCCGTGCGCGTCAACGGCCCCAAAGGCGAGCTGTCAGAGCGGATAGCGCGCGACATCGAGGTCGTTCAGGACGGCGAGCAGGTGCTCGTGTCGCGTCCGACCGATCGCGGCGAGCACCGCGCGCTGCACGGTCTCACCCGCTCGCTTATCGCCAACATGGTCCAGGGGGTCACCGCCGGTTACGAGAAGCGCCTGGAGATCCAGGGCGTCGGGTATCGCGCGCAGCTGAAGGGCAAGAACCTCGAGCTCGCCGTCGGCTACTCCCACCCGGTGCCGATCCCCGCGCCGGCGGGTATCGAGTTCGATGTGCCCCAGCCGACGAGGATCGTCGTCAAGGGCATCTCCAAGCAGCTCGTCGGCGAGACCGCCGCGATCATCCGCAAGCAGCGCCCGCCAGAGCCCTACAAGGGCAAGGGCATCCGCTACGAGGGCGAGTACGTCCAGCGCAAGGTCGGAAAGAGGGCCTAGCCATGACCGTCCTCACCAAGGGTGACCGCCGTCTCAAGCGCCGCCGCCGGGTGCGCGCGAAGATCTCGGGCACCGCAACCAGGCCGCGCATCTCCGTGTTCCGCTCAAATCGCGGCCTCTCGGCGCAGGTCATCGACGACGTGTCCGGGCGGACGCTCGCCGCCGTCGCATGGTTCGAGCCCGAGCTGCGCGAGCTCGGCAAAGCGCAGGCCGCCACGCGCGCCGGGCAGCTGCTCGCCGAGCGGGCCAAGGCCGCGGGCGTGGCCGAGGCCGTGTTCGATCGCGGCGGCTATCGCTATCACGGCCACGTCAGGGCGCTGGCCGAATCGATCCGCGAGTCCGGCCTGACCGTCTGAGGGCTCCGGCTGCACGCCCGCATACCGCTAGTCTCTCTCCCTCCTCCCTCTCTCTCCCTCCCTCTCCCTCCTCAGCCCGTCTGCCAGCAACCACCATCATGCCCATCACATCAGATCGCTCAGTCAGCCCGGCCGGCCTGGACCTCCAGGAGCGGGTCGTGGAGATCAACCGCGTCGCCAAGGTCGTCAAGGGCGGCCGGCGCTTCTCGTTCACCGCGCTGGTCGTGGTCGGCGACGAGCGCGAAACGGTCGGCGTCGGCTATGGCAAGGCCAACGAGGTGCCACTCGCGATCCAGAAGGGCGTGGAGCGGGCCAAGAAGGACCTGTTCAAGGTGCCCCGTCACGGCAGCACGATCACCCATCAGACGACCGGCGTGTTCGGCGCCGGGCGCGTGCTGCTGAAGCCCGCGTCTCCCGGCACCGGCGTGATCGCCGGCGGTGGCGTGCGCGCGGTGCTCGAGCTCGCGGGCATTCACGACATCCTGTCCAAGAGCCTCGGCACGCAGAACCCGATCAACCTCGTCAAGGCCACGATCGAGGGTCTGCGCGGCCTGCGCACGCCCGAGGAGGTCGCGCGGCTGCGCGGCCTGACGATCGACCAGGTGCTCGGCCTCGGCGGGCACTCCGCCGCCGGCGCCTCCGAGGGCGCGGCCCCGGACGCAGCCCCCGCCGCGACGGCGGATTCGGCGCCTGCCGCAACTGAGACCGACCTCGCCCAGCCAGAGGTCGCGTCCGAGATGGAGAGAGAGACAGAGGACAAGGTAGATACAGCAGCATCCTCCACTCAGACTTCACCGGAGCCCGAGTCCGAGCCCGCAGTCGAGGAGGCTTCCGCCTGATGCCCGCCGCCGCCGCCACCACCACCACCACCACCACGACCGCCGCAACCCTGACCGTCACCCAGCATCGCTCCAAGAACGGCGCCAACGCCAAACAGCTGGACACCCTGCGCTCGCTGGGCCTGCGTCGCATCGGCCACACGGTCGAGGTCAAGGACACAGAGCAGGCGCGCGGCATGCTGCACGCGGTGCGCCACCTGGTCGAGGTCAAGGAGGGCAAGTGAGCCCGGCGGACACCGAGAAGCAGAAGCGCCAGAGCCCAGCCGCCGCCGGCGAGAGCGCCGAGGAGCGCATCGGGCTGCACAGCCTCAAGCCCGCCCCCGGCAGCCGCCGCCCGCGCAAGCGGGTGGGACGCGGCGAAGGGTCGGGCACGGGCAAGACCTCCGGCCGCGGCCAGAAGGGCGCGGGCGCGCGCTCGGGCTCCAAGCGCCGTGCACGATTCGAGGGCGGGCAGATGCCGATTCACATGCGCATGCGCAAGCTGCGCGGACCGCACATGAAGAAGTCGATGCCGTTCGAGCCGTTCCGCACGCACACCCAGCCGGTCAACATCGCCGATCTGCAGCAGCGCTTCGACGCCGGCGCCGAGGTCACGGTCGAGCTGATGAAGGCCGCGGGACTCGGGACGCGCAAGGGCATCCCGATCAAGGTCCTCGCCAAGGGCGATCTGACCAAGGCGCTGACCGTCCACGCTCACGCCTTCAGCGCCACCGCCCGCGAGCGCATCGAGGCCGCGGGCGGCACCTGCAACACCGTCGAGAGCTAAACTCGGGCGCTCCGCGGACGACCCCTCGTCCGGCGGACCAAAGCCATGCTCTCGACGATTCTCAACGCGTTTCAAGTAGCGGACATCCGCAAGAAGCTCGCGTTCACCGCGGCGATGCTCGTGATCTACCGCCTGGGCTCGCACGTGCCGGTGCCGGGCGTGAACCTGACGGCGGTCAACAACATCCAGAAGCAGTTCGGCGGCTCGGGGATCCTCAGCTACCTGAACCTGTTCTCCGGCGGAGGACTGTCGAAACTCGCCATATTCGCGCTGGGCATCATGCCCTACATCACCTCCTCGATCATCCTGCAGCTGCTGCAGGTGGTCGTCCCGTCGCTGGAAAAGCTCTCCAAGGAAGGCGAGGTCGGCCAGGCTCGCATCACCCAGTACACGCGCTATCTGACGGTCGGGCTCGCGTTCGCGCAGTCGATCGGCTACGTGTTCCTGTTCCACTCGCTGCAGGCCAAAGCTGGCGAATCGGTCGTCAGGAACTTCGACGGGCCGCACATCTTCCTGATCGTGATCTGCCTGACGACGGGCTGCGTGCTGCTGATGTGGATCGGCGAGCTGATCACCCAGCGCGGCATCGGCAACGGCATCTCGCTGCTGATCTTCGCCTCGATCGTCTCGCGCCTGCCCACCGGCATCCAGACGTGGTGGACGACGCAGGATCAGGTCTTCAAGGTGATGATGCCGTTCCTCGTGCTGGCCGTGGTGGCCGGGATCGTGTTCGTGCAGGAGGGCCAGCGGCGCATCCCCGTGCAGTACGCCAAGCGCGTGATCGGGCGGCGGATGTCAGAGGGAGGCCAGACCTATCTGCCGCTGCGCGTGAACATGGCCGGGGTCATCCCGGTGATCTTCGCCGCGAGCCTGATGGCGTTCCCGCCGACCGTGGGTCAGCTCGTGAAAACCCATTGGGGCCGGCAGGTCTCGGACTTCTTTACGCCCAACGGCTGGCACTACATCCTCGGCCAGTCCTTCCTGATCCTGGTGTTCACCTACTTCTATACGGCCGTCACGTTCAACCCGGTCGACCAGGCCGACAACCTGAAGAAGTACGGCGGCTTCATCCCGGGCGTGCGCCCGGGTCGCCCGACCGCGGAATTCCTCGACCGCATCCTGGCGCGGCTGACGTTCCCGGGCGCCCTGTTCCTCGCCGCCGTGGCGGCGCTGCCGGCGATCCTGTTCGCGCGCACCCACCAGAACTTCAACTTCGGCGGCACCTCGATCCTGATCGTGATCGGGGTGGCGCTGGAAACGATGAAGCAATTGGAGGCCCAGCTGATGATGCGCAGCTATGAGGGGTTCTTGAAGTGAGTTCTTCTCGGGGTGCCCACCCACCGGGGGGGCCTGCCCCCCTCCCGTGCGAGAGATGAAGCAATTGGAGGCCCAGCTGATGATGCGCTCATACGAGGGCTTTCTGAAGTAGCAGGTTCCAGGGTCGGGCGCGAGGGGGTAGGCTGGGAGGGGAGTGTCGGAGCTGAACCTAATACTGCTAGGTCCGCCGGGCGCGGGAAAGGGAACGCAGGCCGAGCGCCTGCGCGAAGACTTCGCCTTGCCGCATATCGCCACCGGGGACATCCTGCGCGCCCAGGTCTTCTCCGGATCCGAGCTGGGCCTGAAGGCAAAGCGGTACATGGACTCGGGCGAGCTGGTGCCAGACGAGGTGATCGTCGACATGATCGTCGAGCGGGTCTGTGGCGCGGACGCGCGTGACGGGTTCCTGCTCGACGGGTTTCCGCGCAACGAGACCCAGGCCGACGCGCTCGCCAAGGCGCTTGCGGGTCTCGAGCGCCGGCTGACGGCGGCGCTCGCGATCGAGGTCTCAGACGAGGAGGTGGTCCGCCGGCTGTCGGGCCGGCGCGTGTGCGTCAAGAACCCGGGTCACATCTATCACGTCGACTTCGACCCGCCCAAGCATGAGGGCGTCTGCGACCAGGACGGCTCGCGGTTGATCCAGCGCGAGGACGATCGCGAGGAGACGATCCGCACGCGCCTTCAGGTCTATCACTCCCAGACCGAGCCTCTGATCGGCTACTACGAGCGCGCCGGGCTGCTGCGCCGCTTCGACGGGCACCGCAGCGCCGACGAGGTCCACGCCCACATCCGCGCGACTCTGGCGACGCTGCGGCTGGAGGAGCAGCTGTAGGGCGCGACCTCGGCGCGCGGCCGCCGGGGCCTGTCCGCGGTCCGTCTACACGGCGCTCACCCCCGCACCGGGCGGGACGAGGCCACCGACGGCCCGCATCCTCAAGCTAAGCTCGTCTGGCGATGATCATCAAGAAGAGCCCCGAGGAGATCGAGAAGATGGCGCGCGCCGGCGAGGTGCTGGTCGCGACCCTCGACATGCTGGAGGGCAAGATCCGCGCGGGGGTCACCACGGCCGAGCTCGACACGGCGGCCGAGCGCTTCATCCGCTCTCACGGCGCCACCCCCGCGTTCAAGGGCTACCGCGGGTTTCCCGGCTCGATCTGCGCGTCGCCGAACGCGATGGTCGTGCATGGCATCCCCGGCTCCTACAGGCTCTCCCCGGGCGATGTGATCTCGATCGACGTCGGTGTCACGCTCGACGGCTGGGTGGCCGACGCGGCGCGGACGTTCCCGGTCGGGGAGATCGACGCACGGGCTGAGAACCTGCTGCGCGCGACCCGCGCCTCGCTGGACGCCGGCGTCCAGCAGTGCCGCCCTGGCAAACGCCTGGGCGACGTCTCCAGCGCGATCCAGCGCGTCGCCGAGGGGGCGGGGCTGTCGGTGATCCGCTCGCTGGTCGGACACGGCATCGGGCGCAGCATGCACGAGGACCCGCAGGTGCCCAACTACGGCAAGCCCGGCAGGGGTCCGCGCCTGGAGGAGGGGATGGTGCTCGCCGTCGAGCCGATGATGACCGCCGGGCGCGCGGGCGTTCGCGTGGCCGGGGACGGCTGGGCGATCTTCGCCCGGGACGGCTCGCCCGCCGCGCATTTCGAGTTCACGGTCGCGATCGCCGCCGATGGCCCGCGCATCCTCACCCCGTGGCATCTTCCGCCCGGCGAGCGCCCGGCGGCCCGCGAGCCCGAGCCGCAGGCCGCCGCGAGCGCGGGCTGAGGGATCGGCCGCGTTCCCGCCCCACCGGGCCTCGCTGGAGCTCGCGCATGTTCCGACCGCGTTTCCGCCTCACCGGCGCGCATCCCACCGGTGCGCACCCACGCACCAGGAGTTGCTACCATCCGGAGTCCTGCTCGAACGCGAGGCCGTACGCGCGCGCGAGAGCGCTTTATCCACGACTTGGTAGCGGCGGCCGCAACGGCAGCCAGAGCCGAGCCGCCGGAACCCAGCCGCCGAAAGGGATCATGAAGGTCAGACCGTCGGTCAAGCCGATGTGCGAGAAGTGCAAGATCATCCGCCGCCACGGAGCGGTTCTCGTCATCTGCCAGAACAAGCGCCACAAGCAGAGGCAGGGCTAGCCAGCGTGACTCGGATGATCGCCATGCTGCGTCCTCAGTCGGGCCCGTGGGTTTTCCACTGTGCCCTCCTTGCGTCCTTGCCTGACGACCCCCGAGCCCCGCTGGAGGCGTAGCTGATGGCAAGAATCGCCGGGGTGAACCTGCCCCTGAACAAGCGCTCGGAGATCGGGCTGACCTACATCTACGGGATCGGTCGCTCGACCTCGAACAAGATCCTGGCCGAGGTGGGTGTCGGCCCCGACACCTACGTGCGCGACCTGACCGAGGACGAGGTCTCCAAGCTGCGCGATGCGATCGACCGCTCGCTGACCGTTGAGGGCGATCTGCGCCGGGAGCGCTCGCAGGACATCAAGCGCCTGCAGGAGATCGCCTGCTATCGCGGGCTGCGCCATCGTCGCGGGCTGCCCGTGCGCGGGCAGAAGACGAAGACCAACGCCCGCACGCGCAAGGGTCCCAAGCGGATGCAGGTCGCGGGCAAGAAGAAAGCCGGCAAGAAGTAAATGGCACCTCCGAAACGCGTGCGGGGCAAACGCAAGCCCAGGAAGAACATCCCCGTGGGACAGGCCCACATCAAGACCTCGTTCAACAACACGATCGTTTCGCTGACCGATACGACCGGCAACGTGATCGCGTGGGAGTCCGCGGGCGGCGCCGGGTTCAAGGGCTCGCGCAAGTCCACCCCGTTCGCCGCCCAGGTGACCGCCGATGCCGCCGCCCGCAAGGGCCTGGAGCAGGGACTGCAGAAGGTCGAGGTCTACGTCAAGGGCCCGGGCTCGGGCCGCGAGACGGCGATCCGCTCGCTGCAGGCCGCGGGCCTGGAGGTCACGGGCGTCAAGGACGTGACCCCGCAGGCGCACAACGGCTGTCGCCCACGCAAGCGGCGGAGGGTCTAGCGATGGCCAGAGACACGGGCCCACAGTGCAAGCAGTGCCGCCGCGAGGGGCAGAAGCTGTTCCTCAAGGGCGAGCGCTGCCTGACGGACAAGTGCGGTGTCGAGCGTCGCGCCTACCCGCCGGGCGAGCATGGCCGCGGGCGGATGAAACAGAGCGAGTATCGCCTGCAGCTGCGCGAGAAGCAGAAGGCGCGCCGCTACTACGGGGTGCTCGAGCGCCAGTTCCACGGCTACTACGAGAAGGCTTCGCGCCAGCCGGGGATCACGGGCGAGAACCTGCTCGCGCTGCTGGAGTGTCGCCTGGACAACGTGCTGGTGCGCCTGGGCTTCGCCGCCTCCCGCCGGCAGGCGCGGCAGCTGGTCCGCCACGGCCATTGGACGGTCAACGGCCGGCGGGTGAACATCCCCAGCTACCAGGTCAGGCCCGGCGAGGTGATCGCGATCAAGGCGGACACCGCGGCGACGCAGGTGGTCAGGGACGCGACCGAGCTCACAGGACAGATACCCGCGTGGCTGCAGGCCGATCACGAGTCGCTCACGGCCAAGGTGCTGCGCAGGCCGGAGCGACGCGAGGTGGCCGCGCCGGTGCAGGAGCAGCTCATCGTCGAGCTGTACTCGAAGTAGTTAGAAGGTTTGCCATGCCGCCATCACTCGCCCGCGGGCGGGGAGGGCGGCGCTTCGGAGCCGGTGTTCGCAAGGGACGCCGGTGCGAGACCAAAACGACGTTAGGACGCTGATGCTCGACTTCCAAATTCCCCGGATCACAAGTGAGTCCACGGAGCAGAACCGCGGCACTTTCACCATCGAGCCGCTCGATCGCGGCTTCGGCTACACGTTCGGCAACTCGCTGCGGCGCGTGCTGCTCTCATCGCTGGCGGGCGCCGCCGTCACGAGCGTGCGCATCGAGGGCGTGGCGCACGAGTTCTCCACGATCCCGGGCGTCAAGGAGGACGTGACCGACATCGTGCTGAATCTGAAGGGCATCGTCTGTCGCATGCACTCCGACGCGACCGAGGTCGAGGCGCCGCTGGTCGTGACCGGACCGGGGGACATCACTGCCAAGGACATCGACCTGCCGGCGGGCGTGGAGATCCTCAACCCCGACGTGCACATCGCGACGCTGGAGAAGAAAACCAAGCTCGAGCTGTACATGACGATCGGCCGCGGTCGCGGATACAGGCCGGCCGAGGAGAACAAGTCCCCGGACCAGCCGATCGGGGTGATCCCGATCGACTCGATCTTCTCGCCGGTCAGGCGTGTCGCCTACGCGGTCGAGGGCGCGCGCGTCGGTCAGAAGACCGACTTCGACAAGCTCACGCTCGACATCGAGACGGACGGCTCGATCGACTCCCAGGCGGCGCTGCGCGAGGCGGCCGAGCTGCTGATCAGCCAGCTGGCCATATTCACCGACGCCGACCGCATCCAGGAGCTGCGCGCCGCGCCGGGCGGTCAGCTCGACGGGCACGGCCTGGCGGTGCCGGGCGCGGGCGGCGCGCCCGCGGGCGCGTTGCAGGGCGAGGAGTGGAGCATCTTGATCGAGGAGCTCGAGCTCGGCGTGCGCTCCTACAACTGCCTGAAGCGGGCCGGCATCCAGACCGTCGGCGACCTGATTTCCAAGTCCGAGGCCGAGCTGAATGCGATCCCGAACTTCGGCAAAAAGTCGATCGACGAGGTCATCGAAACGCTGCATGCCCGCGGGTTGGATCTCCGTCAGGACTAGTCAAGACTGGGTCTGCTGGCGATTTGCGTCAAGATACGCACCTCAAGCACGTGACTTTGTCACACGGGCGTACGGCTTTGTGACACGGGCGTACGACTCTGCGACAGAGGTGTACGACTTTGTGACCGGCTGGGGTTTGGATATCAAATTTTAAAGTGAGTATAGCTATGGTGATACTGAGAAAAAAAATAGATAGCAACACCCAGCGCCGACCCAGATGAGACACCAGAAGACCAGACACAAGCTCAGCCGTACCAGCGCGCACCGCAAGGCGCTGCTGATGAACCTGAGCAAGGAGATCATCGAGCACGAGCGGATCGAAACGTCCGAGGCGAAGGCCAGGGCGGTCAAACCGGAGGTCGAGAAGCTGATCACGCTGGCCAAGCGCAGTGACCTGCACGCGCGCCGCCAAGCGCTGTCCACGCTCTCCCAGGACAAGTTCGCGGTGCACAAGCTGTTCGAGGACCTCGCCCCCCGCTACGCCGACCGCCCCGGCGGGTACACGCGCATCCTCAAGCTCGGCCCGCGCCGCTCGGACTCG
Source organism: uncultured Solirubrobacterales bacterium (assembly GCA_963808385.1). Taxonomy (GTDB): domain Bacteria; phylum Actinomycetota; class Thermoleophilia; order Solirubrobacterales; family Solirubrobacteraceae; genus Palsa-744. Next base: position 86,534 of record CAWEFQ010000006.1, on the reverse strand, counting down.
ACCGAGATGGTCTACATCGAGCTGGTCTGAGGAGCGCCGACCCGGCCCGATGCAGGGGTGCCCAACGTACCGGTGCCAGCCGGTTGTGCGCTTGGGGTTGGGACATGGCCCGCGCCGTGCCGCGCGGTGAGGAGCGCCGATGGTCACGAAGCTGACGCTCGAATACGACGGCACCGATTTCGCCGGCTGGGCGCGTCAACCCGGGTTGCGCACCGTGCAGGAGGAGATCGAGCGGGCGTTGCGCACCGTTCTCGGCGAGACCGCCGCAAACAGAGAGCCGCTGACCCTGACCGTAGCCGGGCGCACCGACCGCGGGGTGCACGCCTGGAAACAGGTCGCCAGCTACGAGCACGAGGCGGTCGATCCCCAGCGCCTGAACACGCTGCTGGCGAACGACATCTCGATCCTCGCCGCCGAGCCGGCCCCGTCCACGTTCGACGCCCGGCGAGATGCGATCAGCAGGACGTACCGCTATCGCCTGCTCACGCGGCGCTCGCGCGGCGTGTTCGAGCGTCGGTACGCGCTGTGGTGGCCGCGCGAGCTCGACCGTGAGCCGCTGGACGAGTGCGCGCGGGCACTGCTCGGCACGCATGACTTCACCGCGTTCACGCCCACCGACACCGCTCACATGCGCTTCGAGCGCAATGTCCTGGCCGCAGAGTGGCGGGCGTACGGCGAGGCGCTCGAGCTGTGGATCGAGGCCGACACGTTCATGCGGCACATGGTGCGCATCATCCTCGGCACGATGCTCGAGGTCGCCTGCGGACGGCGCACCGTCGCCGAGCTCGAACGCCTGCTGGAGGGCCGCCCGCGCACGGAGGCGGGGCCGACCGCGCCCGCGCACGGTCTCGCGCTGGCCTCGGTCGCATACCCTCCCGCGGAGTGAGCGCCGGGTGAGGGTTGGGGTGACGGTGGGTGAGGGTTGGCTGAGAGTCGAAAGAGCCCCGGTAACGAGACCACCACCGCACGGGCCGCACCGGTCCCTATGCTGGGGAGACAGAGATGCTGAACGTGCTGCTGACAAACGATGACGGAATCGAGGCCGAGGGCCTGCAGGCGATGCGCGCCGCGCTCGCCGGCCTGGACGGCGTGCGCCTGGCGGTGATCGCGCCCGACGGCAACCGCTCGGCGATGGCGCGCTCTATCACGACGCGCCGCCCGTTGTGGGTCGTCGAGACTCCATTCGCGGACGGCACGGTCGGGTACGCCAGCGACGGCACGCCCGTGGACTGCGTCAGGCTGGCGAGTCTCGGCCTGATCGAGGGGTTCGCGCCGGACCTGGTCGTCTCGGGGATCAATCATGGGGCGAACCTGGGCGATGACATCACCTACTCGGGCACGGTCGCCGCGGCGCTGGAGGGGGTCGTGCTGGGCATCCCGGCGATCGCCGTCTCCCAGCAGTCGCGGGCGCGGGCGCTGGACTTTCGCTACGACGGCGGCTTCGGCTTCGACGTGGCGGCGGCGTTCGTCGCGCGGCTGGTGGAGCGGATCGAGGACGTACCGCTGCCGGCGAGCACGCTGCTGAACGTGAACGTCCCCGCGGGTGAGCCCCGTGGCGTGGAGGTGACGAGTCTGGGCAAGCGCATCTACGAGGACGAGCTCAAGCTCGAGCGCGAGGAGGAGCACCGCCGGCGCTACTGGATCTACGGCTCGGACCCGGGATTCCACGACGAGCCGGGCACCGACCTCGCGGCCGTCGCCGCTGGGCGCGTGGCCGTTACCCCGATCCACTTCGACCTGACCGACCGCACGGGCCTGGAGGCGCTAAGAGGCTTCGACCTGGAGGAGCTGCTCGGGCCACCACCGATCACAGATCGGCCAGCAGATCGGCCAGCACCCCGCGCCTCGTGAACGCTGGGCCGGCGTCCTCCCCGCGGACCACACCCCTCCCCAAGGAGGTGCTCGCCCGCGCACGGGAGCTGCGTGCCGAGCTCGAACATCACTCCTACCGGTATTACGTGCTCGACGATCCGGAGATCGGCGATGACGAGTACGACGCGCTGCTGGACGAGCTGCGCCGGATCGAGGGCGAATACCCTCGGCTGCGCACGCCCGACTCGCCCACCCAGCGGGTCGGCGGCGAGCCGGTCAGCCGCCTGGAGAAGGTCGAGCACCTGGAGCCGATGCTCTCGCTCGGCAACGCGCGCTCGGAGGTGCAGCTGCGCGAGTGGGTGCAGCGGATGCGCAACCACCTCGCCCGCGAGGGCATCGCCGAGCCCCACTTCCAGTACGTCGTGGAGCCCAAGGTCGACGGGCTCGCGGTCAGCCTGATCTATCGCGATGGCGTACTCGAGCGCGGCGCCACCCGTGGGGACGGTGAGATCGGCGAGGACATCACCCACAACCTCCGCACGATCCCCACGATCGCGCTGCACGTCCCCGACGCGCCCCCTCTGCTGGAGGTTCGCGGTGAGCTGTACATGTCTCTCGAGGACTTCACCGCGCTCAACGAGCGCCGCGCCGAGCAGGGGCTCTCCACCTTCATGAACCCTCGCAACTCCGCCGCCGGCACCGTCCGCCAGCTCGACCCCGCGCTCGCCGCGCAGCGGCCACTCTCGATCTGGTGCTACCAGGTGGGAGTCACCGAGGGGCTCTCGTTCTCCAACCATTGGGAGGCGCTTCAGTGGCTGCGCGAGCACCGCTTTCGCGTCAACCGCGACATCCGTCTGCTGGACGGCGAGGATGACGTGGTCGCCCAATGCCTGGAGTGGCAGCGCCGCCGGGGGAGCTCGACTTCGAGATCGACGGTGTCGTCGTCAAGGTCTCCGACCTGGCGCTCCAGCGTCGTCTCGGCTCCGTTGGTCGCGAGCCCCGCTGGGCGATCGCGTGGAAGTTTCCTCCCACCACCGCCCTCACCCGTCTGCGCCGGATCGGCTGGAACGTCGGCAAGTTCGGCGACCTGCGCCCGTACGCGATGCTCGAGCCGGTCTCTGTCGGCGGCGTCACGATCAAGCTGGCGACGCTGCACAACGAGGAGGACCTCGCTCGCAAGGACATCCGCGAAGGCGAGGATGTGATCGTGCTCCGCGCCGGCGACGTCATCCCCCAGGTGATCTCTCCGGCCCCCCACGTGGTCGAGCGTCCCGATCGCCCCCCACCGCCGCGGCCCCCCGCGAAGTGTCCCTTCTGTGCGACCCCCACCGTCAAGCCTGACGACTCGGTGTTCACCATGTGCCCCAACCGCGCCTGCCCCGAGCGCGCGTGGCAGCTGCTCAAGCTGTTCGTGGCCCGGGGCACGATGGACATCGAGGGGCTTGGCGAGAAGCAGGTTCGTCTGTTGCAGGAGCAGGGGCTCGTGCGCACCCCCGGCGACTTCTACCGTCTGTCCGATCATGTTCAGCGGCTGCTCGAGCTCGAGGGCTTCGCCGAGATATCCGTGCGTAACCTGCTCGCCGCGATCGAGGATTCCAAGCAGCGGCCCTTCGCGCGCGTGCTGTTCGCGCTCGGGATCGAGGAGGTCGGGGAGGTGACCGCGCGCAACCTGGCCCAGCGCTTCCGTGGCATCGACGCCCTGCTGGCAGCCACCGAGGAGCAGCTCGCCGAGACCCCTGGAATCGGCGAGAAGATGGCCCACTCGATCCACGCCCAGCTCCACGATCCCCACATGGAAGAGGTGATCGAGGACCTGCGCCGCATCGGCCTGCGCTTCGCCGAAGAGGGCCCCCCTCCGTCCGAGGGCCCTCTCGCCGGCAAGGCTCTGGTGCTCACCGGCACCCTCCCCAACTGGACCCGCGAGGAGGCCACCGAGCGGATCCAGGCCGCGGGCGGGCGCGTGACGGGGTCCGTGTCGAAAAGCACCGACTTCCTCGTCGCGGGCGAGGCCGCGGGGTCGAAGCTGGCCAAGGCGCAACGCCTGGAGGTTACGGTGCTCGACGAGGCTGGTCTACGCGCGCTGCTAGATCAGTAGCCCGCGATCGTGATCGCCATGTGGTCCTGGAACGTGTGGGCGGTTTCGGTGGCGATCCCGTCGGTGAAGATCGCGAACGCGAGCGTGTGCCCATCCGCGGCGGTGCAGTAGCCGGCGAGGTTGGACACGCCCGTGAGCGTGCCCGTCTTGGCCTCACAGCGTCCCGAGGCGCCGGTGTAGCGCATGCGCAGGGCCAGCGTTCCGGTGTGCCCGGCGACGGCCAGATCCCCGCGCAGAGCGGGCCCGATCTGAGTCGAGGCGAGCTCCACGAGCAGATCGGTCACCTGGTACGGCGAGGTTCGATCCGATTCCGACAGGCCTGACCCGTCAACGACCTGCGGGCGGATGTCAAGCAGGGAGGCGATCGTCTGGCGCACGACCGCCGCGCCCGACGAGGTCCTCCCCGCCCCGCCGTACAGCGCGCCGAGATCCTTGACGAGGGTCTCGGCGAAGAAGTTGTCAGACGGTGGCAGCATCAACCCCAGCAGCTGAGTGAGCGTGGGCGAGTCGACCTGCGCGAGCTGGGTGGCGCCGGGCGGCGTGCTGGCCGCCCCGCTGTGCCCGGCGATGCTGACACCGTTGTTTCGCAGGGTCGCCCACAGCTCGTGCGCCGCATACGCGGCGGGTGCGTGCGCGCCGTGCTCGGCGCCGGTCGCGCCGCGGTTGAACGCCAGCCCCGAGAGCGTGCCTTCCAGGAACGGGTCGGGCGCGTAGTCGCTGGAGGGCTCGCCGCGCAGGGAGTCGAGGAACGACTCGTCGCCCAGCACCGAGCCGGTGATGCGGCGGATGCCATCGGTGCTCGCGAGCTGGGTCGCGAGCGTGGACACCGACGCGCCGATGCCGTCGTAGTGGGAGTCGATGAACGAGCTGGAGCCGAACGTCGGGTCCCCGCCGCCGCGCAGGTACAGGTCGCCTTCCCACACCCCTCCGGGGCCGAGTCGGCCAACCCCATACACGGTCGTGCTCAGGCGTGCGGACGCTCCCATGCGCGTCAGCGCGGTGGTCGCGGTGTAGAGCTTCTCCACTGAGGCGGGCGGGCGCAGCGACGTTGCGCGCTCGGAGAACAGCGGCTGGTGGGCGGTGATGTCATACACGTACGCGCCGTCCGCCGGACCGGCGAGCGCGAGCTGCCGCCCGAGGTCGGACCGCAGTCCGGGCAGGCTGCCGGCGGCGTTTGCGGGCGCGGGCAGGGCCAGCGCGGCGACCGGCAGGAGTCCGCAGAGCAGGATCGCGGTCTGGAGGAGGCGTTTCCGGGGCACCCGACCGTAGAATGTGTCGTGTATGGGCAACGTTGTCAAGCTGCAACCCACGGGCCCCGAGCGCCGGCGTCGTAAACCGCCGGCACGCACGAGCGCCGCCTCGGCGGGGCGCGCCGGGACCCGGGCCGCGGCGAGCCGCCGGCGGCGGCGCAGGCGCAGCGACAAGACCGCACTCGTGCTCGGCGGCGGCGGGTTCACCGGCGGGGTGTATGAGATCGGCGCGCTGCGCGCGCTGGATCTGCTGGCGGTGAACAGCACGGTGAACCAGTTCGACATCTACGTCGGCACCTCGGCCGGGTCGTTCATCGCCGCGCTGTGCGCCAACGGCGTGACGCCGGAGGAGATGATGCAGGTCGTCACCCGCGAGACGTCCTCGCCGTTTGAGGACGTCGACCTCGGTGATCTGCTGCACCTGAACCTGTTCGAGATGGCCCGGCGCGGGGCATTGCTGCCGTGGCGCGTGCTCGGGTTGGCGCGCGAGGTCGTCCGCCAGCGCGGGCAGGTCTCGGCGATGGACCTGGTGCTCGGTTTCGCGGAGGGGTTGCCCTCGGGGCTGTACACCGGTGCGGGCATTGAGTCCTACCTGCGCCGGATCCTCTCAGAGCCCGGTCGCAGCGACAGCTTCGAGGGCCTGCGCCGCGAGCTGTACCTGACCGCGACCGACCTCGACACGTGCGAGCGGGTCGTGTTCGGGCGCGATGGGTTTCGGGACGTGCCGATCTCGAGGGCCGTGCGCGCGTCGGGCGCGCTGCCGATGGTGTACGCGCCGGTCGCCGTGGGCGAGCGCGAGCTGGTCGACGGCGGGTTGGTGTCGACGACCAACCTCGACATCGCCGTGGAGGCGGGGGCGAAGCTGATCGTCGTGATCAACCCGATCGTGCCGTTCGTCAACGACTTCTCCGAGACCGTGCGCACGCTGGAGGGTGTGCGCTCCAAGCGCGTCTCGGACATGGGGTTCGCGCGGATCGGCTATCAGGCGTTCAAGCTGCTCGCCCACCAGCGTCTGCACGAGCTGGCCGAGCGCTGGGAGGAGCGTTATCCGGGGGTGGACATCGTGCTGATCGAGCCCGAGCCCGCGGACAAGCTGATGTTCCAGACCTCGATGCTGCACTACGCTTCGCGCGTGGAAATCGCCCGGCACGGGTTCGAGTCGGTCACCCAGCACCTCGCGGGCGAATACGAGCGCTACAGCGAGGTGGCCGAGCGCCATGGCCTGGACATCTCCGGCGAGCGGCTGCGGCGCGTGGTGGCGCACTTCGACGCGGTCGAAACCGAGCAGAGCGCGTGGCGCAAGATTCTCGAGGGCACCACGGGCGCGCTATTGCGCCAGGCCGGCCTGGCGGGCTGACGCCCTACACCGCCTTGTCGAGCGCGCCCAGCAGGCGCGTCGTGGTAGCCGAGTCGCGTAGGCCGATGCGCACGTAACGGGGCTCGCCGAGCGCCGCCCCGCCGGCGACGAGGATGCCGGCGCGGGCCAGGCGTGCTGAGAGCTCGCCGCCTTGCAGGGAGGGATGGGCGGCCCAGACGAAGTTGGCCTGACTGTCGCTCACGTCGAACCCGCGCTTGCGCAGGGCGTCGGTCACGGCCGCGCGCTCGCGCGAAACGGTGGCCACGCGCCGGGCGACGATCTCCGAGCAGCTGCGCAGCGCCTCCAGCGCCCCCGCCTGGGAGACCTCCGAGACGCCGAGGTCGGGTGCCAGCTCGCCCAGCAGCTCCTCCGAGCCGGGTCCGCCGATCGCATATCCGACGCGCAGGCCGGCCAGTCCCCAGGCCTTGGAGAAGCTGCGAAACACGAACAGGCGGGGGTGCTCGGCCAGCAGCCCGAGCGAGGAGTTGACCGGCTGGGCGTCGGCGAACTCGACCAGCGACTCGTCCAGCAGCACGGCGACGTCGTCGGGCAGCCCGTCGAGCAGTCGCTGCAGCTCCGCTGTTCCGAGCAGCTCGCCGGTGGGATCGTTGGGGCTGGCGATCGCGATCACGCGCGTGCCGGGCTCGGCCGCGGCCTCGAGCAGCTCGTCGACGCCGCCGCTGACCCGTACCGCTTGACCGTGCGCGCGGCGGGCCATGATCGGGAACAGCGGGTAGGAGGGCCACGCGCTGAGCAGCCGCTGGCCGGGCTCCATCAGCGCGCGTGTGGCCGAGCTGAGCAGTTCGGCGGCGCCGTTGCCGAGGATCACCCGATCGGGCTCCACGCCGTAGCGCTCGGTCAGCTCGTCGTGCAGCTGCGAGCCGCGCTGCAGGTGCATCGGGTAGCGATGCAGCCCACGGCGCGCGACGAACGTGATCGCGCTGACGATGCTCGGATGGGGCAGCTCTGGCCAGGTCGTCTGGGACAGGTCGAGCGTGTCCACGCGCGTCAGCGCTTTGCGCTTGCGCTCGGCCGCCTCCTCGCGCAGGCCGGCGTTGACCTCCTCCTCGGACATCCCTTCGAACTGGCGGTAGTAGTCGAGCAGGCCCATGACGACGACGTTCGCCTCTGTCTAGTCGCGTTCTGTGGGGTACCCATCACGCCCGCATGAGTGCGCAGATGGATCAGGGCCCACCCACCCAGGACGCAAGGAGCGTGGCGTGACCCAGCCCTTCGGGCTGTGTGCCCCCGATCGGCGATCCCGTAGATCGACGATCGGTACGCGTGCTGGCCGATCGGAGATCCCCTCGATCTCCGATCGGCAGGACGCCGATCCAGCGCTGGCCGGTTCGGGGATGCGAGCGGAGCGAGTGTCTCCCGGTTCGGTATGCGCGCTCATGCGCCCAGGCCGGGTCCGTGGATGATGATAAACCAGAACATGAATATGCCCCCGCAGACAGCGGCGGTGATCGCGAACACGCGCCCGAGGATTCCTGTGCGCTGGTCGTGGCCGGCGGCGCGGCGTACGAGGATCCAGGCCTGGTCGAGGCGGCGCAGGATCGCGAGCGTGCCGAACAGCAGCACGAACAGTCCCACGAACGCGACGAGGATGCCGATGCTGACGCTGCCCGTGAGGTAGTCGATCTGCGCGGCCACCCACAGGCAGGCGAGCGGGATCGGGCCCCAGCAGAGCAGGCTGAGCAGTACGATCGCGCCCAGCAGGATGCCCGCCAGCGAGCCGTCGAACCGCTGGCGCAGGTAGCTGCCGCGCTTGGGCAGCGCGCGAAAGTGGACCGGCGCGGTGCCGGGCCGGCGGCCGACGAACAGACCGCCGGTCTCAGAGGGGTCGGTGCGCATCGATCCCTATGTTCGCAGGTGTCTGGACGTCAGCCCGCGTAGAGCGAGTCGAGCACGTCGGCGTACATGTCGTTGACGACGTTGCGCTTGACCTTCAGCGTCGGCGTCAGCTCGCCCGTCTCCTGGGAGAGGTCGTGGTCGAGAATGGCGAACTTCTTGACCTGCTCGACCTGGGCGTATTTGGTGTTGGCGCGGTCGAGCGCCTCCTGCACGAGCGCCTGCACCGAGGGCTCGCGCGCGAGCGAGGCCATGTCCTGCGGCAGGCCGTGCTCGGCGGCGTAGCCGGCGATCTCCTCCTCGTCGAGCGTCACCAGCGCCACCGGGTAGGGGCGCTCATCGCCGTGCATGACCGCCTGGGAGATCCAGCGGCACTGCTTGAGGTCGTTCTCGATGTTGGCGGGTGTGAGGTTCTTGCCCCCGGCGGTGATGATGATGTCCTTCTTGCGCCCGACGATGTAGACGAAGCCGTCCTCGTCGATGCGCCCGAGGTCGCCGGTGTGCAGCCAGCCATCCTCGACCGCGCCGAAGCCCTCCTCGGCGCGGTTGTGGTAGCCCTGGAATATGTTCGGGCCTTTGATCAAGAGCTCGCCGTCGTCGGCGATCTTGACCTCGACGCCTGGAAACGGCTTGCCGACGCTGCCGAAGCGGTGCGCCTCGGGGCTGCAGGCGGTCGCGGCGGTGGCGGTCTCGGTCATGCCGTAGCCCTCCATCACGGGCACGCCGCAGGCGTAGAAGAATTCGAGGATCTCCCTGGCGATCGGCGCCGCGCCGCTGACTGCCTCGCGCACGCGCCCGCCGAACGCTGCGCGCACGTTTTTGAACAGCCGCTCCTCGGCCTCTTCGAATGGCGCCTGCAGCTCGTCGGGGATCGAGCGTCCCGCCTGCTGAAGCTCGCGCACCTGCACGCCCACGCGCACGGCGCCGGCGAGCTCGTCGGGGTCGGGCGCGTTGGCGCAGACGAGCGTGTAGATCTTCTCGAAGATGCGCGGCACCGAGGGCAGGTAGGTGGGCTTGACCTCGGCCAGCTCGCCGATGATCTGCTGGGTGTCCCCGCCGAAGTAGGCGAGCGTCACACCGAGATCGAACACGAGCAGCTGCAGCAGCAGCGCGAACGAGTGCGCCAGTGGCAGGTACAGGTAGACGACGTCCCCGGCGTCGCTCTGCAGGCTCGCGCGCTGCTCGACCATGTCGATGATTGCGCGATAGTTGCCGTGCGTGAGCACGCACCCCTTCGGCGGGCCGGTCGTGCCGGAGGTGTAGATGAACGTGAACGTGTCCTGCGGGCGGACGCTGGCACGGCGTGCGTCGAGCTCCTCGGGGTTGCGCGCGCGCCCGCGGGCGCGGACCTCCTCCAGCGGGATCGCCCCCAGCGCGGCGATCTCCGGGGTGGCCCCCTCGGATGAGGGCCCGCCCACCGGGTCGATCACGACGATCGTGCGCAGGTGCGGGAGGGTGTCGCGGATCGCCGCGACCTTGGCCAGCTGGGAGGCGTCCTCGCAGACGATCGCGCACGCGTCGGAGTCGGAGATGACCCAGTGGCACTCCTCGGGCGAGTTGGTCTGATAGATCGGCACGACGATCGCGCCGGCAGAGCTCGCGCCGAGGTCGGCGTAGGACCACTCGGGGCGGGTGTTGGCGAGGATGCACACGCGCTCGCCGGGCTCGATGCCGAGGTCGATCAGGCCGAGCGCGACCTCGCTGACGATCTCATCGAGCTCTGCGTAGGTGACGTCCTGCCAGGCGCCGTCGCGCTTGTAGCGGACGGCGGGACGATCGCCGTAGCGCTCGGCCGCGTGGGGGATCAGATCGGCGATCGTCTGTGCTGCGGTTGCCGACGGCGCGGCGGTGGCCTCCATGAATATTTCCCTCCTCGATCAATCGACGACGAGCTGACGTTTTTTGACACTGAACGTAAAGCGACCCTCTGATCTTAGGGCCTCAGCCCCCGCGCGGGAAGGGTCGGCTCCCCCTACACCGGGTTGGGTACGTCCAGGAACACGTGACGCACGCCGAACCGCTCGGCCAGGCGCTCGCCCAGGGCGCGCACGCCGAACGTCTCGGTCGCGTAGTGCCCGGCTGCGATGAGATGCAATCCCAGCTCGCGCGCCTGGCTCATCGCGCGCTCGGCCGGCTCGCCGGTGAGCAGCGCCTCAGCGCCCGCGGACGCCGCCTCGGCGAGGTGGTCGCAGCCCGCGCCGGACACGATCGCCAGCGTGCGGATCGCAGGCGGCCCCGAGTCGAACACGAGCGGCTCGCGCTCGGTCAGCGCGCGCACCCGGGCTAGGAGCTCGGTTGTAGCCAGGCCCTCGCCGGGGAACCGCGCCAGGCAGCCGATCGGCTCGCCGTGGTGGCGCGCGAACGGCTCGTCCTGACGTTGCGCCCCGAGCGCGGCCGCGATCAGGGCGTTGTTGCCCAGTCGGGGATGCGCGTCCAGCGGCAGGTGGTAGGCGGCGAGCGCGATGTCGGCGTCGAACAGGAGCTGCAACCGGCGCTTGAGCTGCGCGTCGATCGGCCCCGGTGGGCCCGAGCCCCAGAACAGCCCGTGGTGGACGAGCAGCAGTCCGGCGCGCTCACCGGCCGCCAGCTCGAACAGCTGTGCGCTCGCGGACACGCCCGTGGCGATCGTCGATACCGTCGCCGGCCCGGGGACCTGCAGACCGTTGGGGCAGTAGTCCTGGAACTGCGCCGGTGCCAGCAGCGCGTAAAGCTCGGCGAGGATCTCGGTGACCGGTGCGGGCACGCGGGCGAGGTTAGCGGCGCGGGCGTTCGCCGTGCGGACCGGCCCTGAGGCCGAGTGCCCGGGGGCTTGGGCGGAGGGTCCGGGGTCGGGGCTGAGGGAGCGGTGTGGAATACTCACAGACGCGTCGGGGCGTGGCGCAGCCTGGTAGCGCGCACCGTTCGGGTCGGTGAGGTCCTCGGTTCGAATCCGAGCGCCCCGATACTTTGTATGCGAATACGGGCGAGCAGGAGCGAATATCTGCTCTTGGGTTGTGGTTTGGGCGCTGTCGTCAAAGCGCGCTGGACCGAACGAGAGGTGTTCTTGCCATTCCCTCCTCCACATGGCCGCGGGTTACGCGTTGCACCGTGGGCTCTCCGAGTACGATGTCGAGCGCTGCTCGCATGATCGCCAGTGTGCGTCGAAGGTCGCCGGCGCAGGCTCAGTCGCCGGGCGCCTCGTCCGGCTTCTGTCGCTTACGGCCCTTCTGATCGATGCGTCCCGTGCCGATGCACGCGCGGCAGACGACCCATCTGCCCGCTTCCGGCGGCTGCGCCTCCGCTTGCGCTCCCGCCGACCACCAGGTCCACCCGGATCCGTGACAGGTCGAGCATCGGTCCTTCTCAGCGATCTGCCGGTCGTTCAATGGCATTGGACAATCCTACATCCGGTACGAACTTCAGGGAAGGCCTCGCCGCATGCGGCGAGGTCGCCAGGGCCGCATGCGGCCCTGGGCGAACGGCGCATGCGCCGTTCGCTGGACACGCCGCATGCGGCGTGTCACGGACCCGCACATGTGCGGGTCCGCCGGTGGGCACATGTGCCCACCGGAACAGACGTGGCGCATGCGCCACGTCTCGGTGTCCGCGCATGCGCGGACCCGGCCCGCCAGGACCCTCGCCCGACTTGCCGATGCGCGCTAGCCTGCCTTTTCATGCTCGCACGGATCCTGTCGGCTCATGCCTGATCGGAAGGGACGCACGACCGCCGACGTGTTCGTCGTGTTCGGCATCACCGGCGACCTCGCCCGGGTGATGACGTTTCGCTCGCTGTATCGCCTGGAGCGTCGCGGCCTGCTGAACTGCCCGATCGTCGGCGTCGCGGTGGACGACTGGACGATCGAGCGCCTGCGCGAGCACGCGCGCACGTGTATCGAAGGCACCGGCGAGCCGATCGACTCCGACGTGTTCGAGCGGTTCGCCGCGCGGCTGGCCTATGTCAGCGGGGACTTCACCGACGCCGCCACCTACGAGCGCGTTGCCACCGCCGTCGGCGACGCCGGTACGCCCGTGTTCTACCTGGAGATCCCGCCGTTCCTGTTCGGGCCGGTGATCGGCCGGCTCGCCGCCGCGGGCCTGACCAAGACCGGGCGCGTGGTCGTGGAGAAGCCGTTTGGCCACGACCTCGCCTCTGCGCGCGCGCTGGCCGGCGAGATCCACCAGCATATCGACGAGTCCCAGTTGTACCGGATCGATCACTTCCTCGGCAAGATGGGCACCGACGAGTTCCTGTACCTGCGCTTCGGCAACACGATGATCGAGCCGATCTGGAACCGCAACCATGTCGCCTGCGTGCAGATCACGATGGCCGAGTCCTTCGGCGTCGAGGATCGCGGCCACTTCTACGACCCCGTCGGCGCGCTGCGCGACGTCGTCGTCAACCACCTGATGCAGGTGCTGGCCGTCGCCGCGATGGAGGCGCCCGCGGGCAACGACGCGGAGACGTTCAAGGACGCCAAGTATGCGGTCTTCCGCTCGGCCGCCACGGCCGATCCGGCCCACTACGTGCGCGGTCAGTACGACGGCTACCTCGACACCGGCGGCGTCGCGCCGGACTCCGCGACCGAGACGTATGCCGCCATGCGTCTGGAGATCGACAACTGGCGCTGGTCGGGCGTGCCCTGGTTCATCCGCACGGGCAAGCATCTCCCCGTCACCCAGACCGAGCTGCGCGTCGTCTTTCGCCACCCGCCGCGCCTGGGGTTCATGGAGCACGGCCACCGCCGGCCCGAGCCCGATCAGCTCGTGGTCAAGCTCGATCCCTCCACGGGCACGCGGGTGATCCTCGACGCCCACCGCGCGGATGCCGGCGGCCCGCAGGCGATCACGCTGGACATGGAGTTCGCCGAAGAGGGGGGCGAGGGTCCGACTCCGTATGAGGTGCTGCTTGCAGACGCGATGAACGGCGACTCGACGCGCTTCACCCGCCAGGACTCCGTCGAAGAGGCCTGGCGCATCTTCCAGCCGCTGCTGGACTCTCCGCCGCCCGTCCACCCATACGCGCAGGGCTCGTGGGGTCCCGAGGAGGCGGATCGCCTCGTCGCGGGCTACGGCGGCTGGCACGGCCCGTGGATCGCGACGTGACTCGCCGCCCGCTGACCAGCGCGCGGGTCGGAGGTACGCATGGCGAGCTGCTCGCCCGCGGCGGGCGCTAGGCGGCGCTGTGGCGGGGAGAGAGCCCGGGACGCTGACCTGTCGCGTCGGATCAGCCGATCGCTCCGAACAGGTTTGCACGGTCGCCATCCACCCCTGGGGCGACTCGCGGCAGCAGCGAGAGCATGATCTCGCGTCGTGCCCTGATGCCCCGCGGACGGCGCTCGATGAGTCCGAGCTTGCTCAGGGCGTTCAGGTCCCGGGTGAGCGTCTTGGCGTGCTTGCCGGCGTACGACTCCGCCAGCTTGGGTGTCAGCGACGAAATTTGTGCTCTTGGCACATACTCGTCCGCTGCAAGCGCGAGCACGAGGTCACGCTGTCGCCGCGCGGTGATCGTGTGGGCCTCCGAGAAGATGGATTGGACGTGGTTGATCCACGCGGCTTCCACGATCCAGCCATGGACTTCGTCCAGCTGCTGCTGGAGTTCCCCGACGAACCCCTCGATCGCGTAGGCGAGAAAGCGAGTCAGGTCTCCCCCCGATTTGGAGGCGTGGTCGAGCTCCCGGTAGTAGCGAGAGCGCGTGGCGTTGTAATGGTTCGACAGCAGATGGGCGGCCACGGAGGGAATGCCGGCGGCTGTTAGGATGCCGAACTCGACGAGGCGCGCGGTACGGCCATTGCCGTCGCCAAACGGGTGAATCCAGGCGATGTAGACGTGGGCGACGACGGCCTTCAGCAGGGCGAGCATGAAGTCTTCCGCGTGATCCGCGCCGCTGCCGGCGCCTTGATAGTCCGGGCCGCCCAGCCAATCGCACATCGCTCCGACCAGGTGCTTGCAGTCGGCAGCGGGCGCGCCGCGGTATGCGCCTCCCACCACGACGCTGCCCGTCCGGAGCTCTCCAGGCGTGACGTGGTCGGGAGTCTCCAGCTCAGCAAGGACTTGCCGGTTCAGATCCCGCAGCCGCTCCGGAGTGAGATCGAATCGACTGCCGGCATAGATCTCCTGCTCGACGGATGCGATGGCGTCGATGACGTTCTCGAGCTCCTGTTGCAGGTACCTCTGACCCTGAGGCAGGTGCAGATTGCCCTCCACCGCCGCGACCGCCTGCTCCTCGCTCAGAGTGTTGCCCTCGATCGCCGTCGTGGCGAGGGCTCCTCGGGCGAGATAGACGCGCTCCATTCGGCGAGCCAGATCCGGCGGCAGCGGCGTCCGCGACAGGTGCCGGCACTTCGATCGCGCTTCCCCGATGTGATCCCAGAACGTCCACGGCGCCCTGCTCACGTCCAGCTTGAACGTGATCCACGGATGGCTTGTCTGGTATTCCCGATTGTCCTGTTCAATGTCCGTCGACAATGTCATCAAACACCTTATTTTGCAGGGTAGTTGAGATTATACCTTCATTTTTGTCCATTCTATTGTACCCTATCTTTGGGTGTCCGGCCGACAGCGGCCTGACGGTGCATGCACCGCCCTTACGAGGGCTTCTCGTCGTGCCCGCCGAAGCCCTTGCGCATCGCCGACTGGACTTTGTTCGCGTACTCGTCCAGGTCGCGTGAGCCAAAGCGCGAGTACAGCGCCGCGGTCAGGACGGGCGCGGGGATGCCCTCCTCGATCGCCGCGATCGACGTCCAGCGGCCCTCGCCGGAGTCCGACACGCGCCCGGCGAACTTTTCGAGCTTGGGCGAGGCCAGCAGCTCCTGGGCGGTCAGGTCCAGCAGCCACGACCCGATCACGCTGCCCCGCCGCCACACCTCGGCGACCTCGGTCGTGTCGATCTCGTACCGGTAGTGCTCGGGGTTCTCCAGCGGGCTCGTCTCGGCGTCCTGCTTCTGGGAGTGCAGTCCCGCGTCGGCTGAGTGGATGATGCTCAACCCCTCGGCGTAGGCGGCCATCAGCCCGTACTCGATGCCGTTGTGCACCATCTTCACGAAATGCCCCGCCCCGTTGGGGCCGCAGTGCAGGTAGCCCTGCTCGGAGGGGCTCGGCTCGCCGCTGCGCCCAGGCGTGCGCGGGGCGCAGTCCACCCCCGGGGCGATCGTGGCGAACAGCGGGCGCAGCCGCTCTACGACCTCGGTCTCGCCGCCGATCATCAGGCAGTAGCCGCGCTCCAGACCCCACACGCCCCCGCTGGTGCCGCAGTCGACGTGGTGGATGCCCCGCTCGCGCAGTTCTTCGGCGTGGCGGATGTCGTCGTGGTAGTGGGTGTTGCCGCCATCGATGATCGTGTCTCCGGGCTCCATCGCGTCCGCGAGCGCGGCGATCGTGGAGTCGGTGATCTCGCCCGCCGGGACCATCGCCCAGGCCGTGCGGGGCTTCTGGAGCTTGGCCACGAGCTCGGCGATCGTCGCGACGCCCTGCGCCCCGTCGGCCGCGAGCGACGCCACCGCCTCGGCGCTGACGTCATAGCCCACGCAGCGATGCCCGTCGCGCATCAGCCGCCGCACGATGTTGGCGCCCATCCGCCCCAGTCCGACCATTCCGAGCTGCATCGGTGTCTCAGTCGCCATGGTCTGCTCCTTTCGTCGTAGGTTGCATGCGCAGCGAGCGATACCGGCGGATCAGCCCGTTCGTAGAACTGTCGTGCTCCAGCTCGGGCTCGTCCCGGCTCGTCAGCTCGGGGACGATCCGCCTGGCCAGCTCCTTGCCGAGCTCGACGCCCCACTGGTCGAAGGAGTCGATCCCCCAGACGGCGCCCTGCGTGAAGACGCTGTGCTCGTACAGCGCGACCAGCGTTCCCAGCGAGTGGGGGGTGAGCCTATCGGCGAGGATCGTGTTCGTGGGGCGGTTGCCCTCCATCACCTTGTGCGCCACGACCGCCTCGGGCGTGCCCTGTGCGCGGACCTCATCGGCGGTCCTGCCGAACGCGAGCGCCTGGGCCTGGGCGAACACGTTGGAGGAGAGGATGTCGTGATGCTCGCCCAGCGGATTGAGCGTCTGGCCGAACCCGATCAGGTCGCAGGGGATCAGCTTGGTGCCCTGATGGATCAGCTGGTAGAAGCTGTGCTGCCCGTTGGTCCCCGGCTCGCCCCAGTAGATCGCGCCCGTCTGGCACTCCACCGCGGTCCCGTCGAGCGTGACGTGCTTGCCGTTTGACTCCATTGTCAGCTGCTGCAGATAGGCGGGAAACCGATGCAGGTACTGCTCATACGGCATCACCCCGCACGTCTGGGCGTCGAAGAAGTCCCCGTACCAGACGGCGAGCAGCCCCATCAGCACGGGCAGGTTCGCCGCGAACGGCGTCGTGCGGAAGTGCTCGTCCAGCGCGTGCATCCCGGCCAGCATCTCGGCGAAGCGCTTGGGGCCGATCGCGAGCATCGTGGAGAGCCCGATCGCGGAGTCCATCGAGTAGCGCCCGCCGACCCAGTCCCAGAACCCGAACATGCTGTCCGTGTCGATCCCGAACTCGGCCACGCCGGAGGCGTTCGTGGAGACGGCTGCGAAGTGCCTGGCGATCGCGGTCTCATCGCCGCCCAGCCCCGCGAGCGCCCACGCGCGCGCGGAGCGTGCGTTGGTCATTGTCTCCAGCGTCGTGAACGTCTTCGAGCAGACGACGAACAGAGTCTCGGTGGGGTCCAGATCGCGCGTGGCCTCGACGAAGTCGGTCCCGTCCACATTCGACACGAACCGGAACGCCATATCCCGCCGCGAGTAGTGGCGCAGCGCCTCATACGCCATCACCGGGCCGAGGTCAGAGCCGCCGATGCCGATGTTGATCACGTTCTTGATCGGCCTGCCCGTGTGACCGAGCCACTCCCCCGAGCGCACCCGTTCGGCGAAGGAGCCCATCCGCGCAAGCACCTCGTGCACCTGCGCGACCACATCCACGCCGTCCACGATCAGCGACGCCTTCAGAGGCATGCGCAGCGCGACGTGCAGGACCGAGCGGTCCTCCGAGACGTTGATCGGATCCCCGGCGAACATCGCCGCGGTGCGCTCGGCCAGTCCCGACTGCTCGGCCAGCGCCACCAGCAGCCCGAGCGTCTCGCCGGTGACGCGGTTCTTGGAGTAGTCCAGGTACAGCCCCGCCCCCTCGGCCGTCATCCGCTCCCCGCGCGTGGGATCCTGCGCAAACAGCTCGCGCAGGTGCGCGCCGCGAATCGCCTCGTAGTGCTTGCCAAGCGCGGTCCAGGCCGGACGTTCGCGCAGCGGGGGGACGGCGGATGAGGGATCGCTCGGCACGGTGCCCGCCCGGACGCGCCTTACCGCGACCTCTACTCCTCGACGGAGGCGGCGGGGCCGGCGTCGATCACGTCACGACCCCGGTAGGACCCGCACGTCGCGCACACGCGATGGGGCAGCTTCGGCTGATGGCATTTCGGGCACAGGTTCGAAGCGGCAGGCGCGATCTTGTGCTGCGCACGGCGCTTGGCCGTGCGCGAGTGCGACTGTTTCTGCTTTGGGGTTTGGCCGCCTGCCATCGCGCCGACTCTATCAGTTGATGTGGGGGCGTCAGTAGGCTCTGACGCGATGTCCGGCGACCCGATCCCCAGTGTGCGCGAGCTGATCGAGCGTCGCGCCGGGGAGGAGATGGCGCTCAACGACCGCTACCTGAACCCGCAGATGGGCCGCATCCTGCGCACGCTTGGCTTCGACCGGACGTGGACGGGGGGCGAGGGCGCGTACCTGATCGACTCCGCCGGCGAGCGCTACCTCGACCTGTTCGGCGGCTACGGCGTGTTCGCGATCGGGCGCTCGCACCCCGCGGCGATCGCCGCGATCGAGGAGGTGATGGCCGCGCGCACTCCCAACCTGCCACAGCTCGGAGTGACGCTGCTGAGCGGCGTGCTGGCCGAGCAGCTGCTCGCGCGCGCGCCGGACTCGGTTGGGGCGATGGTGCCCGCGAACACCGGCACCGAGGCGGTCGAGGCGGCGATCAAGATCGCGCGCGCCGCCACCGGGCGCCCGCGGGTGCTGTACGCCGAGCACGCTTTTCACGGCCTGACCCTCGGCTCGCTGTCGCTGAATGGGGATGAGATCTTCCGCGAGGGCTTCGGCCCGCTCGTGCCCGGCTGCGAGGCGGTGCCGTGGGGCGATCTGGACGCGCTGGAGCGTGCGCTCGCGCGCGGTGGCGGTGGCGGCGATGGTGCGGATGGGAGTGGGAGCGGGAACGGGGGCGGGAGTGGGAGTGGGAACGGGGGCGTGGATGGAGACGTGGCGGCATTCGTGGTCGAGCCCGTGCAGGGCCACGGCGTCAACCTCCCCCCCGACGGCTACCTCGTCAGCGCCCAGCGGCTGTGTCACGAAGCCGGCGCGCTGCTGGTCTGCGACGAGGTCCAGACCGGCCTCGGGCGCACCGGGCGGTTCCTCGCCGGCGAGCACTGGGAGTTGCAGCCCGACCTGATCTGCCTCTCCAAGGCCCTGTCCGGCGGCCTTGTGCCGATCGGCGCGGTGCTCGTCTCTCGCGCCGCCTTCGACCGCGTGTTCGACGGCATGGAGCGCGCGGTCCGCCACGGCTCGACGTTCGGCGGCAACGACCTCGCCGCCGCCGCCGCGCTGGCGACGCTGCGCGTGCTGGACGAAGAGGGCCTGATCGAGCGCGCCGAGCGGTTGGGCGCGCTGCTGCTTCAGCTGACCGAGCCGCTGGTCGATCGCTACGAGGTCGTCACGGACGTGCGCGGCCTCGGGCTGATGTGGGCGATCGAGCTCGGCCCGCCCTCCGGCACGGTCGCCCGCGGGCTCTGGGACAGGGTCGAGCGCCGCCAGCCCGGCCTGTTCTCCCAGCTCGTCACCGTCCCGCTGTTCCACCGCCACCGCATCTTCTGCCAGGTCGCGGGTCATCGTATGAACGTGATCAAGGCATTGCCCCCGCTCGTGATCTCCGAGCAGGACATCCGCCGGTTCGCCGCCGCGCTGGAGGAGACGGTTGCGGCGGCCGAGCGCTATCCCTCGGCGCTCGCGCGCTTCGGGTTACGAACCGGCTCCAGGGCCGCGCGCGTACGTCGCTAGCCTGTCGGCCCGTGCCCCTGGTTCCCAGAGATGACATCCGCAACGTGGCAATCGTCGCGCACGTCGACCACGGCAAGACGACGCTGGTCGACGCGATGCTGTGGCAGTCCGGCGCGTTCCGGGTCGGCCAGGACGTGGCCACGAGGGTGCTCGACTCGATGGATCTGGAGCGCGAGAAGGGGATCACGATCCTCGCGAAGAACACCTCGCTGCGCTACAGAGACGTGAAGCTGAACATCATCGACACGCCCGGGCACGCCGACTTCGGTGGCGAGGTGGAGCGCGGGCTGACGATGGTCGACGGGGTGCTGCTGCTTGTGGACGCGAGCGAGGGGCCGCTGCCGCAGACGCGGTTCGTACTGCGCAAGGCGCTGGAGGCCAAGTTGCCGGTGATCCTCGTGGTCAACAAGGTCGATCGCCCGGACGCGCGCGTGGCGGAGGTCGTCGACGAGGTGTACGAGCTGTTCCTGGACCTCGACGCCGACGAGCACCAGATCGACTTCCCGATCGTCTACTGCAACGCCAAGGCCGGGGTGGCGTCGCTGAAGTACGACCCGGCGCACGCGATCGAGGAGCGCGACCTGAGCCCGCTGCTGGACCTGCTGCTGGAGCGGATACCGGCGCCGACGTACGACCCCGAGCACCCGCTGCAGGCGCTCGTGACGAACCTCGACGCCTCGCCGTACGTAGGTCGCCTCGCGCTGTGCCGGGTGAGGCACGGGAACATCAAAAAGGGTCAGCAGATCGCCTGGTGCCGCGCCGACGGGAGCGATCCAGAAAGCGCAGGTGGCGGAGCTGTACGTGACCGACGCGCTCGAGCGCGTCGACGCACAGGAAGCGGGGCCGGGGGAGATCATCGCGGTGGCGGGGATCGCCGAGGTGACGATCGGCGAGACGCTGGCCGATCCCGACGATCCGCGGCCGCTGCCCGTGATCACGGTGGACGAACCGGCGATGTCGATTACGATCGGCGCGAACACCTCGCCGCTGGCGGGGAAAGACGGGAGCAAGCTGACGGCGAGGCAGATCGAGGCGCGCTTGAAGCAGGAGCTCGTCGGCAACGTCTCTTTGCGCGTCAACGAGACCGCCCGGCCGGACACGTATGAGGTGCAGGGCCGCGGCGAGTTGCAGCTGGCCGTGCTCGTGGAGATCATGCGCAGGGAGGGCTTCGAGCTGACAGTCGGGCAGCCACACGTGGTCGAGCACCTCCTGGACGGCAAGCGCCACGAGCCCGTCGAGCGCCTGTCCGTCGACGTGCCCGAGGAGCACGTCGGCACGGTCACGCAGCTGCTGGCCGCGAGGAAGGGGCGGATGGAGCACATGATCAACCACGGCACGGGCTGGGTGCGGCTCGAGTACCTGGTGCCCGCGCGGGGACTGATCGGTTTCCGCACGGAGTTCCTCACGGAGACGCGAGGGACGGGGATCATGCACCACGTGTTCGACCGCTGGGAGCCGTGGGCGGGCGAGCTGCTCACACGCCAGAGCGGAGTGCTCGTGGCCGACCGCCGCGGCGAGACGGTCACCTTCTCGCTGTTCACCCTCCAGGAGCGCGGCTCCCTGTTCGTCGGTCCTGGGGAGGAGGTCTACGAGGGGATGATCATCGGCGAGAACGCGCGCTCGGAGGACCTCGACGTGAACCCGGTAAGGAGAAGCACCTGACGAACATGCGCTCGTCGACCTCCGATGTGCTCGTGCGGCTTGGACGCCCATCGCAAACTCACCCTCGACGAGGCGCTGGAGTTCGTGCGCGAGGACGAGGCGGTCGAGGTGACGCCCAAGGCCGTGCGCATGCGCAAGGTCGTCCTGGGAAAGGTCGAGCGGCTGAAGGCGATGCGCAACGCGCGCAAGTGAGCCCACCGCGATAGTCTGCCGCGGATGAGCCGATCGACGAGAGCTGTCCGCATCGCCCTGCTGGGCGCGTTCCTGACCTTGGCGGTTGCCATGAGCGCCACGAGCGCGGGCGCCGCGACCGTGATCCACTTCGTACCCGAGAGCCTGCCGGCGCTCGAGACGCAGCTGGGCAAGCACGAAGTGCACGCGCTGACGCTCCATCCGAGTCCGGCGCCGGGGCGCGTGCACGTCTCGATGAACGACGGCCGGCATTACACCGTGATCTACAGCACCGGCGAACAGACGCACCTGATCGCGCTGGCAAGGGCGAACGGCGCGCGGTATGCGGTCGCGACGGTCAAACCGAAAGCGCCCGCCACGACTCATCACACGCTGCGGTATATCGCCGGCGGGATCGTGATCGTCGTGATCGTCGTCGTCGCGGCGGTGCTGCTGGTGGATCGCAGGCGCAAGCTTCGTGAAGGGGTGGATACGACGCCCCCCACGCCGGGTCAACCATCGCAGTAAGTCAGATCAGAACCCGGTGTTGGTCTTGACCCGGCGCCGGTCAGCCGGGTGCAGGCTGCCCTTGGCGTCGAGCGTCGCGCACGCCTGGGCGATGTCCTGGCCGAGCGCGGTCGTCAGTGACTGGCCGAGCGTCTCCTTGACGAGCACGCGCATGATCTTGACGTGTTCGGCGTTGGGCGGGAGCGTGTAGGCGGGGACCATCCAGCCGCGATCGGCGGCCAGCTGTGCCGCCATGTCAAACTCGTCGTAGGGGTGAGCGCCTCGAAGTTTGAAAGGCGACCAGCGGAAGCTGCTCGTCCTGCTCGCCGCCGATCAGCTCGAACTCACCGACCGCCTCGATCTCTTGCGCGAGCGTGCGGGCGTTGTACTTCATCGTCTCCATGACGTAGCGGTAGCCGGCGTGGCCCAGGCGGGCGAAGTTGTAGTACTGCGCGAGCACCATCGCCGAGCCGGTCGAGAAGTTCAGCGTGAAGGTGGCGTCGCGCTTGCCGAGGTAGTTCTCGTAGAAGACGAGGTCCTCGGGCAGATCGTCCTTCTCCCTGAACACCAACCAGCCGATCCCGGGGTAGACGAGGCCGAACTTGTGGCCCGAGACGTTGATCGAACGGACCTGCTCCAGGCGGAAGTCCCACTCGGAATGGGGGTAGAGGAAGGGCCACACGAAGCCGCCGCTGGCCGCGTCGACGTGCAGGGGCACGTCCAGGCCCTGCTCGCTCTTGAGGGCCACCAGATGGTCGTTGATCCCGGCGACGTCGTCGGCGTGCCCGGTGAACGTCGTGCCGAGCACGGCGGCGACGCCGATCGTGTTCTCATCGATGTGGGGATCGACGTCCTCGGGGCCGATCGTGTACTTCTCGGGCGCGAGCGGGACGATGCGGGGTTCGACGTCGAAGTAGCGGCAGAACTTCTCCCACACGACGTGCACGTCTCCGCCGAACACGAGGTTGGGACGGTCGACTGCCTTCCCGGCCGCCTGCCTGCGGGCCCGCCACTTCCACTTCAGCGACAGCGCGCCGAGCATGATCGCCTCGGAGGATCCCTGCGTGCGCGCGCCCGTGGTCTCGCCCGGCGCGTTGAAGAGGTCGGCGAGCATCCGGATGCAGCGCTGCTCGATCTCGGCCGACTGCGGGTACTCGGCATGATCGATGAAGTTCACGCGCAGGGATTCTCCGATCAGCTGGTCGGCCTCGGGCTCCATCTGGGTGGTCACGAAGGTCGCGAGATTGCGCGCCGGCAGACCGTCGAGCACCGTCTCCTGCTGGATCAGCCCCAGGGCTTCCTCCGCGGACATCCCCGATCGCGGCAGCTTGCCGTCCGGCGCGGGCTCGAGCAGATAGCGGTTGCCGTACATCGCCTCCAGACCCTCGATCTGGCTGCGCGTGAGCTCGGTGGGGGGTCTGTCGGGCCGGTGCTCGGAGGTGGGCTGCTGGTCGAGCTTCGATCGGCGGGGCGGCGCCATGCGTGGCGATCATACGCCTGCGACAGCGGGCGGGCGCGCCCGAGGCATTCGACCCAATGCGGGAGCCGATCGACCTCAATCGAGAATGAGACTCAATCTCATTCATGGTAGGGTTGAGCAGATGGCTGTGGGAGTCCAAAGCGAAGGGTGTCGCTCCCGCTCACCGCAGCGGGCGGTGTGGTCGACTCGTCCACGTACATGGGTGGTGGCGGTGGCCTGCGCGGCGATGGCCGCGTTCATCGCGGGCTGTGGCTCACAGGGACCGAACGCCGCGTCCTCCACAGGGAAGCTGCGTGTGGTCGCCGCCGAGAACTTCTGGGGCAGCATCGCCGCGCAGCTGGGAGGCGAAGGGGTGGACGTGCAGAGCATCATCGTCAACCCGAACACGGACCCGCACAGCTACGAGCCAACCGCCGCGAACGCGCGCACTATGGCGGAAGCGCAGATGGCGATCGTGAACGGCATCGGCTATGACGAATGGGCCTCGCACCTGCTGGCCGCCGATCCGCTGAGCGGGCGCGCGGTGCTCGACGTGGGCGGCCTGCTGGGATACAAGCCGGGCGATAACCCTCACCAGTGGTACTCGCCCACCCATGTGCATGCGGTGATCGGTCAGATCGTGGCCGACTACGACAAGCTGCGCCCGGCCGACGCGAGCTACTTCGCCAAGCGGAAGAGCGCGTTTGAAACAGTGGGCTTGGCCCGTTATGACGCGCTGCTCAAGCAGATCCGCGCGCGCTATGCGGGCGTGCCGGTGGGATACAGCGAGAGCATCTTCCAGCCGCTCGGCGAAGCGCTCGGATTGAAGCTGCTGACCCCATACAGCTTCGCAAAGGCGATCGCGGAGGGCACCGAAGTGACGGCACAGGATAAGCAGGCGGTCGATCGGCAGGCGTCCAACCGCCAGATCAAGGTGTGGGTGTTCAACAGCCAGAACGTGACGCCGGACGTGCAGCGGGTGAACGAGCTCGCGCGTGCGGCACACATCCCGATCGCGACTGTGACGGAGACGCTGTCGCCCGCCTCAGACAGCTTCGAGCAGTGGCAGGTTGCCGAGTTGGAAGGGCTGGAGCGGGCTCTCCACGAGGCGACCGGACGGTGAATACGGCGGCGATCGAGCTGCGCGACGCCCACGCGAGCTTGGGGGGCCGCGAGGTGTGGAGTGATGTCGATCTCCTCGTGCGCCCCGGCGAGTTCGTCGCGGTGCTGGGCCCCAACGGCAGCGGTAAGTCGACGCTGCTGAAGGCAATCCTCGGACTCATCGAGACTGCGCCGGGCACGGTCAGCGTGCTGGGCGGACCGGCCGGCGCCGCGAACCGCCAGATCGGCTACCTGCCTCAGCGCCACGGATACGACTCGTCGCTGCCGATCCGCGGCGTGGATCTCGTGAGGCTCGGCCTCGACGGCTCCAGCTGGGGAGTGCCGCTGCCAGTCGGGGGCGCATGGCTCGGAGGGCTGGGTCGTGGCGCCGCGCGCCGGCGGGCGAGGGAGCGCGTGCGCGAGGCGATCGAGCTGGTCGGCGCGAGCGCCTATGCCGACCGTCCGCTCGGCGAGCTCTCCGGCGGCGAGCAGCAGCGCGTGCTGATCGCCCAGGCGCTCGTGCGTCGCCCGCGAATCCTGATGCTCGATGAGCCGCTCGACAGCCTCGACCTGCCCAACCAGGCGGCGGTGACCGCGCTCGTGCAGCGCATCTGCCGGACGGAGAACGTCGCCGTGCTGCTGGTGGCCCACGACGTGAATCCGCTGCTGTCGTATCTCGACCAGGTGATCTACCTTGCGGGCGGCCGCGCGCTGCAGGGGTCGGTGCGGGAGGTGATCACCGGACCACGGCTGAGCGAGCTGTATGGGGTGCCGATCGAAGTGCTGCGCACCCGCGACGGACGGCTGGTGGTCGTTGGCCAGCCCGAGGCGCCTCATGTCCACGGTCCGCGCCACGGCTGATGGCAAATCCCACCCTCTCCTGGAACCTCGTGAGAGACGTGCACGAGCTGCTCGCCTACCAGTTCATGGTGAACGCGCTGCAGGCGGGGACGATCGTCGCCGTGATGGCGGGTGTGGTCGGCTGGTACATGGTGCTGCGCAGGCAGAGCTTCGCTGGGCACACGATCGCCGTGATGTCGTTCCCCGGCGCCGCGGGCGCCGCTCTCGCGGGAGTGCCGAGCGCGTTCGGCTACTACCTGGCGTGCGGGATCGCGGCGCTTGCGATCGGGCGCTCCGGCGGCGCGGGGCGGCGCGGGCGCAGCAGCGAGTCGGCCGCGATCGGGGTCGTGCAGGTCGCGGGGTTGGCGCTCGGTTTCCTTTTCCTGAGCCTATACAGCGGTGTGCTCGAACAGCTCGAGACGCTGCTGTTCGGCACGTTCCTGGGGATCGATCGCAACCAGGTGCTGACGCTGCTGGTCGTTGCGATCGTCGTGCTGGCTGCGCTGGCGGTCGTCGGGCGGCCGTTGCTGCTCGCCTCGCTCGATCCGGAGGTCGCACGCGCCCGTGGCGTGCCTGTGCGTGCGCTCGACGTCGGCTTCCTGCTGATCCTCGGCTTGGCGGTAGCCGCCACGAGCCAGATCACGGGCGCGCTGCTCGTGTTCGCGCTGCTCGTGGCGCCGCCCGCCGCCGCGCAGGCGCTCACGCCGCGGCCGGGGCTGAGCCTCGTGCTGAGTGTCTCCTTCTCGCTGCTCGTGACGTGGATGGGGCTCGGGATCTCCTACTTCTCGATTTACCCGCTCGGATTCTTCGTCACCTCGCTCGCGTTTGGCCTGTACCTGCTCGCGCAAGGCGTACGCCGCGTGGCCGTTCGCTTCTCCCGCGGCGCGCGGCCACAGGAGCCGGTCCCAGTGGTGTGATGCTCTCGCACGAATTTATCCGCAACGCGTATCTGGCCGGCACGTTCGTGGCGCTCGCGTGCGGCTTGGTTGGCTGGTTCACGGTGCTGCGCGGACAGGTGTTTGCGGGCGACGCGCTCAGCCACGTTGCGTTCGTCGGGGCGATCGCGGCGGCCGTGGTCGGCGTGGATGAGCGCGTTGGCCTGTTCGCGCTGACGCTCGGCTTGGCGGCCGTGATGGCGGGACTGGGTAGGCGCGCGCAAGCAAACGACGTGACGATCGGCGTTGTGTTCTCGTGGGTGCTCGGAATCGGTGTGCTGCTGATCGCGGTGCTCAGCACCGGCTCTTCGGGTGGTGATGGGCTGATCGTCGCCAACACGCTGTTCGGCTCGATCTTCGGACTCGGGGCGGGACAGAGCGTCGCCGCCGCGGCGGTCGGCGTGGGGGTCGTGCTGGCGACGGTGGCAATCGCGCGGCCGTTGCTGTTCGCCTCGCTTGACGCCGAGCTGGCGCTGCTGCACGGCGTGCCGGTGCGCGCGCTTGGGCTGGCGCTGCTGCTGTTGATTGGCGCCGTCACCGCGGAGGGCACCCAGGCGATCGGCGCGCTGCTCGTGCTCGGGCTGATCGCCGCGCCCGCGGGGGCGGCGCTGCGGCTTACGTCCAGGCCGTATATCGGCATGGCGCTGTCGGCGGCGATCGCGCTCGTGGCGATGTGGGGAGGGATCGCGCTCAGCTACGCGGTGCCGTCGCTGCCGCCGAGCACGGCGATCATCGCGCTCGCGGTCGGCGCGTATGCGCTTGCGTCGGCGGTCTCTACCATCGCGCTATGAGCTCTCGCGTGCAAACAAGACGACCGGCCGACGATCGGCGGCACTCGCAGGCCGCGAGCTCGGCCGCCCACGACGGCAGCTGGGTCACCCGCGCCGAGGCGACATTGGCCGCGGCCGGACACAAGCGCGGCGGCGCCCGGCGTGCGCTGCTGGAACTGCTGGCCGAAACGGGGATTCGCGCCAAAGGCGCGTGTCTCCCGGCTTCGGCGGGCCAGGAGTGCGCGCTGAGCGCGCAGGAGATCGAGGACGCGCTGCGCGGTCGGGGGGCCGGCGGGGGGCAGAGCAAGGCAGGCAGGAGCACGAGCAAGAGCACGGCAAGCAGGCGCGTGAGCCGGGCGAGCGTGTACCGGATCCTCGACGAGCTGGAGGGGCTGGGGCTCGTGCAGCGCGTGGAGACGGGCCAGGCGATGGTCCGCTACGAGCGCGTGTGCGAGCGCTCCGAGCATCACCATCACCTCGTGTGCGACGAGTGCGGCGTGGTCATGCCGTTCTCAGACCCGGGCCTGGAGCGCGCGATCGAGACGCTCAGCGAGCGGGTTTCTTTGCAAGTGTCCGAGCACGAGATCGTGCTGCACGGGGCGTGCCGGGACTGCGCGGCGTAGAGATCCGACAAGGTTTGCCTCCAGGCCTAATTCGCAGACAATCAGCATCACAAGGTAGACTTGGAGATATGACGTCCGATCCGAAAATACCTCCGTTGGTCGGTCGCGGGGTCGACTGGGCTGAGATGTATCGCAAAGAGGTCGAGCACCGTCGCCGTATCTGCATGGCGATGACACCAGCCGAGCGGCTCACGGTCGGTCAGAGGCTTTCCCAAGAAGACATTTCACGGTTGCAGCGTCAACACGAGCAGGCTATGCGTCGAGACGAGCCTTCTGGTCCGGATTAGGTGGTCCAGCCGATTCCCGGCCTGGACGAGTAGCCGCCCTCGGCGACGTGACGGGACCGGCCCACAGGTACGTGAGCACGCAGCCCAGAGCAAAGACGGCCACGACGAGCAGGACCGGGCCGGAGTCCTCGACTAGCGCGCCGGCGAGGCCCGCGGCGAGACCTCCGCAGAGGGCGGCCATCCAGGCGGGGTCGCCGCCGACCGGAGCCAGCAGGCGCTCGCGCCGGCGCAGGCCCAACGCGGCCGCCAGCAGCGCAATCGCGGTGGCCACGGGCATCGCGCCGTTGTGCAGCTCATCCCAGGCGGCGGTGTAGCGGCGGACGACGATGTCGCGTAGGTCCCCGGCCGAGCGGGCGTGCAGGATGCTGCCGGTGAAGTGGCCTGAGCCGTGCGCGGTAGCGAGGTCGAGCGCGGCGAGCAGGACGAGGCCGGCGACCGGGGCGATCAGCACGATCAGGGCTCGCCGACGGGTCAGCGCGCCTGCAAGCAGCATGACGGTGGCGACGGCCGTGCCTGCGCTGACGAGGATGACGCCGCCGACACCGGCGCCGATCCGCGCCGAGCCCTCGACGACGGCGAGCACGATGCCGGCGCCGACCATCGCGGTAGCCGCCCGGCGGCCCCGCACGGCGGGGTACAGCGCGGCGGCGACCCCACAGAGCACGAGCACGGCGAGGCCGGACTTGAGCTCGTTGCCGATGCCGTAGAACCGTGCGCCGAGGATCGGGTTGGGGCCGAGCAGCGAGCGCATCAAGAGCTGCGTGCCCGCGAGCGCGTCGATCGCCAGCGCGAGGACGGCGACGAGCGCCGGGGCGAGCACCGCGCGGGGCCAGGGCAGCAGCCGGTCGCTCAGCGCACCGAGCGCCAGGCACGCGAGCGCGATCGTCACGTACTCGACGGCAGCGCTCGGATTCAGAGCCGCTCCAATCAGCACCGCGACGGGCGCCCACAGCACGCCGAGCGCTCCCGTGCGCATCGCCCACGCCCGGGAGCGGGGCCAGGGGGCGCAGGCGAGCGCCAGCGCCAGCCACGCCGCCAGCAGCCAGCCCAGCGCCGGCAGCCGCCGGGGACCGATCACGCGCAACCGAGCCATCAGGGCGCGCAGCGAGGCGGGGCGCAGGGGGCCGTCGGTGCGGATCGGATCGCCGCGCATGTCGGCTGGGATTGGCGTGAGGCCCAGGTGACGCAGGATCGTCGGGGCAATGTCTACTGAGGCGATCAGACCGCGCTCGTTGGTCGTCTGGGAGGTGAGCTCGGCGTTCCCGGGCCCGGACGATGATTGCGGGCCGGCCGTGCCACCGGCTGTTGCGGTGCGCTCCGAGCCCACGGGGGCTGCGCTGTCCGTAAGCCCCGCGGCGGCGGCCCACAGCAGTTCGTGACCGGGCGCGGAGCGGGCGCGTTGCACGACGAGCAGCAGCTCTCCTCGCGCGCGAGCGGCGGTCAGCGCGCGAAGGTCCGCGCGACCGGCTACGCCCGCCGGCAGGTCGGCGACCACGAGCGGGTGTGCGCGGCGCAGCGCCGTTATGCGTGCGAGCAGCGAGGACGCGGCCCCAAGCGAGACCGCGGCGATGCGGCCGCTGCGGTTGGCGGCGGCGATCGCGTCGGTGTCATCGGTCCCGGCGATTCCCGCGTAGGCGGCGCCACCGCCGGGGATCTGCGCGGCCAGCAGGCCGGGGCGCAGCAGCTGCGGTGCGTCTTCGGCGCGCGTCAGCGCCGCGCTGCCAGCCCAGCGATCGCGCCCCGCCCGGCGCGCCGAAGCGTCCGCAAAGCCCAGCGGCGGCGGGCGCGCGGGGGAGTAGGCCGAGGAGGCGATGCGGGCGCCCTGGGTGATGTCGAGCAGCAGCTGCTCGGCGGAGTAGGAGCCCTGGGACGCGGACACGATCCCGACGGCCATGCCGGGGACGCCGGCCAGCTCGGGCTCGCCGACCGGGACGAACGCCAGCACGACGGAGTCGTGCGCGCCGGGATCGGGCGGGGAGATCGATTCCACTTTCGTCGGCGCTGCCGGGTGAGGCGGGGAGGCGGCCTGCGCGGCGCCCGTTGCCGCGGCGCGCGGGGCCAGTGCGCCCGAGAGCGCGATCGCGCCGGCGGCGCAGAGGATCGCGGCGACGCACGGCGAGGGGGCGGCTGGGCCCACTGCTCTCGACGCTGCCCCCCGCGGCCGTGGGTTCAGCCCTCGGCCCCCTCGGTCGCCACGCCGGGGCGCGGGTGGGCGGCCCCGCCCTGGGGCGGCGCCGCCGAGCCAGAGCCGGCGCGCGAACCGCCATCCACGCTGCCGGCCGGGAGCACCGTGCCCTCGATGTTCAGCCGCGGCAGCGCCCTGTCCAGCCATGCCGGGATCGACCAGGTGCGCTTGCCGACGAGGTGCAGCACGGCGGGCAGCAGCAGGCAGCGCACGATGAGCGCGTCGAGGAACACGGCGCTGGCGAGGCTCAGGCCGAACTCCCTGATGATGCGGTTTTCGCCGAGCATGAACGACAGGAACACGCACACCATGATCGCCGCGGCCGCCGTCACCACGCGCCCGGTGAGCGCGAGGCCTTCGGCGACCGAGCGCGAGTGCTCGCGCGTGTGCGCCCAGCGCTCGTGCATGCGCGAGATCAGGAACACCTCGTAGTCCATCGACAGACCGAACACGATCGCGAACAGCATCACCGGGATGAATGACTCGATCGGCCCCTGCTGGACGCCGAACAGAGCGCCCAGCCAGCCCCACTGGAAGATCGCGACGATCACCCCGAGCGCGGCGCTGATGCTGAGCAGGTTCATGACGGCGGCCTGCAGCGGGATCACCAGCGAGCGGAACACGATCATCAACAGCAGAGCGCTCAGCAGCACGACGACACCGATGAACAGCGGCAGCTTGTGGCCGAGCACGGCGGCGAAGTCCACCGAGCCCGCGGTCACGCCGCCGACGTACACGGCCACGCCCGTGCGGGCCTTGACCGGCGGGATCACGTGTTCGCGCAGCTGCGAGACGAGCTGCGTGGTCGCGTATGCCTGCGGGGAGGAGCGCGGATAGACCGTGATCGTCGCCACTTCGCCTGTCGGGTTGAGTTTTGCCGGGGCGACCGACGCCACGCCCGGGGTGGTGGCGATGGCCGTGCGGAGCTCTTCCACCGCCGCCCTGCCGCCGCCCGGGGGCACGGTCAGGAGCACGCCCTGCCTGGCGGCTTCTCGCTTCGGGTTGGGGACCTTGGCGACGATCAGCAGCGGGCCGTTGAACCCTTCGCCGAATCCCTGCGCCAGCAGCTCATACGCGCGATGTGTGGTCTGGCCCGCCGGGTCGTTGGAGGCGTCGCTGGATCCCAGCCGCAGCGCCATCGCGGGAGCGGCGATCAGCAGCATCGCCAGCGTGGAGGCGATCGCGATCGTCCATGGCCGGCGCTGTACGAACGCACTCCAGCGCAGCCAGGCGGCGCCGGCGTGAGGGGTCTCGCTCGCGGTGAGCGTCATCTCCCCGGTGCTCTCCACGACAGCGGTCCCGGCGGCGTCGGCGGCGATCCCCGCCGCGGCCGCGTCGGCGGCCCGACCGCCGTTCGGAGATCCCAGGAGCTCCGAACGGCCGGCAGATCGGCCGGCGCGGGCTTCCCGGGCGCGCGTGCGGCGACTCGGCCGCGCCATCCGAGCGCCGGCCATCGTCAGCAGCGCCGGCAGCAGCGTCAGCGAGGCGAGCATCACCAGCAGCACCCCGATCGAGGCGGAGATCGCCACCCCGTAGAGGAAGTCGACGCCGAGCAGCATCATCCCCAGCAGCGCGATCACGACGGTGGCGCCGGCGAACAGGACGGCGCGCCCGGCGGTGTCCATCGCCCGCACGACCGACTCGCGCGCGTCGCCATGTGTGGGCCCGGGGGTGCGGTAGGCCTCGCGAAAGCGGGTCAGGATGAACAGCGCGTAGTCGATGCCGACGCCCAGCCCGATCATCGCGGCGAGCTCGGAGGAGAAGTTGGGCGTGTCGACCACGTGCGTGAACAGCGCGATCGCGCCAAGGCCGGTGCCGAGGCCGAACAGGGCGGTGACGATCGGCAGCCCCATCGCGATCAGCGAGCCGAACGTCAGCAGCAGCACGACGATGGCCGCGAGCAGGCCCACCGCGGTGGACAGCCCGAAGCCGGCCTGCTCGGTCGCCTCGATCGCCTGCCCGCCGAGCTCGACCTGCAGCCCTGGCCGGCCGGCGGCGCGGGCGACCGCCACCACGCGTTCGGCTGCGCTCTTGGGCAGGACGTTGGCTTTCTGGTCGAACACGACGGTCGCGAACGCGATCTGGCCGTTCGCGGAGATCGCCCTGCCGGCCGATGCGGCCGCGTAGGGGCTGATCACCGCAGCGACGTGCGGGAGTCGGGCGACCAGCGCGAACATCGCGCTCATACGCGCGCGCACCGCCGGGTCTGAGACCGTGCCGGTAAAGACCTTGTAGACGATCGTGTCGCGATCGCCCGCCTGCGCCGGGAAGCTGCGCTGCAGCAGGTCGGCGGCGCGCTGGGCGTCGGAGTTGGGGAGCGTGAAGTTGTTGGAGTAGCTCGTCCCCGCCGACTGCGCGAACACGTTGACTACGATCAGCAGCACGACCCAGCCGATGAGCACGTACTTGCGATGGGTTGTGGTCCAGCGGGCGAGCTTCAGCATTGCGGATCAGCTTAGTCAGTTCACGCTGGGGTCCGGGGGCATGCGCGCGAGCAGCGCATAGCCGCCGCCCATGCGCGTCAGGACGGCGCTCCACAGGTCCTGCGGCATGTCGGTGAACACATCCTCGGGCATTGCCGCGTGCGCGATCCAGTCGCCGTCCGCGACCTCCTCGTCGAGCTGCCCCTCGGTCCAGCCCGCGTAGCCCGCGAACACCCGCCGGCGCGCGGTCGCCTCGGTCAGCTCTTCGACCCCGGCGTCCGGAACGGGAAAGCCGATGCGCCCGAGCACGAGCAGCCCCGCGGGCGTTGGGTCGAGGAACTCGGCCAGGCACACGATCGAGGTCGGCTGGACGGGCCCGCCGACATACACCGGCTCCTGCACGGCGACCGCCTGCTCGAGCGCTGGCACGGCCTCGCCGACCGTCACCGTCGACGGGCGGTTCAGCACGACGCCCATCGCGCCCTCCTCGCTGTGCACCCCGACCAGGATCACGGTGCGCTCGAAGTTGGGGTCGTGCAGGGCCGGCGAGGCGAGCAGGAGCTGACCGCTGAGCGATTCGTCCATGATCTCGTTGAGGCTACCGCTCGCGTGCCCGGCGGCCAAGGGCAGGCGGCCGGGATTGCGCGCGCCGCCGTCGCCGCCGTCGCTCGAGCACGACCGACAGGGCGCAGAGCAGGAGCACGACGAGCACGACGACGGCGGTCATGGCCATACCGGGGGAGGCGAGCAGCAGCACGATCGCGGCGGTCACCCCGAGCCCGAGATCGAGGCGCGCCAGCCGGCTGCGCCGACGCGCCTGGCGGCGGCGGGCGCGCAGCTGAGACATGTCTGCCGTGGGCGGCGCATGCGCCTGCGCCCGCGCCAGGCTGGCGGGCATCTGCTGGGATGGTCGTGTCGCGCTCATTGCTTGATCCGCCGGAACACTGAACGGGGAAGCATCCTCATGACGAGCATGAGCCAGCGTAGGGTACGCGGCGCCCAGACGGTGGGCGAGCCGCGGTCGAGCCCGTCGATCACGACGCCCGCGACCGCCTGCGGCGTGCTCGCCAGCGGCGCCGGGTCAAGACCCCGTGTCATCCGCGTGTGGACGAAGCCCGGGCGAACCACGAGCATGCGCACTCCCTGCTCACGCAGATCGTCGCCGAGACCTTGAGCGAGGGCGTCCAGGCCGGCCTTGGAGGCGCCGTAGACGGCGTTTGCGCGCCGCGGGCGCTCGGCCGCCACCGAGGAGAGCACCACGATCGCTCCCCCGCCCGCGTCGCGCAGGCGCGCGGCCGCGTGCATCAGCAGCGATCCGGCGCCGACGAAGTTGACTTGCATCGTCTGGACTGCGCCGGCGACGTCGGCCGGGAGCCCGCCCCGCTCCCCGAGCACGCCGACCGCGAGGATCACGATGTCGGCTGCGCCTCCCAGCTCGCCGAACGCCCTGGCGAGGACCTCCTCGTGGCGCTCGGTGTCGAGCGCGTCGAGCTCGAACGTGCTGACGCTGTGACATCCGGCTGCACGCAGGCTCTCGGCCGCCCCGCTCAGCGCGTCGGGATCGCGGCCCACGAGCGCGACGTCGCGAGCAGCCAGCATCTGCAGCTCGCGCACGATCGCGAGCGCGATCTCCGAGGTGCCGCCGAGGACGATCACGCGCCGGCCCGAGGACCCGGTGGCGCCCGCTGCGGCACCCGTCGCGGCGCCCGTCGCGGCGCTCACTGCCGCGCTCACCGCGCCACCCCGCAGAGCCCCAGCCGCCGCCCGAGGTCCGAGCGCAGGATCCCCTCGGGATCGACCCGCGCCCGCTGGGAGTGAAAGCGATCGAGCTGCGGGTACATCGCCGTCAGCGCCTCGCGCCGCAGGCGGATGTCCTTGGTCAGGTACACGCGTCCGCCGCAGCCGGCGATGAGCTCGTCGAGCTCGTCCAGCGCCGCGCGCAGTCCGGGCGCCGCCGCGGGGAGGTCGATCGCGAGCGTCCAACCCTCCAGGGGAAACGAGAGCGGGCCGCCGAACGCGGGCCCGAAGCGCTTGAACACCGCCAGATACACGGGCAGCCGGCGCGCTCGCATCAGCTGAAAGCAGCGTTCGAGCGCGCGCTCCTGCCCGGTGGGAATCACGAACTGGTACTGGATCAGCCCGGCCGGCCCGTACAGCCGGTTCCACTCGCCCAGCGCGTCCAGGGGGAAGAAGTATGGCGCCAGCGCCAGCGCTCGACCGCGCTCGCGACGGGGGGTCGCGCGCCAGCGCAGCGCGTTGAACGTGCGCATGCTCGCCGGACGCAGCAGGGCCGCGGGAAAGCCGTGGGGAACCTCGAGCGCCGGCTTTGGCGAGAACGTCTCGGAGGGATGTGCGCCGCCGGAAGCTCGTCGCAGCCGCCGGGGCGGGGGTGCCATCTCGGCCGCGAGAGGGTCGGCGCGGCTGACGATCGCGCGCCCCATCCTTGGACCGTCGGCGAGCAGGTCCAGCCACGCCACCGAGTAGCGATGGCGCTCGCTGGCGCCCATCAGCTCGAGCGTCTGCGCCAGGCCCTCGGTGCGGTCGACGTCCGCCGCCACCCACGGGCAGGCCAGGGGCTCCGCGCGGAGCGTCGCCTGCACGATCACCCCGGTCAGGCCCATGCCGCCGAGCGTCGCGTAGAACAGGTCCGGGTCGTCCTCGGGCGTGACCTCGACCTCGCCGTCCGCGGGCGTGCACAGCGTGAGGCTCCTCACATGTCTGGCCAGGGCCCCGTCGCGGTGGTGGTTCTTGCCGTGGATGTCGCTCGCGATCGCGCCGGCGAGCGTCACGTGCCGGGTCCCCGGCACGACCGGCAGGGTGAGCCCGTGGGCGCTCAGCTGTGCCATCAGCTGAGCCACCGTCGCGCCGGCCTCGGCGGTCACGAGTCCTCGCTCGGAGTCGATCGAGACGATGCGGTCGAGGCTCGTCATGTCCAGCACCGCACCGCCATCGTTCTGGGCCGCGTCCCCGTAGCTGCGCCCTGCGCCTCGCGCGATCACTCCGGACGCGGACGCGGACTGCGACCGTGACGCGAGTGCTTGCAGGACGTCCTCGATCCCGTGTGGCGCGATGACCCGGCAGCGGCTGCTGGCCGTGCGGCCCCAGCCGTGCAGCGTGCGCTCGGCGCCCGCGAGCGGCGCGCGCTCTGTCAGCTCAGCTGCCGACATATACGCCGCCGAGGAACAGGACACCCCAGGTGACGCCGAGCGCCAGCAGGACGCGATCGCGCAGGATCAGCTCCTCGGGCGCCTGGCCGGCGCCGGAGCCGATCAGGCTCGCGTAGCGGGCGAGCCACAGCAGGAACGGCGCGATCGACAGGCCGTACCACAGCAGGTGCGACGGACGCGTGAACGCCCAGCCGGTGTAGGCGACGCCGGCGATCGCGGCCGACGCCATCAGCGTCAGGCGCAGGTGGCCCAGCGAGTAGCGGCGCAGGGTCGCGCGCGCCGGGCCCGATCCGGAGTGCTCGCGCAGCTCGGCATACCGCTTGGCGGCGACCAGGAAAATTGCACAAGACCCCGTCACGATGACAAACCAGCGCGACAGGTAGATGTCGGTCGCCACGCCCCCCGCGACCGCGCGCAGCACGAAGCCGGCGGCGATCGCCAGGATGTCGAGCACAACCACGCGCCGCAGCCACAGCGAGTAGCTCGCCGTCAGCGCCAGGTAGCAGAGCCCGACCGCGCCCAGTCCGGGGGCGATCGCCGTGGCGAGGGCGATGCCGGCGAGCGCGAGCACGGCCGCGCAGCGCAGCGCCACGCGGGGCGAGAGCTCCCCGGCGGCGATCGGCCGCAGGCGCTTGCGTGGATGCCGGCGGTCCTGCTCGACGTCGCGCACGTCGTTGACCAGGTACGTTGCGCTCGACAGCAGGCACAGCACCACGAACGCCCCGGCGACCTGCGCGGCCACGAGCGGGCGGTCGATCACGCCGGCGGCGCAGGGGGCGGCCAGGACGAGCAGGTTCTTGGTCCACTGACGGGGGCGGCAGGCGCGTATCAGCACTCTGGCCGAAAGCCGCCGACTGACGGGGAGGACACTGATGTCGGCATACGACTCGCCGTCGCCGAACAGGGCCTGGGACTCCTCAACGCTCGCTGTGGCTCTAAGTGAGTTAATGGTTAAACCTCTGATAAAGGCGCGCTGGTTGGTCGGGCGAGCGCCGTGGGTATCCGGTGGACGGCGGTATGACTGTCAGTTCATTTTCACATCGATTGGTCACTATCAGGTGAGACCTTTCTTATGGAGAGGCCAAGCTCGGATACAACCCAAGCTCTGACATAACCATATCTTGCGTGGCACCCGTCACGCGACCGTGACGAGCGTGGCGCTGGCGGGCGAGACGTCGATGACGATCACGCCGGCTCGATCTGGGCGCTGTTCGAATTGTGCCGGTCCACGCCATTCGCCGCTGTGTCCGACCCTCCGAGAGCCGTCCGCGCCGCGGCCGCCTCGCGCGCACCAGCGCGCGGGTCGTAGTGCGTGAGGCCGATCGTCAGCAGAATGCGCCAGCCGCTCCTCGCCGCGAGGCTGCGAAGATCTCGAAGCTCGCCCGAGACCGATAACGGGACCGGCGCGGGTCCGGCGCTTGGGTCGACTGTTAACACCTGGAGGGCCAGAACGAGAGTTATCGCCAAACCGGCGATGACACTCGCGTTACGAATGTGCAAGCGTTCACGACGCATCGCTCCACCGTAGTGCCAGCAACGCTTCTCCACGCTGAGACAGGTCTCACGAATGATTGAGAGAGAGAAAGGAAGTCCCATGACCGAGGATCTGTTGACACGCCCCGCGCCGGCCCGCGCTCGAACGCTCCTGTGTCATGCGGGTGGGGGCCGCCGGGCTGGATTCCTCCCCGGATGAGAAGAAGATGAGAAAGCTCTAAAAGATGAGGGGACTCTACTGGAGTTCATACCCTACGCTTATGTAGTACGTCAAAATCGTCTTATGCTCGCTCCCACCACGGACGGGGATGCAGGCGTTGCGCAGGTTGAGACGATCGCGCCGGCGCCGCTGCTCTCGAACACCTGCCGTCCTGCCGAGGGCGCCGTCTGGACGGCGACGGGCCACGAGCGTCCCGTGTTCCTCGACGAGCGCGGACGTCGACGGCGCTGGGTGTTCGCGGGAGGAGCGTTCGCCGGCGCTGCGTCGGCCTTCTGGTTCGCGGCGCTGATCGCCGGTGCGATCGGCTTCTCCACGCTGCCCTCGATGCGTGCCCCGATCCCGCTGTTCGCGCAGAGGGCCTTGGCCCACGACATCGCGGGTGACAAACGCCACAATCACGTGGTCCTCGCCCTCGCCAGCGGTCGGCGCCAATCACTGCCGGTACGGGTCACGGGATCGGCGGTCACGGGGTCGCCGGTCGGCCGCCGGTTGATCTCGACCGAGTGATGGGATACGTACATCCATGAGCGCCGGCCATCGATCCTGGGGCCGGCGCGGTCTGCTCGGCTTCTGCTTGGGCATGCTGATCCTGCTGCTGCTCGTCGACGGCGTCACCACCAAGACGGTCGGGGCGGCCGGCACGGGCGCGCGGAGCGTCACCGGCTCCTCCCTTGCGGGATCGGCGCCGGTGCTCGTCGCAAACGGTCACGGCGGCCTGGTCTCACGCCAGCCCCCGCCCGGCCATCGCATCGCGCTTACGTTCGATGACGGTCCCAACCCCACCTGGACGCCGAAGATCGCCGCGATCCTGCTGGCCGAGCACGTGCCCGCCACGTTCTTCGAGGTCGGCAGCCAGGTGGTTCGCTATCCGCAAGTGACCAGGATGCTCCATCGCGATGGGTTTGCGCTCGGCGACCACACCTTCACTCACGCCGATCTCTCGCAACTGCCCGGTTGGGAGGCGCAGCTTCAGATCTCGCTCACCGAAAGCGCCATCAGTGGCATCACGGGGACGAGGCCACGGCTGGTGCGCCCGCCCTACTCCTCGACCACCGAAGCGGTCACACCCGCCGAGGAGCGCGCGTGGGGAGCCGTGGCGGCTTCGGGTCATGTCATCGCCCTCGCCAATTACGACACTCAGGACTGGGAACGCCCCGGCGTGTCGACGATCGTCTCGAACGTTCTCTCCGAACCCGCCATCCGGCACGGCATTGGCGGAATCGTGCTGATGCACGACGCGGGCGGCAACCGCTCCCAGACCGTTGCCGCTCTCCCCAAGCTGATCGCCGCGCTGCGCGCGCGCGGGTTCAGCTTCGCGACCGTCTCACAGATGGCGGGCATGTCCCGCGCGCAGGCCGAAGTGCCCGCCACCGCCGGCCAGCGCCTCCGTGGGAGGGCGTTCGACACGATGCTCGCGCTCGCCGGTCTGGTCACGAACCTGCTCACAAGCGTGGTGATGCTGGTCACGATCCTCGTGGGTCTGCGCATGGTCGTCGAGCTCGTGCTCGCGCGGGTGCAGCTGCGGCGCGTGCGGGATCTTCCGATCGACCCGAGCTTCGCTCCGGCGGTCTCGATCCTCGTGCCCGCTCACAACGAGGCGGTCGGGATCGAGCGGTCCGTGCGCTCGCTCTCCGGTTCGCGCTACGCGGGCGAGCTCGAGGTGATCGTCGTGGACGACGGCTCGACCGACGAGACCGCAACCATCGTCGAAACGCTGGCGTTGCCCGGGGTTCGGCTGCTGCGCCAGGCCAATGCCGGCAAGGCCGCCGCGCTGAACCGTGCGCTCGCGGGCGCCAGCCACGACATTCTCGTGACGGTCGACGCCGACACGGTGTTCGAGCCCGAGACGCTCAGCGTGCTCGTCCAGCGCTTTCGCGAGCCCCGCGTGGGGGCGATCTCCGGCAACACGAAGGTCGGCAACCGCCACGGCCTGATCGGGCACTGGCAGCACATCGAGTACGTGATGGGGTTCAACCTCGACCGGCGCATGTACGAGGTGCTCGGCTCCACCCCCACGGTGCCGGGGGCGATCGGCGCGTTCTCGCGCGAGGCGCTCGCCGACATCGGCGGTATTTCAGGTGCGACGCTCGCCGAGGACACCGACGTCACGCTCGACATCGGCCGCGCCGGCTGGCGGGTGCTCTATGAGAACCGCGCTCGCGCATGGACGGAGGCGCCGAGCACGCTGCGCGGCCTCTACCGTCAGCGCAGCCGCTGGGCCTACGGCACGATCCAGTCGATGTGGAAGCACCGCCGCGCGCTCACCTTCGCCGGCGATGGAGGCGCGGGCGGGCGGGCCGTGGTGGCGATTCTCATCTTCCAGGTGCTGCTGCCGCTCGCCGCGCCCCTGATCGATCTGTTCGCGATCTACAGCATCGTGTTCCTGGACCCGATGCCGATCCTCGCCTTCTGGGTCGCCTTCAACCTGTTCCAGCTCGTGCTCGCCTGGGAGGCGTTCGGCTTTGACGGCGAGTCCCGGCGTCCCCTGTGGGCGCTGCCGCTGCAGCAGATCGGCCACCGCCAGATCTCCTACCTCGTCGTCTATGACGCGATCGTCTCAGCGCTGCTCGGCAGCCGGCATGGCTGGCGGCACGCCGAGCGCACCGGCGCGGTGACCGTGCCGGTCGGTGAGGCAACCGCCCTCGCCGGAGAACCCGAGGCGATCGAAGCGACTCGCACATAACACGCGTATGAAACGCAGATGAAACGCAGATGACACGCACACTGCCTGCGCTCGCGGCGGGCGCGCTGCTCGCCGCGACCTGCGCCGCCGTGCTTGCCGCGACCCCGGGCACGAGCACTGTGGCGCCCACGCCGCCGGTGGCGCTGCAGGAGAGCGCCCCCATCATGTTCCGCGTCAATCAGGTCGGCTACATCTCCGGGCGGCCCAAGCGAGCGCTCGTCATGACCCGCGGGGCACCCGCCTCGCGCCGCTACTCGGTGCTTGCCGCGAACGGGCGCGTCGTCGCGCGCGGCACTGCCTCTCCTCCGGCACGCTGGAACGCGCGATACCTCGTGTACACGCTCGACTTCAGCCGCGTCGCCGCGCCCGGCCTGTACACGCTGGACTTCGCCGGACACCGCTCGCCGCGCGTGCGGGTGGCCGCCGCCGCCGCCGCGCTCTACCGCCCGCTGGCCGACGCGGCGCTGGCGTTCCTGCAATCCCAGCGCGACGGCTCCGCAACGATCTCAGGCGCGATGCACCGCCGGCCCTCGCATCTGAGCGACGCCTCCGCGAGCGTCTACCGCATGCCGAGCTATCGCGGCACCACGCTGCTCGGATCGCTCGTCCCGACCGGCGAACACGTCGACGCCTCGGGCGGCTGGTTTGACGCGGGCGACTACCTGAAGTTCGTCGAGACCGCGAGCTTCACCGACGTCGCGCTGCTCTACACAGCCCGCGAATACCCCACCGGCGTCTCCGATCGGGCTGCGCTGCTCGCCGAGGCGCGCTACGGGACCGACTGGCTGCTGAAGATGTGGGATCAGAGCCGGCGCGTCCTCTACTTCCAGGTCGGCATCGGCGACGGCAACGACACCAGCATCCTCGGCGACCACGATCTCTGGCGTCTGCCCCAGGCCGACAACGCAAGCCGCGCCAAGCCCGGGTCGCCGGCATGGTTCGCGGTCCACCGGCCCGTGTTCGCGGCGAACGCTCCGGGGACTCCGATCAGCCCCAACCTCGCCGGCCGCGTCGCCGCCGCGTTCGGTCTGTGCGCCCAGGTGTTCGCACGCAGCGACCCCGCCTACGCGGCGCGCTGCCTGCTCGACGGTCAGACGATCTACGACCAGGCCAACACCCACCCCGGCGCGACGCTGCTGACGAGCGTGCCCCACGCCTACTACACCGAGCCCGAATGGCGCGACGACATGGCGCTCGGCGCGGCCGAGCTGTACCTGGCCACGCAGCAGCTCGCGTCCAGCCCGACCGTCCAGGCTCAACCGCCGCTGCCCCACACCGACCTCGGCTACTACCTCTCCCGCGCGGGGCAGTGGATCAACGCCTACATCGAAGGGCCGCTCTCCGGCGAGGACTCGTTCAACCTGTACGACGTTTCGACGCTCGCCGGCCATGACATCGCGCAGATCCTGCGCACCCCGCTCGGTCAGAGCCTGCAGAGGGCCGACAACGTGCCCGCCACCGTACCCGCCCTGCTCGAAGACCGTCACGACCAGCTGATCCTCGCCGAGCGCCTGGCCCGCCAGGAACCGTTCGGGCTGGCCAACCCCTCCACCAACCTCGACACGGTCGCCCACGCGCTCGGCTATGTCACCGAGGCGCACATCTACGACGAACTGGCCGGCACCGCCGCATACGAGCCCTTCGCCCAGAGCCAGATCGGCTGGGTGCTCGGCGCAAATGCCTGGGGCACGTCGTTCGTGGTCGGCGCCGGATCGGTCTTCCCGCACTGTCTTGCTGCACAGATCCCCAACCTTTCGGGCTCGCTGAACGGTCGCGGCGCGATCCTCGCGGGCGCGACCATCAACGGGCCGACCGCTCCGGCCAACCTCCGCGAACTGGGCGCTCCCGAAGGCGCCCGCCCGTGCCCCACTCGCTCGTCCGCAGATCCCTTCCGAGCTCAAACAGGGCATGGTCTGGCGTATCTCGACAATGTCCGCTCGCCCACGACCTCCGAGCCCACGGACGATCTCGCCGCGCTCACCCTGCTCGCCTCCGCCCAGCTCGCGTCTGGCGAATAGAAACGCGTGAGAAGCTTCTCAAGATGGCTCGCCGGGGCGCTTCGGAGAGCTAGCATCGATGTTCTTGACACGGCGAGGCTTTATTACGGCTGTAGCGTTGTTGCTTGTCCTCGGCGTGGGCGCATACAGCATGGGCGCGGGGGCGTCCGGTACGCATCAGACACGCGCGGCGAACGCCGCGGCCGCCGCACGGCACGCGACTGCCGTGGCCAGGGCCAGGTCTGTGGCCGCGGCACGCGCCGCATCCGTGCCACCGCTCGTGGTGAGCGCGCCGGGGCACGCGACGAGCGCTTGGACGGTGATCGCGCGGGTCCATGGTCAGCCCGCCGCGTGGCTTGCCCAGCGCTCGGGGGTGACCCTGCTGCGCTTCGATCAGGGATTTATGCACCTTACGCTGCACGCCGGCTCGAGTGACGGGGGAGTCGGCGGCTGGACCTATGGCGATGAGATCACCCCGCGGGAGATCCATCTGCTGATCGCCGCTGTCAACGGGGGTTTCAAGCTCACCTACCGCGACGTGGGCTTCATGTCTGCTCATCACGTGGCGGTCCCGCTCAAGGCGGGACTCGCGTCGATCGTCACCTACACCGATGGAACCACCGACGTCGGGGCGTGGCGGGCGGGCGTGCCAAGCGCGGGGAAGACCGTGTTCTCGGTGCTGCAGAATCAGCAGCTGCTCGTCGATCGCGGCGTCGCGGCGGCGAGCGTCTCGAACTGCGTCGTCACGTGCTGGGGCGAAACGATCGGCTCACAGACGAGCGTCGCCCGCTCGGGGCTGGGGATCACCGCGAGCGGGCAGCTCGTGTGGGCCGCCAGCGAGCGGCTCCTGCCCGCCGATCTCGCCTCCGCGCTGATCGGCGCCGGCTCCGTGCGCGCGATCGAGCTCGACATCAACCCCGACTGGGTGGCGGGCTACCTCTACGTCCATCATCCAAGCGGTCCCTCTCCCGTCCCGGTCGTGCCCGGTCAGCTCGGGATCGCGGGCAAGCTGCTCGAACCATACAGCCGCGACTTCCTTGCGTTTGTGGCGAACTGAGCTGAGTCCGCGGGGTGAAGCTTCGATGTGAGCGAGACGTATGTCATTTTGGCGAACATGAGAGATCTCTATACGGATACATATCGTGAACTTAGATTGTCCGAAGAGAATTGACTGATCTTCACGACTTCCAAGAACTGGGACGCGCACGTCACAG
This sequence comes from uncultured Solirubrobacterales bacterium, assembly GCA_963808385.1. Lineage (GTDB taxonomy): Bacteria > Actinomycetota > Thermoleophilia > Solirubrobacterales > Solirubrobacteraceae > Palsa-744. The sequence continues at coordinate 43,390 of CAWEFQ010000006.1, read as the reverse complement.
ATGCTGAGCTGATCGCGCGCAGTGCCGGTTTTCGCGATCTGCGCGAGCGCATCGTGGAGCTGGCCGAGCCACAGCCGGGACACACGGTTGTCGATGTCGGCTCGGGCACAGGACTGCTGACGCTGGCGTTTGCGCAGCGCGCCGCTCGCGTGTGGGCGATCGACAGCTCGCCTGCGATGAACGAGTATCTACGCGTCAAGGCGAGCAGCGCGGGTCTCGACAACGTCGAGACCGTGCTTGCCTCCGCTGTCAGCCTTCCGCTCGTCGATGGGATCGCCGATCTTGTGGTTTCCAACTACTGCCTGCACGAGTTGCGCGATGCCGAGAAGCAGCGCGCGCTTGCCGAGGTCAGACGCGTCCTGAAGCCCGGTGGACGCCTGGTGATGGGGGACATGATGTTCTCGTTCAACCCGATGCGCTCGCGCGACCGTCGTGTGGTGAGCGGCAAGCTGCGCTCGCTCGCCCGTCGCGGACTCCCAGGCATCGTGAGGTTGCTGAAGAACGCCGTCCGGTTGGTGAGCGGGCGCGGGGAGCATCCGGCCAATGCCGCCTGGTGGCACGAGGCGTTGGAGCGATCCGGTTTTCATCACGTAAAGATCGACATGCTGGCTCACGAGGGCGGTATCGCGATTGGCCGCATTCCCTACGGCTCGGCGCGCATGGAGGCCGTTCCCGGAACGCCGCCGAGCGAGACGAGTCGCGCCGGCGCTCCGGGATTGTGCTTGAGGTAGCCGTCGAGGAACGCGATCGTCACGTGCTCCACGATCGCGAGCTGTGGTTGCTGATAGGAGTACGGCGGCAGGTGTTCGGCTCCGATCAGACTGAGCAGGTACTTCGGTCGCTGCGCGGCGTCGAAGAACGCGTTGGTGAAGCTCGGTGGGTTGACGGTGTCGGCTGTCCCCTGCGTGGCCAGCAACGGCGGGCTTCCCGGCGCGAACGTGAACCCGCCTGTGCCCGGTATCTCCGCGCCCGACAGGATCACCGCCGCGCTCACCCGTGGGTCGCGGTAGGTCGGGTCGTAGGCGACCGCGAGCGCCGTGTCGCCGCCGTCGGACTGTCCCGCGACGGCGATCTCCGCGGGGTCGACCAGACCGGCCAGCGGTCCCGAGCCCGCGCTGTCGGCGAGCATGCGCGAGATCACGAAGCGCATGTCGGCGGGCTGATTGGACAGGTCTGACTCGTCGGGCCCGCCGGGGGCGTCGGCGTTCTCCAGCGGGAACACGGGCGCGGCCACGACATATCCCGCCCGCGCCCAGCTCCGCAGCAGCCGCGCGTACAGCGCGGGCGTCACATCAAAGCCGTGCCCGAACACGACGAGCGGAAACGGGCCGCCGGCATGGGCCGCGGGTGCGCCCAGCAGATCGGTGCCCCCAGGCGCTCCCATCGCCGGATAGCGGACCTCGGTGTAGAGCGTGCGCGGTTCGCTGGCCCCGTTCGGGAGCTCGATCGTGCGACTCCTGTCCACGAGCCGCAGAATGCGCAGCCCGACCGCATACGAGGACGGCGGCGATGCTGACGGCGGCGATGCGGACGGCTGTGAGGAGGATGGCGGTGACTTGGCGCGCGAGCTGGTGCCCGACCCCGCGCTCTTACCGCTGCCCGCGCCGGCGTGGTCGTTACGCGTCGGCGCCGGCCCGCCGCTCGCCAGGGCGAGGCTCAGCGCGATGGCGGTGACGATCAGCGCGAGGACTGCGCACGCCAGCAGACGCCGGCGCCGAAGGGTTTGCCTGCGCCTGGCGCGCTCGCGCTCACGAGCCGTCTGGCCCGCTTCTAGCACGTACCCGAATAGGCCGAGGCGCCGGGCCCGGACGCCGGTTCGTCGACTTCGCCGGAATCGCCAGAGCGCAGGACCGCGCCGAGGTGGACGACGTACCACACTCCTCGCCAGGAGATCATCGAGGCGATGCCGAACGAGCGGGTCTGGCCGTCCTCCCGGTAGACGACGCGCGCGTTCGGCATCTCGTAGTAGCCGATGCTGTTGTAACAGACGTCCGGTTCGATCCAATGACCGTAGCTGGGGGGGACGTTGACCGCGATCAGGCGCGCGCGCGCGGCGCCGGCGCCGAGGAGCGCGTGGGCGGCGGCGATGTCCAACCGGTAGTCGTGCACGAGGCGGCCGGTCCAGTCAGAGCCCGCGGATCCGATCGCCTTCAGCTGGACGTAGGCGTCTTTCGGAAAGAATGCGGCCAGTGCCGGGGTGAGCGAGTCGTGCACGATTCCGGCCCACAGCGAGGCCATCAGCGACTTGAACCGAGCGCTGCGCCCGGACGGGTAGGCGTGGGTCTGCGGAAGCGATCCCGGCGACGGGGCTGACGATGCCGCCGAGGCTGCCGTGTTGACTTGCGCGAGCGGGTGCGTGGGGCTCGTATGCGCCGTGACGGGGATCGGCGCGCGCGCAGCCGGAGCTCGCGCGCCGGCGGGGAGGCTCGGCGCGCCGGCGAGGGAGCTCGGCCGAGCGGCGGGAGATCCGCCGCTGACGCCGCCGATCGCCAGTGCCGCGATCGCGACTGCCGCGATGGTGGTGAGGACCGCAATGCGGCGCCGGCGCCGAACGACCCTACGCCGTGCGTGCTCACGCCGCGCACGGCGGTAGTCGCCGTCCGAGGAGCTCGCGAGCGGCCGGACGAAGTCATCGCTGGCGGTCATGACTGGCTTTAGAACTGTAGTCGAGCGTGACCCCGATCGCGCTGCCCGGCGTGGCGCCCTCGCCGGCGGTGAGAGGGTTCTCACTGCCGCCTTAGATTGTGCTTAGTGGCACCAGCGAGATTGGCCGCATGGCAAACGACAGCCACACCAGCTGCCGTCCTCTGTGCCGGCGATCCACGTTCGTTCCTGGCCACCGGTGCTCGCCCCGTGACAATCTCCGCCCGCAGACGAGGCTGGCGGCGGCGGGCAGGCCGGTGGCGGTGGGCGCCGTCGCGATCCTGCTGGCCGCGGCTGTGGGCGGCTGTGGAGGCCAGTCGAGCGCCGCCGCCAGCAGCGCCGGCACGGGCGGCGCCGACGGTCACACGGCCGCGCGAGTGTCGAGCGCTCCGGTCGTCACCGCTCCGGTCGTCAAGGCTCCCCGCCGGCCGGGTCGAGCCTGGACGCCCGTTGCGCGCGTCGGCGGCCGGTCCGCCGCCTGGATCGCCCAGCGATCCAGTGTGACGTTGCTGCGCTTCGATCAGCGGCTGGTGCACCTGGCTCTGCATGCGGGATCGCGCGAACCCGGGGGTCAGGGCTGGACCTATGGGGATCGCATCGGCACGAGCGAGGTTCACCAGGTCCTGGCCGCGTTCAACGGCGGCTTCAAGCTGAGCCATAGCTCGGTCGGCTTCATGGCGGACGGTCGCGTCGCGGTGCCGCTCGCGGCGGGACTGGGCTCGATCGTGACCTACCAGAACGGCATGACCCAGATCGGCGCATGGCACGCTGGGGTCCCAGCCGCGGGGCTGAAGGTCGTCTCGGTGCTGCAGAACCTGCACCTGCTGGTCGATCGCGGCGTGGCTGCGCTCACCGTCGAAAACTGCGTCCTGGCTTGCTGGGGCGCAACGGTCGGGGGTGGGTCCGAAGTGGCCCGCACGGCGCTCGGGATCAGGGGCGACGGGCAGCTCGTGTGGGCCGCCGGCGAGCACCTCTCGCCGGCCATGATCGCGCAGGCGCTCATCGGCGCGGGCGCCGTGCGCGCAGTGCAGCTGGACATCAACCCCTACTGGATCGCCGGATACCTCTACTCGCATCATCCGGGTGGGCCGACCGCGGTCCCCGTCGTACCGGGCCAGTTTGGAATCCCTGGCCGGTATCTCGCGCCCCACGGCCGCGACTTCTTCACGATCCTCGCCAACTGAGGGGACCCCCAATGACGGGCCCCCGGACCCGGTGCGCCAATGGCGCCTGGGCTCCGACTTCACCCGCAGGCTTGCTCGAGGCGCCGGTCGGTCGTGTTGCCCGCGCGGCCGACGGGACCGCTCGTGGCATAGCGCCAGGAGCGTCGTGAGTGGCTGAATACGTACGCCTGCGAGCCTGCTTCCGGTGTGCGTACGCACACCACGGCGAGGCTCGAGCTCGACCGCGACACATATACGCCGTGCACCTCGGAGGAGCTGCCGTCGTTGGCGGTGAAGGCCGCCATGATCGCCGAGCGCTCAGACCTGGTCGCCGGGCGAGCGGACGAGCTGGCCGCGAGCGCGTTCGCGGCGGGCGTCACGGCCATCACGATGGCGGCAAGCGCCACTGAAGAACATGAGCGAATCGTCATACCTGTACACACTAGCCGCGACGGCCGGGCGTGACGCAAGATGAGCGAATTTTCATTGTTGCGCGGGATGTGAGAATCTGCTCATCGCGCGCGTTACCGCGCGCGCCCGCGACGCGGGCCGCGTACAGTCTGACTATGGAGCTAGGCGCCGTCACGCACCACCGGGCGAGACCTCGCGGTCGCCGCCCCAGTTCGACCCGCCCGGTCACCGGCGTCGCCCGGCTGCGCCGGATCGCGCTCGTCGCTGCGCTCGTGGCGCTGATTCCCGTGGTGCTCTCCTACTGGTCGTCGATGAGCCAGCCGTCGAACTCAAGCCTCGGGATTCGCACGGTCGAGTGGCTGCGCGACAACGGCGCCGCTGGGCTGGTGGCGCGGGTGGAGTCGATCTACTACACGCTCACCGCTCCCAGCAAGGGTGGTCCCACGCTGCGTGCCCTGCCCAAAGTCGGCTACGGCGCGGGTGCCGGGCGGGTGGCGGTCAGCGCCGAATACCGGCCCCCCCGCGTGCACCCGATGGTCCACCCGACGCTGCTCGGAGAGGGTGTCTGGCATGCCACTCGCCCGAGCCTGGCGGCGAATCCGCCGGTACTGCTCACGACATTGCGCGACCAGCCCGAATACCCGCGCGTGGTCGCCGGGCTCGCGTGGATCGACACGGCGCGGACGACTCTGACCCTCAACCCGGGGCGCCTGGAGCCCTCGGTGACGCTTCCGCGCGGGTCCATGGACGTGCCTCGGTCGCGGCGTCCGAGGCTGCTCGCCACGTTCAACAGCGGGTTCAAGCTCAGCGACGACCACGGCGGATTCGTCCTGAACGGGCACACCTATGCGGCGATGCACGACGGGCAGGGCACGCTCGTCGGATATGCCGACGGACACGTGGACGTGATCGACTGGAGCTATGGATCGACGGCCCCGGCCGGGGTGTCGTTCGCCCGCCAGAACCTGCCGTTGATCGTCGATGAAGGCAAGCCCAACCCGAATCTCGCAAACACCTCTGAATGGGGCGCCACGGTCGGCAACGCCGTGCTCGTATGGCGCTCGGGCATCGGCGTCGACAGGTACGGCAACCTGATCTACGCGGCCGGTGAAGACCAGACGGTGGGCAGCCTGGCCCGAGCGCTGATCCGGGCCGGCGCGGTGCGCGCGATGGAGCTCGACATCAACTCCTACTGGGTCAGCCTCATCACCTACGGCGCTCCCGGCGCGGAAGCGCCCGGCAATCTGCTGTCCGGCATGGAACGCCCCGCGACCAGGTATCTCGGACCCGACGATCGCGACTTCTTCGCCCTCTACGAACGCTGACCCCGCCGGCCCGTGCACCGGCCCAGGTACCGTGCACTGGCGCCGGGTATGCTCACCCGCATGGCCAAGACACCGCAGGTCGGCGAGCAGGCGCCGGACTTCGAGCTGCCCGGCACGGATGGCCCGTTCAAGCTGTCAGATCACCGCGGCGAGCGCGTGGTGCTGCTGTTCTACCCGGGCGACAACACGATGGTGTGCACCAAGCAGTTCTGCTCGTATCGCGACCGCGCCGAGGACTTCGCCGCGCTGAACGCCACGGTAGTGGGCATCTCCTCGCAGGATCTGGACTCCCACGAGGGGTTCGCGGCCAAGCACTCGCTCAACGTGCCGCTGCTGGCGGACGTCGACAAGTCGGTGGCCAGGGCCTACAGCGCATATTCGTCCCGCTTGGGGACCAAGCGCGCGGCGATCGTGATCGACGAGCAGGGCATCGTCCGCGACCGTCACGACCACGTGCTCGGGCTGGACTACCAATCGGTGGACGACCTCAAGGCGGCACTGGATACGCTGCCCAGCCCGGCGGCCTAAGTCCATCATCCCCGATGGCTTTCGGGAAAGAATTGAAAAACCAAAGGTCAGCCGATAGCATATGGGTATGGCTACCAAGCATGATCGTGCTCTAGCGTCGTTCCTGGTCGGTCTGGACGATCTGGTCGAGGAGCTCAGTGTGGTCAGCGATCCACAGCGTTCAGGAGAGCTCGCGGAGCGGCTGATGGCGATGGGTACGCAGCTCAAGCGGGCTGTGCCGAATGCGGCTCGAGGAGTTCCGGTGGCGGAGGCGGCGAAGTATCTGGGTGTCTCTGAGCCGACTGTCCGGCTGTGGGTGAGGCGTGGTGCGCTGGCGTCCTTGCCGGGCTCAAAGCCGGTCCTGATCGAGCACGAGAGCCTGAGACGGGTCGGGCGCGCGGTACGCGAGTTGCGCGAGAGAGGCGAGGATCGCGAATGGCTGGAGAGCCTCGTTCGCTATGTGGAAGACATGACCGACCGGTCGAGTCCGAGTGTGCGCCAGGGCTTGAAGGACCTGGCCGAAGGCAAGCTCCAACCGGCCTAGCGAGCGCACGGAGGTGGCCCATTCGGTTTTCGTGGTCGACACGGTCGCCCGTGTCGCCGCCTCGTTGAACAAGGTTGACCGGCGGGCGTACGACACGGCGATCTCTGGGTTGAAGGGCGAGGGCTGCAAGGCCGCCGGGTACCGGCTGGTCGCCGCGGGCGGCGGAGACTTCCCGATGTGCTGCCGGCATCTCGCTAACGACTGGCGCATGCACACACTGTTCGCGAAAGATCACAGCGTGATCGTGATCTCGCTCGCCAGGCACGACAAAAGCCAGAACCCCCATCAGGTCCTCGCGGACATCTTCCCCGGCTTCAGCCCAGTTGGACGCCGCAAGCGCGCGAAGCCCCCGTGCTGCGATGATCCGGAGAGTCCTCCGGTGATGCCAGCGATGCTCAGCGAGCAGCTCGCCGGCATGTTCGGCTATTCCTGACCTTCCATACCGTTGCCGCGTCTACGCCGGGCCGAAGATCGCGGGGAACTCCCGGCAGTTGCGACGCCTCGTGATCTCCTGCGAGATTCCAACCGCGAATCACGCCACCCCCGATTTGGTGCTCGCGCGTGTTCACAGGGCACTCGTCGTAGAGGTGCCCGCAAAGGCGGAAGTACGCATTGAGATCATCGTCCGAGAGCCCGTAGATCACGTCCCACGGCGCCATGCCCGGCGTCCGCTGTCGGAAGGTCACGAGCATCGACTGGAAAAGCTCTTGCGTAGTCATCTGCACAATCGTAGCGCGAGATTAGCGCCAACTCCTCACGGTCGAGATTGCGCTGGAGGAAAGCCGGCTCCTCATCCGGCGACCGACCGGCTCGCTTGCGCCTGGCAGAGTGGCGGCCACGCCATCCTGGCGACTCGCTCCTGCGGCTCGTCCTGACGGAGCGATCGGTGTTCGGCGACACTTGCGGTCGCTGTCACGCAATGGCTGGGCAGGGCACGCTCTCAGTTGGTCGGGAGCCGGTAGGCAGCGGCTCGCTGCGATCGCCCAGGGATCGACTCAAGTTCTCCCGCTTTGATCATACGCTGGAAGGTCCTCTTGACCTTGTTCTCCGAACCGATTCCAGTTAAATCCCTCACGATCGAGTTCGAGATCTCGGAGTTCGTCTGAAGGTACTCGAGGATCATCTCCTCCGGCGACGCCAAGCGCTCGTGGCGGATGCTTACTATCACCGCGCTTGAGGTCTGCGTGATCTGGGGCGCTTGAGCTTGAGGCTGCGCATAGCATCAAATGCCGTTCGCAGACCCTCTCCGACGTCCTTGTTGGGCGGGTTCGGGAACTTATTGATCCATCGGACGACCGCACCGTTACGCGCAAACCGCTCCTCAAGGATATTGATGGTCGTGATGTGGGCCGGTAGAACGCGGGACTCTGAACCTCGATCCGATTATCGAATACGCGCACGTGGATGTCATCCGCCACGCTGTAGTCGCGGTGGAGGACGGCATTGGTCATAATCTCGTGCAGAGTGACCTCCGGGTAGTTCACCGTTCCATGCCGCCGGGCCCCATCATCCTGATGCCCTCAACTGTTTTTACGGTAGTCTCAACCGCCCCGTGGATGGCGTCGTACGCGTTGCCCTCAATGGTCACCGGCTGCCCTTGGAGCATTGCTCTCGTCCCAACTGCATCAGTGGTTGCGTAGCGGTAGATCTTCACCGTGGACTGCTTCGGCAGTGCAGCCTGGGGCTCGTCGGCAAAAAGTAGGATTGACGCGACCGTAGGCTTGTCGTCGCGAATCAGCAGCTGCTTGCGGAGCCACTGCTCGGGCTCGGCGCTCGGAACAACATCGAGCATGAATTTGATGATCGCCTCTGAATTTGTCACGTGTCAAGCGGTGCGTTCAACCGGGTGTGTCTCGAAGCTGCGGATGCCCTTCGAGTATTCAAGCCGCTTCAACGTCTCCGTATCGTTGACGGGAAGGTTCTGAGCGCCCAGCCGGACATAGGCGGTCCCGCTCGTCGCATGACGGATGTCCGGCGTCTTTTGGATCGAAGCCTTAAGCACAAGCCCGCTCTGAGGGTTCTCTGGGTCGCGTAGAAACTGATAGTCCACGAACCCGTCGAGCGGAAATGTGGCCTCGAAGGCCTGCATATGGCCGTTCGCGGCCTCCACCGAGCTGAACCCTCACCAAGTGCGTGCGCCCGAGCTAGGGCGCAGGCATCGAGCGTCGCGAGGCGACGCGTGCGTGTTGGCGGCGGATGCCCTGCTGACTGAGCCATCCGCCGCCGGGCACAGTTCAGGTCCAGGACGGTTCCTTCTTCCTCTCTGACCGCGAGCGCGTGGTAGAAGAACAGGCGAGGCAAGGTAGATATGAGCAACTCTACAAAGTTATCCACCATTATCCAGTCTTTATCGGATATTGTCGGATAACCAGAGATAAGTCTGATAACTTTGGGCGGTGGACCCGGACATAAACCCGTACTCGATGGGCGCGGGCAACCCTCCGCCGGCCCTGACCGGCCGCGAAGCTCAGGAGCAGCAGTTCAGGACGCTGCTTGCACGTCTGCGTGGCGGCCTGAGCGACCGCAGCATGATCGTGTCCGGCCTGAGAGGCGTCGGCAAGACGGTCCTGCTGTTGGAGTTCGAGGGTATCGCCAAGGACGCCGGATGGACTGCGCCGAGGCCGTGTGAGATCAAGTCGGACACCGACTTCCGCTCTCAGCTCGCCGACGCCGCCTACCAAGCGCTGCTGCAGCTCAGCGCTCGCAAGGCCATCGGAGAGCGACTGAGATCGTTCACCGGGCTGCTGCGGGGCTTCAAGGTCGGGGCTATCATCCGCCGGCAGCGTGGAGTTCTCGTTCGATCCCGACGCGATAAGCGACTCCACGGGCAACCTCGAGCACGACCTGACCAACCTGTTCGAGGAGCTCGGCCAGGCGGCCCGAGAGCACGATACGGGCGTCGTGTTCCTGATCGACGAGATGCAGTTCCTGGCACGCGAGGAGCTGGAGGCCGTGGCAGCGGCAATGCACCGGATGTCGCAGAGGAAGCTGCCAGTGGCGCTTGTAGGCGCGGGTCTTCCACAGCTGCCGGGCCTGATGGTCACGCGAAGTCCTACGCGGAGCGGCTGTTCGCCTACCCAAAGCTCGGGCCGCTCAGCGAGGACGCGGCGCGTCAAGCGCTCGTAGCGCCAGCTCGAGCCCGAGATGTCGCCTGGGACGATGACGCCCTCGCTCGGATCGTCGGCGAGTCCGGATGCTATCCCGCGTTCATCCAGGCATATGGCAAGGAGGCGTGGAATCACGCGCCGCGCTCACCGATCCGCGTCAGCGACGTGCAGGGCGCCGAGGCGACCGTGCTCGGAGAAGCTCGACGAAGAGTTCTTCCACGTGCGCTTTGAGAAGGCCACCGAGCGCGAGCGGGAGTACATGGCCGCGATGGCAGACCTCGGCGAGGGCCCATACCGCACCGCCGAGATCGCCAAGCGTCTCGGCAGGCGACCGTCCTACACGTCGGCTCCACGCGACTCACTCATCAAGAAGGGAATCATCTATAGCCCGGACTACGGCCAGGTCAACTTCACGGTTCCCAAGTTCTCGCCATTCATGCGCCGGCGCTACCCGCTTTGAGCGAGGACCGCCCGGCTTGGCCGCGATCTCACGTACGCCCGCAGCCCGGACTTAGTATGTGTCAGCGACTGGTGGTTGAGCTGAGAAGTTCGCGTGCGATGCGGACCTCATCGTTCTCAAAAGCTGCGGCCATCCGCTCAAGCGCCCCTGGTTTGAGCCCCACCGCCTTGGCTACGTCTCGCCAGCTCGATGTAGCGCGATCGACTTCCTCGATGGCGGCGAGCGCCTGCTGTCGTGTGAGGCGGAACAGCCCGGCGAGCTCGATCGCGGCCTCGATGTCGCTTCCGCCGCTGCGCTCCTCAATCACCGTGCTGAATCCTCGTCCCCCAGCCTGCGGATTCGGATTCAGGTCGAACGCGGGGGACAGCGACCATCCGGCTGTGCTGGTTCGCAGGAAGCCGTGGTTGCGCAGATGGTCGTCGGTGTTTGAGATCAGGCGCGAGAACACGATTCGTCGCCATAGCTCGCGTAGATCGGCGCTCGCGGCCGATGAGTGCTCCTCGATCGTCTCGGCTATTTCGACATAGCTGCCGTCTGCGCCGTCTTTGGACTCGAGCAATGTCATCGCGCTGACGTATCCGACCCGTCCGCCGGCGTCGCGGTCAAAGCGACGGACGATCAGCACCGGTCTGCCAGCGATCTCATGGAGGCGAAACTGGGGTACCCGGAGCCCGGCGGCACGCGCGAGGGTGAGAGCCGCGGCCTCCCAACGAATGACGTCCCACTTGTCATTCTCGGGGGCGGGGAACTTGGCGATGCTGAGCTGCGCCTGGGTGTCGAGCACGTGGGCCTTGGGACGTGCACCCCCGAGCGAGCTCCCGCCCTCGAGCAGGAGCTGCAAATCCTCGTCGGTCTCGTGGTCACGTTCGAACTGCTCTGCGGCGGCCAATAGGCGTCGCAGGTCAATCAGATGGGGGACGTCGCTTCGGTCGTCGGCCAGGTAGGTTCCGTCGGCCGGGTTGCGGAAGCGCAACGCGCCCTGGCGTAGCTGGTCGCGCACGCCGAGCAGATAGTCGATCTCGGGGATGTCTCTCTCCGGGACACCATGCTTCTTGGCGTGGAGGATCTCGTTACGTCGGATCAGCCGACGTCCCCACCCGTCGGGAGCAGCGTCGGAGAACGCTCCGAACAGCGCTTGGCCCTCGGCGGTCTGCTGCTGCCCGGTGTGCTCGGCCAGCCGCGGGTCGAGTTCATAGCTGTCCTCGCGAGCGAGATACTCGGGCAGATACGCGAACGTCGCAGAGCCGCTGCGAGGGTGGGGGTGTGCCCAGAGCCGGCCGGCTGGTACGTCCTCGCCGGCAATCTGCACGAGCACGTCGACGATCGTGTCAGTCATGGTCGCTCTCCGGGGTTGGCTCCTGCAGGGTCAGCTGTCTGGGGCGCACGCGCTGGGGGAGTCGCTGCTCTGATCGAATGCGCCCAACATCGCTTGCGAGTGGGTCCAACGCCTGCGGCAGGTTTTCGAGCAGCCCAAGCCCGCGAAGTACGCGGAGCAGGTTCTCGACGCTGACGCCCTTCTCGGCCGCCTCGATACGCTGCAGCGTGCCGCGAGCTACTCCCGAACGGTCGGCCAATTGTGCCTGCGTGAGGCCACGCAGCTTGCGCCAAGCCACGATGTGCTCGGCTATCTGTCGCTCCGCCCGGCGCACCGGAAGCGGGGCCGTTCGACGTTGGTTTTCAACTTTAGGCACCATATCTTGATCATTATAGCGCTTAGTGCTCAAGATATCGAGCTTTATATGTAGCCGTCTACGGGGGTTGCCGCTCGATCTGCTTGACCGCGAACGTGACCACTTCGAGCCCGCTCGCGGCCAAGCACTCGCTCAACGTGCCGCTGCTGGCGGACGTCGACATGTCGGTGGCCAGGGCCTACCGCGCACGACCACGTGCTCGGGCTGGACTACCAGTCGGTGGACGATCTCAAAGCGGCGCTCGACTCGCTCAGCTGACGCTCGCCGGCTCGCCGGCTGTGCCCGCAGAGCGCTCCTCGGCGGGGCGTCGGGAGTGCATCTCGGCGAGCTCGAGCTGCAGGCTGCGCGGGCGCTCGCCCGGTCCCGGAGCGCGCCGCGTCCAAGCACCCTCTGAGTCGAGCTCCCACGAGCTCTGGTTGTCGGCGAAGGCCCGATCGAGGGTGTCGAGCAGCTCGGTGCGCAGCGCCGGGGACTGGATCGGGGTCGCCAGCTCGACGCGGTGGTCGAGGTTGCGCGGCATCAGGTCGGCCGAGCCGATGTAGATCGTGTGCTCGCCGTCGCGCTCGAAGCAGAACACGCGGGAGTGCTCGAGCAGCCGCCCGACGATCGAGACGACCCTGATGTTCTCCGAGATCCCCGGGATGCCGGGTCGCAGGCAGCAGATGCCGCGCACGTTCAGATCGACCTGCACGCCGGCCTGGGAGGCTTCATAGAGAGCCCTGATGCAGCGCCCGTCCACGAGCGCGTTCATCTTCATCGCGATCCGGCCCGGCGACTGCGGGGAGTGCGCGTCGATCGTCTGCTCGATCTGCGACAGGATCCCATCGCGCAGCTGGTTGGGGGCGATCAGGACCTTGCGGTAGTGCAGCGGGCGGCCGAAGCCGGTGAGGTAGTTGAACATGTCGGCCACGTCTGCGCCGATCTGCTCGTCGGTCGTGAACAGACCGAAGTCGGTGTACAGGCGGGCGGTCGCCGAGTGGTAGTTGCCGGTGCCGATGTGCACGTAGTTGCGCACCCCGTCGCCCTCGCGGCGCACGACCAGGACGCACTTGGCGTGCGTCTTCAGCGCGGGCTGGCCGTAGACGACGTGCACGCCAGCCTCCTCCAGGGCCTTGGCCCAGTGGATGTTCATGCGCTCGTCAAAGCGCGCCTGCAGCTCGACCAGCGCGACCGCCTGCTTGCCGCGCTCGGTCGCGTCGATCAGCGCCGGCACCAGCGGGGAGTCGTCGCTCGTGCGATACACGGTCTGCTTGATCGCCAGCACGTTCGGATCGGCCACGGCCTGCTGGACGAAGCGCTCGACCGAGGTGGCAAACGAGTCGTAGGGGTGATGCACGAGCAGATCGCCTTCGCGCATCGCGCCGAGCACGTCCGGGCGCTCGCCCTCGTGGCGCAGCAGGCGCGGATGGGTGCTGCCGAGCAGGGGCTCCTCGCGCAGCTCGGAGTAGCCGGGCAGTTTGACGATCTGCCACAGCGCGCCCATGTCGAGCAGCCCGTCGACCGGATAGACCTCGTCCTCGGCGACGCCCAGCAGGTCGATCAGCTCCTCGCGCAGGCGCTCGGAGCAGCGGGTGCCGACCTCCACGCGCACGATCTCGCCGAAGCGCCGCCGGCGCAGCTCGTCCTCGACGGCCTGCAGCAGGTCGGCGGCGTCGTCGGAGACCTCCAGGTCGGCGTCGCGGGTCACGCGGAAGACGTCGCAGTCGACGATCTCCATGCCCGCGAACAGCGCGTCGAGGTGGTGGGCGATGACGTCCTCCAGCGCCACCAGCGTGACCTGACCCGCATCGGATCCCGCCAGCGCGACGAAGCGGGGCAGGATCTCGGTGGGGACCTTCACGCGCGCGAACACGGTCTCGTCGGTCGCGGGATCGCGCACGAGCACCGCCAGGCTGAGGGACAGGTTGGAGATGTAGGGGAACGGGCGCCCCGGGGCGACCGCCAGGGGGGTGAGCGCCGGGAAGATCACGCTGCGAAAGTGCCTGGAGAGCTCGGCGCGCTGATCCTCGTCCAGATCCTCGACGTCGACGACGTCGATCCCGTGCTCTGCCAGCGCCGGGCGCAGCCGGCCTTCGAAGCAGTCGCTCAGCCGCCGTCCCAGCCCCTGGGCGCGCTCGCGGATCAGGGCGATCGTCTGCGATGGCGTGCGCCCGTCCTGGCCGGGATTCTCCACGCCCGCGTCGATCTGATCGTGCAGGCCGGCGACCCGGACCATGTAGTACTCGTCGAGATTGGTCGTGTAGATCGCGCAGAACTTGACCCGCTCGAGCAGCGGAGCGCGCTCGTCCTCGGCGAGCGCCAGCACGCGGTCGTTGAAGTCCAGCCAGGACAGCTCGCGGTTGATGTACAGCGCGGGATCCTCCAGCTGGGGGCGATCGTCGTCGAACATCGGGGCAGTCACGCTACACGTTGACGCAACTCAAGTATCCACACATTAAATAGGTAAATACATAAGTACACGCTGGCCAAAAAATATAACTCTCTCTGCGCCACCGTGCACCATCGTATCTACAAAGTAGGTACCCTGCTATGTCCGGACGAGGATCACACGCTAGTCTCCAGGCGGGGATGGCGCGCCAACTCTGGCTATTACGGCACGCCGAGGCGGAGCCGCACGGGACGCGAGAAGACGCGCAGCGGCGGCTGACGCCGCGCGGGGAGCATCAGGCGCGCGCCGCCGGCATCGCCGTTCAAAGCCTGGCCGTTGCGTTCGACGAGGTGCTGGTCAGCCCGAAGGAGCGCGCCTGCAGGACGGCCGAGCTCGCGGCCGAGGGCTGGAGCGAGCAGCAGCGCGGGCTGCTGCGCGAGCATCCGCCGCTGGCGGGCGGGTTCGATGCGTCGCAGGCGCTCGACGCGCTGGCCGGCGTCCCCGCGCAGGACGGTCGCCTGCTCCTGGTAGGGCACGAGCCCGACCTGTCGCTGATCGCCGGCGGGCTGACCGGCGGGCGGATCGATCTGAAGAAGGGCGGCCTGGCGGTGCTCAGGCTGGAGGGCGGGGCACCGCGCCTAGGCGACGACGGCGTGGTCGGCGAGCTCGTGCTCCTGATGCGCCCTCGCGAGCTTGCCCTCATCGCCGGCGTCCCAATCGACCGGGACTGAGTCGGCGGCGGGCGCGACGTCCACGGGGATGTCCGCGCCGGAGCTCGCCCGGGCGCTGATGGCGTCCAGCGACTCCGCCGCAAAGCGGTAGCCGATGCCGAAATGGGTGTGGATGTAGCGCCAGCGCGGCGAGGAGCGCTCGAGCTTCTGGCGGAGCTTGCGCACGAACACGTCGACCGAGCGGTCGCCGCGCACCATCGCGTAGCCCCACAGGCGCGAGTAGATCTCCTCGCGCTCGAGCACCCGGCCCTCGGCGGCCGCGAGCAGCTCGATCAGCTCGAACTCGCGCCTGGTCAGGTCGAGGCTGTGGCCGTCCACGAACGCTTGAAAACGGTCGTTGCGGATCTCGACCTCGCCGGCCAGCAGGGGCTTGGTCTCGGCGCGGCCGGCCGCCCGCCGGCGGCGACGCGCGACGCCCTGCACGCGGGCGATGACCTCCTCGGGGTGACACGGCTTGGTGATCCAATCGTCGGCCCCGAGTCGCAGCCCGCGCACGCGCTGGGCGACCGTCGAGGGACCCGTGCAGACCACGATGCCCAGCTCTCCCAGCGCGCCGGAGAGCCTCTCCAGCCACTCCCACGCCTGCGGTCCGAGCACGGCCAGGTCGACGATCAGCGCGCTCAGGCGCATCGAGGCGATCGCGTCGGTCGGCACGGGGCCGGCGAGCACGCGGTGCTCCCAGCCGAGGCGGTCCAGGCGCTTTGACAGAACCTGGATGAATCCGCTGTCGCGGTCGAGCACCGCGATGCGCGGCGAGGAGCCGCTCTGGGTGCTTGACGGCGCCGCCTCCTCCGTGGCGCGAATGCTTTCCGTCATCGACGCCGATTGTATGGGACCCGACGGACTCGTGCACGGGCTCCCGCGTTTGGTTACAGGATCTTCACAGGAGAAAATCGCTAATAGCGACGCTTTCTGGGGCCGGAGCGACGCATCCGGGGCCGGCCGGGAGTGCTCCCGCGCGAGGGTCAGCCCGAGTGAGAGGAGTCCGAGAACTCGCGGAACAAGCCGGTGACGACGAACGCGACCTGCTCGCCGATGTCCACGGCGTTGTCGCCGATCCGCTCCAGGGCGCGGGCGACGAGGACCATGTGCATCGCCCACTCGCGCGTGTCGGGGTCCTCGCCGATCTCGATCGCCATGCGGAAGATGTCGCGGTTCAGGCGGTTGATCTCGCGGTCCTGACGGACGAGGTCCTCGGCCAGTTCGACGTCGCGCCCGGCGAACGCGGCTCGCGACTGGATCACCTCCGAGCGCGCCTGGGCGCCCATCTTCGCCAGCGCGTCGAGCACCTCGCGGCGCACTGGCGGCTCATGGCCGGAGAGCGGGATCAGCTTGGCGATGTTCACGCACTGGTCGCCCATCCGCTCCACGCGCATGATCACGTGCAGCAGCGCGGCGACCAGGCGCAGATCGCCCGCGACGGGCGCCTGCAGGGCGAGCAGCGAGAGGATGCCCTGGTGGACCTCCAGGTAGCGCCCGTCGAGGCGGTCGTCGTCGGCGATCACCATCTGCGCGAGCTCGACGTCCTGGTGGGCGAGCGCCTCCATGACGCGGTCGAGCTGCTCTACGACCAGCTCCAGGCCGCCGAGCGCGCCCTCCTGGAGCTCCTGCAGCTGCTTCTGGAAGTGGGCGCGGCCCTGACCGCCGTCGCCGGCGGTGCCCGAGCGAGTCGGCGCGGCCCCGTCGTCGGGACCGCCCAGCACGGTCGGCGAGCCGCTCTGCTCAGCCGAACTTTCCGGTGACATATTCCTCCGTCCGGGGGTCTGTGGGGGTCGTGAAGATCTCATCGGTCGGGCCCACCTCGACCAGCTGGCCTCCCAGCATGAAGGCGGTGCGGTCGGCCACGCGCGCGGCCTGCTGCATGTTGTGGGTGACGATCACGATCGTCACGCGCGCCTTGAGCTGGTCGATCAGCTCCTCGATCTTCAGCGTCGCGATCGGGTCCAGCGCCGAGCAGGGCTCGTCCATCAGGATCACCTCGGGATCGACCGCGAGCGAGCGAGCGATGCACAGCCGCTGCTGCTGCCCGCCCGAGAGGCCCGCGCCAGGCTCTGAGAGGCGGTCCTTGACCTCCTCCCACAGTCCCGCCCCGCGCAACGCCGACTCGACCTTGTGGTGCAGGTCGCCGCGCCCGCGTGAGGTCAGGCGCAGCCCGGCGGCGACGTTGTCGAACACTGACATCGTCGGGAACGGGTTCGGCTTCTGAAAGACCATCCCGATCGCGCGGCGCACCGCGACGACGTCGACCGACGGGTCGTACACGTCGAGCTCGTCGAGCAGCACCCTGCCCTCGGCGCGCGCGCCGGGGATCTCCTCGTGCATGCGGTTGATGCAGCGCACCATCGTCGACTTGCCGCAGCCGGAGGGACCGATGATCGCGGTCACCTCG
This sequence comes from uncultured Solirubrobacterales bacterium, assembly GCA_963808385.1. Lineage (GTDB taxonomy): Bacteria > Actinomycetota > Thermoleophilia > Solirubrobacterales > Solirubrobacteraceae > Palsa-744. The sequence goes on along the minus strand of CAWEFQ010000006.1, from coordinate 26,051 downwards.
TTGGCGCGGAACTCCAAGTCGACGCCCTTGACCTGTTCGGCCTCGCCATAGAACGCGCGCAGGCCCTGCAGCTCCACAACGAGTCCGGGCTTGGCCAGGGCGGACGGCTTGGCCGCGGGCTCCGCGCGCGCCGGCGCCGGCGCGCGAGCCTGGCTGGGCTGCGCGATCTCCTCGGGCTCCATCTCAACGGTCCTTGGGGTCGGGAGCTCGGTGTTTGGGGGGAGCGTCATGCAAGGCGACTTCTTCGCGAGGCGAGGCGGGCTATCAGGTTGAGCAGAAGGATCATGACGACCAGGGTCAGCGCGGCGCCCCACGCACGGTTTACCACCGATGTGGTCGGAGACGTGACGTCGTTGTAGATTTGCACAGGCAGCGAGTTCATGAACTGGCTCAGGTTGAAGTTGGTGTTGTGCGTATAGGCCGCGGTGAACAGCAGCGGGGCGGTCTCCCCGGCGGCCCGGGCGATCGCCAGCAGCACGCCGGTGACCATCCCCGGCAGCGCCGTCGGCAGGACGATGCTGAAGATCACTCGCCAGCGTGGTGCACCGAGCGCGAGCGCCGATTCGCGCAGCGCGGCCGGAACCAGCAGCAGGACGACCTCGGCGGAGCGGATCACGACCGGGAGCATCAGCAGCGCCAGCGCGAGCGAGCCCTTGTAGCCGGCGTAGGAGCTGCCGGTGCCGACGATCAGCGCGATGTAGATGAACAGGCCGAAGATGATCGAGGGCACGCCCGTGAGCACGTCTACGAAGAAGCGCACGGTGCTGGCGAACCAGCCGGCGCGGCCGTACTCGACGAGCCACACGGCCACGCAGATGCCGATCGGGATCGCGATCGCCGAGGCCAGCGCCACGATCTCGATCGTGCCTAGGATTGCGCTCTTGATCCCGCCGATGTTCGAGCTCCCGAAGAACGTGTTGCCGGTCGGGTCGGTCGTGAAGAAGCTCCAGCTCCACGAGCCGAGACCCTTGCGCAGCAGGTAGTAGACGATCAGCGCCAGTGGGATCAGCGCGAGGATCGTGCCGGCGAGGATCGATCCGCGCGCGATCCGGTCCCGCCGCTTGCGCGCCGGGGTGAGCGCGTAGTGGGCGAAGCGATCGGAGCTCACAGCCCCGCCGTCCCGGCGATCGCGGGCGGCACGTTCTCGGTGCGGTCCTGGGCGGTGAGCTTGGGCGCGCGGGCGCGCGCGGCGCGGAGCACCAGCAGGCGGGCGATCGCGTTGACGAGCAGCGTCAGCACGAACAGGACCAGACCCGCGGCGAACAGCGCCGAGCGGTGCAGGCCCTGGGCCTCGCCGAACTCGTTGGCGATCACCGCGGCGAGCGAGTATCCCTGCCCGAAGATGTGCTGGGGCATCTGGGGCGCGTCGCCGATCAGGATGGTGACCGCGATTGTCTCCCCGATCGCGCGGCCGAGGCCGAGCATCGCTCCGCCGACGATGCCCGAACGGCAGTACGGCAGCACGGCGATACGGATCATCTCCCAGCGCGTGGCCCCCAGCCCCAGCGCCGCCTCCTTGTGGTCGGAGGGCACCGTCTTCATGACCTCGCGCGAGATCGCGCTGACGATCGGCAGGATCATGATCGCGAGGATCAACCCGGCGATGAAGATGTTGGGTATCGTGACGAGTCCGCCGCCGACGAATGGGATGAACGACAGCCTGTCAGCCACCCACTGCTCGGCGGGCTGGAGCTTGGGGGCGAGGAAGAAGATGCCCCACAGGCCGTACACGACCGACGGGACCGCGGCGAGCAGGTCGACCAGCACGGTCAGCGGCGCGCGCAGGCGCCTCGGGCACAGCTCGGTCGCGTATACCGCGGTGGCCACGGCCACCGGGACGCCGATCAGCAGCGCCAGCGCGGAGGTGATCAGCGTCCCCACGAGCAGTGGCAGCGCCCCGAAGTGTTCTGCGCTGACGTTCCAGTCGTTGCCGAACACGAAGCCGAGCACGCCTTCCCTGGCGAATGCGGGTCTGGCCTCGCCGACCAGACGGATGAAGAAGTAGACGATCAGCGCGAGGATCAGACCCGCCAGCACGGTCAGCCCGTACCTCAGGGCGCGATCGGGGAGGCGCGCGAGCGGCGAGCGCTCGAGAATCGAGCGCTCGCCGGTCGGGAGCGATGCAGCCTCCATGGCCCTGTCTATACCTGATTCCGTGGGCGGGCCATAGAGTGGTTTCTACCGGTCAGCCGATCGCCGAGCCGTTGCACTGCAGGCCCGCGGCCGCTTCCTTGGACTTGGCCAGGATCGCGGACGGCAGCGCCGCGTAGTCGGCCTTGGCGAGGATCGACTGTCCTTCCCCGAGTCCGTAGCCGAGGAACTTGACCACGCCCTTGGCGGCCGCTTCGCCACCTGGGATGCCGGCCTTGCAGAGGTCCTTGTTGACGACGATGAACGTCTGCGAGGTGATCGGGTAGGCGCTGGGTGCCGGAGAGTTGATGACTTTTATGCCCAGGTTCGCCGGGACGGTCACCCCTTCGCCGGAGGCGCTCGTCGAGGCCAGCGACGGCACGACGAAGTTCCCAGCCTTGTTCTTCACCGACGCGACCGTGAAGTTGTGCGTGAGCGCGTATGCCTGCTCGACGTAGCCGACCGCGCCGGCCGTCTGCTGGACCGCGCCGGCCACGCCGGCGTTGCCCTTGCCGCCCGTGCCCGTCGGCCACTGCACCGTCTTGCCTTCGCCGACCTTGCTCTTCCATTCGGGATCGACCTCGGACAGGAAGCTGGTGAAGCCGGAGGTCGTGCCCGAGGAATCCGAACGGTGGATGACCGTGATCGCCGTGCTCGGCAGCGACACGCCTGGGTTCAGCGCCTTGATTTCGGCGGCGTTCCAGGTCTTGATCTTGCCGAGGAAGATGTTGGCGACCGTCTTGCCTTCGAGCTTGAGAGCAGTCGCCACACCGGGAACGTTGTAGGAGACGGTGATCGCGCCCAGGAACATCGGGATCTGCACTGCCGGGCTGCCATTCTTGGCGATGGCTTCTTCGTCGGCCGGCTTCAGCGGCGGGTCGCTGGCTCCGAAGTCGACGGTCTTGCTCTCGATCGCGGTGATGCCGGCGCCCGAGCCCACGGACTGGTAGTTGACGGTCAGGCCCGACTGCGCAGAGGCCCACTGTTCATAGACGGGGGCGGCGAACGTCGAGCCGGCGCCGGAGATCGTGGTGGCGGTGGAGCTCGAGGTGCTGCTGGTGCTGCTTGAGGAACTTGAGCCGCACGCGGCGAGACCGAGTGCGAGCGCCACGACGCCTGCGAGCGCGCCAATCTTTTGATGGATCACGGAGAGACTCCCTCTGCTGGATTATGTGCTGGTCACCGGCCCACGGGCGCTCGCGCGGACGCGGAGCTCCCTGCCGATCGGTGTTGGCTGCGGTCCAGTCTCACGAATCCCCGACCGCTTCCATGTGAACATTTCGTGAAAGCCCGTTCGGCTCGCCGCCGGTGTTCGGAGCGGCGCCCGAGCCGTCGAGGGCCAGCGCGCCCGGCGCCCCGCCCTCGGCGGCGCTCTCCCGTGAGGGCTGTGGCTGGAAGCGGTAGCCGAAGCCGGGGTGGGTGTGGATGAAGCGCCGGTCGGGCATCGCGGCCTCGAGCTTGCCGCGCAGCTTGCTCACGTACACGTCCACGGAACGGTCGCCCGGGCGCAGCTCGCCGCCCCACACCTCGGCGTAGAGCTCGCCGCGCGTGACGATCGCGCCCGCGCGCCTGGCCATCGCCGCGAGCAGCTCGAACTCGCGCACCGACAGCGTCAGCGCCCGTCCGGTGGCCAGCACGAGACCCTCGCCAAGCCGGATCTCCAGTTCGCCGGCATACAGGGTGCTCGCGTTCTCAGCTGCGGCCGCCACGGGCACATAGCCTGGCCGCGACGACGCCCGCGCGAGTTGCGAAGTCGTGATCGAGTCGTGAAGAACTCGTGAAGAGAGCGTGCCCGCTCGGTGGAGGTCCATAATCTCCGTCGATGACCCTGCGCCGGCGCCCAGCCGAGATCCCAGCCGAGACCAGCGAGCATGCCCGCGCCGGGGGGTTGCGGATGACCCTGCGCGGACACGGACATCTGGCCGGCGCCAACGTCCGCGCCCGAGCTGGAGGCCGCGGATGAGCCTGTTCGCACGTCCTGTCGATACGACGCTGGCCACGCTGCTGGAGGACGCGGGCCGTAACGTCGAGCGCTCGGCGCTGCTGCTGCGCGAGCTGCTGGCCGCGTTTCCCGAGCACGTCACGCTCGCGCAGGACCTCGCCGCCTGCGAGCGGGAGGGGGATCGCATCACCCACGACATCATCTACCGCATGGGCGGAGGCAGGCGCGTGCGCGCGCCGTTTGACGCGGGCGACGGATACGTGCTCGCGACCGCGATCGACGACGTCGTCGACTACACCGAGCAGGCGGCGGCGCAGCTGGACCTGTACGGGGTCGAGGCGCCGATGGAGCAGGCGGGAGAGTTTGCCGACGTGCTCGTCGCCGCCGGCGGGGAGATCCTCGGCGCGCTGCGCTGCCTGCACGGCGGCGGCGGCGATCTGAGCGCCCACCTGGTCGAGATCCACCGCCTGGAGAACGAGGGCGATCGCCTGCAGCGCGACGCGGTGACCTCGCTGTTCGCGGGCGGCATCGACCCGATGGTGGTGATTCGCTGGAAGGACATCTTCGAGTCGCTCGAGGCCGCCGTGGATGCCTGCGAGACGGTCGCTCACGTGCTCGAGGGGATCACGCTCAAGCGCCGGCGGCGCTGAGCGTGTGTGCTTATGTATTGCCGTATAAATACCATAGAGCACGCTGCCGCAGAATAGTAATCAAATTTTGGGCTTCGTGTGCTTATGTATTTACTTTATATATACTATGGTGCAAGACCATCGAATTTTGAAACATATTCTGAAGGGGCGCGGCCCCAGACAGCGTCCATTCGATCGGGGTCTGACTTATCGAACCCTCGTCATGTGTCGATTGATTGCTTGTGATGACCGTTCAGCGCCCTGACCCAGAGAAAGCCGAGAAACACCGGCCGCCGGTGCCGCCGGCTGCGCTGCAGCAGCCTGTGCAGGATCTGCCTGCGCTTGGGGAGGCGCTCAAGGCCCGAGCCGGGGATGTGCTCTCCCAGACGGTCGCGCTGACCACGGGAGCGGGCTATCAAGAGGTCGACGCCGTGGTTCAGGGGAGCTTTGAGCGGATCAGCGTCAGCTCCACAACGGCGGTATCACGCTGGATCGCGGGGGAGGGCATCGAGGTCGCCGTTGAGATCGGCCGGGAGACGTGGGAGATCTTCGCTGAGCTGGCGGCTCACCGCGCGGCGACGCTGGATGAGGTGACCAAACGCTGCTTCGCCTGGCGCAACGTGATGGCGGAGGTGCTGCACGAGAGCGCCATAGAGCTGGATTCCTCACCGGAGGCGGTGGCTCAAGCCCTGAGCATTCTGCAGTTGAGTCTCGAGTTCAGCCTGCTGCGGATGTGCGAGTGCTTCGAGGTTGAGCGCACGCGCACCGATGAGGAGCTCAAACGGCGTGAGGAGGAGCTGTCGTTCCTGGCCACCCACGATCCGTTGACCGGCCTGCCGAACCGGACGCTGATCCTGGATCGAGTCGAGCGGATGCTCGTGCGCTCCGCTCGCAGCCAGACACCCGTCGCGGCGTTGTTCGTCGACCTCGACAACTTCAAGTCCATCAACGACACGCTCGGTCACGGCGTCGGCGATGAGCTGTTGCGAGCGGTCGCGGCAAGGCTCGACGGCGTCGTACGCGACGCCGACGCGCTTGGTCGCCTCGGCGGGGACGAGTTCGTCGTGATCTCCGAAGCGCTGACGCTGTCAGTGGGACCCGAGCTCATCGCCGAGCGCCTGCTCGACGCGCTCAAGCAACCGTTCAAGCTCGGCGCGGACCTAGAGACCCGCGTAACTGTGACCGCGAGCATCGGGGTCGCCGCGGGAGAGCGTATATCCGCCGAGGAGCTGTTGCGTGACGCGGACATCGCGATGTATCGCGCGAAGTGGGACGGCAAGCATCGCTATGTCGTGTTCGAGGATGGCATGCAGCACACCGTGCAGCACCGCATGGAGCTCGAGATGGACCTGCGCGAAGCCTTGGAGAACGAAGAGTTCTTCCTCGTCTACCAGCCCACACTCGATCTCCATGACATGAGGCCAACCGGAGTGGAGGCCCTGATCCGCTGGAAGCATCCGGTGCGTGGGACTGTCCAACCCGACAACTTCATCCCGCTGCTCGAGGAGACCGGGCTGATCACCGAGGTCGGCAAGTGGGTTCTGCAGGAGGCATGCTCGCAGGGCGCCAAGTGGCGTCACGCCGGATATCCGATCGGCATGGCCGTGAACGTCTCCGGACGCCAGCTCGACACCGATCAGCTCATGGCCGACATCGAAGACGCTCTCTCGGACAGCGGCCTGGCTTCGGAGGCGCTGACGATCGAGATCACCGAGACGACCCTGATGCGCAACGTCGAGGAGACGGCTCGCCGGCTCACTCAGATCAAGGCGCTCGGCGTACGCATAGCGATCGACGACTTCGGCACCGGATACTCCTCGCTCGCCCACCTCCAGCAATTTCCCGTCGACGCGCTCAAGATCGACCGGTCGTTCATCTCGCAGCTGCAGAGCAACCAGGAGGGCGAGACGCTGATCCACACTCTCGTGCAGCTCGGCAAGGCACTCTCGATCGAGACCTTCGCCGAGGGCATCGAGCAGCAGCAGGAGCTCTCCCTGCTGCAAGACGAGGATTGCGACAACGGACAGGGATTCCTGTTCGCCCGCCCCCTCGACGTGGCCGCGACCGAGGCGTTCCTTCAGAACTGGGCCGAGCACACCACTCCCGCGCTGGCGCAAACGGCGCAGCACGCCTAGATGCGCCGGTCCTGGAAACCGCGACGGAACCCTGAACCACTTCGAGCTTCCCTTGGAGCTTGTGATGGTGGCGCAGTAGGGCCTTCCCGGTTGCGCGCACTCGTGATTTCTGTCGTGTAGGCCAGGTTGCCGTGCGTGTCGGCCACCAAGCAGACCCTCACCGCTCGATGACCCGACGATCGGTTAGCTCCAGAGGACGGCGATCGGTGCGGCTATCCGCCGCCGGCGGGCTCCAGCGTGACGACGCGGTGGGCGACGCCTCGGCCGCTCAGCATCACGTCGAGTGGTCCGCCGCCGAGACGGGACAGCAGCGTCCGGTTCTGGGAGGAGAGACTCGAGCGGACCAAGGTGCTCGCGCCGGGCGCGATCGCGAATTCCACAGTCGTGAGCGTCACTTTGCGGGTGCGCGTGGATACGGTCCGCCGTCTGCCGTCGCGCCGCGCGATGAGCTCCTCTCGCACCGGGACGGTCATCTCGGCGTTGCCCGTGCAGACTCCTCCTTCGCCGTCGCAGGCGAGCACGAGCGAGATGGCGCCACTGCCGAGGGTGACGGACCGGCTGCTGGCGATGCCGGCCAAGGTGGGCGCCGCGACGGTGTCGGCCGGCAGCGATGCCGAGGCGGGCGGTGAGCTCGCGAGCGCCTGCGCCCATCCTCTTACCCAGCCGGAGACCGCGTCGACGCGCGTGAACACGGTCGGTCTGCTGGTGGCGCATTCGTTGTACACGTGGCTTGCGACGCCGATCTGCGCCATCCCCCCGACGGCTGACGGTTCTCGCACGAGCAGCGGACCGCCGCTGTCCCCGTTGCACGCGCCCGTCTGGCGGGCGGGTGGGTCCATCGTGCAGACCTCGCTCGCCGGGCTGAACGGTGACGCTTCGCGTTCGCACCATTCCGGGCTCTGTACGACCGTCTGCGCCCACTGCAGCCGTTCGACCGGGGTTTCCTGGTTGTCATACGTCCTGCCCCATCCGGCGAGGAGCGCCCCCGTGCCGCTGGGGGGTCTCGACGCGAGCGTGACCGCCGGTGCCGTGGTGGGAGTGGATAGCTGCAGCAGCGCGACATCGCCAACCGCTGTGTGACGGTCAAAGCAGGGACAAGGGATCACCCTGGTGACGCCTGACACCCGCTTTTCCGTTGCGGGAGCTGCCCAGTCCACGTTGCCGGTCACGACCCGGAAACCCGAGGCTTCGTTGACGACGCCGGTCTGCATGTCCTCGGCGCAATGGCCGGCCGTCAGGATGAGGTTCGGCGCGACGACCGTCCCGGAGCACTGCCCCACTTCGTTGCCGCGAACGTCGAGAACGTAGGCCATCCACGGGAATGTGCCGGGTTCCGCGGGCTGCCCGCCGACGACCGCAACATGCGCGCGCTGGTGCCGCAGAGCACGGGGGGCGGCGTTCCGTGCGCCGGCGGCTGACGGTACCGCGATCACGGCCGCGAGAACGGCGGAGGCGAGAACCGTACGCGCCACCGTGCCCGACCGGTTCGCCGCGGAGAAGCGCGCAGGCGCCGGACAAATCACCTAACCAATATCGGCACGAACCGTGGGTGGCTGAAGCTCAATATGGTGGGTGCAATGGCTGAGAGTTCACACACAGCGACCTCACCGCGTTGCCAGCGGTTGTCCGGTGGCGGCTCGCGCTCGGGCAGGGGCGCGGAGCCTGGGTAGGTGTGCTTGACCCAGTGGCCGCGCACGGCGACCGAAGGGACACCGAGCATCACGTCAGCTTGATCGCGCGTGGCCCGTCCTGTGTCGCGAGTCGATCTGGGTCGGGTTTGGGGAGGGGAGGGAGAGAGAAGGTGACCGGGTGTGCGCTCTATAACCCCAGCGCCCGCCTCAGCTCTTCCTCGCTGATCCCCTCGACACGGACGGTCTTCTCGCGGGCGCTGGCTCCCCGTACGATCGAGACGCTGCGAACGCCAACGCCCGCGCGCTTGGCGACCAGGCGACACAGGGCCGTGTTCGCGCGGCCGTCCACCGGCGGCGCGGTGACCCGCGCGAGCAGCACACCATTTCGCTCACCGGCCATCTCATTGACCCGCGCGGCGGAATCAGGCGCACGGCGATCTCACAGCTCTCCACACCCGAGATCATCCACCCTGAAGCGGCACGTCCCGTATCCCGAGTCGATCCGGTTCGGGTTTGGGGGGAGGAAGGAGAGAAAGGCGACAGGGCTCGGGTGTAGGTTGCGTGGATGGGCTCTGTATCGAAGATCCCCCCGTACGCGGTCATCTACGACCCCGATGCCGTGGTCGAGCTCGTGATGGCTGTGAAGTCCAAGGAGGAGCGCAAGGCGATCTTCAATGCCGTGGACAAGCTACGCGAGCTTGGCGAGCGTCTGCCGCCGCCTCACATGAAGCCTTTGCGGGGGGCGGCCGCCGCTGGGCTGTGCGAGCTGCGTCCGCGGCGTGGCAACAGCGACTGGCGCGCGCTCTATCGGCGCTTTGGGTCTGTCTACGTGGTCTTGGCGTTCGACCGCCATGAGAACTTCTCGGCATTGGTGGCCCGCGCTCACGTCCGAGTCACGCGGTATGCCGGGCCGCCTCTTGAAGTTCGATAAGTTTTGGCTTATCATGTCCGCTATGGCTACCGCACCCACGAGATTCCCGAAGGGCACGAAGACCCATGAAGAGCTGCTGTCTGCTGAGCTGGCCGCAGACCCGGAGTTCGCGGCTGAGTGGGAGCGCTTGGCGTTGGCGCGCATGGTCGCCGCTCGTCTGTCCGGTTACCGCTTCGATCACGATCTCTCGCAGCGTGCGCTCGCCGAGCGCTTGGGCGTAAGCCAGCCGCGCGTGGTCGAGCTCGAGTCGGGTGAGAAGAACCCGCAGATCGAGACCCTCGTGAAGATCACGGCGGCCACCGGCCTTGAGTTCGCGATCGACATCGCGCCCGTCGGCCAGGAGCCCAAGCTCGTCGGCAAGGCCGTTAAGGACACGCCAGCGCACATCTACGCCGGCGCGTCGCTGCTGGTCGCTGCCGGCTGACCGACGCGTCTAAGATCAGCCCATGGCATACGAGCGGATCAGGACCGAGCACGCTGGCGCGAAGAATGGCGGCGGTGCGTGGATGACCCGAGCTGAAGCCAAGCGAGTGTCTAAGCGCAAGCGCCGGCAGGCCGACAAGCGCATGGTCGCAGAGTCGCGACCGTCGTAGCCAGAGGTGACCCTGGGCGCGTGACCGTCCTGTGTCGCGAGTAGATCCGGGTCGGGTTTGGAGGAGGGGAGGGGAGGGGCGTTCACGGTGTCGGGCCTGAGCGTTGCTGCGCTCTGCGGTGAGCTCGAAGACCGGCTCGGGGAGCGACCGCAAGCCAGCGACACTCCGCTGGCGCGCCATCCGACGGCTCGTTGCGGTAGATCAGGCGAAAGAGCGGCTTGCCCGGGTGTGTCGGAATGTCGAAGCGGACCTGGCGGCTTGGAGCTTGCGCACCAACTCTTGAAGCTGACTGCCTCGTCCATCTTCGCTGGTCAGGACGAGCGTCAAGGTCGATCCGAGTCGGGTTTGGGAGGGAGGGGAGAGAGGACAAGGGTGTGTGTCCCTATGCGGGTCAGTCTCTCTCCCCGTTCGGGCTGTTCGGACCCAAGCCGTCACGAGGGGTCGCTACACTCCCACAACGGAAAACCCCGGATACAACTGGGAGTGCATCGGCCCGCCAGTTCATCCGACAGATGGGTTCGGAGTCGTGTCCCGAGGGAGACCTTGTCGGCCTTTCCGACGTACACAACCTGCCACTCGTGGGCAAGAACGTAGATCCCCTGCTGATCCCACACATCAACAACAACCGGTGATCTTTTCGTCCCGAACTCACCAAGTAGCTGTCCCTTGTTGCCACGCCCGGGCTTTCCCCAACTCGACATCGAGGTTTGCGCCGCCCCAGGTGAATGGCTCAGCTCCGATGCAGGACAGGTACAGGTCGGCCATCATCCGGGTGCAGCGACCGTTCCCGTTCCGGAACGGATGGAGCCGACAGGAGCCAGCCTCGCATCCTCACCCGAACGTGCTCGCCGGAGCGCTTGCTTCCAACCGCGCGCCGGCCGGGCTGCCCACGAGAAACGCGTGGAACGGGACCGGTGCGCCCGCCGCCACTTCGCCCAGGATGGCCCTGCCGGCGGCGACGATCTTGCCCCCGTGGCGCGCGGTCACGTAGACGACGAGACGCTGCTGAGCGACGCTCGAGCTGTTGCGCACCGTGCCTGAGACTTCGCCCGTGGAGGCTTCGGCCAGGTGCGCACCCTGCACTTCGACCCGTGGTTCGGGCCCGCTCGCGGGCGGGACTTCGCCGATGATCGCGCTCACGCTCGCCGGTCCCCCGGCGGTGGGGACCTGGTCGTCCACCCAGGTCACGGTGCCGTGCGCGGGCAGCGAGGAAATCTGAGTCAGTGCCGCTTCGAGGCCCGGAGCGTTGTTCTGGTAGAGCGTCTGCCCGCCGGCGCTCCTGACCGCGATCGCGATCGGCACCGAGCGCAGCGCGTGCGCGGAGACGTTGCTGACGGTCACGGCCGCGGCGGTGCCTTCGGAGCCGTGGATCACGGTGGCGTCCAGCACGCGGACCTGGGTGCTCGCGTGTGTGATCGTCAGACCCTTGTGGGCCAGCGCAAAGTGCTTGGCGCTCTTTTCGAGCTTCGCGCTCTCTTCCTGGGTGGTCCCGCACCCGCTCAGCGCCAGCGCGATCAGCACGAGCGCCAGCAGGCAGCGCCGGCTCACTCGATGCGCCACCGCGCCGCCGGCTCACCCGAACGCCCCGCCGATGTACTCGCGCGTGCGCTGCTTGGCGGGACGGTCGAACACCTGCTCGCCGGGTCCGTACTCGACGAGCTCGCCGAGGTGCATGAACGCGACGTGGTCGGCCACGCGGAATGCCTGCTGGAGGTTGTGCGTGACGATCACGATCGCCACGCTCTCGCGCAGCCCCACGATCAGCTCCTCGATCGTCGCGGTGGAGATCGGATCCAGGGCCGAGCAGGGCTCGTCGAGCAGCAGCACCTCGGGCTGGGCGGCGAGCGCGCGCGCGATGCACAGCCGCTGCTGCTGGCCGCCGGAGAGCTTCAGCGCCGAGCGGTCGAGGTCTGTAGCCACCTCCTCATACAGACCCGCCCTGCGCAGCGCGTCGTTCACGGCGTGCTCGAGCTCGGCGCTGCGCCGCCGCCGGCGCCGTCCACGCGGGGGACTCTGCTCGGCCAGGGCGTAGGCGACGTTGTCGAAGATGCTCATCGGGAACGGATTTGGCTGCTGAAACACCATCGACACGCGCCGGCGCAGGGCGTTGACCTCCAGCTCGTGAATATCCTGGCCGTCGAGCGTGATCTGACCGGCGCGCGCCGCCCCGGCGGTGATCTCGGTCAGGCGGTTCAGCGAGCGCAGCAGCGTGGTCTTGCCCGAGCCCGATGCTCCTATCAGCGCGAGCACCTCGCCCTGGCGCACGGGCAGGCTGACGTCGCGCACGACCCAGTTCTCGCCGTAGGCCAGCCACACCGATTCCACGCGCATCCGCTCGCGCACGCTGCCGAGCAGTGGGCGCTCCGCGCGCAGGCGTGCGGAGACCGAGATGGAGGGCCGCGCCGCGACAGTGCCCGTGCTCGGGCCGTTGGGACTCGTCGCGGGCGCGATGACTCTCGGCTCGCGGCCGACGGCGATCCGCCGCACGGGCGGTGGCGTCACCTGCTCCATCAGGAACGTCCCGCCGCTGATACGGGTCACGGCGAAGTTGAGCGCCAGCACGATCATCAGCAGCACGAACGCCGCGGCGTAGGCCTTCTGATGGGCGTTGCCCTCGCCGGCGGGCGAGTTGTAGTAGACGTAGTTCGTCAGCGTGGAGCCGGTGCCGCGCAGCAGCCCGATGATCGGCGCGCCGCCCTGAGATTCGGTTTTGAGCGTCCCGCCGAGCAGGATGATCACGATCGCGGTGTCGCCGATGATCCGGCCCATGCCGAGCACGACCCCTTCGGCGATGTTCGGGCGGATCGATGGCAGCAGCACGTGGCGGATCGTCGTGGCGCGGGTCTTGCCCAATCCGTGGGAGGCCTCGCGCATGCGATCGGGGACCTGGGCCAGGCCCTCGCGCGTGGCGCCGACGATCAGCGGCAGCGCGAGCAGCGCCATCATCGCGCCGGCGGTGAGGAACGACTGTCCGGTGACCGCCCCGCCGGCTGTGTTCTGAGAGAGGAATCCGAGCACGCTCTGAGAGAACACGAGCAGCCCGAAGATCGCCAGCACGACGCTGGGCGTGCCGGCGATGATCTCGACCGCCGACTCCACCGCGCGCGCGAGCCTCACCGGCCGGCCGTACTCGCTCAGCCACGTCGCCAGCGCCACGCCGATCGGAGCGGCGATCGCGATGCCGACAGCGGTGAGGATGAACGTGCCCTCGATCGGATCGAGAAATCCCCCGGCCTTGCTCTGCTGCAGCGAGGGGGCGGGGGAGGTCACGAGCAGGCTCGGGCGCAGGTAGGAGATCCCCTGGATCAGCATGTACAGGACGATCCCGATCGCGATCAGGCACAGCGCGATGCCGGTCGCCCAGCAGAGCAGGTAGCCGGCGCGGTCGAGCAGCGGCCAGGAGGCGGTGCTCTGGCGCGGCGGGCGCACCACGCGCAGACCCGCGGGCGGCGATGTCAGATGCCCTTCCGCGGCCATGTCAGGCTCGGATCCCGTAGCGCTTGAGCGGCTGCTTGGCGGCCCAGCCGGCGACCGACAGCAGGGCCGCCGAGACGAGCAGGACGGCGGCCATCGCGTAGAGCGTGTGGCTCATCGGGCCGATCGTCAGCCCCGCCGATTCCTGCACGATCGTCGCCGCCAGCGGCCTGACCGGCTCGAACAGGAAGGTGAGGCCGTCGAGCGGGTTGGCGGCGAACCCGCGACCGCCCGAGACCATCGAGAGCATGATCGCCTCGCCCAGCGCGCGGGCGGTCGCGAGCACGGTCGCGGCGACGATCGCCGGGCGGGCGGTACGCAGGGACACGCGCACGATCGTGCGCCAGCGGTTGACTCCAAGCGCCGCGGAGCCCTCCTTCCAGGAGGGCGGCACCGAGGCCAGCGCGCCGGCGATCAGCGCGATCATGATCGGTGTGATCATCACGGCCAGGATCACGATCGCGAGCATCAGGTCGGCGCCTTCCAGCTGCACCACGTAGGCGACTGACTTCTTGCGTGCCTCGCTGATCAGGTGTTCGTTGATGAGCGGGGCGAGCGCGAGGATGCCGACCAGGCCGTACACGACCGACGGCACGCCGGCGAGCAGCCTGACGACCGGTTCGAGTGTCCGCCTGACCGCCGCCGGGGCGAACTCGGTCATGAATATCGCCGCCAGGGTGGAGACCCCCAGCGCAAGCAGCACCGCCGGGACCGTCGTGATGATCGTTCCCCAGATCAGCGGCCACGCCCGCAGGTACAGGATCGAGTGCCCGGGCAGCGCCGTCCCTTCGTCCATCGCCCGCAGCTGTGTGTCGACGTTGCCGCCTGATCCGAACCAGCTCAGCCCGTTGGCCTGAAACGACGGCCAGGCCTTGATGAACACCGTGACGATCATCGCCACGATGAGCACCAGCGTCAACGCGGCGAGCGTGCCGAGCACGCGCTCGGCACGCCGGTCGGCGGCGGCGCCCCGGCCAGGACCGCCGAAGGCTCCGCCGAGGCGTGCACGAACAGCTCGATGTGCAGCCCCGGCGGGCACCGTCGTCAGTGGGTCCGATCCCCGCTAGTGGACTGCGATCCAGCTCGAGTTGATGATCGCTTTGGTGGTCTTGTTGCCGCTTGTCACCCAGGCGATGAACTTGGCGGCTTCGCCTTTGGGCGCGCCTTTGGTCACCATCCAGAAGTTACGCACGCCCTCGTACTGCCCGGAGCGGGCGTTGCGCAGGTTGCAGGCGATGCCCTGATATCCGACGGGGTTGACGCCGGCGGTGTAGGCGAAGGACACGAACCCGACCCCGTGTTCGTCCTTTTCGACGTGCAGCTGCTCGAGACCGTTGGAGGACTCGGCCACGGCGCTCGGCGCGATCTTCAGGTATTCGCCGAGGAATATGTGCTGGAAGGCGTCCTCGGTACCGGAGGCGCCGTCGCGCTGGAACAGGTCGATCGGGCCGGAGACCTTCGCGCCCGGCACTTCGCTCCAGTCGTGGATCTTCCCGGTGAAGATGCCTTCGACCTCCTGCTGGGAGAGGTTGGAGATGGAGTTCTTGTCGTTCGTGATCACGCACACGCCGTCGCGGGCGAGCTTGGTGAACTGCAGTCCCGTGGGGTCGACGCCTTTGATCGGGTCGCGCGATGAGTCGCCGACGTCGAGGCTGCCGTTGGCGGCGCCGCTGATGCCGATGTCCGACTGCCCTCCGCTGACCTGCGGCGCGGGGATCCTCGGGTAGGCCTTGTGGTAGGCGCTGGCGAGTTTCTGCATCAGTGGAAGCACTGAGGTCGAGCCGCCGACGATCAGGCGCCTGGCCGCCGCGCCGGCCGGCACGGCGAGGATGAGCGCGAGGATCAGGGAAACGATGAGGGTTCGGTGCGCACGCACGTGATTGCTCCTTTGTTGTCGCAATTTTCGGGCTTGGGTATGGCGTCGGCACCGGAGGTGCCGGGGGTGGCAACAACTCGATGCGTGGATCGGTGCGGTATGCGCGGTGAACCTCACCCCTTGGGCGCAAGACTGTCGAGCGGAGGTTTGCACGATGTGTCGTTTTTGTGAACGCCATTGATTTTCAACCCGCGCCGTGTGAGGCTGGCGCGGCTGGACCGCAAGCCACCGGCATCGGCGGCCCGACTGACCTGCCGGAAACCTCGCTGACCTGCCCTGACCCCGACCTGCCCCGACGTTTCGCAAGCGCGAAAGAAAGAAACACGAACCAGATCAGATCGAACCAGATCAGATGACAGACGAACTCGACGACTCCCCCGACGGAAACGACTTCTCCCACGAGCCCGGCGCCCCGGCTGAGCAGGGCGGCTCCCCGGAGCCCGCATCGCCCAACGGCCGAACGCGCTCGCAGGCGCCGACCGTGCGCTCGGGCCTGGCCCACCGTCGCAACCCGGCGCTGGCGATGCTGGGCGAAGTGGCGCAGAGCGCGCGCCGCATCGCCCTGCGCGATCCCCTGGCGCTGTTCCTGCTGCTGGCCTCGATCGGGCTGGCGATCACCTTCGCCACGCTGCTGGGCGACATCAGGCCGAGCAGCGCGGGGACCCAGGCGCCGCTCAGCACCGTGCAGAAGCTGGCCAAACACCGCGAGATCTCAAATGCGCTGCTGCTCGATCACGACAACCGCGTCGAGATCACGACCCGGCCCTCCGCCACGATCTCCATCCCCGGAACCTCCGGAGCTGCCGGCTCCAGCTCCGGAGGCGCCGCCGCCGGCATCACCGTCCCGGTGCCGCGCCTGCTGTGGGCCTCCTACCCCGCCTCGGGCGCGCTGACCCAGCAGCTGCTGCGCGAACTCGACGATAGCGGCGCGAACGTCGCGGTCGATCAGCAGTCGGGCAAGGGCACCAAGACGATCGTCGTCCAGTTCCTGATCCCGATCCTGCTGCTGGTCTGCCTGTTCTCGCTGTTCATGCGCATGGGCGGCGAAGGCGGCGCGGCGGGCGGCATCGCCGGCTTCTCGCAGTTCACGGGCAAGGGGCGTAAGAAGGGCAAGGGAACGAGCGACAGGACCACCTTCGCGGATGTCGCGGGCGCCGGCGAAGCGCTGGCCGAGCTGCGCGAGATCCGCGACTACCTGGCCGATCCGAGCAAGTACCTGGCCGTGGGCGCCGCCGCTCCCAAGGGTGTGCTCCTGGTGGGTCCGCCCGGCACGGGCAAGACACTGCTCGCCAAGGCCGTCGCCGGCGAAGCGGATGCGTCCTTCTTCACCGTGTCGGGCTCGGACTTCGTGGAGTCGCTCGTCGGCGTCGGAGCGGCTCGCGTGCGCGACCTCTTCCGCAAGGCCCGCAAGTCCTCGCCGGCGATCATCTTCATCGACGAGCTCGACGCGGCCGGGCGCAAGCGCGGCGCGGGCATCGGCCAGGGCAACGACGAGCGCGAGCAGACGCTCAACCAGATCCTCGTCGAGATGGACGGCTTCGCGGGCGACGGCGGCCTCGTGGTGATGGGCGCCACCAACCGCCCCGACATCCTCGACCCCGCGCTGCTGCGCCCGGGACGCTTCGATCGCCAGGTGGTGATCGACGTGCCCGACGTGCACGGGCGCATCGAGATCCTGCGCCTGCACGGCGGCAAGCGACCGCTGGCGCCGGACGCCTCGCTGGAAGAGGTTGCGCGCCAGACGCCGGGCTTCAGCGGCGCCGAGCTGGCCAACGTGATCAACGAGGCAGCCCTGCTCAGCGTGCGCGACGGGCGCGCAGAGATCGACCAGGCAACCCTCGACGAGGCGATCGATCGGGTCGTCGCCGGTCCGGCCAAGCATCACATCCTCACCGAGCAGGAGCGCTGGCTGATCGCCATCCACGAGGCCTCCCACGCGGTCGTGACCGACGCGCTGGGACACACGGCCTCGACGCGCAAGCTCTCGATCGTCGCGCGCGGGCGCCAGCTCGGCACCGCCGCGCACATGCTCTCCGACCGCGACCAGGTCATCATGACCAAGCCCGACCTGCAGAGCCAGCTGATCGTCATCGCCGCCGGCCTGGCCGGCGAGCGGATCGCGTTCGGGCACACCTCCACGAGCGTCCACGACGACCTGCACGCGGCCACCGCGCTCGCGCGCAGCATGGTCACCTCCTTCGGCATGTCCGAGGCCCTGGGTCTGGTGACGATCGGCGAGAAGAGCGGCGAGGTCTTCCTCGGCGCCTCGCTGCAGGACCTCGGCTCGGTCGGGCCCGAGACGCTGAACCTGATCGACAACGAGGTCGAGCGCCTGGTCGGCGACGCCGAGGCGCGGGCCGCGGCGATCCTCGATCGCAACTGGAGCACCGTGGAGGAGACCGCCGCGGCCCTGCTCGAGCAGGAGACCCTCTCCGGCGTGGCGCTCGACGCCGTGCTGTCCACCGTCGAGGAGGTGACGCTCGAGGATCTGCATGAGATCCGGCGCACCCCGCCGGTGCGACGCGACCCCAAGCAGGCGTCATGAGGCCACCACGCCGCCGCCGGATGCCATCGCCGGCGATGGTCGTCGCGCTGATCGCGCTCGTGCTCTCCACGACGGGACTGGCGGACGCGGCACGCCACGCGGTCGCTCGCCGCGATCGCCGGGCACCCGATCAGCTCACAGCCTCACGCCGGCGGCATCCTGGTGCTCGGCAAGAACCGGAAGTTCCCGGCCTCGGCGATCCCCACGGTGAAGGACTCGAGCAGGGTCGGCGGCAAGACCGCGGCGCAGCTGGAAGGCACGTGTCCGCCGGACACGGTCGGCCTCGGCAGCTGGTGCCTCGAGACGGCGCCCTACCCCCTGACAAATGCGGACGTCGGCAAGAACAACTTCATCTGGGCGAGCAAGGCGTGCGAGGAAGAAGGGGGCTGGCTGCCCTCGGCCTCGCAGCTGCTCGGCGCGGCGGCGCGCGTGAAGCTCGAGTCCACGATCCACGACTCGCAGCTCACCGCCACCGTGAACCTGGACCCGACTCGCGGCTTGAAAGACGAACGCGAGATGAGCTCGACGCTGGTCACGACCGAAGCGGGGTCGGCGGCCGCCGGGTTCGAGGGCGTCAGCGAAGGCGCGACCGGGGATCCTCGCCAGGGCCAGGCCAACCCGATCCCCCTGCCGGCCAATCCGCTGCCCGAATCGCTGCAGTACGTGACCGTCTACAGCGACGGCCAGAAGGGCGGCTTCGCCGGCTCCGAGCCGGTCATCAATGCCGAGAACTTCCGCTGCGCCTACAACAAGACGCCCGGCGCGGTGAACAAATCAGAATCCTGAGCGCCCGCCGGCTGCGCCTCATCCCTGCCTGGTGAGGATCGTCACCGGCGGATTCGACCCCGGCCCGGTATGCCCATGTCTCTATGCGCCATTCCCGGCGCATAATGCGCCGGGATACGGGCATCAGTCGAATCGGGCATGCACCCTTGGCGGCGCATCATGCGCCGCTGGTGGCGCATCGCACACACCGCCCCATGAACCTCGTGCGTCGCTTCGCTCACGCCGCGGGCCCGCCTGGCTTGCGGGCGCGGACGATCGCCGAGGCGGCTTGCTCGTGTACACGATGGGTCTCGCGGATCTCGATGTCCACAAGACCAGCGTCCGTAAGGGCCTCTTCAAAGTCCCGCTGGGTCAGTGCCCCGGCGATGCACCCTGTCCACTGCTGCATGTCCGCGCGCGTGGCGTCGTCCATGTCCTCGTCGGCGATCACGTCAGAGATGGCGAAGCGCCCTCCGGGGCGCAGGACCCGCGCGACCTCGCGCAACACCCGCGGCTTGTCGCCGGAGAGGTTCAGCACGCAGTTTGAGATAACGACGTCGACGCTCGCGTTCGGAAGCGGGATCGCCTCGATGAATCCCTTGTGGAGCTCCACGTTCTCTACCTCGGCCTTGCGAGCGTTATCGCGGGCGAGGGCAAGCATCTCATCGGTCATGTCAAGGCCGATCGCCTTCCCGGTGGGTCCAACGCGGCGAGCGGATATCAGTAGGTCGGTACCTGCCCCGGAGCCCAGGTCGAGGACCGTCTCTCCCTCCTTCAGGTCGGCTACGGCTGTCGGTACACCGCACCCCAGCGACGCCGCAACCGCCGTCTCGGGAGCCTCGGCCGCCTCGCCGGACTCGTACAGCGCGCCGCCGAACACATGCTCGCCGGACGCATCGGCCGTGGACACGCTCGGGCCGCAGCACGAAGACGTGGACGTGGTTGGGGTGGGCTCGCCGGAGGATTGGTGCTCGCCGACGGCACGGGCGGCGGCGGCGTAACGCTCGCGGACGGTCTCGCGGATGTCGGTGCTCTCATCGGTCAGCTCAGCCATGCGGACAGCTCCTTCAGTGCGTTGGGGATGACGTAGTAGTACGCCCACAGGCCCTGACGCTCGGAGTCCACGATCCCGGCGTCGCGGAGCTTCTTCAGGTGGTGGGAGAGGGTCGGTTGAGAGATGTCGAAGAGGGGCACGAGCTCGCACACGCAGACCTTGCCGGCGTGCTTGCGCAGCACGTCGACCAGCTGCAACCGGATCGGGTCACCGAGGGCCTTGGCGACCTCAGCCATCCGCAGCGCACCCTCGCGCGCCACGTCGGGATACACGACCGGCTCGCAACAGCGCTCGCCGGCGGCTCGCTTGTGCTTCGGGGCCAGCTCCAGATCGACGGACATCTATATACATATATCAATAGCAATCACGTCTGTCAATGTAATACGATCTGCGCCGTGTACCCCGATGATGTGCCCTCCACCGAACAGCAGCCTGGCGAGCGCCCGATCCGCTACGTGTTGTTCGTCTGCAACCACAACGCCGGGCGCTCGCAGATGGCCCAGGCGTTTTTCGAGCGTTACGGCCCTGAGGACGTGCGCGCCGAGTCCGCCGGCACCGAACCCGCGCCCGAGATCTGGCCGCCCGTGGTCGAGGCGATGCGCGAGGTCGGGATCGAGCTCGCCGAGCGCAAACCGAAGAAGCTCACGATCGAGATGCAGCTTCACGCCGATTGGGCGATCACGATGGGCTGCGGCGACGCTTGCCCCTACGTGGCGACCCGTGTAGAGGCATGGGACATACCGGACCCTGCGGGCAGGCCGATCGAGGACGTGCGCGCGATCCGCGACGGAATCGAGGCGCACATTCGGGAGCTGATCGGAGATCGTCTCGAGGCGATCCGCACCGATCGCACCGCGCACGAGATGCGCCTCACGCGACTGTTGCCGATGCTCGCGAAGGAGTTCGGCGACACCAAGCCAGCCGAGGAGATCCGCGCGTGTGCAGATGCGGTCCTCGAGAAATTCGACGGGGCGCGTGTGCGCACGCACATCATGACCCTCGCCCACCGGCAGACCCGCGAGTGCCTCCGCAAGGACACCTGCGACCTGCTCTCATGAGCCAAGCCTCCGCCCATCCCGCCGAAGCGGCCGTGATCCGCCGTCTCTCGACGCTGGATCGCTTCCTGCCGTTGTGGATTGCGGTGGCGATGGCCGGCGGGCTGGGCCTCGGGTCGCTGGTGCCGGGGCTGAACGACTTCCTCGACAAGCTGCAGATCGGGACGGTCTCATTGCCGATCGCGATCGGCCTGCTGCTGATGATGTACCCGGTCCTCACCAAGGTGCGCTACGAGGACATGGGGCGGATGCGCGGCGACGGACGGATGTTCGGCGTCTCGCTGTTGCTGTCCTGGGTCGTCGGCCCGGCGCTTATGTTCGCGCTGGCGTGGCTGTTCCTGGCCGACCAGCCCGCCTACCGCACCGGCGTGATCGTGGTCGGCCTGGCGCGCTGCATCGCGATGGTGCTCGTCTGGAACGACCTCGCCGGCGGCGACAACGACCGCGCCGCCGTCCTCGTCGTCTTCAACGCGATCTTCCAGGTGGTCGCCTACGCGCTGCTCGGTTGGTTCTACCTCAACGCCCTGCCGAACCTGCTGGGCCTGGACACGCAGGGCTTCCAGGTCTCGATCTGGGAGGTCGCTCGGACCGTGCTGGTCTTCCTGGGGATCCCGCTGGCCGCCGGCTACATGACGCGCCGCTGGGGGCTGCGCGCGCACGGCCGCCAGTGGTTCGAGTCAACGGTCATTCCGCGGATCGCGCCGATCACGCTGTACGGGCTGCTGTTCACGATCGTGCTGCTGTTCGCGATCCAGGGCGACCACATCACCGCCCACCCGTTGACCGTCGCGCGGATCGCGCTGCCGCTGCTGGCGTACTTCGCCGGCATGTGGACGGTTGGCCTCCTTATCGGACGGGCGATGAACCTCGGGTACGAAAGGACCGCCACGATGGCGTTCACGGTCGCCTCCAACGATTTCGAGCTGGCGATCGCGGTCGCCGTCGGCGTGTGGGGCGCGAGCTCCGGGCAGGCGCTCGCCGGCGTCGTCGGCCCGCTGATCGAGGTGCCCGTCCTGGTGACGCTGGTCTACGTAGCGCTGTGGCTGCGCCCACGTTGGTGGCCCAACGAGCCCGCCCGCGCGTCGCCGGTGCCGGTGCCCGAGCCACTCCCCAGCGCCGTTCGCGGGGTCGCCGAGGTCACCCGATGAATTGCTTGGACTGTCATCCCCGCGTGCAGTCCGCGGGCGCGGTCTGCGGGCGCTGCGGCGTGGGGTTGTGCGCCGAGCACCTGATCGAGTCCGACGAGTACCTGACCTTCCGCATGCCGAGCCGGCGGTAGGATCCCGCTGTGGAGCCCCGCGAGCTTCAGGAGCGGGTGACAGCGACTCCGCCGAGACCCCACTGGGACCGGCGGCGGAGCTCACGCGGGGTGCGCGGTCGGACGGCACGGGCCACGGCCATCCGCAGCGCACCCTCGCGCGCCACATCCGGGTAGACGACCGGCTCGCAACAGCGCTCGCCGGCGGCTCGCTTGGTCTTGGGGGATAGCTCCAAATCGACGGACATCTATATACATATATCAATAACAATCATGCTTGTCAATGTATTATGATCCGCGTCGTGAGCGCACGCGTAGGCATCAACGGCTTTGGGCGCATGGGACGGCTGGCCCTGCGTGCCGCCTGGGAGTGGCAGGAGCTCGCGTTTGCGCACGTCAACGAGCTGCGCGGCGACGCGGCGACGGCGGCTCATCTGCTGACGTTCGACTCGATCCACGGGCGCTGGTCTGAGGACGTGCATGGCGACGGGGATGTGCTGACGGTCAACGGGATCGAGCTCGGCTACAGCGCCGCCGCCGAGCCAGGCGACGTCCCGTGGGGCGAGCTTGGCGTCGAGATCGTGCTCGAGTGCTCTGGCAGGTTTCGCACCGTGGCGGCCCTTGACGCTTATTTCCGCCAGGGGGTGCGCAAGGTCATCGTCGCCGCTCCTGTAAAGGAGGAGGCATTGAACGTGGTCGTGGGCGTAAACGACCACCTCTATGAGCCACAACGCCACCATCTGCTGACGGCGGCCTCGTGCACGACCAACTGCCTGGCGCCCGTCGTGAAGGTCATCCACGAGGGGACCGGAATCCGCCACGGGCAGATCACGACGCTGCATGACATGACGAACACGCAGACGATCGCCGATTCACCGCACAAGGACCTGCGCAGGGCGCGCGCCGCGAGCGTCTCGCTGATCCCCACGACGACCGGCTCGGCCACGGCGATCGGGCTGATCTTCCCAGAGCTCGAGGGCAAGCTGAACGGCCTGGCGGTGCGGGTGCCACTGCTCAACGCATCGCTGACGGACTGCGTGTTCGAGGTGTCCCGCCCCACGACGGTGGAGGAGGTCAACGGCCTGCTCGAGGCGGCGGCCGCCGCCGGGCCGCTGGCGGGCATCCTCGGCTACGAGCGCCGGCCGCTCGTGTCGGTCGACTTCAAGGACGATCCACGCTCGGGCATCGTCGACGCGCCATCGACGATCGTCACCGACGAGACGCAGGTGAAGATCCTCGCGTGGTACGACAACGAGTGGGGCTATGCCAACCGCCTGGTCGAGCTCGCGCGCACAGTCGCGGACAGTCTCCCGGGCGACGAACGCACCGCGGGCTCCGCCAGGGCGGCCGATGGCTAGCGGCAAGGCAGCGCCCGCCGCAGGCGCCGCACCCCAGCGGCGCGGGGACCTGCGCAACTACGTCCTGGTGACCGGGGCGTACTGGGCGGACACGCTAGTCGACGGGGCGACGCGGACACTCGTCCTGTTCTACTTCGACCAGCTCGGCTACACGCCGCTGCAGGTCGCCTCGCTGTTCGTCCTGTACGAGATCGCGGGCATCGTCACGAACCTCGTCGGCGGCTGGCTCGCGGCTCGCCTCGGACTGAAGATCACCCTCTTCATGGGACTCGCCGTGCAGGTCTTGGCGCTCCTGATGCTGGGCTTCGCGCCGGCATCGCTGCTGGTCGTGCCCTACGTCATGGCCTCTCAAGCACTCTCGGGCATCGCCAAGGACCTGACCAAGATGAGCTCCAAGAGCGCCGTCAAGCTGGTCGTGCCCGAGGGCGACCAGTCATCTCTGTACCGCTGGGTCGCGATCCTGACCGGGTCGAAGAACGCGCTGAAGGGAGTCGGCTTCTTCCTCGGCGGCCTGCTGCTCACGCTGTTCGGGTTCCAGACCGCCGCGCTGGCGCTCGCGGCGCTCGTGCTCATCGCGCTCGTGACCACCTCGAGCTTGATGCACGGACACCTCGGCCGCCCCGACAAGACCGCGAAGTTCACGAAGATGTTCTCCAACAACCGCGCCGTCAACATTCTCGCGGCCGCTCGCATCCTCCTGTTCGCGGCACGCGACGTGTGGTTTGTCGTCGGCCTGCCGTTCTTCCTCTACTCCGAGCTGGGCTGGAGCTTCTGGGCGGTGGGCACCCTCCTCGCCGTATGGGTGATCGGCTACGGCGCCGTCCAGGCGGCCGCACCGCGCTTCGTTCGCCGCCGAGGCCACGGCCCGGACGGCGAGCCCGACGGCAGGACCGCTGTCTGGCTCGCGCTCGGCGTCGCGGTATGCCCCGCGGCGATGGCTGTGGCACTGGGCGCCGGGGTCGACCCCACGATCGCGATCATCGCGGGGCTGATTCCCTTTGGGGTGGCATTCGCGATGAACTCGGCGGTGCACTCCTACCTCATCCTCGCCTACGCCGACAACGACAAGGTCGCCATGAGCGTCGGCTTCTACTACATGGCCAACGCCATCGGGCGCCTCGCGGGCACGATCCTCTCAGGACTGCTCTACCAATGGAATGGGCTCACCGCGTGCCTGTGGGTATCGGCGGCGTTCCTCATCGCGGCCGGCCTGCTGTCGCTCCTGCTCCCGACCGAGGCCACGACGAGCACGCGATCGACCCAACTTTCCCAGCCAGCATAGGTGAGCGTTCATGGCGGCGACGAGCTTGCGTACGCCGGAAGAGATCCGCGCCAAACATCGAACACATGTTCGTCTATGCCCCGGACGTAACGGCGGGTGGCGCCGGTGACGCTCTCCGCTGCGCGCGGTCAGCGGCGGATGGACTCCAGAGGCCGTGGCCAGGCTTACCGCTGATCAGCTACGCGCTCTTCGACACAGCCGGCGAGGTGCCACCGGGGCGCTGGCCAGCCGGTCGCGACGCACCGATCGGCGAGGACATCCTGCGCGAGGCCGAGGACTACGGGCTGCGCGTACGGCCGACGCCCTGACCAAGAGGCCGCGGACCGGTCCGAGGCCAGGGAGCGAACACCATCTCGCGCCCCGGCAATCCCCATGCTGCGGGTGTCAAGCGGCGCGCGGTACCTCTGCCGCGTTGCCGCCCAGGGCGCCACTGCGGTCAAGCTCGGCAGGCGAGCCGCTGCGTGAAGAACGACAGGATCTCGTCGCGCGCGGCGATCGTCGGCTGGCCGCACTCCCCGTGCGCGAGCCGCGCCAGCGACCGCAGCCACACGGTCACGGGGCTCGACTGGTTGGCGGCGAATGCGCGGAACTCGGCGCTCATGCACGCCCGCTGCTCCACTTGCCAGGCGGCGCGCGCATGCTCGATGCTCGTGGAGTCCTTCAGCAGCTGTCGTCGTATATATATTTATTGAGAGTGATGCCCGCGCCCGGGTTCGTTGCTCTTGGGGCCGGACCGCATAGCGGTCGAGCAGCTCCGCCGTCTCTCGCAGCGAGGGTCCGCCGGCGTCCTGGTACTTGCCGCGGTGGGACTGCGCGCCAGCGCCTGGCAGAGGTCCTCCTGGTGGATGCGCTCAGAGCGACGTTGCGCTGGTAGCCTGTGGACATGCGCACGCTGGTGTTGGATCCGCCGACGGCAGGTCTTGGCGTGGTGCTCGAGAACCGGCGCCGGGCCGGACTTGATCGTCTCGATGAGATCTGGGAGGGTGTCTACCACATGGTTCCAGCGCCATCGGGGCCGCACGCCACGATCGATGCCAAGCTGATTCGGCTGCTGGGACCGCATGCCGATGAAGCCGGCCTGACCGTGAGCGGGCAGTGCAACATCGGCGAGTCAGAACACGACTTTCGCGTGCCCGATGGCGCCTTGCACCGCAGCCCTCCCGAGGGAGTGTGGAGCTCTACGGCCGCTCTCGTGATCGAGGTCGTTTCTCCGAACGACGAGACTTGGGAGAAGCTCCCGTTCTATGCGGACCATGATGTCGATGAGGTGCTGATCGTCGACCCGCGGGAGCGCACGGTCGACTGGCTCGAGCTACAGGATGGCAAGTACAAGCAGGTGGAGCGCAGCCGGCTTATCGGTCTGGGGGCTGGGGAGCTGGTCGAGCAGCTCGGC
>CAWEFQ010000005.1:0-157393 GCA_963808385.1 uncultured Solirubrobacterales bacterium | reverse complement strand
GCGGCTCGCCGAATTCGAACAGGGCAGGATGGTGGTGGCCCAATCGGGATGCCTGGCGTGCCACCGCATCGGACAAGCGGGCAGCACGGGGCCGGGTCCATCGCTCACCCACATCGGGTCCACGCTCTCCCGGCACGGCATCGAACACGCGCTGATCGACCCCCATGCTCCGATGCTCTCGTTTAGGCACCTGCCACCGGCGAAGTTCAAGGCCGTGGTCGCGTTCCTCAGCGAACTCCGCTGAGCCCGCCTGGGCGAGAGTTATTGTGTGCGCATGATGCAGCTGTCCAGGCGCGATGTCCCGGATCTACTGCGCAGCGTCGGGGGGGTGCTGTTCGTCGCCGGCGCGGTGACCCTGCTCATCCGCAAGTCCGGCCATCACGGGTGGGGCGAGTTCGCGCTGCTGCTGGTGGCGTTGGTGCCTGCCGTCGTTCTCTACGTGCTGGCTCTCGGCGGGCTGGAGCCTACGGGGAGCGAGACGCCGCGGCCGTGGCAGTCGGTGCTGCTGGTGGCGGCGATCCTGCTGTGGCCGGTGGCGCTGTTCGAGCTCCTGCACTGGGCCGGCGCGAGCACGCGCCACGTGCTCTACGGCGCGGGAGTGCTCGCTCTCACCGCTCTGCTCGCGGGCTACGCGGCCGGCGGGCGCGCGTGCCAATGCAGTCCTGCTCGCGGGACTCGCATCGCTCGTTGCGTGGCTGCTCGTGTGGGAGAAGATCCTCGGCCATCCGTCCGCCGACACCTATCGCTGGCTGCTGGTCGCGGCGGGAGCGCTGTTTCTCATCGCCTCGGCAAGGCTCGCGCGCGCCGGCGCGATCGGCATCGCCGAGAACGCCGCGCGGGTACGCAACCGCGGCTATCTCGTGTTCGCCACCGATCCCCCCAAGGGCGTCGACTCGGCCGAGTACCAGTAGGTCTACGCGACCGAGGCGCGGACGCCCAACCAGGCGATCGCGAAGGCCCGACCGCTGACCAAAGATCGCCGGCGCTGGTGGCGTAGCCGGCGAGGGAGCCCACCGCTGGAGTAAGCACCTGGGACGCGATGACTGACCCACCGTGGGGTGATCGCCCGCCGCGAGACGCGTTCGAGGACGCCAGCGCGATTGGCGTGAGGGCCGCGAGGCGGCGACGATGAGAGACTGCGGGGAGGATGCCCGCCGCCGATCATCGCAGTGCCACACTGGAGGATCTGAGCGCAGCGGCCTCATGAGCGCGGCGCAAGGTCGATCGCGAGCGGGATGCCGGTGTCGAACCAGTGGCAATGCAGCCGCTGGATCTTGGCGCGGGTCGGCCGGCCGCTCGTGTGAAAGTCGCACTCGCCGTAGTCGAACGCGTGCACGGTCTCGCAGTATGCCCCCCTCGCCAGCTCCTTCTCAGGTCCCTCCTCGAGCTCCCGCGCGATGCCGGCGCACGTTCCGCCACGGATTCGCAAGCGCACGCGCGGGTCGGCACGAATGTTCCACAGCCAGGCCGCGACGGCCTTGGGGCCGGCTCCTCCCACGAGAGCCGGTCCCAGCATCACGAGGTACGCCCGATCGCCTAGCCTGACGACGCGAACGCACTTGCGGCGCGTCTTTCCCGTACGCCGCCCCGTCGTCGTGAGCACGCCGAATCCGCGTGGCGGCCACACCGTGAAGAACGGGAGCATCATGGCGCTGAGCGCTCGCCCGCCGCCAGCCGACTTCGTGAAGGGGTTGCGCTTGCGCTCCCGCGGCGCCGGTTGATCGTCCACTGTCGCCCCACTCGTTTGCATCGGACCCGCGATCCCCCGCTCAGAAGACCTGTCCGTCGAGGAATCCGGCGACCAGCACCAGCCAGCCGCCGATCTCGGCGACGATCAGCGTGATCATGAAGGGGGGCAGTCCCCGTGCGGGATCGCGGAACTGGTTCTCGGTGTCGCGCCTGTAACCGTGAAGCGCATCGCCGGCTGTGGCTGCGAAGAAGTAGAACGCCATCGCGCCCGCGGCGAGCAGGTTCACGCGCTCGCTGAAGCCGCTCAGCTGCACGAAGGTGGCGATCAGCAGCAGGGCGAAGCTGTAGAACAGCGCGACGCGGTGGGCGATGTCGACATAGGGGTGAGCGAGATGATCCTCGGTCGTGGCGATCTGCTCGTACTTCCAGACGCCTAGCAGCAGCGCCCACAGGAACATGACGGCGTCGGCGAGCAGCACGGCCTTGGTGGCAGTGGCAATGGCGATCGTTTGCATGACTCAGGAGCAAGCCCGAGCTGCCGTGAGAGCCCGAGCAGGTCGAAGTGGGGCGCGGCGGGGGCGTGTTGCTGTGGCATCGGTGCTCCTCTCGCTTTGGACTTGTCTTAGACAGACGGTCTGTAAGGTACTACACTTGGGGTCGGCATGCAAGAGATCGAGCTGACACCAACGTCCTACATCGTTCTCGGGCTGCTGGCTCAGGCCGGCGAGGCGACGCCGTACCGGCTCAAGCAGATGGTCGAACGGGTCGATCGGGCATTTCTGGTCGCTGCACCGCTCCCAGCTGCACGCCGAGCCCGCACGCCTGACCCAGGCCGGCTACCTGACCGAGCACCGGGAGCCGGACGGGCGCCGGCGCAAGCGCTACGCGCTGACAAAACGCGGACACGAGGCCCTCGCGCAGTGGATCGCCACCCCCACCGACCAGTTCACTGAGCTGCGCGACCTGGCGTTGCTGAAGCTGTTCTTCGGCGCCAACCCCTCAGCTCTGGCCGAGGCGCAGCTAGCCGTGCTGCGACCGCTGTTGGAGTCCTACGAAACGATGCTTGCCGCGGCCACGGGCGGCGGCCAGGTCGCGGGCGACAATCAGCGTGGTCCGCTCCAGACGCTGCAAGCGGGGATCGACCACGTGAGGGCCGCAATCCTCGCCTGGGAGCGAATCGCGGGAGAAGCTCACTCCGCACCGCACGGCTGACGCCTTGTCGTTGCGCACGCTGTCACGCCGGCGGCGTGAGTGTCGTCCGTCATGCGCCGATGCGAGCCAGAAACGTCGTGAGCCGCTGGTCGTAGCGCCCGGGATCGACGTTCCAGGACTCTGTGTGGCCGGCGTGGGGCACGCGGTAGTAGGTGACCCAGCGGCGGAGCTCGGAGGCGAACTGGTCGCTGGTGGAGATCGGGACGAGCTTGTCTTCGGTGCCGTGGAACAGCAGGATCGGGAGATGGAAGTCGCCGGGATGATCCAGCGCGTCGAGGCTGCCCCAGTCGGGGTCTATCCGCGCGTCGATCATCCACTCCACCGGATCGGCGGCGAACGAGGGCAGTCCCATCTCGGTCGCGTTGAAGGACAGGATCGCCTTCCAGTCGAGCGCCGGGGCGTCCAGAACCAGGCCAGCGACACGGTGCGCGAGGGAGGAGCGCTCCATGAACCGGGTGACGATCGATCCGCCCATCGAGTAGCCGACCAGGACCAGGCGCCGTGCTCCCTGGGAGAGCGCGTAGCGCGCGGCGGCCTGCAGGTCGTGCCACTCGGTGAGACCCATGTGGTGCAATCCATCCGGGCTCGCGGGAGCGCCTATATCCTCGCGGTAGGTGATCAGCAGGGTGGGCAGCCCGTCGTCGTGCAGCGTCGGCGCGATGCGCAGGCCGAGGTTGCGGCTGCCATTGATGCCATGCACGAAGATCGCCCACGTGTGCGTTCGTCCAGGGATCAGCCAGGCCGGCATCGGCCCGAGTTCGTTGGGGACGTTTACGTTGGCGAACGGCAGGCCCAGCGCTTCTCTGGGATTGCCCGCATAGACGCTTGCGTCGAGGGCGACCTTCATCCCCGAAGCGAGGCGACCGTGCACCGCGCTCACCCGTCGCGTGACGGTGTGGGCGTTGCTGCTGAGCACGCCTTCGAGAATCGCGTGCCCGGCGTTCCAGTCCAGACCGTACACCCCAGGGCGCAGGGTGTATTCGGACCGCGAGAGGACGACCTCGCCGGGCATGAGCGCCTTGACGGTGGCATCGGTGGGCAGTCCCGAATGGTCCGGACCCGAATGGTCGGGCACCAACGCTTTCGAGGAGAAGTACCAGCTCACCCCAGCGCCTGCGGCGAGCAAGACGAGTATCAGCACGACACTCCCGACGACCAGCCCCCGTCGGTGCCGTCGAGGCCACGATCGGGTCTGCGCGATCGTGGGAGATGACACGCTCACGGCGCCAGGCGCGTAGTGCGCCACCCCTCGCCGTCTCGCTCGTACAGCAGCCGGTCGTGCATGCGGTCGGGCGCCTGCGTCCAGAACTCGACCGCCTCCGGGACCACGCGAATGGCGCCCCAGTCCGGCGGACATTTGGGCGCGCTCTCCATCACCTCCATCAGATGAGCGTGCCTGGCGCGCAGCGGCGCGATGTCCTCGATTGGCTCGCCCTGACGCGATACGAGCGTCTGCACTTGGTGGGAGCGCTCGCGCTGCGCGAACAGCTCCACCGTGAGCTCCCGCTCAGCCACGATCGCCTGTCCCGCGATGTGTACCTGCCGTCCGACCGACGGCCAGTAGAAGAGCAGCGACACGTTCGGATTGGCCTCGATATCGCGTGCCTTGCGTGTCCACAGCGCCGAGGTGAACACGAGAGCATCGTCCGCCAGGCGCTTGAGCAGCACAGTCCGTGCCGAGGGTCGCCCGTCCTGTCCGACCGTCACGAACGCCGTCGCTCCCGGCTCGGGCACGTCTGCCGTCCGCGCGTCTGCGAGCCAGCGATCAAGAAGCGCGAGCGGCTCCTGCTCATTCGTCTCGGCTTCCACGGCGAGTGCAGACTATGCGAGAGCACAAGTCGCTGTCCTGCTCAACCGCCAGCCCGGAACCACAACGAGCATGCTATGACGAGCAGGGCAAGATCGCCGAGATCAGAGTCCTGATTCGCCCGCTCGTGAACATCGCCATGTTCGCCTCCGCGATCGGCCCGCCGCTGGCGGCCAGGCGAAGCCCCGTACGCGGTGCGCTCGTCCGGCTGTTGACGCTGCCGCTCAAGGGCATCCTCACTGTCGCTGATGTTGTGGCGTCCCGTCTGATCGAGCTCCGCTGATCCCTGCCGTGGGCGTCCTGGACGACTATTCTAGCCAGGCAAGGAGCTACGACCGCACACGCTCCGCGAGCCCCTCGGTGCTGACGCCGCTGCGCGCGGCGCTCGCCGGGGCACCCGGTCCCCGTCTCGCCGACATCGGCGGCGACACCGGCAACTACGCGCTGGCGCTCAGGCGCGAGGAGGGGTGGGAGCCACTGGTTATCGACTGCTCGAGTGCGATGGTCGCCCGCGCGCACGAGAAGGGCCTTCCAACGCTTCATGCTGACGCTCAGCGCCTGCCCCTGATCTACCGCTGGATCGACTGTCCCGGCTGACCGAGGCGGTCCGAGCGAAATCAGGCGGGTGGTCATCAGGAACGGCGCGCCACGCCGAGCACATGCGGATCGGGCGGCAGGAACGGTGCGGGGCTGAACGGGAAGCGCTCGAACGTCTCGATCTGAAACCCCGCCCGTTCGATAGCGGCTGTCGTGTCGCGCGCCAGGTGACAACCGCCCGCGAGACGGGGCCAGAAGGTGGCATCGGAGAACCGCTGAAAGCGAGCCTCCCATCTGGAGTGGGCGAGCACATGCTCGTAGAAGCGCAGCTCACCACCGGGGCGGATCACACGGTAGAGCTCCGCCAGCGCCGACCGCTGATCGGGCACGGTGCAGAGCACAAGCGCAACAACCCCGGCGTCGAACGATTCCGCCTCGCCGGGAAGGCGATCGGCGCCACCGTGCGCCACAGAGACCGAAACGGGTGCCTCCGATGCGGCGCGCTCGGCGCGCTCGCGCAGATAGGGCTCTGGCTCGACGGCGATGACCTCGTTGACCGAGGGCGGGTAGTGCCGGAAGTTCGCGCCGCTGCCCGCGCCCACCTCCACCACTCGGCCCTGCAGGCCAGTGAGCAGCTTGCGGCGATGCTCGGCGCCGCCGCGACGCTCGCTCATCTTCGCGACCATCACATAGATTCTGGCGAACATCGGATGCGAGGCATGTTCAGCCATCGGTCGCCGGCCAGCCTAACCGACAGTGCATACGGATGGCCACCCGCGACAGCGACACCGTCGACTACCACGACGGCGAGCAGCCGCCACGCTGACCTGCGGTCATCGGTTGTCACGGCGCTGATGGGCTGCAAGGAGCCGGCGTTCGAGATTGAGGCGCACCTGTGGCCACTCCTTGTCGGTGATGCTGTAGTACGTGGAGTCGCGCACGCCGACGTTCGTGGTCACCATGTGCCTGCGGAAGATCCCCTCGAACTGGGCGGGCAGCGCCTCAAGCGCCGCGCGTGAGCGCTCGTTGCGAGCATCGGTCTTGAGCTCGACACGCATGCACCCGACACGCTCGAAGGCGTGTCCCAGCATCAGCAGCTTCGCCTCGATGTTGGCGCCAGTCCGAGCAGTGCTGTTGCTGAATTGCGCGCACGACGCGGCATGAACTTCCTACCTTCCGACATCCAGCGCCCAACCCTCGAACTCGGCGCCATCTGCCCGGTTCGCACTATGCCCAGTTTCGCCCATCGGTCGTCTGTCCGGTCACACGGCGCCTGTGCCGACCGCCCGCGCGTCCGCCTGCGTCCAGGCGACCGCGGCCATCGCCGCGGCGACGAGCAGCACCGACGGCCACGCGCCGATCGCCAGCGCGAGCAGATGGGACGCGACGAACGCGCCGAGCGCCACTCCGAGGAGCCTCGCCGCCGTCCGCGATCCGTTACGCGCCGTCCACGCCCGGCCGCACCAGGCGCCGCCGATCAGCAGCACGATGCCGCCCAGCGGCCGGGAGCCGGTGCTTTCGACGACCGCGTACGCGAGCACGAACGTGCCGGCGGCTACTGGCGCCGTGGGGATGGGGCGCATGCCGGCGAGCGTAGCGCCCCGCGCGCTGATCGTGCGCCCCGCACGCCCGCGCGGCAAGCCATCTGGCAAGTCCGTCCGCCGGGGCTAAGGCATCGAGCGGGTGCTGCCGATGATGGGCTCGTGATCATCTTTGCTCGTACGCTCCCGCGGCGCGGCGCTCGGCGCCCCTCCATGCTTCTGGCCGGCGACGCTGACCGCGTTCTGCCTCTCGCTCGCTGGTCCTCTGCGCTCTCCGCGGGCGCCGTCGTGAGCAAAGGTCCCGGAGACTAAGGTCGGTCTGCAGCCGCGCAGCACACGACCTGTCCGTGGGTGCTGGCGACGCGGAACCGCGAACATTTCGCCAACCTGAAGCGGCAATGCCGTTCTGCCATCCAACAAAACCTACGCGATCTACTGGGACCCGACCGACTAACTATCACAGCGACTGGCAGGAACTGATCGACGAGCTTCTTCCAGAACATGGGCGCCGCCAGCGGATCGCTCGCCAGCGTGTTCGCGGTCGACGCCCAGTACACCGACCGCCAATCAGCACGCGTCTGTACAAGTCCACGTTCATGGGCGCCTACACGGACACCGATCCATATCCGGCCAAAACCTGCGTCGACCCGCATCCGCTGGAAGGCATCAACTACCCCTGGAGCGAACCCGACAAGATCACGTGCATCACCAACGCGCAGATCGAAACGAGCTGAAGCTGTTCATCGCCGATCATCATCTGCCCGACGGGCATGGGCACGATCTTCTACCTGCTCACTCCTCCCGGTGTCACCGTCTGCCTCGACGGGGGCGGCACCACGGGTCACTGCTCTGACTACGAAGGCATGCCGACTGGAACAAGTTATGAAAACAGCTTCTGCAGCTACCACTCAGATATAAACCCGGGCAACCCCGCAACGGTGGCACCAGCACGATTCTCTACGCGGCGATCCCGTGGATCGCGGGCGGCTTTGGAGACGGTCATCTCGCCGCCAGTCGATCAGACGGCGACTGAAGGATACAAGTGTCAGGACGGGGGCTTGGAACCGAGCAACAGCCAGCCGCTCGAGAAACAGGAGAAGACGAAGGAAAAGAACATCGAAACCACGAAGGAAACAGCAAGCAAAAGAAACGAAGAAGAAGAACATCCAAGAACGAAGAAAAGAAGAAGCAGTAAAAAAGCGAAAAGGAAGCGGAAAAGGCCGCGCTCCTAGAAGGCCCTCACCAGCAGGAGCCCAACCAGGGATCGTGCCCAAGCCTGGACGGCTACTGCGACACCGGCCTGGCCGATCTGATGATCAGCCAGATCGCCGCCGAGCAGCAGAACATCGTCACCGACCCGCTGCTCAATGCATGGAAGGACCCCAGCGGCAACGAGGCGACCGACGAGTGCCGCAACTTCTTCGCCAACGGCCGCGAAGTGGCGAGCGCGACTGCCAATCCCGGAAACGTTCGCCGGTACCCTCTCCAACCAGTCGCTGGGCGGCGGCAGCTACTACCTGAACAACGCCTTCAACCTGGCCTCGCTGAAGCTGCCCTATCCCGGGATCCCCTGTCTCGGCGGCATCAGTCTCGCACCGAAATTCACCGCTCCCAACCCGGTCAACTCCGGTGAAATCGTCGGCTTCGACGGGATGGAGTCGGACATCACCCTCAACGAGGGCACCGCCTACACCGGGCACGACTCCAAAAGACACCTACGCCACCTATAAATGGAACTTCGGCGACGGCTCGCTCGGAAGTCACCGGTTACGCTCCGGGCGCTCCCACGCAGAACCCCCCCGAAACCTCGCCCTGCCCCACGTGGCTAACCCCCTGCGCCGCCAGCGTATTCCACTCCTACCAGTACGGTGGCGAATATGAAGTCACGCTGACAGTCATCGACACGGGCGGCAACGAAGCCAGCTTCACCGAAGCGATCACCGTAAACGGTCCGAACGGCCCTGAAGAAAAAGGCTCAGGCGGCACCGGCTCGGCGCACCGGCCCGGCTCCGGCGCGACACGCCTCAACCCCCGGCACAAGCACCGCGGGCTCCACCACACCCGGCTCAACCGTCAAAACCCCCGGCCCGGCCCCCGTCGCCAGTGCGGCCGCCGTGCCGAGCTCGCTGGGAAAGACCACGCGCAAGGGGCTGGTCGTCAGCTATTCGGTCAACCAGCAGGTGGCCGGCCACTTTGAAGTGCTGCTGGCGGCTTCGATCGCGCACCGTCTGGGTCTGCATTCCCCGCTCGCAACGGGTCTGCCCGCCGGCACGCTCCCGCAGGTGGTGATCGGCAAAGCGATTCTGATCACCACACGCGGCGGGCGCGGCGCGCTCAAGATCCAGTTCGGCAAGATCACCGGCAAGCGTCTGCGCCGCCTGGGCAGGGTCTCGCTGATGCTGCGCCTGAACGTGCGCAACTCCTCGGGCGGGACCACCACGGTCCTCAGCACGTTCACCTTGCGCTGAGGGCCCCACACGAACCCTGGCGGTCCCCGGCTCAGCCCCCCCGGTCGGGCGGTTCGCGGCGCTTGAGTTTCGCTTTCTCGCTGAACACGTACCGCCACAGCACGTACAGCAGCACGTAGCCGCCGGCGATCGACACCACCGAGACGATCGCGATCGCGGTCCCGTTGCCCCCGGTTTCGACGGCCGCTTCCCCGTCCAGCGCGAACGGGACGAGGAGCCCTGCCGCGAACAGGCTCAACCCCGCGATCACGCCTGCCCCGCCACCCGCCTACATCCCCGGCGGGTGGCGCACGGCGTAGCCTGCCAGCGGCGGCGTGGAGAGCAGCCAGCGCGACGCATACGGCCCGCTGCGTCCCGCGGTGTCGAACCAGATGCCGTCCACGTTCATGAACGTGTGGCCCGCGTTGGCATAGATCGTGATCCAGCGCCCCGGGCCGGGTTCTCCCCACGTGGCGAGATCGCCTGAGACAAGCGGGGCGCCGAGCAGCCCGCCGGCGGCCAGCGCGTAGCTGACCGAGCCCGAGCAGTCATACCCGTTGGCGATGAACGACGCGTGCCCGCCGCCCCAGATGTAGGGGAAGTCGGCGATCGCATTGCCGCCGGCGACCACCCGCTGCACGGCTTCGGGCACGTTGGTCGGGATCGGGATCGTGCCGTTCCCGCCGACCGAGAACCCTCCCGCGACCGGCGTGAGCACGCGCTGGCGCGCCGTCCGTTCGCGGGCCTTGGCCTGTTCCTCTTCGCCCAGCTCCTTGCGAATTTCCGCGTCCGACGGCGCCCCCGGCGCGACCGCGGCTTCACCCGCCGCGCTGGGCGAGGTGGCCGATCGATGACGCTGCACCGACGCTGCCGGCAGGGGAAAGCTGTTGGCTTCTTCGGGGTCCGCCACCTCGTGCGCGACCCCTGCGCCCGCGCGCGCCACGGACGGTGCCGGCGCTTTGGCACTCGCCTTTGACCCCTGCACGACGCTCGCCGGGTCGCCGACCTGGGCTTCCCCGCAGCCGGCGAGCGCGATCGCCCCCGTCGCCAGGCAGCCGAGCATGGCCATTTGCGCAGCCCTCATCGTCGTAAGGCTAGCGCCCATGCCGTCCTGTTCGTGGCAGCCGCCATGCGTCCTGCACGCCCGCGCGTCCTTCCGGCGCCGTCCGCCCACTCGGGTCGCTAACCTGGATCGGATGCACGACGACGCCGTCACCGTCGTGGACGTCCCACGCGCGAGCGGGCCGGCGTCCGTGGACATTCGCCCGCACATCCGGCTCCTGCACGGGATGCGCAAGCCCGCCAACTGGCTGCAGCTCATCCGCTTCTCGATCGTCGGCGCCAGCGGGTATGCGGTCAACCTGATCCTGTACGCCCTCCTCGTCAAGAGGCTCGGGGTCGAGTATCTGGTGGCCGAGACCGTGGCATGGATCGTCGCGGCCGCGAACAACTTCGTCTGGAACCGCCACTGGACGTTCAGGGCGGGCGCTGGACAGGTGCACGCTCAGGCGATGCGCTTCTTCGTCGTCACCCTCGTGGCGCTGGGGTGCAATCTGCTCGTGCTGCGGATCCTGGTGGAGAGCGCCGGCATGGACAAGGTCATCGCCGAGGTGCTCGCCCTGGCTGCCAGCACGCCCCTCAACTTCCTCGGCAACAAGCTCTGGAGCTTTAGCGACACCGGCTCAGAACCGTAGACCTTGGCACGCGTCTGCTCGATCCGCCCCTGGGAGGCACCTATACTCTGGGAAGCCCCCATCGGAGGATTCCCCGTGCAGGAGATGGTCATCTACGGCGTCAGCTTCGACATGGTCGGCAAGCAGCCGATCGTGCTGCTGAAGACCGTTGACGGCAACAAGTTCCTGCCGATCTGGATCGGCCACCCGGAGGCCGCCTCGATCCTGATGAAGCTCCAGGGGGCGGGCACCCCCCGGCCGATGACCCACGACCTGCTCATCGACGTCCTCGGCGAGCTCGACGCCAAGTGCACCCAGGTGTCGGTGACCGAGCTGCGCGAGAACACGTTCTTCGCCTCGATCACCCTCTCCGTCAACGGCCGCGAGCTGGAGATCGACTCCCGCCCCAGCGACGCGATCGCCCTGGCCGTGCGCTCGGGCGCGCCGATCTTCGCCGCCGAGGAGGTCATCGCCGAGTCCGCGATCGAGTTCGAGCACGACGTCGAGGAGTCCGAGGACGTGGTCGAGAAGTTCAAGGAGTTCCTGGACCAGGTCACCCCCGAGGATTTTGCGGCGGGCGATTCCTGAGTCGGTTGGGGGTTGGGCCGCATCCTCGCGTGTGTGTTCACGGACCGCGCGGGGGGGGCGGGGCGTCGTGCCCCGCGACACGTGCCCGTGACCGCGTCCCTCAGCGCGTGAGCGCGCTGGAAAGGATTCGCTCGATCAGTTCGTCGAACCCAACTCCCGCGGCGTCGGCGGCCAACGGCAACAGGCTCGTTTCGGTCAGGCCGGGCACGACGTTCGTCTCCAGCACGGTCAGCTCGCCCGTGGTCTCCTCCAGCATCAGGTCCACGCGCGCGACCCCGTGGCAGCCGAGCAGCCTGTATGTCTGCAGCGCCAGCTCCTGCGCGCGCTCGGTCACGCCGTCGGGCAGCTCGGCCGGGCATACGAACGTCGTCATGCCGATCTCATAGCGGGACTCGTAGTTGTAGAACTCCTCTTCGCGCGGGATCGCCTCCACGACCGGCAGTGCGATCGGCGACTCGCCGGGGGTCTCTGAGTCCAGCACCGACACGGCCAGGTCGCGCCCGCGCACGTAGCGCTCGAGCACGACCTTGCGGTCATACGACAGCGCCCCCACGATCGCCGCCGGCAGCTCCTCGTGCGAGCGCGCGAACTTGACGCCCAGCGCCGAGCCCTGGCTGGCGGGCTTGACGACCAGCGGGAACCCGATGCTCCGCTCCAGCATCGGCAGCGCCGCCGCGATACCGAGGTCCCGTATCGCGCTCTCCTTGAACGCGGCGAACTCCGGCGTGGGGATGTGAGCCTCGCGCATCAGGTACTTCGCCAGGGCCTTGTCGGTGCAGCGCATGCACGCCCCCGGCCCCGAGCCGGTGTAGGGGATGCCGATCGTCTCCAACAGCCCCTGCACGGTCCCGTCCTCGCCGTCGCTGCCGTGCAGCGCAATGAATGCCGCGTGGGGCTGGCACTCGAGCAGCTCGGCCACAAGCTCCGAGCCGGCATCGATCCCAACCACCTCGTGCCCCAAGCGCTTCAGCGCGCTCTCAGCGCGCGCCCCGGAACGCAGCGAGACGGTGCGCTCCAGCGAGCCTCCACCCTTGAGGACCGCAACTGGCCCGGGTTCTCCCGCAACGCGCAGGTGCCCGCCGCGCCGCCCCTTGCCCTTTGCGCCGGTTCTCGCGGGCTTGTCGGCACTCATGGCTTGTGCCGCCGCAAGCCCTTACCCTGCTTCTCGGAGACAGGAATCTTGACCGTGGCCGTGAGATCTGGACTCGCCGCCGCATCCTTGCCCGCGGTGCCTGTTCTCGGGCCTGCCTTTGCACCGGTCAATGCGCTGAACATACCGGTGTCCGCGCCCATGGTCTTACCGATCCGCCGGATGCCCTCGCGGATGTCCTCATCCGGTACGCCCGCGAAGTTCAGGCGCATCGAGCTCGAGCCGCTGCGCCCGTCCATGTACGCAGATCGCCCCGGCACGAACGCGACTCCCTGGCTGCGCGCCATCAGATCGGTCGTGTCGACACCGTCGAGCGTCGCCCACACGAACAGCCCGCCCTGCGGTCGCGTCCACGACGCCCGCCCACCGAAGTGTTCCTCCAACGACTCCAGCATCACGTCGCGCCGGCGCCGGTACAGGTCGCGCAGGCGCTCCACGTACTCGATCCAGGCCGGACGGGGTGGGTGGGATTCGGATCCACGCTCGGCGAAGTAGGCGGACACGAACAGCTGGGTCATCGGCGAGCTGCACAGGTCGGCGCCCTGCTTGCCAAGGTTCAGCTTCTCCAGCACCGCGTGGGGTGCGACCGCCCAGCCCAGGCGCAGACCCGGCGAGAGGATCTTCGAGAACGTGCCCAGATAGATGACCAGGTCCGAGGAGACCCCGTCGCGGGCGGGCGGGCTTCCATTCCCGGCGCTGAGTGAGGCGTCCAGCGAATACAGCGTCGGCAGCGGCTCGCCCTCGTAGCGCAGCAGCCCGTACGGGTTGTCCTCCAGCACCAGCAGCTCGCGCTCGCGCGCGACCTCGACCAGCCGCCGCCGGCGCGGAAGCGACATCGTCACCCCGCCCGGGTTCTGGAAGTTGGGGATCGTGTAGATGAACTTCGGCCGCCGTCCTTCGCCGGCCAGCCGGTCGAGCACCGACTCCAGCTCGTCGATCGGCATCCCGTCTGAGTCCATCTCGATCTGCACGACGTCGGCCTGATAGGCCCCGAACGTCGGCACGGCGCCCGGGTAGGTGGGCGCCTCCGCGACGATCACGTCGCCCGGGTCGATCAGCGCCTTGCAGACGAGGTCGATCACCTGCTGGCCGCCGGTCGTGACGATCACGCTGGCCGGATCGACGACGGTGCTCTCCTCGGCCATCACCTCGACGATGCAATCGACCGCCGCGGCCATCCCCTCGGTCGGGCCGTACTGCAGCGCGCGCGCCGTGGACTCGGCCGCGACCTGGCTCATCAGCTTGGCGTACAGCTCGGGCGCGAACGTGCTCGTGTCCGGCAGCCCCCCCGCCAGCGAGATCACGTCGGGGCGTTCGGTCAGCGCCATCATCTCGCGCATCGCCGAGCTTTTCATGCCGCGCGTGCGCGCGGCGAACAGCGCCTCGTAACGCGCCAGCTCGTGCGCTGCCGGCCGACCGCGTCGTCTATCGTCTGGCCCGGGCATCCCCGGCACGGTAGCGCACCGCCTTGAGGCGGCCGTTCCGCGGCGCCATACGCCACCCACGATGCTCGACATGCAACCAGCATGCCTGCGCTCGCGTGCGTCGTCTGACCATCCACGGCCCGACCCCCTCAAGCCACCAACTATTCTGGCGCGACTCAATGAACGGCACGTTCTTCTACATCGGACTGGGACTCGGACTGGCGGCCGCCTGCGGGCTGCGCCCGTTCCTGCCGCTGCTGCTCGCCGGAGCGCTGGCATCGGCCGGGGCGCTGGGCTTCAGCTTCGGCCCTGCGGGCCACGCGTTCCACTTTCTCGAGGCCGACTGGTGGTTGCTGATCGTCACGGTCGCGCTCGTGCTTGCGTACGTGTTGCAACTGGTCTTTCGTCTCGCGCCCACGATCGACACGGGCGCGGGGCGCACGTCGCGCCCGGATCCGTTGGCCGCGGCCATTGCCGGGCTCGGCCTGGGTGCCGGGGCGCTGCTGTTCGCGGGAACGCTCTCCGCGCACGGAGACCCCTCCTGGCCCGGTCTCGCCGGTGGCATCCTCGCCGCGGCGCTGGCCCAGCGCGCGTCCGGCCCCGTCATCGCCCGTGCACGCACACGCCTGCCAGACCGCGCCGCGCGCGAAGCCCTGACCGTCTACCTCGACGCCGCCTCCCTCGTAACCGCGGCCCTCGTCGCGCTGTTGCATCCCCTGGGCTACGTCGCGATAGCGCTGCTCGCGTGGTTCGTCTGGCGTGGCCGCGCGCGCGGATCCGACGATCGTTACGCGGGCCTGCGCACCTCTGTGGCCCGCCCCGCCGGTGATGAAGCCCCCCAAGGAAGCCTCCGTGTCTATGCGTGATCGACGCGATGGCGCCCGGGATGCTCGTGCGCGCCGCCGAGTCCGGGGCCGCGCCGGTGCTGGCGGGCTGCTGGCGCGGGGCGCCTACATCCCCGACTGCGTTGCGGCGTTCCCCTCGGTCACGCCCGTGTGCGCCGCTTCGATCGTCACCGGCGTCGCCCAGGACGAGCACCTGATCCCCGGCATGAACTGGTACTCGCGCGCGGAGTCGCGCTACGTCGAATACGGCTCCAGCCTGCGCGCCGCCCAGCGCTTCGGGATCGCCCGGCAGCTGACCGACACCGTCTACAACATGAACCGCGCGCATCTCGCGGCCGAGACGCTGACCGTGTTCGAGTCCCTCGACGACGCGGACGTCCGCACCGCCGGCACGACCTACCTGATGTATCGCGGGCGCCACCGCCACGAGCCCCAGCGCGACACGGCCCTCACTCGCTTCGCCGCCAACACCATCGCACGCCACTCGGTGATGGGCCCGCGCGAGTTGTTCTACGCCGACGTCTTCGCCTCGCGGCGCACCGGCTGCCGCTCGACGCTGGGCATGCCGGGGGTGCGCGACCGCCACTCGGGCTGCGTGTCTGAGTACATGGTCGAGCACGACCTGTTCGACTTCCTGCTGCTGAGCCTGCCCGACAACGACTGGTACTCCCACAAGCACGGCCCCGACGGCCAGCTGACCTCGCTCGCCGCCGCCGACCTGCAGCTCGCGCGCGTGATGGAGGCGGCCGGGGGGATCGACGAGTTCCTGGCCGAGCACGCGTTCATCGCGATGGCCGACCACTCCCAGGCGCTGGTCACCGACACGATCGACCTGCAGGGAGAGCTGGCGGAGCTGGGGGTGCTGCAGCCCAGCGGTGGCTCGGCCGTCCTCGGCGCGCTGAGCGCGATCGGAGGCTTACGCGGGCAGGTTCGCCCCGATGCAGGTTCTACGAGCTCGTCCGAAGAGGCCCCATCCGAGCAGGCCGGCTCACGCGCGCGGGACAGCGGTGACATGGAGCCCCGGATCGCGGTGTGCCCGTCCCAGCGCGCGGCGATGGTCTATGCGCTGCACCCCGACGAGCGCGATGCGATGCGCGCGTCCGTCGTGGCGCGCGCGGGCCGGATCGAGGGCGTGGAGCTGATCTGCTGGCTGGCCCGTGACGCGCACGAGCGCCCGAGCGAGGGCGTCATCTCCCGGCCCGGCCCCGGCTCCGGCGGCGGCGAGCTGCGCTTCGCCCCCGGCGGGGATCTGCGCGACGTGCGCGGCGTGGCTGGCACGTGGACGGCGATCTGTCGGTGCTCGACGCGTCCGTGCACGGGGGCGATAACACCCTCGCGACCCCCGCCTATCCCGACGCGCTGGCGCGCCTGTGGTCAGCGCTCACCTGTCCGACCTCGGGCGAGGTCCTGCTGAGCGCCGCGCCCGGCTATGAGTTCATCGACTGGGGCGGCGCCGCGCACGTGGGCGGCGGCTCGCACGGCTCGCTGCACGCATCCGACTCGCTGGCCCCGCTCGTGCTGTGCGGCGTCGATCTGCCGGACGATCCTCCGGGGCAGTGGGCGATCAGGGACGTCGCCGCGCTGGTGCGCGGGCATTTCGGCGCCTGACCGGAGCCAGCGGGTCCGTGGTGCGGGCGCTGGCCACACTGCCGTCCACGAAGCTGAACTGGGCGGCGAACGGAAAACCGCCCTTCGGGCAGCCGTCCGGCAGCAGGATCCCCGGCGGCTGGTAGGCCAGGGTTCTGCCCGCGACCTGTTCGTAGTAGGTGACGCCGTTCGGGCCGATCGTGGCGTGCAACTGCATCGATCGCGACATCCGGGGCGCCGGGGAGGCTTCGGAATCAATGGAGCGCCGATGCTCACCTTTCCGCCGAACGGCGCCGGCGCCGGGAGCAGCGCGCCGGCGAACACGGCGGTCGTGTTCAGCGGCGCCGTGCCGGCGGCGTTGAACAGCACCGCGCGATGTGCCCTCTTCGTCGGGGGCGCGCAGGATCGTGATTGGCACGCTCTCGGCGACGATCGTTGAGCCGAGCGAGATTCCCGGCGGTCGCGTCGCCGAAGCCCATGATCGAGTTCTCTTGGCATCCCGAAAGGCCGGAGGCTTCGAGGATCTGGCGCGGTGCAGGTGGCCAGCCCGAGGCCGCTCAAGGCGATTCCGAGGTTGTTCGGGTAGCGAAGTCGATCTGGGTCAGCGGGGGGGGCACCTGGCCGGCGGGGGCGGCGAAGGGAAAGCGAAGCCGAGCGTGGTCCTCTGACCCAGGCGCTCGGGGACGAACGCGGCGCCGAGCTTCGCCGAGGGCGCCGCCCGTGCCGCGGCCGGAACGCACAGGCCGAGCAGGACCGCCGCCAGCAGCGCGATCCAGCGCCGCCGGCCGATCTTCGATCGGTAGGGGTTCATCGGGGCGTGCCGATCGTTTCCACACGCGTTCTCAGTACGAGAGCGTGCCGGTCGTCTGCACGACCAGGCCGTAGTTGTTGCGGTTGAACGTGCCGTACAGCCCGGTTCGGCCGTGCGCGTGCGCGAAGCGGCCGGTGCCTCCGGTGACGACGAGCGAGCCGGCGAAGCTTTCATAGACGCCCGAGCCGCGCGGCGTCGCCGTCCCGTGGCCCTTGATCGTGCCGCCTCGGGTATAGATCGTGAAGTTGCCGGTGAACATGGCGCCGACGTTGAAGTGGACGCGCATGCTGCCCGGGAGGGTGCCGGAGGCCCCGCCTTCCTCGTAGGAGCAGGGAGCCCGACGCCGAGATGTAGTGCAGATGGGCCGTGTCGGTCGCCTTCAACGTGCGCGCCGCGTGGGCCGTGGCGGCGGGCAGCGCAACCGCGGCGGCGAGAAGCGCCGCCGTGATTCCCGACCGCTTCAGCCTC
Organism: uncultured Solirubrobacterales bacterium; assembly: GCA_963808385.1. Lineage (GTDB taxonomy): Bacteria > Actinomycetota > Thermoleophilia > Solirubrobacterales > Solirubrobacteraceae > Palsa-744. Next base: position 139,614 of record CAWEFQ010000005.1, on the reverse strand, counting down.
GACATCACGCTCTCCTCCGCTCCGGCGAGTTCACCAAGACGATACCTCTCGCCAGCGCGCCTCGCCCCCGCTTGGCCAGACGCCAGGCCCGCATCAGCGCCAGCGTGGGCATGATCAGCGCCGCCAGCTCTGCGCGGACCGCGCCATCACCGGCCGGGCGACGCGCCTGCTCGCGGCCGGCGCGGAGGTGTAGTAGGCCACGACGCCGGCGAGCGTCATCGATGTGGTGCGCGCCGTTGGGCAGCGCGCGCGCCCTGCTCCTCGCCGCGCGCGACGCCCGCGAGCGCGCGCCATCAGTTCGGGGTCGTCGTAGTACTGGACGTATCCCAGCTGACCGGTGGCGATGTCCTCCTCCCGGTCGAGCAGGCTGTCGAGCATCGTCAGCGCGCCGATCGACAGGTACACCGCGTCGATCGCCTCGGCGTCGCGATGCGTGGTGCGCGCATCGGCCGCGGCGGCGATCAGGGCGTGCACGGCGAGCACGGATGCGCCGGCGCCGGCGAGATACTCCCGCCAGCCAAGGCTCGTGCCGCTCGCTTCGCGCCTGGCCCAGCGCTCCAGCCCCGCGATCCCGCCGCGCGCCGCCGCATGGATGAGGACCTGCGCCTCGGCGCAGCGCTCGGCGCTGTGCCAGCGCGACCCCGGCGACCGTGTCCGCTCGGGCAACCGCGCGAGCGCAGCGCCTGACGGTGTCCACCAGCTCGCGCAGGTAGCCGCCGTCCTGCGGAGTCGGGGCGGCCACGGTAGTAGTCGCCGTGTCCCTGGGCCGCTCGCGGCGAGGGCGTCGAGGAGCGCTCCGAACAGGCGCCGCCCGTCGCTCAGCGGGTCAGCAGCAGATCGTCCGCCACGGGCTGCTCGCTCAGCACGTCGAGGTAGTCGTAGGCGACCTGCAGCGCGACGATCGCCTCGACGACCTGCCCGCGGCGGGCGCGGGGTGCCGTGTCGCCAGCGTCGCCGCCAGCTCGACGTTGAAGCGCTCCTCGCTCAGCTTGCGCACGCCAACGCTCGCAGCATGGGGTCCGGGATCGCCTGCGCGGCCGCTCCCAGCGGGCGAGCTGGCGCGCACGATCGGCGCGACGGTGCTCCAGTAGCGGGCGCTGGCGCGCAGCAGTGCGGGGCGGCTAGTCATTGAGGGCGAGGGTCGGGGAGACGCGGGAGGCGAACCAGCCGGGGACGGCCACGATCGCGAGCGCGACGACGATCACGAGCGCGAAGATCTCGAGCGGCCGCAGGCTCGCGGCCAGGCTCGCGACCGGGAAAGCCCGTCACGTGTCTCAGATAGCCGTCGATGATGACCTGGCCGTAGATGCCGGCGAGCGCTCCCGTCACGCAGCCGGCGCCGAGCATCAGCGCGGATTCGACGAGCAGGATCAGCCGCACGCGACGGGCCTGACTCCGGAGAGCCGCAGCGCGGCGAGCGCCACGCGCCGCTGCCAGATGGCCGAGGTCAGCGCCGCGGCCATCGCGAGGATCGCCGCGACCAGCAGCAGCGTCGATATCTCCCCGAGCTGGCCGAGCCCTTCGCTGGTCAACGCGTCGATGCTCGCCTCGCGTTCGCTGGCGGTCACCACTTCCAGGCCGCTCGCGGGCCCGAGCGCGCGCTCGATCTCGCTGGCGCACGCGCGTGACGCTCGCGCCGCGCGCGAGCTCGACGCCGAGCGCGGTGGGCGTGCCGGTCTGCCCACAGGCGGCTGTAGTCGGCGGCGCTCATGAAGATCACGCCCGGGGCTCCAGGCGAGGTTGGTCGTGGTCGCGGCGACCCGAAACGGCGCCTCGCCGCTCGGGGTGGGCAGCGTGAGCGTGCCGCCGACCCCGACGTGACGTTCTTCGGCGATCTGCTTGGAGACGGCGATCCAGCCGCCTTCGCCCAGACGCGCGACGGCGCTCGCGGCGCTCCCGCCCGCGATCTGGCTGGCGAGCACGTCCCGCTCGGCGCCCGGCGGGCGCGCGATGATCCACACGCGCCGCTCGCCGAGCGTCCAGGAAGCCTCCCTGGAAGGCGCGCACGCTCGCGACGCCTGCGATCCGGGCGATGCGCCGCGCAAGGCCGTCCGCGCCGGAAGTCGACGGTCGCCTGGTTGTCGCCCGGATTTGCCGACCCAGATGCTCGCGTCGGCCGCGTAGCTGTGGGCAAAGCCGTCGATGCCGCGCAGCAGATCCCTGCGCGCGCCGCCCAGCGCGACGCTGCCGAACAGCGCGACCGCGCCGGTGGCGGCGAGCGCGAGCGAGCGCAGCGTCGTCGCTCGCAGCGACGGGAGCGCCACCGGCAGGATCGTCAGCTCGCTGGAAGCGCTCCGCCAGCGCATGGGCGCCGCCCAGCACGCCCGCGAACGTCAACGGGACCGTGAGCACGGTCGCCAGCGCCAGCAGCGCGCACGCGATCAGCGCCAGCGAGGGCGCGCTCGCGAACAGCACCGTCGCGACCGCCAGCAGGATCGCGGCGGCGATCGCCAATCCCGCTGCGCGCCTCGGGCGAGCATGTTGCCGGGCACGCCGTCCTCGCGGTAGACGGCGTCCAGCGCGCCCGCCGCGGCGCAGGTCGAGCAGCGGCACCGCCGAGGCCAGGCACGTGGCGAGCACGCCCGCCGAGCAGGGCCAGGAGCAGCGGCTGCGCCGTGACGACCGTGCGCGTGCCGAGCGTGAACGCCTCGGCGAGATAGCCGGTCGACTGGTGAAAGACGCCCCGCGAGAGCGCGTAGCCGCCCAGCAGTCCGACGAGCGAGGCCACGACGCCGAGGCACAGCGCCTGGAAGAAGAGCATCTGCACGATCGCGCTGCGCTTGGCGCCGATCAGGCGCAGATCGGCGATCGCCTGGCGGCGCTCGGGAACGGTCAGCAGCAGCGCGTTGAACGCGAGCAGGAACCCGAGCAGCGCGCTGATCGCTGCGAAGAACGCGCTCGCCTGGTCGCTCGGGCGCAGCGCCTGGCGCAGCAGTCCGACGTCCTGGTCGGCCGCGGCGACCTCCAGACGCCCGCCCGCGAGCGTCTGCAGCTCTCGGCGCACGGCGGCGTCTGTCCCGGCGCCGCCTGCACGAGGATGCGTGTGACGCGCCCGTCCAGGCCGGCGAGCCGCTGCAGGTCCGCCAGCGGCATCACCGCCACGTCCGCCTGGGAGAGCGCGCCGAACGCTTCGCGGCCGAGCACCGCGGAGACCTTCAGCGCAGTGCTCGCCCGCGCAGCAGCAGCGACACCGAGCGGCCCGCGTGCCGCCCGCGCCCGCGCCGGCGGAGGCGATGTCGATCGTCTGCGCGGTCGCTCCGGAGAGACCGATCCCGCCCGCTGAGAGCGTCGCGATCGGCAGCGTGTGCGCGAGTCCGTCCAGCACCACCAGGCTCGTGTCGGCGCCGGCGAGGTCGACCGTCAGGTGCCGCCCGCCCGTGCCTGTCGATCGTCGCGGTCTGCTCCAGCAGCGGCGCGGCCTGCTCGACGCCCGGGCAGGCGTTCGACGCGCCCGAGCAGGCTTTCGTCGAAGCCGTCGCCGCCGCGTGCGCGCAGCTGCAGGGTCGCCGGGACCCGTCACCGCGTGAACCACTTCGGCGGCCGAGCCGGCCACGCCGCCGCTCGCGAGGATCGTCGCGAACACGAGCGCCACGGCGATCGCCACGCCGAGGCCCGCGAGCAGCTCCTGCACGGCGTGCACGCGCAGCCGGCGCCGGTAGAGGTAGAGCAGGGCGCCCGGCCGCATCAGCGCCCGCGCCCGCGGGGCCTCAGAGCGTGGCAACGCTCACCCTCGCGCGATGACCGGGTGCGGCGCCGGGCTGCGGGCTCGTCCACCTGCTCGCCGGGGTGAGCGTCCGTGAGCCGTCCGTCGCGCAGCGTGCAGTGGCGGTCGGCGATGCTCGCCGCCTCCAGGTCGTGGGTGACGAGCAGCACGGCGGCGCCGCGCTCGTGGGCGATCGAGCGCAGCAGCTCGACGATCTCCCTGCTGCGGGCGCTGTCGAGGTTCCCGGTCGGCTCGTCGGCGAGGATCAGCCTGGGCTCGCCCACGAGCGCACGTGCGATCGCCACGCGCTGGCGCTCGCCGCCGGAGAGCTGCTCCGGGGTCCGCCGCGCGTGATCGGTGGCTGAGCCCGACGCGCTGCAGCCACGGCAGCGCGCGGGCCTGGGCCTCGCGCGTGCCCATCCCGCCGAGCATGCAGCTTGATGCAGGCGTTCTCGAGCGCCGAGACGCGGGGCATGAGCTGGGGCTCTGGTAGACGAACCCGACATCGCGCTGCAGGTAGTCGCACGCCTGGCTCTCCGACAGCGCGACAGCTCGCGTCCGGCGAAGCGGATGGCGCCCTCGTCGGGTGACAGCAGCGTCGCGATCAGCAGCAGCAGGGTCGTCTTGCCCGAGCCGCTCGGCCCGTGCAGGGCGAGCATCTCACCGGCCTCGAGCGTCAGGCTGACGCCGTCGACCGCGTGACCTGCTCCCCGCCCCTGCGGTAGCGCTTGACCACCCGCTCAGCTCGAGCATGACCACGGTGCCTACTGTACGGGCCTGCCGGGTCGCGCTCGGCTTCGCCGCCTCCGACCGCCAGCCGGCTCCGATCACGCGCTCGCCCGGCGGCGCAGAGGCACGACCGGCGCGAGCTCGGGCGCGGGCTGCCGCGAAGCTCGCCCTCGGCCAGCGACAGCGCGCGATCGGCGCCGGAGAGCCCGCTCGACTCGCCGGTGCCGATCAGCACCGCGATGCCCTCGTCGGCGAGCGAGCGCAGCAGCGACAGGACCCCGTCGCGCGCGAGCAGATCAACGCCCGCGGTGGGCTCGTCGAGCACGAGCAGCGACGGCCCAGCACGAGCGTGCGCGCGAGCACCACGCGCACCGTCTCGGCGGTGTCGAGCTCGCGCAGCATGCGCGAAGCGCACTGCGCGGCGTCGACCCGCTCGAGCGCCGCGAACGCGCGCGAGCGTGCCGGCTGTTGGGGTCCCCCGCGCCAGCTGGGCGATCATCAGCTCGGCGAGCACGTCGCGTGCCTCAGTGCCGCCCCGCGCGCGCGGGCAGTAGCCGATCCCGCCGCCGAGCGCGCCACCGCCCCGGCCGGATCGCGGCCCTCGAAGCGCACCACGCCCGTGTCGGGCGCTCGATCCCGGCCGCGATGCGCAGCAGCGTGGAGCGACCGGAGCGCCGCACGCCCCACACCGCGACCAGTTCGCCGGCGCCGAGCTCCAGCGACACGTCGCGCAGCACGACGTGCTCGAGCAGCCCCTGGCGGTAGCGCCGGCCGACGTGCTCGAGCGCAAGCAGGGTCATCGCCGCCGACGCGCGAGCCTCGAGCGCCCTGAGTTCCCGCCGCGCGTACTCGAGCCACGCGAGTCTCGCGCCGACTGACAGCCGGTCCTCCTCGTCCACCAGCCGGCGGCGAAGTCGGTGGGCTCATCCGCGATGCGATCGGCGGGCCTGTCTTTGTCGCCTCATCCAGGCACGCCTGTTCGTAGTGCTCGATCACGGTGAGTGCCGCGGGGGCTCGAGCGCCGCGATCTGGCGCGCGAACAGCCGCGAGCGCCGGCGCTCCTCGTGCGCCTGCGCGATCAGCCAGTCCTGGTAGCCGCGCACGCCCTCGACCGTCGCCTGGTAGTGGGGCTTTGGCTGGCGACCACGCCGGGGGCCGCGCCGGCGGCGAGCACCTCGATCAGGGACCTGCGCTGCAGCGCGTCGAGCGCCGTGTAGATCTGCGACGGGCTCGACAGCTCGAGCACGTCTCCGTACGTGCGCTCGAAGCGCTGCACCAGCTCATACCCGTAGCTCGGACGCTCGATCACCAGCCCCAGCAGCGACCAGCTGACCAGCGATCGCATCGCCGGGGTGCTTCTCTCCGTGGCGACCCCTGCTCCCATTGGTCAGCGCAGCGTACCACGTCAGACAGAATGTTTCTGAGGACTCGCCGATCGGCCAGTGCGCCGGGGACCGCCCGTCGGACCTGTCTGGTCCGTGCCCGCGCGGTCACGATGAAAACGACGCCGGGGTGCCTGCGTACTGCTTAGGATGGACGCCCCGGCGCCGCCTAACAACGATCCAACCGACCCGCGAGGGGCCGGCAGGAGCACCGAGCAGTTTACACGACAAGCGTCTGCGGGCCGGCGCCGCGGGCAGATCGGGGATCGGGACGGGCGCCCCGGCAGCCGGCGTCTCCGTGGGCACGCCCCCACGCGCAGCCTCGCGGCCGCCGGCGGGTGCAACATGTGTCCATCGCGTAACAGCGAACGATTCGATTCTATGCCCATAGTGTATGATGCGGCATTCCGGCACTATCGCCACGCGCCCGGGCCACACCGACCCGGGTGCTCGTGCACCGATCTCGCCGGGGCAATCTCGAGCCCGCGCCTCGGGCGCGGACCCTGAACCGGTAGCCGGGGCGTGTGCGTACACCAGAGGATGAGCGCCTCGGCAGCCGGCGCTGCCTCGGTGCCGCCGAGCGTGAACGGAGCCCCGGCGGCGAACCTGCACGGTGTCATGGGCGCAGTCCCGGCGAGCCCGGTCGTCTGGGGACCGCGACGGAACTGTTCTAGATTTAGAACCTTCTAAACGTGGCTTACATCGCGGCTCGACTTGGGGGAGCATGCTCACGATGGTGGATAGAGGGAACCAATGCGTACGGGGTCGGTGGCTCGGTCGAGTGCCGCTCGCGCATGCAGGGCCACGGTGGGCGTGCCGGTTGGACGCCCGCCGGGCCGGTTCCGCGACGACGCGCGGAGTCCGATGAGACGAGGTCTCGCTCGGATGTCGTGTCGCGTTCCGTGGCGGGGCTCGTCGATTCCTCGCGACGCCGGCAGGCGTTGTCCATCATGCAGGACCGGTCCTCGAGCGCCACAAGGATGGACGCTCGGGGGGCGGAGGTCTAACAACGAGAAAAAGGAGAAGTGCGATGTTGAAGCGATTTAGGATAGTTGGGTTGTGCTTGGTGACCGTGTTCGCCATGAGCGCGGTTGGGGTGTCGTCGGCCTCGGCGGCGAGAAAACGGGCCACACTGGTGGGTGTGCGAAAAAGCAACCCCCGGTACATTTTCAAACAGCGAATGTTCAACATCTGGGACAGGCTGGGAATCGTTTCCTTTGCTAGCCGGTGAAACGAGGCCGATCAAATTTACGAGTGGAGTAACGAAACTCAAAACGGGATCGGATTTGATCGAATGCAAAAAAGACGCAGGGACCGGTGAAATCATTGGTGGCTGGCCCGGCACCGATAAGGCCAAAATCAAATTCACAGAATGCAAAGTGGAAAAACCAGCCCTCGGGTGTGAAGTAAGGAGTGTGCAGACACCGGAAGTGCCGTTCGGCACTATAGAAGTCTCGGTCAATACTGAACTGGTATATACCGGCACCAAAAAACAGGCCGAAGAAGAAAAACCGCCGCTAGGCGTTCTTTTCAAGACGACGGAAAAAGGCAACAAACATTTCGTTCAACTGGAATTTACGGGTCTTTGTACCCTTAAAGGCACCAGAAAATTTGTAGAAGCAACTGGCGAAGAACACGGTCCTGGGATCGTAGGCGTTGCTGGCGTAGTCTGTAAAATAGTAGAACCCGAAGCATACAAGTTCGTGCATGAAATTGAATGTCCTACACCCGCAATTAAAACATTCTTCTATTGGGAAGGTGGCGTGCTCAAAGAAGGCAAAGCGGAACTCAAGCTGGAAGGCGAAGTAGCCGAACAGATCGGTAATGCCAAAATAGAAGCGGAAAACGCAGCGAAAGAAAAAATAGCGTTCGATTCACGCGGCACGTAGTCGTGTGGACCGCTAGTGCTGAGAAGGTAGTTACGTAGGTAGGCGGTGTGGGGCCCACTCCCGGGAGTGGGCCCCACACGCGGGTGGCAGGTCGGGGACCTGGAGAGATCGGGTGCATCTACGTCGCGGCTAGGGGAGGGACGAACAGAAGCAATGTGGAGACGACTGCTTCATCGTGCAGGACTTGCGGCTCTGGCGGTGTGTCTGCTGCCATCATCGCCGGCGCTGGCGGCGGGCGACGCCAACACGGCGGAATGCTCGCCCGCAACCGAAGCCTCACCAGGATTCAGGACATATCTGCCCGACTGCCGCGCGTATGAGATGGTGACCCCGCCGTACAAGGAGGGCGGTGCAATCAGCGACGCGGGGATCTCGATCTCCTCGGATGGGTCACGCGTTGTGGGGCTCACCACCAGTGCCTTTGCCGATACACAAGACGATCTTGAACTGGACGCGTATTACGAGTTTCAGCGCGAGGCCGCGGGTTGGGTGACGAGCCCGCTCTCTCCGCCCGCGTCGCTGTTTCCCGAAGGGCATCCTCCCCTTGCTAGTCTGCCGGTCAGCTCAGACCTCGGCGCCAGTCTGTGGAGTGCGACCACTACGCCTGCGCTTGGGGCAGAAGAAGACCTGTATCTCGAGCCGAGCCCCGGGGCGTCGCTGGCGCCGGTCGGACCGGAGCAGCCGCCCCCGTCGACGGGTGGCGGATTTCAGGAGAACCTCAGCTTCGTGGGAGCTTCGGCTTATCTGACGCATACGCTGTTTAGGATTATCTCCCCCAGCGAGAGAGAAATCGAACTGGGCCAGAACCGCCCATGGCCGGGCGATACAACGATTCCCGGTGGACCCTCCCTGTATGAGTACGTGGGGATGGGCAACACGAAACCTGTGCTGGTCGGGGTGAGCAACCAGGAACAGCTGCGCGGCAAACCTCATCTCAATGAAGGTGCCGTGCTCATCAGCCAGTGCGGGACAACCTTGGCCGGCGTGCAGGAAGCTGGGCACAATGACGTGTACAACGCGGTATCGGGCAGCGGCGGGACGGTGTTCTTCACTGCGCACAGCGGCCCCTGCGAACGATCTGGCGTCGAAGGAGCTGGTCCGAAAGTCAACGAACTGTATGCGCGGATCATGGGACGACGACGGTGGCGATATCGGAGCCTTCGTTGTCGGTTCCCGGCCGGGAGTGCACAGGCGAATGCCTGCAGGCTCAGAAAGAAGAAGGCGGCTTCGAACGCCACCAGGGTGATTTCGCGGGCGCCTCGGAAGACGGGTCGAAGGTGTTCTTCACCACCGAACAGCCACTGGTGAACGAAGATATGGGCACCAACACGGACCTGTACATGGAGGAAATCGAAGGCTCCTCTGGTAAGCGCCTTGTCCAGGTGTCTCACGATCCGCACGCTGGACAAGCCGCCGAAGTGCAGGGTGTTGCACGCGTGTCGGAGGACGGCTCGCATGTGTACTTCGTCGCGAAGGGCGCTCTGACGAGCGAAGCGAGGGGCGGCGGCTGTGAGGCCGAATTGAGCGCCGCAGAGTTGGCGGAAGAAGAATCTACGAAGAAACGCAGGTGCCGACCCAGGTTCGGGCCCGGACAACCTCTACGTCTACGATACTGCCGAGCCCGGTCAGCCGAAGTTCGTCGCAACGCTACTGATGAGCGAAGCCGAAGCGACAAAAATGGAAGAAGAAGCGCTGAACGAGACGATCGAAGCGCTGGGGCAATGTGACGGCTCAGCCATCTGCGAAGGTGAAGCCATCGAAAACTACTTGTTGGCAGTCCAAAGCATAACGGGCGTCTGGTCACCGGCTCATCAGCGGCCGGTGCAGGCGACGCCGGACGGCCGCTTCTTGGTCTTCTCCAGTTGGGAGCGGCTCACGACTGGAGACGAAAGCAAGGCGCCACAACTGTTCGAGTACGATGCACAACTGGAAAAGCTCGTACGTGCCTCCCTAGGCCACGACGGCTATAGCAACGACGGGAATGTGACGGGCATTGCGGATGCGCCGCGTATTCCGGAACCGAATTATGATGGAGAGCGTAGTGCTGAGTTGCCCGCCATGGCGGGATCGTCGCTGGCTGTCTCCAATGACGGATCGCGGGTAGTCTTTGACAGCATGGACAGCCTGGCGCCGCAGGCGGTCGCGGGCGCCAACAATGTCTATGAGTACCGCGAAGGGAACGTCTACCTGATCTCCGACGGGCAAGATAACCCGAGCGGACCCGCGGCGAACCTCATCGGGATGGATGGGTCGGGCCGCGACGTGTTCTTCAGCACACAGGACCGGCTTGTGCCGCAGGATACCGATACGCTTCTCAACATCTACGACGCGCGTGAAAACGGCGGGTTCCCGGCGCCCCTGTCAGCCACGGGCTGCTCCGGGGACGCGTGTCAAGGGTCGCTGGGTGCGTCGCCGCTGCTGCCTTCGTTGGGTGGTAGCGCTACTCAGTCCGGCGGAGAAAACGTAACGCTGCCTGTGTCCAAGCCCGTCGTGAAACCAAAAGCAAAGCCTTTGACACGAGCACAGAAGCTCGCGAAGGCGCTGAGGGCGTGCAACACGAAGCGAAAGAAGCAGCGAGCCGCGTGCGAAGCGCGGACGAGAAAGAGGTACGAGACGACAAGAAATGCAAAGAACAGCGATAGAAGGGGCGACTGATGCTCCCGCTTCTCAGCAGCGCGCCTGGGCGACGGCCCTCTCACATAACGTGGATCGCAACAGTTGTGGGTGTGACCCTCCTGTTCTCTGCAGGGCCGGCATCTGCGGCGCCACCGAGCGCTGGTTGGTCGATCAGCTCGCTCGCGCAGCCGACGAACTTCAGCGCCGGCGACACCACGATCCGTGGCGAAGTCCAGAACGTCTACGTGAACGCCACGGCAGGGACATTCACCCTGGGATACGAAGGTGAAACGACTGCCCCGATCAACTACAACGCGACCGCGGCGGAAGTCGAGGCTGCGCTCGCAACCAAGATCGGGCTGGGAAGATCGCGGCCACCGGCGGGCCTACCGGCGAAGGCAACGTGAGCCGCTGGGTCGTGACGTTCGCAAAGAGTGTGGGCGAAGCAGCTGAACTGGAAGCGAACGGCGCGGAACTGCGAGGCGGCACGCACACCGCCAGAGTGACTATCCTGTCGGGCGAACATAGCACCCGCGACAGCTACACGCTGACGGTCACCAATACGGGCAGCGTTCCAACCAACGGCATCGTGACGATCAAGGACACACTTCCCCCGGGGGTGACGCTCCCCCCGGGAGTAGAACACCCGATCACGGTGGCCGTGAATTTCGGAAACGCAGGGCTTTAACGATGAATCCCCTGAACAGCAGAAAGAAAATGGGTTCGTCTGTACGATTTCGCCGAATGCTGAGTGCGAATACAGCAAACCCATGCCTCCCGGGGATGAGCTGGCCATCAGGATTCTGGTAACGGTACCCGAAAACGAAACAGGTAACGTCACGAACTTCGCGACGGTCGAAGGCGGAGTGACGGCCACCAGGCCGGCCGCGTCAACGAGCGAACCGGCTACGACGCCGAACACGTTGAATGGGCCGCTTCCATCGTTTAGCATCCACGACTTCAGCTCGGCCGCCTACGGTCAGGATGGGCTGCCAGACACGCAGGCCGGGGACCATCCATACGCGCTCATGGCCCGCTTCGATCTGACCAGTAAGGTCAACGGTGAATATGGGGAAGGCCGTGCATATTCTCCGATAGAGGAAGCAAAGGACGTGGTGGTCGACCTCCCCCTCGGTCTCGCCGGCGACCCATTGGCGGCGCCGCAGTGCCCGGAGATCGATCTGCTCGGGCAACCCGGTAAGACTGCGTGTCCGTTGGCGAGCCGAGTGGGGATGATCGACTTGGAGCACGCGGGTCATCCCACGTCATCTCTTCGCCCCGAGAGCGCGATCTCGGCGATTTATACATGGTGCCCGAGAATGGCTATCCGGCCGTGTTCGGGTTCAACTACGAAGGATTCAGTGTCGTGATGTACGCGAGCGTCGTGTATACCCCGGCCGGCTACGATCTGCAGGTCACGGTTCCCGGCGTCCCCCGCGCTAGGGAACCCGAAGGCGCCTCGTTGACGTTCTTCGGCGACCCAGCGGAACGCGACGGTGGCTCAAGCCCACCCGCCGCGTTCTTCGCGAACCCCGTGGACTGCTCGGCGGGGCCGTTGAAGGCGAGGATCGAAGCGAACTCGTGGCTAGAACCGAATAACTGGCAGTCGAAAGAAGCAACCGTCTACCCGCAGGTCACGGGTTGCGACATGCTCCAGTTCAACCCGACGTTCGAAATGAAGCCGGAAACGACGGAGGCCGATACGCCGTCGGGCTATGAACTCGACCTGAGCGTGCCGCAGGCGCGGAATCTATTCCCGGACTTGGCGACGCCGGATCTGAAGGACGCGACGGTCACGCTGCCCGAAGGGGTGTCGATTGCCCCTTCGGCGGCCGATGGGCTCGTGGGATGCGAAGCGACTGGTTCCGAAGGCATCGACTTCCCCAACCACACGCGTCCCGATGATGAAGAACTGCATCCGAACGAAGCAGGGGAAGGCGAAGAAACCGGCGCGGATGGCCTTTGCATTTGGCGCCCGGCCACTGCCCGGCGAAATCGAAGATCGGCGAAGCCGAAGTCGAAACTCCGGTGCTTCCGCCGCATACGCTCAAAGGCAGCGTGTACATTGCGCAACCCACCTGTGGCGTGGAGGGACATCCGGCGTGTACGGAAGCGAGCGCGACCAACGGTGAACTCTATGGGCTCTACCTCGAACTATCGGGGTCTGGCGTGATCGTCAAGCTCCATGGGAAGGTCGAAGCGAACCCGAGGACTGGGCAGCTGACAACGACCTTCGAGGAAAACCCGCAACTGCCGTTCAGCGAGCTGAAACTGCAGCTGAAGGGCGGCTCGAGGGCGCCGCTGGCGAACCCGCAGGCGTGTGGCCAGGCAACCACCACGAGCGTCCTGACGCCGTGGAGCGAACCGGAAACGCCGACTGCGGCGCCGTTCTCGTCGTTCGCGGTTACCGGTTGTGGGAATCCAGAGCCGTTCGCGCCGGCGTTCCTCGCGCAGACCACGACGCCGACCGCAGGTGGCTTCAGCCCGTTCACGGTGACGCTCTCGCGCAATGACGGTGAACAGGATCTCTCGGGGCTGACTGTGACCACGCCGCCCGGGTTGCTCGGTGTCCTGAAGAGTGTCGCGCAGTGCCCCGAACCGCAGGCGCAGAAAGGGGAATGTGGCCCTCAGAGTCTAATCGGCCATACCGAGGTCGCTGCGGGTGCGGGCTCGCACCCGTTCTGGGTGGTAGGGAGCGTGTATCTTACGGGGCCGTACAAGGCTGCGCCGTTCGGGTTGAGCATCGTAACGCCCGCTGTGGCGGGCCCGTTCAGCCTCGGGGACGTGATCGTGCGGGCCGCGATCAGCGTGAATCCGAACACGAGCGCGTTGACGGTCTCAAGCGATCCCTTGCCACAGATCATCGACGGTGTGCCGCTCAGGATCCAGACGGTGAACGTGACGATCGACAAGCCCGGGTTCATGTTCAACCCGACCAACTGCGCCCAGCAGCAGGTCACGGGAACTATCACCGGCGCGTTGCCCAACGGCTCAGCGGGCTCAAGCGTGGCGGTCTCAAGCCCGTTCGCCGCCGCCGGCTGCAAGGATCTACCGTTCAAACCGACGTTCACCGTCTCGACGCAGGGCAAGACCAGCAAAGCGGACGGCGCCAGCCTGGACGTGAAGCTCACCTCCAAAGGCGGCCCGCAGGCCGGCGGCGGGGAAGCGAACATCAGGGCGGTCAAGGTGGACCTCCCCAAGCAGCTGCCCTCGCGCTTGACGACGCTGCAGAAGGCGTGCACCGAAGCGCAGTTCGACGCGAACCCGGCGGGCTGTCCGGCGGCGTCGAACGTCGGCACCGCGAGCGCGGTAACACCGATCTTCTCCCATCCGTTGACCGGTCCCGCCTATTTCGTCTCGCACGGCGGACAGGCGTTCCCCGATCTGGAGATCGTGCTCCAGGGCGAAGGGATCACGCTGATCCTCGACGGCAACACCGACATCAAAAAGGGCATAACGTCCAGCATCTTCCGATCGGTCCCCGACGCGCCGATCACGAACTTCGAACTGAAGCTCCCCACCGGTCCCTACTCGATCCTCGGGACCAATCTTCCCGCCAGCGCGAACTACAGTCTCTGCGGTCAGAAGCTCGCGCTGCCGACCGCGTTCGTCGCCCAGAACGGCGCCGAAATCCACGAGTCGACCCCGCTCTCCGTTAGCGGTTGCAAACCCGCGATCACGGTGGTCAAGCACAGCGTCAAAGGCGGGACCGCGACGATCGTCGTGAGCGTCCCGGCGGCGGGCAGGCTGGTTGCCACCGGATCGGGGCTGTCCCGGGCGAGCGGCAAAGCGAGCAAGGCCGGCACGGTGACGGTGAACTGACTCGACGAAGGGCGAGGCGGCCTTCCTGGCCAAGCACCACGGTCGCAAGCTGAGGGCCAAGATCAACCTGCGGTTCACCCCGAGGAAGGGGAGCAGGCTGACGACCAGCGTGACAGTCCTGATCGGCTGAGCACACAAGTCTTGAGCACCGGTCCGCCATCCCTCGCGGGCGGTGTTCGAGGGGTACCACCAAACGGCGCACAACCTCTCCGCGCCGGGTTCCCGTCGTGGGCGCCGCGGCTGTCCCCGACGGCCGCGGCGCCCTTCTTCTCGCTGCATCCTCGCCGGAGGATTCCGGCCAGGCCGAAGTGCAGCAGGCATCGGCAGTGCCGCGGCATCCAGCTTTTCATCGCACTGCAGCATCAGTGATTCGCGGTAACGGACGAGCACCAGCTGCTCGATCGCGAAGACGCCGCGAGTGGGGACGGGCCGGCGCCCGCCTGTAGGGCTCATCGCGGCCTACCCAGGCCGGTACATGCTGCGCGTGATGCGGGTCTTGAAGCGCAGACCCGTGGTGGCGCGCTTGATCGCCGCCCGTTTTCCTCGGGGGTCTTGCAGGTAGCGGGCACGAAGTACTCGGCCAGCTCCTCGGGGCTGAGCCGCTGGATCTTCCCGTTGCTGCTCTGGACTTTGCTGGTCCTCGCTTTTTTGGTCTGCGTCTTGGCCATAGTCGCCATGGTAGCTCTCCTTCCGGTCGTCAACGGGCGACCGGGATCGATCGCCGGCCAACGACCATACGCCGCGCCTGGGACGGTTCAGTCGATCGGCCCGGTTTTTACCCCGAAACCCCTGTGTCGAACGCGCGCCGCTGAGCACCCCAGCGGCGTGCGGGACCTACACGACCCAGGCGTCGTTCACGCCCTGGTCGGGCAACGCGGCGGTGGAACCGTCCTCGAGCTTTGACATCACCTCGGGTCGAACGGTGTCAAAGGCGGGACCGCGACGATCGGCGTGAGCGTGCCGGCGGCGGGCAGGCTGGTTGCCACCGGATCGGGGCTGTCCCGGGCGAGCGGCAAGGCGAGCAAGGCCGGCACGGTGACGGTGAAACTGACTCTGACGAAGGGCGAGGCGGCCTTCCTGGCCAAGCGCCACGGTCGCAAGCTGAGGGCCAAGATCAACCTGCGGTTCACCCCCACGAAGGGGAGCAAGCTGAGGACCAGCGTAACAGTCCTGATCGGCTGAGGCATTGAATCTTGAGCGTCGTCCCCCATACCCCTGGGGCGCCGCTTGAGGGGTACCGACAGAAGGCGGTAGCAACCTCTCCCGCCTGGTCCCCGGGCGGGTGGAATCCCATCCCCCAGGCGCCGCGGCTGTCCCCAACGGCCGCGGCGCCCTTCAGGGCTTGTAGCGGAGCGCCTGCTTCGCTTCGTGCTTTTCGAGATGGCGCCGTAGGGCGCTCTGGGCCAGCCAGCTGGATTTCTACCCTGAACCGTGGGCCGTGCGCGCCCGCAGCGCGGCCTCCAAGCGCTACGGGCGCGGGTCGTTAACCGAAGATTGCGGGCAGGGCTTTCTCGCGGATGAGGGCGATGGCTTGCTGCTTGTTGAGTCCCGCGCCGGCGAACTGGATCTGCTCGGCGCCATCGTCACTGTCGCCCAGCGGTGGGTGATGGCGGTCGGGGTAGTACAGGGGGGCGAAGATCGACTTCAGGTCGGAGAAGGCGGCGTACTGGGCGGGGAAGAGCGCTCGGCCGATACCCAGCTTGCGTTCTATGAGACCGGGCAGCGTGAGGGTGTCGACATGGTCTGGCTGGGAGTGGAAGATCCAGGCTACGTCTACGTAGTGCTTGATGAGACCGTGCGCGCACCAGGCGACTATCTTCTCCGCCGCCTGCTCGGTGAGGTTCATGACGGGCACGACGGTTTGTGGGAAGATGAGCTCGGGGTAGGGGTGGAGCATCGCCAGCTTGTCTGGGGGTTCGAAGAGGCCGCGCCAGGATACGGTGAACTTGAAGGCGTCGACGATCGGACCGCCGCCGACGTCGGCGAAGAATGCTTCGTAGTCGATTGGGTGGGCGCTTACGAGCTTCTTGCCCGGCTTCCAGAGCGTGGCATCGACGGGCGTGACGAGTAGCTCTTCCTGGTCGACCGTGAGCGCCTCCGCGAGCTCGTCGCGGTCAGGCGCGCCGCCGCGACGGGAGGTGTCGGTGTCACTCATCGTGAAGCGGCTGGAGCCGCGCAGACGCATGCCCATGCCACCGGACAGCACCCAATCCTCGTCGAGTACGCCGTCGTGTACGAGCTGAGCGACGCAGACGAGCGGACGATGTCACGGATGATCGCCTCGGGGGGCACCCCCAGCTGCTCGTGATATCGGGCCAGGTCGTCCGGACGCGGCCACTGGCTGACCTGGAAGCTCACTTGCCGTACTCCAGCCATCCGTCGATCGTCTCTTGGGGCATGTTGAGGACTAGTCCGGTCTCGCGGTCCCGGGGCCACGGGCCTTCGCCGAAGGACCGGGACGCATCGAGCGGACGGGCGCCGGTCATTCGGCCGCCCAAGGCATGCATGATCCGCCGCGCGGAGCGCGTCTGACCAAGCTCGCGCAGCCAGTAGGCACAGCGCGCTTGGACGGCGGCGTTGCGTTGCTCTACGTAGTCGAACAGTCGTCCGACGTCGAGACGCTCTTCACTGGCGGCGCGTCCCCAGGCGCGTACCCATACCTCTGCTGGGCCGCACATCTTGGGATGGTCGAGGGTGTCGAGCAGAGTGCGCTCTATATCCGATCGATAGGTGAAGATGCGGCCTTGGGCTCGCAGTCGCTCAACGCCGGCCCAATCGTCAGCGCGAACCAACCGGACTACACGGACGGTGCGCCCGCCCGCGGTCAGGGTGCTCGGGATGCTGCGACCGCGAACGGCGACGTACAGCGTTTCGGAGTCGATGTCGGTCAGGCCGTGGTCGATCAGGGCGCTGAGGAACCCCAGATACCACTCCGCGCGCCCATCGAGCAGTGCGGCCAGCAGGATTGGCGGCGGGGCGGCCTGTGAGACGGTCGATGCCCCGGGAGGCATCACGATCCAGCGTCCCCGTGCGATCGGGGCGAGCGAGCCGCGCTTCTTCATGCCTTGCAGCCGTCGAAGTGGGTCGCCGATGCCTTCGATCTGCTCCAACCAAGGCCGGTCATTTGGCCAGTGGACATAGACGCTGCCGCGCAGTGCCGCCTCGCGCAGCACGCGAGAGTCCTCGGGAAGCACCTGTCGGTCGGTCACGCTCAAACATCGGTACATGGAAGACGGGTTACTGGAGGGCCTACACGGCATAATCATACTACATTCGTAACTTTGGTACGGGATAATGGCTGGGAGGGGTATCTTTAGAAGACGGAGTTACGCGTCTTACGGTCGATCGGGCCCGGCACGCGAAGGCAACCACGCCGATCATCCCCGTTCCGCTGGAAGGCCCCGCCTACTTCGTCAGCCACGGCGGCGAAGCGTTCCCGAGCCTGATCTTCGTGCTGCAGGGCTACGGCGTCACCGTGGACCTCGTCGGCACGACGTTCATCAGTAAAGCCGGCATCACGCCGACGTTGAAGGCCGTTCCCGACATCCCGGTCGGAACCTTCGAACTGAACCTCCCGGAGGAGCAGCTCTCGGCGTTGGCGGCGAACCTGCTCGCCGAACACAGGGGGAGCTTCTGCGGCCAGAGCTCGCGCTGCCGACCGCGTTCGTCGCGCAGAACGGAGCGGAAATCCACACTTCGACCCCGCTCTCCGTGAGCAGTTGCAAGCCCGCGATCACGGTCGTCCCGTCACAAGGTGAAGGGCAAGACCGCGACGATCAGCGTGAGCGTGCCGGCGGCGGGCAGGCTCATCGCCACTGGCAAGGGCCTCTCGAAAGCCAGCGGGAAGGCGAGCAAGGCGGGCACGGTGACGGTGAAACTGACTCTGACGAAGGGCTAGGCGGCCTCCCTGGCCAAGCACCACGGTCGCAAGCTGAGGGCCAAGATAACCTGCGGTTCACCCCGAAGAAGGGAGGCAAGCTGAAGACCACCACCACGGTTCTGATTGGGTGAAAAACCACTCGCGGGATGGGATGTGGAAACGTCTCGTCCCCGGCAACGCTTGGGCGTCGCTTGATCCCTCCAAGCGGCGTCCGAGGGGAACCACGAATCCGCGGACCCTCTCCCGCCGGGTTCTCGCCTCCCAGGCGCCCGCCGTTGACCCTCAGCCTCGGGCGCCTCCCTTCAGGGCTTGTTGCGCCGTCTTGGGCCGCGCTACCCCTGGCGGCACGCGCCGGCGCAACATTCGTGCTGTGGCGGCGACGGCTTTGGCTATGGTAGGCTCCTGCCATGGTCGCAACCATCGACAGGGCCGGGCGGCTCGTGGTCCCCAAGCGGCTGCGCGAAGAAGCTCCGGTTCAAGCCGGGGCAGAGGCTCGAGTTGAGCGCCGCCGATGGTCGGCTCGAGATCGCGCATCCGATCACGCCGATGCGCCTCGAGAGCGCGGCGGGCGGCTCGCCGCAGTCGCCGATCGTCCGATGCCGGACGTCTTACGGGCGGCTCGTGCCCGAAACGCTCGACCTGATTCGCCGGTGAGCGCCGGCGGTGTCGCGGCGACACCCGACAGCAGCGTCGTGATCGCCGCCTTCTCGAGCTGGAACGAGTATCACGAGGCGGCGATCCAGGCGCTTGGCGACGCGCGCGACCTGGCGGCGCACGCGGGCCTCGACCCTATTCCGTCCCACCCGCCTGCCGGAGCCGTTCCGCATGGAGCCGCGCCTGGTGGCACAATATCTCCGCGAGGACTTTCCGGCCGGCGGATGACACTTCCCGAAGCCGAGCGCCGCGAGCTGGTCACTCGCTTCGCACGCCTGTCGCTCTCGGGAGGCGCGGGCTACGACGCCATCGTCGCTCTCACCGCCGCCCATCATGGCCACCGCCTGCTCAGCTGCGATCGCCGCGCGGCAACCACGAATCAACGGCTCAAGGTCGACGTCACCTACCTCTGAGAACGACCTGCTGTCCCCAGCGAGGGGTTGTCCTCGTAGAGGACGTGGATGGTGGCGACGATGGACTGTCAAGCGAGCGCTTCCGGCGGTGGGCAGCCTGGTTGCCGACGGATCGGGCTGTCCCGGGCGAGCGGCAAAGCGAGCAAGGCGGGCACGGTGACAATGAAACTGACTCTGACGAAGGGCGAGGCGGCCTTCCTGGCCAAGCACCACGGTCGCAAGCTGAGGGCTAGGATCAACCTGAACGATACACCCAAGGGAAGCAAGCTGAGGACCAGCGTGACAGTCCTGATTGGCTCAGGCATTGAATCTTGAGCGTCGTCCCCCATACCCTCTGGGGCGCCGTTCGAGGGGTACCACCAAACGGCGCACAACCTCTCCGCGCCGGGTTCCCGTCGTGGGCGCCGCTGCTGTCCCCGACGGCCGCGGCGCCCTTCGTCTCGCTGCATCGTCGCCGGAGGATTCCGCCGCGGGTGGGTGCAAGCTTCGATGACGGTCAATCCCAGAACCCACGGAGGCTCCTCGAGCAGGAGTCCGGGAACGGGACGAGGACGTGGCCAGGCCGAAGTGCAGCAGGCATCGGCAGTGCCGCGGCATCCAGCTGGCGACATCGGGCTGGGAAGTTTCGGCGGCGCCGCTCGGCGTGTGTCGCTTTCAAGCTCGCCGTTGTGTGCCGTCCCAGGCGCTGCGGTAGGCTGTGGGCTATGTGTGGGGTCGCCTGCTCTGCGGGTGAGGGCCTCCCGCTCTCAGCTGGCTTTTGTTTCTGGCGTCCGGCGTCCTGTCGCTATGTCTTTTGGCGGGATTTCGGACTCCGGCTCACCGGGAGCCGCTTCCCAGGCGTTGCCGCCCGACACGCGGACGGCGATCGCGTCTCCTCGACGAGAGTGGCGCCATCTCGCACGATCGGTTCTTTGCGGTCGGTGATGTTTGAAGCTCGCTGAGCCGAGTGTGTTGCTTCGGCGGATAGATAAGCTGCGCTACGAGCATCACTGGTACGGGGAGATTCACTGGGTTGACGTGACCAAGGATTCGTTTGCGTTCTACTCGAGCGTCATCGACGTGATCGCCAAATCGGAAGCCAAGTTCTCCCTGTTTGGTCGCTGATCGGGGAGAGCGCCGACGCGGTGGCGCGTTTCGGTAGTTCTTGGCGGGCGTATGAGGAGCCGGCCACCCAGCTGCTGATCGGCGCTATCGGTCCGGGCGGCTCGTCACCGTCTTGGCCGATAATTACTCCGCTCCGGATGAAGTGGTGTTCGAGCACCAGCACGAGCCGTAGCTCCCGGCGGCGCAGGTCGCTCTCGATGACTTCGAGGACGTCGATGCGGACCTTGGCATTGCGCTCCGCCGCCCGCGCATGGAAGTGCGGCGGTGCGTGGTCATCGAAGTACATGGTGATCGGCATGCCCATGAAGGTGCCGACGGTCGGCATGAGAGTTTCCTTCGGATCGAT
The DNA here is from genome assembly GCA_963808385.1 of uncultured Solirubrobacterales bacterium. Taxonomy (GTDB): domain Bacteria; phylum Actinomycetota; class Thermoleophilia; order Solirubrobacterales; family Solirubrobacteraceae; genus Palsa-744. The sequence continues at coordinate 119,076 of CAWEFQ010000005.1, read as the reverse complement.
TGAGCCGACGACCATACGCACGACCCGCGACGGAATCCGCCGCCGGACCCCGCAAATTTCCGAGCCCGCCGCGGAACCCCAATGTTTCCGGGGGATCGCCTCCGAAACTTGGCGCGAAATGGTCCTTGGCGCCGGCGCGGGATCAGGGTGGCGGATCGCCACCCACGCCCGGGCCCGCCCCGTCCAGGGACCCACAACGGCAACGGCGCTGTTTACGCAGGCGAATCGTGTATGTACCTGCATATCGGCGAGGAAAGGTCGAGAGGACTGACACGTGTACGCACCAGTCGCACAACCTTCTACAAAAGTTGGGGTCTCACACGTCCGCCGTTTTTTTGCAGAGACAATCACCCTGTAGCCAATTGACACCTGTATCTGTTTTTTGGATGAGAGAAAAGTAATTTCCAAATTGCCACCCACATCTTCCTGTCTATAACGCACATGCCTACCTACACCACCATCGACACCCCCGCCGCGTCGACTCCAGTCATGGAAACGACGATACGCGGCGCTTGGGACGGAATCCGCCGGCGGACCGGTCAGCTGCTGTGCGAGTCCGGCTCGGCGCCGTTGCTGGAGACAGCCGGCGACGGCGATGTTCGCCCTGCTCAGCGGTGTAGGAGCCTGCGGAGCAGTGTCCACAGCTCCCGCAGGCCCGACGATCCCGCCCAGCGACCCCGGTGGGGATCCTGCTCCGGGGGACATCGGACGGGGGAGGCAGTGGCGGTGGTTTGGTGTTCATGCGAGGACATTGTAGCTCGTCCTCACGATCAGCGACAGCAGTCCGTACGCGATCGCGAACAGGACGGATACGCGGATCGCAAACGCCAGCGCTCTCTCGCTACGTTCCAGGCCTCCTTCCGGTTCCGCTTCGCCGTGTCGGCCAGGTCGGCGAGCAGCTGCGTCTGATAGTCGACCTCGGCGTCGGTGCCATAGCAGGTCGTAGAACTCGGGTGGGCTTTGGTCCCGCGCTCGGGGATCGAGCCTCTCACGATCGCCACGAGGCATACCAGCGCGCCGAGTCCCGCGCCGGCCAGCAGCAGGAACGCGTCCATCGACCCAGCCCGTGGGGAACGGTGACCAGGATGCCCGCGACGGCGACGAAGAACCCGAGCAGTCCCAGCAGCTTGGAGTCCAAGCGCGCCGTCGGCCTGCACCTGTACTGAGATTTCCTCGTGGCTCGCATACACCGCGGCGCGCAGGTTCTCGACGACGACTTCAGGCGTCACTGGCGGGCTCGGGTTTGGTCGGTTTCGTGGACATCCCTACCCCCTACATCCGACGGGATCGCCGAAACGGGACACTCGGGCGGGCGGGAACCGAATCTTTTTCTGGGCCGGGTGGAGCGGGTCGGTGTGCATGCGGATGAGCATGGGACGAACGTAGCCGAACACACGTTCGCCTTCAAGGCGCGTCACACAATTGGCACAAAGTCTTCAGGTCTCCGAGCAGCGCCAGTGTCTCTGCAAGGGCGATCGCGAAGAACAGCTGGCGCGAAACGCTCTTAGCCGTCAGTTGCGACGATGCTGGCATGCCCCTCGATGCCCCGAGCCGCGTCAAGGCCAAGTGCAAGTCTTTGTTACGGCGAGTGAGCGCCAAGCCGAGAGTGGGTGTGAACTGGAGATGTGTAACTGGTTGCGAATGGACCACAGTGTGACGAGCAACCCGTGTATCTGTCTGTAAAGGAAGCAGAATTCCCGCAGAGGAATTCAGTGAACCCCAACATCCTTAGACTGGAGGCGAATCGTGTATGTACCTACATATCGGCGACCGAAGGTCGAGGAGACTGACCAATGTACGCACCAGTCCAGTCGGTTCCAAAGGTTGGGGTCTCACACGTCCGCCGTTTTTTGCAGAGAGAGATGCGTTTAGGTGGAGGCTTGTGTTTTCACTAGACGATTGTTCTGGTATAGTGAAGGGTTGTTGTTTGGTTTTAAGTCCAAGCTTTAGTGAAGGAGTGAGGTAACTAATGTTTTTGAAGGTACCTAGACGTATGTCCTACGCGAATGTTGCAGCGACTATGGCGCTTGTGTTTGCGATGAGTGGCGGCGCGCTCGCGGCGGGACGCTATCTGATCACCTCGACTAAGCAGATTAGTCCTAAAGTACTGAAGGCCCTTGAGGGCAAGGCAGGGCCAAAAGGGGCGACCGGCGCGACGGTGCGACCGGCGCAATAGGCTCGATGGACCCAGGCCGCACAAACGGGACGCCGGGGACGAACGGCACCGATGGTGTCATGTGACCAGCAAAGAATTTGGGCAAAACGGCTCGTGCGAATCTGGCGGTACGGAACTGACGGCTGACCGGCACCAAAACGCTCGTCTGCGACGGCAAGACCGGCTTCACTGAATTCCTGCCCGCAGGCGAGTCCGAGCGCGGCAACTGGGGAATCGCGGCGATGCCGGCGAAACTCGGGCCAATCGGAGCGGGCGTCACGCCGATCTCGTTCAGTATCCCGCTCGAAGAACCGCCCGAAGCGCATGTGATTGCGGAAGGAACGCCCGAAGGCGGCGACCCCGCAGGCTGCTCTGGGACGGTCGCCGATCCGCAGGCCGCACCCGGCGATCTTTGCATCTTCACCAGCGAAGAAGTCAACGTGAATTCCGACGCTCCGAGTTCGCCCGAAGGCGGCGAACACGGTGCCGGAAAAGCCGGGTCCGTGCTGTTCATCGAGCCAGCCGTGGCGGGTGGAGTTCACGTCGAAGGAGCGTGGGTGGTCACCGCGAGTAGGACTCTGACGAGGAGTTGTGCGCGTAGCGTCGCCGATGGCTCCTGCGCTCATGTCTGCTGAGGTTCAGAGGGATCCGTGGCAGGCACGAACGTCTTCCCTCGCTGCACCATGAGCGGTGTCTACGACAACCCGGTGCCCGCCCTCACCGACGTAAGGTCGCGACATCTCGCGTACCGTATTGTGCCTCCAGGCAGTGAGCAGACCCTGTGTGCCGACAGTTTGACATCGACCGCATACCACTAGACCCACCGCGCGAGGCGAAGCCGCGGCGCGGTGGCGGTCGGCGTATACTTCTTGTGGGAATCGGTCTATTGTCGGGGTGGGCGCTGCCAAGTGCAGCGACGCGGCGGTGACGCACACCTATCTCCCGAGCGTTTCCAAGACGATCAGCGAAGGAGTCCCTCCAGGGTCGGGATCACCATCACCGGCCCGGTGAGTGTCGTGACCGCCATGAACGGCAGCGGCGGACACATCTGGCTCGCAGAAGCACTCGAGCAGGCGCCGGGCGGCACGCGTGTCGACTTCGAAGCGGCGACCGGCAAATATCTTGGCGTGAGCTGATTGAAGAAGAAGGCGTGAGCTCGCCGACGGAAGGCGTCGCCGTCGGCGACAGTACGGGTGAAGAAGAGGTCTACGTAGGTGCGCACCACGAAGGCGAAGACGTGGTTGCGGTATTTGGGTCGAACGACAAGCTGCAGGGAACGTGGTCTGGTTCGCACACAGCCAACAAATCGTTTACGCAGGGTGGCGGCAAAATGGTCGCGGCGCTCGAAGGCGTGGCCGTCGATGTCGCGGGAAACCTACAGTCCGAAGGCGACGTATATGTGTCGACGCACAGCACAACCGGCTCCTCGGCATTTAATGTCGTCGACGTGCTCCAGCCCGAAGCGGACGGCAAAGAAGGTGCTTCGCTCGGGGGCATCTCGGGAACCTGTAAAACGGCAGACACGCACTGCGCAGGTGCGGAAGTGGTCCCGTTCAGCGAACCGCACGGCATAGAGGTGTCAAGCTTCGACGGCGACGTTCTGGTGATCATCGGCAACGACGAAAATGCGTCCATGATGAAGGCGAATGCGGCGTCGACGTGTTCGAACCGGGGGCCATGCCAGGCATCTACAATTTCCTGTTCAAGCTCAGGCGCGCCGTCAGCGGCGCGTTGAAGCTGATCCGCTCAGTAGCGGCCGACGCCAGTAACGGCGACATCTACGCCGTCGAAGCGCAGACGGAGACGATCGACGAGTCAACCGGAACGGCGAATTCATCGGACGACTCACGGGAACGCCGGCTGGCACTTCCGGCAGGACGAGCCCGTTCGGTGCCCTGGAGGCTGTTGGTGTGGACGGTAACGTGTTCGTCGGCAACTTCGACAAACACGCGAAAAGAGGGACCATCGACGCCTTCGGCCCGGATGTCGTGATCCCCGATGTCGAAGTGACCGCCCCCCCGGCGGACCTCCAGCCCGAAGCGGCCACGCTGCGCGGCGCCGTAAATCCCGACGGCGCCGGCAAAGTGCAATGCGAATTCGAATACGGCGCCACCATCGCCTACGGGCAAAGTGTGAAATGTGCGGCGTCGATACCGAATGGGAGCGCCAAGGCGCCGGTCGAATCGTCGCCGATAAGCGGTCTTTCGCCTGGTACCACATACTACTACAGGCTCGATGCGAGCGACGCGAACGGTACGAATACCGGCGAATGCCCCGCTGACTGTGGGGAATTCACGACCCCCGGCCCGGGAGCAACACGAGGCCGTCACAGAAGTAGCCTCGACGTCGGCGACGCTCGGGGCGAGCATCGACCCGCATAACGGCCCCTCGAGCAGCTCGCCCGGGGCGCCTGTTAGCTACTACTTTCAATACAGCAGGACGAGCACGCATGAATGCGAAGCCAACGCGGCCGCGTGTACGAGCGTGCCGGCGGCGCCCGGTGCATCGCTCGGAGAAGGCGAAGCGCCGCTCGAAGCATCGCAGCACGTTCAGGGCCTCTCCCCCGCCACTGTCTATCACTATCGCGTCGTCGTCGTGAGCGAACTGCATGCAGGCGGCGCTCAGGTCTTCACTGGCCCCGATCAGACCTTCACGACCGAGCCGGGCGGCTCGGGACTCGTGCTGCCCGACGGGCGCGCGTGGGAACTCGTGTCTCCGCCGAACAAGCACGGCGCCCAACTCGCAGGCATCGAAGGGCTGGGCGCGATCCAGGCATCGGCATCGGGGAACGCGATCACCTATATCGCCACCCGCCCGCCTGCGGAAGGCGCGCTCGGCTACTCCGAAGACGCCCAGGTGCTCGCGTCCGACTGCGAAGGCGGCTGGTCCTCGCAGGACATCTCGCTGGCCCACGCCAGCGCTGCGGGCGTCGGCGCGGGCAGTCTCGCTGAATATCCCCTTTTCTCCGCGGACCTCTCAGCCGGCCTTGCCGAATCGATCGGCGAGAACTTCAGCTCACAGGCACCCAACGTGTTCCCCCCGGACACCGAACGCACCCCGTACATCCACCACAACACGATCTGCGGCGCTGATGCACTGGAGCCGTTCCAGCCACTCGTGCTCGGATGCCCGCCGCTCGGCAAAGCCTGCCCGCCGGCCGTCGAAGAAAACGCGGATGTCCCGGCCGGGACGAAATTCGGCGGAGAACCGACAGAAACGAAAGGGCCTGTGACGTTCGCCGGCGCCAGCCCGGACCTCGCGCATGTCGTGGTGTCCTCCAGCGTCGCGCTGAAGTCGCCGCCGCACGGAGGGGAAACCACGCAGGAAGGGCTCTATGAGTGGTCGTCCGACGAGTCAGGTCAGGAAGCGCTGCAGCTCGTGAGCGTGCTGCCGGACGGCAAACTCGCGCCCGGCACGGCAAAGCTCGGGTGGGAAGGGTTCATCGCACGGGGGGCTGTGTCCCACGACGGCTCGCGCGTGATCTGGAGCGAAGACGGCGTATCCGGCCAGCACCTGTACCTGCGCGACGTCAACGGCGGCGGACGCACGTTGCAGCTCGATGTGCCGGAAAGCGGCTGCGAAGGATGCGGGCAGGCGCCTGCGCCCATGTTCCAGTTCGCCTCGAGCGACGGGTCGAGGATCTTCTTCACCGATTCACAGCGGTTGACGAACGACGCTGGGGAAGTTCCGGGCGAGTCCGACCTCTACGTGTGCGAAGTCGAGGAAACCGGCGGCAAACTCAGCTGTAGCCTCAGCGACTTGACCGGCATCGCACCCGGATCCGGCGAGGGCGCAGAAGTCCAGGGAGCGATCCTGGGCGCCAGCGAAGACGGTTCGTGGGTGTACTTCGTCGCGAACGGCGTGCTCGCGACAGGCGCCAGCCAGGGAGCGTGCCACGAAAACACAGCGCCCGCAGGCGCGACTTGCAACCTGTACGTGGAGCACCGCGGGACGACGGCGTGGGAGGCGCCGAAGCTCGTCGCCGTGCTCGGAGGCGAGGATTGGCCAGATTGGAAGGGCGAGAGCACCGGTGGGCTGGACAGCCAGACCGCGCGAGTGACGTCGGACGGGCGGTTCCTCGCATTCATGTCCGACCGCTCGCTCACCGGCTACGAAAATCGAGATGCGTCGACGGCGCGCCCCGACGAGGAGGTGTTCGAGTACGTTCGTGAAGCTGACGGCGGCGCCGGCCGGGTCTTGTGCGCGTCGTGCAACCCGACGGGCGCGCGGCCTGCGGGCGTTGAATTCGCGAAACTCGAAAAGGAAGGGCTGGCGGGCTTCGCCGGCACCGGCTTGTGGGCTGACGACCAAGGCATCGCCGCGAGCGTGCCGGCCTGGGTTGGGTACGGGCTCAAACTGGCGCGATACCAGCCTCGCTATCTGACCGAGGAAGGCCGGCTGTTCTTCGACAGCAGCGACGCGCTCGTGCCACAGGACATCAACGGCAAAGAGGACGTGTACGAGTGGGAGCCGGCGGGCGTCGGTAGCTGCGCGAGCGGCTCGGAAACGTACAACGCCGGCTCCGAAGGGTGCGTCGATCTACTCAGCTCCGGCACCGCGTCCGGAGAATCCGGCTTCCTCGACGCGAGCGACAGCGGCGACGACGTCTTTTTCCTGACGAACGAACGACTCGTCAAGGAAGACGTCGATACGGCTACCGACCTGTACGACGCGCACGTATGCAGCGCGACGGCTCCATGCTCGAGCGCCGTTGAATCGCCACCGGAATGCACCTCAGCGGATGCCTGCCGAGGACCCGTCTCACAGCAGCCAGGGATCTTCGGAGCGCCCGCGACCGCTGTCTCCTCGGGGACCGGCAACCTACCGCCCGCAGCCCCCGCGCCGCCGGCGAAGCCGAAGCCTGCGCAGACGACGCAGCAGAAGCTCGCAGCGGCGCTCAAGGCGTGCCGCAAAGCCAAGAACAGGCACAGGCGCGCGACGTGCGAACGTCAGGCGCACAAGCGCTTCCCGGTCAAGAGGAAGGCGAAGAAGCAATCGAGCGCCGGGACCGGCGCGGGTACTCGTAGGTGAGGCGCATGAGCAACTCGCCTTCCAGGAAGCGCTCGCTGCTCAGCTTGGCATCAGTGCTGGCGATGGCACTGTGCGTCCTCGCGGCAGCCGGCGTCGGCTCGGCGACGGCCGAAACGCTGAGGCCATGGTGGGGCTTGACGAGCGGCTCACGGCCGACGAGCCTGCCCTCGTCGGGCACCGCGCAGATGGTGCTCACCGCGCAGAACCTCGGCGACGCGAACATCAACGGGCAGGCCGTGCCCGTGAGGATCGTCGACACGCTGCCAGCCGGCCTGGAAGCCCTCGGCATCAACAAGGCGATCGCCGGGCAGAGCCCCGGCGAGGGCAACCGCGGTCCCGTGACATGTGAACGCAAGTCCGCCCAAGCCTTCGAATGCACGTTCTCCACATTCGAAGGCCACCCCGAGACGCTGCGGCCGTTCGAAGAGATCGAGGTCCAGATCCTGATCCGGGTCCGAGCCGGCGCCAAATCCGGTGAAATGAACACCACGAGCGCGTCGGGCGGCGGCGCGACGACGGTCACCGCAACCCACCCCATCTCCGTGGGCACTTCCGAGCGATTCGGTTTCGACGAATACCGGATGACCCCCGAAAACGCGGGTGGCAGCGTCGACACGCAGGCGGGGTCGCACCCGTTCCAGCTGACCACCGACATCACGTTCGACAGCCAGGCGCCAGAAGCCGACGGCGAGCCGCGGACGGTTGCGCTTCCGCAAGATGTTGTCTCGGAACTGCCGGTCGGGCTGGTCGGCAACCCGACCCCGTTCGCGCAGTGCACTGACGCGCAGTTCACGAAAGTCGGCGGCCGTGAAGGCACCGGCGACCTCGTCAACGAATGCCCTGCAGCTTCAGCCGTCGGCGTGGTGACCCTGTCGGTCAACGAGCCGAAAACCTCTCAGTACGAGACGTTCACGGCGCCCATCTTCAACCTCACGCCGCTGCAGGGCGAGCCAGCCCGCTTCGGGTTCAGGGCTGCGGGCATCTTCCCGGTCTTCCTTGACACCGCGGTGCGAAGCGGCAGCGACTACGGCGTAACCGTCACCTCGAGCAGCATCACCGAGATCGCGTGGTCGCTAAACGCAAAGATCACCTTCTGGGGCGTGCCGGGTGACCCGCGCCACGACGCGCAGCGCGGCTGGGAATGCCTGCTGGCCTTCGGGACCTGTCCCGTGTCCACCGGCGCCATGCCGCCGCCATTCCTGGCGCTGCCGACGTCGTGCGAAAAGCCGTTTGAGTCGACCCTGCGCGGTAGCTCGTGGACCTCAGCGGAACGCCCGGCCGAAGAAGCCGAACCGGTCACCTACACGCTGCCGGAGGGGCTCGACGGCTGCAATCACCTTCCGTTCTCACCATCCATTGGGGTCACGCCGAACGGCAGCGCGGCTTCGAGTCCCACCGGCTTGAACGTCGACGTGCATGTCCCTCAGAAGCGGTCCTAAACGCCGAAAGCCTCGCCGAGTCGGCCGTCAAGAGCATCACTGTCGCGCTGCCGGAAGGCCTCACCGTCAACGCGTCGGGCAGCGACGGGCTGCAAGCGTGCGCTGAGGCTCAGGTCGGGTTCCGCGCAGACGAAAGCAGTTCGGAAGAACTGCTGTTCACGCCGACCAAGCCGACGCCGTTCTGTCCCGGACGCCTCGAAGGTCGGAACGTTCGAAGTTTCGACGCCGCTGCTGCCTGCCAGCCAACATCTGAAGGGCGCCGTGTATCTGGCGACCCAGAACGACAACCCGTTCGGGTCGCTGATCGCCATGTACATCGTCGCCGAAGATCCGGTCTCCGGCGTGCTCGTCAAGCTCCCCGGCGAAGTCACCTCACGTCCACCGGCCAGCTGACCACGACCTTCAAAACAGCCCCCAGCTCCCCTTCGAAGACGCCGATGCTCGAATTCTTCGGCGGGGAACGCGCCCCGCTCACCACCCCGTCGCACTGCGGCAGCCTACACCGACCGACGCGTACGCTTCGTGCCCGTGGTCGGGCAAGCGCACCGGTCACCGCCGAGCCCTTCCACGATCACGCCGGCCCCGGCGGCGGCCCCGTGCCCGGGCCCGACGCTGCCGTTCACCCCGTCGCTGACGGGCGGCGATGCCGAACATCAACGCCGGGCGCTTCAGCCGCCTACGACGACGATCACCCGCGAAGACGGAAACCAGGACCTACAGTCCGTGCAGCTGCACATGCCCCCGGGCCTCCGGGGTCCTGCCGAGCACGTCAAGCTCTGCCCGGAAGCCCAGGCCAACGAAGGCGACCTGCGGCCCGGAAAGCCTGATCGGTGAAACGACCGTCAGCGCGGGCGTCGGCTCGGACCCCGTCACCGTCAAGCGGCGGCAAGGTGTACCTCACCGAAAAATACGACGGCGCCCCTTTGGCCTGTCGATCGTCAACCCCGTCAAGGCCGGCCCGTTCGACCTCGAGCACGCACCCGCACCGACCACCCGCCGTGTGACTGCGTCGTGGTCAGGGCGAAGATCGAAGTCAACCCGTTCACCGCGCAGCTGACCGTCACGACTGACCCGCCCGGCCGCCGCACGCGATCCCGCGCATCATCGACGGCATCCCCGTCCAGATCAAGCACGTAAACGTCCTGATCAACCGCCCCGGCTTCACCTTCAACCCCACCAACTGCAGCCCCCTCACGATCACTCGGCCATCGTCGGTCTGGAAGGCGCCAGCAGCCAGGCGCAGCGCCGTTCCAGGTCGCCAATTGCGCCATGCTGCAGTTCGCGCCCAAATTCCTGGTCAAAACGTCCGGCAAGACCTCGAAATCGGCGGCGCGAGCCTGGCCGTCAAGCTGTCCTACCCCTCGGGCTCGATGGGGACACAGGCCAACATCAAGAGCGTCAAAGTCGAACTGCCGAAGAACCTCCCGAGCAGGCTAACCACGTTGCAAAAGGCCTGTACAGCCAAGGCATTCGAAACCAACCCAGCGTCATGTCCGGCGGAATCCGTCATCGGACACGCGGTCGTCCACACCCAGGTGCTACCCGTACCACTGGAAGGACCGGCGTATTTCGTGTCTCACGGTGGGGAAGCCTTCCCGAGCTTGGAGATCGTTCTACAGGGTTATGGGGTTACTGTGGATCTGGTGGGTACTACCTTTATCAGTAAATCGGGTATCACGAGCACCAACTTCAAGACGACCCCCGATGTCCCCTTCGAAACTTTTGAATTGAATCTTCCGCAGGGGAAGTACAGCGCATTGGCGGCGAATGGGAATTTGTGCACTGAGCAGAGCGCGCTGAAAATGCCCACTGATTTTGTGGGACAGAATGGTGCGACGCTGAACCAGAGCACGCAGATCGCGGTCACCGGCTGCAAGCCCGCGATCACGGTCGTCAAGCACAAGGTCAAGGGCCACACCGCCACCCTTCAGGTCAAGGTCCCATTTGCGGGCAAGCTGGTGGCGACGGGGAAGGGCTTGTCCAAAGCAAGCAAGAAGCGCGACCAAGGCGACCACGCTGACGGTGAAGCTGACCCTCACGAAGGGCGAGGCGGCGTTCCTGGGGAAGCACAAGGGCCGCAAGCTCGCGGCCAAGATCAAGCTCACGTTCACCCCGAAGAAGGGCGCGAAGCTGAAGACCAGCACGACGGTGCTTATCGGGTGAGGATGCTCGATCGAGCTTGGTAGGGCAGGGACGCAACATTTTATTTGGCGGGCCCGCCAAATAAAATGTTCGCCCTGCCCCTCGCCAACAGCCCCAGCAGCAGACGTACCTTGACAACCGAAGAAGTCGCCCCCCGCGACACACGGTTCGATCGCCCGCTCGGTGGCTCTAGGGTATGGCGCCAAGGACGATTTCGCGCCAAGTTTTAGGGGGGAGGCCCGTGTTTGTTGGGGTTGCGCCGATCGGGGGCCCGCCGGCGGTGGCTGCCGTCCCGGTCGCTGGGTAGGCTGTGGCTATGTGTGATATGCTCCGTTGTGCGGGTGAGGGCCTCTGGCCTTTAGCCCGCTTTTGCTTTTGCTTCCGGGAAAACGATCCTCGTGCTTGGTATGAGCTCTAGCTCTTCCTCGCCAGGAGTCGTCTCCGGGACTTGCTCGTTGGACACGCGGACGGCGATCGCGTTTCTCGACGAGAGTGGCGCCATCTCGCACGATCGGTTCTTTGCGGTCGGGTGTTTGAAGCTCGCTGAGCCGAGTGTGTTGCTGCGGCGGATACAGAAGCTGCGCGACCAGCATCACTGGTACGGGGAGATTCACTGGGTCGACGTGACCAGGGATTCATTTGCGTTCTACTCGAGCGTGATTGATGTGATCGCCGAATCGGAAGCGGAGTTCTCCTGTTTGGTCGCGGATCGGGAAAGTGCCGACGCAGTCGCGCGGTTCGGTAGTTCTTGGCGGGCGTATGAGGAGCTGGCCACCCAGCTGCTGATCGGCGCCATCGGGCCGGGTGAGCTCGTCACCGTCTTGGCCGATAATTACTCCGCTCCGGATGAGGTGGTGTTCGAGCAGGATGTCAAGCGAGAGGTCAACCGCCGGTTGCAGAGACTGGCCGTCACGAGTGTCTGCCGTTTGGATTCGAATGCTGCGGACCCGTTGCAGCTGGTCGACCTGATGACCTCGGGTGTGACCTTCGAGTTTCGTCAGGCGGCCGGACTGGCTGGGCGGCGCTCGCCGAAGGCGCGCCTCGCCGACAAGCTGAGGGCCTCATTCAACGTAGCGACTTTCCTCCAGGGTTGCCGCGAGGACCAAGTGAATGTGCAGCTGTATCGAGACACTGGCTCGAGCTGAGATATCAAGGTCGTCATCCCGCTGCTCTGCGCTTGTAGCTCGGACGACCAGCAGCGGCGGAAACGTTTACGCGGAATAACAACAATCGGTCGAACCACGCAATCGCCGGCAAGCAACAGCGCAAGGGTGACCACCCAGCAGAGTTGCGTAGCTGTGTTAACCCGGCCTCGTTCTCCCGCGGACCATTCAAACGGGCCAATTGCTCCAGTCTCAGATTCGAACCGAAATTTAGTGCTTCCACTTCGCTCCCACACTTCTAAAGCAGCTGGTGCTTCTTTGGATGTGAAGCTGTCGTATCCGCCTCGGCTCGCATGGGGACACAGGCCAACATCAAGAGCGTCAAAGTCGAACTGCCGAAGAACCTCCCGAGCAGGCTAACGACGTTGCAAAAGGCCTGTACAGCCAAGGCATTCGAAACCAACCCAGCGTCATGTCCGGCGGAATCCGTCATCGGACACGCGGTCGTCCACACCCAGGTACTACCCGTACCACTGGAAGGACCGGCGTACTTCGTGTCTCACGGTGGGGAAGCCTTCCCGTGCTCGGAGATCGTTTGCAGGGTTATGGGGTGACTGTGGATCTGGTGGGTACTACCTTTATCAGTAAATCGGGTATCACGAGCACCAACTTCAAGACGACTCCCGATGTGCCCTTCGAAACCTTTCAATTGACTCTCCCGGAGGGGAAGTTCAGCGCATTGGCGGCGAATGGGAATTTGTGCACTGAGCAGAGCGCTCTGAAAATGCCCACTGATTTTGTGGGACAGAATGGTGCGACGCTGAACCAGAGCACGCAGATCGCGGTCACCGGCTGCAAGCCCGCGATCACGGTCGTCAAACACAAGGTCAAGGGCCACACCGCCACGCTCAGGTCAAGGTCCCATCCGCCGGCAAGCTGGTGGCCACCGGCAGGGGCTTGTCCAAAGCAAGCAAGAGCGCGACCAAGGCGACCACGCTGACGGTGAAGCTGACCCTCACGAAGGGCGAGGCGGCGTTCCTGGGGAAGCACAAGGGCCGCAAGCTCGCGGCCAAGGTCAAACTTACGTTCATCCCGAAGAAGGGCGGGAAGCTGAAGACCGGCGTGACCGTGCTCGTCGGCTGACCCCGCTTCGCAGATCCCGGACCTTCGTCCGGCCGGCCGGCTTCGCCGGACTTCTCGGCCGGCCCGAAGTCCGGATCCGGCGCCGCTCGGGCCGCTGGCCTCAAGGACGGATACGCGCCAAGTTTTGGGCGAACCGTCCCGTGTTTACTGGCTTGGCGCCGATCGGAGGCCCGCCGGGGGTGGATGCCGTCGCAGGCGGGTGCTAGCGTCGAGGACGGTCGATCGCCAGACCGCCGGCCCGCAGTATCGGCTCGCACGGGGGCTCCTCGAGCAGGAGCACGTTGTGAGCCACACGCCAGCAGGGATGAGGACCGACCAGCATCCAGCTTTGCGCAGCATCGCAGCAGCAGCACTTCGCAGCAAGCGTTCTTTGAAAAGTTAATATCGCCGGCGCGCCGGGATTGCCCGTTCGCTTCACCGGCCTCACGTGTTCATTCCGAACAGCTTGGGGATGATGTGCTCGCGGACGAGTGAGATCGCTTCGTCGAAGCCCATCTTCGGGCCCATGAAGCGTATGAACGATGCTCCGTGCTCGCCGGCCTTGTTCAGCGGGCCTTGCCACTCGCGTGGGCGGTGTAGCGGGATCAGCAGGTCCTTGATCTCGCGTAGGTCGCTGTAGACACCGGGGAAGGTTTCAAAGCCGACGTCGAGCTTTCGTTGCACGAGCCGCTGGAAGTCCTCTGCGATCAGCGTCTCTCCGAGCTCGCGGCCGATCCAGGCGAGGTCGAGGTAGTGCTTGATCAGGCTGCCGGCGGCCCAGCCGACGACCTTCTCGGCCGCCTGCTCGGCGATGTCCATGACTGGCACCTCGAGGTTGCTTGGCTCGATCACGAGCTCGGGGTATGGATGGCGCAGCGCGAGCCACTCGGCCCGTTCGAAGAGGCCGCGTTGGCTGACCGTGAAGGAGAACTGGCCCTCGATTGGGTCGCCGGTGACCGAAGCGAAGTAGGCCTCGTAGTTGATCGGCTTGACGTTGACGAGCTTGGGTGTCTTGCGGCCCCAGTTGGTGCCGGAATCGGGGTAGACCTGCAGCTGGTCGGTGTCGAGTCGCAGCTTGCCGCTGAGCTCCAGCTCATCGAGGCGTCCGCGCAGCGAGCTGTCGGTGTCCTTGATCGTGAAACGGTTGGACCCCCGCAGTCGCAGCGCCATGCCGCCGGTCAGGACGAAGTCCTCGTCAAGGACGCCGGTGTCGAGGAGGTGAGCGATGGTCGCGATACGGACGATGTCCCGGGTGATGTCCTCGAAGTCGAGACCGTGCTCTTGGGCGTAGCGCTCGACGTCGTAGCCGGTGGGCCAGGCGGCGATCACTTGCCGTAATCCAGCCAGGCGTCGATCGCCTGCAGCGGGACGTTCAGCAACAGCCCGGTGTCTCGGTCTCGTGGCCATTGCCCGGGCTCTGTGTTCGAAGCGTCGAAGAGCACCCGGCCGGTGAGCGGGCGATCGATGAGCAGCCGCGCCTCGCGGGGGCGCCCGGCCTCCCGCAACAGCAGCGCGGCGCGTGCGCACACCGCGCGGCTGCGACGGCGAGCGAGGTCAAGCAGCAGGGGCAGGTCCAAGCCTCCTTCGCGTAGTGCGCGCTCCCACGCGCGTACCCACATCTCCGGGCGAACGCACAGCTGGGGCCGGTCGAGCGCGTCGATCAGGGTACGCTCGATCCCCGAACGGGCGTAGAACGTCTGCCCACGGATGCGCTTGCGCTCCACACCGAGCCATCCGCTGCCATCGTCGTTGTCGTAGGCGACCCTGGTCAGGTGCACCGGGGTGCCCGCCAAGGCCTCGAGCTTGGGAAGCCGCTCGCCGCCGATGCCGACGTACAGGTCACCGGCGCTCTCGTCGGTCAGCCCGTGATCGACGATCGCCGATGCGAAGCCCAGGTAGTAGTTCCAGCGGTTCTCGAAGGCGGCGGCGATGAGCGTCCGCCGGTCTGCCGCCTGCCGGAGGTTCCTGGCGCCCGCCGGCAGGAGCACGTACGCGCCATGCGCGACGCGTACCACCTGCTTGCGCGCGGCCATGTCGGACAGGCGGCGCGCCGCCCGCTCGTTGCTCCTGAGGTGCTTGCGGACCTTACCCTCGTCCTCGGGGAGCTGGACGTAGAGCCGTCCGGCGCTCGCGAGCTCGTCGAGCAGATCGCGGTCAGTATCGGTGATGGTACGTATAGCCATGATCGAACAATCCCATAGTACACGTAAAGGGTACTTTGACAGCGTTATGCCATGACTGCGATGAGTAAGCGCTCCAAAAGTACATGCTGCATGGACTTTGGGAATGGTGGATCACGCCATGAGTGTCGTGGCGACACTCACCTGTCAAATAGTCTGAATCAGAACGTTCTGATTTAGCTTACATAGCCCCCCGAATCCCGTCATTATCCGGCAGGAGTATGTGTAGATGACTATCTTCTGTCTGCACCGGATCGGGAGAGGTGAAGCAATCAGGTCAGGACGTCTTCTTTTCACAGCTTGCGCGCCGTCATCCGCATCGCCTGCGGGGCGGTGTCAAGGGGAGCCATAAAGGCTTTTTTGCCCGCTACAGGGCGTAGTGTCAATGGCCATTGATTATCCGGAGCTCCGGATAATGAATGTCCGTTGACAGCGGGGTCTACCCGCAGAAGGGCGACGCCCTGGAGGAGTACGGCATCGTGCCTGGAACAGCCGGTGGCGATCTGGGGCTGGGGATCGATCGCCGATCAGTACGGGCGGCGCAGCCTCGATGACGATGGGCGGGCTGATCGGACGCCGCCCAGCTTGCCTGATCGAAGCTCTCCAGCAATACTTCTCCACAATGCACTAAATGTTCTGTACTATTAGTGCATGCGCTTTCGAGATCGACCACTGCTTGTCGACGGCATCGACGCTGACCTCTATGTCGAGCGCCCGGACCTGGAGCAGCGGCTGCTCGACGAGGTTCTAGCGAGACCGCAACGTCCTGCTCGTGGGACCGCGAGGCTCGGGGAAGACTACAGACGCTTCGTAGGCTCGCGGCCGACTTGCGCGAGCACGACCGCAAGGTCGCGCCGGTCAACGCCGGCGCCGCTCGGAGCGCCAGCGACTTGCTCGCCCTGATCGCCGATGGGCTCGGTCTCCCACAGATCGAGCCCGACGCAACCTCGCTACGCCGGTCGTCACGCTCGTGCGCGCAGTACGTCATTTGGCGGCAGCACCTGCAAGCGTGATCTTGTTGCTCGACCCGCGTCGATCCGGCAATGGCCTCTTCGAGCTGTTCGGTCGCCTGCGCGAGGAGGTCTGGGCGCTGCCACATCAGTGGGTTGTCGCGATAGCAACGAACAGAGTCGTCCCTTCGCCAGCCGCCCGCGAACGCGTTCTTCCCCGGCCTATTCGAGGTCCCCCCGCTCGGCGAACAAGAGATCGAGCAGCTCCTGCGCCGTGGCCTGGGTCCAGACGAGGCCCGCACTCGTGCTCCAACAGCCAAAGCGCCCACTGATCGACTACCCACGTGATGTCGTGCGCTTCGCGCGCCAAGCAGCTCGGCGGGACGCTCGAGAATGAGCAAACGCCGCGCGCCGCCGCGAGGCGATCGCAGCAGCCTGGGACGCCCGGCACATATGGCGCTTGCTGCGATCGAAGCTCTGGGAGCGCCCGTCGCCGCCGCCGATCCAGTTTCCTGGAGCGGATGGGCTGGACCCGTCCCCATGCGGCGCGTACGCTTGCCATGATGGAGGGGCGGGCGTGCTGCGGGGGTTCCACGACACAACGATGATCGCCCCGGACGTCCGCGCAAGCTCTACGAACCCAATCCCCATCCACCACATGAGCCTGAACGACGTAGCCGACCGCCGAGTGTTCGCCTCCGTCACCGCGCGGAGACCTCGTGCGCCACTACGTGCCCTCGCACGAACTCAGCGGACTCGGCGGTGCCGACCGGCCCGAGGCCAAGATTGTCAACGCACTCGCCACCTCCGCGCCACCACAACGCCTGCACATCTACGGCGAGGCTGGAGCCGGCAAGACCAGCTTGATCCTACGGGCGCTCGCCGACATCGCACGCCGCGAAACCCTCAAACGGCCAGTACACCCGATGTTCGTCAACACCGGCGATGCGCCATCCCAACTCACCGACCCACAACACTTCATGCAGATGCTCCTCGGCTTGATCCAGGTCAACGGCAGCGTATTCGCGACCGTCGACCCAGTTGCGCTGCGAGACGCCACGGCAGAGCAGACCACCTACACGCCCACCACGGCGTCCGCACGCTGGCTGAGTTCGACGAGCTCGACGTAATCGTCGCGATCCAACCGCGCTTCCAGCGAGTCAAGCACGTCACTGACGTGGAGCGCCGATACAAATTCGAGGCTATACACGCGGCAACGCTGGCGGCCGACAAAGACGAGATCACACTGTCGCTCGTACTCGACAGGCGGCTACGCAACGCGAACATTGACGCGACGGTCGAGGACCTGATCCACCCGCAGGCGCTCGCAGAGCTTCAAGGCGTGTACTTCACAGTAAGCCACGATTTTCGGCGCGTACTCGAATGCGCCGACGAAGCCGCACAGCTGGCCGTCGCCGAGGAGGCCGACCAGATCGCACCGCGGCATGTGCAGCACGTGCTTGAACGGCGGTGAGCGGGTTATTTTCGCGTCTTGAGGCGTACTCTGGCCGCAATTGTCGATCGGCACCCAATAATGCTGGTGGATGCGCATTGAAAATGTAGGTGTGTTGCTGGCTTGAGTTGGAGCCCTGGAGGGGCGAGGTGGATGGCTGGTGAGCGGTTCTCAACGGCCGTCGGTTCTCCCCACTGGCGGCCATGTTTTCTCCCCGCTGGTGGCCATCGGATCTCCCCACCAAAGCTGCCGTCGCAGCTGGTCTCTAGGGTGGGCGACCGATGGCCGAGCACTCCAACATCGAGCCCCCGCCGCCCGTCGAGGGCGAGCTGCTTGCCCGTGCCGCCGAGGCGTTCGGGGCGCGCTACAAGCTCGAGACGTACTCGCTGGACCTCGGAGTCAATCTTGCAACGCGGCGTTGCAACATTGCCGTGGGGGAGCATCATCGAGCTCTTGGGCATCCGTGACCCCGAGGTTCGAGCCTGGTACGCCGAGCGGGCAGGCGAATGGACGCGGCTCGTGCTTCAGCACCATATCGCCAACGACCTGCACCTCTCCCAGGGCGCGGCGCCCAGCAACTTCGAGCGCGCTTTGCCCCCTGGTGACGCCGAGGCCGCGCAGGCACTGACCCGCGACCCTCTGATCGTGGACTTCATCCGGGGCACACCGGGACGCGAGCGCGATCTCGAGCTCGCGCTGCTCACCGACATCGAGCGCTTCATGACCGCCCTCGGCAAAGGCTTCTCCTTCTACGGGCGCCAGCTCGCGCTCACGGTCGGCGACCGCGACTTCGCCACCGACCTGGTCTTCTACCACCACCCCCAGCGCCGCTTCCTGGTGATCGAGCTGAAGATCGGCGAGTTCGACCCCGAGCACGCAGGCAAGCTCAACTTCTACGTGAGCACCGTCGACGACCAACTCGCCGGCGAGGACGATGCCCCCACCATCGGGATCCTTCTATGCGCCACCCGCGACGAGGCCGTTACCGAGATGACCCTACGTGGCATATCGAGCCCAATCGCGGTCGCACGATGGAAGACCGGCTCAGAGATGACACTGACAGAAGAGCCCACCGTCTCACCAGGACTGCAAGCCGAGCTAGCAGAGATGCGTGAGGTCGAGGCCGAGCTCACCGCTTTCGCCACCCGTCAGATCGCCGCTATCGAAGAAACCACAGCCGACCCGTCGCGTTCAAGCTGAACTGTAAGGCCAGTAGGTCAGTCATTCGCTTAGGTAGACTCTGACGCAGGTAAGAGCTAAGGGGCCGAGACTCCAGCGAACGGAACCGCTTTCTCGACAAGAGCCTTGCGGCATCGAAGAAGTCCTTGTCGGGATGGCCGGCGTGAGGCGCCCGGGGGTCGGGTTCGATCGCCCGCTCCGTGGCTCTCAGGGCAGGGCGCCAAGAGCGATTTCGCGCCAAGTTTCCGCCGAAGATCCCCGTGTTTATTGGGTTTGGCCATGTCGGCTGCCCGCCGTCGGTGGATGCCGTCGCAACTGGGTGCTAGCGTCGCTGACGGTCGATCCGCGACCCCACGGAGCCCGCTCGAGCAGCGGGACGGATGGGGCGAGGGGCGGTCGCGGCGGCACCGCAGTATCCAGCTTTTCGCCGGTTCGCAGCACCGGCAGTTCGCAGCAAGCGTACATTGACAACAGAAGATTTCGCGCCGAAGGTGTCCCGTTTGGGGCGTCTCGTCGGATAGGGGGGTGTGGCTCGTCTTGAGGACATCACCTATGAAGCCGGTCGGCATGCGCTTGCCGACCAGGAGGCGCTGGTGTCGGGGATCAGGCAGCGGACCGGGACGTTGCTCGCCGCGCACGCGCTCGTCGCCTCGTTTCTGGGCGCCACGGTCATCCGTGGTGACGGTCTCGATGGGTTCGGCTGGATCGCGCTCGCCGCTCTCGTGTTCGGCCTGAGCGTAGCCGCAGTGCTGCTGGCGCCGTGGCCGCTGAAGTTCTCTATCGACGCGCGTGAGCTCTATGACCAGCTCTCCGAGCGCGCCTCCGCGGAAGCCGGCACGGACGCTCTTGGCTGGCTTGTCCAAGCCGGCTTCAGCTATCAGGCGGTGTGCGAAGTGAACGAGGGGAAGGTTCGGTTTATGTCGTGGTTGTCGGGCGCTCTGGCTATTCTGATGATCGTGCAGACAGTTGCGTGGTTGGCCGCGCTGATGGTAGGATGAGTCCATGACCCCGAAGCCGGTTCCGCCAGATCAAATCAAAGCGCTCGACCCGGAGTCGATCGGCATCCCCGAGTACTGGGGCAGCGCCACGAAGCCCCCATCCTTCCTCGGCTTCCTGCGCAAATCCGTGCTCCACCTGTTCGGCAGGTAGGAACAGATTCGCCGCCACGGCCCCGCAATCAAATCTCTCTCGGACGACCAGCAGCGGCGGAAACGTTTACGCGGAATAACAACAAGTCGGTCGAACCACGCAATCGCCGGCAAGCAACAGCGCAAGGGTGACCACCCAGCAGAGTTGCGTAGCTTGTGTTAACCCGGCCTCGTTCTCCCGCGGACCATTCAAACGGGCCAATTGCTCCAGTCTCAGATTCGAACCGAAATTTAGTGCTTCTACTTCTGCTC
The DNA here is from genome assembly GCA_963808385.1 of uncultured Solirubrobacterales bacterium. Classification (GTDB taxonomy): domain Bacteria; phylum Actinomycetota; class Thermoleophilia; order Solirubrobacterales; family Solirubrobacteraceae; genus Palsa-744. The sequence continues at coordinate 98,922 of CAWEFQ010000005.1, read as the reverse complement.
ATACTTCTAAAGCGGATGGAGCTTCTTTGGATGTGAAGCTGTCATATCCGCCTGGTTCGCAGGGGACACAGGCGAACATCAAGAGCGTCAAAGTCGAACTGCCGAAGAACCTCCCGAGCAGGCTAACGACGTTGCAAAAGGCCTGTACAGCCAAGGCATTCGAAACCAACCCAGCGTCATGTCCGGCGGAATCCGTCATCGGACACGCGGTCGTCCACACCCAGGTGCTACCCGTACCACTGGAAGGACCCGCATACTTCGTATCTCACGGTGGGGAAGCCTTCCCGTCGCTCGAGATCGTGTTGCAGGGTTACGGAGTGACGGTGGATCTGGTTGGTACTACCTTTATTTCTAAATCGGGTATCACGAGCACCAACTTCAAGACGACTCCCGATGTGCCCTTCGAAACTTTTGAATTGAATCTTCCGCAGGGGAAGTACAGTGCGTTGGCGGCGAATGGGAGTTTGTGCAGTGAGCAGAGCGCGCTGAAAATGCCCACTGATTTTGTGGGACAGAATGGTGCGACGCTGAACCAGAGCACGCAGATCGCGGTCGCAGGCTGCAAGCCCGCGATCACGGTCGTCAAACACAGCGTCAAGGGCCACACCGCAACGCTCCAGGTCAAGGTCCCATCCGCCGGCAAGCTGGTGGCGAGCGGCAAGGGCTTGAGCAAAGCAACCAAGAGCCGCCAAGGGTGCGACCACGCTGACGGTGAAGCTGACCCTCACGAAGGGCGAGGCGGCGTTCCTGGGGAAGCACAAGGGCCGCAAGCTCGCGGCCAAGATCAAACTTGACGTTCATCCCGAAGAAGGGCGGGAAGCTGAAGACCGGCGTGACCGTGCTCGTCGGCTGACCCCGCTTCGCAGATCCCGGACCTTCGTCCGGCCGGCCGGCTTCGCCGGACTTCTCGGCCGGCCCGAAGTCCGGATCCGCGGCGGCTGTGCGCGCTCTCAGGACTGCCAGAGGCCGCACAGTGGAACGGCGGCCAACCGGTCGCCAAACGGGAGCGTTCGCTCGCCGGTGTACAGCACGACTCCGAACGCAAAGCGTTCGCCGAGCTTGTCGCGCAGGTAGCGAAGGCCGGCGAAGTCCTTGGATGTGATCGTGGCGGCCGTCTTGACCTCAACTCCGGCTACGGCGCCGCCGCGGAGCTCCATGACCACGTCGATCTCACGCTGCTGGCTGTCCCTGTAGTGAAAGAGGGCGGGCGAGTTGCGAGACCACTCCTTCTGGCGCAACAGCTCCATCGCGACGAAGGTCTCGAAGACCTGGCCCGCGATCGCTGCGTCGTGCTCGAGGCGACTGGCGTTTGCGTTCATCAGGTGGGCGAGCAGCCCCGAGTCCGTTATGTACAGCTTCGGCGTCTTGATGTAGCGGCTGCCGAGGTTGCTGTGCCACGGTTGCAGACGCCACGCGAGGAAGAGCTCTTCGAGTATCCGGACATGCGACGCGGCCGTCTTGTTATCGATCCCGAGATCTACGCCGATGGCTCGTGTGCTCATCAAGTTCGCGGAGCGAGACGCGATCACGCTCGGCAGACGTTCGAGGCCGTCGATCCGGCGCACGCGCGCGATGTCCTCCAGGTCGTGTGCGAGAACTGTGGCGAGGTAGCTTTCGAAGAATCGCTCGCGGATACGTGCGCTGCGTCCCTGCGCCCTGGGGAACCCGCCCGTCACGATGCGCTCTGCGTAGGCGCCACGCCCGACCTGTGCGCGCTCGACGCGCGGCGGGTCCCGGTCGAACAGACGATCGATGAAGCTGCCATGCCGATTCTCGATCTCCCCTGCAGAGAACGGCCACAACCGGACATAATCGACCCTTCCCGGGAGCTTGTCGACGATCGTCGGCAGTGTGAGGATGTTCGCGGAGCCCGTGAGCAGAAACTGTCCTGGTGCGTCGTTGGTGTCCAGGCGCGCCTTGATGGCGAGCATCAGGTCAGGCGCTCGCTGTACCTCGTCGATGACAGATCGATCGTCGAGTCTGGCTACGAAGCCGGTCGGGTCTTCCAATGCCGCGCGGCGGGTAGCGTCGTCATCGAGCGTGATGTAGGTGGCGGGATGCTCTCGCTCCGCGATCTGCTTGACCAGCGTGCTCTTGCCGGCCTGTCGTGCGCCGAGCACGCAGACCGCGCGCGCGTCTGAAAGGGCTTCGACCACGATTGGGCGGATGCTTCGTTCGACGAGCTTTGGGGGCATCGTCGAAGGATAGGGCAGCTACCGGACAAATGAGGAATGAAGGGCCTGCGCAATGAGGAGTAGCCTACCTGCTAAATGGGGAGTACAGGCTCTGATGAACGAGGAGTGCCCGTCTGCGGGCGCTCACAGCCGGGCACGGCTGAGCAGCTGCCGTCCCAGTTGAAAACGTTGCAGAAGGCATGTACGGCGAAGGCATTCGAAACCAACCCGGCGAGCTGTCCACCGGAATCGGTCATTGGACACGCGGTTGTGCACACCCAAATCCTGCCCGTGCCACTGGAAGGACCGGCTTATTTCGTGAGTCACGGTGGGGAAGCGTTCCCGAGCTTGGAGATTGTTCTACAAGGGGATGGTGTGACGGTTGATCTGGTGGGTACTACCTTTATTTCCAAATCGGGTATCACGAGCACCAACTTCAAGACGACTCCCGATGTCCCCTTCGAAACGTTTGAATTGAATTTTCCGCAGGGGAAGTTCAGCGCTTGGCGGCGAACGGGAATCTGTGCACTGAGCAGAGCGCGCTGAAAATGCCGACCACTGATTTTGTGGGTCAAAACGGTGCGACGCTGAATCAGGACACGCAGATCGCGGTGGCAGGCTGCAAGCCCGCGATCACGGTCGTCAAACACAGCGTCAAGGGCCACACCGCAACGATCGTGGTCAAGGTCCCATCCGCCGGCAAGCTGGTGGCGAGCGGCAAGGGCTTGTCCAAAGCAAGCAAGAAGTCCGCCGGTGCGAGCACGCTGACGGTGAAGCTGACCCTCACGAAGGGCGAGGCCGCGTTCCTGGGGAAGCACAAGGGCCGCAAGCTCGCGGCGAAGGTCAAATTGACGTTCACGCCGAAGAAGGGCGCGAAGCTGAAGACCAGCACGACGGTGCTTATCGGCTGAGGATGCTCGATCGAGCTTGGTAGGGCAGGGACGCAACATTTTATTTGGCGGTCCGGCCAAAGAAAATGTTCGCCCTGTCCCTCGCCAACAGCCCCAGCAGCAGACGTTCCTTGACAACCGAAGAAGTCGCCCCCCGCGAGACACGGTTCGATCGCCCGCTCGGTGGCTCTCAGGGTATGGCGCCAAGGACGGTTTCGCGCCAAGTTTTCGCGGCGAAGGCCCGGAAACATTGGGGTTCGCCCCGCCGACGGGGTGCCGGCCGAGAGTTTCGTCCCAGGTCGTGAGTAGCGTCGCCGGCCATGTTCAGTCAAGGGATCACACCCGGGCTCGTCGGCGGCTTGCGCTCGCTGGCGGATGGCCGGCCGCTGCGCGGACCGGTCGGGGCTCATGCCGCCGTCGCCGCCGGTGGTGGTCATCCGATCGAGTTCTGGCTGACGGTCGTGCCTGCGGCCGGCGTTCTCGCCTGCGGATGGTTCTGCGTCGCGCTGAAGGCCGTCAACCGTCTGTGCCGCGACGCTGCCGACCCGGCCACCCAGGCTGTCTGGCTCGCGAACGCGGCACGCGGCCAGCGACTCGAGATGCGTCAGCGGATCGCCTGGTGGTTGTGGTTCAGGACCGAAGCCGGTACGTGGTCGGATGACTTCCTCAACCTCGGTCGCTGGATGACGGCGGGTACGCTCGCAGGCGCCACCGTCGGCCTCGTATTGTACTTCTTGATCGGCTAGGATTCCCATGATGACCGTCAGCGAATACAGCCCAGCTCGCCTCCGCCGTAGCCCTACCGTCCGGCGCTTCGCGGTCGCGTACGTCGCCTTGATCGCGTGTACGGTCCTGATCGGTCTCCTGAAGCAGATCGTCGGCTTCTCCGATGCGCTCGTCACGGGTCTCGCGATTGGATTGATGGTCCTCTTCGCCGTCGTCGGTGGACCCTTCATCTTCCTGGCGCCGCATCTGCACCCCAACCGTGACCGGCCCGGCGCTTGTCCTCCGGTCTTTCCGATCCTACGCATCCGGCTGACCCGCTACGGTCGTCTCACCATCGACGTCCTCACGCTGGGCGTTTGCGCGATCGCGATCGTCCAGGGACCCACATGGGTGCTGGCCGTGGTCATCCCGCTGTTGATCGCCCTCGCAATTACCTCCTGGCGTAACGATGCGCGTGTGATCGAGGACCTCGCCGCCCACGTCCTGAACCGTCACCCCGACCACGAGCGGTAACGAACCAGCCCGTTCAGGGGCTGCCAACAGCGGCCAAAACGTTTACGCGGAATAACAACAATCGGGTCGAATCACGCAACGGCCGGCAAGCAAGAGCGCAGGGGTGACCACCCAGCAGAGTTGCGTAGCTGAATCTAAGCAACCCATTCCCTTTCCCTACCCCGCTCACAAAACGGGAAAACATCTAAAACGATACAACATCCAAAGCACTGGGTGCTGCTTCCCTCACAGCGAAGCTGTCGTATCTGGCTGGTTCGCAGGGGCCACAGGCGAACGTCAAGAGCGTCAAAGTCGAACTGCCGAAGGCGCTGCCGTCCCAGTTGAAAACGTTGCAGAAGGCGTGTACGTCAAAACAGTTCGAATCGAACCCGGCTGGCTGTCCGGCGGAATCGGTCATCGGTCATGTGGTCGTGCACACTCAGGTGCTGCCGGTACCCTTGGAAGGACCGGCGTATTTCGTGAGTCATGGTGGGGAAGCGTTCCCGTCGCTGATCATCGTGTTGCAGGGTTATGGGGTGACGGTTGACCTTGTTGGTACGACGTTCATCAGTGATCCAAGCACCCACGGAGGTCGCTCGAGCAGGGGCACGTTGTGAACACGAACGCAGGAGGCAGGAAGTTGGTTGATGGTAGTCCCGCTGATTGCGGTGCTGTAGAAGTGATGGAGGATGTCAGGCCCTCCAGCGTCGGCCTACGGGGGCGGGCGCTAAACCACCCACATCTGCATTGGCTGAAGACCGTTGTGGAGAACGTCGTGGGAAAAGTCGCGACAAGAGCGCGGCAGGTGTGGGTCGGGGAGATGAGCGATGGGCGTGAGCCCTCTGCCGTTGACGTGTCGAAATTCTCTAAGACGATGTCGAAACCAGGGTCGCGTGCTTACCCTGGGAAGAGCCTGGGGGTTACCCGTTTACTGACCAGGCGGCATCCGGCATACAGGCAGCATGAACCCGACCGAGGCGCTTCTATGGAACGTGTGAAGGCGCACCCGGACACAGTCGTCGGGAGACCGGCGGCGATAGGAAGGACCCCAAGCGGCGGAATCCGTGAGGGGCAGAGTACCGATGCCGGGTGTGCCGGCGGACTCGCTCGTAGTAGCTGTGAAGCGTGTGTCACGAACACCGAAGGAGGAAGATATGTAGGAGTCTTTTTCATAGGTGGTGCTGTGCGAGAGATGGAGGCTTGTTGGCCCTCCAGCGTCGGCCCTGCGGGGGCGGGCGCTAAACCACCCTGTGGTGCGTTGGCTGAAGACCGTCGTGCTGAGCGACAGGGAAAAGGCGTGGCTCGACTGCGTCAGGTGGGGATCGGGAAGACGTTCCAGAAGCGCTCGGCCAGGAAGGTCTGGCTGGGTGTCGTCGTTGAGTCGTCGAAAAGGTTTGGTTGGCATCGAAATCGGGGGTCCTGCTTCATCCCCCGAGATGAGCCTGGCGGGTGCCCGCGTTCCTGGCCAGGTGGTGTCCGGCGTAGAGGCGGCGTGAGTCCGGTCTGCGGCTCTTGCACGGAACGTGAGAAGGCGAGCGTCGATAGTGCGACCGGGGTCGTAGACCTCCAAGGTCGTGAAAGGGAGTGTGCCAACGGCAGAAACCGGAGGCATCGAGTACCGATGCGGCGCTCGCAGGCGGACCGGCTCGTAGTAGCTATGAGATCCCTGCTCGCTGGGGTGGGGGTGGAGCGAAGGGGCCGGCTCATCAGGAATGTCGATTCGATCAACCGGGGCGCAAGCCCTGGGAGGAAGCGAGAAAACATGCCAAAGCACAATGACAAGCCGTTTGCGATTCCCAAGCAGTTGGTGTGGGAGGCGTGGCGGCAGGTCAGGGCTAACAAGGGTGCCCCGGGAGTGGATGGGCAGGCCGTGGAGGAGTTCGAGTCCGATCTGAAGAATCAGCTGTACCGGATCTGGAATCGGATGAGCTCAGGGTCCTACTTTCCGCCTCCGGTGCGGGCTGTTGAGATCCCCAAGCCGCATGGTGGTGGGGTCCGCACGCTAGGTGTGCCCACGATCGCGGACAGGGTGGCTATGACGGTCGCAGCCATGTATCTGGGGGAACGGGCGGAGCCAAAGTTCCACCCGGACTCCTATGGCTACCGGCCGCGCAGGTCGCCCGTGGAAGCGGTCGGGGTGTGCCGGCGTCGGTGCTGGAAGTACGACTGGATCATCGACTTGGATGTCCAGAAGTTCTTCGATGAGGTGCCGGGGGACCTGATCGTCAAGGCGGTAGAAGCGGTCACAGACACCCGCTGGGTGCTGCTGTATGTCAAGCGGTGGCTTGCAGCCCCGTCACAGCAGCCGGATGGCACGCTTGTTGAGCGAGTTGAGGGAACTCCGCAAGGGTCGGCGGTCTCGCCGATCCTGGTGAACCTATTCATGCACTTTGCGTTCGATTTGTGGATGACCCGGAACTACCCGGACTGTCCGTTTGAGCGCTATGCCGATGATGCGGTCGTGCACTGCAAGAGCAGGCCGCGGGCAGAAGAAGTGCTTGGCGGGATCGCCACGCGGATGAGCGAGCTGGGCTTGCGGCTCCACCCTGAGAAGACGCGGGTCGTCTATTGCAAGGACGGCAAGCGTCGGGGCGAGCACGAGCACAATTCGTTCACCTTCCTCGGGTTCACCTTCCGAGCACGGAAGGCACGGGCAACAGGCGGGGGGTTCTTCTCCTCGTTTCAGCCTGCGATGAGCACAGAGGCGCTCAAGGCCAAGAGCGTCGAACTCCGCGCAATGCGGATACACCGGCGCACTGACCTGTCGCTCGACGACCTGGCGCGGTGGCTGAACCCCATCGTCGCTGGGTGGATGCATTACTACGGCCGGTTTTACTGGACGGTGATGGATCCCCTTCTCCAGCGCGTCAACACCTACGTGAGGCGCTGGGCTGGGAAGAAGTACAAGCGGCTACGGACCTTCAAGCGGTTCAAGCGGTGGTGGGCCGGGCTGCAACACAGAGAGCCCGGCCTGTTCGCCCACTGGCGGTGGGTCCGTGCGTACTAATGCTGATGAGAAGAGCCCGGTGACGGGAGACTGTCACGCCGGGATTCTGTGGGAGCCCGGGGGTGCGATTCCCCCGGGCGACCCGACTCGCGCGTATCGCAGCGGGGGTGGAGCCAAGGGGCGGGGTCGTTCTGGCCCGAATGTGCGCTCAACCGCAAGGGAGGAAGCGCATGTCTGAGCCAATGTTTGAGGGAAAGTCGTATGTCATCCCCAAGCAATTGTTGTGGGATGCGTGGTTGAAGGTGAAGGAGAAAGGCGGGTCGGCTGGGGCCGACGGCGTGACGATCGAGCAGTTTGAGGAGGACGTGAAGAATCGCCTCTTTGTGCTGTGGAATCGCATGTCTTCGGGGTCGTATTTCCCTGGTCCGGTCCGTGCGGTGGATATTCCTAAGAAGCATGGAACCAGAAGGCTCGGCATCCCAAATGTCGTTGATAGGGTCGCGCAGACGGCGGCGGCTATGGCGTTGGAGCCCAGCGTGGAGCCTGTATTCCACGATGACTCCTACGGTTATCGCCCCGGACGTTCGCCCCTGGAAGCGGTCGCGGTGTGCCGGGAACGGTGCTTCAGGAAGGAGTGGGTGTTGGATGTTGACATCCGCAAATTCTTTGACTCCGTTCCATGGGATTTGACGTTGAAGGCTTTGGCGCGCCACACGGACCAGAAGTGGGTCCTGATGTATGTGGAACGCTGGTTGGAAGCCCCGATGTTGATGCCCGGTGGCAGTCTCGTTCCGAGGGAGAAGGGCACGCCGCAGGGCAGCCCGATTTCGCCGTTGATCGCCAACTTGTTTCTGCACTACGGCTTCGATGCTTGGATGGTGCGGGAGTTCCCGGCCGTCCAGTTCGAGCGCTTTGCGGATGATCTGGTGATCCATTGCGTCAGCGAGAGCCAAGCCCGCCAGTTGCGGGAAGCGCTCGCACGCCGGCTCGTCGATGTCGGGTTGGAGCTTCACCCGGAGAAGACGAGGATCGTGTATTGCAAGAACAGCAAGCGCCGGGGAACATACGAGCATGTCTCGTTTACGTTCTGCGGCTATACGTTCCGGCCCCGGAAAGCAGTGAACAAGAGCCGGGGGAGGGCCTTCACGGGCTTTCTGCCGGCTGTTTCACCGGGGAAGCTGAGCGAAATGAGTCGCCGTGCAGCATCGTGGCGGCTTCATCGGCGCACGACCTGGACCCTCGAGGACCTCGCAAAGGAAGTCAACCCCGTCATTGGGGGCTGGCTTGCGTATTACGCCGCGTTCTATCCGGGCGCGGTTACCCCACTCTGCCGTCGCATCGACCGCCATCTGGTGCGATGGGCGAGGAGGAAGTACAAACGACTGGAGCCCAGCGATCGTCGGGCGCGAATGTGGCTGCGTGGGGTCCGAACAAGGGAACCTACGCTGTTCGCGCACTGGCGCTACTGCACTCCGCCCTGAGAGCTGGACGGCACGAGCCGTATGAGTCGAGAGGCTCACGTGCGGATCTGTGGGGGCCGGAGGCTGAGATGCCTCCGGCTACCCGGCGATGTCTGCCAGACGCCGGCAGGGACGAGGACCGACCAGCATCCAGCTTCGCGCCGGATCGCAGCATCGGCAGCATCGCTGCATCCAGCAGTTCGTAGCAAGCGTTCTTTGAAAAGTGAATATCGCGTTGCGCCGGGTCCCGGCTCGGCTGGGTTTTGCGTCCCCCGCGCGGGTGCTACGCTGCGCGTATGCCCGCGACGAAGAAGCCCAAAGCCAAAGCCAAAGTCGCCGCTAAGCCCGTGTCCCGGGCGAGCGGTCGTTCGGCGTCGAACGGGATTGCGCCGATCCGGGGCAAAGCCCGCCGGGAAGCGATCGAGGCTCTGATCGAGTACACAAGCAAAGACCTGGGGCTGAGCCCTGAGGTGTCGGCCACTCTGCGCGATGACGCTTGGGGCAAGCGTCTCGTCGATCCGTGAGCCTGCCGGCCGACCGGATCTACGTCTTCGACACGTCGATCTGGGAGCACACCAAACATCCGCTCCTCGCGCCGGACTGGCAGGCGGCGCTGCGAAACAACCAGCTGGCTGTCTCGCCGATCGTCGCCTTCGAGGTTCTCTACACCGCTCAGAACCAGGCTCAGTTCGAGAACCTCGAAACCTATCTGGACGCTTTGCGGCAGGTGCCGTTGACGCGGGGAATCGTGCGCGACGCCAAGTGCGCGCTGCACGGCTTGGCGGCAACAGCTAACCACCGCATTCCGTTCCAGGACGCGCTGATCGCGGCGACGGCCGCGCACCACCAAATCGGCGTGCTGCACTATGACGGGCATTTCGACGTGCTCAGCAAAGTGCTCGGCTTCGAAAACCGGTGGGTCGCCGAACCCAACTCCCTGTAGCCGCCTTGACACGAAGGGGACGGTCGGGACGATTGCTAGTGTCTCCGTCCCGTTCCAGGTGACCAACTGCGCGGTCCTGAAGTTCAAACCCAAATTCAGCGCTTCTACTTCAGCTCGTATTTCTAAAGCAGAAGGAGCTTCTTTGGATGTGAAGCTGTCATATCCAAAGACCCCGCAGGGGACTGAGGCGAACGTCAAGAGCGTCAAAGTCGAACTGCCGAAGGCGCCCTGAACCAGGACACCCAGATCTCCGTCGTTGGCTGCAAGCCCGCAATCACGGTCGTGAGCCACAAGGTCACGGGCCACATCGCAACGCTCGTGGTCAAGGTCCCATCCGCGGGCAAGCTGGTGGCGACGGGGAAGGGCTTGTCCAAAGCAAGTAAGAAGTCCACCGGCGCGAGCACGCTGACGGTGAAGCTGCACCTGACAAAGGGCGAGGCGGCGTTCCTGGGGAAGGGACGGACCATCAGACAGCTTTCCGCCGGATCGCAGCACCGCAGCGCCCGCAGTACCCGCAGTTCGTAGCAGCGTTCCTTGAAAACAGAATATGGTCGCCGCCAAGGGGGCGAAGGGCCGGACCCTCGACTGTCCCTGTTCATCAAATGGTTGAAGCGCAAGCAGAAGTCGGAGTTGAAGCCGGAGCCGGAGCCAGAGCCCGAGTCAAAGTCGGAGCGCATTCCCCGGCCGATCAGATCGATGATGGTGCCCGAGCCCGGAGCGATCATCGGCGGCAAACGGGACAAGTAGCCCGAGCGCGCTCTCGGTCCGCGATCACGGGCGTGATCTCGAGCGCCCAGGGTTTGTGTTCAACCCGACGAACTGCGTATGACAATGGTTAGACGCAGTAAAAGCTTATATAGATATTGACACACCCCGTCGAGGTTGACTACGCTTCAAAAGGCTTGTACCGCCGCCCAATTCGAACTGAATCCCGCCAATTGTCCCGCCGCCTCCAAGATCGGGTATGCGGTGGTCCATACGCCCCTCTTGCCGGTGCCATTGGAAGGACCGGCAATTGTCTGTCAAGACCGCGACGATCGTGGTGAGCGTCCCTTCAGCCGGCAAGTTGGTTGCGAGCGCCAAGGGTCTCTCGAAGGGGCGCAGGGTGGTGGTGCCGTCGTGCTCGCGTCCCCTCCTCACCCCTCCGCGACGCTGGCGAGGAGCCGCTCGGCCCGCTCGACCACATGGCCGGCGACGGCCGAATCCGAGTCGAGCTCCCTGGCCGCGTCCAGCACCGCCGCCGCCGTTTCGGTGACGACCCGTCCGGCCCGTTTCGGGTCATGCCGCCACGACCGGGCCTCATCGACCAGGTCGGCGATGGTGATGGCGTCCAGCTCGTAGCGGCCGCCGACGCTCATCGCACCCTGCCGTCTGAGCTTCGGCCAGTGCACGGTCGGCACCGTGTCATACAGGGGCGCCAGCTCGATGTGCTCCGCGGTGGGATGTAGTAGAGCGATGTTCTTTCCGTGCGCGTCGGCGTTGCCGATCAGCACGGTGAACGTGGCGGCCGCCAGGAGCCGGTCGAGCTGCTCGCGCGGGTCCTGCGCGTAGCGGTCGAGCAGCCCGGCGGCCTCTTTCAGGGAGGGCCCGCCGGCGCTCTGGTACTTGCCGCGGCGCATGCCGGCTTCGGGGTCACGTGCGAGCGCCTGGCAGAGGTCCTCCTGGTGGATCCGCTCGACAGCCCCGTCCACGAGCACCCGCCGATCGAAGCGGGACACGATCAGGCACCATTTCTCGCCGATCGTCTCGAGCTCAGCCTGAATGCTGGTGAGGCCGACGATTGCGGCGAGCTTGAGGCACTGCGCCTCCGCGTCCACGAGACCCGGCCGCACAGGGTCGTCGACCTTCAGGATGTGGCTTGACGGGTAGCCGCTCGCCGGGCGCGCCCACCCGCCGCCTGGTAGCCGTACGAGCAGCAGCTTGTCCTGCAGCCCGGCGATCGAGAGCTCGCTGTCGTCGTGGATCGCCAGGGGACGCTCGGGGAGCCCGAGCACCTCCTGCTCGAGCGTGTCGGTGTCATAGGGGATGACGGTCCCGGGCCGTGCCGGGGGCTCCTGCTCGGCGATGATGAGCGCGCCGGCAACGTCGCGGCCAAATCGCTTAAGCAAAGAGTGGATGTCGTTGACGGCGACCCCGAGCTGTTGGGCGAGCGCCTGGCGGTGCTGGCCCTCCGGCAGCAGGCCGGCGGCGAACACGCTGGAGTTCATCCTGCGTGCCTGCAGCGGCAGCGAGCAGGACAGCACGGGCGAGAGGCCCGGCCATTTTTCGAGCGCCTCCTTGGTGTAGGTGCAGTGGAGCTCCCACGGCCGCCTGGCCGTCAACTCGGCGACCCGGACGCCGTGGAGCCAGACGCCGAGAGGCTCAGCCTTCGCCATGCTCGCCGGGCCAGGTGACGGTGATGGTCGCGCCGGAGCGGCGCAGAATCCGCAGCAGGTGTTCGAGCAGCGTGACGCTGCGCCCTGACTCCAGCTGGGCGAGGTAGTCGCGTGTGAGCCCGGCCTCCTCGGCGAGCTCGGCCTGCGTGAGGTGTCTGCGGCCGCGGATCTCCGCGACAGCACGTCCGAGGTCCGCGCCGGAGCGGATCGTCCACGTCATGCTCGCTCGTCCTGGCTGTGACATATCTGTCGCACTCACGCCTTTCTATCGGTTGTGACAGTACCGTCACTTTAGCACCGATGGACGCAAAGTGACAATATCGTCACGTCACCCTGGTCGTGATGACTCCCCGGCGGCCACGGAAGAGGGCCCGCACCCACCAGGACATCTCCCGGCACCGCCGGTCGCTTCAGCCCAACTCTTTCCCGACCACCCCGTGCCGCACCCAGTCCTCGTGCTCAAACACGTGGAAGAAGAGGGTTCCGTCCTGTAATCCCCACGGTCCTGGAAGTACGCCGCCGCTTCCTCCGGCTCAAGGCGCGCTCTCACCTGCCCCTCGGGGCCGCGCCGGTCAAACGCGTTTGAAGCCCAGTTGTTCGGCGACGGTCGCCTGGTGCTCATCGCGGGAGGCGAATCCGATCTCCTCTTTCTCGGGCTTGGCGAGCGCGGGCACGGTCAGCGAGGCGACGGCGAGGTGCCAGGCGTCCAGGGCCCGCAGGGCGTGTTCGCGCACGAGCTCCAGCGCTCTGTCTTCGATGTGCGCTTGTGGGGCGGCGAGCTCTGCCACCCGTCCTGTCGTGTCGAGATCCGCGTCGAGGGCGGCGAGCAGGCCTTTCTCGTCGGTGTCGCTGCGGCCGGAGCGCGCCGCGCGGATCAGCGCTCCGGAGACCTCGATTCGCGTCCACTTCCCTGTGACGCGCGTGATGTCCGGGTCTTCAAGCAGCGCGACGGCCTCCTCATGGTCGTCCTCGTCGTGCATGTAGAACCGCACGAGCACGGAGGAGTCCAGGTAGGCGATCACTCCAGCCGGCCGCGGTCTTCATCGATCAGCCGGTCCACGATCGGTCCGATCCCTCGGGTCGAGGCGATGATGCGGTCGCGTTCGGCTTTGCTCACCGGGCGGGCGGGGACCTCGCTGAGCATTCCCAGGGCGCGAGCCCTGGCGCGCAGTCGTTCCTGCGGGGTGGGTGGAGCGCTCACGTCCGCGTCGGTGGAGGCGTCGAGGATCGCGCCGGCGACGGCGTTCATGCTGCGGCCCTCGCGCGTCGCGCGCGCGCGAATCCGCCGGTGCAGGTCCTCTGGGACGCGTAGGAGCAGTTGTTTCACAGCCACGATGATATCACGCTATCGACGTGATATCAGCCGTGGATGGTCTGCGCCCGTCGGATTCGATCGATGTTGCCAACCCCCATGTCTTCATTCATGAACACAAGGCCGCCACGACGACCAGTTGGGGCACCCCCGCGGCGGCCTGTGAGGCGGCGCTCCGACCCTCGCCGTTACTCTCGGCGGATGCGCTTTCCGGCCCCGATAGCCGCCGCACTGCTCGCCCTCGCCCTCTCGTCCCCGGCCGTGGCGAGCACCGGCGCGCACGAGCAGCCACTGGACAGAGCTCCACTCGCGAGGACCGCAGCGACGAAGGTCGCCGCCACCACGACCACCACGACCACCACAACCACCTCAACCTCCACCACAACCACCTCAACCGCGACCCTCGCCGCGACCACCACGCAGGCGACGGTCTCCGAAAGCCCCGTGCCGGTGCCGGCCTCGAACGTCCCCCCGGCCGGGCACAGGCTGTCGGCCGACCAGGTGCTGGCGATCGCCGAAAGGCTGCCGAAGATGAAGGCCGTGCGGGCCGAATACCCCGGCTCGTTCGGCGACCCGTACCTGAAGGGACCGGTGCGCTGGCAGGTGAGCTTCTTCTCCAAGAAAGGGGCGAAGGAGATCGGGCAGGTGATCATCGCCGACTCGAGCGGGAAGGTGCTCGAACAGTGGACCGGGTTTCAGGTCGCGTGGACGATGGCGCGCGGGTATGCGGGCGCGTTCGGCAGGCACGTGAACGCGCTGTACATATGGCTGGCGCTGTGCGTGCTGTTTCTGCTCCCGTTCATCGACCCGCGCCGGCCGCTGCAGCTGCTGCACCTGGATCTGCTCGTGCTGCTGTCGTTCTCGGTCTCGCTGGCGTTTTTTAACCACGCGAACCTCTACGCGTCGGTGCCGCTGACCTATCCGCCGCTGATCTACCTGCTCGGGCGCATGCTGTGGCTGCTGCGCCGGCGCCCGCGCGCAGAGGCACGCCCGCTGCGCCTGCTGGTCCCCGTGCCGTGGCTGGCACTGGGGGTCGTGTTCCTGCTCGGGTTTCGCATCGCGTTGAACGTGACCGACTCCAACGTCATCGACGTCGGGTACGCGGGGGTGATCGGCGCCGAGAAGATCGTCCACGGCGACGCGCTGTACCGGAAATGGCCGGCGGACAACGAACACGGCGACACCTACGGCCCCGTCACCTACGAGTCATACGTGCCGTTCGAGCTCCTGTTCGGCTGGAGCGGCACGTGGGACGACCTGCCGGCGGCGCACGCCGCCGCGATCGTGTTCGACCTGCTCACGCTCGGTCTGATGTTCCTGCTCGGGCGGCGCATTCGCGGGCCGACGCTGGGTGTCGCGCTGGCGTACGCGTGGGTGGCATATCCGTTCACGCTGTTCTCGCTGGACTCAAACTCCAACGACACGCTCGTCGCCGTGCTCATCCTCGCCGCCCTGCTGTTCGCGAGCTCACCGCCCGCGCGCGGTGTGTTCGCCGCGCTCGCGGGCCTGGCCAAGCTCGCGCCGCTGGCGCTCGTGCCGGTGCTGGCCACGCACGGGCTGTTCACGCAGCCCTCCGGGGATGATGGGGGTCCGGGTTCGGAGGGGGATGGCGAGGAAGAGCGTGGGATGTTGAATGTGGAGGGGGGTGAGGAGGGTCTGGGTTCGGAGGGGGGTGAGGAGGGTCTGGGTTCGGAGGGGGGTGAGGAGGGGGGGGGGAGAAGGGCGTGGGGGATCGAATGTGGAGGGGGGCATGGAGGAGCGTTTATTTTTTCGGCGTGAACGCGCGCGTACACGAGCGCGCGCGCTGCTGGCCTTTTTGTTCGCATTCATCTTCACCGCCGCCATCGTCTCGATCCCCGCGCTGAGGAACGACTCGCTGCGCACGATCTTCCAGCGCACGATCGAATACCAGTCAAACCGCGGCTCGCCGTTCTCGGTGTGGGGCCTGTATGGAAACCCGCCCGCCCTGCACACCATCCAGACTGCGGTGCAGGCGGCGGCGGTCGTGCTCGCCCTGGCGCTCGCGGTGATCCCCCGCCGGCCTGACGTGATCGGTCTGGCGGCGGCGTGCGCGGCGATCGTGATCGCCGTCCAGCTCGGGGTCGAACACTGGTTCTACCTGTACATCCCGTGGTTTTTTCCGCTCGTGATGATCGCGTTATTGGGCGCCCGCCCGCCCGTCCGTGCCGGGGGTCCCCCCGCCGCGGGCGCCGCCGGCGCTACCCCGGGGTGGGCGGAGCAGCCTGCGGGGCCGCCGGCGGACGGGGCATCAGGATCTGCTCGATTGCGGCTGCCGAGCGCGGCGTGGCAGCGCAGCGGATGAGCACGCCCATCAGCCACGGGTCGTCCTCGGAGGTCTCAAAGCGCACCGGCATCTGCGTCAGGAGCGCCTCGATCGCCTGCTCGCGCTTGACCCCGATGACCCCGCCGCGCGGCCCGGTCATGCCGACGTCGGTGATGTAGGCGGTCCCGCCCGGCAGCACGCGCGCGTCGGCCGTCGGCACGTGCGTGTGGGTGCCCACGACCGCGGTCACGCGCCCGTCCAGCATCCAGCCGAGCGCGATCTTCTCCGAGGTTGCCTCGGCGTGCATGTCCACGAGGATGTGATCGACCTCACCCAGCTCGCCGAGCGCGGCCTCGATCTCCGTGAACGCGCTGCGGCCCGCGCGCAGGTACAGGTTGCCGCTGAGGTTGACCACGCCCAGGCGCAGCCCGTCGCGCTCGATCACGCAGGTGCCGTGGCCGGGCTGGATGCGCAGGAAGTTGGCCGGACGCAGGATTCGCGGCTCGGAGTCCAGGTAGGGATAGATCTCCCGGCGGTGGTAGGTGTGGTTGCCGAGCGTGATCGCGTCGACGCCGCCGGCGAGGAGCGAGCGAGCGACCTTCGGCGTGATCCCCAGCCCGCCGGCGACGTTCTCGCCGTTGACGACCACGAACGTCGGGTCGTAGCGCTCGCGCAGGATCGGCAGGCACTCGAGCAGCGTGCGCCGCCCGACGCCCCCGACGAGATCGCCGACGAACAGGATGCTGGCCTGTGCCTCAGCCATACTTCGCCGATGATCGTGGGAGGGCGCAGATGAGCGGCGTGGGAGAGGGTGCGCCCGTGGCCGACGGCCGACCGGAGGGCCCGTCGCTCCCGGATCGGCCGGGCGAGGTCGAGCGCGAGCTCGAGCCGGACTCCCCACAGACCCCCACCGGGCCTCCGCGCACCGTAATACCGAGGTGGGTGCAGCTCGTGCTGCTGCCGCTGGCGCTGCTCGCGCTGTGGGCGCTCGCCAAAGCGGCGGGGAAAGTGCTGTTGATCTTCGTGGTCGCCGCTGTCATCGCGCTGATCCTCAACCCCGCCGTGTCCTTCGTGCAGCACCCGCGGGTCCCCCGCGGGCTGGCGGTGCTGGTCGTGTATCTCGCATTCTTCCTGACGCTGGTGGGAATCGGCTTTCTGCTGGCCAATCCGATCGCAAACCAGGTGCGCACGTTCACGAACAACCTGCCGCATATCGCGGGCGAAGCCAACAAGACGCTCGCCAATCTCCAGAGCTGGCTGAACCGGCACGGCATCCACGTGGAGTTCATCAAGCAGGGCAAGACCGCGCTGCAGAGCATCCAGGACAAAGTCGCCAAGAGCGCCGGCTCGCTCGCCTCCTTCGGCGGCGGGCTGCTGACCGAAACGGCCAGCGCGATCTTCGACCTCGTGCTGATCTTCGTGCTCTCCGTCTACATGCTGATCTATGGGGAGCGCATCGGGCGGCTCGTGCGCAGGGCGATGCCCGACGGCGACGGCTCGCCGGCCGACGACTATCCGACGCTCGTCCAGCACGCGGTCTCCCGCTACGTGGGGGGCCAGCTGCTGTTCAGCTTCGTGATGGGCGCCTCCACGGGCGTCGCGCTGTACGTCTTCGGCGTGCTCGGGATCTTCCCCGATGGGCAGAAGTACGCGGTGGCGTTCGCGATGTTCTACGGCGTGATGGAGCTGATCCCCTACATCGGCCCGATCCTCGGGGCGGGGCCGCCGGTGCTGGTGGCGCTGTTCACCAATCCGATCAGCGCGGTGTGGGTGGTGCTGCTGTTCGTCGGCATGCAGCAGCTGGAGGGCCACGTGGTGGCGCCGCAGATCTTCGGGCACACGCTGCGGATCAACCCGCTGCTCGTGATATTCGTGCTGCTGCTCGGACTGCAGCTCTACGGCGTGGTCGGTGCGCTGGTGGCGCTGCCGATCCTCGCGATCCTGCGCGAGACCGTCGTCTACCTCAGCCGCCACGTCGAGCTCGAGTCGTGGGAGCGCTCGCGCGGAGGCCTGCTGTGAGAACGGGCCGGCGAGGGCCGGCAGAGGGCGATACGGCCCGGCCGTGAACGCGGGGACGCCAGTGATCGGCGTGCGGGGTCTGACCAAGCGCTACGGCGAGCGCGAGGCGCTGCGCGAGATCAGCTTCGACGTCGCCCCCGGCGAGCTGGTCGCGATCGTCGGGCCCAACGGCGCCGGCAAGACGACGCTGCTGTCGATCCTCGCCGGGGTTGCGCCCGCGAGCTCCGGGACGGTGTCGGGCCCGGGCGCGGGGGTCGCGATCGGCTGGGCGCCGCAGCAGCCGGCCGTGTACGCGAAGCTGTCGGTCGCCGAGAACCTGCGCCTGTTCGCGCGGCTGGAGGGCGTGGCCGACCCGGACGGCGCCGTGGCGCTGATGCTCGAGCAGACGGGCTTGGGCGAGCGCGCGGACGAGCGCGTGGAAAGACTCTCGGGCGGCAACCGCCAGCGCGTGAACGTTGCCCTCGGCCTGATCGCCGGCCCGCCCGTGCTCGCCCTGGACGAGCCCACCTCGGCGCTGGACCCCGGCCAGCGCGAACGGCTGTGGGAGTTCGTTGGCGCCCTCGCGCGGGGCGGGACGGCCGTGCTGTTCTCCACGCACCACCTCGGGGAGGTGCGCTCGTACGCCACGCGCGCGATCGTGCTCGCCGACGGCGAGCTCCTGTTCGACGGCTCCCCGGCGGAGCTGATCGCGGCGGGCGGCGGTGGGGAGCAGGACTTCGAGCGCGCGTTCGTCGCGTTCCTGCGTGCACGGGGACACTCGTGATCGCCGTTTCGGCAAGGGGACGGGCGTGGCGAGGGGCGTGGGCCGCGGCGAGGGCGTGGGTCTGGGCGTGGGCGCCGGGGTGGGCGAGGCGGGCGGCGTGGCCCACAGATCGTGGCGGCACAGGCTCAGGGGCGTGGCGAGCGTGAGGTGGCTGCTGGGCAAGGACCTGCTGATCCTGCGCCGCTCGCGGCTGCTCGTGGGAGTCCTGGTCGTGTACCCGATCGCGATCGCGCTGCTGATCGGGCTGGCGATCTCGCGCGCGCCGGGCAAGCCGCGGGTGGCGATCGTCGACGAAACGCCCCCCGGGCAGACGATCCACGTCGGCAGCGAACACGTCGCCGTCAGCCAGTACGCCGACCGGCTGTTCAGCCAGGTCCACCCCGTGCACGTCGCCTCGCGCGAGCAGGCGATCGCGGACATCTCCTCCGGCGAGGTGGTGGCCGCCGTCGTGATCCCGCGCGACATCGCCGCGCGGATCTCCTCCGGCGTGAGCCAGGGCAGCGTCGAAGTCCTCTACAACGGCAACGCCCTGGAGCAGTCGCTCGTGCAGTCGCAGCTGAGCTCCGCGCTGGCCCAGGCGAACCTGGGATTCTCCGAACAGATCCAGCGCGCCGCCGCGCAGGCGATCGGGCTGCTGCTCAGCGGCGGCAACCTCGGCGTGCTGGGCGCGCCGGCGAACATGATCGGCCTCGGGCAGATCCCGGCGCAGCTGCACTCGATCATCGCGCGCCTGCCGCCCGCAAGCAAGCAGCGCGCGCAGCTGCAGCGAATCGAGCAGTTCGCCGAATTCGCCGATCAGAACCTCGGCCTGTCCAGGAACGTGCTCTCCACGATCGGCCAGCCGATCCAGGTCCACAGCACGCTCATCCAGGGCCGGCGCACGCCCCTGAACACGTTCGCGGTGGTCGTCGCGGTCGGCGTGTCGCTGATGTTCGTATGCGTGCTGCTGGCCGCCGGCGGGGTCGCGCTGGAGCGCGAGGAGCACACGCTGGCCCGCCTGGTCCGCGGGGCGGGCTGGAGTCGAAGCCCCACAGATGGGAGCCCCACCCGGGTGGGTGGGACTCCGATCTCGCGGATCACCCGCGAGGGCCTGCTCGCAGAGAAGCTGCTGCTGGCCGCGGGCTGCGCGTTCGTGCTCGCCCTGGCGATGCTCGCCGGCATCGGCGCGTTCGTCAGCCTCGACTGGTCGCGCATCGGTCAGTGGCTGATCGCGCTCGCGTTCGGCGCCCTCGCGTTCGGCGCCCTGGGCATCGCGATCGGCGCGCTCGCGCGCGAGGTGCGCGCCGCCTCGCTGCTCGCGTTCCTGTGCTCGCTGCCGCTGGCGTTCCTCGCGCTCGTCCCCTCCGGCTCGGTCTCGCGCGGGCTGTATGACGCGATCGGGGCGATCTCGTTCGTGTTCCCGTTCAAGGCGGCCCTGCAGGCCCTCGACGCGGCCGTCAACGGCGCCTCGCCCGGGCTGGGAGTCTCGGTCGTGCATCTGCTCGGGTTGACCGTCGTGTTCGGGGCGCTGGCGCGGGTGGGGCTGCGGCGGTTGGACTGAGCAGGGGTATCCTGAAGGGGATGGCCTTTCCACAGACGCGTATGCGCAGGCTGCGCGGGAGCGCTTCTCTGCGCGGGTTGGTGCGCGAGACTGAGCTGCGCGCCGGACAGCTGGTGCTGCCGATGTTCGTCGCCGAGTCTGGACCGGCGCATGAGCCGATCGCGACGATGCCGGGGGTGCAGCGCCTGTCGATCTCCGCGGCGGTTGCGCAGGCGCGCGAGGCCGCGGAGCTGGGCATCGGCGCGGTGCTGCTGTTCGGCGTGCCCGCCGAGAAGGACGGGCACGGCTCCGGCGCCTGGGACGACGAGGGCGTCGTGCAGCTGGCCACGCGCGCGCTCAAGCAGGCGCTTGCAGACGGCCCGCTCGTGATCACCGACGTGTGCCTGTGCGAGTACACCGACCACGGGCACTGCGGGGTGGTGGGAGAGGACGGCTCGATCGACAACGACGCCTCGGTCGAGCTGCTCGCCCGCGTCGCTGTCAGCCACGCCCGCGCCGGCGCCGACCTCGTGGCGCCATCGGACATGATGGACGGCCGCGTCGGCGCGATCAGGACTGAGCTCGACTCAGTGGGCTTCGCCGGCACGCCGATCCTCGCCTACTCCGCCAAGTTCGCCTCCGCGTTCTACGGCCCGTTCCGCGAGGCGGCCGGCTCGGCTCCCGCGTTCGGGGACAGGCGCTCCTACCAGCTCGATCCCGCCAACGGCCGCGAGGCGGTGCGCGAGGCGCTGCTCGACGTGCGCGAGGGCGCGGACATGGTGATGGTGAAGCCCGCGCTCGCCTACGGCGATCTGATCCGCGCGGTCAAGCGCGCGACGCGTCTGCCGGTCGCGGCCTACAACGTCAGCGGCGAGTATGCGATGGTCAAGGCCGCCGCGGCCGCCGGCTATCTGGACGAGCGGGCGGCGGTGCTGGAGATCCTCACCTCCCTGCGCCGCGCCGGCGCCGACACGATCGTCACCTACCACGCGCTGGACGCCGCTCGCTGGCTGGCGCAGGCGCGTGTGGGAGGATGATCGACGGCATGAGCATCGAGACCGTCACAGCCCCCGCGACATCCCGGATCGAGGAGCGCGCCACGCTGTACTCGTCCACCGAGCTCAAGAAGATTCGGCTGCTCTACTTCACCGGCGAGCTCGCCGCCTGGGAGCGCGAGCACGCCGGCGTATGAGGTGAGCTCCTCGCTGACCGACACCCGCTCGGCGGCGCTGTACCGGCGCGCGCTGGAGGTCATGCCCGGCGGGGTCAACTCGCCCGTGCGCGCGATGGGAGCGATCGGGCGGGATCCCGTGTTCCTGGCGCGCGGGGAGGGCGCCGAGGTGACCGACGTCGACGGCAACCGCTACGTGGACTACGTCTGTTCGTGGGGACCGCTGATCGCCGGGCACGCCCACCCGGATGTGCTGGCGGCGATCGCGGCGGCCGCTGAGCGCGGCACGAGCTTCGGCGCGCCGACCGCCGGGGAGGTCGAGCTCGCGGGCGAGGTCGCACGGCGGATGGACGGCGTGGAGATGCTGCGCATGACCTCCTCGGGCACCGAGGCCTCGATGACGGCCGTGCGTCTGGCCCGCGCGGCCACCGGCCGGGAGAAGGTGCTCAAGTTCGAGGGCGCCTACCACGGCCATGTCGATGGCCTGCTGGCCCAGGCCGGCTCGGGTCTGGCGACGCAATCCCTGCCGTCGAGCCCCGGCGTGCCTGCTGGCGTGGCCGCCCAGACGGTGGTGGTGGGGTGGAATGACCCCGACGCCCTGCACGCGGCCACCGAGGCGCACGAGCTCGCGGCGATCCTGGCCGAGCCTCTGCCCGCCAACATGGGCCTCGTCCCGCCCCAGCCGGGCTTTCTGGAGCTGCTGCGCGAGCGGGCGAGCGCAACCGGCGCGCTGCTCGTGCTCGACGAGGTCATCTCCGGCTTTCGCGTCGCCCGTGGCGGCGCCCAGGAGCTGACCGGCGTCGTCGCCGACCTGACGATCCTCGGCAAGATCCTCGGCGGCGGCCTGCCCGCCGCCGCGCTCGGCGGCAGGGCCGAGCTGATGGAGATGCTCGCGCCGGCCGGCGAGGTCTATCAGGCGGGCACGCTCTCCGGAAATCCGCTGGCGGTCGCCGCCGGCCTGCAGACGCTGGCCCTGCTGGACGAGGCCGCCTACGCGCGCCTGGGCGCGATCACCGCACGCCTCGCCGACGGTCTGCGGGATGCGGCCGCCGGGGCGGGCGGCACGGGCGGAGCGGGCGGCATGGGCGGTGCGGGTGCGGCGCGGGGAGTGGACGGAGCGGATGGTGCGTCGCGCAGTGGCGGGTATCCGGTGCAGGTCGTGAGCGTCCCCGGCCTGGTGACGGTCTTCTTCAGCGATCGGCCCGTGAGCTCGTTCGAGGATGCCCGGGGATGCGATCTCGACGCGTACGCCGCCTGGTGCCGGGAGCTGCTGGCCCGCGGCGTCTACCCGCCGCCGTCCCAGTTCGAGGCGTGGTTTCCCTCGCTCGCGCACACGCCCGAGCAGATCGAGCGCACGGTGCAGGCCGCGGCGGCTGCCTTTGCCACGCTGAAGGAGCCCTCGGCGGGCGCTCGGGCGCGGCGATGAGCGCTCCTCGCGGCGAGGACGGGACCGCTGGGAGCGCTCCGAGCGCCCTCGCGCGGCTGGCGGAGCTGCTGCGCGAGCAGGGCGGGCTGATGGCGACACTCGTGGGCGCAGACGGATTCCTCGTGCGCGGCGGCGGGCGGGGGCCCGCCCAGATCGCTGCCCGCGGCCCGCGCACGCAGGGGCGCCGCGAGGAGTACGAGTTGCTCGTCGAGACGATCTACGAGGGCTACCTGCTGCACTATGGCGCCGCGCGCGTGCTGGACCCACCGGAGGAAGACCTCGGCCTGCTCGCCGGCGACCGCCTGTATGCGCTGGGCCTGGCCCGGCTGGTGGCGCTCGGCGACACCGAGGCGGTCGCCGAGCTCGCGGACACGATCACGCTCGGCGCGCTCGCCCAGGCCGCCGGTCAGCCGGCGCTGGCCGGGGCGGTGTGGGAGGCCGGAGCCCGGGCTGTCGGGTGGGGATCGAGCATTGCTCACATGCGTGCCAAGCGGCTCGCCTTCGCCGGTGCGCCCGGGGCGATCGAGGCGATGCGCACAAGCGCCGCGGGTGTTCCGGCGTCACCCTGAATCGCGCCTCGATATTGTTCGGCCCCGGTGTCCGACAAGCACACAAGCCACAGGTCCAAGTACACGCTCGACCGGCAGATGCCCGGCGCGTTCGAGGGCGAGACCGTCACCCGCAGGCGCTTCATGGTCGTGGGCGGTCAGGCGGCCGGCGGCGTCGCCGCCGCGTCGTTCCTGCTGCCCGCGCTCGGCTTCGCGGTCGGGCCGATCTTCAAAAGCACCCCGCACCGCTGGGAAAGCGTCGGTCCGGTGGACATGTTCAGCGAAACCAACTACGTGCCCGTCGTCATCACCCTGACGCCCAATATCGGCGAGGCCGGCAAGTCGACCGCGTACGTGCGCAAGTTCAACGCCGCGATCGACACCGACCCCTACGACAAGGGCACACCGTACATCGCGATCTCCAGCCGCTGCGCGCATCTCGGCTGCCCCGTGCGCTGGGTCGACGCGGCCGAGCGCTTCATCTGTCCCTGTCACGGCGGCGTCTACGATCTGCTCGGCCGCCGTGTCGGCGGGCCGCCCGTGCGTCCGCTCGACCGCTTCTATACGCGCGTCAACGCGAGCGGAGAAGTCGAGCTAGGCCCGCGCTTCTCGGTCAACAGCGAGCTGCGGCGCTTCTCCCCGCGCGACCCCGGCGAGCCGCTGGACGGCATCGGTCAGTACGCCTATCCATCGCGGCCGGGCGCGCAGAAACTGTAAGCCCCGACCCGCTTTCCGATCATGCCCAAGCTCCCAGCTCCTCCACTGCCCCAGGCCCTGCAGGCGCCGACCCCGCGCCCGGGCGAGGGCGAGGGCAATGGCAAGGCGACGCCGCGCCACCACGCCGCGCAGGCCGGCACGAGCGTCGTCGACTGGGTCGACGAGCGCACCTCGCTGAGCGGCGGCGCGCGCTGGCTGATGTTCAGGAAGGTGCCCAAGGGCACCAACTGGTTCTACACGCTTGGCTCCGCCACGATGTTCGCGTTCCTCTCCCAGGCCGTGACGGGAGTGTTCCTGGCCATGTACTACCGCCCCGACCCATCGGGCGGCGCGTATGAATCGATCCGTTACGTGACCAACGATGTGTTCCTCGGCCAGTTCGTGCGCGGCATGCACAAGTGGGGCTCGAGCGTGATGGTGATCCTGGTGTTCTTGCACATGGGGCGCACGTTCTTCTTCGGCGCTTACAAGTATCCGCGCGAGCTGAACTGGGTGATCGGCGTGGTGCTGCTGATCCTGACGATGCTGATGTCGTTCTCGGGCTACCTGCTGCCGTTCGACCAGCGCGCTTACTGGGCGACGATCGTGGGCGTGAACATCAACGGCACCGGCCCGCTGATCGGGCCGTATCTGAGCGACTTCCTGCGCGGAGGCCCCGAATTCGGAGCGACCACGCTGTCGCGGTTCTACGCGATCCACATGCTGCTTGTCCCGGGGCTGATCGCCGCGCTGATCGGCGCCCACCTGTACCTCGTGGCCAAGCTCGGCACGACCGCGCCGCCGTGGACGCGAGCCGAGCAGAGCCCGGAGCTGCGCGAGGCCGAGGCGTGAACCGCCGCGAGAAGGAGGAGTACCTCCGCGAGTACTCGATCCTGAAGTCACAGGGCAAGCCGTTCTTCCCCTATGCGGTCGCCAAGGATGCGGCGATGGCGTGCGTGGTGATGGCGGTCATCATCACGATGTCGCTCGTGCTCGGCGCCGAGCTCGGCTCGAAGGCGAACCCGACCACGACCACGTACGTGCCGAGGCCGGAGTGGTACTTCTTCTTCCTGTTCGAGCTCCTGCGTGTGATCAAGCCGCCGAGCCTCGTGGGGCTGGCGACGATCGGCGTGCCGACGCTCGGCATGATCCTGCTGTTCCTGCTGCCGTTCTATGACCGCGGCCCCGAGCGCCGTCCCGAGCGCCGCCCGGTCGCGACCCTGACCGCGCTATTCGTGATCGGTGCGATGGCGCTGCTCACCTACGAGGGCGCCAGCTCGGGATCGCCGACCGTGATCGAAATGGCCACGCCCAAGGCAGTCCAGCGGGCGGGCGGGCAGACGCTCGCCGAATACGAAGCCGGCAAGCTGGTCGTCGCCCAGACGGGCTGTCTGGCGTGTCACAAGATCGGCGACAACGGCAACAACGGCCCCGGTCCCGAACTGACGCACATCGGTGGGCGCCTACCGCGCCAGGGGATCGCACGCACGCTCGTGAACCCGACCGCGCCGATGCCGGCGTTCAAGAACCTGCCGCCGCAGAAGTTCAAAGCGGCCGTCGAATTCCTCGCCCAGCTGAAGTAGCCTCTTCGTCAATGCCCGCCGAGCCCGCCGAGCCCGCCGAGCCGGGCGCTCTGAGCACCGCATCCGGCGGTGCGGATGGGTCTTTCCTCAGCGGCGATCCGGTGCCCGGGCGCTCGTCTCAGGAGCTGCGCGAGCCGCTGTCAGATCCCTCGCCTGGCTCCGCGCCCGCGCTGCTGGAGGCAGGGCAGGTGCGGGCGATGTTCGACCGGATCGCGGGCGTGTATGACCCGCTGAACACGGCGATGACGGCCGGGCTGCACCATCGCTGGCGCGCGCGCGCCGCCGACCTCGCCCGGGTCGGCCCCGGCAGTCGCGTGCTGGACGTCGCCACCGGCACGGGCGACCTGGCGATCGAGCTGGCGCGTCGCGTCGCGCCCGGGGGCGAGGTGCTCGGCAGCGACTTCTCCGAGGCGATGCTCTCGCATGCGCGTGCCAAGGCCGAGCGCGCGGGGGCGCGCGGTGTGAGGTCGGGCGCCGCCGTCAAGCCGCGCTTTGAGTGGGCGGACGCCCTGGAGCTGCCCTATGCGGAGGATTCGTTCGACGCCGCCACGGCTGGCTTCGGGGTGCGCAACTTCTCAGACCTCGGCCGCGGCCTGGCGGAGATGGCGCGGGTGGTGCGGCCGGGAGGCAGGGTCGTGATCCTGGAGATGACGACTCCCTCCAGGCCCCCCCTGTCGTTCTTCTACCGACTCTGGTTCGACCGGCTCGTGCCCGTGCTCGGCCGCCTGACGGGAGCGCTCGCGGCGCGGCGCTCGCGCTGGCGTGGCTCCGGTCTGGACGGGACGATCGCCGACGCCTACGCCTACCTGCCCGACTCCGTCAGGCGCTTCCCCGCTCCCGAGGCGCTCGCCGCCGAGATGGAGCGTGCGGGACTGCGCGATGTCTCCTATCTGCTCACCGCGGGGGGGATCATCGCGATCCATGCGGGCACCGTCGCACTCGAGCGGTCATGATGAGCCCGATGGGGGGAACAGCGCCATCAGGCGCCGCCGACGGTGCGAGCGCTGAGGATGTGGACGGCGTCGAGGCGATCATGCGCCGCGGAGGCAGCAGCCTGCGCGAGCGGATGCTCCGCATCGAGCGGCACCTCGAGCGGGTGACCGCCGAGGCCGGCGAGCCGCTCGCCTGCCATGCCACCGGCACGGTCCTGGCCGGGGGCAAGCGGCTGCGCCCCCTGCTGGTCGTGCTCGCCGCCGAGTCCGCGGGCGGGCCGGGCGAGGGCGCCGAGGCAGAGGACGGTCTCATGCGCGCCGCGGTGGCGGTCGAGCTCGTGCACTCGGCGACGCTCGTGCACGACGATGTGATCGACGGCGCCCAGCTGCGCCGGGGCCATCCGTCGGTCGCCGCGGCCGCAGGGCGCAAGCTGGCGATCGCCACCGGCGATCTGCTGTTCTCGCGTGCGTTTGCCGAGCTCGCCCGCAACGGCGAGGCGGCCCAGCTGCGCGCCCTGTCGGACGCCAGCTCGGCGCTGGCCGAAGGCGAGCTTCTGCAGCGCGAGGACGCCTACGCCGCACAGGTCGAGGTCGCGCGGTATCTGCGCCGCTGCGAACTGAAGACCGCGGCGCTGTTCGAGGCCGCCTGCCGTCTGGGCGCGCTGGTTGCCGTCAAAGGCTCGCGCGCGCTCGCCGAGGAGCTCGGCGCATTCGCCCGGCGGATCGGTCTGGCGTTTCAGCTGCTCGACGACGTGCTCGACGTGTCCGGCCCGGTCGAGCGCACCGGCAAGGCTCGGGGCACGGACCTGCTCGACGGCACCGTCACGCTCCCGTTCATCCTCGCGCGCGAGCTCGACCCCGAGCTCGCGCAGCTGGACCTCTCCTCGCTGAGCGGACCGC
This sequence comes from uncultured Solirubrobacterales bacterium, assembly GCA_963808385.1. Classification (GTDB taxonomy): domain Bacteria; phylum Actinomycetota; class Thermoleophilia; order Solirubrobacterales; family Solirubrobacteraceae; genus Palsa-744. Next base: position 71,762 of record CAWEFQ010000005.1, on the reverse strand, counting down.
TGGAGGCCGAGCGGCTGTGCGAGCGGATCGCCGCGACGGGCGCCCTCGACGAGGCCCGCGATCGGGCGCTGGCGCTGGTCGCGCAGGCCAAGTCGGCGCTTCCGCACAGCCTGCCCGGCGGGCGCGCGGTCCTGCTGGATCTCGTTGCGGACGCGGTCGTCGAGCGCTACCGCTGAACCCCGCCTTCGGGTCGCGGAACTCAGGGCGCGGGCCCTAAAAGTCGCTCGGGATGACCAGGTCGGCCTGCAGCGCCCGCACGAAGAACTCGACCTCGTCTGTCATGTTCGCGTGCGTGATTCGCTTCAGGTCGCTCAGCAGCGCACCCGAGGCGCGGTCCAGCTCATCGTCCAGCAGTTCCACGATTGTCTGTTCGAACACGCCCTCGCGCAGCGCCTCGCACTCAGGACAGCGCAGCACGATGCGCCAGTGGCTGGCGCCCTCCTCGGCCCAGTCGAGCGGGTAGACGAGCTCGCCTGCGCAGTTGAAGCAGACGTGCAGCTCCCGCGGCGCACAACTCGTTTCCGCCGAGAGCGCCGGATCGGGAGCGTAGGAGAGGTCGGGCTGAGCGCTCGGGTCGGGCATGCGGGAGCGCTCGGAGCGATCGGGCGCGCCCGTCTCCCGCGGCGCGGGCCGGTGATCGCGATAGACAACCTCGACGTGCTCGCCGTTTGGCATCTGCACGTGGTGACGGATGTGGGGGTTCGTGTCTGACATGGGGCTTGCCATGAACTCATCGACGCTCGCCCCGATCGCCTTTAGCGCCATGCCGCGCGGCTCGGCATGCGGCAGTCCAGCGCTGGCGCGGTGCTAGGTTCAGTGGGCATGGCCACCGCGATCCGCACGATCGGCCACGAAGACCGCCTCAGCCTTGTCGATCATCTCGAAGAGCTGCGCACGCGCCTGATCGTCAGCGGGGTCGTGCTGGCAGTTGCGTTCGGCGTGTGCCTGTGGCAGAACCATGCCCTGCTGCATCTGATCGGCCGCCCGCTGGAACGGGAGAAGCAGGGACAGGTGCAGCGGGGCGAGGGCTCTCTCGGCCAGGCGACCGAGGCTCAGCGGGCGGTGATCGGGGTGGCCTCCGAGACGGAGGCGGTCATCGCGCTCCTCAGCGCCCCCGACAGCGGCCTGCCCGTCGCGGTCCGCGCACGGCTGGTCGCCGAGCTCCCCCGCCTGCGGGCGGACATGGCGAAGCTCTCGCCGGCCGGGCAGAGCGAAAAGCTGGTGACGCTGGGGGTCGGCGAGCCGTTTACGACGACGCTGACGGTCGTCTTCTGCTTTGCCCTGATCGCCTCGCTGCCGGTGATCCTGTTTGAGCTCTACGGCTTCGTGCTGCCCGCTCTGCGACCGGACGAGAGACGCGCCGTGGCGCCGCTGCTGATGGCCGTCCCGTTCCTGTTCGCGGCCGGCGTGCTGTTCGGCTACTTCGTCGTGCTTCCCTCCGCGCTGCGCTTCCTCGTGAACTTCAACAGCAGCGAGTTCAACGTGCTCATCCAGGCCGCGCCGTACTACAAATTCGCCGCCACGATCCTGCTCGCGATGGGTCTCGTGTTCCAGGTACCGGTCGCGATCCTGGGGGCCACCCGCGCCGGCCTGGTCACTCCGCGCCAGCTGCGCCACGGCCGGCGCTACGCGATCGTGACGTGCGCCGCCATCGCTGCCTTCCTGCCCGGGGACGCGATCACGCTGCTGCTGGAGACCGTGCCTCTGTATCTCCTCTACGAGGCGAGTATCCTGCTCGCGTCGCTCGTCGAGCGCCGGGAGCGCAGGCGCGACGAACGAGAACCCCCGGATTCCGCCGGGCAGCCGCCGGCCGGCGGGGCGCCCGCACAGGAGAGGAGCCAGGCAAGCGTGCAACAGATCATCGACCACTTCGACCGAGAGCTCAGCTGATGCTGTTCGACCTGCGCGGACGCGGTCGTCGTCGCACGGTCCGGGTGATCTATGGCGGCCTCGCCTTGCTGATCGGGTTTGGTCTGGTCGGGCTCGGCGTCGGCGGCGGCTTGGGCAGCGGCGGGATACTGAGCTCGCTGACCGGCAACGAAAACTCCGGCAGCACAAGCTTCTCGAGCCAGATCAACAAGTACAAGAAGCTCACCCAGCAGCATCCGAGCGACGTGTACGCATGGGAACAGCTGACCCTGGCGCAGTTGCACGAAGCTGGCGGCGAAGCGTATTTCGCCAACAGCAAAGTCACGAGCAAGGGCAAAGAACTGTTCTCCCAGACCGCCCAGTCCTGGAACCGGTACGTCGCGCTGAACCCACCCAAGCCCAACGTTGAAATCGCCCAGGAGATGGTGCGGGTATTTGGCGAAGAAGGCCTGAACGAACCCGCCGAAGCGGTCAAGGTCCTGCAGATCGTGACCGCCGCCAAGCCCGAAAGCGAGTCGCTGTACGCGGCGCTCGCCGAGTACGCCTACAAGGCCCACAACACGCGCATCGGCGACCTCGCCTCCGAAAAGGCGGTCGCGCTGGCACCCGCCGCGCAGCGCAAGCAGCTGAAGACCGAGCTCGCCGAAATCAGGAAGAACCCGACGGGCGCCTCCAGCGGCGCCGCGAGCACAGGCGGCACGGTGAGCACAGGCGGCACGGTGAGCACCGGCGGCAGGGTGAGCACCGGCGGCAGGGTGAGCGGCGCCGGAGCGGCGAACGGCTCCAGTGGAACCGTCACGATCGGAGGCAAGACATATCCCATCCATGTGGGCACGGGCGGCACCGGCGGCACATCCACGGCGGCAAAAAAGTAGCGCAGGGGCCGGCGTCCGCACGCGATGGCTCCTCCTGAAGAGACTCCTCGTGCGGCGGATGCTCTCCCGGCGAAGGCCCCCGAGCGGGGCGGCTCATCCGCGCGGGGCGGCTCATCCGCGCGTGGCGGCTCATCCGCGCGTGGTCCCGCCGATGGAGATGATGAGCCTCGCTATACGGCGCGTCTGCTGATTGGCTGCGCGGACCGGCCGGGGATCGTCGCGGCGGTCTCCGGGTTCCTGTTCGGGCAGGGCGCGAACATCGTCTCCTCCCACCAGTACTCCACCGATCCGACCGGCGGGCGCTTCTTCATGCGCACCGAGCTGTTCCTGGCGGGCCTGGACGGGAGCGCCGCGGACGCGGCCCGGCACCTTTTCCAGGAGAGCTTTGGGAGGGAGGTCGCCGATCGTTTTGAGATGGACTGGGAGCTGCGCTGGTGGGGCGAGCGCTCGCGTATCGCGATTCTCGTCTCCGGCCACGACCACTGCCTGGTGGATCTGCTGTGGCGCTACCGGCGGGGCGAGCTGGACGGGGACATCGTCGCGGTGATCTCAAACCACGAGAACCTGCGCCGCGAGACCGAGGCCGCCGGCGTCGCCTACCACCACGTGCCGGTGCCCGAGGGCGGCAAGCCCCAGGCCGAGGCGGCGATGGGCGAGCTGCTGGCGGGCCAGGCCGACCTGCTCGTGCTCGCGCGCTACATGCAGGTGCTCAGCAGCGACTTCCTGTCGCGCGTCGGGATGCCAGCGATCAACATTCACCACTCCTTTCTGCCGGCGTTCGCGGGCGCGGACCCCTACCGGCGCGCGCATGAGCGCGGGGTCAAGCTGATCGGTGCCACGGCCCACTACGTCACCGAGCAGCTCGACGACGGCCCGATCATCGATCAGGACGTCGCCCGCGTCGATCACCGTCAGAGCGCCGAGGACCTCACGCGCGTCGGGCGCGACGTCGAGCGCCTCGTGCTGGCCCGCGCTGTGGCCCTGCACCTGGACGACCGGGTGATCGTGGACGGGCGCCGCACGGTTGTGTTCTGAGGAGGCAGCGCACGATGGTCTTCTTCGCGCTGCGGGCTGTGGGCACCCTCGGCTAGAATCAAAGCCCTGAAGCCGGCCGCTCGTCCGCCGGCGCCCTCACGGGCCGTTAGCTCAACCGGCAGAGCAGGGGCCTCTTAAGCCCAAGGTTGCAGGTTCGATTCCTGCACGGCCCATTGAAAAATCCAGTAACGGCGGGCGATTCGCGAAAATATGGGAGGACAAGCGCGGGCAAGATAGGGCAAAAAGGATAGCAATCTGCTGTGTCGGTGCTGTAGCGGATTCGCGGGCGATACGGAACTGGCCTAGCAGGGAGCTCGCAGACAACCCCTTCCCTCCCATGCAGACCAACCGCCACCACCAGCTGAAGGGCAAGCTCAAGGGCTTTTGGGAGTACGAGGTCGACGGTGCCACCCTTACCGGCGATGTCCTCATACACGAGCCTCAGCTGGAAGTTCCAACGCCCCCCCGTTGAAGGCGGCTAGCACCGCACCAGCGTATTCGCCCGCTCAGTCGGACCTTCAGACATCATGGAGCGGGGCTAGACTAGCCGCGATGCGGACTCGGGGAGAGAGAGGCCACTGAGTTCCCGCGGCTCGAGCTTCCATAGCCCTTTGCCGTAGTGGCGGGACCCGTTCTCAAGCGACGTCGAATCGCCGAGCTCTTGGAGAACCGCAAACAGCTCATCGGGGTCAACGCCCACATTGGGGCGAATCACGAGCCAGCGCACAGCGCGGTCCCGTTGGACGCGCGATCCCCGCGCGGCTGCAAGCGCGGGGTTCGATCCTCACGTCGCGACGCACCCGCTCGTAGCCAAAAGCAGGCACGTCGTCCGACCGAGACCGGACGCATGCTTGGGACGATCAGCGAGCGTAAGTTGAACTCGACGGAGACGCGCGGATCTCGCCGGAAGCAATTCTCAGTGTCGCTTCCGGCAGCGACATCCTCGCCGCTCGCGGCCACGGAAGCGTATCTAGCAAGCCCATAATGCAGCATCACCGAGGTACCGCGCTCATGCTACATTTAGCGCCAGCATGAGCGCCCTATTTCGTCGCCAGCTCGCCCAAGACGCCATCGACGCGATCCTCGCCGGAGCGAATGCGCGCGCTCTCGAGCGGGAGATGCTGGACTTCAAGGAGGAGGCCGGCACGGTCGGTCGTGATGGCGTGCGGCAACCTATCGACACGCACGACGAGACCGCGGCGCGTGCGTTGGCTGGTGAGGTCGCGTGCTTCAAGAACTCTGATCGCGGCGGCATGCTCGTCGTAGGAATCAACGACAAGGCCGCGGGCTCGGATGCGTTCGCCGGTTCCTATCTCGACGTCAACTGGCTGCGTGGGCGCATCCATGCTCTGACGACGCCACATGTGTCGATCGAGACGCCGGAAGTACTGCACTTCGAGGGACGGCGGATCTACCTCATCGATGTCGCGCCGGCGCTCGAGGAGGTTCGCGTCGGTGGCAAGCTCCGCGCCCGCTTCGGCGACCAGTGCGTGGAACTGACCGGCGACCGGGCGCGAGAGTTCTTGGAACGGCGGCGCAATTATGACTGGTCCGCCCGACCCTCGGACTTCCGTCTGTCGGACGCGGACGACGCCGCGCTGGAGTCAGCGCGCGCTCACTACGAAGAGTCCAAGGGCAGCTCGCCAGGCACCGATCTGGCACTCGCCCGGAGACTCGGTCTCACGGCCGACGATTCCGAGGACCCCCAACTCAACAACGCCGGAGCGCTGCTGCTGTGCCATTTCGAGCCGAGCGTCAACCAGCTCGACGTGCTCATCACAGTCGCGGAAGGCGTAGCCTCAGAGCAGCGCCACCGTGCGCCCGCGCCTCTGCTCACCGCCTTCGACGGAGCTTGGAAGCTGTTGCTGGACGTCTTCCCGTCGCGCCAGCAGGTCATCGGGGTCCAGCGACGCTCAGTCCGTCCCATCCCAGAGCGAGCTCTCCGTGAGGCGGTGATCAACGGGCTGATGCATCGCGACTACGAGCAGGCTCGCGGCCAAGTCCTCGCGATAGTCACAGGCCGACCAGCATCGGCGTTGAAGGTACGCTCGCCGGGAGGATTCCCATTTGGAGTGCGCCAAGAGCGACTGCTGGCCACCCGATCCCAGCCCCGCAACCCCGTGCTCGCCAACGCCCTGCATGTGCTCGGCCTCGCGGAGAGCGAGGGTGTCGGCATCGCGACCATGGTTCGCGTCATGCTCCGCGATGGGCACGCCGAGCCCGACATCCGCGAAGACGGCGGCGACGTCATCTGCCGGATAACCGGAGGCCTCATCGACGCGTCAGTGCGCGAGTTCTTCGATGACATCAACACTCGCGACCGCGAGCTCGGCGCGATGGTGCGGACGTACATCGCGATCACCGGTCTGCTCTCCCACACCCCGCTGCGGCCGGAGCGACTCGCCGCCATCGGTCAGTGCAGTGAGAACGAGGCGTTTGAGCTCCTCGTGCGACTCGCCAATGTCGGGGTGCTCCGGCGGATGGTGAACGGCAGCCGGTCATTCCTTCTCACCGATGATGCCGCCGAAAAGCTCCGCAGCCGCATCAACTACAGGCGGCCGAAGACGATCGATGAGCACTGGCAGCTCATCCGCGCCTACCTGGACGTTGACGACGTCATCGGCCGCGACGAAGCCGCCAAGCTGCTCGGTGTCAAGCCCGAGCGCGCCTCGACGATCCTCAGTGAGCTCTATAACGAGCACAACAGGCTCAAGCCCGTCGGCAAGCCCCGCGGCCGCGGCGTGCGTTACGAGTTTGTCGGCCCCAACGGCGCTGAGGAGTGACGCAGGACATCGAGGACATCGGGACGGAGACAGATTGACCTGCTCGCTACTACTCCCGTGAAGTGAGGCGCCACTGGGAATGGCTACCATAACCGACACCGAGATCCGCGAGCTGGATCGCGAGGCCTACCGCGAAGACGCCGGAATGATCGATGTCGATACCAGTCCGGATGTAATGCGGGCCGCGACGTTGCTCGGCTTTGCGCGCTAACCGGCCTACGCGCGAGAAGCTCGCTTGCGTGCCGAGAGCCAAGCAAAGAGGGATTTGCGCCACCGTCCTCCACCAGAGTGATCTGTTGTGCTGGTGCTCAGGTCTTCTTCGTGGGACCTGGCGATTCGTGCGGCTCGTGCGGCACGCCACTCCACGTCGGCTGGCCGTGGCCCGTGTTGGCGCAGGTCCTCGATGGCGAACGCGTAGTGGACACTGAGCATCTGCAGGCTCGTCCCGCACTCGCTCGCCACCGTTTGTGGGTCCTCGGCTCGCAGACGCAGGGAGATGCCGCCTCGGCGCAGCGCGTAGGGTGTCGCGCCGAGGATATTGAAGAGCTCGGGGTGTTCTGCAGCCTTCGTGACCGCTGGGCTGAAGAACCTTGTACCCCATGAACCGGTCTGGTTTCGAGTGGCATGGCAAGCGCCCGTTTGGGGGTCTCGGACCCCGTGCTGGGCGCCGGCGAGGTCTCCGGGGATGATGAAGTCGATATCGCGGGCGGGATGCCCCCATTGCCTCAGAGTCTCCCGCCATTCAGATAGATCCTCTCGGAGGATGCCTGGTGTGGCGGTTCGTCGCTGAGCGCTGTGGTCGGTCTTGCCCCATTCATCGAGTTGCCCGTGGGAGATAACCTCGATCACCCACGCGAAGTCCTCGTCCAGGGACATCCAGCGCATCCCCCAGACCTCTTGGTTGCGGGCGCCGAGCCCGTACTGCATGCTCACGATCGTGGCGTCTCGGTGCGCGAGGATCGGGTCCCGGCTCTTGACTCGCAGGAGCATCTGCTCGCGGATTGCCTCCACGGCCTGCGGAGAGAGCGCCCAGCTGGGGACACTCGATCCGCGACGGCGACCAGCGGGGGCGTAGCCCGTCCCGCCCCTGCGGGCTGAGCGGCGTCGGTTGACGACTCCCTCGTTGGCGAGGATGCACCCATTGGTTTGGATCTCGGGCACCATTTGCGAGCCGGCAGCCCAACTCAAGGCGGCGGAGAGCACCTTCCACGCGTGTTCTCGGGTGGGCTTGGGGGTGCCGTCTCCCATCATCTCTTCGTGCCATGCTCGTGGCGCCTGTGGCTCGTTGAAGCGCACCGCGGGAACGGACGCGACGGCCACCGCGTAGCGCGCCCGGGGGAGCGCTTCGCCGCGGGGCCCACGGCGTGGCTTGCCCAGGAGATGTCGATTGGCGACCGATGTGTACCGCTCGAACGTGGAGGGCGCGAGGCCGCCCTGGTTGCGAGGGTGGGCGTTCACCGCGAGGTAAAGCTCGAGAACCTCTCCAATCGTCCGCACCTCGGCCTCGTTGGCCTCCTTCGCGTCGAGGTCCAGCAAGAACCGCCGCAGGCTGTGACGGCCTCTGCGCTCGGCCGTGATGTAGTCGTCCATCCACGCGCGGGCGTGGCGCACCGACGGAAAGGCCCGACTTCGCTCGACCCGGTCATGGTCGTAGAAGCCAAGCGTGTAGGAGCGGCGGCCGCTCTTGGCGATACAGGGCCACGCCGACTTCTTCCTCCACGGCCTTGCCATCTAGCGTTCCGCAGCCGGCGCGGAGCGCGAATGATCGCTGCGCCGGCATCTGAGCTCTAGACACAGCATCTCTGGCCGTCTGATGATAGGCCCCCGTCAATACTGCGCAGACACGGGGACCACGCGGGGATGGCTATGCTCGCGCCGAAGCCAATGTGCTCGTTTGCAGGGCAAAAGCCATGCCAGGCCAGGACTCTCTTAAGCCCAAGGTTGCAGGTTCGATTCCTGCACGGCCCACTTCTAGAATGTCCTGCAAATCAGTTGGTTTCAGGGCGATTTAGATGAGCTGGACCAAGGCGCAAAAGTCCGTGGGTACCGCTCGTGGGTACCACTTGGATGCTCGGCGTGAACACCTGCGCCTGCTCGTTCACAGGCCGGGCGTGCAGATAACGCCCGGTGGTGGTGAGCGTGCTGTGGCCCATCGCCTTCTGAATCGTCACCACATCGACCCCACGGGCCTAAGCAATGCCCCGTGCGGGACTCGAACCCGCCCCACCGGATTAAAAGTGGCTCCAAAGGGGGTTGTGTGAGGTGCGATCACCAGCAAATACGGGCGATCGTGTGCGCTCAGATCACCTCAGAAATGCTCATCTCGGGACCAAGTTAGGGACCAAGTCTAGATCCCAATTGGCAGAATTTTAGACTGCCTGGACAGAGGACGGAGGTCTCCCAATCCGCCGGATTAAAGATCCGCTACCCGCCGGATTCTTCCACCAGCGATCGACCGATTTCGCTCCCGCTACCCGCCGGATTTTTCGAGATTGGTCCCAGCCACGCTCGGCATTGCGCTTCAGTCCTCGTGGGAGTCTTCGGCCAGCTTACCGGTGAGGGTGGCCTCGATCTCGCTCGTGAGCAGGTAGAGGTCCAGGCAGGTCTCGTCGGTGGGGTCGAGGGCGCGGAAGCCCAGGCGCTCCCACCAGCGGCGGACGCCGGCGTTCAGTGCGGTGACCACGACCGCGCGACAGGCCGCCTTGGCATTGAGCTCGACGGCGGTCGCAAGAACGTGAGCTGCGAGCGCCGTGCCGATGCCGAGCCCGCTGTGGCGGCGATCCACTGCGAGCCGGCCGAGCAAAAGGGCCGGCACCGGGTCCGGCGCGTGTCGGACGATGGTCGGTGGTGCGGCGGAGCGGTCGATGCCGGTCATGGCGATGCTCGCGTAAGCAACGACGGCGTCGTGTGCGTCGAGGATCACCCAGGTGGCGGCGGTGTCATGGCGGCGGTTCTGTCCCGCGTAGCGGCGCAGCCACTCATCGAGCGCCGGATCGCCGGACTCGAAGCCGGCGCGGTCGTGTCGCTTGGTGTCGAGCGGTGTGGGGCGGCTGAGCTCAGTCAAGCCAGCTGAACTCGCGAGGGCGATGCAGGGCTTGGGCGAGTCGCTCGTTGACCTGGGCGGGGCGCTCCAACGCCTCGCTGAACGCTGCTGCCGCCGGTGGGCTCAGGCGGATGCTCTGGCGTGCGGCAAGAACCTCCTCGGCCCGTGAGGCCGCGGCCTGCAGCACAAACGCGGAGACGTTCAGGTGCGCGGCGGCTGCGGCCCGCTCGAGCAGGTGCTTGTCGGAGGGCTGGACCCTGATCTGGAGGCGACTTTCCTTGACTGCGGCCATGTACACACGATGGCAGTACGTGAGGCGACTGTCAAGTACGAGCAATGGCCCGTGCGGGACTCGAACCCGCCCCACCGGATTAAAAGTGGCTCCAAAGGGGGTCATCTGAGCTGCGATCACCAGCAAACACGGGCGATCGTATGCGCTCAGATCACCTCAGAAATGCTCATCTCGGGACCAAGTTAGGGACCAAGTCTAGATCCCAATTGGCAGAATTTTAGACTGCTTGGACAGAGGACGGCGGTCTCCCAATCCGCCGGATTAAAGATCCGCTACCCGCCGGATTCCCGCCCTGCTGTTGCTCGGCGTGGAGGTCAAGCGCGGAAACGGCGCTGACCCGGAATGTCGCTCGGCGTCCGGAGCATGCGTCTCGTCTCGGGCCGGCGACATGCCTGCTTTTGGCGAAACGCAGGTCGGTGACGGTTCTCTGGCGCGGCCCGGGTTTCGCATCACTGCGGGCCTGGTCGTGTTCCGAGGTGCCAACCATGCCGGATCGATGAGCTTGTGGCAGGATCGCGGTCTCAGAATCTGCGGCGAGGGTCCCAGCCGCGACAACCGATCAGGAGGAAAGCGATATGGCCAAGCTGATCTATGCGGCGATCGCCTCGCTTGACGGGTACGTCGAGGACGAGGAGGGCAGGTTCGACTGGGCGGCGCCGGATGACGAGGTGCATGCGTTCGTCAACGATCTCGAGCGGCCGATCGGCACCTACCTATACGGGCGCCGGATGTACGAGACGATGGTGTTCTGGGAGACCGTGAGCACCGAGGCCGATCAGCCGGCAGTGTTCTGGGACTATGCTGGGATCTGGCGGGCAGCTGAGAAGATCGTGTACTCCCGGGCGCTTCAGACGGTATCCAGCGCGAGGACGCGGATCGAGCGCGAGTTCGATCGAGACGCCGTCCGGCGGCTCAAGCAGTCCTCGCGGGCCGACATCGCAGTCGGGGGTGCCGAGCTCGCTGGCCACGCAATCGGCGCGGGGCTGGTCGACGAGTGCCATCTGTTCTTGTACCCGATCGTGGTGGGAGGCGGCAAGCGCGCCCTGTCAGACAACGTCCGCGCGCAACTCGAACTTCTCGATGAGCGCCGGTTCCGAAACGGCGTCGTTCACCTCCACTACCGCGTAAGCGTCTGACCGAGCCGGCAACGCGACGCCAGGCAAAGACCTGCTCTAGCGATCGCGCGAACATCTGGCTGGCTCGCCGCAGCGACCCGCTGGGCGCGATAAGCAGGCGCCCTCAGCTTACTCGGCGCGTCGACGTCCCCATCGAAAGTAGCTCGCCGCACCGAGGGCATTCAGACAGGCCAGGCGCCAGAGCACCTTGCTCCCCCGCACCTCATCGGCCGGACGACGCTGGATGTCGCGCTCCGAGGACGCGACCAGCCCAAGCGACACAGCGAAGAGCACCGCGATCCAGACCTGATGAGCGGGCGAGTATTCTCTGAACCTCTTTTTTGATCGCGACACACCAAGAGCTTACCGGCCGGCGCGAGCTTCTTCGACCGGGAGACGGTACGCGAGACCCCTAGTTTCAGTGCGGCGGGAGCGTCTCGCCATCTCCGCACTTCGCTTGCGTTCTGGACGAGCTGGAGCTGCCGGCGCCGACCAGACTTCTGCATCGCCAAGGCAAGGCGAAAGCGAGCGTGACGTGACGGGGACATCGCCTATAGCCTTACCAACCGTGGGAGATGGCGCGGGTGGGAGGACGGCATGGGAGCGGTACGCTTGGGTCGCGGGGACCCTGTTCGTAGTTGCGCTGGTAGCCGAGATCGTCGTCGCCGTTGGGGTCGAACTGAGCCAGAACGACTCGGCGGCGAAGATCGCGAACGGTCTTCACGCCCACGAAACGCGGCTGATCGTGATCGCGTGCCTGTCCGTCGTGTATGCGGTCATGTTCGTGATCTACCTGAGTGCGCTGCACAACCTGCTGCGAGGGGACAGCGATCGCACGCGGGCCCTTGGTTCGTTGGTGCTGGTTGGTGGAGTGCTCTTCGTCACCTTGCATGCCGTCAGCGACATCGGTACCACCGGATTGGTTGGAGCAAAGCTCGCCTCATACGGTGCCCAACACGACCCGGGCGTGTCCTACACGCTGTACCTGACGACGTTCGCGCTGGAGAGCGTTGGCGATGTCTTCGGCAGCCTGTTTGCTTTCGCAACGGGCGCGCTTGTGCTGAGGAGCGGGGTCTTGCCGCGCTGGCTCGGCTGGGTGTCGATTCTCGCCGGGAGCATGCTCTTCCTTCAGGGCTTCGGCCTCGGTGGCGTCATCGCCTCGTTCGGGCTAGTGCTCGACCTCATCGGGTTCGTGCTCCTCCTGGTCTTTGTTCTGGTGAGCAGCGTCATCTTGCTCATGCGTCAGAGCGCGGCGCCCGACACCGCGGGCGCAGTCAACTAGACAAGGCGCGAGTATGGAGTCAATGCCAACGACGGAGGTCAGCATGAGCACTATCGACGAGGAGATGGTCTTGGCCCACTTCATCGTTTCAGATGATGTCGAGCGTTCCCGGCGCTTCTACACCGAAGTACTTGGCGGCAAGACGGTCATCTCCGCCGAGGCGGGGGACGAGGTGACGTACGTCGCGCTAGCCAACACCTGGATCATCATCAACGTCGGAGGAGGTCCGACGGACGACAAGCCGACCGTCACGCTGGAGACGCAGCCGGACCCAGATCGGGTGAGCAGCTTCCTCAACATCCGGGTTGCCGACATCCAAGCTGTGTACGCCAAGTGGAGCGCGCGGGGCGCCCAATTCCTGACGCCGCCGAAGCAACATGAGACCGAGATTCGCTGCTACATCCGCGATCCCGACGGCTATCTGATCGAGGTGGGTCAGACAACCCTGCCCAGAGGATGGCGTCCACCCTCTTGATCATGGTTTTGGGCGCGTCGCAGGCGGCGGCTCGCGCGGGTTGCGACTTTGCACCGCTACAGCGTACTGGCGGACGTGCGCCAAACCAGCACTCGCCCAGGGCGGCGAGAGACGACCGCTCCGGGCGAATCACGAGAGTCCAGATCGCACCCTCGGTTGGCTGCCGCTTCCAGCCAAGGGGGGGGATGCCATCGTGTCTCCTGGATCGCACGTGTCCGCAGTCGATATCTACGGCCTGCTGGTCTGCTTGAGAGCCGTGGCGGCGTCTTGCAGGCGGTCGTCTCCCCAGAAGAGCTCGTCGGCGACGGCGATCGTGGGGACGCCGAACACGCCGAGCTCGTGGGCGGCATCGGTCGCGGCTCGCAGCGCCAGCTTGATGTCGGGATCGCCGGCCGCCTCGCCGACCGTATGCGGGTCCAAGCCCGCGTCGGCGGCGGCTTGCAGGACGTGCTCGTGGACTCCTAGATCGCAGCCATGCTGGAACGCGTGGCGGAAGGCCCGCATCGTGAACTCGCGTCCGTGGCCGGTCTGGAACGCGTAGGTGGCGGCGCGCATCGCGAACAGGTAGTTGCTAGGCCAGGGCTCGGGCCAGCACACGGGCGGGAGCCCGTACTGCTTCGCGCGGCGCTCGACCTCGGCCATGCCCGCCAGGCGTCGAGCGGGATCACCCAGCGACCAGGAGGATCGCCCGTTCAGCTTGAACAGGGCGCCCAGCGACACCGGCTGCCATACGACCGGCTCGGGCAGGATCTCATGTAGGCGCTCGGCCGCCAGGTAGGCGAAGGGCGATCCAAGATCGAAGTAGAAGGTTCGAGCATCGGTCATAATCGCGAGGTGATCGTACTTGCGGTCAAGGCGTTGCTGGCGCCGACGTTCGTCGTGGGCGCGTCGATTGCGGCGCGGAGATTCGGGCCGTGGGTCGGCGGTGTGGTCGGAGGGCTTCCGGTAGTGGCAGGCCCGATCCTGCTGGCCTATGCGCTTATGCACGGCTGGGTCTTTGCCCAACGCGCTGCCGCAGGCACGCTGTTAGGACTCCTGTCGCTGACGGCATTTGTGGTCGTCTACGGGTGCCTGGCGAGCCGCGCGGGATGGATTGCGTGCATGCTCGCCGGGTGGGCCGCGTTCGCCCTGGCAACGCTCGCACTCGACGGCGTCGCGGTGCCTGCCGGCGCGGCGCTCGCGCTGGCCTGTACAGGGTTTGTCGCAGGCATCGCGCTGCTTCCCGGCGCAAATGGCGACAGCCGCGTCAGCGCATCCGCGCCGACTTGGGATCTGCCGGTTCGTGCCGGCTGCGTCCTGGCGTTGGTGCTCGTGCTCACCACGGCGTCGGGCCGACTCGGGCCCCAGCTCAGCGGCTTGCTCGCGCCGTTTCCGGTAATCACGACCGTGCTCGCGATGTTCACCCACAGCCAGCACGGAGCGGCCGAGGCGGTGCGGCTCCTGCGCGGGATGCTCGCCGGCTTTGGCGCGTTCGCGCTGTTCTGCTGTGCGCTGACGATCTCGCTCCGAACATCGGGCGTCGCGGGCGCGTTCGTACTCGCAACAGCTGCGGCGCTGGTTGCTCAGGCCACGATGATCTTTGCCGCCAGGCCCTCCACCATGTCCCGTGCGGGACTCGAACCCGCCCCACCGGATTAAGGGTGGCTCCAAGAGGGAAGGTGGCTCCAAGAGGGGTCCTCTGAGCGGCGATCATCAGGCCAGCCCACCGGTGAGGGTGGGTTACGTCTGACTCAGCGGCAAGCGTCGATGACGTTTATATGATCCCCGCAACGGGATAGGAGGGACGTGTCAGAAGATCAGAGTTGGCGGCTGAAGGCCGAGCTGGAGGCCGCAGACAGGCGTGGTGCGCTCGATCGCCTTTTGGGGCGCCTTCGCGGTCCGGATGTCGTGCACGATGTCGGGGCTGCGCTGGGGCACGATGTCGTGGTCACGCACGACGGCAGTCTGCTGTTCGTCTATGCGGAGACCGAGCCGGCTCTCATGGCGGCTCGGGCTGCGATCGAAGGCGTCTTGCAGCGCGACGGCGTCGAGGCGAGCATGTGCGTCAGCCACTGGGATGAGCGGCTCGACGAGTGGCGTCAGATCGATCCGCCGCTCGCTGGCGATGAGAAGCGGGTCGACGAAGCCGCCCAGCGTGACGCCGAGGCGCTCGAAACGCGCACGATGGTCGCGAGCGCGGGCAAGCTCGTTCGCGCAACCTTCGATCGGTCGATGCTCGAATGGTCGCAGAAGCTCGGCCTGCGGTGCGAGCTGATTGAGCATCCCCACCTGCTCGCCACCCAGGTCGCCTTTACCGTGACAGGGCCCAAGCGCAAGATCGACGAGTTCGCTCAGGGTCTGAAAGCCGAGGAGGTGGCCACGATGCGCGCCGAGCGGACGGTCATGCTGAGCCCGTTGTAGCGAGCGGTCGGTTCATCTGTTTCCAGGCGATAAGTAATGCCCCGTGCGGGACTCGAACCCGCCCCACCGGATTAAAAGTCCGGCGCTCTACCAGATGAGCTAACGGGGCCTGCGGCGGTCAGTCTGCCACATGGCCGACGAGCCGTGGCGTGCGCAAACCGTGGGTCCGCTACGAGGAGGGCTGTTCGGATGCGGCGACGAGCAGGAGCTCATCCAGGCGCGTGAGCTTGACGCGGGGGCGACCGGAGGGCTCGCCCAGGGCGCGCTCGTGACGGTCGATCGATTCCCAGCCGGCGTAGGTGACGAGGTTGGGCTGGCGGGTGCGCAGAAGGGTCTCCACGGCGGTGGGGTCGGGGGCCTCGGGCACGTGGGCGAGGGTGGCGCCCGAGCCGGGGGAGTCGCCGGAGGGGAGGTCGGCGAAGATCGCGTCGATGGTCTCCTGGGCGTCCTTCTTGTTGGTGCCGATCACTCCGGAGGGGCCGCGCTTGATCCAGCCGACGACGTACTCGCCGGGCAGGGGGGCGCCGGAGGTGGGATCGAGGACGCGGCCGCGGTCGTTGGGGATCGTGCCGGCGCGCTCGTCGAAGGGGACGCCGGGGAGGGGGATCCCGCGGTAGCCGATCGCGCGGAAGGCGAGGCCGGCGGGGATCGTCTCGCGCTCGGAGGTCGCCTCGGCGCGCAGGCCGCCGCCGGGGGCCGGGACGAGACGGTTGCGGACGAGCTCGACCGCGCCGAGGCGGCGGTCCTCGCCGACCGATCGAGGATCGGCCAGCAGCGCGGTGGGCGAGAGCAGGAAGCGCAGGACAATGCGCTTGGGCCGCCCGGACGGAGGGGTGGAGGCGTAGTCGCGCAGGATCTCGACGTTGCGCCGGGAGGTTGCGTCGAGCTCGGTGTCGGGGTCGGAGACCGCGAGGGCCGAGTCGAGCTCGGCGGGATCCACGATGACGTCGGCATCCGCGAGCTCGCCGAGCTCTCGCAGCTCGGGGTTGGTGAAGGCCGCCTGGGCGGGGCCGCGCCGGCCGGCGACGATCACCTCGCGTACATGGGAGCGCGCGAGGACGTCGAGGGCGTGATCGGCCGTGTCGGTGGGCGCGAGCTCGGAGGGGGCGAGCACGAGCATGCGGGCGATGTCGAGCGCGACGTTGCCGTTGCCGATGACTACGGCGCGGGAGGCCGAGAGGAGATCGACCTCGAGGTTTGAGTGGTCGGGGTGACCGTTGTACCAGCCGACGAACTCGGTCGCGGCGTGCGAGCCGGACAGGTCTTCGCCGGGGATGCCGAGGGACCGGTCTGAGGGCGAGCCGGTCGCGTAGACGATCGCGTGGTAGCGGGCGAGCAGGTCCTCGCGCGAGATGTGGATGCCGAAGGTGACGTTGCCGAAGAAGCGAAAGCGGGGGTGAGCGGCGGTGCGCTCGTAGATGCGGGCGACGGACTTGATCTTGGGGTGGTCGGGGGCGACGCCCGAGCGGACCAGACCCCAGGGGGTGGGCAGGCGCTCGAACATGTCGACGTCGTAGCGCTCGGAGGAGTCGGCGAGCAGGTGCCCGGCGGCGTAGAAGCCGGCCGGGCCGGAGCCGATCACGGCAACGCGCAGGGGCGTGTGGCGGGCGGGGGCGTCGGTCATGGCGGGTGCGGTGGGCGAATCGAGTCGCGGGTGAGGCGAGATGGCGATGCGGTGAGGATGGGATGGGCGCGGCCCGACTCGAACGGGCGACCCCCTCGGTGTAAACGAGGTGCTCTGGCCAGCTGAGCTACGCGCCCGCGGGTTGGGGGTCCAAGGCTAGCGACTCGGCCGTGCGCTCCGGGGGCCGATCCGGGGTACGAGCGGCGGGATCGCAGGAGGAAGTGCGAAGCTGCGCATGTGAGCACGGAGAGAAGGAGGAGACGGGCGGTCAAGATCGCGGGCGGGACGGCGGGCGTGGTCGTGGCGGTGGGCGTGCTCGCCCAGCTGCTGGGTCCGGCGATCGCGGCGAAAGTGGTGCGCGGGAAGGTGCAGAGGTACGGGACGGTCAAGAGCGTGACGGTCAAGGCATGGCCGGCGGTGAAGCTGCTGTGGCGGGAAGCCGGCGAAGTGACGGTGCGCGCGGGGCGACTGAAGGTGAGCCCCGAGCAGACGGCGGCGCTGCTGCGGGAAGCGAAGGGGACGGAGAGGATGAGCGCGACGGCGGAAAGCGTGGAAGAGGGAGGATTGAGGCTGACGGACACGAAGCTCGAAAAGCACGGGAGCGCGCTGCGGGCGGAAGGGCAGGTGAGCGCGGAAGACGTGAGGCGGGCACTGCCGGAGGGGGTCGAGGTGGCGCTCGTCAGGAGCGAAGGAGGAACGGTCGAGGTGAGGGTGAGCGGGGGGCTGTTCGGGGTCAGCGCGAGCGTGGATGCGGTGGCGCAGGCGCAGAACGGCAAGCTGGTGGCGAGGCCGACGGGGCTGCTGGGCGGGTTGAAGCTGACGCTGTTCGAAGATGCGAGCGTGTATGTGGAAGGGGTGGAAGCACACGCGATCGGGGGTGGACCGGGGGAACGGGCAAGGTACGAGTTGGAGATGTGGGCGAGCCTACGGTAGTTGCAAGTTTGAAGGTCGGGGTCCGTGCGGAGCGCGTCCGTGATAACGCGGCGTTTTCAAGACTGATCCTGCTGAACGGAGAGGACGGGCTGGCGGTTTCTGGGTGCGACGATCACGGGGAGCCCCTGAGCTGGACTGATCGTGGGCATCTGACGGATGGAGAGGTGGAAGTCGTCGGGGAGGGAGAGAGTGAAGCGGGAGAGGATGAGCGTGGCGATCGTGCGGATCTCCAGCTGGCCGAAGCGCATGCCGATGCACATGCGCGAGCCTCCGCCGAAGGGGATGTAGGCCCCGCGGGGCATGGCCGCCTTGGCCTCGGGCGTAAAGCGCTCGGGCTGGAAGGAGTCCGGTTCGGGAAACACGTCGGGCAGGCGGTGGGAGGCCCAGGAGCAGTAGTTGACGAAGGCGTTGCCGGGCACGGTGTGGCCGCATAGCTCGAAGGGCTCGACCGAGCGGCGGGGACCGATCCAGGCGGGCGGGTAGAGGCGGAGGGTCTCGTCGAGGACCATCTCCAGGTAGGGCAGGCCCTCGCCCATCAGCTGGTCGGGGGTGGGCAGGGAGCCGGCGAGCTCAGAGCGCTGCTCGGCGATGAGGCGCTCGACGACGTGAGGGTGGCGGGCGAGCTCGTAGAACATGAAGGCGACGGTCGAGGTGGTGGTGTCGTGGCCGGCGAACAGGAGGGTCATGACCTCGTCGCGGATCTGGGTGTCGGTCAGGGCGGCGCCGGATTCGTCGGTGGCGTCGATGAGGAGGGAGAGGACGTCATCGCCGCGCTCCCCGGTGGTGCGCCGGCCGGCGATCTCCGAGTAGATCAGGCGCGTGAGCGCGCGGGTGGCTTTCTGCTGCTGATCCCAGGGCGTGAACGGGCCGCGGAGCATGCGCAGGGCGTAGTCGCGGGAGTAGAAGGAGAGGGTCTGCTCGAACAGGGCGGCGGCGTCGATCGAGCGCGCCTCGGACCCGTCGGGGTCGAGGCCGAACAGCGCGCGCATGGCGATGCGCAGGGCGAGGCGGCGCGTCCAGGTGTAGAGGTCGACGGTGGCGCCGGGAGTGAGGGAGTCGAGCGCGGAGGAGGTCTCGGCGAGCATGGTGTCGAGCGAGGCGAGGATGCGGGTGTGGTGGAAGGCGGGGAGCATGATGCGCCGCGAGGCGCGATGGAAGGAGCCGTCGGTCGTGAGCAGGGCGTCGCCGGCGAAGCCGATGAGGTCGCGGAAGTAGGAGGTGCGGTAGAGGAAGTTGGAGGCGTGAGAGACGGTGATGTAGTGGTTGGCCTCGGGCCCGAGGGCGAAGACGGCGTTGGCGTGGAAGAGCCGCAGCGTGAAGACGGGCCCGAAGCGCTCGTAGGACTCCAGGATGAGAGAGAGGGGGTCGTCCGCAAAGCGCTTGGTGCGAGCCAGGGACGGGTTGGTTTCGCCGGGCGGGAACGGCACGGTGGCGGAGCGCTCGTCGAGGAGGTCGTGGACGAGCGTGACGAACGGGTTGTAGGAGCGCAGCGGTGCGGGGGAGGCGAGCGGCATGGGTGTCGGGCGGGAGCCTATTGGAAAACTGGCTGGCCGGCCAGCATGGCATGTCGGGCGGATGGCGTGACGGGTCGTAGGGTGCTCCAGCAAGGAAGGCCGCTGGGGCGACGTGCCATACTGAGGATCGCGCGCCGGTCCCCACGGGCGGCAGGTCCGCGCAATCGCGGGGGCGTAGCTCAGCTGGTTAGAGCGCCGGCCTGTCACGCCGGAGGTCGCGGGTTCGAGTCCCGTCGCTCCCGTTTTTTTTGGTTACCCGTCTATCGCCCCGATGCCTGGGCGTCTGACGTCACCCAGCTGCTAGCAGCACTGCGGCGGTGTCGGTCTCGTAGGAGGCGATGGCGTTTCGGCCCTGGCGGAGCGCCGAGCCGTGGACCGATCGCTTCGAGCTTCTCCCGCGCGTGCTGTATCGCTGCCGTGCTCAACCCAGCCAGTGTCGGTATGCCTCTATCCATTGCGCCCCCTCGGGCGGCGGGGTCGGCAGAGGGAGGTCGAGGAGCGGGATGGTCTGGCGCAGCTTCTCACGCGAGCAGATCGCCACGATTTGGTCCTCGTCGTTCAGCGTCACGCGCTCGACGGTGACCTCCACACCCAGCACCTGTGTTTTGAAGGGAGTCGGCAGCTCGTCTTCGATCACGGTGGACAGACCGGTGATCTGCTCGCTCTCGTTGTAGCAGTCGACAGTGGCCTCCTCGACCATCGTGTCGAGCGCTGCCTTGGTCATCGCCCCAGCCATCCGAGGAGGTCGCGGGATCAGGCCGCCATGCGGCGGGAGGTCGGATAGCAAGATGGGCTCGGTTCGGTGATCGGCAGACCGTCCAGTGAGCCAATGGAGACCGTGAAGTTGAAGTTCCCAGACCCGACCGATTCTTCCAGCGTGCGCAGGACCGTTGCGGGGTCATCGTAGGGACCTTGCGTGAAGAAGGGCTTTCCGTTGCGCCCGAAGCGAATCGCGCTTGGGCCCTCCCACGCCCCGAGGTGGCTGCGCGCCCGCTCGAAGTCGGGGTGCGGCGCGAACCCCAGAGCACGGGCGTACTCGACGGTGCCGAACACGAGCTCGCGCGCGAGCTCGATCGGCGCGGGCACGCCGCTGGTGCTCCAGGCGCCGAAGAAGGACCGTGCGAAAGACGGAAGCTCCCCGCGGCGCATGCGGTCCGGTCCGAGCGCATTCTTGACGCCCAGGCAGTAGACGTCGAGCAGGTAGCCGCAGACTGAGACCTTCTGGTTGCGACTCTCCCGCGCGATGAGCACCCCGACCAGCCCATCGGTCTCGCGGTCCACGGTCTCGCCGCCGGGCCACTCGGGATGGCCGGCGACGGTGAGTCCGGCATGCCAGCCCGGGCTCACCCAGCACTCCGCCAGCTCTGACTCCGCCGCGGTGTCGGCGCGCTCAGCCGCGATCATTCGCACCAGGGGCGCCACGACCGCCGGGCGCACGCCGAGCGCGCGGGCGATCTCCTTGGGCGCGTAGCCCTCTGTCCGTAGTCTGCGGACGGCCTGCTCCAGCTCCTCATCGCTCACGGGCTGCTTGTACCCTGCCCGTCGGACGTAACGCGTATATGCCCAGGAGAACGACAAAGCGGATGGATCAGCGTGTCGCGCAAGTGGCCGAGGCGACACCGGTGGAGCTCAGGAGTCGCCCTCGCCCGAGGTGATCGACTGTCCCGTTTGCCGGAAAAGCGCGAGATGAGCCCCACCCCTTGGAGAGGCTGGTTCCGGCTGCCGTTGATCAAGCGCCAGGGCAAGCAGCTGCGGGACGCTACGCGGCAGTCGTCCCGTGAGATGGTGAGCGGCGAGTCTCATTACGTCTGGGGTGTGCGCCACCGCCTCAAAGTGATGCAGCGGCCCGGGCGGGGGCACGTCGAGCTCGACGGTGAGCGCCTGCTGCTCTACGTCCCGGAGGGGACAGGCACCGATGCGCGACTGAAGCTGCTGCAGGATTGGCAGCGCGCCCAGCTGCGAGCGGCGATCCCGGCGCTGATCGAGACATGGGAGCCGGCGATCGGCCGGAGCGTGCCGCGCTGGAGCATCCAGCGCATGAAGACCAAGTGGGGCTCATGCAGCCGCGAGACCGGTCACATCCGGTTCAACCAGGAGCTCGCCAAGAAGCACCCCCGCTGTCTGGAGTACATCGTCGTGCACGAGATGACGCACCTGTTGGAGCGTGGTCATGGCGAGCGCTTCACGAAGCTCATGGACAGGTTCATGCTCGACTGGCGCGGGCGGCGGGATGAGCTCAATGGGGCGCCTTTGGCCGATGAGCAATGGGTCGAGGCATCCTCAAATGGCCTCGGCCGTGGCACGGGCGATCGCAGTCGAGCCTAGTCGACCAAATGATATTGTTGTGTTATGATTCCTGAGTTCGATGACCGTGGAAACCTTCCGCCCGGCATCCACCACGCAACATGGACTGAGATCGTGACTCGCTACGCCACCAGCACCCGCCGCCGCGAACTGCTCGACGGGCTCCTGGACGCGCTGCGCTCGCTGAAGACGGCGGGCTGTCGCACCGCGTATCTCGATGGCAGCTTCGTCACGAGCAAGATCCACCCCGGCGACTTCGACGTCTGCTGGGAGTCGGCCGATGTGGTCTTCGACCGCCTGGACCCCGAGCTTCGGGACTTCAGCGACAGGCGCGCCGCGCAAAAGGCACGCTACGGCGGCGAGCTGTTTCCCGCCGACTGGCCCGCAAAGGCCGACGGCACGACCTACCTCGACTACTTCCAGTACGACGACGTCGCCGAGCAACCCAAGGGCATCATCGCCGTCGATCTGACAGGACTCCCATGATCATCCAGAACGAGCGCCAATACCGCATCACCAAGGCCCACCTGGCCGGCTTTGAAGGGGGGCTGGTCGCCCACGACGCGCGAGACCCCCGCGATCTCCCCCCGAACATCGACCCGGGTATGCCTAAACTGATGCACGACGCGATCGCCAGCGAGATTGAAGAGCTGCGCCACCAGATCGACCATTACGAGAAACTCCGCGACGGGCGGATAACCAGCCGCGAGATCACCTCCCTGCGCGAGCTCCCCACCGCGCTGATCGAAGCCCGTATCGCCGCCAAGCTAACCCAACGCCAGCTCGCCAAGCGCATCGGCGTCGCCGAGCAGCAGATTCAGCGCTGGGAGGCCAGCGACTACAGCGGCGTCAACCTCGACCGACTCCAGAACATCGCCGACGCTCTCGGCGTCGAGATGCACGACACCATCACGTACAGCAGCGCCGCATAGGCGCGGGGTCGGCAGGGCCTCTGCATGGCCGAAAAACCGGGGCGTCGCGCGGGCAAAAAGAAACCCGGCCCACAAGGGACCGGGTGGTGTAGGAGGCACACAATACCCGACCCTCATTTGGTCGGGACCTTACCCGGCGACTCGCTCGGTGCCGTGATCTGGAACGCCAAGTTGACCCGCTCGACATCCTCGGGTCGCGCCTTGGCATGCATGTACCGCTCAGTGGTCGTGATCCGCGAGTGCCCCAAGAACTCCTGGACGAACCGCGCGTCGGCGTGTCGCGCAATGAGGCTCCCGGCGGCGTGACGCAGCGCGTGGAAGCGCAGGGGGCGTAGCCCGGCGGCGTCGCGCGCGGCGTTGAAACGGCGGCGCACGGCGGGGACGCCAACCCTTGCCGCCTGTGCCGCGTTCCAGCCACGCGGGACCGTCACCCAGCTGCTAGCAGCACTGCGGCGGTGTCGGTCTCATAGGACGCAATGGCGTTTCGGCCCTGAGCGCGTCCGCTGAGCAGCTTGGGCGCGCGCTCACGCGGGTGGATGTCGATGGCGAACTCGAGGTCGAGTGTCTGAGCAAGGCGGGCGAGGGTGTCGATGGTGGGGTTGTGCTCGCCGTCCTCCAAGCGTGCCCCGCGACTCTACGCAGGCAAGGAGGCCGGGCACGCCGTCCGCCCAGGCACGATCGGGTTTGCGCACCCCACCGGCCAGTGGCCGCCGCGAATGAGGGGGCGTCCGGTCGGCGGCTACTGTGATCCGAGCGTCTCGGCTGCGTGCGACGCGGGCTCGCTCTCCTCGAGCTTGCGTCGCATTTTGGCCGCCAGGAGCGCGGCCGTCTTTGCGGTTTCGTGGTAGTCGGCGTAGCCATCGTGCTGTGCTGCCTGCAGGCGCGTGGGCAGCGGTTCGCGCAGCTCGTTTCTCACCGCGCTTTCAAGCTGAGCGTCCAACGCCGGCTCGAGATGGCTCGCTCCCGCGACGTTGTACAGCTCCATCACGTCGTTGCGTGACGAGTAGTCGTAGAGCTCACGTTCCTGGCCGGCGCTTTGCACCGTGTTGGCGTTGGGATCCCAGTTGGAGTACACCGCGTACTTCGCTGTCGGGGTGCGGATCGCGACCACGTGCAGCGGAGCGTTCGCCGTGTAGGGCTCGATCGCGAACTCGCTCACGATCTCGTCGGTGGCGTGCAGCACCATCGTGCGACCCGGTGCCGTAGGATCGGAGAGCATCCGCGCGATGTCATGCCGGCCGGCGATGTGGGCGTAGTGGGAGTCTTGCCGCCAGGCGTTTGAGCCGGTCGCGATCGTCAACAGCAGCGGCGCGATGTCCACGCTCGAGGTGAGCCCGGTGCGCGCGATCGCCGGCGTCGCGTTCAGCTGGCCACGTAGATCCTTGACTATCAGCGGCACCTTGATCGCCTCCTCGTAGACCCCCGCGCCCTTGCCACGAAGGCCGTGCGAGGCGCCGTACTCGCCGTGATCGGAGGTGAACACCACGACTGTGTTCGCGGCCACCTGCGGCCTGCTCTGCAGTGCCGCGATCACCGCTCCGACCTGGTGGTCCACCTCGCCCAACAGCTTCAGGTAGAGATCCATAAACGGCAGCCATGACTTGACCGCGCTCGAGCCTGTGTACGAAACGGCCCCAAAGCCGCTCGCGGCGGTCTGCTGCAGCGAGAGCTGCAGCAGCGGCTTGTGCCTGGCGATCAGCTGCGCGGGCGTCTCGAAGTTCGCCGGCAGCGCGTGGACGCGGCTCGGTGCTGACGCCTCCGGGGTAACGCGGGCGCTCCAGCGATACCACCAGGCGATGTCGTGCGGGTTCACGAACGACACGGTCGTGCACCACGGCCGGTTCGTGGGCGCCTTCGCATACCACGCTCTGAACTGAGCGGCGATCATCGGATCCACGCGCCAGCCCTGCCCGGGCCCGCCGTCCGGCGAGGGGTAGGTGCCACCCGAAAATCCGTACGGCTCCAGCGCCCCGGCGTTCCGCGAGGCGGTCCACTTGTTGTCGTGGTGGGTCAGATGCCACTTGCCAAACCACGCAGTCGTGTAACCGTGCTCGCGCAGCATCGTCCCCCAAGTCGGGAACATCGGCGCCAGGGTGCTCCCGCCTGTGACCAAGCAACCCGTCTGATGGCTGTACAGGCCAGTCAGCAGCGTGCTGCGCGACGGCGTGCAGTCATTCGCGGCGGTGTAATGGCCCTCGAAGGAAACCCCGCCGTTGCGCAGGCGCGCAACGTTGGGCATCAAGCCTGCGTCCGGCGCGCCGGCCTGAAACCACTGCGGTGCGCGCAGCTGGTCGACGATCACGACCAGGATGTTCGGCGCCCGCCGGCGGCCCCCCGGCCCGGGAGCTGTCGCGGGTGTCGAACCCTTGCCCGCCAAGAGCTCCGCCAGCGCCCCGGCGCCCGCCATGGCGCCGCCCGCAACCACAGCGCGCTTCACGAATGTCCGTCGTGTCAGTCGATTGGTAGCCATCGTGGTTGATAGGGAAGCGATCGCGAGACGCTACTCAGCGGCCACACACGCCATATCAGTGGATAACCGCACGGCCGCTGCGTAGTATCCCCTCGCACGCCGCGCGTCGCACGGTTCGAGCAGATCGCTATGGGGGCGCAGCCGTTGCTCGCGCGTTCCCGTGGCAGTGCTTCCACTTCCGGGCGCTGCCGCAGGTGCAGGGGTCGTTGCGGCCGCGCTTCGTGTCCTCCGCGGCGTAGATGTGCACGATGTCCGCCGGCGCGCGTTCCCGCGCCAGCAAGTCCTCCATGACCCGCATCGACCGATCGACGTGATGGAAGAAGGCCCTGTAGCCGTCGCAGAGGTAGTTCAGGCCGGGTTCGCTGCCTGCGGCGCGAATAAAGCGGTTCTTGGGGCAGCCGCCGTGACAGGCGAAGCGCACCTCGCAGTCCAGGCACTGCTGGGGCAGCGATTCGAGCTTCGCCTGGCCGAAGTCGTGCTGGCGCGGCGAGGCGACCAGATCGATCATCGGTGTCTCGCCGATGTTGCCGAGCCTGTAGTCGGGCTCGACGAAGTGGTCGCAGGAGTAGAGGTCGCCGTTGTGCTCGAGCACGAGGCCCAGGCCACAGGTCTCGGAGTGCACACAGAGGCCAGGTGGCCGGCCGTACCAGTTGGCCAGCGCGACGTCGAACATCTGCACGTAGACCTTGCCGACGTCGCGGCGGACCCATTCCTCGAAGACGTCGATCAGAAAGCGCCCGTACTGCTCGCCTGTGATCGAGCGGCCCGTCACGAACTCGCCGCTCTGGACATACAGCGGGCGGTCACGCCACGAGGACCACGGCAGCGTCGCGTCGAGCGCGGCCTCGGGCACTCGCTCGACGATCGGGATGAACTGAATAAAGCGCGCGCCGCAGTCGTCGCGCAGGAAGCGGTAGACCTCCGCGCCACGCCCGGCGTTGGCCGCGTGCAGCGTCGTCAGCGTGTTGAACTCGACGCTCGCCTCGCGCAGATGGCCGAGGCCGCGCCTCACCTTCTCGAAGCTGCCGCGCCCGCCCTTGGTGACGCGGTAGGTATCGTGGATCTCGCGCGGCCCGTCGATCGAGATCCCGACCAGGTAGTCGTTCTGCTTGAAGAACTCCGCCCACTCGGCGTCGATCAGGGTGCCGTTGGTCTGGATCGTGTGGATCGCGCGCTGACCGGGCTTGAGGTACTTCCGGGCGAGCTCGATCGAACGCCGGAAGAAGTCCAGGCCCATCAGCGTCGGCTCGCCGCCCTGCCATGCGATCGTCACCTCTCCCACCTGCGCGTGAGCCTCGATCAGCTGCCGCAGGTAGGCGTCGAGTTGCTCATCGGACATCCGGAAGCGGCTGCCCGGGTAGAGCATCTCCTTCGATAGGAAGAAGCAGTAGTCGCAGTCGAGATTGCACTGCGCGCCGGTAGGCTTGGCGAGCACATTGAACGCGCGCGGGGCCGGAGTCACGGCCGGAGATGGATTGGCATGGTCCCGCCGATGGGACATGAGGCGAGCCTACCGCGCGCATGCTCTCGGTGGGAGAACCTCGACAACGAAGCGGCAGGTGGGCGCGGCGTAGCTCGCAACCGGGCACACGAGCCACACAAAACTATGTGCGCAAACGCACACATGGCGAGGTGTTCATCCAAAACAATGTGCGTATTCATACAATGAGTCCCTCACCTCACAAAACAGGCGCCGCGGGCGTTCTACCGTCGATGACCGCGCCTCGGTTCAACCGCCCATGAGCGCCATCGCCCGATTCGTCCTGCGCCATCCGCGCAAGATCGTCGCGTTCTGGGTGCTCGTGCTGCTGCTCAGCGGCGTGGGCGCCACGCGCTTGAGCGGCCGCGTGCAGAACGGGGGATACCTCGCTTCCGGCTCGCAATCCCAACAGGCGATCGCGCTGGGAGAACATCTGTTTGGCGCCTCCTCGGAACCGCAGGCCTATCTGTCGGTGCTCGCGGCACACGGATCGCGGGCGCTGAGCTCGCATGAAGTCCTCCTGGCCGCCCATGCGCTCCGCGGTGTGGCGGGCGTCAAGGCGATCGGCTCGCCCGTGCTCTCCGCGGACGGCCGCGCCGCCCTGCTCCCGGTGACGTTCAGCGGCAGCATCGGCTACGCCCAGACCCGCGTGCCGGATGTCGAATCGGCGCTCGCCCACGCCCAGCCGGCCTCCTCGACGGCACGGCTGATCGGTCAGACCGGCATGTATCAGCGCTACATGGTGCAGTCCAAGAAAAGCCTGCAGACCTCCTCGCTGATCTCCTTTCCGGTGACGCTCGTGATCCTGCTCGTCGCGTTCCTGTCGGTGGTCGCGGCGCTGCTGCCGCTGGGTCTCGCGGCCGTGTGCGTGGGCGTGACGTTCGGTTTTCTATATCTCCTGACCTACGTGGTGCAGCTGAGCGTGTTCGTCGAGGACACCGTCCTCGTTCTCGGCCTCGGTCTGAGCATCGACTTCTCGCTGTTCATGGTCACACGCGTGCGTGAGTCGCTGGCGCGCGAGGGTGCGAGCATCGAGCAGGCGATCACCGAGGCGCTGCAGACCACTGGTCGGGCGATCACGGTCTCCGGCCTGACGGTGGCGACGGCGCTCGCCGGCCTGTATGTCACGGGGCTCGGCGTGTTCGACTCGCTGGCCACGGGGGCGATCGGCGCGGCGCTGATCGCGGTCGCGGCCGCGCTGACGCTGACCCCCGCCTCGCTCGTGCTGCTCGGCGAGCGGCTCGATCGCTTTTCCATCCGGGTGGTGGTCAGCGCCGCGCAGAACGGCGGATTCTGGCGGCGGCTCGCCGACTTCGTGGTGCGCCGCCGCGTCGCGGTCGTCGCGGTGATCGTGCCGGTCATGATCGTGCTGTCGATCCCGATCGGCGGGATGCACATAACGCTGAAGTCGATCAGCGTGCTGCCCAGCTCAGACCCGGTGCGCGTGGCCACCGCTCGGGTTGCGGACAGCTTCGGACCGGGCGCCGGGACGCCCGCGGTCGTCGTGGCCCAGGCCTCGCCGGCGGGGCTGAGGCGGATCGTCGGCAGTCAGCCGGGTGTCGTGCGGGTCGGTCCGGCCGAAGTCGGAGCGCACGGATGGGTGCGCGTCTCCGCAACGCTCGACGCGTACTCCGACAGCTCACAAGCGGACACGATCGTGCGCGATCTGCGCTCCTCGCTGCACCAGGCGTACGGCTCGCAGGCCGTGGTGGGCGGCGCGACCGCGGTGGGGCTTGACCTGATCCAGCGTATCGACGCGCGCGCGCCGCTGGTCGTGCTGGTCGTGCTGCTCGCCGAGATCCTCGTCCTGACGCTGATCTTCGCCGCGCCGCTGATCGCGCTGAAGGCGGCGCTCACGACGCTGCTGTCGGTGAGCGCGGCGCTCGGCATCATGACCTTCTTCTTCCGCTCCACCGGCGACATCGGCTATTTCGTCCCGCTGTTCCTGTTCGCGACGATCTTCGGGCTGTCGACCGACTACGAGGTGTTCCTGCTCTCGCGCGTGCGCGAGCACCATCGCGAAGGCGAATCGAACACCGCCAGCCTCAAGCGCGCGCTGATCGGCAGCTCGCGCTCGATCACGCTCGCGGGGATCACGATGGGCGTCGTCTTCTTCTCGTTCGCCGTCTCGCCGCTCGTGCCGTTTCAGGAGCTCGGTGTCGGCATGGGCCTGGCGATCGTGCTCGACGTGACCGTCGTGCGTGGCCTCTTGGTGCCCGCCACGGTGGCGCTGCTCGGCGAGTTGAACTGGTGGCGGCCAAGGCTCGGGCCAAATGCCCGGCTATCTGAGTACGAACCAGTGGCTACAGACGGATCTCCATGAGCGGGGTGTCATCCCTCCTCGACACAACCCTCCCCGACATGCACCTCGCGCAGTCGGTGGGTGTCGACGTCGTAGACGAAGCCGCGGACCCGCGCGCGGTGCGCCAGGAACGGGGAGCGGCGCACGCGCAGGATCGACTGGCGCACATCGGCGTCGAGGTCGCCGAAGGACTCGATCGCAAACGCCGGTGCGATACCGGTCGCCTGCAGCAGCTCGGCGCGAAAGCCATCGTCGGTAAGGGTCTGCATGCCGCAGTCGGTGTGGTGGATGAGCATCACCTCGCGCGTTCCGAGCCGTCGCTGGGAGATAGCGAGCGAACGGATCACGTCGTCGGTGATCACACCGCCGGCGTTGCGCAGGATGTGCGTCTCGCCGTCGCGCAGGCCCAGCGCCGCGAACACGTCCAGGCGCGAGTCCATGCACGTCACCACGGCCAGGCGCCGGCTGGGACGGACGTCCAGATGCCGCCGGGCCGGCAGTGAGTCCGCGAAGGTCCGGTTGTTGGCGAGCAGATCCTCGATGGCGTCCACGTGCGGCACCCTAGCGTCGGTGGCTGTATTTCTCTGAGCCGATCGGCTCATTCCTCGTGGCATGGGCCGAACCAGCGCGCGCGGCGGCTGGAGCCGAACTGCCGCTTGTCGGCGGTGAGCGTGTCGGAGGGCACGAGCACCGCGCGCCGGCAATCTCTGCGAGCATGCATCGTGGTGAGAGGATGAGCTCGATCGCGCCGGACGGGGAGCCGATCACGCCGGCTGGCCTGGTCGCGCTTGAAGCCGAGATCGAGCGGCTCGAGACCGAGGGACGGCGAGCGATGGCCGCGCGCATCCTCGCGGCGCGCGAGCTCGGAGATCTCAGCGAGAACGCCGACTACCACATCGCCAAGGAGGATCAGGCGCACCTGGAGACAAGGATCAAGCGCCTGCGCCAGCGCCGGCGCGATGCGCTGATCGTCGAGACGGACGACGCGGAGGATGGCGCGTTCGGGTTCGGACGCACCGCCGAGGTCTTGGACGAGGAGAGCGGCATCCTCCACACGTGGACGATCGTGGGCGCGACCGAGGCGGACCTCGCCCAGGGCAAGCTCTCGGCCCAGTCGCCTGTCGGCAAGGCGCTGCTGGGTCGCGGCGTTGGGGAGTCGGTCGCGGTGCCGACGCCCCGAGGCAGCCGCAGCTACCGCGTGCAGCGGCTCCTCGCGTGACACGGCGCGTGAGCGCTCAGGCTTCGACCGTGACGAGCGTGCCGATCGGCGTGTACGGCCAGATCTCGGCGGAGGCCGCCAGCGGGAGCTCGACGCAGCCGAGGCTCTGCGGGGTGCCAAACGACGAGCGGTCGAAGTTGTGCAGCGCGTCGCCGCCGTTGAAGTAGCTGATCCACTTGATCCCCGGGTCTTCGTAGTGGGAGCCGTCGGGGTTGGTGCCGCTCATTGTGCCTTCGGGGATGTGCTCGAACACGGGGAACGTCCCGAGCTCGGTTTCCGCCCCGGAGATGCCCGTGTTCGCGGGTGAGCTCAGAACCGTCCGCCCGTCATGCCAGAGCGTTATGGTCTCGGGTACTTCGCGGTGCACATACACGTAGCTGTAGCCGCCGGGGTTCGAGCCCTTGCCGGCGATTGCGTCGCCGAGCAGCAGGCGCCACACGCCCGCCCCCGCCAGCCCGTCGGCGGTGAGGCCGTTTTCATTCTCGAGCTTCATCACCGCCCCGCGCGTGATCGTGTTCGCCTGGCCCGGGGTCCACAGCGCCTGCAGCTGGTGCGGCGTGTTCGAATAGCGCCAGTCGAAGCTGCCGCTCGGCGGGTCGACCGCCGCCTGCACCTCCGCGCTCGGTGTGCGCGCCACCTCGGCGCCGGCGGGGCGCCAGTCGACCGGCAGGTAGCCGGCCTGGGCAAGCAGCTGCTGCAGGCGCAGCGTCGAGCCGGGCGGGACCGTCCATTCGACCTGGCTGGTCATGCGCAGCCCGCCGCTCGCGCCCGCGGTCACCGAGACCGTGCGCGGGAGCTGCATGCGCAGCTGCGAGCCGAACGCCGCCCCAAAGCCCGACGGTGTGAACACGAGCGTATGGCTGTTGGGTTCGCTCCAGTGCCCCTGCGTGCTGGGCTCCAGGCGCGGCCGGGATGAGCCGAGCACCTCGCTCACGGGCCGGGAGAACGTCAGCGAGATCGGCGCGGCGGGGGGAATCGCACCCCCCGCGGCGGGCAGGCTGACCATCACCGGAGCGTCCGAGGGCGGAAACCAGCTGACCTGCGACGGGCGGCCGAGGCTCTCCCACGGGCGGGGGGCGGCGGCGATCACGACGGCTCCCGTCGCCGGCTGGGTTCCCAGCGAGATCGAGCTGCTCCCGTCGCTCAGCGTATGGTGGGTCAACCGTCCCGGGCTGCCGTAGGCGACCGCGCTCACGGGCTCCTGGAAGCTCACGCGCACGGGCGAGCCCGTGGGAACGGTCATCCAGTGTTCGCTCACGTGCGCCACTGGCGCGGTCAGTGTCAGGTGCTCAGTGCGCGTGCTCCCGAGCGCCCAGCCCAGCCAGCCCGGCCGGCGGACCTCCACTTCCACGGACACTGGCTCGCCGGGCGTCAGCCGCTTCAGCGGAGTCAGGCGCCCACCGTCGGTCGCGAGCGCCACCCTCTGACCGTCGGGCCCGAATGCCTGGACGTGCTCGATCGTCCCGCCCAGCGGTTGCACCGTCACACGCGCGAGCGCGGTCGAGTCGCCCGCCAGCGTCACGCCCGAGAACACCAGCGCGGCCACGGCCACCAGCACGATCGCGACGGTCACGGTCGCGGCGGCGCCCAGCAGCGCGCGCCGTAGACCGCTCCCCGTCGATACGCCGCCTCCCTGAGCCGACCCTATCGCCATTCCTAGATCGTAGAACGGTTCGGCGATAACCGCCGCAGGTGACAACCGGCTGCAACCGATCGCCCGTGGCGGGCCGGCCTGGATGCGCAGGAGATCCTGCTAGGACATCATCGACACGGGCATGAAACGGAATGTGAGCGACGAGCAACCACCGGTGGAGCCTGCCGGCGAACGGCGCGGGCACGCGCACTGGCTGATGATCGGCATGCGCTATGTGCTGCCCGCCGCCGTGGCCCTCGGGGGCCTGACCGTGATGGCGCTGGGAAGCGAAGTCGACCTGGAGGGCGGCGCCGGCATCGTCAGTGCCGGGCTGGCGATCTATGCGATGAACTGGCTGTACCGCGCCTCGGTCGATGGTGATCGCGTGCGCGAGGAAGAGGAGGCGGCGCGGACCTACTTCGCCATCCACGGCCGCTGGCCCGACGAGTAGGACGGGCGCCCATGACAGCACGCCTGCTCGGCGCCGGGCGCGTCACGTTCGCGGCGCTTGCGATCCCCAACTACCGCCGCTACATCGCCGGCCAGTCGGTCTCGCTGATCGGCACCTGGATGCAGATGGCCGCGCAGTCCTGGCTCGTGCTCACGCTCACCCACTCCGCCACGACGCTCGGCGCGATCGTGGCGCTGCAGACGCTGCCCGTCCTCCTGCTGGGCCCCTACGGCGGCGTGATCGCCGACCGCGTGGACAAGCGCCGCCTGATGGTCGTCCTGCAGATCGCGATGGGCGTGCAGGCGCTGATCCTCGGCGTGCTGACCGTCACCGGCGCCGTGCGCGTGTGGCAGATCGGCGCGCTGGCGCTGCTGCTGGGTCTCAACAACGCGTTCGAGAACCCCGCGCGGCAGTCGTTCATGCTGGAGATGGTCGGCCCCGACAGCCTGCGCAACGCGGTCAGCCTCAACTCTGTGCTCGTCAACGTCGCGCGCATCATCGGCCCGGCGGTCGCCGGCATCCTGATCGCCATCACCGGGGAGGGCGTCTGCTTTCTGATCAACGCCGCGAGCTTCGTCGCGGTCGTCACCTCGCTCGTCACGCTCGACCGCGGCGCGATCGCACCCAGCCCCCCCAGCGGCCGCGAGCCGGGGCAGCTGCGCGAGGGACTGCGCTACGTCAGGCGCACCCCCGAGCTGGGTGTGCCGCTGCTGATGATGGCGCTCGTCGGCTGCCTGGCCTACGAGTTCCAGGTCACGCTCCCGGTCATGGCCAGCCAGGGCCTGCACGTCGGGGCGACGGGCTTCGGGTTCATGACCGCGGCGATGGGAGTCGGCGCGGTGGTGGGAGGCCTGCTGGTGGCCGCCAAGGGCAAGGTCGGCTTGCCGCCGCTGGTGCTGGCCGCGACGGCGTTCGGGGTGGCGCTGCTGCTTGCCTGCGTATCGCCGAGCCTGCCCGTCGAGCTGTTAGCGCTCGCGCTCGCCGGCGCAGCGAGCATCGCGTTCATGTCCACCGGCAACTCGACCCTGCAGCTCACCGCCGCGCCGACCATGCGCGGGCGCGTGATGTCGCTGTGGTTCGTCGCGTTTCAGGGCTCGACGCCGATCGGCGGCCCGATCGTCGGCTGGGTCATGGCCACCGCGGGCGCCCGAGCGGGCCTCGGCCTGGGAGGGGCGACCTGTCTGGTGGTGGCGCTCCTGGGCCTGCTGGCGCTGCGCCGGCTCACGCATGGATCGCTGCGATCGCGGTTTGCGCTGGGCACGAGGTAGGCCGGACATCTTCATAGGCTGAGGCTCGGTGGCTTGCCAGCCTTTGCTCCCGCGGCCCCCCGGCGGGACATGCTCCATCACGGCCGGCCGCGAACCCGAGCTAGTCTGTCTGCATGCGCGAGGTCTTACCGGGCCTGTTCCACTGGACGGCTGTCCATCCGAGGATCCACTCCGAGGTGTCCTGCTACTGGTTGGACGACGCCGGCGTGCTGATCGACCCGCTCGTCCCGCCGGACGTCGGCGTCGAGTGGTTCGCGGAGCGCCCCGTAGCGCCCGCGGCGATCGTGCTGTCAAACCGCCATCACTACCGTGACAGCGCACGGTTCGTGGAGGAGTTCGGCGGCCGGGTGCTGTGCAATCGCGCCGGCCTGCACGAGTTCGGCGATGGACGGGCGGTCGAGGGCTTCGACATCGGCGCGCGCCTGCCCGGCGGCATCCTCGCCTGCGAGATGGGCGCGATCTGCCCGGACGACACGGCGCTGTACCTGGCCGACAGGCGGGCGTTGTTCCTGGCCGACGGCGTCGTCCGCTCGGGCCCGCAGGACCAGGCCGGGCCGCTGGGGT
Source organism: uncultured Solirubrobacterales bacterium (assembly GCA_963808385.1). GTDB lineage: Bacteria > Actinomycetota > Thermoleophilia > Solirubrobacterales > Solirubrobacteraceae > Palsa-744. The sequence continues at coordinate 37,899 of CAWEFQ010000005.1, read as the reverse complement.
TCGTGCCCGACTCGCTGATGGACGATCCCCCGCACACCAAGCAAGGACTGCTCGCGGCGATCGCACGCCTGCTGGAGGAGCTCGACTTCGAGCACCTGCTGCTCGCCCACGGCGGACCCGTGATCGGCGACGGTCGCGCGCGCCTGCAGGAGCTGGTGGACAGTGGCGGGCGGACCGCGTTTGAGATGTAGGTCTGGCGGCGAGTCGGGATCGATAGGTCCGTGGTGCTCGAGCGAGCAGGCCCGCATTGCGCGTGCGTGCATGCTCGCCGCTCAGACGATCCCCCGATCGGACATAATCACCCCGTGCGCGCAGTCCAGATCGTCGACCTCTCGGGCCCGGACACCGCGCTTGCGCTCGGCGAGGTCCCCGAGCCGGACTCCCCGCCGCAGCATCCGCTCACCCCCGGCGCGGGCGTCCTCGTCGAGGTGCACGCCGCCGGCGTGTCGTTCCCGGAGGTGCTGCAGACGCGCGGCGAGTACCAGCTCAAACCGCCGCTCCCGTTCGTGCCCGGCAGCGAGATCGCGGGCATCGTCCGCGAGGCGCCCGACGGCGCGGCGGTGGCGCCGGGCGATCGCGTCGCCGCGTTCTGCGGGCTTGGCGGATTCGCCGAGCTGGCGGTCGCGCCGGAGTTCCTCACGTTCGCGCTCGCGCCCCAGCTCGACTACGCGCAGGGCGCGGGCCTGATCCTCAACTACCACACCGCCCACTTCGCCCTGGTCCTGCGCGGGCGGCTCACGGCCGGGGAGACCGTGCTCGTGCACGGAGCCGCGGGCGGCGTCGGCACCGCCGCGCTGCAGGTGGCCCGGGGTCTCGGCGCGCACACGATCGCGGTCGTCTCCAGTGACGCCAAGCAGCGCATCGCCGAGCAGGCGGGCGCCGAGGCGGTCCTGCGCTCGGACGGTCCGTGGAAGGACGAGGCGCGCGAGATCTCCGGCAGCGGTGTCGACCTCGTGCTCGACCCGGTGGGCGGCGATCGGTTCACCGACAGCCTGCGCTGCCTGCGCGAGACCGGCCGCGTCGTCGTCGTCGGATTCACCGGCGGCTCGATCCCCGAGGTCCGGGTCAACCGGCTGCTGCTTTCAAACACCGAGGTCATCGGCGCCGGCTGGGGCGCGTATGCGATGGCCCGCCCCGAGCTGTGCCGCGACATCGACGGCGCGCTGAGACCCCTGATCGAGTCTGGCGCCGTGGCGCCGATCGTCGGCTCCCGCTACCCCCTGCAGCGCGCGAGCGAGGCGCTGCGCGAGATCGACGAGCGTCGTGCGACCGGTAAGGTCGTCCTCGATGTGCGGGCCAGCTGAGACCTGAGCCGCTGATGGACTTTGCCCACTCCCCCCGTACGCAGGAGCTGCTCGCGCGCCTGACCGCGTTTCAAGAACGCGAGGTCGCCCCGCGCGAGGAGCCCTATCACCGCGAGCTGCTGGCCAGCGCCGACCCGTGGGCATCGGTCGCCCCCGCGATCGCGGAGCTGAAGGCGCTCGCCCGCGAGGAGGGCCTGTGGAACCTGTTCCTGCCTCCGGGCGCGACGCTCGCCGGCGAGCCGATCGGCGCCGGGCTGTCAAACGTCGAGTACGCGCCCCTGGCCGAGCAGATGGGTCGCTCGCTGATCGCGGCGGAGGTGTGCAACTGCAACGCGCCCGATTCGGGCAACATGGAGGTGCTGCTGCAGTTTGGCTCCGAGGAACAGCAGGCGCGGTGGCTGGCCCCGCTGCTGGACGGCACGATCCGCTCGGCCTTCTGCATGACCGAGCCCGGAGTCGCCTCCTCCGACGCGACCAACATGCAGGCCACCGCGATCCTCGACGGCGACGAGGTCGTGTGCAACGGCCACAAGTGGTGGAGCACCGGCATCGGCCACCCCGACTGCCGGATCCTGATCTTCATGGGCCTCACCGACCCGGACGCCGATCGCTACCACCAGCACTCGATGGTGCTCGTCCCGCTGCCCAGCCCCAGCGTCAGCGTCGAGCGGATGCTCACCACGATGGGCTTCCACGACGCGCCCGGCGGTCACGGCGAGGTGTCGTTCACCGACGTGCGCCTGCCCGCGAACGCGATCGTCGGCGGTCCCGGCCAGGCGTTTACGATTGCCCAGGCGCGTCTCGGGCCGGGTCGTATCCACCACTGCATGCGCCTGATCGGCCTGGCCGAGCTGGCCCTGGAACTGGCCTGCGTGCGTGCGGGCGAGCGCGTGGCGTTCGGCAAGCCGATCGCCAACCTCGGCGGCAACCGCGAGCGCATCGCCGACGCTCGCATCGCGATCGACCAGGCCAGGCTGCACGTGCTGCACGCCGCCTGGCTGCTGGACACCGAGTCCCCGGATGCGCTCGGGGCGGTCTCCCAGATCAAGGTCGCCGTGCCGAACATGGCCCAGCGCGTCGTGGACATGGCGATCCAGCTGCACGGCGGCGCGGGCCTGTCCGACGACTACCCGCTCGGGGCCGCCTGGACGATCGCCCGCTCACTGCGCCTGGCCGACGGGCCCGACGAGGTCCACCGCGGCGTCATCGCCCGCTTGGAGCTGGCGCGCCACGGCATCGGCCGCTGGGCCTCCTAACCCGAATCCTCTCGTCGCACTCGGCGTGCGCCCACGTTGCTGACGATCACCGCGACGATCGTCACCAGGTACAGCTGCCCGAACAGCGCCTCGATCGCCGAGGTCATCCGCGCTGCGGCGGCGACCGGCACGATGTCGCCGTAGCCGACGGTCGTCAGCGTGATGAAGCTGAAGTAGACCTCTTCGGCATGTTTGTCGGTGCCGATGTGGCCCAGCACCGACACGCCGGCGATCGTGTCCATCACGCTGTAGCTGAACCCGAAGATCAGCCCCGCCAGCAGGTACACGGTCAGCGCCCCCATCACCGAGTGCAGGGTCACGCGCTGCTCCACGCGGATGCCGCCGACCACCCCGCGGATGACGATCACCGCTCCGGCCACGGCGAGGATGCCGCTCAGGCCGAACATGATCGCGCGCTCGGTGCTTCCCCGTCCGGCGATCGTCGCGGCGATCAACCCCAGCACCGAGATCCCCACCAGCGCGCCCACCCGCCGCCACTGCGCGCGGGTGGCGTCCTCGGCGAACAGTGCGGTGACGACCGTCGCGGCCATCAGCAGCGCCTGCGCGAGCCAGGACGCGGGCGTGTCCGGCAGGAGCATCTGGGTGCAGGTGGAGAGGACCGCGAGCATCAGCACGAGCCCGTACCGGTAGCTGCCCTTCAGGTCGGTGAGCCTCTTGGCCGACAGCTGCTCAGGCATACGCCCAGGTTAAGGCTCGCCCCGGACCTGATGGAAACCCGCCCCGCACCTCAGCCTCAGCCAAAGCGGCTCCCCGCCGGCGCGGGCTCCTAGCGCGCCGCTGTCGCCGCTGACACCGATGTCGCCGATGTCGCCGCTGTCGCCGATGTCGCCGCTGTCGCCGCTGACACCGCTGTCGCCGGCGCAGTGACCGTCCGCCTGCGCGCGATCCGCGCGGCCTCCTTGGGGCCGATGAACGGCGTCAGCGCGACGAACACGAGCTGCGGCGCGAGCGCCGCGATGTCCTGCACGCGCTCGTGCTCGATGTGGTTGTGCAGCACCTGCCAGATCCCCCCGGCGGTCGCCTCCGGCGCGACCCCTCCGATCGAGCGCCCGGCGGGCGCGTGGTGGTAGCCGGGCTGCAGATACGCCGCGAACGCGTGCAGGCCGGTGTCGCGGATTTCGATCGCCAGCGGGCTCGCCGCGAACGTGTCCACGACCGTCAGGTGCGCGTGGGCGGGCTCGGAGGCGAGGTAGTCGAGCAGCGCCCGTATCCCGGCGGCCACCCCCATCGGCCAGTCCTCGCCCTGGGCGTCATACGCCTCCACGGCGATTCCAAGCGCCTGGTGCAGGCCGACCTTCTGCGCGCCAAGGAACGCGTCGTCCTTGGTCGGGTACATCTCATAGAACGTCTGATGCGACACGTTCGCCCGCCGCGCGATCTCGGGGATCGTCAGTCCCGCAAGGCCCTTCTCGGCGACGATCGCCGCGGTCGCGTCGACGATCCGCTCGCGCTGGTTTTTGACGATGAACTGTCGCGGCAGGTCGTGGCGGCCGCTCGGCAGCCGGCCCTCGGCCTGGCGCGCGCGCTCGGAGGCGGCGAGCCCGGCCCGGCCATCCTGCGTGTCCTCGCTGTGTTTGCTACGCCGCTCGCCCTCGCTCGGGTGCTCAAGGAGCCCCGCCGGCAGTCTCGCGGGGTAGGACTCCGCCCACGCCGCCAGCTCGTCCGCCAGCCCCGGCAGCGCCGCCGCCTGGCCCCGGCGCAATCGCGCGGCGGTCACCTCGCGGATGCCCCCCAGGATGACCCTCACAGTCAGGTCCGTGCTCGCCGCCGCGGCCGCCGCGGCCCCCTTGCGCGCGCTTGCGGATCCGCTGCCTCCCCGGGCGCTCCCCGATCGCCCGCGAGCGCGCTCGGATCGGGCGGCGCTGATGCTCTGCTCGAGCGCTTGGAGGGTTAGATTGCGGCGCTCGAGCGCCTTCGGTCCCGCACCGAAAGCGCCGAGCACCATCAGCGACACCGCCTCCGGCTCGGCCGCAGCCAGCCCGGCGAAGGCGCGCATCGCTGTGCGCAGGCGCTCTCCCGGCGAGCCCTGCGTTTCGTAGGCCGCCATGATCGTCTGAGCCGTGCGCTTGGCGATCTCGTCGTAGGCGGCCAGGAACAGCTCTTCCTTGTCTGTGTACAGGCTGTAGAAGGTCGGACGCGACACCCGCGCGAGCTTCGTCAGGTCGAGGATCCTCACCGCCTGATACCCGCGCTCTGCGATCAGCTCGATCAGCGCCGTCCGCAGCCGCTCGCGCTGGTCGCGCCGCACCTCCTCGGGGTCCAGCCCGTGCGCGCCCGTCGGCAGCCGCCGGTAGCGCCCGGAATTGGCTGATGCGTCCAGAACAGCCATCTTGGCTACGAAACCTCCGTTTGACATCGAGACAGACCAGAGTATCAAACCTGGCGCGAGTCAACCCCTGATCGTCGGCGAGGTCCCGAGCACCGCTCCGGCGGCGTTCAGCGCCTGCGCGACGATGTAGCGCTCGGGCCCGGGCATGACGAGCGCCGTCTCGAACCCGTCCTTCGCCGCACTCGCCACCGTTGTCAGCCGCGTCGGCGAGGGTCCGGCGAGCACGCGCCAGCTCGCCACTTCGGTGGCGCCGTTCCAGCTCGCATACACCGTCACCGGCGCGCTCGGACTCGCCGCGCTTGCCGCGATCGCCGGGGGCCTCGCGGGTGTGCCCGTCCAGGTGAACCGATACGCACGGTATGACTGATAGGAGCCGTGCCAGTGCGCGTCATACAGCAGCTGCCCGCCGGAGCCGAACTCAGAGAAGTACGGCTCCGAGCCCCAGCCCACGAACGTGTCGCCGTTGGCGAGCGCCTGCACGCTGCCCTGGCTGGAAGAGGACAGCTGCGGGGAGGAGTGCTCGTAGCCCGCCAGCAGCGTATCGGTCTTGGCCTGTGGGTTGACCGACAGTACGATCGCCCGCGACTGGGGATGGACCTTCGGCGTCGCGCCGTTGTCGAACACGCTGATCGTGCCGTTTCCAAGCACCGTCGCGTCGTGCTGGAACGCCGTCGCCGCGCCGCTGAGCGCCTTGACTTCGCCGTGCTTGCCGCCGACCTGCAGCACCACCTGTCCGGTGCTCGTGTTCAGCTCATACAGCGCCCACGTGTTGCGCGCGCTGATCAGCGCCGTGGAGCCGGGCAGCTGATCGATCGAGTTGATGTGGAAGTAGTCGAACGGCCATGCCGTGCTGGCCTGCTCGGGGGAGCTGTAGGAGTCGCTCAGGCCGATGTGGTCGAGGCTGGTCCATTCGCGCCGCACGAGCCCCGTTGCCAGGTCGATTTCCTGGAACCCGCTGTCGGTCACCGCGCCGCCGCTGGGCCCGCCGACCGCGGACAGGTTGCAGTCGATCGGATTGAACATGGTCAGCAGCGCCGTGCCCTGCGCGGTGATGTGGAAGTCGTGCAGGTCCACCTTGTAGCCGTTGCCGGCGTGCACGCGCCCGACCTGTTGATACGCGCTGTTGTCGATCATCTCTTCGCCCTCGCCGAACCCCTGCGGGGGGATGTATCCCTGCCACCACGTCAGCACCGGCTTGCCGTACAGCTGCTGTACCTGCAGGTTCGTCGCCTCCGTTTCGCCGGCCAGCGGATCGAACCACACCAGTTCGCCGCTCTGGCTGAAGATCTCCGGCCCGCTCGGCCCGGGCCCCGAGTAGGGGGCGGCGAAGATGTCGCCGGGCGCGCTCTGCGGCGAGCTCGCCGTCGCCGACAGCACCGGCGGCTGCAGCGTGGGCGCGGAGTGGAAGTGCTGCTCCTCGTTGTAGTCGTGCGTGGGCGTGGTTGTGGCCTTCGTGGTGTACAGCAGCGTGTCCTGGTGGGCGACGAGGAACTTGTAGGCGAACGGCGCGGTTGCAGTGCTTGACCTCACCCGTCCGCGCACGGTCACCGTCTCGCCCGGATCGAACGCCCGCGAGGGCACGAAGCTCGCGCCGTCCCCCTGCGAGTAGGCGATCAGCCTGCCCGGGTGCGCCCCGCTGTGAGAGCCGCTGGCGCTGACCCCGCTGAGCGCGCTCGCCGGTGCTCCCAGCAGGCTGATCTGCGTGCGCGCGGAGGCGTCGTATGAGCCCGGCAGCGGCGAGACCGCGATGCTCGTCCCCGGCAGGACCGCCGAGCGGTTCAGCAGCGCCGGCACGCACTGCGGCGCGGCGGGCGCGGCGTAGGCGGCGTTCTCGGCGGAGATCCGCTGGGACGCGTACGCGAGCGCACCCGCGCTGCACGCCGCCACCAGGGCCCCGCAGAAGATGAGCGCTCTACGCACGCACGTTAAAATACGGGGGTCTCCCGATAGTCGCCGAAGACTTGTTGAAGAGACTCGACGATCTCGCCCTCGGACGCACGCGCGCGGGCGCAGTCCAGCAGCGGGTCCATCAGGTTGCGCTCGGGATGCGCCGCCGCCTCGCGCAGCGCTGCAAGCGTGCGCTGCACCTCGGCTCCCTCGCGCCGCGCGCGCGCGGACCGCAGGCGCTCCAGCTGCTTGCGCTCCAAGGCCGGGTCCACGCGCAGGGTCGGGATCGGCTCCTCGTCCTGGAGCACAAACCGGTTGACTCCCACCACGATCCGCTCGCCGGCGTCGATCGCGCGCTGGGACTCGAACGCCGCGTCGGCGATCTCGCGCTGGGGGTAGTTGCGCTTGACTGCCTCCACCATCCCCCCGAGCTCCTCGATCTTGGCGAAGTACTCATAGCTTTGGCGCTCCATCTCGTCGGTAAGCGCCTCCACGTAGTAGGAACCGCCAAGTGGATCGGCGGTGCAGGCGACGCCGGTCTCGTATGCGATCACCTGCTGGGTGCGCAGCGCGATCCGCACCGCCTCCTCGGTCGGCAGCGCCAGCGCCTCGTCGTAGCTGTTGGTGTGCAGCGACTGCGTCCCCCCCAGGACCCCGGCGAGCGCCTCGACGGTCGTGCGCACGATGTTGTTCAGCGGCTGCTGCGCGGTCAGGCTGACGCCGGCCGTCTGGCAGTGCGTGCGCAGCAGCCACGAGCGCTCGTCGCGGGCGCCGAAGGTCTCGCGCAGCTCGCGCGCCCAGATGCGCCGCGCGGCGCGAAGCTTGGCGATCTCCTCGAAGAAGTCGATCTGGGCGTTGAAGAAGAACGACAGTCGCGGTGCGAACTCGTCCACGTCCAGCCCTCGCTCGACCGCCTGGCGCACGTAGGTGAGCCCGTCCGCGAGCGTGAACGCGAGCTCCTGCTGGGCGGTCGCCCCCGCCTCGCGGATGTGATACCCGGAGATCGAGATCGGATGCCAGCGCGGCATGTGCTGCGTGCACCACTCGATCATGTCTCCGCACAGCCGCATCGCGGGGTCGATCGGAAAGCACCACTCCTTCTGGGCGATGTACTCCTTGAGGATGTCCGCCTGGATCGTGCCCGACAGCCGCTCCGCGGGCACCGCGCCGCCGCGGCCGTCGCCGTCGAGCTCGGCCGCCGCGACGAAGTAGGCGAGCATGATCGCCGCGGGCGCGTTGATCGTCATCGACACGCTCACCTCGCTGAGGTCGATGCCGGCGAACAGCGTCTGCATGTCCTCGAGCGTGTCGATCGCCACGCCCTCGCGCCCGACCTCGCCCAGCGCGCGGGCGTGGTCGGAGTCGTGGCCCATCAGGCTCGGCATGTCAAACGCCGTCGACAGCCCCGTCTGGCCGTGCTCGAGCAGGTAGTGGAAGCGCTCGTTGGTCTCCTCGCTGGTGCCGAACCCGGCGAACTGGCGCATCGTCCACAGCCGCCCCCGGTACATCGACTCGTAGATCCCGCGCGTATACGGGTACTCACCCGGCCTGCCGATCGGGTCGTTGGGGCCGCCCACGCCCGCCGGCAGGTCCGCCTCGGTGTACAGCTCCCGGACCGGCTCCCCGGATAGGGTCTGCCCCGCGGCCTTCTGCTCCGCCGAGCCGTCCGCCCCCGGGCGTGAGGTCGCATCTACCGCCATGTCCCCAGATCGTACCGGCCGCCACCGCCTGCCCTCGATGCCGGGACCGCCGAGCACCCGAATCCCTGCGCCCGCAGCGGTGTGGTCGCCCAGGCTCCGCGTCCACGTCCGGGCGCTCGCGCTCCTGATCTGCCTCGGGACCGTCGCGGCGCTGACGGCGTGCGGGGGTGCTGGCTCGCAGCCCAAGCAGGCGACGCTGATCCTCGACTTCGTGCCGAACGCCGTGCACGCCGGGATCTACCGCGCGCTGGCCGCCGGCTACTACCGGCAGGAGGGCATCGACGTGCGCGTGGTCACGCCGAGCGCTACGACCGACACGCTGAAGCTGATCGACGCTCACAGCGCCCAGTTCGGGCTCGCGGATGGCAGCGACGTCGCCGGCCTGATAGCGGCAGGCGGGGATGCGCAGGTGGTGATGGCGCTCGTGCAGCGTCCGCTCGGGGGGCTGATCGCGCTGGCCTCTGAGCACCTGCGCTCGCCCGCGGACCTGGCCGGCAGGACGGTCGGGATCACGGGCGTGCCCTCCGATCTGGCGGTGCTCGACACCGAGCTGCGCCACGCGGGCCTGAGCCCCAGCCGCGTGCATGTCGTCACGGTCGGGTTCAACGGCGCCCAGGCGCTCGCGGCCGGGCGGATCGCGGCGTTCACCGGGTTCATCCCCGACGAAGGCGTGACGCTGCAGGCGGGTGGTGATCCGATCACGGCGTTCGCGCTGGACCGCAACGGCGGGCCGTCGTATCCGGGCCTGGTCGCGTTCACGACACGCGGGCTGATCGCCTCGGACCCCGGGCTCGTGCGCGGGTTCGTCACGGCGACCGTGCACGGCTACGAGGACACGCTCGCCGACCCGGCACGCTCGCTGAACGAGCTGCTGGCCGCCAACCCGACGCTGGCGCCCGCCCTGACGCGCGCGTCGCTGAACGCCTATCTGCCGCTGTTCGCCGGTGGCGGCGCGTCGGTCCCGTTCGGGACGTTGCGGCCGCGCAACGTCGCGGCGATGTCCAGCTGGATGCTCGCCACGGGTTTGATCCACACCCCGATCGCCCCTGCGCGCTACGGCACGAATCGGTTCCTGCCGGCGGGTGGCTGAGGCGAGCGCCCCGCGCAGCCGCTTGCAGGCACGCTAGGCTGCGCGCTCGCCGTAAACGCACCACCACACATCCGCACAGAAACCCGAAAGGAACCCATCGATGAACAAGTCTCAGCTGGTCGACGCGGTCGCCGCCGACAGCGATCTCACCAAAGCCGACGCGGGCCGCGCGGTCGAGTCCGTGATCGCCACCGTCACCAAGACGCTGAAGAAAGGCGACGAGGTCGCGATCACCGGCTTCGGCAAGTTCTCGGTCGTCAAACGCGCCGCGCGCCAGGGCGTGAACCCGCGCACGGGCGAGCGCGTGAAGATCAAAGCCTCCAAGGCGCCGAAGTTCAGCGCGGGCGCGACGCTCAAGCAAGCCATCAGCCCGAAGAAGTAGGCGTGAGGGGAGAGGGAGAGAGAGTGGATTAGGGGGGTGGTCAGAAGGGGTCAGGGAGCGACATGTGGGTGGTGATGGTTGCAAGCAGATTCAGAACGGCGATCGTGGCGGTGTGCGGTATAGCCCTGGTTGGGCTTGCGGCGGGTTCGAGCGCGGAGGCGGGTGGGTATCACGTGTACTCGTGCAGGACACCGACTGGGGCGGTTGCGCCGACTGATGGGTGGGCGTGGTCGAAGCCGGTGGACGGGCCGTACGACTACACACTGAACACCTGTGAAAGTGGCGGTGCGCTTATCGCGGCGCTTGGAGATGAGGCAGTCCACCCCGTCAACACGGAAAAGGCCATATGGATGTTTGTGCCACCGACGGGAGCAACGATCGTTGGCGCGACTCTGTGGCGCGCCGGGGACAATGGGGGCGAAAGCATTGCCGACGCCGTGTACCAGTTCTGGCTGGCTGGCCCAACCGAATCTGAGCCCTTCTCGAAATGTCTCGAGACCGTGGAATGTCCTGGCGAAGGGAAGCTGGAACGACCCTTCGCAGAAACCAACCGGGTTGTCGTCCCGAGCAGCAATCTCGGCACAGGTCTCTATCTGATCGCCTTTTGCGGAGGTACCGGAACCGAATGTCGGGCTGGCAAGGGAGATGCGCACGAATATGCGACGGCCGTGTACCTGTACGCCGCCGACATAGTCCTGGAACAGACCGCCGGTCCGACCGCGAGCAACGTCAGCGGCGAACTCGCCACTGCGCCGGCCGTCCGGGGCACGAGCGACGTCGCCTTCGACGCGAGCGACCCGGGGTCGGGCGTGTACGAGGCGGTGTTCAGCCTCGACGGCCAGACCGTGCAGATTACGGTGCTGGACGGCAACGGCGGCCACTGCCAGAACGTGGGCGGCACGAGCGACGGGCTGCCCGCGTTCCTATACACGCAGCCATGCGCGCCGAGCGTGAGCGTGGACGTGCCGTTCGACACGACCGGCATCAGCAACGGCACGCATCACCTGATCGTGAGCGCGATCGATGCGGCCGGCAACAGCGCGCCCGTGCTGGATCGCGAGATCACGGTCTCAAACCCGCCTGCGCCGCCGCAGCCGGGCACGCCGGGGCCGCTGAACGGGACGAACGCCTCGGCGCAGGCGACGCTGAGCGCGAGCTGGGTGGGCTCGAAGAAGGCCCGGATCGCGAGCGCGTACGGGCGCGCGCACACGATCGCGGGGCGCCTGGAGGCGCCGGGCGGCGTGCCGATAGCCGGGGCGGAGCTCAACTGCACGGCGATCCCGGCCACCCAGGGCGCGAAGCCCGTGACGATGGCCTGCCCGCATACCGACCCGACCGGGCGCTTCGAGGTCAAGGTCCCGGGCAACGTGAGCTCGCGCACGATCGCGCTCGCCTACCGCGAGCACCTGGGCGACGCGCTGCCGGTGGCGACGCGGACGCTCGGCTTGAGCATGAAGGCGGGGGTGAGCCTGCGCGTGCACCCGCACACGACGAGCGTGGGGCGCAGCATCCGCTTCACCGGCGCGCTGCTGGGCGGCCCGATCCCCCACGGCGGCAAGCAGCTCGTGCTCGAGGCGCGCTCGCCGGGCGGGCCGTGGATCGAGTTCGACGTGCTCAGGACGACTGGGAAAGGCAGGTTCCACGACTCCTACCGCTTCAAGTTCCCCGGCCCGGTCAGCTACCGGTTCCGCGCCGTCAGCGAATCCGAAGCCGACTACCCGTTCGCCACGGGCACGTCGAACACGGTCGGCGTGTTTGAGAGGTAGGACTCGGTGCCCCGTCCGTAGTTTTCCGAGCAGCGCCGTACCCGCGGGCGCCGTACCCGGCCGGTGGTGGCGCGCATATTGTCTGCAAATGGGCAGGAGTAGCACAAATGTCCAAATAATCGATCGAGTTGATCGAGATCGGGCGTGTCGTCCGAAAAGAACGACATGGAGCGTCCCAACAGGGCAGATCGGATCACGACCGTCGAGTTTCCGCTGCGGTGCGTGTGGACCAGCCACCCCGACCACGACCGCAGCTGCCGGTCGCGGATTCCCGTCCGGGTCGTGACCGACGCCTGGCGGCGCGAGCTGGAGCTGGGTCGCGCGTGCGCGGGCTTCTTCCACTTCGCCTGGCAAGACGAAGCGTGGCTCGCGTTCGGGCTGCCCGACGGCGGCGTTCGGGGGGTGTACTGCCCGGCGCATCGGGCCGAGCGCGAGGAACGGCTCGGATACGATCCCGAGCTTGTCCTCACCGCCCCAGCAGCAGCAGTCCCCGCGGCAGCCGTCCACGAGTACGCGGGCTAGCTCATCCCCGCCGAGCGTCCCCGAGCGCCCGACCCTCGACGGGCTGGAGGCGAAGTGGAGCGCGGCGTGGGCCCGCGACGGCGTCTACCGCTTCGACCGCTCCGCCCCGCGCGAGCGCGTGTTCGCGATCGACACGCCCCCGCCGACCGTCAGCGGCGCGCTGCACGTTGGGCACGTGTTCTCCTACACCCACACCGACGCGATCGCCCGCTATGAGCGGATGCGCGGGATGGAGGTGTTCTACCCGATGGGCTGGGACGACAACGGCCTGCCGACCGAGCGGCGCGTGCAGAACCACTACGGCGTGCGCTGCGACCCCTCGGTCGGCTACGACCCCGAGCTCACGCCGACCACTGCCTTCGGCGGCGGCGCCCCCGAGCCGTCGGAGAAGGAGCCCGTGTCGATCTCCAGGCCCAACTTCGTGCAGCTGTGCCTGGCCCTGACCGAGTCCGACGAGCGGGCGTTCGAGGAGCTGTGGCGCACGCTCGGGCTGTCGGTGGACTGGTCGATGACCTACGCGACGATCGGCGAGCTGGCGCAGCGGATCTCCCAGCGCTCGTTCCTGGGGCTGCTCGCGCGCGGTCAGGCCTACCAGCTGCAGGCGCCGACGCTGTGGGACGTGGACTTCAGGACGGCCGTGGCCCAGGCCGAGCTCGAGGACCGCGAGCGCCCGGGGGCGATGCACCGCGTGCGCTTCGCCCGGGCGGACGGCGGGGAAACCGGAGCCCGCCCGCCCGTCCTGATCGAGACGACCCGGCCCGAGCTGATCCCGGCGTGCGTGGCGCTGCTGGCCCATCCCGATGACGAGCGCTGGAGCGGGCTGGTCGGCGGCGAGGCGCTGACGCCGCTGTTCGGTGTGCGCGTGCCGGTGCTCGCCCATCCGCTGGTGCAGGCCGACAAGGGCACGGGCCTGGTGATGGTGTGCACGTTCGGCGACCTCACCGACGTCGTCTGGTGGCGGGAGCTCAGCCTGCCCGTGCGCGCGGTGCTGGGCGAGGATGGTCGCCTCATCGACGTTCCCTGGGGCGAGCCCGGGTGGGAGACGGAGGATCTGTCTCTCTGTCTCTCAAACTACGAGCAGCTGCGGGGCAAGAGCGTCAACCAGGCGCGCAGGCGGATCGTCGAGCTGCTGCGCTCCTCCGGCGAGTTGATCGGCGAGCCCGAGCCCGTCACGCGCGCGGTCAAGTTCTTCGAGAAGGGCGAGCGCCCGGTCGAGATCCTCACCAGCCGGCAGTGGTTCTTCAAGACCGTCGAGCACCGCGACGCCCTGCTCGCGCGCGGGCGGGAATTGAAGTGGCACCCACCGTACATGCGCGCGCGCTACGAGGACTGGGTCAACGGCCTGAACGGCGACTGGTGCGTCAGCCGCCAGCGCTTCTTCGGCGTGCCGTTCCCGGTCTGGTATCCGATCGACGCGACCGGGACGGTCCGCTACGAGGAGCCGATCGCGGCGTGCGAGGACCGGCTGCCGGTCGACCCCTCGACCGACGTCCCCGACGGCTACGCCCCCGAGCAGCGCTCCCAGCCCGGCGGGTTCGCGGGCGATCCTGACGTGATGGACACGTGGGCGACGTCCTCGCTGACGCCCCAGATCGCGGCGATGGCCGGCGAGGATCAGGAGCTGTTCGCTGAGGTGTTCCCGATGGACCTGCGCCCGCAGGCGCACGACATCATCAGGACGTGGCTGTTCACGACGATCCTGCGCTCGCACCTGGACTACGACGAGCTGCCCTGGCGCGGGGCGGCGATCTCCGGATGGGTGCTCGACCCCGACCGCAAGAAGATGTCCAAGTCCAAGGGCAACGTCGTCACCCCGATGCACCTCCTGGAGGAGCACGGCGCCGACGCCGTGCGCTACTGGGCGGCGAGCGGGCGCCCCGGGACCGACACGGCGTTCGACGCCCAGCAGATGCGGGTCGGGCGGCGCCTGGCGGTGAAGCTGCTGAACGCGTCGAAGTTCGCGCTCGCCGACCTCCCGACCACCCCCTCCGTGGGCGGCTCCCCCGGCGACCGATCAGAGATCGGCCAGCTCACCCATCCGCTGGACCGCGCGATGATCGCGCGGCTGGCCGCGGTCGTGCGCGAGGCGACGGACAGCTTCGAGGAGTACGACTACGCGCGCGCGCTGCAGCGCACCGAGGAGTGCTTCTGGTGGTTCTGCGACTTCTACCTGGAGCTCGTCAAGGGCCGGCGCTACGACCCCGACCCCCAGGCGAGCGCGTCGGTCAGCCGCGCGCTGCGCCTGTCGCTGTCGGTCTTCCAGCGGCTGCTCGCCCCGTTCCTGCCGTTCGTGTGCGAGGAGGTGTGGTCGTGGTGGCAGACGGGCTCGATCCATCGGTCCGGCTGGCCCGAGGTCGCGGAGCTCGCCGTGGAGGAGCACGCCGGTGAGGACGACGCGCTGGCGGTGGCGGCGGATGTGCTGCGCGAGGTGCGTCGAGCCAAGTCCCAGGCGCAGCGCCCGATGCGCGCGCCCGTGCGTCTGGTGCGCGTGCACGACACCCCGGCGCGCCTGCGCGCGCTGGGACTCGGCCTCGGCGACCTGCTGGCGGCCGGCGCGATTGAGCAGGTCGAGACGGTCGAGGCCGAGGAGCTCGCGGTCGAGGTGGAGCTTGCGCAGTAGGACGCGGGCTGAGAACGCGGGCTGAGGCCACCCGGGCGCGAGGAGCCCAGAACTGGCCGTCACTGCGCGCCCCGATCCGCACGCATCGCCGGATCGCATCCCCAAGCAGCGCGGCCATATAGGGTCCCGTCCGTGGACAGAACGCTGACAGCCGATCTGGCCGGCAAGGTGGGGAGCAGCGCGACCGTGCGCGGCTGGGTGCAGGCGGTGCGCGACCAGAAGCGCGTGCAGTTCGTCGTCGTGCGCGACGAGGCCGGCGCGGTGCAGGTCGTGCTCGGCAAGGAGGATCCCCCGAGCGCGCTCAACGAGGCCGTGTCCGCGCTGACGCCCGAGTCGGCCGTGAGCGTGACGGGGAGCGTGGTCGCGGACGAGCGCGTGAACCTGGGCGGGCTGGAGCTGCAGCTGGCCGACCTGCACGTTGACTCCCCCGCCGAGCCCGAGCTGCCGATCGCGCCCGACTCCGCGCTGGACAAGCGCATCGACTGGCGCTATCTGGACCTGCGCCGTCCCGACCGGCGGCTGATCTTCGAGGTGCAGTCCACGATCGAGCACGCGATGCGCGAGTACTGGCGCGGCGAGCGGTTCGTCGAGATCCACACCCCCAAGCTGATGGGCTCGGCCAGCGAGTCCGGCGCCGAGCTGTTCAAGGTCGAGTACTTCGACACGACCGCCTACCTCGCGCAGTCGCCCCAGTTCTACAAGCAGATGGCGATCGCCGGCGGGTTCGAACGCGTATTCGAGATCGGCCCGGTGTTCCGCGCCAACCCGTCGTTCACCTCGCGCCACGACACCGAGTTCACGAGCGTCGACGTGGAGATCGCGTGGATCGACTCCCACGAGGACGTGATGGCCTTCGAGGAGGCCTGGCTCGCGCATGTGCTCGGCGCGGTCGCGCAGGCGCACGGGCAGGAGATCGAGCGGGTGTTTGGCACGGAGGTCGTGGTCCCGAGCGTGCCGTTCCCCCGGATCACGCTTGCGGACGCCAAGCGGATGCTCACAGACAGCGGCCACGAAAATGTGCCCGGTCCCTCCGAGCACGACCTCGACCCGGCGAGCGAGCGCGCGCTGTCCGCGCTCGTCGCGGCCGAGCACGGCCACGAGCTCGCGTTCGTGACGGACTACCCGACTTCGGTGCGGCCCTTCTACCACATGCGCCACCCCGACGACCCGAGTCTGACCCGCAGCTTCGACCTGCTGTGGCGGGGTCTTGAGCTGACGACCGGCGCCCAGCGCGAGCACCGCCACGACGTGCTGCTCGCCCAGGCTCGTGAGAAGAAGGTCGACCCCGGCCCGATCGGCTACTACTTGGACTTCTTCCGCTACGGCGCCCCCCCGCACGGGGGGTTTGGGTTCGGTCTGACGCGACTGTTGATGCAGCTGCTGAACCAGGAGAACGTGCGTGAGGTCACGTTTTTGTATCGCGGACCGCACCGGTTGATGCCGTAGGGCTGTCGTCCAAGAGCTCGCACTCGGTACGTACGAGGACTATCGGGTGCCCGAACCGATCACGAAGCCCGAAACGCGGGAACGCCCAACCCGAGAACGGGTGGCGCGAACGAGTCAGGCTGCTCCCCCCTCGGGGTTTTGGGGGAGGGGGGGAGAGAGAGACAACGACACCACCAGCCTGTCCAGCTCTAGAGTCAGAACATCATGCCCCCGATCGAACCCAGCCGTGGCGCCATAGACACAGACGTCCACGAATTGACCTTCTCCGACGAGCGCTATCCGGATCGTATGCGCGAGCTGTCGGACCGGCCGCCGCTGCTCTATGTGCGAGGGGGGGCGTGCGCGCCTCGGAGGACGTAGCCACAGGATGAGGGACGAAGCCAGAGTCCGCCGAGATCGCCGCGGCGGTTCGGTGAGGGCAAATCAGGGCAGATGGACCGGTCTGGTTGCGCAACGCTCGGCGTCATCGGTCGCGCTCGCAAGTATTCTGGCCGAGTGTCTCACCCATTGGGGGATCGCGTCTTTGGTGCGGTGGCATAGTCGCGTCGAACGTGATGATCTATCCCGTAATGCTCATCTTGCCACGCGGCGAGGAACTGGTCGTGGATGGCTTGGGAGTCCGCGCGATGCCGTTCGTGACGATCGCTCGCCGCTGCGGCGGCCATCTGAGCGGACGAGCTCGCGGTCACCGCGGCGTCGGTGAGCATCGGGCCGATCCCTATTGACCGCCTGACGTCGTGCCCCGTGCTCTCGTCAGTTTCTTACGAGTCCGTCCGGGGCGAGATCATCTCATCCAGCAGCAGCCTCAAGCGAGCGCCTGTTGGCGGCGCTGAAGCGCTCGCGCTCGCGCTCGGCGATCGCGTCAGCACGCTCGATCCAGGCGTCGATCTCATCCTTGTAGTCCGCGTAATACCGAACGCACGCCTCGATGTGCTCGACCGGTATCTCCAGATAGTCAGCCGCCTCCTCGACGGAGTTGCCGTTCTGGCGAACGGTCGTCACGATCTGCGCGACGTCCAGCCGTGTGCCAAGCAAAGCGGGCCTTCGTCCCATCGCGCCGTCGCGGAAGTAGATCAGCGGGTGCTCGTCGTGGCGCAGGCCCTCCTCGATGTAGCGTTCGGCCAGAGCTGTCTGAGGGGCATGGGTCTCTTGCGCACGCTGCTTCAGGCGCGCGACCGTGGTGGGGTCGAAGCGAAACGCGACACTCTGCTTGGTGGCGGGGGTAGCCATAGATTCAATACAAGTATAGCGACGTATAGCACCGTGTCAAGGAGGATACCTCTTCCTCCCCTCCGATCTCCGAAGCAACCTGCGTTCACGGCCAGCGTGGCCCTCCTCTTTGAGGACGAAGACGAGAGGTAGCCGACAGTGCCCGGCGTTTGAAACTGTCAGTAGTCGCTCAGGCGACAGCGCGCTCGGGGTAGACCCAGACCATCCAGTCACCCAGGTCCAACGGCGTCCAGGATGTTTGCCACTGCTCGGCGGGGAAGCCGGCGATGTCCGCGAGTGTCTCCTGGGTACGACGCCGCGCCTCGTCGTCGCGTGCGATGACGGCTACGAGCGGCTCGGGGCCGGCGCCGTTTCGATGCCAGGACGAGCGGAAAACGTAGACGTCCTCGATCAAGGCGAGACGGTCGCGCACGAGCGCCTCGGCTCGGTTGCGACGACGCATACTCGTGGTGGTTGTCGGTGGGGCGCTCGACTCTATCGTTTGGGTTCCTGGGACCATCGAGGGAACCATACGACGAGATCCGGACGCTGCGCTTGTTCTGTCGAATCTCATCCCGCAATTTCCGAGCGCCAGGCGCCGCTTTAGCTTTCGGGGTCAAGCATCAGCAGACGCTCGATGACCCCTTCGAGATCTTCCTGTGCGCTCTCGGGCGATGGCCTGAAACTTGTTGCTATGCCGGCGAAAGAAAGGCCAGGGCGAATGCCTTCAATCAGGTCGCGGGCGCTGCTCGCGCGTAGGTAGTCCGACATGGTCTCCAGCCCGGGCTGTTCGGACCAGCGCAGGACGCGTCTGAGCGCGCCGAGCAGCTGGGGCCAGTCGCGATGGGTGGGCAGCTCGTTGGGCTGGCAGCCGAGCAGGGCCGCCCATGCGGGTCGGTCCGCCGTATAGCGCTGTTCGGAGCCGACGGTGAACGACGCCACGACGCCGGCCGTGCTCAGACCCGCGAGCGCGTCGTGGACGTTGCGCTTGGCGTAACCCGTGGATCGGGCCAGCGTCTGGGCGTTGACCCACGGAGCCCAGGTGGTCAACAGGACGCGAACAACCTCGGCACGGATGCCGACGCCGAGTATCTGGCGCAGCCGGAAGGCAAGGTCGATCGGCGCGGTCGGGTCCGGCGGGCGGGACTTGTGGGAGGGAGTAGGGGCGAGCGCAACAGGCCGGCGGCGGCAAAATCCTCGTCGGGCTTACGCACCGGCCCCCCGGAGCGGAACAGCGGTTGGAGCGTCGGGGTGGCTGATGTCATCCGGTTGCCTCGATCGCCGGGACTGCTAAGGCGTGCTCGGGGACGCCGGCGGGCGAGCCACCCCAGCGCGGCCGCCGTGAGCATGCGGTCGGTGTCGTCGACGCACATCGCACGCAGGCGCCGGACGCTGAGAAGCGCCTCGTTGACGAGCATCCAGTCCATCAGCTCGTCGAACAGGCGGGCGTCCGCACGCGCGACCTCGAGCGTGAACACGATCAGCGCCTCGGGGTCTTGCGCCCACGGGCTACGCCGGTGGGGCGTGGCGAGCAGGCCCATCTGCGCCCACTCGTCCCAGGCGAAGGCCACGAGGCGGTCGTTGAGGTGGTGGCTAAGGGCCGAGATTTCCACTGTCTACTCCGAAGTGGGCGAGGACCCGTTTGAGTTTATCAACCGGGTTGTTGGACATCTCGATTCAGGATGTTATACATCTCGACAGCTCAAGTCAACGATGCCCGTACCCAAGTGATGGGCTGGAAGCGACGCCGGTGGTTACGCCGCCTACGCCACCCACCGCGCGTCGGCCAGCTCGTCCCGGTACTTCCCGGTGGTCAGGAACGCCCGCAGCCGGCGACCTTTGGCCAGCGGCCGGACCTTGGCGATCGCCTGGTTGGGCGTGCGCGCCTCGGTCGCATAGACCTGCTGGTACTCGGCCGAGTCGACGCCCTTGGACGGGTCGGTGGCGAACACGAGATACCCGCGGTTGCGCACCCGCTGCGGCGTTGATCTCGGCGATGCGCTTGTTTTCCCGCTCGAGGTCTTTCGCCCAGGCGAAGAGGTCGGTCTGGGTGTCGATCGTCGTGGTCATGGGTTGATCTGCTCCATGTGGTTCATCTTGCCACGGGGTTGGGACGGGAACGTTGAGGGATGGGATGAGAGGGGTGGGATTTATGGGAGACAACAAAGCAAGTCGCCCGAAACACAGGTGAGTGTCGCCGGTCACAGAGGTGGGAGGGTCGAGCCCGAGGATCAGGGCCCGGCCTGGGGGCGGCCTTATGGCGTCTTTGGAGCGTCCCGCTTTGCTATCCCCTCCCGCGCACTTTGGGGCAACTTGCTGAACAGCTCCCCGACCCGCTTTGGTCGCGCGATCCGGTCCTCCACGATCAGATTGAGACACTCGAACAGGGCAGTCGCCGTGTCGACGTCGTCGTCCAACACCATCTCCAGTGGGTGAACGGCGTTGTTGCCGACGACGCGCAAAGCATCAAGCGCTTGCGTGACCTCGGTTGACAGTCCTTGAGCCGCCAACTCTCCGATCTTGGCATTGAGGTTCCCATCTCCGTCTACAAGGTCATCGGCAAGCTTCTGAGTTGCCAGACGCAGGAGGGCGCACGCACCTCGGGGTGAAGCGATAACGATGGTTCGTGCCTCGTCGTAGTCGGCCTTGACATTCGCCGGCATGTCCACATGCGGCCGGGGTGCCCCGCCTACGACTGGGTCCGCCATGCGCATACGGCTGCCGCTTTCGCCGATTGGCACCCAATAGCTGAATCCAAAGCAGTTGCGGCAGGTGGCCCGATGCGCAGCGGTCGCCATGAAACCGCTGCCGCGCCCCATCGAGACAAGCTGAGACCAGGATTGGTGGGCGAGGACACCGCATCGTGGGCAATGGAACGCCTCCTTCCCAAACTCGGGTAGGACGTGCTCGCCCTCTCGGGCCGTTGGCTCAGGACGCTCCTCCTCTTGGTGCATGAGGATGACACTACACCGTCGCCATTCTGTCCGCTACCAGCCGGACAATGATGCTGGGTCAATACGCGATCCGCAGGGGTCGGGGCTAGTCGAGCCCGCCGTCGTCGCCCCGTAAAGTGGAGGACCGAATCGTGGCAGGCAAAGCCAAAACCCCGGGCAAAAGGGGCCGGTCGGCGATCACTGGGAAGTTCGTGAAGCAGAGCACCGTCAAAGCGAAACCCAGAACGACCGTCAACGAATCCGGAAAACGAACCAAAAAACGCAAATAGACGACCCTCGTCTAAAGCATCTGCGTGAAGAGGCGCCGTCGGACCCACATCCGGTGGCGTTTCTTTTGCAAATTTGCGCAGCTGCATCATATTCGTCCGGTGCGGACGGAACACAGCGAGCGCTGCGAAATAGAAGAAGCGATGGTCGGCGGAACTGCCGAGCACGTCTTCGTTGACGTTGAACACGAACAGCTCTAGCAGGGCATATAGCCAAAGAGCGGTCGCGAGAGCATCCAAAAATATGCGTCGCGGACGCCAGTCGCGGCGCCAGCGCTCCCAATTCTCGCCGCGCCCGCTATCGGCCTCGGTGGCGACCGGCTCGACCACGAGACTGTAGTCGACCTTGGTCCAGATGCTCGGCGTTTCGGGCTCTTCCACAGAACGGGATGCTGCCACTCATCCCGGACATTGTGAGCAGGTCCTGCCCAACTACCCTCCGGCTGCGCGCACGGCGATTGGTACGCGCAGGGCTTGGCGTATCTCTTCGTAGATCGGGAGGGCGACGCCCTGCGGGACCTCGAGCGTGACGATCACCGCGTATGGGACTGCCTCGTCGAGCGTGCCGGCGTCGGCGCGGCAGGAGACGGCGAGTTCCAGTGAGCTGCCTGGTGCGTATGGGACTGCACGACGGCCTTCGAGCACTTCGTGTTGGACGGTGCCGCGGCGCGTGCCGCGCGTGCCGAGATCGGATTGGTCGCCGAGCAGATCCTTGAAGCCGAGCGGCTCGAGCGTGAGCGCTGCCCGTCGGTATGCGCGGTGAAACGGGTTGATCGGTGTCAACCAGGCAAGCGTCAGGGTGACTCGCCGGTGCTCGGCGCTGGCGTTGAGGCTGGGCGGAAGCGGCAAGCGGTACACGTGGGCCTCACCGTCGGTGATTCGGCCCGCCGATAGTGCGGTCACACGGTGCTCGTCGCACACCAGCGCGCCGTTCGGGTCCGCGTGCCCGTAGCCAGCGATGCGCGCCACGGCCTCGCGGTCGTGCTGACGACCAAGCTCCTGTTGGGCCTGGTCGACGAGGGCTCGTGCGGTTCCCCAACGCGCTGTATGGACGAGCGCCGCCTTGACCAGCACGAAGTCGAGCTCCTCGCCGGGCAGAGCGTCACCGTGCAACGCGCGCAACCTCGCGAGCGTGTCGAGCAGATGGCCGGCATGGTGTCCGCCGATCGCGGTCGCCACGCTTGTGCCGGTGGCGTGGACGGTAGCGGCAAGCGTGCCGG
Organism: uncultured Solirubrobacterales bacterium; assembly: GCA_963808385.1. Taxonomy (GTDB): domain Bacteria; phylum Actinomycetota; class Thermoleophilia; order Solirubrobacterales; family Solirubrobacteraceae; genus Palsa-744. Next base: position 15,927 of record CAWEFQ010000005.1, on the reverse strand, counting down.
GCTGAGCGCCTGGCGTCGCGACTTGAGCGCCGGGTGGCCGTGCGCTGGGTGGGATCGTGACGAGGCGCCGGCCGTCCTGGGCCGGCGGCTCGAGGCGTACGAGTTGGCGACCGCCGGGAAGCAGCAGGTCGGGCTTGACAGCGCGACGGACCCCGGAGCCGACTGCGCTGATGACGCTGGGGAGATCCGCGGTGACAATGGGGTCGACCCGATCGTCTTTGGATACGTTGGACGAGTCGTCGCTGTGCGCGGCACCGACGGTCAGCGCGTTGACCGACTCCGCCGGGGAGAGCAGACGGCGCAGCGCGGCTGAACGTTGCACGGCGCAGAGCAGCTCATGCTGCAACTCCTGTGGGTCCTCCGACCCTGTATCGGCGGGGATGTCGAGCGGTTCGAGATGGTTCCCGGCCGGTATGAGAAACAGCACGCGGTAGCGAAACGACAGCCAGTCGAGCAGTCGCGCGAGCGGACTGACGAACCGATCGAACTGCAGCGCGGCATCCCCGGCCGCCAAGACAATGACCCGCACGTCTGGCGCAACCGCGGCCTCGCCCTCGAACAGGCGCGCCACAGCCTGGTGGACGATGTCGACGGCCAGCCGGTCGCGTGGCAGCTCCTCCCTGGGATCGTGCACCCAAGCCGGCGCATCGGCGATGAGGATCGGGCGGGCGTAGAGCGGTGTTGTGAGCGGAGAGTGCTCGGCGCCCAGGTCGCCGTGGATGACAAGCGACGCCATGCTGGTGCCGTGAACCCTCCGGGCAGCCGGCGTCGTGGCCTCCCAGCCGTCGGGGTCATCGACCACGATGCGGTCGCGCAGGAGGACGTGGTTGGCGAGCGGAACCCCGTCCAGGAGCGCCACTCGCAGACGACCCGCAGGCGGTGATGGCGGGGGCTCGCGGCCGAGCGGCTCAGGCTCGATGTCCATGACCGTGGGGGCGGCGATCTGCCCGACGGCGTGAAAGAACCGCACGCCGCCAGTACCCAGCCAGCGCACCTCGTGGCTCGCCATCACGTCTCGCAGCAGCCGTGCCGGCGCGCGCCCGAGCACACCGTGATATCCGATCTGCTCGTGAACCAGGCTCTGCACGAGCTCGCCGCCCGCGGCCTGCAGGTCCGTCCGCAACTGCGCGAGCGCGGCGGCACGGCGCTGCTCGTCGCGGCGCAGCCACAGCTCCGCCTCGAACGGAACCAGCTCATCGTCGTGCACTTCGGCGAGCTCCTGCTCCCAGGCGCGCAGAACACCGGTGCGCTCAAGACGGTCACGGTCATCCCAGGCTCGCACCTCGCGCAAGCGGCTGAACAGATGCCGAAACGGAGTCAGGCCAGGCGGAAACCGCTCATCTCGCTGGAAGATCCCCCAGAGCGAGAGCAGCTGCCGCCAGGCTGTGTAGTCGCTGGCAACCAGGAACAGCTCGCGGCGGTAGGGACGGCGACGACCGTCCTTGTCGACGACCGCGAACTCGTCGGGGTCAACTTTGTCCTCCTCCAGCTCATCGGCGAGAAACTCAAGACCCGCAATGTTCTGAACAGCGCCGACGAACTCGCCGAGTTCGCCCGCGATCTCGAGGACCAGCACCTGCTCAGGCTCGAGGGCGGCCGGGTCCTCGGCGACCGCCAACCGGCCCGCCTCGAATGCATCGGTCAATCGACGCAGCGGCGCAGCGAGTCGTTGTGACTGTGCCTGGGTGCCGGGTCCCCGAAGCGTCGGCCGAAAACCTGATCCGGTGGTCCGGGGGCGTGTCGTCGGCACACCGAGCGGCAGCGCGGGCAGATCAGGCATGCGCCTCGAGCGCGGCGACCTCCCGCCAGCGACGTAGCCGCTCGGGCACCAGACGTCGCAGCGAGGTGCCGGGTTCGAGCACGCGGCGGCGGCGGATGTCCTCGGTGAGATCCTGCAACTGCGAGAAGCTCGCTCCCGTGGTGCGCCGCGCCAGCGTCTCGGCGCTCAAGCCGACGGGCTCATCGAGCTCCGCCAGCAGCCGCTCGAACCATGCGATCCGCGCGACCTTGCCTGGGAGCGGCAGCTCAAGACGCAGCTGGAAGCGGCGGTGTACCGCCCGGTCCAGCAGCTCGGGATGGTTGGAGGCGCCAACGAACACGACATGGCTCGGCAGCGCGTCGGCCTGCAGCAACAGCGAGCTCACCACGCGCTTGATCTCACCTGTCTCGTGCTCATCGCCACGCTCCTTGGCGAGCGCGTCGAACTCGTCGAAGAACAGCACGCACCGCCGGGTGCGTGCGAACGCGAACACCGCCGCCAGCCGCGCCGCGGTCTCGCCGAGATACATGCCTATCACCTCCTCGTAGCGCACCACGACCAACGGCAGCAAGAGCGCCTCCGCGATCGCCTCGCCCAGCGACGTCTTGCCGTTGCCGGGAGGACCTGTCAGCAGCACCCGATGACGGGGCTCAAGTCCGTGCGCGCGCAGCACCTCGCTGCGCTGCTGCTCCTCGATCAGCTCCTCGACCGCCGCCCGCGCCACCTCGGGCAGAAACAGATCATCCAACGGCCGGCGTGGCGTGAGCACCGCGAACCCCGTCGCAGGCTCAGCGTGCCCGCCGCCGTTGCTGACCGGCGCCCCTGCACGAAGCGCATCCTCCAGCCGCTCGGCGAGCAGATGATGCTGCTTGCCGCGCTCCTCGGCGATCATCGACTCGACCGTACGGCCAAGCTCTCCGTCGTCGCGCTCTTTCGCGGCGCGGACAAGGTGGACAAGGAGATCAGCGCGTGCCATGGCACAAGGATGACGCGTTCTGCGGCGTAAAGCTGATCGACCGCGTGGCGGCGAGCAGGCCCCTGCTCTACAGCCGTCTCGGTGACCGTCGGCCCCGCCAGAGAGTACCGTCGCAGTCCGCGACTACGCTTTGTCCGATGCCCGACCCGTCAGCCCGCTACAGCGGAACCCTCGAGCTCTCCTGGACCAACAAGCACCTGCGCCTGTTGGCGGAGGAGGATGGCGCCTACCAGTGGGTGGCGCCGTCCGACTACAGGGTCGCCGAGGTCCGACTCCTCGATGAGGCCGGCGTCGTCGGCGAGACGCGGGCACGAGCCGAGCGGGCCAAGGACAACCTGCTCATCCGCGGCGATGCCCTCAACGCGCTGACGAGCCTCGGCGAGTTGCCCGAGTTCGCCGAGGAGCTCGTCGGGAAGGTACGACTGGCGTATCTCGACCCGCCGTTCAACACTCAGCAGTCGTTTCTTCACTACGACGACAACCTGGAGCATTCAGTGTGGCTCACGATGATGCGTGATCGACTCGTGCAAATACGCAAGCTGCTCGATCCCCTGGCTGGCTCTATATGGGTGCATTGTGACGACTACGAGCAGCATCGATTGCGAGTGCTCCTGGACGAAGTGTTCGGACAGGAAAGCTTCGTCGCGACGGTGGTTTGGGAGAAGGCTGACTCGCCTCGAAACTCGGCGCGTCAGTTCAGCACTGACCAGGACTACATCATCGTGTACTCCAAGTCAGCGGACTGGAGCCCGAGCCGGCTCCCCAGGACCGAGCAGGCCGATTCCATCTACAACAATCCTGACGATGATCCGCGTGGACCGTGGCTGCCGGGTGATCCGTTTGCCAACAAGCCCTACTCGAAGGGACTTTACGAGCTCACAGGCCCAACCGGCCGGTCATTTTCACCGCCGCCCGGACGGTTCTGGCGTATCTCCCATGAGAAGTTCCGCGAGTTCGAGGCGGACAGCAGGATCTGGTGGGGACCCAGCGGCGACGCACGTCCGAGCATCAAGCGGTATCTGTCGGAGGTTTCCGACCTCGTTCCGCGAACTCTGTGGCTGCGCAAGGATGTCGGAAGCAATCGAACATCAAAGAACGAGATGCGTGTCCTCTTCCCCGGCGAGCCTTCATTCGCCAGTCCGAAGCCCGAGGCGCTGATGCAGCGAGTACTTCAGATTGCGTCGCAACCCGGCGACATCGTGCTGGACTGCTTCCTGGGGTCGGGAACGACCGCCGCTGTCGCGCACAAGATGGGCCGCCGCTGGATTGGCATTGAGCGAAGCGTCGAGACCCTCGACACCTACGTCCTCCCACGTCTCACCAAGGTCGTGGCCGGCGAGGACCCTGGCGGGATTACCGAGCACGCCGGCTGGACGGGTGGTGGCGGCTTCCGCATCCTTGATGTAGCCCCGTCCATGTTCGACGAGGACGAGGGCACCGTGTATCTCGCGGAGTGGGCCACCAACAGCAGGCTGGCGGAGGCGTGCGCGGCGCAGCTGCACTACGAGTTCGAGCCCGAGCCGCCGTTCGCCGGCCGGCGCGGGCGAACTCGGCTCGCGGTGGTCGACGGGCTCGTCAACGAGGATGCCGTGCGGTTGCTCGTGGAGAATCTGGGTCTACTGCATGAACCGTGGGTTATGCGCCCTCGGCTGGTAGGGGTGGGCAGAGCCCGCCGAGTGAGAGCATCGCCAGTGCGATGACGGACCAGGGTGAGTGGAAGCCGAACCCGCGACGCATGATCAACCGGATCTGCGTGTTCACCTGCTCGACGCGTGCGTTGCTCAGGCCGTGCTTGATCGCTGCTTCCACCATGGGACGCTGCTGCGTGATTCGTTTGGCCAGTTTGCGGAACGGCTCCAGGCGACATCGTCGTGCCCACTTCAGCCACGCCTCGAGTAGTGCCAGCGCCTTCTTGGGGGCGAGACGGTAGATCAGGCGCAACTGCTGGGCGAGCAGGTAGGCGCGGAACAGGCGCTGGTTGACCTGCTGGATGCGGGCGAGCTTGAGCTCCTGGCGCTCGGTCAGCTTCTCTGCGTTCTTCCACAGCACGAAGCGCGCGCCCTTGAGCTCCTTGGCGAGCAGCGCTTCACCGGCCTTGCGCGCTTCGTTCCAGACCTCGCGACGGATCTCATCCAGCGCGTCGGTCGCGGCTTTGACGATGTGAAACGGATCGAGACACACGAGCGCGTTCTGGCAGCGCTCGCGCACCGGTCGGGTGATCCAGTCAGCGTCATCACAGGAGACGAGCTTGATCTCCTGAGCACGCGCGTGGCCCAGCAGATCCAGGAACTTCTCGACCGTCGCCCGGTCGCGGCCGGGGTGAGCCCAGACCAAACGCCCGGTGTCGTGATCGACGACGACGACCATGTAGGTCTGGCCCTTGGCTGTTGAGATCTCGTCGATCCCGATGCGCTTGAGGTTCGCCAACGGATCGCGCCTGGCGCCTTCGTCGACCATCACGCGCTCACAGATCCAGCCCACCGTGCGCCAGTTGATCCGCATCAGTGCCGCAACCGCCTTCTTGGAGGTGTTCACCGCAAGCCACGCCGCGGTGTCCTCGAACGCGACCGTGAAGCTCGAGCCGTGCCGCGCCCACGGCACCGCCGCGACCACGACGCCGTGGCGCTTGCAGCTGACCCGGTGCGTCGGGCTCTCCAGGTAGACAAGCGTCGTGCCGAAGTCAAGCGCCCGCCAGCGCTTGGGCTTGGCACCATCCCCCTGGTCATAGCCCGGGCAGCGCCGCCGGCAATGCGGGCAGCGGCCGCGCTCCCTGGCCTTCGGGCGAACCTTCACGACCAACGCCTCATCCTCGATGAACGCGTCCTCGATGACCGCTCGGCTGAGCCCGAGCAGCAGCTTCCATATCCTTCTACCGCGCACGTCGCACCGCTCCTTTCAGTGGGTTTCAGTCCTCTTCAAACCGGAACCCTAAGAGCACCGCGGCGTGCGCACCCTCAACCCCTCGCTCCGGGCGCCCCTGCGCCCGGAAACAGTCGCCCTTTCAGCGCAGCCGGCCGGCGGGTCAAGCGCCGCGGAAAACGCTGCAAAACACTGCTGCGACTCGCGAACCGCCACCCACCACCGAGGCGGCGCTTGACGCATAGCCGGACGGCGGAGCTACGCGCTGAAAGCCCTCAAACCACCCACGGAACATGCAGAAGCGCCGAGAATCTGCCGGACGACGAGCGTCTCGTGGTGTGCGGCACTGCCGTCGATCCCGCGGCACGGACGGTGCTGCGTGAGCTGCGGCGCGGTTCGTCGGTGCGCAAGATCCCGGCGTCGATTCTGCAGGACTACCGTCAGGCCCGTTGGACACCGCGGTCGGCGCTCCCGTCGCCCGGCTCGAACGGTAGCGTTACCGCGGCGCATGAGGCTCTGGAGGCTCCCATCGAGGCGTGATGAGCGCGGTTGACGAGGATCGCATCGAGGCGATCTCCTCGACTCTCGACCTGCGCCTGCCCAACCGCGAAGCGCTCGAAGCAATCGCGTGGCGAACGCACCACCACTTCGACACCGAGGGTGCGCCGCCGCCGTTTGAGTGCGTAATCGACAGCGCTACCGGCGCGGGCAAGACCTACGTGCTCGCCGCGACCCTCGAGTACTTCGCGGCCGAGGGGGTGCGCGACTTCGCGGTGGTGACGCCCGGACGCACGATCCTCGCCAAGACCGTCGAAAACTTCACCGCCGGCAGCGAGCGCAGCCTCCTCGGCGGCATGGACGTCGAGCCGGTGGTCATCACCTCGGAGAACTTCGCGAGCCCGGCGATGCGGGCGGCGATGGACGACCCCGAACAGGTCAAGCTGTTCATCTTCACCGTCCAGGCGCTGACCAAGCCCAGCACGAAGCTCGGCAAGAGGACGCACGAGTTCCAGGAGGGGCTGGGTACCGCGTTCTACGCGCGCCTGAAGGAGGCTGAGGATCTTGTGGTGTTCGCCGACGAGCACCACACCTACTACGGGGCGGCGTTCTCAAACGCGGTGCGCGACCTCGATCCCCACTTGCTGGTCGGTCTCACGGCTACTCCGCATCCCAAGACGCCGCCGGAGCAGATCATCTACCGCTACCCGCTGGCGCAGGCGATCGCCGACCGCAACGTCAAGACGCCGGTGATCGTCGGGCGCAAGGACGACCTTGCCGACCCGATGACCAAGCTCTTGGATGGCGTTGCGCTGATCGAGCTCAAGGAAGAGGCGATCGAGCGCTACTGCGCGCATACAGGTAAGCCGAGGGTGACCCCCGTCATGCTCGTGATCGCCCAGAAAATAGACGAGGCCAACGAACTGGAAGAGATGATCCGCCAACCATCGTTTGCCGGTGGACGCTATGCCGACCGGGTCCTCACGGTCACGAGCGACAGCCCCGACGCGGCACTGGAGGCGCTCTCGAACCTCGAGAAGCCTGACAGCCCCTATCGCATCGTGATCAGCGTCGGGATGCTGAAGGAGGGCTGGGACGTGCGCAACGTCTACGTGCTCGCCTCCATGCGGGCATCGGTATCGGCGATTCTCACCGAGCAGACCCTCGGACGCGGCTTGCGCCTGCCGTTCGGCGCCTACACCGACATCGAGATCCTCGACACCTTGGAGGTGCTCGGACACGAGCGCTACGAGCAACTCCTCGCCAAAGCCGGAGCGCTGAACGAGCAGTTCGTCGATTACCGCATCGAGACGACGATCCAGACCAACGCCCAGGGCGAGCAGGTGCCGACGAGCGAGACCGCGCCAATCAGCACACCGATCGCGATCTCCACAGACGGCACGGCCGGGGTGATCGCCACCGGCGCAGGCGCGCCGGTGATCGCCAGCATTGAGGATCACACGTCCAAGGCTGCCGAGCAGCTGACCCAGCTCCAGCAGGAGCTGCATCCGCGTGACGGCTTCAAGCCACTCCGCGTGCCACTCCTGAAGATGAGCAGTGTGTCGGTCCCGTTCTCGCTCGCCGACATCACCGACCACAAGCCGTTCCGCGAGCTCGGCGAGCGTCTGCGCGCCGACCCTGTCGGAGAGCTGCGCCGCGTGCGACTGTCCGCTCGGACGGTGACCGGCCCTGACGGCCTGCGCCGCACGGAGATGGTGACTGCGCCCGCCGTCGACAAGGTCGTATCGCAGGGCTCGCTGCTTCCGCTCGAGGACGCGCTCCGCGAGCTGCGTATGCGCGTGATGGACTCCGCGCCAGTCCCTTCACGGCCCCGCGAGGCCAAGGCTCTCACGCCGCTGATCGAGGCATTTGAGACAGGCCTCGGAGAGGAGGCCGCCCCCGTGCTCAGCGGCTACATGGATCGCGTCGCAGCTGGCTTCATCGACCTCATCACCAAGGAGCAGCGCCAATGCACCAGCAGGCCCTCCTACGAAGGTAGGCGTTCAGGGGGTCCGCGACCCGGGGTGAAACGGCGCGCCTGGTTTATGGCGGTAGCGGCGAGGGCACTGGGCGGCGATGGTGTGAAGCCGTTGCTGCCTGGATGAGGTAGTCGAGCACGGAGCGGTCTTGCAGGCGCATCGTCTCGCGGATGGAGAGGATGCGCTCGACCCAACGGTTGCCCTCTTCGGATTGGGTGCCGAGTTGTACCTTGCGCATGATCACCGCGTGGCGGAGCGCTCGCTCTCCGGCGTTGTTGGTGAGCGGGATCTGTAGATCCTTGACATCGCAGAAGGTCCACAGCGCGTCATATTCGTCAAGCAGTCCGGAGCAGAAGCGCGCGGTGCGGGCGTGACGGCCACGCTCGCCCTGCTCCAGGAGTCCTTGAATCTCAGAGCGCAGTGGGATCAGCGTTTGCTTCAGCCAGGCGATGTCGTGGCCCTCCTGTAGATAGCGGCGATGGACGGCGATCACCTCGCGCAAGCAACAGACGAGCTTCTTGCCGAGCTTACCGGGGGCGCCGGACCGTTCGGAGACCTCGATCGCCTGACGGATCAGGTGCGCGTAGCAAAGCTGCTGCTGCAGCACGTCCAGGAAGTGGTAGGCGGCGTAACGGTCTGAGATGAGAAAGCCGCCGAAGTCCTCCCCGATCAGCTCCTTGGCCGCTGCCTGAGAGCGGTGAGGATCGATCCGGTAGCAGGCCAAAAGGGCGGTGGCGGCAACCCATAGCCACTGACCCTGACCGGCCTTCAGCCAGCTCGTCTCATCAGCGTGCAGCACCTCTGATTCACGGACCGCGTCCTTGAGGGCCTGCCACGGGTCCGCGAGAACCGCGCTCATGCGCATGATCACCGCGTCCACCGCGCCGAGGGAGATCTCGATGTGGAAGATCTCGCGTATTACCTCCGCGACCTGGCGACGGGAAAGGCGGTAAACGCCGGCCAGCGTGGCGATGTGCGCTTCAAGCGCCGGGCCGAACGCCGAAGGCGAGACCCCCGCGGGCAGATCGGCGAGCTTGGCCTCACCGCAGCAGGGGCAGATAAGGCGCAGCAGGCGATGCTCGAAGATCAAAGGGTGGATCGGCGGCAGCTCCCACTTCTGGTGGATCAGTGGATCGCCGAGACGACGCTCTGAACCATCGAAGTCGTGCCCACACGCACATGCTCCCGGCAGGTGCTCGAAGGCCCGATCCACCTGCTCTGCGCCTGCGAGCTCACGGTGGGATCCCTCATGGCCCGGCTGGCCGCCCGCCTTGCGTTTGGAGAGCTCCTTGAGCTTCGCGCGAGCCTCACGCCGGCGCTCCGCCCGCGACTTCGGGGGATCGCTCGACGGCGGCTTGGAGGAGTTACGCGAACTCTGACCCAAGCGCCGCTCCAACTCCTCGATGCGTGCGCGCAACGCCGCATTCTCTGCCCTCAGCTCGGTAACAAGCCCCCGAAGCTCAGCGTTCTGCGCCTCAAGCTCGGTCTCGCCCAGACGCTCCGCCATGCACGCAAGATTCCGTGCAAACCGGAAAAGCCCTGCTCAGACTCCCTGAACGCGTACCTACGAAGAGGTCATCGACATCGTCACGCTTGCGCCCATACGCATAGCGCGACCCACAACAACAGAGGACCGCCTGGGCAAGTACCAGCGCGGTGTCGGCTACGAATACGCCAAGTCCATGTACGTCCAGGACTGGTTCGACAGCTCCACCGAGCGCGACGTGGCCAACATCCTTGACGACGCCGAGGAGATCGCCTACTGGATCCGCCTGCAAACCGGTGATCTCCCCATCCTCTGGCACGGCTCCGGACGCGAGTACAACCCAGACTTCATCGTCATCGACACCAACGACATCCACTGGATCATCGAGGTCAAGATGAACAAGGAAATGACCTCCGCCGAAGTCCAGAGCAAGCGCGAGGCCGCGATCCGCTGGTCCCTGCACGTCAACGCCGACGAAAAGGTCACCGACACTTGGCACTACCTGCTCGTATCCGAGGATCACGTCAAGACCGCCAAGGGGTCCTGGACCGCTCTGCGGCAGCTCGGGGAATAAACAGCACCACACGCCCGCCTGCGTGCTTGTCTACGGACCACGAGGCCATAGGCTTCCACCTTTCCGAACTCGGCCCCGGAGAGGGCATAGGATGAACAAGGAATGGAGAAAGGAAAGCCCCTAGACACCCCCGTAGATGCGGCGATCGTCGTCTTGGCGGACGAAGCGCGCAATAGCACCCTCGCCATCTGCTGTGGGGCGGGCATCAGCATCCCTGCCGGATTGCCTAGCGGCCGTGAGCTTGCGCGGAAACTCCACGAGAGGTTCGCGCGCGTCGCCAACTACGAGTGCACGGAACCTGACGATCTGCTCTCGGTAGCCGATGCGGCCGCTCGGCTTCCCGAAGGTTTGGCCGCGGTCCAGCGTGCTGTCCTCGAGCTCGCTCCGTTCTCGGAGGCGTCCCCGCAGTTGGCCCATCGTCTGCTCGCTCTCCTTCTCGCTGAGAACGCGGCGCACCTGCTCTTGACCAACTGGGACGACTGCGTCGAGCGTAGCTGGCGAGAATTCGAGCACATCCCAGCCGTTTGCGACGCGCCTGAAGCGGAGCGTTTGCGCGGCCAGTTCGTCGTGAAGATTCATGGCTGCTGCACTCAACCGGACAGTCTGTTGATCACGTCCCATCAACTCGACGACGACGCGCCTCTGTGGACGGGGATCTATTTTGCGGCCGAGTTGGCCCAATCTACGACCGTGTTCGTCGGTATTGGGGACATCGCTGGCTACGCTCGGAAACGCATCACGGAGCTCGCACAGATCGTCGATCATGCACGCGTAAGGGTCGTCTCCACTGATATCGCCACCGCCTGGGAGGGCAGTGCATGGGAGGATCTGCTCCCGGATCTACCCGAGGAGCGACGCATTGAGGAGTCGGCGGACGTGTTTTTGGACGAACTCGCCCGTGAGTGGGTGATGGCTCTTGTGGCGGAGCTTAAAGCCGCGGCAGAAAGTCCGACGCCCTGGCTTGAGGCAGTGGCAGAGGCATTCGAACATCTCACCGCTGTACAGGCGTTGGTTTGGTTGCGCCGTGCAGCGGTCCGATGGAAGGTCGGCGAGTCCGTTGTGCGTGCGCCAGCCGCCACATCAGCCCTCGAGGCCGTCGGTCTGCTTGCTCGCCAGCCAGACGTGGCCGCCACCGACTCGATCCGTTTTATCGCGAACAGTGCGGTCCAGGTTGGTGACGAGCGGCTGGACGTGTTGATCTGTCAGGACCGTCAAGCGCGTAGCGAGATCGAAAACGCCGCCACCGAGCGAGCTCAGCGCGTCGCGAAAAGCTTGGGTCCGCAAAAGCATCTGCACCTACTGGTCGCCGCGGGACTGTTCAGGGGTCCGAAGCCACGCCAGCTGGATACCGTCGATGTCATCGACCTCGACGTGCCTGTCGATGATGTGATCGGCGGCGACCTACACATACCAGTGCGTTTGACCTACGTGGACGACATACTGGAAGCGGCATGACGCCCGTCAGCGCCGATCCCCATCTGCTGTCTGTCGTCCATCGGGTTCTCAGCCAGGAGAACTTTCGGGTGCAAGAGACGCGACTTGAGGATCTGGATGACGTCGCGTGGCTACTGGCCGAGAGCGAGTCCTTCGTGCTAGGTGTCGCGGCAGGACAAACCCTCGACGATCTCATTGTCCTGGAGGGATATGTCGCCGCCGCACTCGGGGAGCTGATCCAAGACAGCGAGCTTGGGGCAAAGCGCTGGGACTCCTACGTAGTGCTACTGGCAAGCTCTGGAAAGGACCAGCGCGGTAGCCCCGACGTGGTCCGCCTCCAGTACAACACTCGTTCGCTGCGTCGGCTAGTGGCTCTCGGCACGGCGCCACACGAGGACGCCGTCACAGCAGCGCTCGCGACGTTCCTGCCATTGCCTCACCCGCCACCTGGCGGTCTACCCTCCGCGTTCAACGAGTTGGTGGCACAGCTCGTCATTAACGGCGCTTCTGCATGTTCCGTGGGTGGTTTGAGGGCTTTCAGCGCGTAGCTCCGCCGTCCGGCTATGCGTCAAGCGCCGCCTCGGTGGTGGGTGGCGGTTCGCGAGTCGCAGCAGTGTTTTGCAGCGTTTTCCGCGGCGCTTGACCCGCCGGCCGGCTGCGCTGAAAGGGCGACTGTTTCCGGGCGCAGGGGCGCCCGGAGCGAGGGGTTGAGGGTGCGCACGCCGCGGTGCTCTTAGGGTTCCGGTTTGAAGAGGACTGAAACCCACTGAAAGGAGCGGTGCGACGTGCGCGGTAGAAGGATATGGAAGCTGCTGCTCGGGCTCAGCCGAGCGGTCATCGAGGACGCGTTCATCGAGGATGAGGCGTTGGTCGTGAAGGTTCGCCCGAAGGCCAGGGAGCGCGGCCGCTGCCCGCATTGCCGGCGGCGCTGCCCGGGCTATGACCAGGGGGATGGTGCCAAGCCCAAGCGCTGGCGGGCGCTTGACTTCGGCACGACGCTTGTCTACCTGGAGAGCCCGACGCACCGGGTCAGCTGCAAGCGCCACGGCGTCGTGGTCGCGGCGGTGCCGTGGGCGCGGCACGGCTCGAGCTTCACGGTCGCGTTCGAGGACACCGCGGCGTGGCTTGCGGTGAACACCTCCAAGAAGGCGGTTGCGGCACTGATGCGGATCAACTGGCGCACGGTGGGCTGGATCTGTGAGCGCGTGATGGTCGACGAAGGCGCCAGGCGCGATCCGTTGGCGAACCTCAAGCGCATCGGGATCGACGAGATCTCAACAGCCAAGGGCCAGACCTACATGGTCGTCGTGGTCGATCACGACACCGGGCGTTTGGTCTGGGCTCACCCCGGCCGCGACCGGGCGACGGTCGAGAAGTTCCTGGATCTGCTGGGCCACGCGCGTGCTCAGGAGATCAAGCTCGTCTCCTGCGATGACGCTGACTGGATCACCCGACCGGTGCGCGAGCGCTGCCAGAACGCGCTCGTGTGTCTCGATCCGTTTCACATCGTCAAAGCCGCGACCGACGCGCTGGATGAGATCCGTCGCGAGGTCTGGAACGAAGCGCGCAAGGCCGGTGAAGCGCTGCTCGCCAAGGAGCTCAAGGGCGCGCGCTTCGTGCTGTGGAAGAACGCAGAGAAGCTGACCGAGCGCCAGGAGCTCAAGCTCGCCCGCATCCAGCAGGTCAACCAGCGCCTGTTCCGCGCCTACCTGCTCGCCCAGCAGTTGCGCCTGATCTACCGTCTCGCCCCCAAGAAGGCGCTGGCACTACTCGAGGCGTGGCTGAAGTGGGCACGACGATGTCGCCTGGAGCCGTTCCGCAAACTGGCCAAACGAATCACGCAGCAGCGTCCCATGGTGGAAGCAGCGATCAAGCACGGCCTGAGCAACGCACGCGTCGAGCAGGTGAACACGCAGATCCGGTTGATCATGCGTCGCGGGTTCGGCTTCCACTCACCCTGGTCCGTCATCGCACTGGCGATGCTCTCACTCGGCGGGCTCTGCCCACCCCTACCAGCCGAGGGCGCATAACCCACGGTTCATGCAGTAGACCCTCATTAACGGGATACCCGAGGAGCGGGCCGTCTCCGTGGTTGGCGATTACCGGTCGACCGGAGCAATACATGGAGCCTGAGCCAGCCGTCATCCGCTCGGTTTCGATCCAAAACTTCCGTGGCTTTAAAGCGGAGCAGACGATCGATCTTGCGGCATCGGCGATAATCGTCAGCGGATCCAACGGCAAGGGCAAGACGAGCTTTTTCGACGCACTGCAGTGGCTGCTGTTGGGCTCCCTGGGCAGGCTGGCGAATCTCGCCAGTCGACGCAGCGGCGACTACATCGTCAACCGATTCGCAGGGGCAAGCGCGACCGCGACGGTGAGCGCACAGCTCCAACTCGAGGGACGCGACGTCACCGTGATCCGCACAGGTGATCACAAGACGACAGCGCTGCAGTGGATAGACGGAGAGAAGACGCTGACGGACGACGAGGGCGAGCAGGCGCTCTGCGAGGCTCTCCTCGGTGACGCTGACATGTCGCTTAAGGACATGGTCCTGAACTCGGGAATCTTGCAGCAGGATGTCATTCGCGCGGTCCTCGAGGACGAGCCGAAAACCGCTACCGTCACATGGCGGCGCTGCTGGGACTTGAAGAGATAGCCGGCTTCGAGGGTGAGGCAAAGCGGCGCGCCGAGGAGCAAGACAAGGCAGCCAAACGCGTGCGTGAGGAGCACGCTGCAGTGGAGCAGCAAGTGCGCTCGGTTGAGGCCGATCTAGTGCGTCTCGAAGCGCGTCTTTCGACACAGCCCGAGATCGCAGGCGCACGAGCGAGCCTTGAGTCAGAGCTGGCGAGCAGCGCCACATCGTTTGAAATTAGCGAGCTACCGATGCAGGCGGCCGAAGCGATTGCGCTCGGACAGCTCGCTCGGCGTGTTCGCGCGACCGCCGATGCTCTTGTCCTTGAGGACTCGAGACTACGCGAGCAAGAGACGAACCTCCCGGATGTCCGGCCCGAGGCACTCGTCGAGATGCAGACCAGCGAGCAGAACGCACAAAAAGAGCGGGCCGACGCGCAGCGTGCAGTCGAGGAGGCGCTAGACCGGCAGCGAGCCGCCGAACGGCGAGCAAGTCAGCTTGGCGAGCTGGCTACCCACGCGATGCCGCTGCTCGGGGAGCACTGCCCAGTATGCCAGCAGAAGATTAAGGCTGCCGACGTCGAGAAGCATCTGCGCGAGCTGATCGACACGGGAGGCGAGAACCTGCCCGCGCTAGTCGCCAATACGGCGGAGGCCGAACAACGGCTGAGCAAAGTCGAACTCGTTCTGCGGGAGCTAGAGACGAACCGTCTGCAGTTGCAGGCAGCCACCAAACAAGTCGACGATGTCCGTGCTGCGCGAAAAGGCTGGCAGCATGCGTGCGAAATGTTGGCCTCGAGCGAGAACCGCCTGAGCCCCGATGCTTCCCGGACCATCGCCGCAGGCGATCCCAACGCATTGTTTGCACTACGCGCCTCTGCTGAGAAGCTCGCGTCGGTCACTGACGAGCTTGCCTCTCTGCTTGGCACGTCTGGGCTTGCCGAGGAGGCTGAGCGCCTTCGTGAGCAGGCAAACACGCTACGCCAAGCAGTCACGGAGCCCAGCGAGCAGGCCGCCAATTCGAGCCGCCTAGCCGGGGACGCCAAGACCCTCTCTGTCGCCGCCACCCAAGCCATCGCCGGGGTAACGAGGGATCGCTTTGCCAGCCTGCAGCCGCTTGTCGACGACATCTTCGCCCGGCTTGCGCCGCACCCTGCATTTACGGCGCTCGGATTCGAGATGGGGGTCTCGTATCGCAGCGGTGTCGCGGATCCATTCGTCAAGGACCCGGAAAGCGGAGTGACAGGCGATCCCCTACTCGTATTCTCAAGCTCACAAGCCAACGTTGCCGCACTGACCTATTTCCTGGCGTTGAGCTGGGCAGCAGACACGAAGGCCTTGCCCTTCCTACTGCTGGACGACCCGCTGCAATCAATGGACGATGTCAACGCCCTCGGATTCTCAGACCTCTGTCGCCACATACGGCAACGTCGCCAGCTGATGGTCTCCACGCACGAGCAGCGGCTTGCCTCCCTACTGGAGCGCAAGCTTACGCCGCGCTCGCCTCACACGCGCACAAGGGTAGTGCGCTTCACAGGCTGGGATCGGGACGGTCCCACCATCGAGCAACTAGACGTCGAGCCCGAGTCGGTCGGGTATCTGCTGCGGGCCGGTTAGCGTGTAACGGCCGTCGAGCGGCTACGGCCGCTGATGCCTGCCGACGTTCAGCGCCCCGAAGAGCCGGTACCGTGGGTTCTGTCCGGTGCGTAGACGAACATATGTTCGTCAGCC
>CAWEFQ010000004.1:0-93042 GCA_963808385.1 uncultured Solirubrobacterales bacterium | reverse complement strand
GCTAGCTTGCAGGACGGTCGTGATCCGAGCACCCGCGGGGTCCGCTCGAGCAGCTGGACAGAGGGGACCGGGACCCGGCAGGTTATATGCGGTTATAACGAATCTACTTATAACCTGATATAAGTTGATATAGCATGGACCCGATCGGCAACCCCTATACGCCAAAACGCCGGCTCTGCGCCCCTCCTGAGCTGGCGGGTCGCGCCGGAGTCTGCCCGAGCAGTTCCGAGTGCTTGTCGGGCGTCTGAAGCGAGGCGCCACGGAGCAGAGCATGATCATCCGTGGGCTGAGGGGTCTGGGTTCACACTGCGCCTCCTTTGTTAGAGTTAATCATTCGGTCCAATTGGGCGCTGGGAACCTTCGATTCTCAGGCCCTTTCGCCGTCCGCTTGTGACTTGGACGGCGTCGCAGCTCCCGCGTTGGACCTTATGCAAAACGGTCTGGCGGGCGACTCCGAGCACCTTGGCGGCCTGCTCGAGCGCGACGTACCCGTCAGGGATCTCGGGCACGAACCGGTGGCGAACCTCGTCGGTGAGACGGATGCGCCACGGAGCATTGGGCGTGACTTGCTCGCCTGGCAGCAGGCCCTCCCTGAGCCAGCGACGGATGGTGGAGGTCGAGACATCGAGCTCGGACGCGGCCTGCTGGATCGTCACGGTCTCGCTGTCGGGGTCTGGTGGCAGCGCAGCGGCGATGCCAGCGCGTTGACGGGCGCCCTTGACGCGCGCCTCAGTGAATGGCAGCTCGGTGCCGGTGCGTCGGCCTTGGCGGTTGAGGACCGCGGCGATCTGCTGGTCGGGGTGATGGGCTCGGCCAGCCGGCGGATCAGCTCGATCGTGTCCTCGTCGGTGCGCGTGCTCTCGACCACCGCGGCGGACGAGCGGGGACTGACAGCTCGCTGCGCGCGCCGCCCTCCCAGAGATCTCGACCTCGGCGATGTTCTCCGGGCGACGGACTGTGATCACGACTTCGCTGAGCAGAGTGCGCAGCAGCTCCTTGCGGTCGCGATCACTGGTGCTCTTGGCTACCCACAGCTTGGGCAGGTCGCGCGCCAGTCCCGTGAGCGCGCGGCGCTCTTGGTCGTTCAGCGGCGCGGGTCGCGCGTGCTCCAGCGCAGCGAGCGCTCGCTGTTCGCGCTCTACCCCAGCGAGCGCCTGCTCGAGCTTGGCCTCCAGGCTGCGCGCCACGAGCCGGTTCTCGGGCTCGCAGGCGTCGAACTGGCGTCGGGCGCGCTCGGCCTCGAACTCGGCGCGCTCGAGTGCCAGGCACTGGCCGGCCAGGCGCGCCTCGTGCTGCTGGGTGAGCTCGGTGATCGCCCCCGTGCTCGCAGCCACTCCTGCGGGGGTGACAGCCTCCAGGAACGCGGTGGCGATTGCCTTGTCCAGGCGTCCCCCGCCGAGGGTCTGACAGGTCTTCTCGGTGCCATGCAGGTGAAAGCCGCGCACGCACGCATAACGCGCCCGGCGCCCGTCCTTGCCCGAATAAGCGACCTGCATCCGCCGTCCGCAGCGCCCGCAGCGCACCAGGCCCTGCAGCAGGGCACCGCCCTCCCTTGCGGCACCGCCGCCCTCGCCGCGCGGCCTCACGTTCGAACGCAGTCGCTTGCGGGTCGCAAGGTATTCCTCCCAGCTGACATAGCCTGGATGGTGCTCTGGCAGGCAGACGGACCAATCCTCCATCGGTACCTCGATCGTCTTGACCTGCACACGCCCGTCGGCGCCCAGGCGCTTCTCCTGGCGCTTTCGGCCGAACACGAACGCGCCGGCATAGACCGGGTTGGTCAGCAGCTTATGCACCGCGCCATAGCTCGCCCTGACCCAGCGCACGCGCTGCTCACCGACCGAGCGGCGCGGCAGGCGCTGGCCGTCTGCGATCAGCTCTCCAACGACCTGACGCGCCGAACCGGCACGCCGCCAGAGCACAAACACGCGCTCGATCGCGTGGCGCACCTGCTCATCAGCGCTCAGCAGGATCTCCTCGTCCTCGCCGCGATCAAACCCGACTGGCAGGTGCATGACCAGCTCGCCGCGCGCCGCCTTGTTGCGCAACCCGCCCTCCAAGCGCGCGCGGATCAAGTGAAGCTCTGCCTCGGACATCGTTCCCTTCAACCCGAGCAACAGCCGGTCGTTGAAGTCCGCCGGCGAGTAGATACCGTCAGAGTCGCCGATCAGCGTGCCCGTCATCGCACACAAGTCGATCAGTTGATGCCAGTCCGCCGAGCAGCGCGCCAACCGCGAGACCTCCAACGCCAGGACCAACCCGACGTTGCCCAGACCCACGTCGGCGACCAGCTCCTTGAAACCTATGCGCCCATCGGTGGTGCCGCCCGAGCGCCCCGTGTCCTCGTCGACCACGCCGACCGACCCGGCGGGCCAGCCCAGCTCGACCGCTCGCTCGCGCAACGCATACTGCCGCGCGGTCGACTCGGTGTTGCGCTCAACCTGCGCCGGCGAGGACTGGCGCACATAGACGACCGCGCGACGCTGACGGTGCGCCTCGGTGACCTTCCCGGCTACTCATCACGACTCCCCTCCACCAGCGCGGCGAGCAGCCGCGCGAGCCGCACGTCACCCGCCCTGGCACTCGACCGGCAACGTCTCCCACACCACCGCCCGACCACCGTCTTCCCGCCCATCTGCAACGCCAGCTGTCCGGACACACCACCTCCGTTTTCAACGGAGGCTGCTCCCCCCGCGGACGCCTCGGGCCTTCAATGCCTGGAGGCGCTCGCCCAGAAGCCGCCAGCCGCCGGGCTCGCCGACACGCCGAGCGAACGGCCCCGCGCGACCGACGCGGCAGATCCGTCCAACGCGCAGGAACATCACCCGAGCTGCCATCCACCAGCCGGCAGATCAGCGCCGTCTCGCCCGCCGCGTCATCCGTCGTCCACCCCAGCACCTCCAGCTCGACATCACGCAGCTCTCCCGGCGCATCAACGAGGCGCACCCGCTCCGGCAAAAAATCCACAACATGAGTAGTTCGACTCCTATTCGAGGGGCGTCGGGAAGACGGTCTTGCTGAACGCGTTCGAGGATCGCGCTGAGTCCGAAGGCTTCTTATGCTTCTACCACGAGCTCACGCCGGACAGCAGCCTGGTCGGTGAGATCGCGCGCGATGTCGAGCGGGCTCTGGTGCAGTTGAAGTTGAGTGCTCGTGCCGTGAAGAAGGTGCGCGATGTGTTCGAGCATCTCGGGGCAATCAAGTTGACTGGCCCGGAAGGCATCGGCTTGACCGTCGATATCCGCAAAGCTGATGAGGGGACGATCTCTCGTGATCTCTCGGAGTTGTTCCTGGCGCTTGGCGCAGCGGCCGCCGGCAAGAAGACGGGCGTTGTCTTCCTGCTCGATGAGGTCCAGTTTGTCAGCGAGCTAGAGTACCGGTCTTTGATCAGTGCGCTGCATCGCGCGACCCAGAAGAACATGCCGATCACGGTTGCGGCTGCCGGTCTGCCACAGATTCCGCGGTTGACGGGCGAGGCGCGGTCATACGCGGAGCGCCTTTTTATCTTCCCGGTGATTGCCAGCCTTTCACAGAAGGACGCGCGAGCGGCACTCGTCGAACCTGCTCGCAATCAGCAGGTTGACTACGAGGAGGACGCCGTAGGTAGCGCTCTCGACTGGACCGGAGGCTATCCCTTTTACATCCAGCAGCTTGGCAAGCATGCCTGGAATCTGGCCGCGAAGTCACCGATCACGAGAGAGGATGTGGAAGCGGCGATGCCGATTGCGCAGGCGGCGCTGGACACGAGCATCTATGAGGTGCGGGTCCAGCGAGCCACAGATCGGGAGCGTCGTTACATGCGAGCGATGGCCGAGCTTGGCAAAGGCCCTTACAGGTCGGGGGATGTTGCCGGGAAGCTTGGATACAAGACCTCTGAAGTCTCGGTACTGCGTCAGCGTCTGCTCGATAAGGGACTGGTGTACGCGACCGAGGACTATGGGCACGTGGACTTCACCGTGCCCCGCTTCGATGAGTTTATGCGCCGATATATGCCTTACCGGAAACCGAAAAGCGCCCGCGAGCCGCGTGCCTGAGGTCCGAGCGAGCGTCTCATCCAGCCAAGCCCGTTCGAACCTGATTCGTCGGGTCCACGTCTGGAAAGACGAGTAAAGCCCTTGGCGCGTCGCTGCCACGTATCTCTCACCTATCCCAATACTCCACAAGGAACCCAGGCCAACATCAAATACGTCAAGGTGGATTTGCCGAAGCGTTGCCCTCCAGATTGACGACCCTGCAGAAGGCTTGCACCAAAGCGCAGTTCAACGCCAACCCGGCGGGCTGCCCGTCGGCGTCGCTGATCGGGCATGCGAAGGCTGTGACCCCAATCCTGCCTGTTCCCCTCGAAGGACCTGTGTATTTCGTATCGAACGGAGGAGAAGCATTTCCGAACCTGATCATGGTCTTGCAGGGTTATGGAGTCCGGATCGATCTCGTGGGTGACACGTTCATCTCCAAATCGGGCGTGACGAGCTCCACATTCAAGACGGTCCCCGATCAACCCGTGACATCGTTCGAATTGACCTTGCCGGAGGGTCCTTACAGCGCGCTGGGCACGAACAAGAACCTCTGTGCGCTGACGAAGACGGTCACGACGAAGAAGACCGTGAAGGTCAAGGTGCATGGTAAGACGAGGAAGGTCGACGAGGAAGACCACCAAGACCGTTGCGGAACCCCTGATCATGCCGACGGCGTTCGTGGGGCAGAACGGCGCCACGTTCAATCAGCAGACCGTTGTGTGCGTGACGGGCTGCCCGAAGGCCAAGCCCGCGAAGGCCAAGCACAAGGCCAAGGGCAAGAAGGGCGGCAAGAAGGGCAAGCGGTGACCCTGCCGCTGTCCGCCAGTGCGATGGATCAGCTTGCGGACGTCCCGGGGAACGGCTATCATGTCGCTTGCGATGGCCGCCAAGAAAATCCCCGACTCCGTGATTCGCGCGTTCATCAAGCGCCACCGGATCCCGTCGTTCTCGGCGGTGATCAAGGATGTTGACAGCATTCGCGTCGATCCGGCGGCAGCCGGCAGCCCCACGCCGCCGTGGCGCCGCAAGAGCACCGGCGAGCAGCCGAGCTAGATCTCCGACACGAGCGAGACGGCTCGCTCTGTCTGCGTGACGTTGTCGAGCCTTGCCTCGAACCACAGCTGGCGCGGCGTGGCCACGGGATAGCTTCCTATCCAGATGTCGAAGCGCTGGTTGACGGGCTCGGCGATCTCCCCGACCGGTGCCACCACGCCGTCGATCACGTGCAGAAGCTCGATCAGCTCGTCGACGACCCCAAGCGTCTCATCCACGCCTCGGACGTAGATCCAGACGTCCAGCTGCTGGGGGGAGGAGTCCTCGGGCAGGACTTCGACCTCGACGAAGACGCCGATGCCGATCGTGCCTCCGATCGCCATCGGCAGCACGGCGCCCGGCACGCTGAGCGTCCGGTGGTCCCAGGACCCTCCTACGACCTGCTTGTCGAGAGCAAGAAGAGTGGCGATACGCATCCGCTAACCCTACGCAGAAGCGGCTCAAGCTGCTTCTTGATCGCCATCTGCTCGGCGCTGTCCAGGCCGCCAGCTGGTCCCGGCGAATGTCGATATCGCGCCAACTTTCGTGGCGCAAACCCCCGGAAACACGGGCGATCGAAAACTTTTGGCCGCAGGATCACGGATTCCATCCCAGGCGCTGAGTAGCCTTGACAGACGATCAAATCAACGAACGAATCGCCACTTGCTCCGCCCGCTCGGTGACCATCGCCATCCCACCGTCCAGGCTGAGGGACTTAATCCTTATTTCGGATCAGGCCGGGACCTCGAGGATCGAACGACGCAATGCCGGAAGATCAAGTCCGTCAGCCGGGAGGGGTGCCACAAGCCGATGGTTCGCCAGACGCGAGGCGGCGCAGCTGAACCTAAACAAGCCTCTGTTCTCCCCACCCACACCCACACCCACCCCGTCACAGTCAACGACCCATTCACCCCGACCGCGAATTGCCAAGCCTTCAAATTTGAACCTAAATTTGTCGTTACTACTTCAGGAAAACATCCAAATCCCTGGGCGCATCGCTCCATGTATCTCTCACATACCTCTGCACCCAAAACCTGCAGATGCCCACCGAATTCGTCGCCCAGAACGGCGCCGAAATCCACGAGACCACGAAGGTCGAAGTGACCGGCTGCTCCACCGCCATCTCAATCGTTTCCCACACGATCAAGAAGAAGGTGCTCACCCTCGCCGTCTCCGTTCCATCCGCGGGGAAGCTCACAGCCACCGGCAGGGTGATCGCTATCTCAACGGCTGCGACCCCCCTCACCGGAAGTAGCCGGGGTCAGCGGTCGTTCCAGCCGGCACCGGTCGCCGCGTACTCCTCGACCCGCGCCTGCATCAGCGCCTTCAGGAGCTCGGTCGGCAGCACGCGACTGTAAGGGAGCTTGATGAAGCCCTCGCCGGCCTCGTATCCAGCGGCCTGCACCGCGGCCTTCTGGGTGGCAAAGAACGGTGGCGGGAATCGCAGCGAGCAGTGGTTCTTGAAGTTCTGGAGCATCCACAGGTTCGTCTTCTCGCCGCGCACGTACACCGGCAGGTTCCACTTCAGCTCCTCTCGCGCGTCCGGGTCGGCATCGCGGCTCAGCTCCCTGAGTGCCACGAGATGCGGCCGCTGGACGTCGTTTAGTTGCGCGAAGAAGTCATCGACGCTGGACCGCTTAGGCATCGGCATGGCGTCAGCATACCCGCCGGCGGATCGCGCTGCTGGCGTTCCTCCTCCTCGGCCCACTCCTCTCGGCGGTCTACCTGGCACGCGCCTTGAGTGTGATCGGCGTGCTGCTGTGGCTTGTATTGGTGGCGGTGACGACTACTTTGAGCGTCTTGCGCTTTCCTGCGTCGACGCTTCTCGCTAGAGCCTTGCTGACGGTGATTGCAGGGCTCTCGACGGTAATCTGAAAGCCAGATGCTGGGGTCTTGAGGACGATCGTCAGCTTGTAGTGGCTGGCCTTCGCACTGAGCTTCAGCTGCTTCTTCTCCAACTCGACGATGATTCCCTTCGCAAGCATCTCTGTAGAAGTCGAAAACGAGATAACCGACGGTACGCTAATCGTGACCTTCCTGATCGGCGCGGCCCCCTTTCGCGTGCTGAGCCGGAGCGAGAGCTTTGGCCTGCCCGTCCTGACCCCGGTCAACGAGGAGTGCGAGGCCGTATAGGCGCTGCCACGAGGTTTCGCGTTGCCGGTCGTCTTGGCCCCCCGAGCGGGCGGTGAGAACCTCGGGATCCCGACCCACGAGCAGGAGTCGCCTGCTTGCTCACAGCCAGGAAGGTCGGGTAGCTCTTGGCTCCAGCTGAAGCTCAACGCGAGCGGCGGTGCTAGCCCGGCCTCGAAGACCTCCGCATAACTGCCGTTGCCGCCACTATTCGCGAACGCAGCTCCCATCGCGCAAGAGGAGCCGCACGCGTCGACGCCGGTGTCGTGCAGAACAATTCGCCGATGACCCCAATCCTTGTCGCTGTCGTTATACATCCACCCAAACATCGCCTCAAGATCGCTCGGTCCACTCGCCCAAATGCTGCCTGCGAAGCCGATCTGGCCATGACTCAGTATTTGATCGAAGATGTTTGACGTGAACCCGGCCGGGGTGCCGAGACCAGACGGTGCGGAGGGATCGCTACCGCTTTCCGCTCCGAGCTGGGCGCTGGCATCGAGCGCTTCGGATAGCCCAGTGACAGTCTGGAGGCCTCGGGCACTTCGTTCCAGGTTGGTTAGTACAAACAGTTGCTGGGGGGTTGAAAGGCTTTCCCAGTTCGAGGGCAGAACAAGCGGCCCTATCCCTTGAATACTGCGACCCTCGTTGATCTCCTCCGTAAACAGCAGCGTGCACGCCGGCGACGTGTTGACCTCCCCGAAACAGTCCTCAGGTGAACTGTATTCTTCGACATCGCTGGGAGGGTTTTCAGGAGGCACGATTCCGGACAGAGCACCTGTCACCAAGCCGCCGAGAATCGCTGTCGCACCGGCCCAGCTTGCTTGCACGCTAAACGTGCCGTCACCGAGACCGCCGGAGATCGGCGGGAGGACGGCCAGTCCGCTTGCGTTTCCGATTACAACGCCTTCGTTGAAGGGCTGGAAGCTCGCTGATGCCGTGCCGGCAATGAGGCGAATACGTATGACCGGAGCGTTGACGGGCGATCGGCCACAAGTGGCAGCGACAGAGGGCGGCACGACCGATCCCCCACCCACCGTGGCTTCAACTGAGGGTGCCGTGAAGCGAAGTGCAGCAGCCTCTTCCGATGCACACGATACGCAGTACGCGCCCTGCGATGCCGGGAGGCATTCTCCGGGTGAGCTCGAGGAAGTCGTTTTCGTCTTCGTCTTCGTCTTCGTCTTCGTCGTGAGTGTGGCGGACCCCAGGCTCGCACGTACCGCCGCGGGGGTGCCAAAGGCTCTAGGCGCCGTCGTGACAGCGACGGCCATAACCGCCACGATGACAGTGGCGAAGCGGCCTGCTTGTCTCGTCGAAGGTGCCAACCTGGCGGGGGAGTCTACTGCCGCTATGACCTCGATG
Source organism: uncultured Solirubrobacterales bacterium (assembly GCA_963808385.1). GTDB lineage: Bacteria > Actinomycetota > Thermoleophilia > Solirubrobacterales > Solirubrobacteraceae > Palsa-744. The sequence continues at coordinate 84,505 of CAWEFQ010000004.1, read as the reverse complement.
TCCCCTCGCGTATCTAGAGAAGACGGTGGCTCAGCCTCTGACTTGGAGTCCGTCAGTGCTCGCCCCCGCGTGCGACCGACGCGCTTGGATCCACGCGAAAGCAGTGCTCTTGGCAAAGTTTAGAATCTTGATAACCGTCCGAGGCCGGGCGCGCCACCGTCCGAGCCCAAGCGCGCTACCGTTCCTGCATGGAGATGGCGTCCTCGCAGCCGGTCAAGCCTCGGTTGCGCGGCGTGTCGCATGCGTACGCGTTCTTCGTGTCGCTCGGTTGCGGCGTGGCGCTGATCCTGGGGGCGTCGGACGGGAGGGCGCGTATGGCCGCGAGCGTCTACGCGGCCGCCGTGTCGGCGCTGCTGGGCACGAGCGCGCTCTATCACTGCGTGACCTGGCGGCCGAAGGCCCGGCGCTGGATGAGGCGGCTGGACCATTCGATGATCTTCGTGCTGATCGCCGGCACCTACACGCCGGTTGCGCTGCTCGCGCTGAAAGGATCGTTGGCGAGCACGATCCTGATCGTACTGTGGGCCGGGGCGCTGGGCGGAGTCGTGTTCAAGCTGTTGTGGATCGACGCTGGCCGATCTCCGATCGGTAAGTGGCTGCTCGCGGCGGTCTACGTCGCGCTCGGCCTGGTGTCGGCTGCGATCCTCGGAGAGCTGCCCGCGGCGATCGGCTGGCTCGGCGTGGCCGGACTGGCGGCCGGCGGCCTGCTGTACGTGGTCGGGGCGATCGTCTATGCGAGCGGCCGGCCGAACCCGTGGCCGAGGGTGTTCGGCTACCACGAGGTCTTCCACGCGCTGGTGCTCGCCGCCGCGGCGCTGCAGTACGCGGTCATCGCCTTCGCTGTGCTGCCGCGGGGCTGAGGTATCGCCGGTAGGCCGAAGCCCAGTCGCCGGCAATCGACCGCTGTGCCCGTGAAAGCGACATGCGCCCGTCACAAACGAGCCGGTTGAGTGCCCGCTCCAAGCGGTCCTTTGGATTCAGGTAAAACCCCGCCACCGGCGTCGAGTAGTCGGGCTCGGGCCACAGGTTGCGGGGATCGTTGACCGCTCCGCCCAGCTCGAGGGGAACGTCGTGGTCGTACTCATACGCCGATGCCGAGCCTCCGACCCCGTAGGCGGCCATGCTCGCGTACTTCTCGGGCTCGGTGATCGACTCGGGCGGCCGCACGGTCGCGGTCCATCCGTCGCGACAGATCGTCGAGTCGATGCTCGCCTGCGTGACGGCGGGGTTGAGCGCTCCGGGCGTGCAGCGCAGATCGGGCTCGGAGTAGAGCCCGGACCCGCGGGCATGGCAGGCGCCGGCCGGAGGCTGACCCTGTATGACTTCAGCGCTCGCGGTGGAGTAGGCGAGCCCGTTGGGCGCGATCCGTGTCGATGCCGCGCTGCTCACGCCGGAGGAGGCGACGTCGGTTGTCCCGCACCCGCTCGCCAGAAGGACGGCTGCGGCGAGGAGGAGCCAGGTCGCGACAATCCGGCGCACAGACGGAATCATCCCACGGCGAACGCGGCCGGGCTAAGGTTGAGCGATGGCGCTCATCAAAGCAAGCAACCAGCTGAGCAGGGCGCTGCGGAAGTCGCTCCCGGAACGCCCGTTCCACGTCCGCTTCTGGGACGGCGGGGTGGTCGAGGCGACGAGCGCCGGCGCGCCGACGTTTTACGTGAGGCGTCCCTCGGCGATGTCGCAGTTCCTGCGGGCGCCGGGCACGCTCGGTCTTGGTCGCGCGTATGTGGAAGGAGCGCTCGACGTCGACGATCTCGACGCGGCGTTCATCGTCGTCGACGATTGGACCCCGCCACCGCTGAGCCTCGCCGAGCGGGCGCGGCTGGGGTTGGGAGTCGTCCTCGCCGCGCTGCCGGGCGGGCTGCCTCATCGCCCGAGCCTTGAGCTGATCCTGCGTGGGGAGCGCCACAGCCTGCAGCGCGACGCCGCCGCGATCCGCTACCACTATGACGTCGGCAACGACTTCTTCGCGCTGTTCCTCGACGAGTCGATGACCTACAGCTGCGCGATCTACTCGCGCGGCGCGCAGACGCTCAAGGACGCCCAGCGCACGAAGCTGGAGCTGGTCGCGAGCAAGCTCGACCTGAAGCCCGGGATGGCGCTGCTGGATGTCGGCTGCGGGTGGGGGAGCTTCGCGATTCACGCGGCCCGCCACCATGGCGTCACGGTCACCGGTCTCACTCTCTCTCCATCCCAGGCCGAGCTCGCTCGTGAACGGGTCGCGGCGGCGGGTCTGAGCGAGCAGGTGGACATCCGGGTGGCCGACTATCGCGAGCTGCCGCGAGCAGCGTATGACGCGATCGCGTCCATCGGCATGTCCGAGCACGTCGGTGAGAGCCAGATCGACCGCTATGCGGCCTCGCTGTTCGGGCTGCTGAGACCGGGCGGAGTGCTGCTGAACCACGCGATCGCCGCGCTGGACCCCGAGTACGACTCGCTGCAGGACGAGTTCTCGATGCGCTACGTCTTCCCCGACGGCGAGGCCCTGCCGCTCTCGCGAGTCCAGCTCGCGCTGGAACGCGCCGGTCTGTGTATCGACCACGTGGAGGGATTCTCCGAGGACTACGCCCGCACGCTGCGCGACTGGACCGCGCGCTTGGACGAGCGCCTGCCCGAGGCCGAGCGGTTGGCGGGGATCGAGCGCACGCGCATCTGGCGGCTGTACCTGCGCGCCGCCCGGCACGGCTTTGACACGGGCATCACCGCCGTCTACCAGGTCCGCGCGCGCAGACCGGGCTGAACAGTGAGGCGCTGGGCGACGACGCACTGTGGCAGATCGCCTGAGCGCGGCTGGGCGCGGCACGGCACCGCTTGGCTTGGCGCGGTGTGCAAGCCCCAGGCGTAGGGTCCGGCAGGCGCACGGGAGCGGCGCACCCGTGACGCGGCAGCGCGCAGAACCCGCGGGCGGGCGCGGGGAGGGTAGTGTCCAGCGGGCCATGCCGATCACGGTGACATTGCCCGACGGAACGCCCCTTCAGCTCCCGGACGGCGCCACGGGCGCCGACGCCGCCGCGGCGATCGGTCCCGGCCTGGCCAGGGCGGCGCTGGCGGTCGAGGTCAGCCATCCGCGGGCGGGCAGCGGACAGGCGCCCGAGCCGGGGGAGCGGCCCGAGGCGGGGGAGCGAGGCGAGGTCCGCGACCTGGCGCGCCCGTTGCCGGACGGGGCCGGCGTGGCGATCCTGACCAAGCAGAGCGGCGCGCAGGCGCTGCAAGTGATCCGCCACGACGCCGCGCACGTGCTGGCGGCGGCGGTGATGGAGCTGTGGCCGGGCGTGCGTATCTCGATCGGTCCGCCGATCGAGCAGGGGTTCTACTACGACTTCGAGTTCCCCGAAGGTGTGGTCGTGTCGGAGGCTGAGCTCCCGCAGATCGAAGAGCGCATGCGCGCGCACGTCAAGGCGGGGGAGACGTTCGAGCGCCAGGACGTGACGCCGGCGCAGGCGCGGGAGCGGTTCGTCGCGGCGGGACAGGACTACAAGGTCGAGCTGATCGACGATCTAATCACAGGCGCGCGCGCGAGCGGGCAGGAGCTGCAGAGCGTGTCGCTGTACACGAACGGCCCGTTCACCGACCTGTGCCGCGGCCCGCACGCGCCGAGCACGAAGAGCATCGGCGCGCTGAAGCTGCAGTCGGTCGCGGGAGCCTACTGGCGGGGGGACTCCTCAAGGACGATGCTGACGCGCATCTACGGCACCGCGTTTCACTCCAAAGCCGAACTGGCCGAGCACCTGGAGCGACTGGAGCAGGCCAAGGCGCGCGACCATCGCAAGCTGGGCCGGGAGCTGGACCTGTTCACGTTCTCCGACGTGTCCCCGGGCGCGGCGTTCTGGACGGGAGCCGGCACGCGGCTGTGGAACAAGCTCGTGGCGGTCTCGCGCGAGATGAGCGAGGCCCGCGGGTACACCGAGGTCAAGACGCCGCTGATCTACGACGCCGAGCTGTGGAAGACCTCGGGGCACTGGGGGAAGTACCGGGAGAACATGTTCATCGCGGTCGACGCCGACGGGCAGGAGATGGGGGCGGTCAAGCCGATGAACTGTCCCGGGCACGCCCACCTGTTCGCCAGTCGCAGGCATTCATACCGCGACCTGCCCGTGCGCTACTCAGAGCCGGGGCTGCTGCACCGCAACGAGGCCTCGGGCGTGCTGCACGGGCTGCTGCGGGTCAGGCATTTCGCCCAGGACGACGCGCACATATTCTGCACCGAGGAGCAGGTCCAGCAGGAGGTTGCGGGCTGCCTGGAGCTGGCGTTCGCCACGTATGAGCTGTTCGAGTTGGACCTGCGCCTGGAGCTGTCGACCCGTCCGCGGGAGCGGATCGGCGACGATGAGATGTGGGACCGGGCGGAGGGCGCGCTGAGCAGGGCCCTGGACGAGCAGGGACTCCAGTACGAGCTGAATCCCGGCGACGGGGCGTTCTACGGCCCGAAGATCGACATGCACATGACCGACTCGATCGGGCGCTCGTGGCAGCTGGGGACGGTGCAGCTGGACCACTCGATGCCGGCGCGCTTCGGGCTCAGCTACACGGGCGCGGACAACTCCGAGCACACGCCGGCGATGATCCACCGCGCGTCGTTCGGGTCCTACGAGCGGTTCATCGGGATCATGCTCGAGCACTACGCGGGCGAGCTGCCGCTGTGGCTGGCGCCGGTGCAGGCGATCGTGCTGGCAGTGTCGGACCGGTTCAACGAGTACGGCGAGAGCGTCGCGTCGCGGCTGCGCGAGAGCGGGGCCTACGTCGAGCTCGACGACCGCGGCGAGTCGGTCGGGCGCAAGATCCGCGAGGCGGAGCTGCGCAAGATCCCCTACATGCTGATCGTCGGCGAGCGCGAGTCCTCGCGGGGCAGCGTGTCCGTGCGCGAGCATCGCGGCGGCGACACCGGTGAGGTGCCGGTGAACGAGTTTGGCGAGCGCCTGCGCAGCGAGCTATACTCCGCTGCGTTGACACCCCGCAAATCCTCACAGCGCGACGCCTAGCACCCGCTTGAATCAGCACAGCGAGCACAGCTAGTGGCGGTACCACGCAGGTTTGACCGGCGCCCGCCCGAGCGGGACCAGACGAGGGTCAACGAGCGCATCCGCGTGCCCGAGGTGCGCGTGATCGACGACGAGGGCAACCAGGTCGGCGTGCTGAAGACGCCCGATGCGCTGAAGCTCGCCTCCGAACGCGACCTGGACCTGGTCGAGGTGGCGCCGGAGGCCCGCCCGCCGGTGTGCAGGGTGCTGGACTACTCCAAGTACAAGTACGAGCAGGCCCAGAAGCTCAAGCAGGCGCGCAAGCACCAGCAGCAGATAACGGTGCGCGAGATCAAGTTCAGGCCAAAGATCGCCCAGCACGACTACGACACCAAGAAGCACCACGTCGAGCGCTTTTTGCGCCACAAGGACAAGGTCAAGGTCACGATCATGTTCCGCGGGCGCGAGGTCACCCATCCCGAGCGGGGCACGGCGATCCTCGACCGGCTCGCGGAGGAGCTGGCGGAGCTGGGCGTCGTCGAGCAGCGCCCGATGCAGGAAGGGCGCAACATGACGATGATGATGGCGCCCTCCAAAGCGGTGCTGTCGGGCAGGGCCGACGGGAGCGTCGCCGCCGGCGCCGAGGACGACGCGGGGCCGGGCGAGTCGCCCGCCGGCGCCGTCCAGAACGGGGAGCTCACCGCGGATGCCGCCGCGGAGCGCGCCGCCGAGGCCGGCAGCGCGCCTGCGGAGACCCCCGCCGACGTTGCCGCGGCACCGGCCGGCGGCCACACCGAGGACGGCGCGGGGCCGGGCGAGTCGCCTGCTGGCGCCGTCCAGAACGGGGAGCTCACCGCGGATGCCGCCGCGGACGCGCAGGACGTCACCGAGGCGCCGGGGAGCGCCGACGACGGCACGGACGCCACCCCCGTGTCATAATCAGCGGCTCGACATGCCCAAGATGAAGACACACTCCGGCGCGAAGAAGCGCTTCAAGGTCACCGCCACCGGCAAGGTGCGGGGCCGGCACGCCTTCACGAGCCATATCCTCGAGAAGAAGTCGCCCAAACACAAGCGCGAGCTGGGCCGCCCGGCGCTGCTCTCAGATCACGACGCGCCGCGCGTGAAGAAGCTGCTGGGGGCGGGCAGATGACGCGGGTCAAGCGCTCGCTGCACGCGCACAAGAAGCGCAGGGCGACGCTCGAGCAGACGAAGGGCTTCAGGGGCCAGTCGAAATCGAACTACAAGCGCGCCAAGGAGGCCCTGATGAAGGCGGACGCATACGCCTACAGGGACCGGCGCAATCGCAAGCGCGACTTCCGCAGGCTGTGGATCACGCGCATCAACGCGGCGGCGCGCCAGAACGGGATGAGCTACTCGCAGTTCATGCACGGCATGGCCCTGGCCGGGATCGAGCTGGACCGCAAGGTGCTGGCCGACATCGCCGTGCGCGACTCAGAGACCTTCCGACGTTTCGCCGACACCGCCCGCGAGGCGTCGGCTGCCTGATCCCGGCAATCGACAGAAGTGCCTTCCGGGCGTCGCTCCTGACCAGGACGGCGCTTTTTTTGTGCTTGCACCAGACCAACCGCCACCCGACACCGCGACAATCGCACGTTCACCACACCCGCCACACATCCGCCAGACACCCGCCAGATGAGCACCATCACTTCCCCTCATAACCCACACCTCAAGCAAGTGCGCCGGCTGGCGCGCAGGCGCGAGCGCGAGCGCGAGGGCCGGTTCGTGGCCGAGGGCGAGGATCTGATCGCCGCCGCCGAGCTGGCAGGGTGGCCGGCGCTGGAGGGATACCGCGTGGCGGGCTCAGGGCTCGGCGGGGCGAAGTTCACCGACGTCGCGCCCGAGGCGCTCGCGGGGGTCTCGACGCTGGGCTCGGGCACACGCGTGCTCGGCGTGTACGAGCAGCGCTGGCTTCACGCGCCCGCGGGGCCGCTGTGCGTGTGCCTGCACGGGGTCGGCGATCCGGGCAACGTCGGCACGGTGCTGCGCGGGGCGCTGGCGTTCGGGGCGTCGTGCGTCGCGCTCGGGCCGGGGTGCGCTGATCCGTATGCGCCGAAGGCGGTGCGGGCGAGCATGGGAGCGATCTTCGGCGTCGGTCTCGCGCGCGCGCACGGTATGAGGACGGAGCTGAGGACGCAACTGCCGGGCGAGCGCGTCGCGCTCGTCGCCGGGGCGGGCGAGCCGCTGTCCGATCTGTCGGTGAGGCTCGCGGGATCGGCGCTCACGCTGCTCGTGGGCGCCGAGCGGGAGGGTCTGCCGGATGAGCTCGTGGCCGCGTGCGAGCACGTCGCGCACATCCCGATCGCGGCCGAGTCGCTGAACGCGGCGATGGCCGCGACCGTCGCGCTGTATGAGCTGACCCGCGGTGCGGACGCCCTCGAACGTAGGATGCCCGGAGCATGAGCGACCAGGACTCCAGGCCACCGGCCGGCGACGGCGCCGCCCAGGACCCGTTGCAGGCGATCGCGAGGATCGAGCACGAGGCGCGTGCAGAGGTCGCGGCGACGGTTGACAGCGAGTCGCTGGAGCGGGCGCGCGTCGCCTATCTCGGGCGCAAGGCCGAGCTGCCGCAGCTGCTGCGCGGCGTGGCCCAGCTCGATCCCGCCGAGCGCGCGGCGGTTGGCCGGGCCGCCAACGAGGCGCGCCGGGCGCTGGAGGCGCTGATCTCCTCGCGGGCGGGCGAGCTGAGCGGCGCGGAGCTTCAGCAGAGCCTCGCGGAGGAGCAGATCGACGTGACGCTGCCGGGCAGCCCGCGCCAGCCGGTGGGGAGGCTGCACGTGCTCACGCAGACGACACGCGAATTGGAAGAAGTGTTCCTGGGTCTCGGGTTCACGGTGCTGGAGGGGCCGGAGGTGGAGAGCGTGCACTACAACTTCGACGCGCTCAACCACTCCCCGACGCATCCCGCGCGCGCGCATACGGATACTTTTTATCTGGCCGAGGACGTGGTGCTCAGGACCCATACCTCGCCGATGCAGATACGGGCGATGGAGGCGCACCCGCCGCCGCTGTACGTGGTCATCCCGGGGCGGGTGTACCGGCCCGACTCAGATGCGACGCACACGCCCCAGTTTCACCAGGTGGAGGGGCTGGCGGTGGACGAGGACATCACGCTGGCGGACCTGCGCGGGACGCTGCTGGCGTTCGCCCAGGCGGTGTTCGGGGATCGGCGCGAGGTCAGGCTGAGGCCGCACTTCTTCCCGTTCACCGAGCCGAGCGTCGAGGTGGACGTGTCGTGCTTTCACTGCGACGGCCGGGGTCACCTGCGCGACGGGGCGCGCTGCCATCTGTGCAAGGGCGAGGGCTGGCTGGAGGTGCTCGGCGCCGGCGAGGTGGACCCGAACGTGTACTCCTACGTACCGACCACGGAAAAGAACTCCCCGGGCTATGACCCAGAGAAAGTCCAGGGGTTCGCCTGGGGGATGGGCGTCGAGCGGATCGCGATGCTCAAGCACGGCATCCCCGACCTGCGGCTCTATTACGAGAACGACCTCCGGTTCCTGGAGCAGTTCGGATGAGCACGGTCACGTATGCGTGCCCGTGCTGGCGTGTTGCGGAGAACCGGCCATGAGGGTTCCAGTGAACTGGCTGCGCGAATATTGCGCCCCCGGCCTCGACGTGAAGCGGATCGAGGAGCGGCTGACGATGACCGGGACGAAGGTCGAGGCGATCCACCGTCACGACGCGGAGGATGGGCGCGTCGTGGAGGTGCTCGAGCTCGAGATCACGCCCAACCGGCCGGACTGCCTCGGCGTGTACGGGGTCGCGCGCGAGCTGCACGCGGCCACGGGAGCTCCGCTCGAGCAACCGCCGTGGAGCGAGGACCCCGGTTCCGCCGGCCCGGTGTTGGGCGCCGAGGTGAGCGTCGAGTGTCCGCAGGAGTGCCCGCGCTTCACCGCGCGCGTGTTCGAGGGCGTCACGATCGCCCCCTCGCCGCCGTGGCTGAAGGAGCGGCTGACGGCGGCCGGGCAGCGGCCGATCAACAACGTCGTCGACATCACCAACTACGCGATGCTGCTCACCGGCCAGCCGCTGCACGCGTTCGACCTGGACCGGGTGGCGGGGGGCACACAGCCCGGAGGGCTGGGTCGGCTGACCGTGCGCCGGGCGAGCGAGGGCGAGCAGCTGCAGACGCTCGACGGGGAGACGAGGACGCTCGACGGCGAGATGGTCGTGATCGCGGACGCGGACGGCCCGACGTCGATCGCGGGACTGATGGGCGGAGCGCGCTCGGAGGTGCAGCCGGACACGAGGCGCGTGCTGCTGGAGGTCGCCAACTGGCACGGGCCGAACATCCACCGCAGCTCGTGGGCGCTGGGACTGCGCAGCGAGGCGTCCAGCCGCTTCGAGAAGGGGCTCGCGCCCGAGCAGTGCATGTGGGCGCAGGCGGTGGCGAGCAGGCTGATGATCGAGCTGTGCGGGGCGAGCGCGCTGCCCGGCACGATCGACGTCGGCGGCGAGGGTCCGGCGCCGCCCGCGATCAGGCTGCGCGAGGCGCGCGTGCAGGCGATCCTCGGCATCGAGATACCCCGCGCGCGGCAGGCCGAGATCCTGAGCGCGCTGGACTTCGACACCGCCGAGGCCGACGACGGCCTGGACGCGACCCCGCCGCCGGTCAGGCGCGAGGACGTCACGCGCGAGGCCGACCTGATCGAGGAGGTCGCGCGGATCGACGGGCTGGAGCGGCTGCCCGCGACGCTGCCCGCTCGCCGGGGAGCGTACGGCCTGCTCTCGCATGAGCAGCGGCTGCGCCGACGCGCGCTCGACGCCCTCGTCGGGCGTGGTCTGTATGAGGCGGTCGGGTGGACGTTCGCCGCGCCGAGCCTCGCCGAGCGTCTGCGCCTGGACGCGGAGGATCCTCGCCGCCAGGCGCCGGCGCTGGAGAATCCGCTGTCAGAGGAGCAGTCGCTGCTGCGCACGACGCTGCTCGGCTCGCTGCTTGACACGGCCGCGCGCAATGTCGCGCGCGGCATGAACGACCTGCGCCTGTTCGAGGTCGGGACCGTGTTCGCCGCCTCGCCCTCGGCGCCGAGCGGCGTGGCCGAACGTCGCTCGCTGGGAGTGCTGCTCGCCGGCAGGGCGCACGAGCCGAGCTGGGGCGTGCCCGAGCCGCCGAGCGCCGACTTCTACGCCGTCAAGGGCATGCTCGAAGCGCTCTCCTCGGCGCTGCGCGTGGACGGCATCGAGCTTGCATCCGGCCCGCAGCCGTTCCTGCACCCCGGCCGCGCCGCCACCGTGACGGTGGGTGAGGAGCAGATCGGCTGGCTTGGCGAGCTGCATCCGCTCGTCGCTCAGTCGTGGGAGCTGGGAGGCGCCAGTGTGTTCGAGGTCGACCTCGACCGGCTGATCGCGGCCGCCCCGCGGGAGTCCGGGTATGAGGACCTGATCGGCTACCCGCCGCTGCGCCAGGATCTGGCGGTCGTCCTGGCAGTGGATGTGCCTGCCGCCAATGTCCTGGCGGCCGCGCGCGAGGCTGCCGGTGAGCTGCTGCGCGACGTGCGCGTGTTCGACGTCTACAGCGGCGCCCAGGTGGGGGAGGGCAGGCGCTCGCTGGCCCTGGCACTGTCGTTCCGGGCATCGGACCGGACGCTTGCTGACGAGGACGTCGCGCCCGTGCGGGAGCGAATCGTCGCGGCGCTGGGCGCGCTGGGAGGTGAGCTGCGTCATGGCTGACCCCAATCCGCCGCAGACGTTCGCCCTGGGCTCCCCGCGCGTGCTCGTGGCCGGCGCCACCGGGTTCGCGGGCGCCCTGGCGGCGCACCTGCTGTGGCGTCATCCGGGCTTCGAGCTGGCCGGCGTGACCGGGCGCTCGGAGGTGGGCCGGCGGCTGGACGAGCTGTACCCGCGCTACCGGGTGCCGCTGGAGATCCAGCGGCTCGATCTCGATGGGCTCGCGATCGATCGGGACACCGGCGGGCGTCTGGCCGCGGCTGTGGTCGCCTACCCGCATGCCGCCGCCGCACAGACGGTCGGGGCGCTGCGCGAGCTGGATGTGCGCGTGGTGGACCTCAGCGCCGACTTTCGCCTGTCCTCGCTGGCCACATACGAGCGGTGGTACGGCTCGCACCCGCGCCCGGAGTTGCTGGATCAGGCGGCGTACGGGCTGAGCGAGCTGCACCGCGCTCAGATCGCGGAGGCGGGAATCGTCGCCAACCCCGGCTGCTACCCGACCGCCGCGGTGCTCGGGCTCGCCCCGCTGGCGCGGGCGGGGCTGATCGCCGACGTGGTGATCGACGCCAAGCAGGGGATATCCGGGGCCGGGCGCACGTTCGATGAGATGACGCACCTGTCGATGGCGGGCGAGAACATCCTGGCGTACAACGTCGCCTCTCACCGGCACACGCCCGAGATCGAGGAGCAGCTCGGGCTGCTCGGCGCGGGCATGCCCGTGCAGTTCCAGGCGCACCTGGTGCCGCTCGACCAGGGGGAGCTGGCCAGCTGCTACGTGACCCCTACCCGGACGGTCGCGGCGGCCGAGCTGGACGAGCTGTATGAGGCCGCGTACGCGAGCGAGCCGTTCGTGGAGGTGGTGGACACCCCGCCCGGGACGCGCGAGGTGCGTGAGACGAACTTCTGCCGCGTTTTCGCCGCGGCTGACGGGCACACCGGCAAGGTGGTCGTCTTGTCGGCGATCGACAACCTGTGGAAGGGCACCTCCTCGCAGGCCGTCCAGAACCTGAACCTTATGTTCGGGCTTCCAGAGACCGAGGGATTGGCATGAGCGCCGGAGCCCACGATGGGCTTGGCGTGAGCTCGGACGTCGAGACGGGATGCCATAGATGAGTGCGGGCAACGACGTGTTCGGAGACAGGACGTCTGACGGCCCGCCGCAGCCGTTCTTTCGCTCGCGCTGGACGCCCAGGCCCGAGCACGTGCGCGAACTGGACCCCGCCGCCGGCCTGCCTGCCGGATTCAGGGCCGCGGGCGTGGCCTGCGGGATCAAGCCGTCCGGCAACCCCGACCTGGGGATCGTGATCTGCGACTCGGATCGGCCGGTCAGCGCCGCGCGTTTCACCGCGACCGGTACTCCGGCGGCACCCGTCCTGCTCAGCCAGCAGCGCTGCCGCTTGGACGCCTTGCGCGCGGTGCTCGCCAACTCCGGGTGCGCAAACGCTGAGACCGGCCAGCGCGGCCTCGACGACGCCGCCAAGACCCAGGGCGCCGCGGCGATGGCATTGGGTGTCGAGCCACAGGAGGTGGTGCTTGGCTCCACGGGCGGAATCAGCTGGTACCTGCCGGTCGATCGGGTGCTGCGGGGCGTCCTCGACGCGAGTGGACACTTGCGTCGCGATGGTGACGGCGACTTTCAGCAGGCGATCCAGACCACCGACGCCTTCGAGAAGCGCGCCTCTCTGGAGATCGACCTGCCCTCCGGGACCGTCCGTCTCAGCGCGCAGTGCAAGGGCGCGGGCATGATCTCGCCTAACTTCGCCACGATGCTCTGCTTCGTGCAGACCGATGCCGCACTGGAGGCGCACACGGCGGACCTGCTGCTGGGCGTGTGTGTCAAGCGCTCCTTCGATCGCTGCTCGGTCGACGGCCAGCTGTCCACGAACGACACCGCAGTCTTGATGTGCTCCGGCGCATCCGGCGTGTCCATCGAGCCCGAATCGGTGGATGAGCTGCGCTTCGGCGAGGCGCTCGACGCGCTGTTGCGGGCTTTGGGGATCATGATGGTCTCCGATGGCGAGGGGGCTCAACGGATCGCGCGCGTCGTGGTTCGCGGAGGCCATCTCGAGGGCGTGGAGGCGGTCGCGCGCTCAGTAGCCAACTCGCCACTTGTCAAAACCGCTCTCCACAGCGCCGATCCCAACTGGGGGCGCCTGATCCAGGCCACCGGCTCGGCGCTGGCGGGGCGGGATTGGTTTCCCACGCCCGTGCCCCTCGACCTGTCGATCGAGAATATCCTCGTCTGCTCTGCCGCGACCGCGATCGACTACGACCAGGACGCGCTCGCGCAGGCAGTACGGGGGGATGAGATCGAGTACGAGATCACGCTGCCCGGCGAGGATTCTGAGACCGAGGTGTTCTTCTCGGACTTGGGGCACGAGTATGTCCGGATCAACGCCGAGTACACGACATGAGCCCGGTTGACCCACCAAAAACGCTATTGCTCGACCAGACCGCGATGAGACCGGCGGCACAGACCCCAGTTCGGGGGCTTAGCGTCGTTGTCTCCCACCAATCCAGCCCGAGGATTTTCCAATGAGAGACATCGGAACACTTTTGGAGGCGCTCCCGTATATGAGGGAGTTTCACGGCAAGACCGTGGTCATCAAGTACGGCGGGGCGGCGATGGAGGACCCCGCACTGCGCGAGGAGTTCGCGCGCGACGTGGTCTTGCTCAAGTATGTCGGGCTGAACCCGATCGTCGTGCACGGCGGCGGGCCGGACATCACCGCCTACATGCGGCGGCTCGGGCTGCCGGTGGAGTTCGTCGGAGGGCTGCGCGTATCCGACGAGGGGACCGTCGAGGTGGCGAAGATGGTGCTCGTGGGCAAGGTCAACACCGAGATCGTGCTGCGCGTCAACCGCCACGGCCAGCCCGCGATCGGGCTGTGCGGCGATGACGGCTCGCTGTTTCGCGTCTCCCGCCGCACCGCGCCGGGGGGGCAGGACATCGGCTTCGTCGGGAGCATCGACCATGTCGACGTCGACGTGCTCAACCATGTCTCATCCGACTACATCCCCGTGATCGCCTCCGTCGGCGCCGACCGCGACGGGCGCTCCTACAACGTCAACGCCGACGAGGCCGCCGGCGCCGTCGCGGGCGCGCTCGGCGCGTACAAGGTCATCTTCCTCACCGACGTCCCCGGCTGGCTCGCCGATCCGTCCGACCCCGGCTCGCTGATCGGGCAGGCCAGCACCGAGCAGGTCCGTGCCGCGCTGGATGGGCTGGAGGGCGGCATGCGCCCCAAGCTGCAGGCGTGCGTCGATGCGATCGGGGCGGGCGTGTCCGCGGCGCACATCCTCGACGGGCGGCGCGCGCACTCGATCTTGCTGGAGCTGTTCACCGACGCGGGGATCGGAACCAAGGTCGAGGCAGCCCCATGACCCTGGCGGAGTTGCAGGCGCTGGAGCGCGAGCATGTGATCCCCTCCTACGCGCGCGCGCCCGTGCAATTCGTGCGCGGGGAAGGTCCCTGGCTGTGGGATGACTCGGGCGCTCGGTACCTGGACTTCCTGTGCGGCATCTCGGTCACGAACCTGGGGCACTGCCATCCGCGCGTGGTGGCCGCGATCCGCGAGCAGGCCGGGCGGCTGATGCACGTCTCGAACCTTTTCTACACCGAGCCCGCGATGCACCTGGCCGAGCGCCTGTCTGAGTCGAGCCTCGCCGGCAAGGTGTACTTCTGCAACTCCGGCGCAGAGGCCAGCGAGGCCGCGATCAAGCTCGTGCGCAAGGCCCGTCCCGGCGGCGACGTGGTGGTCGTGTACGGGGCGTTTCACGGGCGCACGTACGGCGCCCTCTCGGCCACGCCGCAGGAGTCAAAGCAGGCGCCATTCGCACCGCTCGTCCCGGGCTTTCGCGCCGTCGATCCGACGCCCGAGGCGATCGCGGGCGCTGTGGACTCCCACACCGCGGCGGTGCTGCTGGAGCCGATCCAGGGCGAGTCGGGCGTGAACGTGCTCTCCGGGGACACGCTGCGGGCGGCGCGCGCGGCGTGCGACGAGCACGGCGCGGCGCTCGTGTTCGACGAGGTCCAGACCGGCATGGGCCGCACCGGCTCTTTGTGGGCGTATGAGCAGACCGGCGTCACGCCCGACGCGATCACCGCCGCCAAGGCGCTCGGCGGCGGCCTGCCGATCGGCGCGCTCGTGACCGCCCCGCACCTGGGCGACGTGCTGGCGCCCGGCGATCACGGCTCCACCTTCGCCGGGGGACCGGTCGTGGCGTGCGCGGCGCTGGCGGCGCTGGAGCTCACCGACGACCCGGGCCTGCTCTCGCGGGTGCGCGAGCTGGGCGAGCGGCTGCGCGCGGGCCTCGAGCGTCTGCCGCACGTGGTGTCCGTGCGCGGGCGCGGGCTGATGCTCGCCTGCGAGCTGGACGTCCCCGCCCCGGCGCTCGCGCGCCGGGCGCTGCTTGAGCAGCGGCTGATCGTCAACGCGACCGGCCCGGCGACCGTGCGCCTGCTGCCGCCCTTGATCGTGGGCGAGGCGGAGATCGACCTCGCGCTCGAGCGCCTGGGCGCGGCGCTGGCCGCGGCCGGCGAGGGCGGATAGGGTTCGCCGCGCTCATGAGCGAGGACACTCAAGCGCGCGGGTTTTTCCCGCGGACCGCCTCATATGAGGCCGACCCCGAGCAGGTTCACCGCGTGCTGCTGCTCTACTCGGGCGGGTTGGACACGAGCGTGATGCTCAAGTGGATCCAGGACTCCTACGACGCGGAGGTCGTGTGCCTGACCGTCAACCTGGGCCAGCCCGGCGAGGACTACGAGGTCATCCGCGCCAAGGCGCTGGGGCTCGGCGCGCTGGACTGCCAAGTGGTGGACGCGCGCGAGGAGCTCGCGCGCGAGTACATCGCGCCCGCGATCAAGGCCAACGCGTGCTACGGCGGCGGCTACCCGCTGTTCACCGCGCTCGGGCGCCCGCTGATCGCCAAGCTCGCGGTCGAGCACGCGCGCGCAAGCGGGTGCGACACGATCGCGCACGGGTGCACCGGCAAGGGCAACGACCAGGTCAGGATCGAGGCGACCGTCGCCACGCTGGCGCCCGAGCTGAAGGTGATCGCGCCGGTGCGCTCTTGGCAGATGGGTCGCGAGGAGGAGATCGCCTACGCGCGCGAGCACGGCATCCCGATCAAAGGCGGCGCGGAGAGGACCCCCTACTCGATCGACGACAACCTGTGGGGGCGCTCCTCGGAGGGCCGCTGGATCGAGGACCTGGGGCACGCCCCCGAGGACGACGTCTTTCAGCTCGTGACCCGTCCCGAGCACGCGCCCGACGAGCCCGAGATCGTTGAAGTCGAGCTCGAGCGTGGCATCCCCGTCGCGCTGAACGGCGAGCGCCTGGGGCTCGTGGAGCTGATCGAACGGGTCGCGGAGATCGGCGCGCGCCACGGCGTGGGAATCGTCGATCACGTCGAGGATCGCATTGTCGGACTGAAGGTGCGCGACATCTACGAGGCGCCCGCCGCCGCGATCCTGCTGGCAGCCCATCAGGAGCTGGAGAAGCTCGTCGGGACGATCCACCAGAACCAGTTCAAGCCCCAGCTCGACCGCCAGTGGGCCTATCTCGTTTACGCCGGCCTGTGGTGGGAGCCGCTGCGAGACGACCTCGACGCCTACATGGACCGCGTCAACGAGCAGGTCACGGGCACGATCGGGCTGAAGCTCTACAAGGGTCACGCGCGGGTGATCACGCGCTCCTCGCCCAACGCCGTCTACGACGCGAGCCTGGCGTCGTTCTCCGAGTCCGGCGGGCTGTTCTCGCAGACCGCCTCGCCCGGGTTCATCGAGCTGTTCTCGCTGCAGTCGCGCATGGCCTGGCGCCTGCGCAACGACTCCTGAGCCTCACCTGAGCACGCGCGCCACCGCCAGCGCCCGGAGCGGTACGGCGCCGCCGATCGTGTCCGGTCCGGACCGTAGGCTCACAGGCGAGCCGATGATCGCAGAAGGATCCTCACCAACCCCCGGGGGAGAGCCTCCTCGCCAGAGCGAGCGCGACCTGCTGGCCGAGCGCCGTGCGCTGCGCGCCGCCCAGGCGGGCAGCGATCCTGCGCTCCTGCGCCGCGCCGAGGCGGCCGAGGCGACCGTACACACGCTCCAGACGCATCTGTCGAGCCTGCAGCAGCGTCTGGGGGAGGCCGAGGAGGCCAGCCGCCACAGCACGCAGCGGCTGGCCGCGAGCGAGAACGAGCTGCGGCGCGTCAAGCAGCAGGAGTACGCCGAGCAGCAGCTGCGCGTCGAGGCCGAGCGGGCCCTGACCGCAGCCCTGGACAGATCCTCCGATGGCGCGCTCGCCCGCTCGGAGGTCGTCCAGCGCCTGCAGGCGCGCGTGGCCGAGGTCGAGCGCCGCGCCGCGCGGCTGGGCGAGCAGATCGAGTCAGAGCGCCGCGCGCGCGAGCTCATCGAGCGCGAGCTGGAGGCGATGCGCGAGAGCCACGCCACGATGGCCGCGATCGTGAGCGAGCTCAGGGGCCTCGCCCGCAGGCTGCGCGACGTCGCGGCCGCCCCTGCTGAGGACACCTCCTCCGCCGCGCCCGCGCCCGCGTCGGCGCCCGCGTCGGCGCCCGCGTCGGCGCTGGGAGCACCCGGGCAGGTGCGCCGCGAGGAGATGGCGGACGCGCTGGCGGCCGCCGTGGAGCGCCTGCGCGCCCGCGCGGAGGAGTCATCCCTGCCATCGCAGGCGCCCGAGGCCGCGCCCGCCGCAGCGACAGCGAGCGCGGAGCCACAGATCGCGCCCGCGCCGAAGGCCACGGCGGAGGCCGCGACAGAGGCCGTGGCAGAGCCCCCGGCGGGGCCCGTGGCAGAGCCGGTGGCGGAGCCCGCGGTCAAGCCCAGGCCGCACAAGCACAGCATGTCGCTGATCGGCCGCTGGCGCTACGCCCGCAAACACCGGCGTGAGGGTCGTTAGGCCGCCGCGGCGGCGCCTAACATCTCGATCACGGTGACCGTCCCGTCCTGCGCCCACCTGCACGTCCACTCCGAGTACTCGCTGCTAGACGGGGCGTGCAAGATCGACGCGCTCGCCGCCCGCGCGGCGGAGTTCGGCCAGCCGGCCCTGGCGCTTACCGACCATGGCGTGATGAACGGCGCGGTCGAGCTGCACAAGGCGTGCGCCAAGCACGGCGTCAAGCCGATCGTCGGCTGTGAGATCTACCTGGTCGACGACCACGCGGCCGCGGCGGCAGGTCCGGGCTCGCCGAAGGTCCAGCGCAACCACCTGACGCTGCTGGCGGCGACCGACGCCGGCTATCGCAATCTGGTCAAGCTCTCCTCGGCCGGGTTCCTGGAAGGCCTCAACCGCGGCAAGCCGACCGTCGACCTTCACCAGATCGAGCGTCACGCCGACGGCGTGATCGCGCTGACCGGCTGCCTGGCCTCGCGCTTCTGCCAGCGCCTGCTCGAGGACCGTCCGCAGGACGCGCGCGAGCACGCCGACGACCTGCGCCGGATATTCGCGCCGGAGAACGTCTACTTCGAGGTGCAGAAGAACGGACTCGCGGCGCAGGAGAAGTGCAACGAGGGAATCGTGCGCATCGCCCGCGAGGTGGGCGGCTCGCTGGTCGGCACCGGCGATGTGCACTATCTGCGCCGCGAGGACTACGACCACCACACGGCGCTGCTGTGCGTGCAGACCAAGAGCACGATCGCCGCGCCGAAGCTGACGTTCGAAACGAACGAGTTCTTCCTGCGCGACAGCGCCGAGATGGCCGACGCGTTCGCGCAGTGGCCGGAGGCGACCGCCAACACGCTGGAGATCGCCGAGCGCTGCTCGGTGGCGCTGGAGCTCGGCAAGCAGCTGATCCCCAGCTATGCGACGCCCGACGGCGCCAGCGAGCGCGAGTACCTGCGCGCGCGCGTGCTCGAGGGGCTGACATTGCGCTACGGCGACCCGCCGCCGGCGGAAGCGATCGAGCGCATGGAGATGGAGCTTGGCGTGATCGACCGGATGGGCTTCAACGCCTACTTCTTGATCGTCTGGGACTTCGTCAAGTACGCCAAGGAGAACGGCATCGCCGTCGGGCCCGGCCGCGGCTCGGCCGCCGGCTCGATCGTCGCCTACTGCCTGGCGATCACAGACGTGGACCCGCTGCGCTACGACCTGCTGTTCGAGCGCTTCCTGAACCCCGAGCGCGTGTCGATGCCCGACATCGACATCGACTTCTCCGTGCGCGGGCGCGAGCGGGTGATGAGATACGTGACCGACAAGTACGGGCGCGAGTCGGTCGCGCAGATCGTCACGTTCGGCAAGATGTTCCCGCGCGCAGCCACCCGCGATGCGGCGCGAGTGCTCGGCCTGGACTACGGCACCGGCGATCGCCTGGCCAAGCTGATCCCCGACCCGATCATGGGCCGAGCGCCCTCCTTCGAGGAATGCCTGAAGGCCGGGCAGCCGCTGCGCAAGGCCTACGACGAGGAGCCGGCCGCCAAGCGGATCATCGACGTGGCGCAGGGCCTGGAGGGCATCGTGCGCAACAGCTCGATCCACGCCGCCGCCGTTGTGATCGCCGATCGGCCGCTGACGGACATCGTGCCGCTGCAGCTGGCCGACGCCGGTGCGGATGAGAACGGCGAGAAGGCGTTTCGCACCGTTACCCAGTTCTCGATGAAGCCGATCGAGGACATCGGCCTGCTGAAGATGGACTTCCTCGGGCTGCGCAACCTCGACGTGATCGAGGACGCGCTGGACATCATCGAGCGCTCCAGCGGAGAGCGCCCGGACATGACGACGCTGCCGCTGGACGACGCGCGCACGTATGAGATGCTCGCGCGCGGGGACTCCATCGGAGTGTTCCAGTTCGAGTCTGAGGGCATGCGCGAGGCGCTCAAGAAGGTGCGTCCGGACGAGTTCAACGACCTTGTCGCGCTCAACGCGCTCTACCGCCCGGGCGCGATGGACCAGATCCCGGTGTATGCCAAGGGCAAGCACAACCCGCAGGCGATCTCCTATCCCGACGAGCGCCTGCGGGCGATCCTGGAGTCCTCCAAGGGCGTCATCCTCTACCAGGAGCAGGCGATGAGGATCTCAAAGGAGCTCGCCGGCTTCTCGGGCGCGAAGGCGGACGACCTGCGTAAGGCGATCGGCAAGAAGAACCGCCAGGCGATGGCGGCGCTGAAGCCCGAGTTCGTGCAGGGCTGCCGCGCGTCCGGGACGAAGCCCGAGGTGATCGAGTTCCTGTGGAACACCAACGAGAAGTCCGCCGACTACTCGTTCAACAAGAGCCACGCTGCCTGCTACGGGCTGATCGCATATCGCACCGCCTGGCTGAAGGCCAATCACACCGCCGAGTACATGGCGGCGCTGATCTCCTCGGTGATGTCGACCAAGGACAAGGTCCCGTTTTTCGTAGCCCGCTGCGATGAGATGGGGATCGAGATCCTGCCGCCCGACGTCAACCTGTCAGATCACCAGTTCACGGTCGGGGCCCCCAGCTCCACGGGCGGTGTCGGGAACATCCGCTTCGGGCTGGATGCTGTCAAGGGCGTCGGATATCAGGCCGTGGAGGCGATCAAGCGCGCGCGCGAAGGACCGGAGCCGGCCCGCCCGGATGAGGGTCGGGCGGCCGGGCGTCCATTCGATTCGCTGTGGGACTTCTGCGAGCGCGTGGACAGCCGCGCGGTCAACAAGAAGGCGATCGAGGCGCTGATCAAGTGCGGCGCGCTCGGCTCCACCGGGGCCAGCCGCAAGGGCATGCTCGAAGTGCTCGAGCAGGCCCAGGCCGCGGGTCAGAAGGCCCAGCAGGACGCGCAGATCGGCCAGGGCTCGATCTTCGACCTGGCGGCCGGCGATGCGGGCGGGCTCGGCGATGGCGCGCTGACGGCGGCTGCTCAGCGCCCGGGCGCGGCGTTCGCGCGCCCGGCGTACCCTGCGATCCCGACCGAGGAGTTCGACCAGGCGCAGCTGCTGGCGGTCGAGAAGGAGGCGATCGGCCTGTTCGTGTCCGCCCATCCGCTGAAGCCGCTGCGCGAGATCCTCAGGGCTCGCACCGACTGCTCGCTGCAGGCGCTCGCCGACCGCCGCGACAAGGACTGGGTGACGGTCGGCGGGATCATCGTGGAGTCAAAGCGCATCCGCACCCGCGCCGGCGAGCAGATGATGTTCGCCACGCTCGACGACCTCGGCGGTACGGTGGAGATGCTCGTGTTCGGCAAGGCGCTGTCCGAGCACGAGGCCGCGCTCGCGGTCGATCAGATCGTGCTCGTGCGCGGGCGCGTCGATCACAAGGAGGCCGGCAAGACCTGCCTTATCGCCCAGACCGTCGAGGTGTTCGCCCCCTCAGAGCAGGAGATCGAGCAGGCCCGCAAGCAGGCCGAGACGCAGGCCAGGACAGCGATCACGCTCTCGCGGCCGGTCCACGCGCGGGTGGATGTGGCGAGCCTGTCCGCGAGCGCGATCGAGGACATCAAGCAGCTGATCGAGGACTACTCCGGTCCCGCCGAGGTCGTGCTCGATATCGACACTCCCGCCGGAGTGCGCCGCCTGCGCCTGGGGGAGGCGTTCCGCGTGCAGAACACGCCCACGCTGCGCGCCGAGCTGGAAAACGTCCTGGCGACCGTGGACGCTTCGCATGCCGGCGTCCTCGCTCACTCATGTGCATAGCACATTTCGCTCACTGCGTCCTTGGCCTGCTCGGTCCACAATCGCCAGGAAGGTAGACTCGCTATTTGGCTGAAGACGACGTGCCAATGTGACTGATATATGGACTACCCGCGCTTGCGTGCCCGAAGGCCGCGCTCGCGCAGCTCCATCGCCAGCTCGATTTCCGCGCGCGCGGGGCCTTCACGGTTCTCGCCGGGGGTCTCCAGCACGCACGGCAGCCTCTGCAGCCCCGGGGCTGAGAGGAAGGCTATGCAGCCCCGCTCGCCGAGCTCCCCCGCGCCGATGTTCGCGTGGCGGTCGCGGTTTGAGCCGAGAGGTGTCTGGGAGTCATTGAGGTGCAGCGAGCGGATGCGGCCACGGCCCAGCTTGCGCGTGCACTCGCGCAGGACCGAGCTCACGCCCTCGCTCGTGCGGATGTCATAGCCGGAGGCGAGCAGATGACAGGAGTCCAGGCACACCCCCAGGCGCTCGTCCCCGCCGGCCGCCTCCAGTAGCCCGGCGAGCTCATCGAAGGAACGTCCCAGCGTGCCGCCGGCGCCGGCCGTGTCCTCCAGGTGAAGCTCACAGCCCTCGCTGCCGGCCAGCGCCTGTGCGATCGTGTCTCCGGCGCGGGCGATCGCCTCGCCGACGTCGCCGGTCTTGGCCGAGCCGGGGTGCAGCACCACCCCGGACGCGCCGATCGCCTGGCCCACGCGCAACGAATGCGTCAGCGAGTGAAGCGATTTCGCCCGGATGTCGGGGTCCTCGCTGGCGCAGTTGAGCAGGTAGACGGCGTGGATCAGCACGGCGTCGATCGAACTTGAGTCCATCGCCTTGCGGAACGCCGCGTAATCCTCCTCGCCGTAGGCGGTCGGGCGCCACATCCGCGGAGACTGGTTGAAGATCTGAATCGCGCGGCAGCCGCGCTCCTCACCGCGCTCGATCGCTTTTGCAAGCCCGCCCGCGGGTGAGACGTGCGCTCCGATCAGCATGACGGCTGGGAGGGCCCGCCCGCAGCGGGCATCGCGCCGGGGAGAGGATGGGGGCCATGCCGTGTGGGGCCGGCGGCACGGGCGATCGCGCGGAGCAGACGATCGACACCGCGCCGTGCGGGGCGACGGAGGGCCAATAGCATGGGCGCATCCTATGAGGGTTCGCTTCGCACCATCGCCCACTGGCGCGCTGCACATCGGCGGCGCGCGCACCGCCCTGTTCAACTGGCTGCTCGCCCGCCACGAGGGGGGAGAGCTGCTGCTGCGCATCGAGGACACCGACCGCGAGCGCTCCACGCCCGAGAACGTCGAGCAGATCCTCGACGCGCTGCGCTGGCTGGAGCTCGACTGGGATGAGGGGCCGATCATGCAGACCGAGCGCTCCGAGCGCCACGGCGAGGCATTGCGGGCGCTGCTCCAGGCAGGGTATGCCTACCGCTGCAGCGCGACCGCCGAGGATGTCAAGGCCTACAAGCGCGCCCATGGCGCCGATCGCGGATTCCGCGGCGAGCCCGAGTCCGAGCCCAAGGCGGATGGGTCGGCGGCGGTGCGGCTGCACGTGCCCGAGGAGGGGGCGACGGTCGTTCACGACGTCATCCGCGGCGATACGCGCTTCGAGCACGTCCATCTCGACGACCCCGTGATCGCCCGCGCGGACGGATCGGTGCTCTACAACTTCGCGGTCGCGATCGACGATCTCGACGCCGGCATAACCCATGTCGTGCGAGGCGAGGATCACCTGTCGAACACGCCCAAGCAGCTACTCGTGCTGGAGGCCGCGCGGGCGGCCGGGTTCGGTCCCCGGACGCCGCTGCCGGTGTATGCGCACCTGCCACTGCTGCACGGGCCGGACGGCAAGAAGCTCTCAAAGCGCCACGGCGCCGCCTCCGTGCAGGAGCTGCGCGACGCCGGCTACCTGCCCGAGGCCGTGCGCAACTACCTGGCGCTGCTCGGCTGGGGCGCGGGCGACGATCAGACGGTGCTGTCCACCGAGGAGCTGATCGAGCGCTTTGAGCTGGAGCGCGTCAGCCGCAACCCGGCGCGCTTTGACGAGACGAAGCTGCGCTGGCTGAACGGCGTCTGGATCCGCGAGCTGTCCGTCGAGGATCTGACGCGTCGTGTCGCAGGGTTTCTGCGGGCAGGCGCTCATGCCGGCGCGGCTGCCGACGCGAGGCTGCCCCGCGCCGTTCAGATCAGCCAGGAGAAGATTCACACGCTCGCGGACTTCTGGCCGCTGACGGGAGCGCTGCTCGACGACGATCCCGTGGACGACCCCCAGGCGCGGGAGCGCTGGCTGGGCGAGGAGGGGCGCGGGACGCTGCACGACGCGCGCGAGGCGCTGGCCGCGCTCGAGGACTTCACCGAGGCCCAGATCGGACAGGCGCTCGAAGGGGTGCTCGCGCGCCGCGCGGTCAAGCCGCGCGAGGTGTATCAGCCGCTGCGCGTGGCGATCGCCGGCACGACCGTTTCGCCGGGGATCTTCGAGAGCGTCGCGCTGCTGGGCCGAGCGGAGACCTTGCGCAGGATCGACCGGATATTGGAATCTATGATCGATTCGGGCTCAAAGCAAGTCGGCTAGACGCCGAAGATCGAGCCCGAGCAGAGCGGCCTTCGTGCCGGCGCCCGCCGATCGATCGAGGGAGAGATGAAATTTTTCTCTCAACCATTCGTCCAGGCCTGCCGATAGGACCTCGACAATGCCATTGACGGCGACAAAGACTAAGAGCGGCGCACGGACTGCTGCCGCCAAGCCCCGCAAGCCCGCTCCCGCTCCCGCTCCCGCTCCCGCGAGCTCCACGCGCGGACCCGCGGGTGGATCGGGCTCGGGCGCCGCTCCCGCCGCGGCGGGAGCCCGCCGTCAGGGCGAGGGGCACGGCCGGCGCCTGACGATCGCCTTCGAGGCGCTCGAGGCGTTCCCCGCCCTGGCCGAGTCGCGCAACCGGCTGCGGTCGGTCCTCGACAAAGACAACGTCGCGACCGCCGACATCGTCACGGCCGTCGAGTCCGACGTCGCGCTGAGCATCGCGGTGCTGCGTCTGGCCAACCAGGCGCAGGGCAGCCGCGGGCGCGTGGACACGATCGTCGCGGGCGTCGAGCTGCTGAGCGAGCAGACCGTCCGGGCGGTCACGGGACGCGTGCGCACGTTCGACTTCTTCGAGCGCTCAAGCGTGTGGGACACGGCGCCCGAGCGCTTTCGGCTGCACGCCCTGTCCACCCAGCACGCCGCCGACCGGCTCGCCTCGGAGGTCGGCTATGAGCATCGCGATCGCCTGACCGTCACGAGCCTGCTGCACGATGTCGGCAAGCTCGTGCTGCTGCACGCCTATCCCGGCTATCCGGCGCAGGTGCATCGTGGCGCCAGGACTCCGGAGGAGCGCATCCATTCCGAGCGCCGCGAGCTGGGCGTCGATCACGCGCTCGTGGGCGGCGTGCTGATCCGCCGCTGGGGCCTGCCGAGCGCCGTCGCCACCGCGATCGAGCGCCACCACAACACCGACGTCGAGGGCGAGGTCGCGTTCGTGCGCCTGGCGGACATGCTCGCCCACTACGAACAGGGGGCGGCCGTGTCGCCGGGGGAGATGCTGCAGACCGCTCGCGTGCTCGGCCTCGGACCGGACGAGCTGCGGCGCGTGATGTATGAGCTGCCGAGCTTCGCCGGGCAGCGCCAGCGCCACGTCGACCCCTCGCCGCTGTCCGGTCGCGAGCTGGGCGTGCTGCAGCGGCTCGCCGAAGGCAAGGTCTACAAGCAGATCGCCCACGAGCTGACGCTCTCCACGAGCACCGTGCGCACCCACCTGCACAACATCTACGGCAAGCTCGGCGCGGTCGACCGCGCCCAGGCGGTCCTTATAGCGACCGAGCGAGGTTGGCTCTGAGACGACCGCTGGGACGGCGCCAAACTGCGTCCTCCCTCGCTCGTGTGCCGAGCACACTTCGCTCGGTGCGTCCTTGTCTGGCTTGCCCAGCGGCCGTCTCAGGTCGCTGTTCCGTAGCATCGCGTCTGGAGAAACTGAGCGATGCTCTCGATTACCAGCAAGTCCCCGTACGCCGTGCTCGCGCTTGCCGAGCTGGGACGCAGCGCGGGCACCGAGCCGGTGCCGATCGGCGAGCTGGCGCGCCGGCGCGAGGTGCCGGTGCAGTTTCTGGAGCAGCTGTTCGCCGTGCTGCGCCGGGCCGGGGTGATCAGCTCCCAGCGCGGCGTCAAGGGCGGCTATCGCTTCGCCCGCGACCCCGCCGGTGTGACCGTCCTTGAGATCGTCGAGCTGCTCGACGGTCCGCTCGGGCGCGACGCCGAGGGCGTGTTCGCCGACGCCGCCGCCGCCGCGCGCGCGGTGCTCGAGCAGACCACGATCGCCGACGTGATCGAGCGCGAGTCGCGCGAGGCCGGCGCGAGCATGTATTACATCTGAGCGCGCCCGGCGACGCCCGCCACTATTGTCGTTCCCGATATGCCCCGAATCCCGATCAACATTTCGGAGCTGGTGGGGGACACGCCGCTCGTAGGGCTGCCCCAGATGCTCGAGGGGCCGGCTGCGGAGAACGGCGTGCAGCTGTTCGCCAAGCTCGAGTCCCAGAATCCAGGCGGCTCGGTCAAGGACCGGATCGGCGTTGCGATGATCGAGGCCGCCGAGCAGGAGGGGCGGATCGAGCCGGGCCGCACGACGATCGTGGAGGCGACCTCCGGCAACACCGGTATCGCGCTCGCGTTCGTGTGCGCCGCCCGCGGCTACGACCTGGTGCTGACGTTACCCCAGGGCATGTCGCGCGAGCGCGAGGGCCTGCTGGCGCTGTATGGCGCGCGCGTGAACATCACCGAGTCCCTCGGCGGGATGGGCGAGGCGATGGCCGCCGCCCGCGCCATGGCCGGCGAGCCGGATGTGTTCCTGCCCGACCAGTTCTCCAACCCGGCCAACCCCGCCATCCATCGGCGCACGACCGGCCCGGAGATCGAGCGCGCGCTGGACGGTCGCGTCGACGTGCTCGTCGCCGGTGTCGGCACGGGCGGCACGATCACCGGCGCCGGCGGATACCTGCGCGAACGCAACCCCGACCTGCGCATCGTCGCGGTGGAGCCGCTCGGCTCGGCCGTGCTGTCCGGCGGGACGCCCGGGCCGCACCGCATCCAGGGCATCGGCGCGGGCTTCGTGCCCGCGGTGCTCGACCGCGAGCTGATCGACGAGGTGATCGCAGTCTCCGACGACGACGCGATCCACACCGCGTGGGCGTGCGCGCGGCGCGCGGGCGTGCTCGCCGGGATCTCCTGCGGCGCCGCCCTGTGGGGGGCGCTGCTCCTGGCCGCGCGCCCGGAGTCCGCGGGCAAGCGCATTGTCGTGGTCATGCCCGACTCGGGCGAGCGCTACGTATCGCAGGCATTTTTTGCACCCTGAGAGGCCGTGGAGCCTCGCTACGCTGTCTGCATGCCCGGCCTCAGCGTGTTCGCACAGGTCGCGAAAGAGGTGCGATGCGACATCGCCGCCGCGCGTGACCGCGATCCCGCGGCGCGTGGCGTCGGGCAGGCCGAGATCCTGGCGACGTGGCCCGGCATCCACGCGCTGCTGGCCCACCGCGTCGCTCATGCGCTGCACGAGGCCGGCGTGCCGCTGCTGCCGCGCGCGATCTCGCTGTGCTCGCGGGCGCTGACCGGCATCGAGATCCACCCCGCGGCGAAGATCGGCGAGGGATTGTTCATCGATCACGGCGCCGGCGTCGTGATCGGCGAGACCGCTGACATCGGCGAGGACGTGACGCTGTATCAGGGCGTCACGCTCGGCGGCACCGGCTTCGCCACGGGCAAGCGCCATCCGACCGTGCAGGACAACGTGACGATCGGCTCGGGCGCCAAGCTGCTCGGGCCGATCACGATCGGCCACGGCGCGAAGATCGGCGCCAACAGCGTGGTCATCACCGACGTTCCCCCCAACTCGACCGTCGTCGGCAATCCCGGCCATCCCGTGCGCGTGGACGGGCGTCGCGTCGAGGGTCCCGACGCCGATTGGATCCACCTGCCCGACCCGATCGCCGAGGCGATTCAGGGCCTGGCCAGTCGCATCGGCGCGCTGGAACGGACGGTCGCCGAGCTCTCCGGCGAGGAGCCCGACGGATCGGTGGCCGAGGTCACGCCGTTGCGCACCGTTCGCGGGCCTAATCCGGCTGGGGGTTAGGACGCGGGTGAACGTTGCTGGGGGGAGAGAGCAAGAACGGGTGTGCGAGGCCAGCTATGTTGTCCGGGTCCGGCCCCGGCGGGAGTTGCCGTCCGCCGGGGTGTCGGCTCAGTCCTCCAGCAAGATCGGGCGTTCAAGATTCGTTCTCGCAGGTCAATCGAAAGGATCAGCCTAATGTCGCTCCGCTTCATTCGCAGTCCCCTGAGGGGCGTGTTCTTCGTGTCCCTTTTGGCTGCCGTCAGCCTGGTGTCGGCCGGTGCCGCGCAGGCATCGACGCTTCCCATCCTGTCAATCGCCGTCACCAAGTCCTCGATCACGGTCGCCGGCGCCACGCAGTCCGGTGGGGTCAACGTCGTCTCGACCGCCACGGGCGTCAAGGAAGCAAACGTGATCCTGTTTCTTCTGAAGCCCGGCGCCACCTTCGACGAAGTCGAAGCTGCCGTAAAGAAAGCTCATGGCGATACCAACGTGACGAGCAAGTACGGCTCGCTCGTATTCGACGCCGAAGTGACTCCCGGCCAGACCAGCGAAGCCCAGTCGTACCTGCAACCCGGTCAATATGTTGCTCTGATTCCAGGAGGAGAAGGCAAGGGGTCGAAGGCGCACGCGCTCTTCACGGTCACCGCCGCCACATCCCCCGTCGCGCTGCCGGCACCTGAAGCCACGATCCGCTCGATCGAGTTCGGCTTCCGCGGACCGAGCACCCTGCACGACGGCGAGCTCGTCCGCTTCGAAAACGAAGGCTTCCTCGTGCACATGGACGTTGCGGCGCCCGTCAAGAACATGAAGGCTGCCAAGCAAGCCGTCGAGGACCTGCTGAGCGGCAAGGAAAAGGCGCTTGAAAAGCTGATTTCAGGGCCTCCTGCGGGTTTCGCCGGGCCGCTTTCACACGAAGCTTTCCAGCAGGAGACGATCACAGCCAAGCCCGGCATCTACGTCGAGGTCTGCTTCATGGACACCCAGGACGGGCGCAGCCACTCCCTGCTGGGGATGGAGCGCATCATCAAGATCATCAAGTAACGCTCGCGCCGCGGCCGGCCCGTCCCGTCAGCGTGCGGGGCGGGCTGTGGCGGTCTGAGATCCCAGCACATTGGACAGACGTCGTCAGGGGCGCCTGACGAGGAGTGCCGGCAAGCCGAGGAGCGCGTGGTCGCAGAGTCGCGACCCTGCTGAATCGTAACCGCCCGACCGGCGGGCGCTGCCGTCAGTCCCATCTGGCGCGTCTGATAGAGATGTGTCGCTATGAGGCTTCTCCTGCCGCTCTCCACCTCGTTCCGTAGACGCCTCACGACAGTCCTCGCCGCGTGCGTCGCCGCGCTGGCGCTGGCGCTGGGCTCGGCGGTCTCCTCGCAGCCGGCGCAGGCGTCCTCGGGCAGCAATCCCTTCGAAGGCAGCGGTCCGCTCGTCCCGCAGATCATCAACGGGAGGGAATCGTCGATCTCGGAATTCCCGTGGCAGGTCTACGTGTTGCTGATCGACGAAGGGGCAGGTGCTGAATCGAGCTGCGGTGGGTCGATCCTCAATGCGACGACGATTCTCACCGCCGCTCACTGCACCGACCACGAGGGCACCACCACCCCGTACACCGAAGAAGAAGCGGCCATCTTCGTCGTTGCCGGAGCATCGCAAGGGCTGACGTTTCGTCCCGTTTTTCCGTCGCCGGCAGGCTATCAAGGAGATCGTGTAAAGAGCGTACGTCGCGACCCGTACTACGCCGTTTCGCCCGAAATCAAGGACGACGTGGCGGTGCTGACGCTCGAAGAACCGCTCGAACTGTCGCCGGAAAAGAACACCCAGGCCATCTCGCTGGTGCCGGCTGGGGCCACGCCGGCTCCCGGCACGTCGCTCTCGATCAGCGGGTACGGCAAAGAGGAAGGCGCCGAAGGCCCGGGGCACAACTCCAACGGAAACCTCTACTCGACAACTCTCACCGCGATCAGCAGCGACGCCTGCCGGGCGGGGGTGGGGCTCAACTCCGCCGTGCTGCTGTGCGCTGTCTCATCGACCTCATCGACGTGCCAGGGCGACAGCGGCGGCCCACTGACCGAGGGCAGCCCCGCGGTGCAGGTCGGGATCGTGGACTTTGGGGCCAAGGAATGTCCGGTGGGCGTGCCCGATGTGTTCACCAACATCGCGGCTCCCGAGATACGCGATTTCATCGAAGGCAGCGAATCGCCCCCCGTCGCGGCGCGATTGACCTCGCCGCCGACGATCAAGTCGGTCGGCGCCGCCCCGGTGGACTTCAGCCCGTTGACCTGCGAACCGGGCGCGTGGAGCGACTCGCCGACGTCGTTCACATACACCATCCAGGAGGAAGACGCCTCTGCCCAGGTGCTCCAGAGCGGGCCCGGCAACATCTTCACTGCACCGAGCACCCTCGTGGGCGCGCCGCTGGTGTGCATCGTTCAGGCCGGCAACCCGGGCGGCGTCAGCACCGCGCGCAGTGCCACCGCCTCGGCGATCGCCGCCGACACGACGCCGCCAACCGCCACCCTCGGCGCGCTGAAATGCCACCTGCAGGCGTGCACGCTCGCCTTCACCGCGACCGACCCCAACGGCGTCGCAACGAGCGAGCAGGCTTCGGCCGCGTACTCGGTCGTGACCAAGTGCCCGAAGAAAAAGAAAAAGAAGCACGAAAAGAAACGGGTCAAGCAGCCCGTGTGTCACAGCACGCTGACCGTGCCGCTGGCGCTCACCGCGGGCTCGGGCGGCGCCTTCCAGGCGACCGTCTCGCGGCTGCCCTACGGCGAGACGATCACGTTCGTCCTCAACGTCTCCAACGCCGCCGGCATCCAGGCTGCGCCGCTGAGCACGCATGCGACGCTGCACAAGCCCAAGCCCAAGCACAGGAAGTCCAAGAAGCATTAGACGCACCGGCCGGGCGCGCATCTATGCTCAGTAGATGCTTGACGAGCTGGACACGCCACGCCCTCCGGGCCAGACGGATCCGGACGAGGAGGGCCGGATCGAGCGCCTGCTGGAGGGGCTGAACGAGCCCCAACGCGAGGCGGTCACGCACGGGGAGGGCCCGCTGCTGATCCTCGCCGGCGCGGGCAGCGGCAAGACGCGCGTGCTGACGCACCGGATCGCGTTTCTGATCTACACCGGGCAGGCGCACCCGAACGAGATCCTGGCGATCACGTTCACGAACAAGGCCGCCCAGGAGATGCGCGGCCGCGTCGAGCGGCTGCTCGATCGAAATACACGCGGGATGTGGCTGATGACGTTTCATGCCGCCTGCGCGCGCATTCTGCGCTCCGAGGCAGAGCGTCTCGGGTACACCCGCCAGTTCACGATCTATGACCAGGCCGACGCGCGGCGGCTGACCAAGCGCTGCATCGACGAGCTTGGGATCGACCCCAAGCGCTATACCCCGGCTGCCCTGCACAACCAGATCTCGGCGGCGAAGAACCAGCTGCTCGACGCCGAGGCCTACCAGCAGGCCGTCGGCTCCCCGTTCGAGGAGATGGTCGGCGAGGTGTACAGGCTGTACGAGCGCGACCTGCTGCGCTCCAACGCGATGGACTTCGACGACCTCCTGTTCAGGACCGTCAACCTGCTGGAGCTGTTCAATCCGGTTCGCGAGCGCTATGCGGACACGTTCCGGCACGTGCTCGTCGACGAGTACCAGGACACCAACCACGCGCAGTACCGCTTTCTGCAGCTGCTGGTCGGTGGAGGTCGGCCACCGCGGGGGGAGGCGAGGGCGCTGGGCGAGACCCGGGGCGACGGCGAGACCCGGGGCGACGAGAGGCCATCACAGAGTGCAGAACCACGGGGTGACGAACGTCCAAGTGGCGAGCGTCCCACCTACGCCGGCCCGGTCGGGCACCGCAATCTGGCGGTCGTCGGCGACGACTCCCAGTCAATCTATTCATTTCGCGGAGCGGATGTACGCAATATCTTGGACTTTCAGCAGGACTTTCCCGACGCGCGGGTGGTGAAGCTCGAGCAGAACTACCGCTCGACAGAGACGATCCTGCAGGCGGCAAACGCGGTGATCGCGAACAACCGCGGGGGAATCGCCAAGCGCCTGTGGAGCGAGCTCGGGCGGGGAGAGCAAGTACAGGTGCGCGAGCTCGAGGACGAGCATGCCGAGGCGAGGTTCGTCGTAGGTGAGATCGAGCGCTTGGTCGATGAGGGCGCTTCCCGCGCGGAGATCGCTGTGCTCTACCGCACGAATGCGATGTCGCGAGTCTTGGAGGACGCACTCGTGCGCCGGGAGATCGCCTATCAGGTGATCGGCGGGACGAAGTTCTACGAGCGCGCGGAGATCAAGGACGCGATCGCCTACCTCTCGCTGCTGGCGAACCCGTTCGACCTGGTCAGCTTCACGCGCGTTGCCAACTCCCCGCGGCGCGGGCTCGGGCAGACCTCGCTCGGACGGATCGTCGCCCACTCGGCCAGCGTCGGAGTGTCCGTCTGGGAGGCCGCGGCAGCGCCCGATCGGATCCCCGGGCTGGGCGCCGCCGCGATCAAGGCGCTGCGGCGTTTCATGGACACGATGGAGGAGCTGCGCGCGCGCGTGGCGCAGGAGACGCCCGTGGCGGATCTGCTCGAGGCGGTGCTCTCACAGACGGGTTACATCGACGCGCTCGAGGCCGAGCGGACGATCGAGGCGCAGGGGCGGATCGAGAACCTCGAGCAGCTCGTGCAGGTGGGGCGCGAGCTCGACACGGCCGCGCCCGAAGACGAGGACTCGCTGGAAGTGTTCCTGCAGCAGATCGCGCTCGTCGCCGACGCGGACTCCAGAACCGAGGACGAGGGACTCGTGACGTTGATGACGCTGCACAACGCGAAGGGGCTGGAGTACCCGATCGTGTTCATCGCCGGCTGCGAGGACGGGGTCTTCCCCCATTCCCGCGCGCTCGACGAAGGCGCGCTGGAGGAGGAGCGGCGGTTGTTCTACGTGGGCGTGACGCGGGCGATGCACAAGCTGTACCTGACCCACGCCCGCCGCCGCGCGGTGTTCGGCGCGCAGAGCTATGGACTGCCGAGCCGCTTCCTCGACGAGATCCCCGTGGAGCTACTCGACCGCGTGCAGGCGCCGGCGCTTCACTCCTGGGCCGGCGCCGCCCGGGTCGGCGGAGGCGCGAGCAACGGCGGCGCCTCCCTCGGCGGCGGACCGCCCGCCGGCGGCTGGGGTGCTCGCGCGGGAACGCGAAGTCGGGACGGAACCCGAGACATCTTCCCCGGCGAGCGCGGCGAGGCGTCCACCGAGCAGGCGTTTCGTATGGGCGAGGACGTCGTGCACGCCACCTTCGGCGAGGGCGTCGTCACGGGCGTGGAGCCCGGCGGCGTGATCGTCGTGCGCTTCGCCACAGACGGCTCGGAGCGCAAGCTGATGTCCGAGTACGCGCCGGTCAGCAGACGCGATTAGGGTTCGCCCGATGTCCGCCACGATCATTGACGGCAAGGCGATCGCCGCGCGCGTGCGCGAGCAGGTGGCCGAGGATGTGCGCGCGTTCAGCGAGCGGACCGGACGCACGCCGGGCCTGGCGACCGTGCTGGTGGGGGAGGACCCCGGCTCGGTCGTGTATGTGGGCGCCAAGCAGCGCGCGTGCGCGCAGGCGGGCATGACTCCCTTCGACCACCGCCTCCCAGCCGGCGCGCCATTCGAGGAGGTCGAGCAGACCCTGTCCGATCTGAACGCCGACCCGGCGGTGAGCGGGATCCTGCTGCAGCTGCCCGTGCCAGCCCATCTCGACGGCCCGACCCTGACCGGCATGATCGACCCTGACAAGGACGTGGACGGCCTCACGCCGGTCAACGCGGGACGGCTCGCGCTGGGACTGCCCGGGCTGCGGCCATGCACGCCGCTGGGGGTGCTTGAGCTGCTGAGCAGCGTCGATGCGACGCTGGAGGGCGCCGAGGCGGTCGTGGTCGGTCGCTCTAATCTGTTCGGCAAGCCGATGGCGCAGCTGCTGCTCGCCCAGAACGCGACCGTCACCATCTGTCATTCGCGCACCCGCGACCTGCGCGCGGTGTGTGCCCGCGCGGACGTGCTGATCGCCGCCGTGGGCCGTGCGCGGCTGATCGAACGCGAGTTCGTCAAGCCCGGCGCGGTCGTGATCGACGTCGGCATGAACCGGCTGACGCCCGAGCAGGCCGGCAATGCAAGCGGGCTGGTCGGGGACGTCGACTTCGCCGCCGCCGTGCAGGTGGCCTCGGCGATCACGCCCGTCCCGGGGGGTGTCGGTCCGATGACGATCGCCTGCCTGCTGGGCAACACGCTGGACGCCGCTCGCGCTCAGGCGGGAATCCAGGTATAGATGTCGCCGATGTCGCGCCCTCCGACGACGAGCCCCCGTCACGCCCGTTGCGCCCGCGGCGCCCGCGGCGCCCGCGGCGCGCACGCCACCGGGAGGGGACGGTGAGCCTCAGGCGCCTGCGAGCAGGCGAGCTGCTGGCGCTGGCGGGAGCGATCTGCGTGATCGTGTCGCTGTGGCTGCCGTGGTATGAAAACGCCGCCGGCAGGCTCACCGCCTGGAACACGTTTGGCCCCGCGGTCGTCCTGCTGATCGCCGCCGCCGCCGCCGCGCTGGCCCTGGTGCTGAGCACGATCACCGAGCGCAGCACCGCGCTGCCGGTCGCCGCCGCGGTGTGGAGCACGCTGTTCGGGATCATCGCCGTGATCTCGGCGCTCGTGCGGGTGCTGGAGCGCCCCGAACACGCCACGGCGCTATGCGCGGGAGCATGGCTGGCGCTCGCGGGCGCGATCCTGATGCTGGCCGGCTCGTGGCAGTCGCTGCGCGACGAACGCACCTCGCTGTATGAGCCGGCCCAACCCCCGCCGTTGCCGCCGCCCGACGTTGGAGCCAACGGCGCCCAGCCGCTGGGCTGAGCGCTGGCCGCGATCGTCGCGTCACGAGGCGCTGCGGCAGGCGCCCCGTAGAATGCGCGCCGTGATCGACCGCGACGAAGTCCTGCACGTAGCCCGCCTGGCCAGGTTGAAGCTGGGGGAGGACGAGATCGAGCCGATGGCGCGCGAGCTGTCGGCGATCCTCGACCACGTCGCGCACATCGGTGAGCTCGATCTGGAGGGGGTGGCGCCTACCTCGCACGTTGTGGAGATCACCGACTCGCTGCGCCCCGACGAGCCGCGCGAGTGTCTGCCGCGCGAGGTCGCGCTCGCGCAGGCGCCGGCCGTGAGCAGCGATGGCGAGGGGTTCTCAGTGCCGAGTCCTCAGGCATGAGCGCCGCGGGAACCGACCTGCTCGATCTCTCGGCGGCGCGGGCGATCACCGAGATCGAGGCTGGCAACCTGAGCGCGACGGAGCTGTTCGTGTTCTATAGCGACCGCGCCAAGGAGCATGGAGGAGACCTGGAGCGGGGCGGGCTGAACTGCTTCACCTGGATCGCCGAGGGTGTTGCGGACACTGCGCCCGGCCCTCTGGCCGGTGTGCCGCTGGCGGTCAAGGACCTGTTCTGCACCGAGGGGGTGCCGAGCCAGTCGGGCTCGCGCATCCTCAAGGGATACAAGCCGCCATACACGGCGACCGCCGTGTCGCGCCTGATGGAGGCCGGGGCGACGCTGCTCGGCAAGACCAACCAGGACGAGTTTGCGATGGGCTCCTCGAACGAGAGCTCGGCGTTCGGGCCGGTGCTCAATCCGTGGGATCGAACGCGCGTGCCGGGCGGCTCATCTGGCGGAAGCGCGGCCGCGGTCGCCGCCGGCCTTGCGCCGTGGGCGCTGGGGACGGACACGGGCGGCTCGATCCGCCAGCCGGCCGCGCTGTGCGGGATCGTCGGGCTCAAACCTACGTATGGGGCAGTATCGCGCTACGGAATGATCGCGTTCGCCTCATCGCTCGACCAAGCGGGGCCGTTGACGCGCGACGTGACCGACGCGGCGCTGCTGCTCAAATATATGGTCGGCAGGGATCCGTGCGATGCCACCTCACTGCCGTTCCCGCACGAGATCGAGCTGCCCAAAGCCGAGTGCCTGGACGGGATTCGCCTGGGCGTGCCGTCGGAGCTCAAGCGCCCGGGCGCTCAGTTTGTTGGTGGCGAAGTCGAGCCAAGCGTGCAGGGTGTCTTCGCGGAAGCGCTGCAGGTGGCCGAAAAACAAGGCGCCACGGTGACGGAGATCAACCTTCCGCATGCACCACATGCTCTGTCGGCCTATTACGTGCTTGCCCCAGCGGAGGCCTCCTCGAACCTGGCGCGCTTCGATGGGGTGCGTTACGGATTGCGAGCCGCCGGCGCGGAGGACCTGCTGGACATGTACGAGCGCACCCGTCATGACGGGTTCGGCGCGGAGGTCAAGCGGCGGATCATGCTCGGCACGTACGCCCTGTCGGCCGGCTACTACGACGCGTACTACGGGCGGGCGCAGCGGGTCAGGACCAAGATCGCCGAGGACTTCAAGAGCGCTTTCGAGGAAGTCGACTTCGTTGTCACGCCCACCTCTGCCAATGTGGCATTTCAGCTTGGCGAGAAGACCGCAAACCCATGGGCCATGTATCTCAGCGACTATTTCACCGTGCCGATGTCGCTCGCCGGCATCCCCGCAATCTCAATTCCGTGCGGTCTCAGCACAGAAAGCGACGGTGTCGGGCCTCCTGCGGGAGGCCTGCCCGTGGGTCTGCAAATCGCCGGGCCGGCGTTCAGCGAGAACCGGCTGCTGGACGCGGCGTATGCGCTGGAGCGGGCGCTCGCGTTCGATGGGAGCCACGCCCGTGTCCAGTAGCGAGGAGCGTTTCACGGAGGTCATGGGGAAGACAAGGGGCTCCGACCGGCCGCTGGACCATGAACCAGTCATCGGCCTGGAGATCCACGTCCAGCTGAAGACTCGGACGAAGATGTTCTGCGGCTGTGAGCTGTCCTTCGGCGAGCCGCCCAACACGCGCACGTGCCCGGTCTGCCTGGGCCTGCCGGGCGCGCTGCCGGTGGCCAACGCGCAGGCGGTCCATCTCGGCCTGAGGATCGGGCTGGCGCTCGGCTGCGAGCTTGCGCCGCGCTCGGTGTTCCACCGCAAGAACTACTTCTACCCCGACCTGCCCAAGGGCTATCAGATCTCCCAGTACGACGAGCCGCTGTGCACGGGCGGCAGGCTGGACCCAGTACGCATCCACCGGGTGCACCTGGAGGAGGACGCGGCCAAGCTGACGCACGTCGGTCACAGCGGGCGCATCCACGGCTCGCAGGAGAGTGTCGTGGACTTCAACCGCGGGGGCACGCCGCTGGCGGAGATCGTGACCGAGCCGGACCTGCGCTCAGCCGAGCAGGCGAGCGAGTGGCTGAAGCTGCTGCGCACCACGCTGCGCCAGCTGGGCGTCAGCGACGTGAACATGGAGGAGGGCTCGCTGCGCTGCGACGCCAACATCTCACTGCGCCCAGCCGACTCGCGGGAGCTGGGCACGAAGACCGAGCTGAAGAACATGAACTCGTTCAGGTTCATCGAGCGCGGGATCAAGGCCGAGATCGCCCGCCAGGAGCAGATCCTGCGGGACGGGGGGGAGGTCATCCAGGAGACGCTTCACTTCGACCCCGCCTCGGGCGCCATAACAACGCTGCGCAGTAAGGAGGAGGCGCACGACTACCGCTACTTCTCCGAGCCCGACCTGCTGCCGGTCCAGATCGACGAGCAGATGCTCGACGCGGCGCGCGCGGCGCTGGGAGAGCTGCCGGCGGACAGGGCGCAGCGCTTTGAGCGCGAGCTGAGCCTCAGCGCGGACTCCGCGCGCCTGCTCGCGTTCCGCTCAGAGCTGGGCGACTACTTCGAGGTCGCTCTTGCCGCCTCAGTCGATCCGCCCCCGCCGGCGCAGGCGCTCGCCAACTGGATCGCATCAGACCTGTTGAGCCGCCTGGGAGAGGGCGAGGATCCGGCGGGCTCGCGCGTCGCGGCGGATGCCCTGGCGGCGCTGGTGGGGCTGGTGTCAGCCAGGCGGATCAGCGTCGGCGCCGGCCGGCAGGTGCTCGACCGGCTCGTGGCGCAGGGCGGAGACCCGGCGCAGATCGTCCAGGCGCAGGGTCTGGAGGCGATCGGCGGCTCCGAGGAGCTGGCCGGGGTCGTCGCCGCCGCGCTGGCAGCCAACCCCGAGGCGGCGCAGCGCGTGCGCGAGGGCAACGCCAGGGCGATCGGCCCGATCGTGGGACATGTGATGCGCGAGACACATGGTCGCGCCGACGGCGGCGAGGTCGCCAGGCTGGTGCACGAGCAGTTGGGTGTCTAACCGACGCGCCGGCATTTTGGACCGTGGGCCAATGGCAGGGTTGGCGCCGTGCGTCAACATGGGTTCCGTCGTACATGTAGGCCTCACGCCGATGCGTCTCGGCTTCCCTCGACCGGACGCGAGTGGTGCGGCCGGGCGGGGTGGCGATTCCCGCTCGGCCGCGCCGTCGGCTACCGGACCGTCTACCCTATGTGCGATGAGTCAATCTTCGTCTGAGTCTTCCTCCGGTCGCTCGCTGGGTCGTACAGTCGTAGCGGCGTTGATCTTGATCGTGGCGGTGTGGGTGCTGTTGGGGTTGGTGATCCACATCGTTTCCTTCCTTTTCGGCATCGTCGTCGTCATCCTGCTGGTGTTTGGGATCATCTGGGCGCTGCGCGTCCTGTTCTGAGGCGCCGGGCATGGAAGGTATGCAGTACGTGATCATCGCGGTCTGCTTCGGGCTGGCCGGCGGGATCGTCGGCAAGATCAAGGGCAGCCCGTTCTGGCTGTGGTTTCTCATCTCGGCAATCGTGCCCGTGATCGGCCTGGTTACGGCGATCGTCTACCGGTCCGAGCGCAACGAGCTGCGCCGGCGCTGCCCACGCTGCGGGCGGGTGACGAAGATCTACGACGCCCTCTGCACGCGCTGCGGGAGCGAGCTCGAGTGGGTGGGCGGGGATCCCGATCAGGTGCTGGCGCCCGAATCGTGGCAGCCCCCGCCGGCCGTGCGGTCCTGAGGGTCGATCGCCGCGGTCGCGGCGGCGAAGCGGGCTGCCCGGGCGCCGCGCGAGCGCCCCGCCTGAGTCCCGCGAGTACCCCGACGTCGTGCTGGCGCCGGAATCCTGGCAGCCCCCCGGCCGCGTGAGGGAGCCCGAAGGTGCGGGCCGTCTATAAATAGTGAATGGACGCATCGAACGCGACCGCCACGCCCGTGCACGAGCGCCTCATAGCCCGTCTCATCCACCGGGCCGGGTTCAAGGACGAGACGGACTTCGTCCTGCGCGTCGTGCAGCCCGCGCTGGTGGGGATGATCGACGGCACCGTTTCCTCGCTGGCGCCGATCTTCGCCGCAGCGATCTCCTCTGACTCGCACACCGCTCTGCTGGTCGGGTTCGCCACCGCGCTGGGGGCCGGGGTGAGCATGGGCTGGTCGGAGGCGCTGTCGGACACGGGCAAGCAGACGGGGCGCGGCTCGGCGGTGGTGCGCGGGGCGATCACCGGCGGGATGACGACGCTGGGCGGCATCTTCCACACGCTGCCGTTCCTGATCGCCAACGTCCACAAGGCGCTGCTGGTCGCCGGCTGCGTGGTCGCGTTCGAGCTGCTCGCGATCGCCTGGGTCCGCAAACGGTTCCTGCACGTGTCGATGCGCTCCTCGCTGCTGGTCGTGACCGTGGGCGGCATGATCGCCCTGGCGATCGGCGTCGGTCTGGGAGTGTCCTGAGTTGACGCGGGAGCCGCGGTACGGGCCATGCGAGACCCACGCTCTCAGACGGGCGCACGCCGGCCCAGCGCCCACCCGCTCACGCCGCCGCCACAAAGCCCTGAAACGCCGCCGCCACAAAGCCCTGAAACGCCGCCGCCACAAAGCCCTGAAACGCCGCCGCCACAAAGCCCTGAAACGCCGCCGCCACAAAGCCCTGAAAACCCGCTGGTAAGCTGCGTATATGCGCGCGGTGGACGCCATCATGGAATGCCTGAAGGCTGAGGGCGTGGACGTCGTGTTCGGGCTGCCCGGGGGCGCGAACCTGCCGACGTACGACGCGTTCGTGCACGGTGGGATCAGGCACATCCTGGTGCGCCACGAGGCGGGCGGCGGGCACGCCGCGCAGGGGTATGCGAAGGCGACTGGGAAAGTCGGGGTGGCGTTCGCCACGAGCGGCCCGGGCGCGACGAACCTGATCACGCCGATCACCGACGCGATGATGGACTCGGTGCCGTGCGTGTTCATCACCGGCCAGGTGCGCACGGAGCTGCTGGGGACCGACGGGTTCCAGGAGGCGGACACGCTCGGGATCACGATCCCGATCGTCAAGCACTCGTTCATGATCCAGGACCCGCGCGAGATCCCCAGGGCGATCCACGAGGCGTTTCACATCGCCCGCACGGGCAGGCCGGGGCCGGTGCTGGTGGACATCCCCCAGGATCTCTCGCGCGGCGAGATCGAGTACGAGCCGGTGACCGACGTGCGCCTGCCCGGGTATCAGCCGACGACGGAGGGCAACCAGAAGCAGATCCGCCAGGCTGCCAAGGCGCTGGCGAGCGCGCGGCGGCCGGTCATCTACGCGGGCGGGGGGGTCGTCAACGCGAACGCCTCGCCCGAGCTGGTGGAGCTCGCGGGGTGCGACAGATTTCCGGTGACGTGCACGCTGATGGGCCTGGGTGCGTTTCCCGCACGGGTGGGCGGGACGGGTGGGGGGGCACCTCATCCCCAGTGGCTGGGGATGCTGGGGATGCACGGGACGAGGGCGGCGAACTACGCGATGGACGAGGCCGACCTGATCTGCGCGGTGGGGGCGAGGTTCGACGACAGGATCACGGGCAAGCTGTCGGAGTTCGCGCCGAAGGCGAAGTTCATCCACATCGACATCGACCCGGCGGAGATATCCAAGAACGTGCCGGCGCACATCCCGATCGTGGGCGACGCCAAGCAGGTGCTGGGCAAGCTCGCGGTCGAGTACCGTGCGCTGAGCGCCGACGCCTCCCGGCTGGGCGACTGGTGGACCCGGATCGAGGGCTGGAAAGCGAAGTATCCGCTGAGCTACGAGGACTCCAGCGACAGCGAGATCAAGCCCCAGTACATGATCCAGGCGCTGCACGAGGCGACGAAGGGCGAGGCGATCGTGAGCAGCGACGTCGGCCAGCACCAGATGTGGACGGCGCAGTACTACGACTTCCCGGCGCCGCGGCGCTGGATCAACTCGGGCGGCCTGGGCACGATGGGGTTCGGGCTGCCGGCCGCGATGGGCGCGGCGGTGGGCTGCCCGGAGCGGCTGGTGTGCTGCGTAGCGGGGGACGGGTCGGTGCAGATGAACGCGCAGGAGCTGGCGACGTGCGCGCAGAACAAGATCCCGATCAAGGTGTTC
Source organism: uncultured Solirubrobacterales bacterium (assembly GCA_963808385.1). Classification (GTDB taxonomy): domain Bacteria; phylum Actinomycetota; class Thermoleophilia; order Solirubrobacterales; family Solirubrobacteraceae; genus Palsa-744. The sequence goes on along the minus strand of CAWEFQ010000004.1, from coordinate 43,885 downwards.
ATCATGAACAACGGCTACCTCGGCATGGTCAGGCAGTGGCAGGAGCTGTTCTGGGACGGCAAATACAGCCACGTCGAGACGGGCGAGTTCCCCGACTTCGTCAAGCTGGCGGAGGCGTACGGCGCGACCGGGATGCGCTTTGAGGACAAGACGACGCTCGTCAAGGACATGCAGCGTGCGATCGAGACCGACGGCCCGGTGGTGGTGGACGTGAGGGTGACGCGCGAGGAGAACACCTACCCGATGATTCCGGCGGGTCAGCCGGCAAGGGAGATGGTTGGATGATTGCGGCGATGGTCCTCAGAGGGGGGTGGCCGGGAGGCGGGCCTGACCCCCTCCCGATCCAGAAGCCCTACCCCATGATTCCCGCCGGTCAGGCCGCCAGAGAGATGGTGGGGTGAGCGCCGCCGTGGGCGAGCCCGGGACGAAGACACCACTGAGCCTGGAGGAGCTGGAGGCGTCAGCCGGACTCAGGACGGGGCGCAAGCACGTGCTGTCGATCCTCGTGGAGAACAAGTCGGGCGTGCTGACGCGCATCGCCGGGCTGTTCGCGCGACGGGGGTTCAACATCGACACGCTGACGGTCGGTCCGACCGACGACGAGCAGATCTCGCGGGTGACGCTGACGGTGGACGGGGCGCTGCACCCGATCGACCAGGTGACCAAGCAGCTGCACAAGCTCGTGAACGTGCTGAAGATCAGAGACCTGGAGCCCGCGGACACGGTCGCGCGCGAGCTGGCCCTGTTCAAGGTCTCCGCGGACGGGGCGCAGAGGGGCGAGCTGATGCAGATAACGGAGATATTCAGAGGCAAGGTCGTGGATGTGACCAAGCGCTCGGTGATCGTCGAGGTGACGGGCACGACCGAGAAGATCGAGGCGTTCGAGGGCATGGTGAGGCCGTTTGGGTTGATCGAGATGATGCGCACGGGAGAGATCGCGATTTCGCGCGGGCGGACAGAGACATAGGGTCGCGAAAAAGGAAAGCGTGTTGTTTTGGTTGGTAAGGCGGGAGCCAGTTCTTTCATCCATTGCGGTCCAAGCCGCTTACCACAGCTGTTGACATTACGAGAGCGTTGAACGGCGGGGCGAGAACTGGTCGGCGGAGACCGTTCGCGCTGAGCGAGCAGGACTGCGAGCGGCTGGGCGCGCGGCTGCACCTTGCGCTGCGCAGGGCCAGGCGCAGCGGCGAGCCGACGCTGGCCACGAGCACGGTCAAGCTGAAAGGCGATGTGGACCCGAGCGCCGTGGTGTGCGCGTCGCGCAGGGAGGGCGAGCCGTGGTTCGCGTTCGAGCAGCCCGACCGGGGTTCAGCTGCGCTCGCGACACTGGGCGAGGCGGCGAGGCTGAGCGGGGCCGGGAGGGAGAGGTTCGCGGGCGTGGCCGATCGCTGGCGCAGGCTGGCGGCCGCGGCGGCGGGCGATCCGATCGCGGTGGGCGGGTTCGCGTTCGCGCCCGAGGGCGGGAGATCGCCCGCGTGGGAGGGGTTCGAACCCGCCTCGATGATCGTGCCCGAGGTGGCGATCAGGCGCTCCGTCGCGGCCGCCGGCCGCGGAGATGGCGAGCCGGACGTGAAGATGACGCTGGCGGCGCTGATGGCGCCCGACGACACGGTCGAAGATGCGCTCAAACGGCTGGAAGGCCGGCTGGAGGAGCTGAAAGAGCGGGCGCTGCCGCTGCTGGACCCGGCGCCCGCCGGAAGATATCGCGTGGCGAGCGCGATGCCGCCCGAGCACTACGAGGCGGCGGTGGAACGCGCGACGGGACTGATAAGAGAAGGGAGGCTGGAGAAGATCGTGCTCGCCCGCGAAGTGGAAGCGCACGCCCCGCGGGCGTACGATCCCGCCGCGATGCTGGGCGTGCTGCGCGAGGCGTTCCCGGCGTGCTTCTGCTTCTGCGTCGGGCGCGCAGACGCGACGCTGATCGCCGCCAGCCCCGAGCTGCTGGTGCGCCGCGAGGGCCACCGCGTGAGCACGCTCGCGCTTGCGGGCTCGACCAGGCGCAGCGCCGACCCCGCCGTGGACGACCACCTCGGCGAGCAGCTGCTGCGCAATCAGAGCTACCGTGAGGAGCACGCGATCGTGGCCCGCCGGATCGAGCGCACGCTGCGCGATCGCGCGGTGTGGGTCGCCGCCGCCCCCGAGCCCGAGCTGGTGAAGATCGCCAACATCCAGCACCTGGCGACCCCGATCCGCGCGCAGCTGGCGACCCCGATCGATGTGCTGGAGCTGGCCGGGCTGATGCACCCGACCCCGGCCGTCGGAGGCGAGCCGCGCGACGTCGCCGGGTTCCTGATACCGGCGCTGGAGGGCCTTGACCGCGGCTGGTACGCGGGCCCCGTCGGCTGGACCGACGCGACCGGCGACGGCGAGCTGTGCGTGGCCCTGCGCTGCGCGCTGCTGCGCGGCTCGGTCGGCCGCTGCTACGCCGGCAACGGCATCGTGCGCGACTCGAACCCCCGAGCCGAGCTGGCCGAGACCGAGGTCAAGCTGCAGGCGCTGCTGCCGCTTCTGGCCGGCTGAGCGCCGTTGCGGTCACGCGTGCGGCGTCGCCTGGACGGCGGGGTCCCGCGCGGTTCGCCGACGCACGCTCGGCAACCACCAGTTGCGCGCGCCGAACAGGCGCATCAACGCCGGCACCAGCACCAGCCGGATCAGCGTCGCGTCGATGGCGATCGCCAGCGCGAGGCCCAGCCCGAACTGCTTGAGTTCGAGCACGTTCGCGGTCACGAAGCTGCCGAACACCGCGACCATGATCGCCGCGGCCGCCGAGATCGGGCGGGCGGTGTGCTCGACGCCGGTCGCCACAGCGAGCTCGTTGTCGTGTGTCCTCAACCACGTCTCCTGCATGCGGCGAATCAGGAACACCTCGTAGTCCATCGACAGTCCGAACAGCAGCGCGAATATGCTCAGCGGCAGGTACACCTGGATGAAGCCCACGCTCGTGAACCCGAGCAGCTTCTCGCCGTGGCCATATTGAAATATGAAGATCACGATGCCGACGGTCGCGCCCGTCGCGAGCAGGTTCATCGCCACTGCCTTGACGGGCAGTACGACGCTGCGGAACACGATCGTCAGGAACAGCAGCGACAGCGCCAGGATCAGCCCGAGCACGAGCGGAATCTCCGCGATCGTTGCGTTTGACAGATCCACGATCTTTGCGGTCGCTCCGCCGACCGCCACTTCCGGTCCGCCGCCGGCACCGATCGGCGGGACGAGTCGCGCGCGGATGTGACGCACGAGCTGTTCGGAGGCAGACGAGTCGATCGCGCTCGTCGGCGCCACGGTCACCAGCTCCGCGTTCTGGCCCTGTGTCACGGCCACTGCCGCGACGCCGTTGCGTCCGGTGGGAGCCAGCTCGCTTGCGAGCCTCGCCGCGCGTGCCTCATCCGCGCGGCTGAGCCTGCCGGTGTCGCCGGGGCGGCTGACCACGATCTCGATCGGCGCCAGCGTGCCCGCGCCGAACGAGCGCGCCAGCACCTCCTCGCCCTTGCCCGACGGGGTGCTCCCCAGCGAGCGGATGCCGAAGTCCACCCCCGTGCGCAGCCTCAGCACGGGCGTCGCCGCGAGGATCAGCGCCACCCCGATCACGCCCGCGGCGAGCAGCGGCCGGCGCATCACCGCCAGCGCCCACTGTGCCCATGGGCCGTGCCCGTCTGCAGCCTGGGTCCTCACCTCGCGCGGCTGCATCCGCGCTGGCAGCGCACCCTGGTTGATGCGCGTCCCCAGCGCCGCCAGCAGCGCCGGCAGCAGGGTCAGCGCGGCGATCACCGTGCACACCACGACCAGCGCCGCGCCGAGCGCGAACTCGCGGTAAGTCGGCGTCCTGATCAAGACAAGCGTCGACAGCGAGAGCGCGACTATCACGCCCGAGAACAGGATCGTCCGGCCCGAGCTCGCGATCGCCGCGCCCACCGCATCCTCGGTCTGCTCCCTCGCGTCCGCCGAGGTCTCCCAGGTGCGCATCCGCTGTGCAAGCTCCTCGCGGTAGCGGCTTACGATGAACAGCGCGTAGTCGATCCCGATGCCCACGCCGATCATCGTCACGATCGTCGTCAAGAAGCTGTCGAACGTGAGCGCCTGCGCGATCAGGGCTAGAAACCCGTAGGTCAGCAGCAGGCTGCTGCCCGCCAGTGCCAGCGGCACCACCGCCGCGACCGCCGCCCCCAGCGCCAGCAGCAGGATCGCGAGTGCGATCGGCACTCCGATCGTCTCGGCGCGCTCGACGTCTGCGTTCTCGACCGTCGTGATGTCCTTCGCGACGGGCGAATACCCCGTCAGCCACACGCTCACACCCGCGCGCGCGAGCGGGTCCACGGCGTGCTGCAGTTTGCTGGCGCGTTCGACCAGCTCGCGGGGATCGCCCGCAATGCCGACCAGTGCGATAGCAGCGTGCCCGTCGGCGGAGAACTGCCCCCTCGCGCCGCGTTCGTATGGTCCGGCGACGCCCTTGACGTAGCTCTGGCGGCGTGCTTCTGCGAGCGCGCGGTCGATGACCGCGCGATACACCGGTTCGTTCGCCCTGCGCGCCGGCGCGTGGAACACGAGCACGTCCTGCTCGGCGCCGTGCCCGGCGAACCGCTGTTCGAGCAGCTGCGCCGCCTTCGAGGACTCTGCGCCGTCGACGCCGTAGTTCGGCGCTCCCAGCGACCGCTTCAGCGCGGGATAGGACGCTGCGCAGGCGATCAGCACGAGCACCCACACGGCCAGCACGATGCGCTTGCGCCGCGCGATCATGCGCCCCCAGCGGTAGGCCGCGGCGCCGCTCATCGCGCTGCGCGCGTGTCGTTGGGGGAGTCGGGATTGGCGGCGGTAGGGGGGGAGTGGGGGCTTGCGTTTGCGCCGGGGGAGTCGAGATCTGCGGCTGCGCGTGCCCTTGACACCGCCTCCCACACGCGGTCGTGCAGCTTCACGTTGTCCGCGCGGTCGGTCTTGCAGTGCACGATCGCCGAGTCCGTCTGTGGCGCCAGCGCACGCTCCAGGGCGGAGCGCAGGGCGGGGATCGTCCCCACGCGCTCGTGCTCCAACCCGTACAGCTCCGCGGCCCTGGCGAAGTCCAGGCCCGTCGGGGTGGCGATGTGATCGGTGTAGACGTCGTCCTCCCGCGCCATCGCAGCCCGCGAGACCGGCAGGAAGTCGAAGATCCCACCGCCGTCGTTGTCGAGCAGCACGATCGTCAACTTCAGTTCCAGGCGCAGTGCGGCGAGCAGGCCGCCGATGTCGTGCGCGAGCGTCACGTCGCCGATCAGCAGCACGACCGGGCTCTCGCTCGCGGCGGCCGCGCCGAACGCACTGGAGACGGTCCCATCGATGCCGTTCGCGCCGCGGTTGCACAGCACGCGCGGAGGATCCTCGCGCACCGGCCAGAACGTCTCGATGTCGCGCACCGGCATCGAGGAGGCGACGAACAGCGTCGCCGTCTGCGGCAGCAACACCCCAAGCTCGGCGGCGATCGCAGGCTCGCTGAGCTCCTCGCCCACGAGCGCGCCGTTGATCGCCTCGGCCGCCTGCTCGTCGGCGGCGCGCCAGCCTGCGAGCCAGTCCGGGTCCGCGGGCACGGGTGGGGGCGACATCAGTGCGGCCAGCGCCGCGGCGGGCTCCAGTGCGAGCGACTCGCTCAGCACAGACGCCGGGTCCTGCCATGCGCCCTCGGGGTCGAGCGCCACCTGGGGCACGTCGCCGTTCAGGCCGGCGAGCCACCCGCGCAGCGGCTTTGACACCGGCAGATCGCCCACCCGCAGGACCAGCTCGGGGCGGTGGGACGTGGCGAACGGTTCATCGCGCAGCAGCGCGTCGTAGTGAGCGACCGCGGCCGCTCCGCGGCGCGCTCCGGACAGCGGGTCCGCCAGCAGCGGCCAGCCGGCGGACTCGCAGAACGCCGCCGCCGCCTGGCCCAGACGCGTCTCGTGGCGCTCGTCGCGCCCGGCCACGAGGACGCCGCGCCTGGCCTCGGCCACCAGCTCGCGCAACCTCTCTGCGCCGGCGCGGGGACCGAGGTGGGGGCCGGCCGCTGCAAGCGGCGGGCGGCACACGTATGGCTGGGACTCGGGCCGGCCTGTCTCATCTGCCGGCAGTGGCTCGTCCGTGACGAGCGGCTCGCGCAGCGGGAAGTTCAGGTGCACCGCCCCCGGACGGCCCTCCAGCGCTGTCCAGTAGGCGCGGCACGCGAGCGTCCTGATCCAGCACAGGCGCTCGGGGCCTGCGGTCTCATGCGTGCCGACCTCGACAAACCACTTGGCGGCGCTCCCGAACAGCTTCAACTGGTCGATCGCCTGCCCCGCGCCGTTCTCGCGCAGCTCCGGCGGGCGGTCCGCGGTCAAGAGCAGCAGCGGCACGCGCGCCTCTCGTGCCTCGATTGCGGCCGCCAGCAGCTCGGCCGCGGCGGTCCCCGAGGTGCACGTCACCGCCACCGGCAGCCCCGAAGCCTTCGCCGCGCCCAGCGCGAAGAACCCCGCGCAGCGCTCGTCCACGTGGGAGTGGCACTCCAGCCGAGGCTCGCGCGCGAGCGTAAGTACCAGCGGCGCGCAGCGCGACCCCGGCGAGGTGCACGCCATCCGCATCCCGCAGCGTGCGAGCTCGTCCACGAACGCGCGCAGGAGGAGGTATGTGTTGGTGGCGAGGGTCACGTTCGGCGGATTGGCGTGAGCGGTCGAGTGCGTTGGTGGGGACGTGTCTTGCGTCGAGTGGTCTATCGGCGGTCCAGAAGGAGACTAATTACGATGCAGATGTGCCGGAGACCGTCGTCCTGCTGCACGGCTTCAGCGGCACCCACCGCGCCTGGGACGGCGTGATCGGCCATCTGCCCCCTGAACGCTACCGGCCGCTGGCGCTGGACCTGCCCGGGCATGGCGAGCACACCGATGCCCGCGGGGTGGGCAAGGCGGGCGGGGAGGCGATCACGTTCGCCGGCTGCGCCCGGCACGTGCTCGCGCGAGCCCCCGAGCGCTTCGTGCTGTGCGGCTACTCGCTGGGGGGGCGCATCGCGCTGCACGTCGCGCTGGCCGCTCCCGAGCGCGTATCGCGGCTCGTACTCGTGTCGAGCACCGCGGGGATCGAGGACCAGGCAGAGCGCGTCGAGCGCAGTGCCGCCGACCATTGTCTGGCCGACGAGCTGGAGAGCATCCCGTTCGAGGACTCCATCGAGCGCTGGCGCGCACAGTCGCTGTTCGCCGGCGATCCTCCCGAGGTCGACGCGCTCGCGCGCGAGGACCAGCGCCGTAACCGCCCGGACGCCCTCGCTGCGGTCCTGCGCGGGGTCGGCACGGGGGAGATGGCGCCGCTGTGGGACAGGCTCCGGGAGCTGACGATGCCCGTGACGATCATCGTCGGTCAGCGCGACCTGAAGTTCCAGGCGCTCGGGCGGCAAATGGTGGAGCTGGCGCCTGACGGCGAGCTGATCGTCGTGCCCGGTGGCCACGGCCTTCCGCTGGAGAGCCCGGCCGCGGTGGCCGAGCATCTTCAGAGCGCCCGGCGGCGATCCTCTGGACACATGCACGACTAAAGACATTCGCGCCTGAGCCGATAAGTCCGCGGGAGCGCATACGTGCGTGTCGGGGACAACTGGATCGATATGTCAGACAGCGAAACACCTCAACACGACGCCGAGCCTAACGGCGCGCCCGATCCCTCCGCCGCGGCAGAATCCGTGAGCGCGCCCGCGCCCAGCGTTCAGGGCCCGGACCCGGCCGCCGCGCAGGCGCAGGGCGCCGCTGATCAAGGCGTTCAGGCGACTCCGCCCCAATCGACTTCGCCCGCTCAATCGACTTCGCCCGCTCAGGCTCAGGTGATTCCGCCGCCGACTCAGGCGACTCCGACTCCGACTCCGCCCGATCAGGCGGCCCCGACTCCGACTCCGCCCGCTCAGGCGGCCCCGGCTCCGGCCCAGGCGACTCCGCCGCCACGCCCAAGCACGGATGTGCTCGCACGCGTAAAGGGTCGGGTGCAAGGTCGCAGGGGCGTTGTGTGGGCCGCCGTGGCGGCGCTGTGCGTGGCGGCGGGGACGGTCGGATCGGTGCTCGGAGCGCAGGCCGTGACACGCAACGACGAAGCCTCCGCGCGGCAGGCGTTCCATCAGGGCTCGACGGCGATCGCCTCGACGCTGAGCCTGGCGATCCGCCACGAGGAACAGCTGGCCGTCAGCGCGAGCACCTTCTTCGCCGATCATCCGAAGGCGTCGCCCGCCGAATTCGCCGCGTGGGTCAGATGGGCGCGCACACAGCGTCGCTACCCGGAGCTCGATGCGCTCGGCCTCCTGAAGCCCACCGACTCCTCGCCCGCGCTGGCGCTGGCTACAGACACCGCGCTGAGCGTCTACACCCCCATCCCGGCGGGGGGCGGGAGAGCGCTGGTCATCGAAACGCCCGTGTATCGAGGGAATGTGAAGCCGCGCAGCGTGTTCGGCCGCAAGGCGGCGTCGGTGGGGTGGCTGCGTGAGGTGTTCGTGCCGAGCGTCATGCTGGGGGAAGTGCTGCGGGGCCATCCGGGCTATGCGGCGCGCATCCGCTACCGGGCCGGCGCCGCGAATGTCGTGTTCGCCGCTGGCGCGCCCGCGCCCGGCGCACAGACCACGGCGATCAGCCTGCACGACGGATGGACCGTCCGCAGCTTCGCGGCCCCGGCCGGCTCGCGCATGCTCGCGGACGGAACCGCGCTTGTGGTGCTGATCGGCGGAATCCTGCTGAGCGCGCTCCTCGGCCTGCTGGTCTTCCTGCTCGGCGCTCCCCGCACGCAGGCGCCGGCGCCGGCGCCTGCGCCGCAGACCGGCGAGTCGCCCCCCGAGGATCTGTACGACCCCCTGACCAGTCTGCCCAACCGCGCGCTCACACTGGACCGCGCCGGGCGCATGGTCGCGCGCGCGGGACGCCAGTCGGGGATGCTCGCGGGCGCGCTGTTCATCGACATCGACTGGTTTGCGGACGTCAACGAGAAGTTCGGGCGGGCCGCGGGCGATCAGCTGCTGGCGGTCGTCGCGCAGCGGCTGGGGGAGGTTGTGCGAGGGGGCGACACGGTGGGTCGTCTCGGCGCCGACGAGTTCGTCGTGCTGGTCGAGTCGGCGGCCCGCGGGGTGCGGCTCGACAACCTCGCCGGACGCATCATCGAGGCTCTGCACCAGCCAGTCGAGCTCGATGGCTTCGGGCCGAGCTTCTTCTTCACCGCGAGCATCGGCGTCGCCTTCGGCCGGTACGAAACGCCCGAGGACCTCGTGCGCGACGCGCAGCTGGCCCTGCACGCGGCCAAGGCGGCGGGCAAGGACCGCTACACACTCTTCAACGCGAACATGCGCTCGATGATCGAGAGTCGCAGTGTGCTCGACGCAGAGCTGAACGCCGCGCTGCAGGAGGAGCAGTTCTTCCTGCTGTATCAACCGATCTGCGATCTGAGAAGCCGCAGGGTGGTGGGTCTCGAGGCGTTCCTCCGCTGGCGGCACCCCAAGCAGGGCGTGCTGGAGCCCGCCGGCTTCTTGCCGCTGGCCGAGGAAACCGGGTTGATCGTGCCGATCGGACGCTGGGTCCTCGAAGAGGCCTGCAACCGCGCCGCGGCGTGGGACGTGGCGGGCCACAGGGTCGGCGTCTCAGTGAACGTCTCGGCCAATCAGCTGAATCGAGACGGCTTCGCCACGGACGTGCGCCGAGCGCTGCAGCAGTCGGGGATCGACCCTTCGCTGCTCACGCTCGAGATCGCCGAGACCACGGTGATGGGCGACGTCGCGGCGGCCGCCGAGCGCCTGCGGGAGGTCACGCGGCTGGGCGTGCGCATCGCGATCGACGACTTCGGCAACGGGTACGCCTACCGCTCCGGTCTGCAGCAGATGCCGCTCGACTTCCTGAAGGTCGATCGCAGCTCCCTCGCGGAGGCCGACGACGAGGACTACCGCAGCTGGCTGCTCGAGGCGATTCTCAGCTTCGGGCGCGAGCTCTCGCTGACGGTGATCGCCAAGGGCATCGAGACGCTGGAGCAGATGGGCACGATCGATGCGATGGGCTGCACGCTGGCTCAGGGATTCTTCCTGGGCCATCCGATGCCGAGGGACGCCGTCGAGAGCCTCTTTGGTGTGGAGATCCCCGCGGCACGGCCCCCGGCGGCTGAGGTCCCAACCGCGAACGTCGCAGCGGCAGGGGTCCCGATGGCAGGGGTTTCAGGGACAGGGGTCCCAGCGGCAGGGGTTTCCATGTCAGGGGTCCCAGCGGCTGAGGTTTCAACGGCAGCGGTCCCAACGGCAGCGGTCCCAGCGGCGGAGCTCCAGCGGGACCGGGACCGGGAGCGCTCGCGCGACCTGCACAGTCAGCGGCGTCGTTCTCAGAGCGGATCGACACCGAGCCCGGCGGCTGACGGCAGCGCGATCCTGCCGCCGCGCACCGGGAGCGCGTCCTGCACGTCGCCCTCGAACAATCTCAGCGTCGCCAGGCCGCACGCGGGCACCGGCCCGCGCGAGGCCAGCGCCGCGGCGGCGTGCAGGGCTGCCGCCACTGCAAGCGGGCCGTCCAGCGTCGATGCGACGTACGCCTCCGCACCCGAGGCGCGCACCAGCGCCGCGGCGGCGAGCAGACCGGAGATCCCGCCGCAGCGGCCGATCTTCAGGCACACCGCATCGGCCACGCCCGCGCCGAGCGCGCCGTGCTCGGCCGCGGTCTCATCGATCGCCACGCGCGTGCTCACGCGCTCGCGCACCGCCCTGACGGCCTGCAGCCCGTGCGTGGGCTCCTCCACGAGCTCCAGCCCCGCGGGCGCCAGCGCTTCGATCGCCCTGACCGCTTCCTCCACTGTCCACGCGCCGTTCGCGTCCAGTCGCAGCGCCGTCCTCGGGCCCGCCGCCGCGCGCACCGCCGCCACGCGCGCCGCATCGTCGCCGACTCCCACCTTGAGCTTGATGCACTGAAACCCTTCTTCCACCGCTCTGTGGGCCTGCTCGGCCGCCCCCCGACGGTCGGTCGCGCCGATCGTCGCGTTGACCGCCACCTCGCGTGGAGGTTCGTCGGTGAGCAGCTCGGCGACGGGCTTTTCCGCACGCCGGCCGGCGCGGTCCCACAGCGCCATGTCGATCGCCGCCAGCGCCTGGGGCAGATCCTCAGCGCGCTGGCACGCTTCGATCAGTTGCGCTCCGTTCATGTGCCTGGCGTCCTCCGCGGCGAGCACCTGCCCGTAGCGCTCGAGCGCGTTCACGACCCTCGAGACGCTCACGCCGTCGTAGGAGCGCAGCGGCGCGGCTTCGCCATAGCCGCAGGTCCCGGCCTCGTCGGTGAGCGTGACCGTGACCAGCTCGCGCTCGCGCACGGCGCCGTGGGCGCTCTGCAGCGGCTGGCGCAGGCGCAGGCTGCGTCGCTGCACGCTCAGGCGCAATCTGGGCTCACCCTCCAATCCCGCCGCTGGCGAGGATCCCCGCGGCGAGCAGCACGCAGAACAGCAGCTGCAGCATGCCCGTCCTCGCCAGCGCGCCGTTCAGCGACGGTCCGTCGACCCGCGTGCACACGGTCGCCACGACCCCCACCGCAAGCGGGATCGCCGCCCAGCTGAGCGCCAGCCACGGCGACATTCCCAGCGCCCACAACACCGGCGCGCTCACGAACGCGCCCGTCACCATCGCCGTGTACAGACCGCGCGTGCGCTCGCGTCCCAGCCTGACCGCGAGGGTGCGCTTGCCTGCGCGCCTGTCGGTGTCGATGTCGCGGAGGTTGTTGACGACGAGGATCGCGCTCGCCAGCAGCCCCACGGGCACGGCGCACCCGAACGCCTGCCACGGCAGCTCCTGGACCTGCACGAAGTAGGAGCCGGCCACCGCCACCACGCCGAAGAACAGGAACACGAACAACTCGCCCAGCCCCTCGTACCCGTATGGCCGCGGCCCGCCCGTGTACAGCACGCCCGCGAGGATCGACGCGGCCCCGACCGCGATCAGCTCGGGGCCGGCCACCGCCACCAGGTAGGCCCCGCACAGGACGGCCAGCCCGAACGTGGCGTAGGTGGCGATCAGGACCTGTCTGGGCGGCACCAGCCCGCCCGCCGTCACCCTGACCGGACCCAGGCGGTCCTCGCTGTCCGCGCCCCGGCGCGCGTCGGAGTAGTCGTTTGACAGGTTCGTCCCCACCTGGATGAACACCGCCCCGAGCAGCGCCGCTCCGAACGCGAGGGCGTGGAAGTGGCCGGCTCCGAGCGCCAGCGAGGTGCCCACGAGCACCGGCGCGACCGCCGCCGGCAGCGTGCGCACGCGTGCGGCCATCACCCATATTCGGGTCATGCTCGTGCTCCCGCTCGCAGCGCCCTGTCCGGCCGGGGGCGGGGCTGCGATCGTGGTCTGCGCGGCAGTCATCCCGTCCTCGATCGGTCCGGGCTCTGCGACCGCCTGGCGCGCGGCCTCATCGGGCTCACGCGCGCCTGGGGAACTTGGCGAAGTCGGGCTCGCGCCTCTCGCGGTAGGCGTTGCGGCCCTCCTGCGCCTCCTCGCTGCCGTAGAACAGCAGGTTCGCGTCGTGGGCGAGCTGCTGGATGCCGCTCAGACCGTCCTCGGCCGCGTTGAAGCTCGCCTTCAGCAGCCTCAGCGCGAACGGCGATAGCGCGAGCATCTCCTCGCACCACCTCACCGTCTCCGCTTCCAGCTGCGCGAGCGGCACGACCGTGTTGACCATGCCCATCTCAAGCGCCTCCTGGGCCGAGTACTGCCGGCACAGGAACCAGATCTCCTTCGCCTTCTTCGGGCCCACGATGTTGGCCAGCAGCCCCGCGCCGAAGCCTCCGTCGAAAGACCCCACCCTCGGCCCCACCTGCCCGAAGATGGCGTTGTCCGCCGCGATCGTCAGGTCGCACACCAGGTGCAGCACGTGCCCGCCGCCGATCGCATATCCGGCGACCATCGCCACGACCGGCTTGGGCAGCCGCCGGATCTGCACGTGCAGATCGGTCACGTGAAAGCGCCCGACGGGTGGGGACTTCGTCGATGGGGACTTCATCTCCTCCTCGGCCAGATAGCCCGAGTCTCCGCGCACGCGCTGATCCCCGCCCGAGCAGAACGCCAGATCACCCGCGCCGGTCAGCACGATCGCGCCGATCTCCATGTCCTCGCGCGCGTCGTCGAGCGCCCGTGAGATCTCCACGATCGTCCGCGGGCGGAACGCGTTGCGGACCTCTGGCCTGTCGATCGTGATCTTCGCGATCCCCGTCCGCGACGGCTCGTCGGACTTCTCATAGCGGATGTCCTCGTACTCTCCGGCGTCTGTCCATGTTGTCGGCATGGCTCGGAAGGCTAGCCTGTGGCGCATGGTCGTCGAGGGCTGGCTGCATCGTGCCGCGCGCACGCACCCGGAGGTCGTGGCCGTGGAGAGCCCCGATGGCTCGCGCACCTACGCCGAGCTTTACGACGCCGCGCTCGCGGGGGCGCGCGCGTTGCAAGCCCGCGGCCTGGGGGTGGGGGATCGCGTCGCGATTGCGCTGGCTCCAGGCATCGGGTTCGCCGAGGCCTTTCATGCCTGCCTGCTGCTCGGGGCCGTGGCCGTGCCGGTGGACGTGCGCCTCGGGCCGGCCGAGCGCGCGCTCATCTGCGACGGATCCGCGCTGATCGTGGAGGAGCCGCTGAGCGAGGCGTCCTCGACACGGACACGCGGGAGGGGGGCCGGCATATCCGCGCCGGCGGGCAATGCGCCCCCATCGCCGGGCCGGTCACACGAGCTCGACGTCGTCGCCGCCGTCATCCACACCTCCGGCACGACCTCCGCGCCGCGCCCGGTCGAGCTGACCTACGCCAACTTCCTGTGGAGCGCGCTCGGCTCGGCTGTCGCCCTAGACCGCGATCCATGCGAGCGCTGGCTGTGCGCGCTGCCGGTCTCCCACGTCGGCGGCCTCTCGATCCTGGTGCGCTCGGCGATCTACGCGACCACGGCGGTAGTCCACGAGCGTTTCGAGACCGATCGGGTGCTGGAGGCGCTGCGCGAGCAGGACATCACGCTCGTGTCCCTGGTTGCCACGACGCTGAGTCGGCTGCTGGACGCCGGTCTGCAGCGACCGCGCGCGCTGCGCTGCGCGCTCACCGGCGGCGGCCCCGTGCCCGCGGCGCTGGCTGCGCGCGCGCAGGAGGCCGGTGTCCCCGTCAGCATGACCTACGGGCTGACCGAGGCCTGCTCGCAGGTCACGACAGGCGGCCCCCCGCTGTTCTGCACGCGCATTCGCATCGACGGGTCCTCGCCCGGTGGGCTGGAGGTAGGTGAGATCCTCGTTGCGGGACCGACCGTCGCACCTGCAGCACGCGAGCACGACGGCTGGCTGCACACCGGCGATCTCGGTTCGCTCGACAATCAAGGCGGCCTGCGTGTCACGGGACGCGTCGCCGACACGGTCATCAGCGGTGGGGAGAACGTCGCCCCGGCCGAGGTTGAGGCCGTGCTCGAATCCCATCCTGACGTCCTGGAGGCCGCCGTCCTCGGGCGGTCCGACCCCGCTTGGGGAGAGGCCGTCGCCGCGATCGTCGTGTCGCGCACCGGCTCTGAGCTCGCGGCCGAGACGCTGCGCGAGCACTGCGCGGCGCGCCTGGCCCGCTATAAGGTGCCCAAGCAGATCGATTTCACCGGCACGCCCCTGCCGCGGACGCAATCGGGGAAGCTGCTCAGGAGGGAGCTCAGGTGAACGAGAGTCCAGAGGACAACGGCGGTCCGGCTGACGATGGCGCTGGGACCTTCGACGCCAATGCTCACCGCGAGGCCAGCCTCGCCGGCTGGGAAGCCGCCGCGGCGGGCTGGACGCGCCGCCAGGAGGCGATCCGCAGGCTGGGTGCGCCCGTATCCGCGTGGATGCTCGATGCGGTCTCGCTGCAGCCGGGCGAGCGCGCGCTCGAGCTCGCGGCCGGCCTCGGCGAGACGGGCCTGCTCGCCGCCGAGCAGGTCGCGCCGATGGGCGGGGTGATCGTCTCCGACCAGGCCGAGGCGATGCTCGACGGCGCCCGCGCACGCGCCCTGCAGCTGGGTCTCTCAAACGTCGAGTTCCAGGTGCTCGGCGCCGAATGGATCGACCTGCCGCTGGCGAGCGTGGACGCGGTCCTGTGCCGCTGGGGCTACATGCTGCTCGCCGACCCACCCACGGCGCTGGGCGAGACCCGCCGCGTACTGCGAGCAGGGGGACGCCTCGCGCTGGCCGTGTGGGACTCTCTCCAGCACAATCCCTGGGCGCTGCTCCCGAGCCTGGAGCTGATCGAGCGCGGTCTCGCCTCTCCGCCCGCGTACGGGGCGCCCGGGCCGTTCGCGCTCGGCGATCCCGAGCGCGTGCGCGAGCTGCTCCAGCAGGCCGGATTCGCCGAGATCGACGTGCAATCGCTGGACGTCGAGCAGCGCCACGACTCGTTCGACACGTTCTGGGAGACGACCCTCGACGTCTCTCGCGCCTTTCACGACGCGGTGCTCAGCCGCCCCGAGCCCGAGATCTCAGAGATCCGCGCCGGTCTGGCGGCGCGCCTGGCGCCGTATGCCGCGCCCGACGGGACGCTCGCGATCCCCGGGCGCACCCTCGTGGCGTCCGCCAGCGCGTGAGTCGGATAGCCTGCGCGCTCACGATGCTTTACGACGACGACGCGGACATTCATCTCCTCGACGGCAAGACCGTCGCGATCATCGGCTACGGCTCTCAGGGTCATGCCCACGCGCTTAACCTCAAGGACTCCGGCGTCAAAGTCGTCGTCGGCCTGCGTGATGACTCCCCCTCGGTCGCCAAGGCTCGCGAGCAGGGCCTGGAGGTGCTGCCTGTCGTCGAGGCCGCCTCGCGTGGCGAGGTGGTGATGATCCTGCTGCCCGACGAGCTGCACCGCCAGGTGTGGGAGGCCGAGATCCGCGACGGCATCGCCGAGGGGAACATGATCTTGTTCGGGCACGGGTTCTCGATCCACTATGAGGAGGTGACGCCGCCCGCCGGCGTCGACGTGGCGATGGTCGCGCCCAAGGGCCCGGGCCATCTCGTGCGCCGCCAGTTCACCGAGGGCAGCGGCGTTCCCGGCCTGATCGCGGTCGCCCAGGACGCGACCGGCAACGCGCGCGGGCTCGCGCTCGCATACGCCAAGGGCATCGGCTGCACGCGCGGCGGTGTGATCGAGACGACGTTCAAGGACGAGACCGAGACCGACCTGTTCGGTGAGCAGGCGGTCCTCTGCGGGGGCGCCTCCGAGCTCGTCCAGGCCGGGTTCGAGACGCTCGTGCAGGCGGGGTATGACCCGGAGATGGCCTACTTCGAGTGCCTGCACGAGCTCAAGCTGATCGCCGATCTGATGTATGAGAAGGGCCTGGCGGGGATGCGCTACTCGATCTCCAACACGGCCGAGTACGGCGACTACACGCGCGGCAAGCGCGTGATCACCGAGGACACCCGCGCCGCGATGCGCCAGATCCTCGCCGAGATCCAGTCCGGCGACTTCGCACGGGAGTGGATCGCCGAGAACCGCGCCGGCCAGGAGAGCTTCCTGCGCATGCGCGCCGAGCAGGCCGACACCCAGGTCGAGCACGTCGGGGCCGAGCTGCGCTCGCACATGGACTGGATCAGACCGTCGTTCTAGGCCGCCAGGGGCGGCGTTCGCTACACTCGCTCGCATCGTCGCGACTGGCGTTCGGGTGGGCCTAACCACCGGGGAGTGACGACAGTTTCAACGCCGCGCGCCTGGGCACCTCTAGATCAGAAAACCCTCGAGGCCCGAAACGAGGAAGCCCATGACGCCGAGCTCCGCCCCAGCGCCAGACACAACGCAACTGACGATCCCCGACGCGCTGCGCCCAGCCGACGGGCGGTTCGGCTGCGGACCGTCGAAGGTGCGCCCCGCCGCGCTCGCGCGCCTGGCCGGCGACGGCGCCGCGGTGATGGGCACCTCCCACCGCCAGAAGCCCGTCAAGGCGCTCGTCGGAGAGATCCGCGCGGGGCTGCGCGAGCTGTTCTCGCTGCCCGACGGATACGAGGTTGCGCTCGGCAACGGCGGCGCGACGGCGTTCTGGGACGCCGCCGCCTGCGGCCTGGTGCGCAGCCGCGCCCTGCACCTGACCTACGGCGAGTTCTCCTCGAAGTTCGCCCAGGTCACCGCCGATGCTCCGTTCTTGCAGGACCCGATTCTGATCTCCGCGGACCCGGGCGACGCTCCCGCTCCGCTGCAGGCGGGTCCGGCCGCCGCCGAGACCGAGGCAGACGCAATCGCCTGGGCTCACAACGAGACCTCCACCGGGGTGATGGTGGCGGTGGTGCGCCCGCCCGACGTGCCCGAGGCGCTGGTGCTGATCGACGCCACGTCGGGCGCCGGCGGGCTGCCCGTGCAGATCGATCAGGCCGACGCGTACTACTTCGCGCCGCAGAAGTCCTTCGCCGCCGACGGGGGACTGTGGGTGGCGCTGCTCAGCCCCACCGCCCTGGAGCGGATCGCCGAGCTCGCCGACGGGTCTGGGGGCTCCGGCGGGTCCGCGCGCTGGATGCCCGCCTTCCTCTCGCTCGCCACGGCTCTGGAGAGCTCGCGCAAAGACCAGACGTACAACACGCCGGCCCTGGCGACGCTGTTCCTGCTCTCAGATCAGATCCGCTGGATGCTCGACGGCGGCGGCCTGGACTGGTGCGTGGCGCGCACGCGCGAGTCATCCACGCATCTGTATGAGTGGGCGCAGCGCACCTCCTACACGACCCCGTTCGTTGCGGACCCCGCCAAGCGCTCGCTGGTCGTGGGGACGATCGACTTCGCCGATGAGCTCGACGCGGCGGCGATCGCCGCGACGC
The DNA here is from genome assembly GCA_963808385.1 of uncultured Solirubrobacterales bacterium. Taxonomy (GTDB): domain Bacteria; phylum Actinomycetota; class Thermoleophilia; order Solirubrobacterales; family Solirubrobacteraceae; genus Palsa-744. The sequence continues at coordinate 26,179 of CAWEFQ010000004.1, read as the reverse complement.
TGCGCGCGAACGGGATCCTCGACACCGAGCCGTATCGCAAGCTGGGGCGCAACCAGCTGCGGATCGGCATGTTCCCGGCGGTGGATCCGGACGATGTACGCGCGCTGACCGCGTGTATCGACTGGACAGTGGAGAGGATCTCCGCATGAGCCCTGCGACCCAGGACACCGCAACCCAGGACACCACCACAGACGAGCGTCTGAAAGTGCTCGTCAAGGAGAAGATCGGCGACTCGGGCGTGCAGCTGCTGCGCACGCGCTTCGACGTCGATCTCGGCATCGACTGGAGCGAGGAGCAGCTCGCCGAGCGCATCGGCGCGTATCACGGCATCCTGATCCGCTCGGCCACGAAGATGACCGCCGAGCTGATCGAGCGGGCCGTCAACCTGCGCGTGATCGGCCGCGCGGGGGTGGGGGTGGATAACGTCGACGTCGAAGCTGCCACCAGGCGAGGGATCGTCGTCGCCAACGCGCCCGAGTCAAACGTGGTGACCGCGGCCGAGCATACGATGGCGCTGCTGCTGGCGCTCGCCCGCAACGTCCCCCAGGCGTACGTGTCGCTCACGTCCGGCAGGTGGGAGCGCTCGAAGTTCTCCGGCGTGGAGCTGTATGAGAAGACGCTCGGCATTCTCGGGTTCGGGCGCATCGGCCAGCTGGTGGCCCAGCGCGCGCGGGGATTCGGCATGCGCGTGCTCGCGTTCGACCCGTTCGTCAGTGCCGAGCGCTACCGCGAGCTGGGTGTGGACAAGGCCGACTCGCCCGAGGACGTGTACGCGCAGGCGGACTTCATCACCGTGCACCTGCCCAAGACGCCCGAGACCGAAGGCTTTCTCGATGCGGCCGCGTTCGCCAAGATGCGCGACGGCGTGCGCGTGCTGAACGTCGCCCGCGGCGGGCTGATCGACGACGCCGCGCTGCAGCAGGCGCTTGACTCGGGCAAGGTGGGCGGCGCGGCGCTCGACGTATTTCCCTCAGAGCCGATCACCGACTATCCGCTGTTCAGCGGCTATCCGCAGGTCGTCGTCACGCCCCACCTGGGGGCGTCCACCGCCGAGGCCACCGACCGGGCCGGGTACCAGAGCGCCGAGCAGGTGCTCGCCGCGCTCACGGGCGGAGTCGTCTCGACGGCCGTGAACATTCCCGCGATCGGCGCTGAGGACATGGAGGTGCTCGGCCCGTTCCTGCCGCTGGCCACTCAGCTCGGCCGCCTGGCGATGGAGCTCGCCGAGGGCAGCTCGGTCGAGCGCATCGAGGCCGCGTTCCTCGGTCGGATCGCCGACTTCGACACGCGCCTGCTCGGGCTGGCGGTGATCGTCGGGGCGCTGCAGGGTCGCACCGAGGAGCAGGTCAACCTCGTCAACGCGCCCGACGATGGCCCAGCAGCGGGGAATCGTCTTCGAGGAGAAGGTCGTCTCAGAGGCGCAGGACTTCAACGAGCTGATCCGCGTCACGGTCGTCGCCGGCGAGCAGCGGGTCGCGGTCGCCGGCACCGGCATCGGCCCCAACCGCGTGCCCCATCTGGTCGAGGTCCAGGGCCGGCGATTGACGATCGAGCTCGAGCCCCACGTGACCGTGTTCCGCTACCGGGACCTGCCGGGCATGATCGGCCGTGTCGGCACGATCTTCGGCGCGCACGCCATCAACATCTCCTCCGCCGCGATCGGCCACACGCCCGATGGTCATGCCGATGGGGAGGAGCAGCCCCTGGCGGCGATGGTCGTCACGACCGACGCCGCCGTGCCGGACGATGTGGTCGATGAGATCGTCGCTTCCGATGGTTTTGTGAACGGTTGGTCGGTGGACCTCGGCTGATGGGATAGGCTCGGCGTCAGATGCGCGCTGTAGTCATTACGAAGCATGGGGGACCCGGGGTGCTTGAGGTTCAGGAGCGCCCCGATCCGGATTTGGGTCCCGCCCAGGTGCGCATCGGCGTCGCGGCGGCGGGTATCAACTTCGCCGACATCATGGCGCGCTTGGGCTTCTACCCGGATGCGCCCAAGACGCCGTGCGTCGTCGGCTACGAGGTGGCGGGCACGATCCTCGAGCTGGGTGACGGAGTGCAGGGGCTCGACCACGGTCAGCGGGTGATCGCGGGGACGATGTTCGGCGGCTACTCCTCCCAGGTGGTCGTGCCCGCGAACGACGTCGTACCGCTGCCGGACCGGCTGACGTTCGAGCAGGGCGCCGCGATTCCCCTCAACTATGCGACCGCATGGACCGGATTGATCGGTTACGGCAGCCTGCGGCCCAGGGAGCGCGTGCTGATTCACTCCGCCGGCGGGGGCGTCGGCATCGCCGCGACGCAGATCGCCAAGCACGTTGGCGCCGAGGTGTACGGCACGGCCTCTCCCGCCAAGCACGCACGGATCTCCGAGCTCGGCGTCGACCACCCGCTCGACTACAGGACATCCGGCTGGGAGCGGGGCCTGCCGAAGTTCGACCTGATCATGGACGCGGTCGGCGGCAAGAGCTTCCGGCGCAGCTATGACCTGCTGCGTCCGGGAGGGCGTCTGGTGGCGTTCGGCGCTTCCGCGGTCGTCTCCGGCGAGCGGCGTAATCCCATCACGGCGCTGCGCACGGTGCTGCGCATGCCGCGCTTCAACCTGGTCAAGCAGATGTCCACCTCGAAGGCCGTGATCGGGCTGAACATGCTCAGCCTGTGGAAGGACCGCCAGTCGCTCGAGCCCTGGATTGCGCCACTGCGGGAGCTGCTCGACGACGGCACGATACAGCCCGTCGTCGCGGGGACGTTCTCCTTCGAGGAAGCGGGCGCGGCGCAGAACATGATCACCGAACGGCGCAACGTCGGCAAGGTGGTTCTCGTTCCGTAGTCCCATTTGGCGCCCCGCGTCGCCGGTGCTAACCTGCGCCGTGGATGTCGTTCCAGCTCTCGTCCCTGCTTCTCCTGCTGCTCCCCCCTCGGGGGGAATAGCGCGTGGCGGCCGCGTAGCCGCATACACAACGGAAAGCAGGTGAACGAGAACGAGAAAGGAACTGGAACGACTATGAGCGATTCAAGCACCGCGGCATCCCCGGGTTCGAGCGCGGCACAGGCGCCGCAGCGGGCCGAGCAGGCCCGGGTCCGGATCTTCGACACGACCCTGCGCGACGGCGAGCAGTCCCCGGGGATCTCGCTGAACAAGCAGGAGAAGCTGGAGATCGCCCATCAGCTCGCGCGGCTGGGGGTGGACGTCATCGAGGCGGGCTTCCCGATCACCTCGCCCGGCGACGCAGAGGCGGTGCAGGCGATCGCCTGCGAGGTCGAAGGCCCCGTCATCTGCGGGCTGGCGCGCACCTCCAAGCAGGACATCGACGCGGCCTGGAACGCGGTCAAGGAATCGGAACGCCCGCGGATCCACACGTTCATCGCCACCAGCGACATCCATATCGAGCGCAAGCTGCAGACCACGCGCGAGGACGTCAAGGGGCAGGTGCGTGCCGCGGTCGCCCACGCGCGCGAGTACACAGAGGACGTCGAGTTCTCGCCCGAGGACGGGTCGCGCTCGGACGTCGGGTACATGGCCGAGGTGATCGCGATCGCGCTGGACGAGGGCGCCACCACTATTAACGTGCCCGACACGGTCGGATACACGATGCCGCGCGAGTACGCGGCGATGTTCGAGGAGCTCTACCGGCTCGTGCCGGGCCTGCGCGAGGTGGTCGTCTCAGGGCACTGCCACGACGACCTGGGCCTGGCGGTCGCCAACTCGCTGGCGAGCGTGGAAGCCGGATGCCGGCAGGTGGAGTGCGCGATCAACGGGATCGGCGAGCGCGCGGGGAACGCGTCGCTGGAGGAGATCGTGATGCTGCTGCGCACGCGCGAGCCGAGTCTCGGCCTGTGGACCGGGGTCGACACGACCGAGATCGCACGCACGAGCCGGCTGGTGTCGCGGTTGACCGGGTATCAGGTGCAGCCGAACAAGGCGATCGTCGGGCGCAACGCGTTCGCGCACGAGGCCGGCATCCACCAGGACGGCGTGCTGAAGGAGCGCACGACGTACGAGATCATGGACGCGACGACCGTCGGGCTGCGCAGCAACTCGCTGGTCCTGGGCAAGCACTCCGGTCGCCACGCGCTGCGCAACGCGCTGGAGGAGATGGGATACCAGCTCGACGGGCAGGCGCTGAACACAGCGTTCAAGCGCTTCAAGGAGATCGCCGACCGCAAGAAGCAGATCACGGCGATGGACCTGGAGGCGCTCATCACCGACGAGCTGCGCGGCGAGGACATCTCCGGGTATGCCCTGGACTGGTTCGAGGTGCAGGACTCATCGCGCCGTCCCCCGCACGCGCGCGTGGCGGTGACGCTCCCCGAGGGCGGCACGGGCGAGGGATCGTTCACCGGCGACGGCCCGATCGACGCGGTGTTCCGAGCGATCAACGCGGCCGCGGGCGTCGAGGCGAAGCTCGGCGAGTTCACGATCGGCGCGGTCACCGAGGGCCAGGATGCGCTCGGCGAGGTGTCGGTCGTGGTCGAGCTCGATGGCGCCACCGGCGCGGGGCAGGGCGTCTCCACAGACATCATCGACGCGGCCGCGCGCGCGTATGTGCGCGCGCTGTCAGTTGCACGGGCGCGCGCGCAGGCGTCGGCTGACGCGGTCGGGTTGCCCGAGCCCGCGGGGCCATAGGCACAGCATACATACGTGTGTGATAACGTACGCACGTATGACGGCGGTCAAGGAGAAGAGTCAGCGCGCGCGGGCCGGTCGTGGCGCCCCGGCGGGTGGGGGGAGCGAGGTGCCTTCGCAGGTCAGACCGGATCCACTGGACCCGGTCACGATTGGCGCGCGCGTAAAGGCGCTGCGCGAGTCAGAGTCGCTGTCGCTGCGTGACCTGGCGCAGCGCAGCGGCGTCAGCGCGCCGATGCTCTCGCAGGTCGAGCGCGGAGAGACGAGCCCGACGCTGACGGTCGCCGCGCGGATCGCCGCGGGTCTCGAACTGCGGCTGTCTCAACTGCTGCGCCTGGACGAGGACGGCGCGGTGACAATCGTGCGCACGGCGGAGCGCCAGCGCGGGGGCAACAAGCGGCGCGGGCACAGCTTCGAGGTGATGACCTCAGCGCAGCCGGGCCAGCGCGCGGAGCTCTCGCGCCACACGCTCGCACCAGGCGGCGCCACGGGCGCAGTCGATGACCCACCGATGCACGAGCCCGGCAGCCGTGAGACCGCGCTCGTCGAGCACAGTTCGGTGGTGCTCGTGTGCGATGGGCGGCGATACGAGCTGGACGCTGGCGACTGCGTCACGTTCGACGCGGACCTGCCGCACCACTTCGAGAACCCCACGACCGACACCGAGGCCGCATTCCTGGCGGTCGTCTCGGCCGGGCTGAGGCGCAGTTAGATGGCCGCCCCAACGCGATCCCGCCCGACCCCGGTAGGGGCCTCCACAAAAAGCGAATCCAGCACCCACGACGAGAAAGACCGATGACCATGCCAAAGACGATGTTCGACAAGATCTGGGAGACGCACGAGGTGGAGCACGGCCTGCTGTACATCGACCTGCACCTCGTGCACGAGGTCACGAGCCCGCAGGCGTTCGACGGACTGCGCCTCGCCGGTCGGACGGTGCGCCGGCCCGACAGGACGCTGGCCACGGCCGACCACAACACCCCGACCGACGGCACGCCTGTCGCCGCAAAGATCAAGGACGAGCTCTCGCGCGTGCAGGTGGAAACGCTGGAGCGCAACTGCGCAGAGTTCGGGATCCCCGTGTACTCGCTGGGATCGGACCGCCAGGGGATCGTGCACGTGATCGGCCCCGAGCTCGGCGTCACGCAGCCGGGAATGACGATCGTGTGCGGGGACTCGCACACCTCCACCCACGGCGCATTCGGGGCGCTGGCGTTCGGGATCGGCACGAGCGAGGTCGAGCACGTGCTGGCGACGCAGTGCACGGTCCAGCACAAGCCCCGCTCGATGCGCATCGGCTATGAGGGCGAGCTCGGATACGGGGTGACCGCCAAGGATCTGATCCTCGGCACGCTCGGACAGCTCGGCGTCGGCGGTATGACCGGCCACGTCGTGGAGTACGCCGGGCCGGCGATCCGGGCGCTGTCGATGGAGGGCCGGATGACCGTCTGCAACATGACGATCGAGGGCGGTGGCCGCGCCGGGATGATCGCGCCCGACGAGACGACGTTCGCCTGGTTTCAGCAGGGCGTCGTGGACGCCGGCTGGCCCGATGGTCGTCCCGGGGCGCCGCGGGGAGTGGATCTGGAGCGGGCGATCGAGCGCTGGCGCACGCTGGGAAGCGACGAGGACGCGGAGTTCGACCGTGAGGTGTCGATCGACGCGACTCGCATCTCTCCCCAGGTGACGTGGGGCACGAACCCGGGGATGGTGCGCGCGGTCACCGAACAGGTGCCGGCGCCGGAGGAGGCGGAGAGTCCCGCCGAGCGGGAGGCGACCGAACGCGCGCTGCAGTACATGGCGCTCGAGCCCGGAACCCCGATCGAGGAGATCTCGCTCGACAAAGTGTTCATCGGCTCGTGCACGAACTCGCGCATCGGCGACCTGCGCGCCGCCGCCGAGGTCGTCTCCGGGCGCCGGGTCGCGCCGAGCGTGAGCGCGATGGTCGTGCCGGGCTCCCAGCAGGTCAAGGCGCAGGCCGAGGCGGAGGGGCTGGATGAGGTGTTCCGCCAGGCGGGCTTCGATTGGCGGGTGGCGGGCTGCTCGATGTGCCTGGGCATGAACCCCGACATCCTGGCGCCGGGCGAGCGCTGCGCCTCGACGTCCAACCGCAACTTCGAGGGCCGCCAGGGACGGGGCGGGCGCACCCATCTCGTGTCCCCGCAGATGGCCGCGGCGGCGGCGATCGAGGGTCATTTCGTCGACATCCGCACCTGGTCTTAGGAGGCCTCATGGACCCAATCAACATCATCTCCGGCGGGGTCAGTCATCTCGACCGTGCCGACGTGGACACCGATCAGATCATGCCCAAGCAGTTCCTCAAGCGCATCGAGCGCAGCGGGTTCGGGGAGTTCCTGTTCTACGATTGGGCCCAAGAGCCGGGCTGGGATCTGCCGGCCAACCCGATCCTCGTCGCGGGCGAGAACTTCGGCTGCGGCTCCTCGCGCGAGCACGCGCCGTGGGGGCTGCAGGACTACGGCTTTCAGGCGATCGTCGCGCCTAGCTTCGCGGACATCTTCTACTCCAACTGCACCAAGATCGGCCTGTTGCCGGTGGTGCTGAGCGCCGAGGACTGCCACAGCCTGGCGCGCGCGGGCGAGGGCGAGATCGACCTGGCAGGCGTCAGGATGGTGGCCTCGCCGGCGAGCGAGGTGGCGTTCGCGATCGACCACGAGATCCGCCATCGGCTGCTGAATGGTCTCGACGACATCGCCCTGACGCTGGAGCGCTCCGCCGAGGTCGATGAGTTCGAGGCATGAGCACGAGGACCTTGGCTGGGCGCGCGTGCCCACCACCGCCCTGTGAGCACCCGCCCACCGGTTCCTCCCACCGTGGCCTGCTAGCTTCGCCGCCCATGACACATCGCATAGTCACGCTTCCCGGCGACGGGATCGGCCCGGAGATCATGGCGCCCGCGCTGCGGGTGCTGGAAGCCGTGGGCGAGTTCGAGCTTGAGGAGCACCCGTTCGGGGGCGCTTCGATCGACGCGCACGGCACCGCGCTCACGGACGAGGTCCTGGACGCGTGCCGCAAAGCGGACGCGGTGCTGCTGGCGGCCGTGGGCGGACCGAAGTGGGACAGCACCGATCCGCAAGGCGCCGCGCCCGGAGCAGGGGCTGCTGGGACTGCGGAAGGGGCTGGGGCTGTACGCGAACCTGCGCCCGGTCAAGCCGCTGCCCGCGCTGTACGACGCCTCGCCGCTGCGGCGCGAGCGCATCGAAGGCACCGACCTGCTTGTCGTGCGCGAGCTCACCGGCGGGATCTACTTCGGCGAGAAGACCCGCACAGCGGACTCGGCCAGCGACGTGTGCGCCTACACGACCGCGGAGATCGAGCGGATCGCGCGCACCGCGTTCGGGGCGGCAAGGGCGAAGGTGACGAGCGTCGACAAGGCGAACGTGTTGGAGACCTCGCGGCTGTGGCGGGAGGTCGTCGGCGCCCTGCACTCGCGCGAGTTCCCGCACATCGCGCTCGAGCACGTGCTCGTGGACAACGCGGCGATGCAGTTGGTGGCGGCGCCGCGTCACTTCGACGTGATCCTGACCGAGAACATGTTCGGGGACATCCTCAGCGACGAGGCGGCGATGATCACCGGCTCGATCGGGCTGCTTCCGAGCGCGTCGCTCGGCGGGGACGGACCGGGCCTGTTCGAGCCCGTGCACGGCTCCGCCCCGGACATCGCGGGCACCGGCACGGCCAACCCACTGGCGATGGTGCTGTCGGTCGCGATGATGCTTCGCCACGGGCTCGGTCTGCCCGACGCGGCGACGGCGGTAGAATCGGCTGTCGAACGCGCGCTCGACGGCGGCCTGCGCACCCCCGACCTGGGCGGCGCGGACGGCACGGCAGCGGCGACGAAGGCAGTGCTCGACAATCTCTAACGGGAGGCAGCAGACAGTGGACCCGACGGATCTCATCTGGATGAATGGAGACTTCGTCGCCTGGGAGGACGCCAAGGTCCATGTCCTCACGCACGGCCTGCACTACGGGACGGGCGTGTTCGAGGGCGTGCGCTGCTACGACACCGAGCTCGGCCCAGCCGTGTTCCGCAATGCCGATCACGTGCAGAGGCTGCTGAAGTCGGCCGAGCTGTACTACATGCCGGTGCCGTACTCCGAGGAGGAGCTGCGCGCCGCCACGCGCGAAGTCGTCGCCCGCAACGGGCTGCGCTCGTGCTACATCCGCCCGATCGTGTTCCGCGGGTACGGGGAGATGGGACTGAACCCGCTGGATGCCCCCGTGGACGTGACGATCGCCTGCTGGGAGTGGGGCTCGTATCTCGGCGAGCAGGGCAAGCGCGAAGGGGTCAGGGCGAAGGTGTCCTCGTGGGAGCGGATCTCACCGCGCTCGCTGATCCCGCACGCCAAGGCTTCGGGCCAGTACCTGAACAGCGTGCTCGCGAAGATCGAGGCGACGAAGTCCGGGTACGAAGAGGCGATCCTGCTCGACGAGCACGGCCATGTGTGCGAGGGGACGGGCGAGAACGTGTATGTCGTGCGCGACGGCGAGATCGCCACGCCCGGCCAGCACAACTCGATCCTCGACGGGATCACGCGGCGCTCGCTGATCCAGATCGCTCAGGATCTCGGCTATGAGGTCGCCGAGCGCAACGTCGCGCGCGCGGAGATGTATCTGGCCGACGAGGTGTTCATGTCCGGCACGGCGGCCGAGCTCGTGCCCGTGCGCGAAGTCGACGACCACCCCGTCGGCACGGGCGAGCCCGGTGAGATCACGCGCGTGCTGCAGGCCGCGTTCGACGACGCCATCCACGGGCGCACCGAGCGCTATCGCGAGTGGCTGGACGTGGTCGACGCGCCGGCGCTCCAAACGCCGAGCGGCGCGGGCTCTGCCGGGGCGCAGTCCGCCGCGCCGAGCGGCTCGACCGCGACGGGCTAGGAGCCGGCCCGATGGCCGACATACAGCTATACGACGCGACCCTGCGCGACGGCATGGGCGGGGGCGGCATGACGCTGACCGCGACGGAGAAGCTGCGGGTCGTGCGCGCGCTCGACTCCCTGGGGGTGCACATGATCGAGGCGGGGTTCCCCGCGTCGAACCCGAAGGAGCTCGAGCTGTTCGAGCTGCTCGAGCGCGAGACGTTGCGCTCGGCGGAGATCGTCGCGTTCGGGATGACCCGCCGGCGCGGGGTGGCGGCGGCGCAGGACGAGGGGCTGCGCGTGCTCGCGGAGTCGTTCGTGCCCGTCTGCACGATCGTCGGCAAGAGCTCGGTCCTGCAGGCCGAGACGGTGCTGAAGGTCACGCGCGAGGAAAACCTGAGCATGATCGGCGAGTCGATCGCGCACCTGATCGCTCACGGTAAACGGGTGCTGTTCGACGCCGAGCACTTCTTTGACGGCCTCTCCGAAGATGCGAGCTATGCCCTGGAGTGCCTGCGGGCCGCCGCTGACGCGGGCGCCGAGCGGGTCGTGCTGTGCGACACGAACGGGGGCTCGCTGCCGCTGGACGTGCGCGAAGCGGTCAACACCGTCCGCGAGCGGCTGCCGGACGTGCCGTTGGGGATCCATACCCACGACGACACCGGGTGCGGCGTGGCCAACACGCTCGTGGCTGTGCAGGCCGGCGCCACGCAGGTGCAGGGCACGATCAACGGGATCGGCGAGCGCACCGGCAACGCCAACCTCGTGACGATTCTCGCCGACCTGCAGCTGAAGATGGGCTATGAGGTTTTGCCGACAGAGAGGCTTGAGCGGCTGACGGAGGTTGCCCATCTCGTGGACGAGCTATTGAATCGCACGCCGGACCCGTCCCAGCCGTATGTCGGCAAGCACGCGTTCGCACACAAGGCGGGCATGCACGCGGCGGGGGTGCGCGAGTCGAGCGTCGCCTTCGAGCACGTCGATCCGGCGCTCGTGGGCAATCGCAGCGACGTCTTGATCTCCGAGCTCTCGGGGCGCGCCACGATCGCCGAGAAGGCCCGCGCGGTTGGGATCGTCGCCGACGAGGAGCTCACCCGGCGGATCCTCGAGCGCGTGAAGGAGCTCGAGCACTCCGGTTACCAGTTCGAGGCGGCGGACGGGTCGTTTGAGCTGCTGATGCGCCGCGAGGCGGACCCTGCATATGAGCCGCTGTTCAAGCTGGAGTCCTGGCGGGTGATCGTCGAGCAGCACGCCGACGGTCGGGCGACCACCGAGGCTACGATCAAGATCTGGGTCGGCAGCGAGCGGTATGTGCGCACCGCCGAGGGCAACGGGCCGGTTCATGCCCTGGACCGCGCTCTGCGCGACGCCATCTCCGAGATTCATCCCCATCTGCGCGACATCGAGCTGGTCAACTTCAAGGTTCGGATTCTGGATGAGACCAAGGGGACGGGGGCGGTTACCCGGGTTTTGATCGATGCCTCGGATGGGCACGATGTCTGGGGCTCGATTGGGGTCAGCGAGAATCTGATTGCGGCGTCTTGGGATGCGTTGGTCGATTCGTTGGAATACGGGATGAGTAGTGGCGGACGGTCCACGCCCGAGGTATTGCGGATTGATTCCTCTAGCTAAGCCTGTCCTGGGGGAGGCTGAGGAGCGAGCGGTCGTTGAGGTATTGCGGTCCGGGCAGTTGTCGCTCGGGCCAAAGCTGGCCGAGTTCGAGCGCATGTTCGCCGCGCGTGTGGGATCGCCGTATGCCTGTGCTGTGAGCAGCGGGACGGCTGGGTTGCACTTGGCGTTGCGGGCCGTGGGGGTGGAGGCTGGGGATGAGGTGGTGACCAGTCCGTTTTCGTTTGTGGCTTCGGCCAATGCGGTCGTGTACGAGGGCGCCAGGCCGGTGTTCGCCGATATCGACCCGGTCACGTTGAGTCTCGATCCGGTGGCGGCTGAGGCTGCTGTGACCGAGCGGACCAGGGCGGTGCTGCCGGTGCACATATTCGGCTATCCCGCCGACATGCCCGCGTTTGAGCGGATCGCGCGGGAGCGGGGGCTGGCGATCGTGGAGGACGCGTGCGAGGCGTTGGGCGCGCTTCATGCCGACGGGAGCGCCGTGGGGGGGCGGGGGCATCCGGCGGTGTTTGGGTTCTATGCCAACAAGCAGATCACGACCGGCGAGGGGGGGATGGTCACGCTTGCCGATCCCGCGCTGAAGGAGCGGATCGATTCGGAGCGCAATCAGGGGCGGGCCGCTGACATGGGTTGGCTCGATCACGACCGGCTGGGGTTCAACTACCGGCTGTCGGACGTGGCCTGCGCGCTGGGGATCGCTCAGCTGGGGCGGTTGGATGAGATGCTCGCGGCGCGGGCGCGGGTCGCCGGGTGGTACCGGGCAGCCCTGGCCGAGTTGGCTGGCCCATCGTCTCCATCGTCATCGGCCACGTCGACCTCGCCGGCCCTGTCCACCCCATCACCCCCATCACCCCCATCACCCTCGTCTCCGTCACTGTCGACCCCATCAGGATTGGCCGACACCGGCGGGCTGGGGTTGCCGTGTGTGGACATGGATGGGGACGAGCGGGGGTGGTTCGTGTTCGTCGTGCAGGTCCCACCCGGGGTGGATCGCGACGAGACCGTGCGCAGGCTGGCCGCGCAGGGCGTGCAGAGCAAGCCGTACCTGCCGGCGATTCACCTGATGAGCTACTATCGCGAGCGCTACGGCCACCGCGAGGGGGAGTTCCCGGTGTGCGAGGACGTGGCCGCGCGCAGTCTGGCGCTGCCGTTCTTCCCGGAGATGAGCGAAGGCCAGGTCGCACGGGTGGCGGAGGTCTTGGGCGCGGCGATCGGACAGTAGGCCGCAGCGGGATCTACTCGGTCGGCGGCCAGTCGATCTGTTCGACCAACTCGGCAGCGCCCAGGTCGATCAGCCCGCTGCGCTCGATCGGGCGGTACTCGCCGTCATTCAGCTCCAGCCAGTCGACCGAGCGTGTGGCCGGATCGACGATCAGCACCTCGTCGACATGGTGGGCGGCGTAGAAGGGCAGCTTCTCCCAGCTCTCGTCTCCCGGGGAGACGATCTCTATGACCAGGGCGGTGGTGGGGTAATACATCTGATCCGGTCCGGGACGATGTATCGCGCCGTCGGGCACGCGGTAGTCGTCCTGCACACCGAGGTTGAAATCCCCCATCGCTGCGATGAGATGGGCAGCGAGCGCAAGTGGGCCAAGCAGCTCCGCGAGTTGCTGCTGGATGCGGTGATGGCGGCCGTGTGGTGCAGGATTCATGTGCAGCACACCCTCCCACATCTCGTCGTGATGGTCGAGGCCGAGCCGGCGCCGACGCTCGAGCAGCGCCTCGAGCTCAGCCGGAGGGGGATCCATCACCAGCGTGGGCATCACAGGCAGCTTAGCGCGGCAACGTACACTGAGCGCCCATGTCCCGCTTCCGCGAGCCCCAGCACCCCGACTTCCAGCGGTTGAACGCCTCGATCGGCTTCGATCGGCGGCTGTGGCCGTACGACGTCGCGCAGTCGCGCGCGCACGCGCGGATGCTTGCCGAGCGGGAGATCATCGCCTCCGAGGATCGCGACGCCCTGCTGAAGGGGCTGGACGGGGTCGAGCGAGAGCTGGCGGAGGGACGCTTTGAGCTCAAGCCCGACGACGAGGACATCCACATGGCGATCGAGCGGCGGCTGACCGCGATCGCCGGGCCGGTCGGCGGGAGGCTGCATACCGCCAGGTCGCGCAACGACCAGGTCGTGACCGATCTGGCCATGTACACGCGCGAGCGCGCGGAGAGCGCGCGGGTGGCCGTGGAGGTGCTGATGGCTGCGCTCCTGGAGCGCGCCCAGGAGCACGTGGACTGGGCGATGCCCGGCTATACGCACCTTCAGCGCGCGCAGCCCGTGTATCTGGGGCATCACCTGCTGGCGTACTTCTGGATGCTCGCGCGCGATCGCGCGCGGTTCGAGTTCGCCCGGCGCGAGTCCTCGCGCCTGCCGCTGGGCTCCGGCGCGCTGGCAGGGGTGAGCTTCGACACCGATCGCAAACAGCTCGCGCGCGAGCTGGGGTTCGCGGAGGTCGCTCCGAACTCGATCGACGCCGTCTCGGGCCGGGACTTCGTGCTCGACTACCTGAATGCGGCCGCGACGTGCGCGACCCACCTCTCCCGGCTGGGGGCCGAGCTCGTGCTGTGGTGCAGCTCCGAGTTCTCCTTCTGCGAGCTGCCGGACGAGTGGAGCTCGGGGAGCTCGATCATGCCCCAGAAGAAGAACCCCGACGCGGCCGAGCTCCTGCGCGCGAAGGCCCCACGTGTGGTGGCCCACCTCGCGGCGCTGCACGGCGTGATGCACGCGCTGGCGCTGACCTACAACAAGGACCTGCAGGAGGACAAGGAGCACCTGTTCGACGCGATCGACACGATCGAGCTGGCGCTCGCGGCGGCGACGGGGATGATCGCGGGGGCCAAATTCAACCGTGAGCGGATGCGCGCGGCCGCCGCCGACGAGCTGATCGCCGCCACCGACGTCGCCGACCTGCTGGTTACGCTCGGCGTGCCCTTTCGGGAGGCGCACGGCGTCGTCGCCGGGCTGGTGCGCACCGCGGTGGACAGCGAGCGAGCGTTGTCCGGCCTGACAACGGATGAGCTGCGCGCCCACAGCCCCCTTCTGGCCGAGCACGAGGGCAGGTTCCGGGAGTTGCTCACGCAGGAGTCGTGGCTCGAGTCCAAGGTCTCCGAAGGGGGCACCTCACTCGCGCGCGTACGCGAGCAGCTCGAGCTGGCCAGGGCGACGCTCGATGGCCCGCCGCAGAGCTGAGGGGCTGCCGGCCGGGTTCTACGATCGCCCGGTCGTGCAGGTCGCCGAGGAGCTGATCGGCTGCACCGTCTCGTTCGGCAGGGGAAGCGGTGTGATCGTCGAGACCGAGGCCTACCACGACTCAGAGCCCGCGTGCCACGCGTTCGCCGGGCTAACGCCGCGGACCGAAACGCTGTTCGGACCGCCGGGCCGCGCGTACGTGTATCGCTCCTACGGCATCCATGCGCTGCTGAACGCGGTGTGCGAGCCAGAGGGGGTTGGTGCGGCGGTGCTGATCAGGGCGCTTGAGCCGCTCACGGGCATCGAGGCGATGCGGGTTCGCCGCGGCGCGGGTCGTGGCGCCTCCCGTAGCGGTCCACCGGGCGCGAACGGCGTTCGCAACGGCGCTTGCGGACCGGCCGCGAGCCTGCGCGATCGCGACCTGTGCTCGGGGCCGGGCAAGCTCACGCAGGCGCTCGACATCTCACTGTCGCAGAACGGGGGCGACCTGCGCAGGGGTCCGATCACGATCGGTCCGCGGGCCGATGGCTGGGTGCAGCCGCAAGTCGTGGTAGGCAAGCGGATCGGGATAACCAAGGCGGTCGAGCTGCCATGGCGGTTCTGCGTGGCCGGCAACCCCCACGTGTCCAGCCCCCGTCTCCATCCCCATGCTTACGGAAGTGTGTCCTCACCTGTATATCTTTCGTAGTGCCCGTGCGCCATAGCATTACCAAGAAAAAAATAGATATACATCTCCTCCGCCTCCTTATCCAACCGGGCGAACCTGCCCAACCCTCGGGCACGAACCCGCCTGACCCTCGCGAACCCGCCTGACCCTCGCGAACCTGCCCAACCCTCGCGAACTTGCCCAACCCTCACGAACCTGTCTAACCCGCGGGGCTGACTCCACCCGTGCCTTCGGAGCTGGCGCCGCCGCCGCCACCACCACCGCTACTGCCTCCGCCGCCCGTGGGCGAGGCGCCCCCTTTCGGCGCCGCCGGCGGGGACTTAGGGGCCGATGGTTCGGGAGTGGCCGGCGTGGCAGGCGCCGCGCCGTGTTCCGATCCGCCGGCGCTGCCTCCGCCACTCGCGCCGCCGCCGCCCCCACCTGCGCCTCCCCCACCGGGGGCGTTCGGGTTCGCGTGGCCACCGCCTGCGCCACCTCCGCCTTCTCCACCAGTTCCCGCACCTGTGCCCGCATGACCGGTCGGTTCGGCGCCTGCCCCGGTTCCGGCGCCCGCGCCCCCAGAGGACGGGGCCGTTTCTTCGGCGCCGCTGCTCGTGCCCGCAGCGCCCGACTGACCGTGGGTCTTGCCCGCCGCGCGTGCGGCGGCGGCCGCGGCGGCCTGTTCGGCGCGGGTCTTGTCGATGTGCAGAGCGGAGATCATGAAGTCGTGCCAGATCAACGCCGGGAACGTGCCGCCGAGCACGGGGCCTCCGTTGAAGTCGGTCGTCATGGGGACCAGGCCGTTGGGGTAGCCGACCCAGACGGCGACGGTGTACTTGTGGTTCCAGCCGACGAACCAGGCGTCGCCGTAGTTCTCGGTCGTGCCCGTCTTGCCGGCGGCGAATTCGCCGAGCGCGGCGGCGCGGGCGGTGCCGTACTGGAGCACGGTCTCCAGCATTTCGGTCTCGGTGACGGCGACGCCGGGGGGGAGCACGGGCCGGGTCCTCACCTGGTTTATGTCGCGATGGGAGCCGTCGGGGAGCGGGCGTTCGGGCGAGAGCACTTCCTGGATGCCGACGGGCGCTCCGTCTTCGGCGAGCGTCCCTGAGACGCGCCGGCCGCCGTGGGCGATCGTCTCATACGCGTGGGCCATGTCCAGCGGCGTGACGCCGACCTTCAGCCCGCCGATCGTCATCGCCGGGTTGGTCGAGATCGGGGTGGTGATGCCCATCTCGTGGGCCAGGTGGGCGATGCGGTGGGTGCCCACCCGCAGGCCGACTTCGGCGAAGATCGAGTTGTCCGAGTAGGCGATCGCGCCGGTGAGGGTGTTCGAGCCGGAGTAGGCGCCTTCGTCGTTGTGCACGACGAACTTTTCGTGCCCGCCCGTGTTCGGGACGATGAACGTCTTTTCCTTCGAGGCCCACACCGAGCCCGGCGAGATGCCGTCCTCCAGGGCGCCGGCCAGGTCGAAGGCCTTGAACGAGGAGCCGGGCTGGCGCTCGCCCTCGGTGGCGAGGTTGAACGGGCTGCTGTCGTAGTTGCGCCCGCCGACCATCGCGCGCACCTCGCCGGTCGAGCTTTCGATCGCCACCAGCGACGCCGAGGGATCGCCGGAGTAGGCGAGGTAGCCTTCGATCGCCTGTTCGGCGGCGTGCTGCAGTTCGAGGTCGAGCGTCGTCCTGATGCGCAGGCCGCCATAGAAGGCGCGCTGCCCGTAGCGTTCGATCACCTGCTGCTGCACCCAGCTCGTGAAGTAGCCGGCGTCGACCCCTTCGACCGTTTCCTCCTGGGGGGCCTGGACGTTCGCGGGGGCGGGCAGGGGCTGGGTCACGCTCTGTTCGTAGATCGTCCTCGTCAGGTAGCCCTGTTCGTACATCTGGCGCAGCACGACGTCGCGGCGTTCGCGCGCGGCGAGGAGATGGTTCGCGGGGTCATACGCCGTGGGGTCCTGGATGATGCCGGCCAGCAGCGCGGCCTCCCACGGCTGCAGCTGCGCCACGCACAGCGGGTGGTTGGGGGTGCCGCAGCCGAGATGGCCGCCTTCGCGCCCGAAGTAGGTCTGCGCGGCCGCCTCGATCCCGTAGGCACCGCTGCCGAAGTAGATCGTGTTGAGGTAGGCGGCCAGGATCTTTTCCTTCGACCACTTGTGCGAGAGCTGGTAGGCGAGCGCCGCCTCGCGCAGCTTCTCGAAGATCGTGCGGTGCGACTGGGCCTGAAGCTCGTTCTTGATGAACTGCTGCTCGATCGTGGACGCCCCTTGGATGGTGCCTTTGTGCAGGACGTCCTGGACGAACGCGCGCGCGATCCCGCGGATGTCGATCCCGCTGTTGGTCGCAAAGCGCTTGTCCTCGATCGAGATCACCGCCTCCTTGACGATCGAGGGGATCTGAGAGGGAGTGACGATCACCCGGTTCTGCTGGCTGACGACACCGATCTGGTGGCCGAGATCGTCGGTCAGGATCGAGCTCTGCTCGTCCTTGAACTGCGAGAAGCGGGTCAGCGATGGCAGGTCGGACGCGACGGCGACGAACATGCCGAAGACGAACGAGACCAGGCCGAGCAGCAGCACGGCGAAGAGGATCGCCAGGAAGCGCAGTCTCTTCAGACGGGTCTTACGCGGCGGTCCCGGCAGCGAAGGCGGGGTGGGGGGTATGTCAGGGCGAACCTCGACGCTCATCGGCGGATCGCGGTCTGGACCAGGGGCGCCGGAGCGGCCGACTCCGGCAGCACGCGTGGCGCGAGACGCGACACGAAAGGCCCATGCGCGTGCGAGAGTCTACCATTCCCCCCCGCATGATGAGCCCCCTGGACGAGGCCGCCGAGCTGGCCCGAGGCGCGGTCGACAGCCTGCCCGAGGGCGGGCTCGCCGAGAAGCTGCGGATCGCACGCGCCGAGGGCCGGCGGCTGCGGGTCAAGCTCGGGATCGACCCGACGGCGCCCGACATCCATCTCGGTCACGCGGTCGTGCTGAGCAAGCTGCGCGAGTTCCAGGACGCCGGGCACCGGGTGGTGCTGATCGTCGGCGACTACACAGCGCGCGTGGGCGACCCGTCCGGTCGTTCGAGCCTGCGCCCGATGCTCGGCGCAGAGGAGATCGAGGCCAACGCGGCGACCTTCCAGGAGCAGGCCCTGAAGATCCTCGACCCCGACCCCGAGCTGCTGGAGGTCAGGCGCAACAGCGAGTGGCTGGACATGGGTATGGCCGCGCTGCTGGCGTTGCTAGCCACCACCACCACCGCGCAGCTGCTGGAGCGGGACGACTTCGCCAAACGGATGGCGGCGCGCGAGCCGATCGCAATGCTCGAGCTGATGTATCCGCTGCTGCAGGGATACGACTCGGTCGCCGTCGAGGCCGACGTGGAGCTGGGCGGCACCGACCAGAAGTTCAACCTGCTGCTGGGGCGCGACGTCCAGCGCTCCTACGGCCAGCCCGAGCAGGCGATCATGACGATGGGAATCCTCGCCGGGATCGAAGGGCACAGGAAGATGTCCAAGTCGCTGGGCAACCAGATCGGGGTGACCGACGCGCCGGCGGAGATGTACGGCAAGACAATGAGCATTCCCGACGAGGCGATGGAGGAGTACTACCGGCTGCTGCTGCACGAGGCGCCGTTGATAGGGACCCCGCCCGACCACCCGCCGGACCCTCCGCCCGATCCCGTACCCAGCCAACTGCAACCCCGGGACGCCAAGCGCGCGCTCGCGCGTGGGATCGTCGCGTGGCTGTATTCCGAGGCGGACGCGCAGGCAGCCGAGCAAGAGTTCGACCGGGTGCACATCGAGCACGCAGCGCCCGAGACAGTCTCAGACGCACGCGTGCGCGTAGGCCAGGACGGGACGGTGCACATGCCCGAGGCGATGGCCGAGGCGTTCGGGATGTCCCGGTCGGAGGCCAGGCGGTTGATCGACCAGGGCGGGGTGACGCTCGGTGGGTCCGTGCTGGGGAAGGGGGAGCACGACGTGGCGGCCGAGCGCGCCGACGGGCAGGTGCTGAAGGTGGGCAAGCGCCGGTTCGCACGGCTGCGCGCGGGGTGATCGACGGTACGGCGGGCTCGGCGATCTCCCCGACCGGCGCCACCACGCCATCGGTCGGCTGGGCGACTGTTCAGCTCATGTCAGATGTCATGATCAGGTGCACGTCGGGGCGTTCGTGGGCGATTTGCTGTAGTCGTGGGGAGAAGCCGGTGCGGTCGAAGAAGTAGAGCGGTGGCGTATCGATGTCGAGCATCCGCGCCACGGTTTCGAGCTTGTCGAGCTCGCCGGTGTCGTGGGGGGCGTTGCTCCACTTGCATGAGCCGAGCGCGACGATGTTGGCATCGGCGTCGATGGCGGCCACGTCGGCCTCGTATCGGCGGGTGCGCAGACCCTCTGGGGTGCGTATGCGCTTTGAGCCCCACCAGCGGCCGACCTCCGCGGCCCGCGGTACGTGCTCCAGCGCCCAGCGGTGGCAGACCTCCTCGAAACCGTCGCGCGAGACGAACTCGTCGAGTGCGGGCAGAACGGTCTCGTGCAGGTGTCGCCGTGCCGAGGAGCGGCTTTGCAGGCGACTCTCATACGGGGCGACGAATCTGAACCAGAAGCGCAGGAATGGGTCGGTGATCGCGTAGAACACCTTCGTGCCGCCGGGCTTGGCGATCGGATAGCGGCGGCGCACGAGACGCATGTCCTCCAGTGTCTGAAGGAACGAGCGGGCGTCGTTCGGGCGGCGCTGGATGCGCTGAGCGATCTCGCCGAGCTTCGTGTAGCCGGCGGCGATCGCGCGCAGGGTGGACATGTAGGTGTCGCGCTCGCGGATGCGTGACTCTTGGGCGAGCAGGAACTGCGGCTCCTCTCGCAGCAGGCCGTCGGGGAGCAGGATCGTGCGCAAGATGTTCTCCGCGAGATCATCCGTCGGGTCAAGCTCGTCCAGGTAGTAGGGCATGCCGCCGTAGACGGCCCATGCTCGAACGCGATCCTCGGTACTCCAGCCTCCGATGAACGGCTCGATGTCCGACCACGTGAAAGGCTCGAGGCGCAGCGAACCTGTGCGACGCCCGTAGGAGATTGCGCCATAGCCGACGACCTGCTGCTCGAAGAACGACACGTCGCTGCCCGCGAGGATCAGACGTAGATTCGCGTTGTCCTTGTTGCGCTCGATCAGATCATTGACCAGCGAGCCGATCTCCGGGCTGCGGCGTGCGAGGAACTGAAACTCGTCCAGCGCGATCAGGATCGGCTCGTCTGCGAGCAGTTCCGCGAACGCCGCGAACACGGCTCGCCAGCTCGTCAGTGGCTGCTCCTCATGGATGCGGCGCCCCGACACGCGGGCGATCTCGCGACTGATGTCCTCGAGATGATCGCGTTCGCTGCCCCCGGTCGCCTCGTAGTAGAGGTGCCGGCGCTGCTCTCCCCAGTGCGTGATCAGCCGGCTCTTGCCCACTCGCCGGCGACCGAAGACGATCACGAGCTCTCCCCGCCCGGAGGCCCAGCGCTCCTCCAGCGCCTGCAGCTCGTCGGTGCGATTGAAGAAGGTCACGGACATCGCTGTTCGCAAACATACTAACACCATCGACTCGATCGTAATCCTTGATTGGCGAACAGCCTCGTCAGCAGCTTCGGGGTCGAGCGAGGTCTGGGGCAGCGGACGCAGGGCGGTGAGGGGTCCTGACGAGCCCTCTGGTCATCTCGGCTCGATTGCGCTATAGTGTTCCGTTCGCGCCGATCTGCGTCCTCGGACGTGGTGCGAGCAGGTCTCCACGGAAGGAAGCACCTTCTGGATAGAGGCACGGCGGTCTTTGAAAACTCAACAGCATGCGCATCTACGATCGATTCTCGATCGTGGTGTGCGTCCAGGTTCGACCCGTCAACGGGAGCGCTTTGCGTTCACGGTGGCGGTACAAAGAGTCAAGTAGGGAAGTACCCCGTCATGGTTGGGGACCACGGTGTATAGGTTCCCTCCAGTCGGCCGGCCTTCGGGTCGTCCGGCAACTCCATGACAGCTTTTCGTGAAGTTCTTCACGGAGAGTTTGATCCTGGCTCAGGACGAACGCTGGCGGCGTGCTTAACACATGCAAGTGGAGCGACGAACCAGGGCTTGCCCTGGGGCAGAGCCGCGAACGGGTGAGTAACACGTGGGTTACCTGCCTCGATGACCGGGACAACCCGAGGAAACTCGGGCTAATACCGGATGTGCCCGCAAGGGGAAAGGAAGCTTCGGCCTCCGCATCGAGATGGGCCCGCGGCCCATTAGCTTGTTGGTGAGGTAACGGCTCACCAAGGCTTCGATGGGTAGCTGGTCTGAGAGGACGATCAGCCACACTGGGACTGAGACACGGCCCAGACTCCTACGGGAGGCAGCAGTGGGGAATCTTGCGCAATGCGCGAAAGCGTGACGCAGCAACGCCGCGTGGGGGAAGAAGGCTTTCGGGTTGTAAACCCCTTTCAGTTGGGACGAAGCTTCTCCGGTGAATAGCCGGACGGAGTGACGGTACCTTCACAAGAAGCACCGGCTAACTACGTGCCAGCAGCCGCGGTAATACGTAGGGTGCAAGCGTTGTCCGGAATTATTGGGCGTAAAGAGCGTGTAGGCGGCCCCATTAGTCCGCTGTGAAAGTCCAGGGCTCAACCCTGGAATGCCGGTGGATACTGTGGGGCTAGAGTCCGGAAGGGGCGAGTGGAATTCCTGGTGTAGCGGTGAAATGCGCAGATATCAGGAGGAACACCAATGGCGAAGGCAGCTCGCTGGGACGTGACTGACGCTGAGACGCGAAAGCGTGGGGAGCAAACAGGATTAGATACCCTGGTAGTCCACGCTGTAAACGATGACAACTAGATGTGGGGGGTGTCGACTCCCCCCGTGTCGAAGCTAACGCATTAAGTTGTCCGCCTGGGGAGTACGGCCGCAAGGCTAAAACTCAAAGGAATTGACGGGGGCCCGCACAAGCAGCGGAGCATGTGGTTTAATTCGACGCGACGCGAAGAACCTTACCTGGGCTTGACATGTGCCTGACCGGCGTGGAAACACGCCTTCCCTTCGGGGCAGGTTCACAGGTGGTGCATGGCTGTCGTCAGCTCGTGTCGTGAGATGTTGGGTTAAGTCCCGCAACGAGCGCAACCCCCGTCGCATGTTGCCAGCATTCAGTTGGGGACTCATGCGAGACTGCCGGTGACAAACCGGAGGAAGGTGGGGATGACGTCAAGTCCTCATGCCCCTTATGTCCAGGGCTACACACGTGCTACATTGGCGCATACAGAGGGCTGCGATACCGCGAGGTGGAGCGAATCCCTTAAAGTGCGTCTCGGTTCGGATTGCAGGCTGAAATTCGCCTGCATGAAGGCGGAGTTGCTAGTAATCGCGGATCAGCATTGCCGCGGTGAATACGTTCCCGGGCCTTGTACACACCGCCCGTCACACCACGGGAGTGAGCAACACCCGAAGCCGGTGGCCTAACCCGCAAGGGAGGGAGCCGTCGAAGGTGGGGCTCGTGACTGGGGTGAAGTCGTAACAAGGTAGCCGTAGCGGAAGCTGCGGCTGGATCACCTCCTTTCTAGGGAGCACATAACAGTGCCCCGATCGCAGCGACCGTCCGGCCTCGAGCTCGTCGTAATAGAGCGCGAAGGATCGGATGGCATTCGAGCGATCGGGCCTAGCATGTCGACCGAACCTGGCTGGATGGCTGAACGTTGCGCGCCTCCCTTACTACTTGGGGAGCACAAGCGGCCTCAGCCGCAAAACTACCCCAGCATGCTGTTGAGTTTTGAGAGACCGGCGTCCGTCCGGAGCTCGTGTGAAGCGATCTAAGATCGCCTCCATCAAAGCGAGCGATAGGCCGGCGTTATCGCCTCTCCACGGTCCTTGAAAACTGCACAGAAGCCACAATTCAGCCGCCATCGATAAGCGGCGGCTGATAACGGGTATCACCGGGCCCTGCAAGATCGTCTGTGTCACCTGTTCGATGTGGAGTACGGATGCGCTCTCGAGTGCAAAAGTCCGCCGCATGGAACGCACGTGACGCTAGGCGTGAATGTTGGGCCAGATCACCGTCAAGATAGTAAGGGCGCATGGTGGATGCCTTGGCACCAAGAGTCGATGAAGGGCGTGAACGGCTGCGATAAGCCACGGTTAGGCGCTGAATAGCCTTTGACCCGTGGATTCCCGAATGGGGAAACCCAGCGCTGGTAATGCGGCGTTATCCCCGGCTGAACACATAGGCCGGGTGAAGACAAGCGGGGGAAGTGAAACATCTCAGTACCCCGAGGAAAGAAAATCAAAAGAGACTCCCTGAGTAGTGGCGAGCGAAAGGGGATCAGCCCAAACCCAACAGGTGTAAGCGGACACGCGTTGCCTGTCGGGGGTTGTAGGGCGTTTGTTCCGAGTCGTGTCTGGCTCGGCGGAAGTTACAAAATCATGTGATAGTCAAAGCGCGTGGAACCGCGCACCATAGAGGGCAATCGTCCCGTAGACGAAATTGCATGATCTTCCGTCAGACGTTCCTGAGTAAGTCCGCGCCCGTGAAACGCGGACTGAACCTGGGGGGACCACCCTCCAAGGCTAAGTACTCCTTGGTGACCGATAGCGGACTAGTACCGTGAGGGAAAGGTGAAAAGTACCCCGGAAGGGGAGTGAAATAGTACCTGAAACCGCGCGCCTACAAGCGGTGGGAGCAGACTTGTTCTGTGACCGCGTGCTTTTTGCATAACGAGCCGGCGAGTTACTCGTCTGCGGCAAGGTTAAGCGATGAGCGGAGCCGTAGCGAAAGCGAGTCCTAATAGGGCGACATAGTCGTAGGCGGTATACCCGAAACTGAGCGAGCTACCCATGGGCAGGCTGAAGCGGGGGTAAGACCTCGTGGAGGGCCGAACCGACCTAGGTTGAAAACTGGGCGGATGACCTGTGGGTCGGAGTGAAAGGCTAATCAAGCTCAGTGATATCTGGTTCTCTCCGAAATATATTTAGGTATAGCCTCGGATAAATTACGTGGTGGCCGTAGAGCACTGTTTGGATTAGGGGCCCTACCAGGTTACCGACTTCAGGCAAACTCCGAAGACCATCACGTCTACTCCGGGAGTCAGTTGCTGGGGGATAAACTTCAGCGTCGAAAGGGAAACAGCCCAGACCGCCAGCTAAGGTCCCAAAGTACTAGCTAAGTGGGAAACGATGTTCGAGTGCATAGACAACCAGGAGGTTGGCTTAGAGGCAGCCACCCTTGAAAGAGTGCGTAACAGCTCACTGGTCAAGTGTTCGAGCGCGGACAATGTAACGGGGCTCAAGCTAGTCACCGAAGCTGCGGGTGCGTGAGATCTTCGGATCGATCGCGCGGTAGGAGAGCGTTCCCATGCCAGTAAAGCGGCGGCGTAAGCCAGCCGTGGAGGCATGGGAAGTGAGAATGCCGGCATAAGTAACGAAAGAAAGGTGAGAATCCTTTCCACCGATTGCCCAAGGATTCCTGAGTAAAGTTCGTCTGCTCAGGGTTAGTCGGGACCTAAGGCGAGGCCGAAAGGCGTAGTCGATGGCCAACAGGTTGATATTCCTGTACCACGTCGCTTCCGTTTGACCGATGGGGGGACGGGGAAGGCTAAGGGAACCCAGGCGATGGTTGCCCTGGGGTAAGCATGTAGGGGTGGCCCATGTTAAATGCGGGGCCGCATAACCTGAGGTGCGATGCCAGCTGGCTCTAAGCCGGCGAGTCCCTGACGCCATACCTCCAAGAAAATCCTCTAGGGAGGAAGCGCGTGCCCGTACCAAAACCGACACAGGTGGGCAAGTAGAGAATACTAAGGTGATCGAGATAACCCTCGTTAAGGAACTCGGCAAAATAGCCCCGTAACTTCGGGATAAGGGGCGCCCCAGTAGGGTGAAGGACTTCGCGTCTGGAGCCCGAGGGGGCCGCAGTGAATAGGCTGAAGCGACTGTTTACCAAAAACACAGGTCTCTGCTAAGTCGTAAGACGACGTATAGGGGCTGACGCCTGCCCGGTGCCGGAAGGTTACGTGGAGTTGTTAGGGCTTGACCCGAAGCAGCGAAGCTAAGCCCCGGTAAACGGCGGCCGTAACTATAACGGTCCTAAGGTAGCGAAATTCCTTGTCGGGTAAGTTCCGACCTGCACGAATGGCGTAACGACTTCAGCACTGTCTCAACGAGGGGCTCGGTGAAATTGCAGTCTCGGTGAAGATGCCGAGTACCCGCGGCTAGACGGAAAGACCCCGTGAACCTTTACTACAACTTGGTATTGGGATTCGGTGCATCTCGCTCAGGATAGGTGGGAGGCTTTGAAGCACCGGTTGCGGCCGGTGTGGAGCCAACCTTTAGATACCACCCTTGGTGTATTGGATTTCTAACAGCATTCCGTGAATCCGGGTGCTGGACAGTTCCAGGCGGGTAGTTTGACTGGGGCGGTCGCCTCCTAAAATGTAACGGAGGCGCACAAAGGTTCCCTCAGCACGGTTGGAAATCGTGCGTAGAGCGTAAAGGTAGTAAGGGAGCTTGACTGCGAGACTGACAAGTCGAGCAGGTGCGAAAGCAGGTCTTAGTGATCCGGCGGTAGCAAGTGGAAGTGCCGTCGCTCAACGGATAAAAGGTACTCCGGGGATAACAGGCTTATCGGGCCCAAGAGTCCACATCGACGGCCCGGTTTGGCACCTCGATGTCGGCTCGTCGCATCCTGGGGGTGGAGTTGCTCCCAAGGGTTGGGCTGTTCGCCCATTAAAGCGGTACGCGAGCTGGGTTCAGAACGTCGTGAGACAGTTCGGTCCCTATCTGCCGTGGGCGTTGGAGAATTGAGAGGATTTGTCCCTAGTACGAGAGGACCGGGATGAACGCACCTCTGGTGTATCTGTTGTCCTGCCAAGGGCATAGCAGGCTAGCTACGTGTGGATCGGATAACCGCTGAAGGCATCTAAGCGGGAAGCCGGCCTCAAGATGAGTTCTCCCATCCCCTAGAGGGAGTAAGACCCCTGGTAGACCACCAGGTTGATAGGCCGGATCTGGAAGGACGGTAACGTCCGAAGGAGACCGGTACTAATCGGTCGAGGGCTTGACGGATTTTTTTGATTGCCCCGGAAGGGGTGGTGATACGCGTTTGTGGCGCTGTGCAGTTTTGAAGGACCTGGAGGGCGAGGTCTCTCGTCTTTTTCCGGTGGCCTTGGCGAGGGGGAAACACCTCTTCCCATTCCGAACAGAGCAGTTAAGCCCCTCAGCGCCGATGGTACTTGGCTCGCAAGGGCCTGGGAGAGTAGGA
>CAWEFQ010000003.1:0-139456 GCA_963808385.1 uncultured Solirubrobacterales bacterium | reverse complement strand
ACTGGCGCGGCATCCCGCCTGCTTTCAATATTAGGCTTGATTCTCGAAAGCCGTGGTGCTAGGCTGCTGCTATGGGAAAGCGTGACGCACAATCAGTGACGATGGCGCTGATCTCGCTTGACGACGCTCGTGACGCACTGTAGAGCGGCCATCGGGATGCGGCGATCGAGGCGATGCAGGAAGCTCATCGCACGCTTGAGGGGATCGGCCATGCCGCTGGTGTGCCGGTCGCCCAGGCCGCGCGACGGCTCGGTGTCTCTGTGCCGACCGTGCGCTCGTGGATAGCCCGTGGCGCGCTGCGCGCGATCGAGGGCTCGAGCCCCGTGGAGATCGAACCCGAGAGCCTGCGGAGCGTGAGCCGCGCGCTTGACGAGTTGCGGGAACGCGGCCAGGACCGCGAGTGGCTCCAGGCGCTCGTGGACTATCTCGATGATCGCCAGGCACGCCAAAGCCCGGCAGTCAAGGAGGGCTTGGAGCAGCTCGCACGCGGTGAACTCGAACCGGCCTGATGGCCTTCGAGGTCCTCCGCACACCGCAGGTGCGCGACGCGGTGGCGCAGCAGATGAGCCGGACTGAGCGAGCCGGCTACGAGGCGGCGCGTGACGAGCTTGGCGGACGCGGATGCGTTGCCGGCGGCTACAAGCTCGCCGCCACCGACGGAGGCGACTATCCGCTGTGCGCCCGTCACCTCGCGAACGCTTGGCGCATGTACACCGCATATCCAGATGACGCGCGCGTCGTGATCGTCGCCGTCGATCAGCACACACCCGAGAGCAACCCTGCAGCGTCACTCGCCGAGACGCTGCCAGGTCTTGCCACGGTCGGCCGCCGACGGCCAGAGAAGCCGCCGTGCTGTGAGGACGCCGCCTCGCCACCACCGATGAACGACGAGCTGCGCAAGCTGCTCGATACGCTCGTCTGAACGCTCTCTGGACGCGAGAGCTGATATGGCCGGCCCAGCTGTAGAGCGCATCGCTTCCTCTGATCGCCCCCACTGCTACGCCGAGACGTTCGCCGAGCGCTGGCGTGGAATCCCAGGGCATCCCTACGAGCAGGGTTTGCGCTCAAGCTGTGGCCCCAGCGGTTGGAGCAGCCGCTGAGGTGGTCACGATCGCGAATGATCTTCGTCAACTCGATGAGCGACCTGTTGAATGTCCCCGCCGGGCTGGCCTCAAAGCCAGTGGCGCAGGCTTGTCGGCGTGTCGTCGGGATGCTCGTTCAGTAGTCGGTCCAGGGCGGTGACCATGCGCCCGATGGTTCCCGGGCTTGCGCGGGGAAGCGGCCACGGTCAACAAGCACGAGACCGTAATGGACCTGGCCGCGCTGGTCGTAATCGTCGGCGATGACGCTCAGGTCGGGATGTCCTCCGTAACGACCCTGCGCTGCTCGGTCTGGGCCAGCGCGAACAGGTCCGTGTCCGCGAGCGCGCGCAGCTCGCACGCTCGACCACCGCGTCGGCATCGTGTCCGCGAGCGCGGAGCTGCTCGGCGATCGCGTGCGTGTACATCTCGTCGAGCATGAGCTTCACGGCTCAGGCGAGTGCATCCTGCGTGCGCTTCCACGCGGCGTATTGCCGGTCGGCCTCCTCGTGGTTGAAGGCAATACGTGCGTCCACCTCCTCGGGGAAGTCGCCGTAATAGCGTAGGGCCACCTCGACCTGTGCGCGTGACAAGTTGCCCCAGAACATGGCGCCCGCGATCGCCTGCTCCTGCGCGGGCCCCGTTTCCTTGAGCGTTTTCACGACCTCCCACACGTCCGGTCCCATGACGAGCGCCGCGCGGCGTCCCGTGGGCCGTCCTTGAACACGATCCCGGGGTGGTCCTCCATGCGCAGGCCCTCGTCGATCAGGCGCTCGGCCGTCCTTGACTTGGCCTCGCCGCGGCGCTGTGCACCCACGCCCAGGCGAGCAAGCGTCCGCGGGCTCATGCGGATCGAGAACGGCTTCTGGGTTGCCTGAGAATTCATGTAGTTGTATGTAGTCTAACACACTACAACGATCAAATGCGGGGCTTGCTTTGCTGCTGCGTCCGAGCGTGCAACCGATGCTGGGGCACGACTGGTGGCAGCCCGTGATCGCAATCGGAGTATCGGGCCTGCTCGCCCTCGTGGCGCTGCTGCAGGGAGGGGTCGACATGGAACTGACCCCGGTGAAGGCCTACGTTCGCCTCGGCGGACTTACAGAGGAAGGCATTTCGTTGGGGCTCATAGACATCCTGGACAGGGCTATCGAGACAACTTACAGACGACTCCAGATCAAGACATGGGTGCTCACGGTGTCGCTGATGACATTCGTCATGACACTGATTGTCACGTTCGCGGGAAGATGAGCTACACTAGCCGCTATGGCTGAGCGAAAGACACGCAGCGCGCAGACCACGAGCGGTCGGGAGGCGCCGCGAGACGAGCGCCCGGCGCAGCCACGGCTTTCCACCGAGGAGTTGCCGCGGATCGACGGAGATCTCGGGCACTTTGAAGCGGGCCTGTTCCCGTCGTGGAGAGAGTTCCTGCGCGCCCCGAAGGCCCTGCTGGCCTATCTTCGATCGGTCTCCCTGCACCTGCGGTAGTTGAATCGGCTCCGTGGACTCTGCTCCTGCACCACAACCCCCACCTCCGCCGCCGGCCAAACCGACCAGCGTGCCGCCGCCGGGATCGGTGCCCAAACTGCCGCAGACGATCTTCAACCTGGAGAAGCGAGGCGGCTCGGTGGCTCCTCGTCCTCCCCGCCCGTCCAGCGGGAAGTAGCGAGGCGCACGCGCGAGCTCCTCGACTCGCTGGCGGCCAAGACCGAGCACCCCAACGTCCAAATCCGGCTGCTCGAGAAGTTGCTCAAGGGCGAGATCAAAAGTAGTACCCGCACCAACCAGACTCAGGCCAAGATCTAGGTTGAGGAAGTGCTGCTCGACCACGCGCCCGCGGCGCGGGTTCTCCATGCTGATGTTCCTTTTAGTCGGATCGTGGCTCGCGGATGCGAGTGGCGCCCGGAGGGCGCTACCTTCTGTGAAGGTCTAATCGCGACTGATCAACATGGCCGATAAAGGCTAGCAATCACTCAGACTTTGTGCATGCACCTGTGTCTTCGGCCCGCCAGGCTCGGGCTCGATCACACCACGATTACCGCGGCACTCAACGCGGAGCCCTCGGCAGAGGCCGCGTTCGGCGGACGACTGCGTACAGGCGGAATGAAGTCGCGGCTGCTCGAGGCCCATCGCGGCGGCGACTGAGACGGCGACACCGTAGCCCTGGTGGCGGGGCTCAGCCCCCCGCCAGTGAGGCTTCCAGGCTTTTTTTCGCCCAATCAAGCATCCCCAGTGAGACCCACGGAAGCTGCCCGGCTCGAACGCGAATCCCGACATTGCCGTCAGGTCCCGTTACCTCGACGATGGTTATGACGCGGCCGATCTCGAAGTCGCGTCCAAGGTCGCCTTCGATGGCATCCATCTGCTCGGCCACTTCTTGCATGAGACGGCTTCTACCGTCGGCGCCGGGCGCTGTCGCGTCGGGCTCTATGTCGTCGTTTTCTGCGTCAGCCATTGCGCCCCTTCCTGTCGAACAACAAGAGGACATCATGCCATGGATTGTGGAAGGTTGAACGGTCGGGCGCTGCGCGACGGCGGTGCTTTGGCCGCGCTCTCTGACGTACATCGGTCTCAGCCCCACCATATCTCCATGTCTTGCTGTTCCGGCTTCTTTGCCCGAGCCCGCCTCAGCGAGTGGGAGGCGCGCCGGGGCTCTGGCGGCGCACACCCTGCGTGTCCGCGTGCACTTTGAACCGGGCGGCCTGCCTGCCCTTGCGCTGGTTGCGCTCCTGCTGGGCGATCCAGAAGCGGATGGTGCGCTCGACGTTGCGCTCGTGTCTATGGGTCATGTCCGTAATGTTCGGCCGCGCGGGTCCCCGGCACACTGGACAGCGGTCCCAAATCAGACGATCGCGTTCTCGACAGCCGGTCAGGACGATCGGGCCTGTCGAAATTGGTCGGGAGTATCGTCTGCGGATGGCCACGGTGAGCGATGCAGCCTCGGCGGCGATAGCGCACCTGAGCGTCGCCGAGCGCGTGGCGCGCGGCAAGGCGGCGCGAGCCGAGGTCCCGCGCTCGGGCCACGCGTCCTTCGAGCCGGCGGCGCACCGCCCCGATCCGGTCGAGGTGCTCGAACGCCAGGCGCAGACGCGCGTGCCCGAGCTGGTGCCGATCCGCTATGGCCGCATGCTGGTCTCGCCGTTCACGTTCTACCGCGGCGCCGCGATGATCATGGCCGGCGACCTGGCGGCGACGCCGCGCTCGGGCCTGACCGCGCAGTGCTGCGGGGACGCGCACCTGTCGAACTTCGGCGTGTTCGCCTCGCCCGAGCGCCGGCTGGTGTTCGACGTCAACGACTTCGACGAGACGCTCCCCGGGCCGTGGGAGTGGGACGTCAAGCGGCTGGCCGCGAGCATGCTGATCGCCGCGCGCGACAACGACTTTGCCGCCAAGGACCAGGACCGGGCAGTGCTGGACACCGTCGAGGAGTACCGCACCGCGATGGCGAGCTTCGCCAAGATGAAGAACCTCGACGTCTGGTATGCCCGCCTGGAGATCGAGGACACCCTCAAGGAGCTCGAATCGCAGCTCGAGGCCAAGATGATCAAGCGGACCGAGAAGACCCTCGCCAAGGCACGTACCAAGGACAGCATGTCGGCGTTCTCCAAACTTACACAGGTGGTGGACGGCGAGGCACGCATCGTCGCCGAGCCACCTCTGATCGTGCCCATCCACGATCTCCTCGAGGGCAGTGCGCGCGAGGAGTTCTTCGAGGATCTGCATGGACTCCTACGCTCCTATCGCGGCTCACTCGACCACGACCGGCAGGCGTTGCTCGAGGAGTTTCGCCTGACCGATTTCGCGCGCAAGGTCGTTGGCGTCGGGAGCGTCGGCACGCGCGCATGGATCGCGCTGATGCTCGGCCGCGATGGACAGGACCCGCTGTTCCTGCAGATAAAGGAGGCCGAGGCCTCGGTGCTCGAGGAGTTCCTCGGCCCAAGCGAGTTCACCAACCACGGTGAGCGCGTGGTCACCGGACAGAGGCTGATGCAGGCCAGCAGCGACATCTTCCTCGGCTGGGTCCACGTCGAGGGGGGACTCGATGGCAAGGCCCGCGACTTCTACGGTCGTCAACTGAAGGATTGGAAGGGCTCGGCGGAAATCGAGCAGATGGTGCCGAAGGGCCTTGCCACCTACGGAAGGCTGTGCGGCTGGACGCTGGCTCGCGCGCACGCGCGCAGCGGCGACCGCATCGCGATCGCCGCCTACCTCGGCAAGGGCTCGGTGTTTGACCGCGCGCTCGTCGAGTTCTCACATGCCTATGCCGAGCAGAACGAGCGCGACTACCGGGCGCTGGCCAAGGCGGTCAAGTCCGGGCGGATCGTCGCCGAGACGGGGCTCTAGCCGTCGACGCCCGGCGGGTTCGCTTCGCCGCGGTCGATCTCCTGTGAGAGCCGCTGCTTCGCGCGCAGCGCGCCCGTGTCCAGCTCGCCGGAGCCCGCGGCGTAGCTGATCGGGTCTCCGCCGCGTCCACGCAGCACGTATGCGCAGCCGACGGCGATCACGGCCCCCGCGAGCGGGCCGAGCAGGTAGACCCAGTAGCTCGAGAAGTCCCCGCTCGCAAGCGCCGGCCCGAACGAGCGCGCCGGGTTCATCGAGGTGCCGCTCACCGGCGCGGACCACAGGCCGGCGAGCGCGATGTATCCGCCGACGCCCAGCGCCGCAATCGCGCCGACGTTCTGGGCGGCCGAGGCGGTCCCCAGGATCACGCTGACAAGCCCCACGGTCAGCACGACCTCCATCAGCAGCGCCTGCCAGTTCGCATACCCGGGCCCGGGCAGGGTGGCGCCGAGATGCTGGACGTCGCCGAACACGGCTCGCAGGAACAGGCACGCCAGTGTCGCGCCGACCAGCTGGATGATGATGTAGCCGGGGACGCGCTTCCACGGGAAGTCCCCGCGCAGGGCGAACGCCAGCGACACCCCCGGGTTCAGGTGCGCGCCCGAAACGGCGCCCATGAACAGGATGATCGCCATCACCATCAGCCCGGGCGCCACGACCGCCGCAGCCAGGCTGATCTGGCCCTCGCCGTGCAGGATCCCGCCGCCCGCCGCGACGAGCACGAGAAAGAACGTGCCGAGCAGCTCGCTGAACAGCCTGCGCCACTCCTGGCGCGGATCGTCGAACTGCGCCTTGGAGCCGAACTCGAGCGCCGCCAGATGCCGCGTCCGGGGGCCGAGCAGACCGAGTCCGAGTCCGGGCCCTGGAGCCTCCTCCTGTCGCACCCCACGCGCATCGGGCATGCCCTACAACGTAACACCGCGGGCGGGCGCGTCGGGGCGTCGTGGGGGCCCTATGCCTCTGTGCCCCGCGCGGCGCGGCGCGGCGCATGCCCGTGGGCCCCGCGCGGCACGATGCGCGGCTACGCCACGGCGCGCAGGGCCCGGTAGGGCTCGCCCGCCAGCTCTCGCACGAGCGCGTCGAGCACGCCCTCCTCGTCCTGCTCGCGTCCGTCGGTGACGGCGCCGATGACCGCCCGCTTGCGCTCCAGCAGTGTCGCAATCGTCTCGTCGATCGTTCCCGCGGCCAGCAGATAGGTCGCGTTGACCGCGTCCTGCTGGCCGATGCGATGGCAGCGGTCCTCGGCCTGGTCGTGCTTGGCCGGCGTCCAGTCGAGCTCGAGGAAGACGACGTTGGAGGAGCGCGTCAGCGTCAGGCCCTGGCCGGCCACCTCCATCGAGCAGACGATCAGCTGGTTGCCGGAGCCCTCGTCGGGCGCCTGAAACTCGCGCAGCGACGCGTCCCTGGCCGCGTGGCCGTCCTCGCCGAGGATGTGCAGCGCCCCCGGGAACCGCTCGAGCACCGCGCGCTGGATCTCGCGGTGCTTGGCGAACACGACCAGCCGCTCGCCCGAGGAGCAGAAGTCGTGGATCCAGGCCAGGGCCGCGTGGAGCTTGCCGCGCGCGGCGAGCAGCTTGAGCGCGTTCAGCCGCACGAGCCGCTCCGCGCGCAGAGCGGCCGCGACCTTCGCGTCGAGCGTGCGCAGGTCCAGCGGCTGGCTTGCAAGCCACGCGATCACATCGCGCTCGGCGAACCGGTACTCGTGCTCGTTGTCGAGCTCGACCGGCACCACGCTGCGCGTCTTCGGCGGCAGCTGCGGCAGGACGTCGGCCTTCAGGCGGCGCACGAAGCAGCGCGCACGCAGGTGCCAGTGCAGGCGCATGTGCGCGTCGGGCCCGCGAAAGCGCCTGCCGAACTGGGCGCCCGAGCCGAAGTCGGCGATCCGCCCCACGATCCGCAGCTGCGAGATCAGCTCGGGCGGGCGATTCATCACCGGCGTGCCGGTCAGCGCGAGCACGAGCCCGTCGTTCGGACACGGCGCCCGCCAGCCGCTGCACGGCCTGGGTGCGCTTGGCCGCCCCGTTCTTGCAGTAGTGCGACTCGTCCAGCACCAGCGCGCGCGGCGCCAGCCCGCGCAGCTCATCCAGCCGCGCGGCCACGATGTCGTAGTTGACGACAGTGATGTCCGCCGGCGGGTCCGGGACGGGGGCCCCGGTCCCCACCAGCGCTCGCGCGCTGCGCCCCGGCAGCCAGCGCTCGATCTCGCGCAGCCAGTTGAGCTTGAGGCTCGCCGGGCACACGACGATCGCCGGGAACGCGCCGTCGGCCTGCAGCGTGGCGAGCGCCTCGATCGTCTTGCCCAGGCCCTGCTCGTCGGCGAGAAACGCGCGGCGCTGAGCGAGCAGGTAGCTCACCCCGGCGCGCTGAAACGGCTTGAGCTCGCCGCCCAGGCCGGGTACGTCCAGCTCCCCGTCGGTCGCGGCTGAGAGCGTGACGAGCCCCTGGGCGTGGGCGTGCTGCTCGCGGATCTCCTGCAGCAGCGCGAGCGCCTCGGGATCGATCCAGGTTTCATGCGCGGCGATGAACCGGTCGAGCTCCGGAACGCAATATGGATCGGCGCGGATCGCCGGCAGCCGCGCATGCTCATTCCCCGCGCCACGGCGAACATCTGGGCGCCCGGGCGATGACGCGCCCGCAAGCGCCGCGAACTCCTCGAGCTGTGCGGCATCGTGACCCGGCGCGAGCACGAACGCCGGGTCCTCGTGCACGCTCGATACCTCCAGCACTGCCGGGGGAACAGGCCTACCCTCGTGCAAGGCCGCCACACAGCGCGACGCGGCCTTGCTGATCCAGCCGCTGAGCTGCCCATCCATCAGCTGCCAGGAGTCCAGCGTGAGCGGGACCGTCGCACCGCCCGGCGCGCTCGCCGCGCGCTCGCGCAACTCCGAGGGCAGACGCTGGATCTCGCCGATCAGCAGGAACACGGGCTCGCCAGGCTCGCCCGCCACACCGATCGTGCCGTGCCAGGGAATTACGCGCTCGGGTTGGGCCTCGGCGCGGGCGCGGGCGCGAGCCTCGGCGTGAAGATCGGCTCCCCGCGTACCGTGCATCGGCTGTGCGGCGCGCTCACGCTGTGCGATCTCGGTGAGCGCATGCTCCGCGTCTTCGGTGAGTCGCAGCCCGTTCGAGCTGTCCCCCAGCAGCCCGCGGACGATGCTCTCGGAGAGCTCGTCGAGCGGGATCAGCGCTCGGCCGATCGCCGGCAGGCTGCAGGAGTCGGGGTGCTCGAGCAGCGCCCGCACGAGCTCCTCCTCGACATCCGTCGGAAAGCTCAGCCACCAGTTCTCGTCGGGCCGCGCCAGGTCCAGCACGCACTCTCCGTGACGGCGCCTGGCGCGACGGCGCGCGATCGCCCGGGCGAGCGCGTCGCTCACCTGCGGGCGGCCCGGCAGGCCCGCCATCAGCCGCGCCAGCGCCTCCGCCCGCTCGGGGTCGAGCGGTATGCGCCACGCCCGCTCGCCGGGATCCCAGCGCCGCCCGGGGATTGCACGCAGGAGCAGGCGCAGACGATCGTCATAGGGAAACCGCAACACGGCTTCGCCGCTGTCGAGGGAGGCAAAAAAGGGGGTGGGCACGAACAGAACACGATAGGCGCCAGAGTGGATGAGGCGCTCAGTCGAGCCCGAGCGCGCGCTCGTCCGTATCAGACCCCGACCGGCACGATGACCAACCGACACCGATCCTCATACCTGAGCCCCCTCGGCCCCGACCCATCCTTCCGACCGCGCCACCGCGCCGGTGTCCTGGTCGGGCGAGGACCCATCTCCGGTGCTCGGGCACGCGCGCGGTCCCGCGCGCGGGAGCTGGCTCGCGCGCGGACTCGTGCTCGCGCGCAGCGGCGACGGCGGCTCGCCGTGGGAGGGGTCGAGCTGATCGCCCTGACCGCGCTCATCGCGATGCTGCCGGCCGGCGTGCGGTCCGACGGCGGCCCGTGGTCGCAGCCGGCGACCCTCAGCGCCTGCTCGGCCGCCGGCGGGCCGTCGATCCTGTTCCCGAGCGACGCCCCGCGACACGCCACCGGACCCGGCGCGATCGTCTGGAGCTCCGCGCCCCGCTGCCCTGGCGGCGCCGGGCCGCGGATCTCGGCGATCGCTCCCGGAGGGGACGCGCCGGGCCGGCCGGAGATCCCGCGCACCGCCTCCGGCCGGGCGCTCGCGCTCACCGGACCGATCGCCGCCGCGGCTGCCCCCCATGGACGGATGCTGCTCGCCGGGCAGGCTGCGGCTGGGGCGCGCACGCAGAACGGACTGCTGCTCAGCGAAGGCTCGGCGCGGGGACCATTCTCCGCGCCCCAGAGCACCGGCGGGCCGCCCGCCCCGCTGGCGCTGAGCACCGCCTACCTCGGCGACGTCGCTCTGCTCTCGCCGTCAGACTCAGGCCACGGGCCGAGCACGATCGAGCTGCGCGTCCACCGCTACTACCAGAGCTCGTTCCTCGCACCGGTTCCCGTGACCTCCAGTCGCTCGGTGGGAGGGCTGGCGCTGGCGCTGGACTACCGCTCGGACGCGCTCGCGGTGTGGCAGCGCGGCGAAGCGATCTACGCCCGCGACATGCCCGGCTCGAACCGGGCGGCGCGCTCGCCGATGCGCATCGCCCGGGCCGCACCCCACGCGCGGATCGCGGCGCTGCGCAGCGACGACAACCGCGTGATCATCGCCTGGAGCGAGACCCGCGGTGGGATCACGCGCGTCTACGCCGAGCTGTCCTCGCCGGAC
This sequence comes from uncultured Solirubrobacterales bacterium, assembly GCA_963808385.1. Taxonomy (GTDB): domain Bacteria; phylum Actinomycetota; class Thermoleophilia; order Solirubrobacterales; family Solirubrobacteraceae; genus Palsa-744. Next base: position 129,324 of record CAWEFQ010000003.1, on the reverse strand, counting down.
GTCCGCTTCGGCGCCCCGCGGCTGCTCGAACGCTTCACCGACCCCGGCGGCCTGGAACCCCCACCGCCGCGCCTGGCGCGGCTGCTGTCCGAGTCGGTGATGCTCGCCTGGACCGGCGCCGAGTCGGGGCACTGGGTCGTGCGCACCGCCGCCGTCGATCTGAACGGCGTGCGCTCGATCGACACGATCTCCGCCCCCGGGCGCAACGCGCTGCTGGCCGAGCCTCGCCCCGGGGCCGAACGGCGAGGCCTACGCGCTGTGGAGCGAACCGCAACCGAGCTCCTCCTCGTCCTCCACCTCCGCAGCCTCCGTCGCCTCCGCCGCAACCTCCTCAACCTCCTCCTCCTCCTCCTCCTCCACCACCACCACCACCACCGGGCTGGACCTCAGCGACCAGGCGGTGTATGCCGCCCGCGGGGTGGACGCCTATCCGGGTCGGACCATCTTCACCGCCCCCCAGCAGATATCCGCGCCGGGCGCCTCCGGCTCCACGAGCGAAGCCGCGATCGCGGTCGACCCCGACTCCGACCGCGCGATCGCCGCCTGGCGGACCCCGGACGGCGCGATCGACTACTCGCTGCGCGCCCTCGGCGGCTCCTGAGCCCGGTCGGCGAGCACTCCGCCGGCCCGCCCCACGACCGCCGGCGCGGCCGCCGCGCCCCCTCCACCGGGAGGCGCACCGCGCGCAGGGGGGCGTATAGGAAAAGATGGGAGCGGATGGACCGCGACTACGAGCTGCAGACCCACCGCGTCGAGGACCGCCACTGGTGGTACCGGGGCCGCCGGCAGGTGCTCGAGCGGGTGATCGAGAACCTGCGGCTGCCCGCGCGGGCGCGCATCCTCGACGCCGGCTGCGGCAGCGGGCGCAACATGCTCGAGCTCGCCCGCCACGGCACGGTCACCGGGGTCGAGCTGTCGGCCACCAGCGTCGCACTCGCGCGCGCGCGCTCCGCCGGCGAGGCGATCGAAGGCTCGGTGTTGAGCATGCCGTTTGACTCGGCGAGCTTCGATCTCGCCGTCTCCCTCGATGTGATCGAGCACTTAGAGGACGACCTCGGCGCCCTGCGCGAGCTGCGCCGCGTCGTCGCCCCCGGCGGCGCCCTGCTCGTCACCGTCCCCGCGTATCAATGGCTGTGGAGCGGCCACGACGAGATCAACCACCACCACCGCCGCTACACCCGCCGCACGCTGCAGCGGGTCGCCGAGCAGGCCGGCTGGGAGACGGTGCGCACGACCTACTTCAACTCATTGCTGCTCCCCGTCGCGATCCTGCTGCGCGTGCTCGATCGCTTCAACACCAAGACAACCGAGTCGAGTCTCGACCTGTGGGTTCCGCCGGCGCCGGTCAACTGGCTGCTGGAGCGTCCGCTGACGCTGGAGGCCGCGGTGATCGGACGCGGCGGGCGCATCCCCGCCGGGCTGTCGCTGCTCACACTGTTTCGCTGATCCCGTCGCGCCCCCGGCGCCGTGAGTCACCCGTCGCCGTCGGCCAGCGCGACCGAAGCTGGGGTCCTGAACGTCCACGCGCGGTTGGCGGCGAACGTCAGCACCGTCACGATCGCTGTCGTCGGGATCTGACCGAGGAGCTCGTCCATGCCGAGGCCGTGCACGAACATGTACACCAGGCCGAGGTTCAGACCCAGCCCGCAGCTCTGCACGACCGCCCAGCGCACGGGGGTCAGCGCGTCGCCGACATGCTCTCTAAACGTCCAGCGACGGTTCAGGAGGAAGCCGTTTACGGCGCCCACCGCGAACCCGATCCCCGACGCTGCGACGTACCAGACGCCGAACACCTTCAGCAGGATCGTGTAGAGCGCGAACGCGATCAGCGTGTTGGAGACGCCGACGATGCCGAACTTCAGGAACTGCACGATCAGCTTCAGGTTTAGCGCGGGCATATCGCTGTCCCGTAATCTTTCATCCTCAGCTACTTAACCAGCTACGACCTCGCAAGCCCCGCTCAGCAAGCCAGCCATGTCCGCAGACCCCCAGCAACAAACGCGCCGGCGCGCCCCCAAGCTGCTCAGCGTCGTGGCGCCGGTGTACGATGAGCAGGAGCTGATCGAGCAGTTCGTCGAGCGCGCGATCGCCGCGGTCGGGGCATATCCGTTCGAGCTCGTGCTCGTCAACGACGGCTCGGCCGATCGCACGCCCGAGATTCTCGACCGGATCGCCGATGCGGACCCGCGCGTGCGCGTGGTGCACCTGTCGCGCAACTTCGGCCATCAGGCCGCGCTGACCGCCGGCCTGGAGCACGCCTCCGGCGATGTGGTGGCGATGATCGACGCGGACCTGCAGGACCCGCCCGAGCTGATCGTGGAGATGGTCGACCGCTGGAGCGCGGGCGCGGACGTCGTGTATGCCGTGCGCCGCGCGCGCGAGGGCGAGACCGCGTTCAAGCTGGCGACGGCCTCCTGGTTCTACAAGCTGTTCGACCGCCTTGCCCAGGTCGACCTGGAGCCCAACTCGGGCGACTTCCGCCTGCTCGACCGCCGGGCGCTGGACGCGCTGCTGAGCATGACCGAGCGCTCGCGGTTCCTGCGCGGGATGACCGTGTGGGTCGGCTTCTCCCAGACCGCCGTCTCCTACGAGCGCGACGCGCGGCACGCCGGGGAGACGAAGTACACGCTGCGCAAGATGCTGCGCTTCTCGCTGGACGCGATCGCCTCGTTCTCGCACCTGCCCCTGCAGCTGGCCACGTATGTCGGGCTGCTGTCCGCGGGCGTGGCGTTCGTCGCGATCCCGGTCGTGATCGTGCTGCGCATCTTCGACTCCTACCTGCCGGGGTTCAGCTCGCTCACGATCGCGATCCTGCTGCTGGGCGGGATTCAGCTGATCGCGCTGGGCGTGATCGGCGAGTACGTCGGGCGCATCTACGACGAGGTCAAGCACCGCCCGCTGTACATCGTCCGCGAGGAGCGCAACCGGCCGGCGGAGAACCCCGACGCGGCGATCGTCGCGATGCCCCTGGCCCGCGCGGGGTTGCATGCCCGCGCGCCCGAGCGGGTGGGCTGACACCGCTTCACTGCCGTCGTGACCGCCCGCGTGTAACGATCCTGCAATCGGATACTCAACTGCGCTCCGTCAGCCACAATCGTGTGCTGTCATCTGGCGATGACGCATCCCCGGCGCCATCGCCGTCGCCGTCGCCTCGCGCTCCCCGTGCTGCTCGCGCTGCTCGCGCTGGCGAGTGGCGCGACCCTGCCAGCGCCCGCCCGCGCCGAAGCCTGTCCGGGCTCGGGGACGGCCCCCGCGTGTCCATACACCGCGGCCACAATCGTCGGCCAGCGCGCCGAATCGGTGCTGCGGTTCCCGGAGGCGGTCGCGGTGGACAGCTCGGGCGACGTGTATGTCGCCGATCAGCTCAGCTACGTCGTGCAGAAGTTCAGCTCGGCCGGGGCGTATCTCGGCGAGTGGGGCTCATACGGCGGCGGTCACGGCCAGTTCGGCCCGATCGGCGGCCTGGCGACCGACGCCGCGGAGAACGTGTACGTGGTCGACTCTGAGCACGATCGCATCGAGAAGTTCAGCTCCAATGGGGAATTCATCACCGACTGGGGTCATAAGGGCAGCGAACCGGGGGACTTCGAATTCGGCTCCTCGGAGAACTACACCCAGCCCCCCGGCGGCGGGATCGCGGTGGCGGGCGAATACGTGTATGTCGCGGACTCGGGCAACAACCGCATCGAGCGGTTCAACCTGTCCGGGGGCGAACCGCTCGAATGGGGCGAACAGGGCAGCGAAGGCGGTCAGTTCTCCTACCCGCGCGGAGTCGCCGCCAACGCGACCGAGGTGCTGGTCGCCGACGACGACAACCATCGCATCGAGCGATTCAGCCCGAGCGGGGCCTACGAGGGCTCGGTCGGCTCGGACGGCTCCGGCCCGGGCGAGTTCGGGTTTCCCTACGGCATCTCCCTCGACGCGGCCGGCGACGTGTATGTGGCCGACGACATCAACCATCGCATCGTCAAGCTCGATCCCCAGCTCGGCCCTGCGGGCGAATGGGGCGGCTTCGGCTCGGGTCGCGGGCAGCTGGCGTTCCCGCGCGCGCTGGCCAGCGATCCGGCTGGGGACACGTATGTCGCCGACACGGCCAACGACCGCGTCGAGGTGTTCGACTCCAGCGGCGCATATCTGCGCACGATCGGCACACCCGCGCGCGCGGACCCGGGAGCGTTCGTGGCGCCCCGCGGGGTGGCTGTTGACCCGGCCGGGCGGCTGTACGTGTCCGACACCGACGGCAACCGCATCCTCTCGTTCGCCCAGGGCGGCGGGACGTTCCTCGGCTCCTGGACGAGCACGGGCGGGTACAAGCCCGGCTACTTCGAACCCGAGGGCATCGCGTTCGACCCCAACGGGTCGGTGTACGTCGCCGATACCGGCAACGCCCGCGTAACGAAGCTGTGGGGCGAAGGCACCTACCTGTCCGAGCTGGGCGGTCCGGCCGACATCGGCGGCGCGGGGCTCAGCGGAGCGGGCTCGGTCGCGGTCTCAGCCGCGACCGGAGACCTGTATGTGGCGGACACGAATCACAACCGCATCCTCGTTTACTCCCCCACGGGATCGGTGCTCGCGCGGGTGGGGACCGAAGGGGGCGACGGCGTGGCCGGGTCGGGCACGGGCCAGTTCAACCATCCCAGCGCTGTCGCGGTCGCTCCGTCGGGCAGCGTGTTCGTGGCCGACACTGCCAACAACCGCGTCGTCGAGCTCGCGCCGGACGGAACCTTCCTCGGCGAGCTCGGCCAGCTCGGCTCGGGCGACGGGCGGTTGCACACCCCCACCGGGGTCGCGGTCGACGCCGCCGGCAGGGTGTATGTGGTGGACAGCGTGAACAACCGCGTCGAGGTGTTCGACGAATCCGGCCATTACCTGGCCAAGTGGGGTGTGCGCGGGATCGGCCTGGGCGAGCTCTCCCAGCCGACCGCCGTGGCCGTCGGCTGCGAAGGGAGCGTGTATGTGGCGGACACGAACAACAACCGCGTCGATCGCTTCGATCCCGCCTCGCCCGCCGGGGTGGGCTGCGTCGCGCCGGGCGCGTGGCCGCCCCCGCTGGACTTGGCGCCGGTGCTGCATCTCAGCCTGCCGCGGCGCTCCGGGGTGCTGACACGGCGCGCGCTGGCGCTGTCGGTGAGCTGCCAGCGGGGCTGTGAGATCCTCGTCAAGGCCATGCTCGCACCCGCCGTGGCATCGGGGAGCTCCTCCGCGCGCCACGCGGTGGCGTTGGTCGCCCTCGCCCGCGGCCTGCCGCCGGTGCACCCCGGGCACATGCGCCTGCGCGTCGGCGGCTCCGCGCTCAGCCGCCTGCGCCGAGCCCTGGGACGCCACACCGCGATGGTCGCGACGGTGCACATCCTCGCCATCGGCCCGACCGGGCGGCGCACGGCGCTCACCCGTATCTACGCGGTCACGCGATAATGCGCGATGTGAGCACCCAGGAGCCGGACACCCCGCCCGCGCCGCAGACGGCCCCCGAGGATGACTCGTCGGACCCGAGCGGCATGGAATATCGCCGCGAGCGCATCCGCGTCGAGACCGAGCGACACCGCATCGTCGGCGAGCTGACGCTGGCACGCGACGGGTATCGCAGCCGCGTGTCTGACGTGCTGAACGCGCCCGAGCGAGAGTTCCTGACGCTGACCGACGCCACGGTGGCGCCGCTGTCGGGCGGCCCGGTGGAGCTGCATCCATACCTGACGCTCGCCCGGCGTCACATCGTGTTCGCGGTCGCCGCCGCGGACGACGACTGACCGGAGGGTCCGAGCGCCAGCGCCGCGTGCTCGCGCAGCTGCTCGCGGGCGTCGGGGTGCGCGGCGTGCTCGACGATCAGCCGCGCCTGCGCGCGAACGCTGCGTCCGAAGATGTGCGCGCAGCCCTGCTCGGTTATCACCGCCGAGTGCTGAAACGAGGTCACCGGGTCCGTCAGCCGGGGGACGATCGTCGAGGTGTCGCTCGGCTCGTGCCAGGAGCGCAATGCGATCACGGCGTGACCGCCGGATGAGTGCAGGGCGCCAGTGACGAAGTCCGGCTGGCCGCCGAAACCGGAGTACAGCCGCCCGTATATATGGCTGGCGCCGGCCTGGTCGGAGAGATCGACCTGCAGCGCGCTGTTCACCGACACCATCCCGTCGTGTGCGGCGATCCGCGACGGGTCGTTGGTCGTCTCGGTACGCATCATCCTCACGCGCGGGTTGCGATCGACCCACTCATACAGCTCATGGGAGCCGAACATGAACGAGCACACGATCGGGCGCTCTCCGTCGAGCGCCCCCCGCCGATCGAGCGCCATCACCCCGTCTGAGATCATCTCCGACCAGATCGCCAGCTTGCGCCGTGCGGTCAGCGCGCGCAGCGTCGCGTCCGGGATCTGGCCGATCCCCAGCTGCAGCGTCGCCCCATCCGCCACCAGCTCCGCGACGAGCTCGGCGATCCGCTCGGCGTGCTCGTGCTCCGCTCCAACCGCCGGCGTCTGCAGCTCTTCGTCCACCTCGACCGCCAGGTCAATCAGCTCCTCGTCCAGCTCGCCGTCGCCATGCGTGTATGGCATTCGAGGGTTCATCTGCGCGATGACCACGCCGCCGCGCGCCCTGACCTGCTCGACCGCCGCCACGAGCACGTTCACCTCGATCCCCAGCGACACCATCCCGTTGCGGGGCGTAGTCGTGTGCACCAGCACGACGTCCGGCGCGCGCATCGTCGCGAACAGCCTCGGCACGAGCGACAGCCGCATCGGCAGGTAGTCCAGCCGCTCGCCGCCGTCGCGCATGCCGGGTCCGGCGAACGGCGTCTCGTAGATCACGCCGTCGCGTGCGGGCAGTGGGGCCTGCGCGGCGAGCATGAACAGGCGGTAGCGCTCGACGGACCGATCCAGCACGTCCAGCAGCTCGCGGGGGGTCGCCAGATTGCCGCTCGCGACGACCCTCGGCTCCGGGATCGGGATCGCTTCGAGCGCCTGCGACAGCTCATGTTCGGAGATCACCCGCACGCCGGGCACGCTACGCGCGTGCGCGGGTCCCGCCATGGGTGTGAACTACGGAGTGGCTCCCGTGGCTATTGCGGTGGGCGCATCCCCTGCCGGCGAGTTGACTTCGTATGTAACCCCGTGAGCGCTTCGACCACAGCCCCCGTTTCCTCCACGCTCGACCTCGTGCGTCCATTCGCGAGCTTGTCCCGCGAGGACGTCGCCTATGCCGGCGGCAAGGGCGCGAACCTGGGCGAGCTCGTCTCCGCCGGGCTGCCCGTGCCCGAAGGCTTCGTTATCGGCGCCCCCGCCTACGCGGCCTTCTGCGAGGACACCGGATTGAGGACGGCGCTCGACGAGATCCTCTCAGGGGTCGACATCGAGGACTCACGTGCCCTGGAGGCAGCCTCGGCGGCGGCCCGCCAGGCGGCGCTCGACGCGGCCATGCCGCCCGCGCTGCGCGAGGCGATCGTGCTCGCCTACCGCGGCCTCGCGGGAGAGGACACCGCGGACGTCGCGGTCGCGGTTCGCTCCTCGGCCACGGCCGAGGACACGGCTTCGGCGTCGTTCGCGGGGATGAACGAAACGTTCCTCAACACGCGCGGCCCGGATGCGGTGATCGAAGCGGTCAAGCGCTGCTGGGCATCGCTGTTCGGAGCCCGCACGATCTACTACCGGGGTCAGCGAGGCTTCAGCCAGGCCGGCATGGACATCGCGGTTGTCGTGCAGATCCAGATCCCCTCGACTCGCGCGGGCGTGATGTTCACGGTCGATCCCGCCAGCGGCGAGCGCGATCAGCTCGTGATCGAGGGCTCGTTCGGGCTCGGCGAGGCGGTCGTGTCCGGCAGCGTCTCGCCCGACCGCTATGTCGTGCGCAAGCGCGACCTGGCGATCACCACGCACTCGGTCAGACCCAAGGAGCTGGCGATCGAGCCTGCGCCGGGCGGCGCCGGCGGCACCGTGACGCGCGAGCTGAGCTCCGAGGAGAGCATGCGACCGGTCCTCGCCGACGAGGAGGTGCTGGCGCTGGCCAGGTTGGGGCTCGCGATCGAAGCGCACTACGGCTCCCCGCAGGACACGGAGTGGTCGTTTGACCCGGACGGCAACGCATGGATGCTGCAGAGCCGGCCGATCACCACGATGGCCGCCGCCGATCACCACGCCGCGGAGGAGGTGCTCGTGCGGGGTCTCGGCGCGGCGCCGGGACTTGCGAGCGGCAGCGTACGCGTGCTGGGCGACCCCCACGACACGGCCGCGCTGCGAGCGGGCGAGGTGCTGGTCGCGCACATGACCACGCCCGATTGGGTCCCGCTGATGCGCAAGGCCGCCGCGATCGTGACGGATTCGGGTGGGATGACCTGCCACGCGGCGATCGTCACGCGCGAGCTGGGCATCCCCTGCGTGGTCGGCACCGGCGAGGCGACCCGCAAGCTGCGCGACGGGGAGATCGTCACCGTCGACGCCAGTCACGGCGTCGTTTTAGAGGGCGCCCGCCCGCTCGCCATCGCGAACGCCGCCGGAGGGCCCTCCGGCGTGACGGCGCCAACGTCGGGTGCGGCCGCCGCCGGGACAGCCATCGCCTCCGGAACAGCCCTCGCCTCCGCCCCACCCGTGACCGCGACGCAGATCCTGGTCAACCTGTCCGAGCCCTCTCAGGTCGATCGCGTCAAGGATCTGCCCGTCGACGGCGTCGGGCTGCTGCGCGCCGAGATGATGGTGCTCGAGGCGCTCGCCGGCGATCATCCGCGCACCCTGCTCGCCGAGGGCCGCGGCGAGGAGTTCGTCGCCCGCATGGCCGAGGGCCTGAGCACGTTCGCCGCCGGGTTCGCGCCGCGGCCGGTCACCTACCGCACGATCGACTTCCGCACGAACGAGTTCTCCGGGCTGCGCGGCGGCGAGGAGTACGAGCGCCACGAGGCCAACCCGATGATCGGCTACCGCGGCGCTCTGCGCTACACGCGCGAGCCCGACGTGTTCGCGCTGGAGCTGGCCGCCCTGCGCCAGGTGTGGGACGCCGGCCATCGCAACCTGCACGTGATGCTCCCGTTCGTGCGCACCGCCCGCGAGCTGCGCCGCTGCCGCGAGCTGATCGCGCAGTCCGGCCTGCTGGGGCGCCCGGGCTTCCAGCTGTGGGTGATGGCCGAGGTGCCCTCGGTCCTGTTCAACCTGGCGCAGTACGCCTCGCTGGGAGTCACCGGCATCTCGATCGGCTCCAACGACCTCACCCAGCTGCTGCTCGGCGCCGATCGCGACAACGAGGTCCTGGCCGACACCTTCGACGAGCGCGACCCAGCGGTCACCGCGTACCTGCGCGAGCTGATCCCGCGCGCGCGGGAGCTGGGGCTGCGGACCTCAATCTGCGGCCAAGCGCCCTCGGTGCACCCCGAGTATGCCGAGCTGCTGGTGCGCGCGGGGATCGACGCGATCTCGGTCAGCGCCGACGTGATCGGCCGCACGCGCGCGCTGGTGGCGGCCGCGGAGCAGCGCGTGCTGCTCGACTTCGCGCGCGCCGGCGCCGGCGATCGGAGTGGACGCGGTGGGCCGGGTGGACGCGAACGCCCGAGACGTGGGCGGGGCGGGCCCGGAGCGGACACGGCGCGCGCCCCCGACGGCCCGGAGTAGGCGATGTTCGAGGTGCGCATCCACGGTCGTGGCGGCCAGGGTGTCGTGACCGCGGCGGAGCTGCTTTCGCTCGCGGCGTTCGACGAGGGCCGCTACGCGCAGGCGTTCCCGAGCTTTGGCTCCGAGCGCATGGGCGCGCCCGTGGTGGCGTTCTGCCGGATCGACGACCATGAGATACGCACGCGCGAGCCCGTGATGGAGCCCGACGCGCTGATCGTCGGAGACCCGACGCTGCTGCACCAGGTGGAGGTGTTCGGCGGTTGCAAGCCCGACGGCTTCATCCTGATCAACACCACCAGGAGCTTCGACGAGCTCGGGCTCGGCGAGTTCGTCGAAGACTTTCGCCGCGAGCGGCTGCTGACGGTGCCCGCCGGCGATCTCGCCCGCGAGCACACCGGGCGGGCGGTCGCGAACGCCGCGCTGCTCGGGGGCTTTGCGGCGCTCACCGGCTCGATCTCGCTCGACGCCGTCGCGCGCGCGATCCGCGAGCGCTTCGCCGGTGCCGTCGGCGAGGGCAACGTGGCCGCGGCGCAGGCCGCCTGCACGTGGGTCACAGACGAGCTGCGGGAGCTGAGCGGTGCCGCGTCAGCTTGAGGGCTCGCGGGCTGTCGCCGAGGCGGTCGCGCTGTGCCGGCCGGAGGTGATCTGCGCGTACCCGATCTCGCCGCAGACGCACATCGTCGAGAACCTGTCGGCGCTGGTGAAGAGTGGCGAGCTCGCGCCGTGCGAGCTCGTGAACGTCGAGTCGGAGCTCGCCGCGATGTCGGTGGCGATCGGGGCCTGCGCGACGGGCGCGCGCGCCTACACCGCGACCGCCAGCCAGGGGCTGCTGTATATGACCGAGGCGCTCTACAACGCCTCGGGGCTCGGCCTGCCGATCGTGATGACGCTCGCCAACCGCGCGATCGGCGCGCCGATCAACATCTGGAACGACCACTCCGACTCGATGTCCCAGCGCGACTGCGGCTGGATCCAGCTGTATGCGGAGACCAACCAGGAGGCGCTGGACCTGCACATCCAGGCGTTCCGCCTCGCGGAGGAGCTCTCGACCCCGGTGATGGTCTGCATGGACGGGTTCATCCTCACGCATGCCGTCGAGCGTGTGGAGATGCCCGAGCAGGAGCAGGTCGACGAGTTCTTACCGCCGTTTGCGCCCAGACAGGTGCTGGACCCGGACGAGCCGATATCGATCGGCGCGATGGTTGGTCCCGAGGCGTTCATGGAGGTCAAGTACCTGGCGCACGCCAAGCAGATGCAGGCCCTCGAGTCGATTCCCCAGATCGCTGAGGATTTCGAGAACGCCTTCGGACGCGCCTCCGGCGGCCTGATCCGCACGTATCGCAGCGAGGACGCGGAGACGCTCGTCGTCGCGCTCGGCTCGGTGCTCGGGACGGTCAAGGACACGGTCGATGAGCTGCGCGAGCAGGGCGTCTCGATCGGCGTCGTCGGCATCACCTCGTTCCGGCCGTTTCCCCTGGAGGCTGTGCGCGCGGCGCTCGGCCACGCACAACGTGTGCTCGTGCTCGAGAAGGCGCTTGCAGTCGGCATCGGCGGGATCGTCTCGGCCAACGTGCGCATGGCCCTGGCCGGCATCCAGCTGCACGACTACACGGTCATCGCCGGTCTCGGTGGGCGGCCGATCACGAAAGCCTCGCTGCACGGCCTGTTCACCGACGCGGTCGCCGATCGCCTGGAGGCGTTGACATTCCTCGACATGGACTGGGACGTGGTCAACCGCGAGCTCGCCCGTATGGGCGCCTCGCGCACATCCGGTCCGCACGCCGAGAACATCCTGCGCGACGTCGGCCCGGTCGCGGCGGGGCCGGTGTAGGAGGGCGGGAACATGAAGGCGCCGACCATCAGGTACTACCAGACGGGCAGCATCGCGGTCGGCAACCGCCTGCTCGACCCCGAGCAGCGCTCGGTGCAGGCCGATGAGCAGCGCACGAACGCGATCACGTGCGGGCACCGCGCCTGCCAGGGCTGCGGGGAGGCGCTCGGCGCGCGCTACGCCCTCGACGCCGCGATGCGCGCCACCGGCGGGCAGATGATCGCCGCGAACGCGACCGGCTGCCTGGAGGTGTTCTCCACGCCCTACCCGGAGACCTCGTGGCGGATCCCGTGGATCCACTCGCTGTTCGCCAACGCGCCCGCGGTCTCGACCGGCATCGCCGCTGCGCTGCGGGCGAAAGGCCGCGAGGACATCCGCGTCGTCGGGCAGGGCGGGGACGGAGGCACCGTGGACATCGGCATGGCCTGCCTGTCGGGCATGTTCGAGCGCGGCGACGACGTGCTGTACATCTGCTACGACAACGAGGCATACATGAACACGGGCGTGCAGCGCTCGGGCGCCACGCCGCCCGCCGCGCGCACGACCACGACGCCGGCGGTCGGCCCCGAGCCGGGGAACGTGTTCGGCCAGGGCAAGTCCGCGCCGCTGATCGCGATGGCCCACGAGATCCCCTACGTCGCGACCGCGACCGTCGCCGAGCTGCGCGACCTGGAGGCGAAGGTGCAGACCGCGATGCAGATCCGCGGCGCGCGCTACCTGCACGTGTTCGTGCCCTGCCCGCTCGGCTGGGGCAGCGCCTCGAAGGACACGATCCGAATCGCGCGCTTGGCGAAGGAGTCGGGCATCTTTCCCGTGTTCGAGGCGCGCGACGGCGAGGTCACAGACGTCTCGAAGATCCGCCGCCAGGTTCCCATCGAGGACTATCTGCGCCCGCAGAGGCGGTTTGCCCACCTGTTCAAGCCCGAGCTCCGGACTGACGTGATCGCCCGCATCCAGGCCGGCGCGAACCGCAACATCCGCCGCTTCGGGCTGCTGGAGGCGGAGGGAGAGGGAGAGGGAGAGGAGAGGAGCGCGCTGATGGACAAGCCGTTTGCGATCACACTGGACGTCGGCTCGAGCCTGGCGAACAAGACCGGCTCATGGCGCGAGGAACGCCCGGTGTATGTGCACCGCCTGCCGCCCTGCAACCACGCGTGCCCGGCCGGGGAGAACATCCAGCAGTGGCTGTATCACGCCGAGTCCGGCGACTACGAGGCAGCCTGGCGCGAGCTCGTCAAGGACAACCCGCTGCCAGCCGTGATGGGGCGCGTGTGCTACCACCCGTGCGAGACCTCGTGCAACCGCGGGCTGGCCGGTTCGGGGATGCGAGCGGAGCGAGTGTCACCCGGTTCGGCCGACAAGACCGTCGGCATCCACGGCGTCGAGCGCTTCCTCGGCGATGAGGCGATCCGCCAGGGCTGGCAGCTCACCGCCGACACCGAGCCCACGGGCAGGCGCGTGCTCGTCGTCGGCGCGGGCCCATCCGGCCTCTCAGCCGCCTACCACCTAACGCGTCGCGGGCATGCCGTCACGATCTGTGACGCGGGCCCGATGGCCGGCGGGATGATGCGCTTCGGCATACCCAAGTACCGCCTGCCGCGCAACGTGCTCGACGCCGAGGTCCAGCGCATCCTCGACCTCGGTGTCACGCTGCAGTGCGACGCCAAGGTCACGAACATCCTGCACGCGATGCGCGATGGCAGCTTCGACGCCGCGTTCCTGGCCGTCGGCGCGCACATCGGCAAACGCGCGTACATCCCCGCCGGCGAGGCGGCCCACATTCTCGACGCCGTCACGCTGCTGCGCGGCATGGAGGGACAGGAGCGCCCGCTGCTTGGCCGGCGCGTCGTCGTCTACGGGGGCGGCGACACGGCGATGGACGCCGCTCGCACCGCCAAGCGCCTGGGCGCCGAGGAGGCGATCGTCGTGTACCGCCGCACGCGCGAGCGCATGCCCGCGCACGACTCCGAGGTCCAGGAAGCCCTCGAAGAGGGCGTGATGATGAAGTGGCTCTCCACGATCAGGCACGCCGGCGAAGGCAGGGTGCTGCTGGAGAAGATGGAGCTCGACGAGACCGGCTTTCCCCAGCCCACCGGCGAGCTGGCGGAGCTTCAGGCCGACTCGCTCGTGCTGGCGCTGGGCCAGGAAGCCGACCTGTCGCTGCTGGGCGGGGTGCCGGGCCTTGAGATCGAGGACGGCGTGGTGCGGGTCGATCAGCGCATGATGACCGGCCACGAGGGCATCTTCGCCGGCGGCGACATGGTGCCCGCCGAGCGCACCGTCACCGTCGGGGTCGGCCACGGCAAGCAGGCCGCGCGCAACATCGACGCGTGGCTGCGCGGAACCGAGTACGCGCACCCGCCCGCGCCCGAGCTGGCGAGCTTCGAGGAGCTCAACACCTGGTACTACTCCGACGCCCCGGCGACGGTCGCCCCGCGCCTTGACGCGATCCGCCGGCAGTCCACCTTCGCGGAGGTCACGCTCGGACTGGACGAGACCAACGCGCTGTTCGAGGCGCGCCGCTGCCTGTCGTGCGGCAACTGCTTCGGCTGCGACAACTGCTACGGCGTCTGTCCCGACAACGCGGTGCTGAAGGTTGACGAGGACGATGGGTACGCGTTCGACCTCGACTACTGCAAGGGCTGCGGCATCTGCGTGGAAGAGTGCCCGTGCGGGGCGATCGAGATGATCCCCGAGACCATCTGAGCGCCGCCGTCGTCGGCGCCCTGCGGCGGGAACCGCCCGCCAGTCCAGCAGCAGACGCCGTGGTGGCGCCGTTAGCTCGCGCCGGCGTCGCTGATCAGCCCGCGCTCCAGCGCGTAGCCCACGAGCTCCGCGCGGGTGGAGAGCCTGAGCTTCTGCTGGATGTGCGAGCGATGGGTCTCGACCGTGCGCACCGACAGGTACAGCTGCTCGGCGATCTCGGCGTTGGTGTGCCCGAGCGCGATCAGCCTCAGCACTTCGACCTCGCGCTCTGAGAGATCGTCCGGTGGGCCGGGGGGCGGCTCGGAGGCGATGCGGGCGCCAAGCCGAGGATTCAGGTAGCTCTCACCCGCGGCGGCGTTGCGCACCGCGTCAACGAGCTCGTCGTCGGCGGCCTCCTTGAGCACGTATCCGAGCACTCCCGCGCCGAGCGCCTCACGGGCGAACGCCGGCTCCTGCTGCATCGTCAGCACGACGATCTGCGTGTCGGGCGACTCTGAGCGAATCGCCGGGATCGCCTCAAGGCTCGAGCCGCCGGGCATGTTCAGGTCGAGCACGAGCACTCTGGGATGGTGGCCGCGCACGTAGCGCCTGGCGCTGTCGACGTCGCCTGCCTCGGCGACGACCTCGAAGTCGGGCTCGCTGTCGAGCAGCATCCGCAGGCCGCTGCGCACGACCGCGTGATCGTCGGCAAGGACAATCCGGATCGCCTCCGCGGCGAAATCCTCGCCCGCCGAAACGGCGTCGAGAGGCGCTGTGTCGTGGCCGGCCACGACCATGACGGTATCGACTTCAGCGGCTGGCCGATCACGCGGCGAGGCCGGCTCGCCCGCCGGCCGCGGGCTCAGCGAGCCGTACGGCGCGCAACGTCCGCTGCACATCGGTGATCGAGACCAGGCCCACCGGCCTGCCGGGCTCGTCCACAACCACCGCCCGCCCAACGCGGGTGAATGCGGGCCGCTCGAGCAGCCGCGCCACGTCCTCATCCCCGGCGACGAGCAGTCCCGGGTCGCGGTCCGCGATCTCACCGACCCGCTGCTCGGCGGCGCCGGCGCGCCGGCGGCCGCGCGCGAGCGCCTGCAGCTGCGTGACGCTCACCAGCCCGATCGCCCGTCCGGAATCGTCCACGACGGGAAACGAGGTGTAGCGGTGGGGCACGAACCACTCGGCGCTCGCCTGCGCGACTGGGGTTCGCTCGGGGATGCTCACGGCCGGGCTGGACATCAGCTCGAACGCATGCACGCCCGACAGCGCGGCCTGCACCTGGGCCCCCACGGCCTGCGCGCCCGCCGCCATCACGATGAAGAAGCCGATCAGCGCCAGCCACAGCCCCTCCGGCGCCCCGCTCAGGAGCTCCAGGCCGCCCAGGGCGATCATCACATAGCCGAACCCGCGGCCAACGCTCGCGGCGGTCTCGGTGGACCTGCCGATCTCGCCGCTGCGCCGCCACAGCAGCGAGCGCAGCACCCGGCCCCCGTCGAGCGGGAACGCGGGCAGCAGGTTGAACACGAGGATCAGGCCGTTGACGAGCGCCTGATATTCGACCAGCGCGCGCACGACCGCGGGCGTGGAGGAGGGCAGCAGCAGCGCCGCCGCCCCGAAGCAGGCGGCAATCACCGCGGTGACCGCGGGACCGGCCAGGGCGTAGCGCAGCTCGTCGTCCGGGTCGTGGGCCTCGCCGGCCATGCGCGAGACGCCCCCGAGCAGCCACAGGTCGATCTCTTCCACCTCGATCCCGTGCCTGCGCGCGACGATCGCGTGGCCGAACTCGTGCGCGAGGATGCTCGCGAACAGCAGCAGCGCGCTGGCCAGACCGAGCGCGTAGGACGCGCCCGGGGCGATGCCGCTGATCTCTTCCGGGAAGTAGGAGGCGCCAAGCGACCAGGTGATCAGCGCGACGATCGCAAGCCACCACGGACTGACCCCCACGGGGATCCCCGCGATGCGGGCTATGCGGATACTGCGACCAGGCATCTGACCCGGACACTACGAGCCGCGCGGGGCGCGATCATCGGTGCTGACCACGATCGCGCTCCGTATAGACCACTGAGCGGCTCCCGGCGGCCTCGCCGGCGATCGGTCCGGCGTCGAGCGGGCCCGGCGTCCCGTGACGGCGCAGCAGCCAGCGACGCAGCTCGTCCGCGCCCCAGACGATGAACGGATAGGGGAGCAGCAGCGCGAGATCGCGGGTGGGCAGCGCGGCGGTTCCCAGCAGCGACTGCAGCGGCGGCGCATAGACGAACACTGCAGCCAGCAGAAGCTCGGCGACGATCGCGCCGAGCAGATATCTGTTGCTGAACACGCCGATCGAGAACAGCGAGGCGCGCCGGGTGCGCACCGCGAACGCGGTGCCGATCTGGCCGAAGATCAGGCCCAGGAAGGTCATGGTGGTCGCCTGCAGGTAGGCGTGGTGCAGCGGATGGCCTGTGCCCGTCGGATCGCCGCTGTGCCAGCCGGCCTCCGTCAGGACATAGAAGAACCCGGCCAGCGACAGACCGGCGACCATCACGCCCAGGAACAACCAGGCGCGCACGAGCATCGGCGCCTGGATGACACCCTCCGAGCGCGCTCGCGGGAGACGGTCCATGATGCCCGGCTCGATCGGGTCGCGGGCCAGCGCGAGCGAGGGCAGCGTCTCTGAGCCGACGTCGAAAGCCAGCAGCTGCAGCACTGTGAGCGGAAGCGGGACGGCCCCGCCGGCGAGCGCGAACACGAGGAACGGCGCGACCTCGGGAGTGGCGTGGGCGAAGATGTACTGGATGAACTTGCGCACGTTGTCGTACACCTGGCGGCCGGCTTCGATCGCCACGACGATCGTCGCGAAGTTGTCGTCGGTGAGCACCATCGTGGATGCCTCGCGGGCCACGTCGGTGCCCGAGCGGCCCATCGCCACACCGATGTCGGCGACGCGCAGGGCGGGAGCGTCGTTGACGCCGTCGCCCGTCATCGCCACCACGTGACCTTCCGCGCGCAGCGCCTCGGCGATCTGCAGCTTGGCCTCCGGCGAGGCGCGCGAGAAGACCAGCTCGCCGCCCTCGGCCAGCAGCCTGTGCAGCTCGCGCTCGTGGGTGTGGTCGATGCGGCTGGCGTCGATCGCCGGCAGCCCGGCGCCGCCGATCCCCACCTGGCGGGCGATCGCGGCGGCCGTGAGCGGGTGGTCGCCGGTTATGACGATGATGCGGATGCCCGCGCTGTGACAGCGCGCCACCGCCTGCACCACCTCCGCGCGGGGCGGATCGAGCATCGTGACCAGCCCCAGGAAGCACAGCTCGCGCTCGGCGCTCGCGCGCGCGGTCGCCTGCGTCGCCGCCTGCGTGGTATCGCGGGCGGGCGCGCGCTCCGCCGGCGCCGGCGCCGGCGCCGCCGCCGGGGTGGGCGTGGGCGTGGGTCCAGGTGCGAGCGCCTCAGCGCCAGCCGGCATCTCCCTGCGTGCGAGGGCCAGCACGCGCAGGCCCTGACCGGCGAAGCTCTCCACCTGCCTGGTGGCGCGCTCGCGCTCGGCCGGGCTCAGCGGGCGCAACTCGCCGCCGGCGGACATGGCGCTGGTGCAGAGCGGCAGCACGGACTCGGGCGCACCCTTGGTGTGCAGCCAGAGGACCGGACCGTCGGCATCCAACGTTGACATCAGCTTGAGCTCGGGATCGAAGTTGTACAAATGGCCGCGCCCCTGCTCGCGCCGATCGGGATCGACGTCGGCGCCGAGCGTCCGCGCCGCCATCAGAACCGCCACCTCGGTCGGGTCTCCCGTGTCTCCCGTGTCTCCCGTGCCGGTGTCCAGCCGGGCGTTGTTGCACGTGGCCGCCGTCTGCGCCAAAGCCCGCACGGCGGCATCCCGCGAGCCCTCCTCATGGAAGGGGCCACCGTCGTCTTGGAGCGCGACTTCAGTGTTCAGCGTCCAGACGGCCTTCGGCTGCATCCGGTTCTCCGTCAGAGTGCCCGTCTTGTCGGTGCAGATCACGTCGGTGGAGCCCAGCGTCTCCACCGCGCTCAGGCGCTTGACCAGCGCCCCCCGGCGCGCCAGCGCCCCCACGGCGACCGCCAGCGCCAGGGTGATGACCGGCAGCAGGCCCTCCGGCACGTTGCCGGCGAGCAGCCCGACGGCGAACACGACGCTGTCCCGCAGCGACAGTCCCGCGGCGAGGATCGCCAGCGGGATGAAGGCCAGCGCCATCCCCACCGCCACCCCGGCGATCAGCCATGCCACCCGGCGCACCTGGCGCTCCAGAGGGCTGGGCCGCTCGCGCACGCGCTCGGACAGCGAGGCGATGCGGCCGAGCTCGGTGTGCATGCCGGTCGCGAACACCACACCCCGCGCCTCGCCCCCAAGGCAGGTGCACCCACTGAACACCAGGTCCCTGGCATTCAGGCGCGGCAAGTCCCGGTCGACGAGATCGGCCGCGCGCAGCACCGACACGGACTCTCCCGTCAGCGTCGAGGAGTCCACCTCGACGGCGCCGGAGAGCAGGCGCGTGTCTGCGGCGATGCGGTCCCCCTCCTCCAGCAGGATGACGTCGCCGGGCACCAGCTGGGCCGCCTCGATCCTCGCCGGGGCGCCGTCGCGCAGCACCCTGACATGCTGGGGCATGTAGCGTGCCAGCGCCTCCACCGCACGCTCGGCCTGCTGCTCCTGCACGAACGCAAACGCCGCGTTCAGCAGGATCACGAGCAGCACGGCGACGGCGACCGTCTGGTTGCCCACAGCCAAGGACAGGCCCGCCGCCAGCCACAGCAGCAGCGCCAGCGGGTGGGTCAACTGGCTCGCCAGCTCACCCGGCCAGCGGCGCCCGCCGCGGCGGCGCAGCTCATTCGCTCCGTACTGCGTCAGCCGGCGCTCGGCCTCGCGCGTGGTCAGTCCCGTGGGTGAGCTGCGCAGGTCGCGCAGCAGCAGCTCCGCGGCCTCCTGCGCCTCGACCTCGGCCGGCTCCTCGGCGTGGACTGGGTCGGTCATCTCTCGCGCGGCGATCCGCCGGCCGTCACGGGCCCGTCGGAGTGCAGAGAGGCCAGCAGCGCCAGCTCCTCCAGCAGCAGGCGCGGCAGCAGGAAGTGCTCGCGCACACGCTCGCGCCCTGAGCGGCCGAGCCGCTCGGCCAGCTCGCGGTCGTTCAGCAGCGCCAGCATCGCCTCGGCGCACTCCTGCACGGAGTCGACCAGCAGGCCGCCGACGCCCTCGGGCATCTGCATCGGGATGCCCCCGGCGCGCCCGGCGACGACCGGGGTGCCCTTCCACAGCGACTCCGAGACGACCAGGCCGAAGCCCTCGCGGATCGACTTCTGCACGACTACGTCCGACAGGCGCTGAAACGCGTTGACCTCGACGTTGGACGCGCCCGTCAGGTTGGTGTAGATGTGGATCAAGGGATCGCTTCCGGCGCGCTCTGTGAGCTGGCCGTAGACCTCCCAGCCCTCGGGATCGTCGAGCGCCATCGAGCCGACGAGCGCGAGCTGCAGGCCCGGGACCTCCTCGCGCACGAGCCGGTAGGCGGCGATCACGCCGAACGGGTCCTTCCAGCGGTCAAAGCGCGAGACCTGCGTGACCAGGCGCCCGGGCAGGTCGATGCCGATCCAGTCGAGGATCTGACTGGCCGTGCGCTGCGAGAAGTCGAGGTTCTTCGGGCTGAGCGGATCGATCGCGGGGGCGATCGTGCGCACGCGGGCCACGGGCAGGTCGGGCGGCACGAACTCTGCCATCGTGAACACGGCCGCGTCGAAGTCCGCGAGGAACGGCCGCAGAAACCGCCACGCGTCGGCGTTGGGCTCGGAGGTGTCGATGTGACAGCGCCACACCCAGCGAGCGTCGCCTTTGCCGTGCACGCTCAGCAGCGCGGCCGGCTGGGGATCGTGGACGACGACGAAGTCATAGCCGCCGTCGAGCAGCGGCGCGTTTTCGCGGGCGCAGTCCAGATAGGCCTCCCGCTCGGCCTCGGTCAACGTCTCCGAGGCGCCCTGCAATGCGTTGTGCAGCGCCTTGGTGGCCCGGAAGAAGTCCTGACTTCCGCCGATCACCTTCCAGTCCACGGTCAGCCCGAGATCGCGCAGCAGCGGCACCGAGGAGCGCAGCAGCTCCGAGACTCCGCCGCCGTAGGCGGTCGCGTTGACGTGCAGGATGCGAGCCCCGTCCAGCTCCCTGGCCTGCTCGCGCAGCCCTTCCAGGATCGGCTCGGGAACGATGTCCCGGTAGGAGTCCAACGACCACCGCCCCACTGAGACATGCTGAAGCATCGCCTGTGATCTTCGCACGTCCCCAACTGGGCAGCTGGTGCCGGCGCGCTACACGGTCGGCCCCGACCGAGCCACGAGGCGCTGCACCTCATCGCGGCGGGTGGCCGAGAGCAGCGGCCACCCGGGCTCGTACCCGAACACATCCACGAGCGGGGCGGAGCCGTAGCGCTCGGTGACGATTTCGATGTGTTCGGGTGTCACGAGCGCAGGGTGCTCCACGCCGCAGGAGCGCGCGAGGGCGAGGAGCTCCGCGCGCAGCGCGACGAGGTAGTTCGCCGCGCGTGTCGACTTCAGCTGCGGGTCGAGCCCGTGCATGAGCCAGCGCGACTGGGTGGTCACGCCGGTCGGGCAGCGGCCGGTGTGGCAGCGCTGGGCCTGTATGCAGCCGATCGCGAGCATCGCCTCGCGACCGACGTTGACCATGTCGCAGCCCAGGGCGAACGCGAACAGCGCCGAGTCCGGGAACCCGAGCCGGCCCGAGCCGACGAACACCACGTCCTCGGCCAGTCCCGCGCGCGCGAACGTGCCATAGACGCGGGCGAAGCCGAGCTTGAACGGCAGGGCGACGTGGTCGGCGAAAGAGAGCGGCGCAGCGCCGGTCCCACCCTCGCCGCCGTCGACCGTGATGAAGTCGGGTCCGCCGCCCGTGGCCGCCATGCGCTCGGCGAGCGTCTGCCAGAAGCCGCTCTCGCCGACGGCCGACTTGATGCCGACCGGCAGACCCGTGTCCTGCGCGATCAGCTCGACGAGCTCGATCAGCCCGTCGACATCGCAGAACGCCGAATGCGCGGGCGGGCTGACACAGTCCTCGCCGGCGGGCACGCAGCGGATGGCGGCTATCTCGGGAGTCACCTTGACGCCCGGGAGCAGTCCCCCGAGCCCGGGCTTGGCTCCCTGGGACAGCTTGACCTCGATCGCACGAACTGGCGCCTTGGCGATACTCTCGCGTAGCTGCTGGAGGCTGAAGCGTCCATGCGCGTCGCGGCAGCCGAAGTAGCCCGTGCCGATCTGAAAGACCAGCTGCCCGCCATGGCAATGCGCGCCCGCAAGGCCGCCCTCGCCGGTGTTCTGCAGGCAGCCCGCGAGCCCCGCGCCACGGTTCAGCGCCTCCACCGCGACGGGCGAGAGTGAGCCGTGGCTCATGCCCGACAGGTTCACCAGCGAAGCCGGGCGGAAGGCGCCGCGCCGTCCATGTGCGGCGCCCAGGATCTTGGCGGCGGGGGCGCTGTAGTGCGGTGCTCCGCCCGGTTCACCGGTGGCCGGCGCGGGCGCGGGGAACGGCGAGTGCTTGATGATCAGCAGGCTCTCGACGGCCTCCATCTCATCGTCGGTTCCGAACCCGAACACATTCGGTTTGCCCTCCGAGGAGGCGTAGATCCAGCGCCGCTGATCGCGGGAGAACGGGCGCTCCTCGTTGTTTGAGGTGACGATGTACTGGCGCAGCTCCGGCCCGAACGCCTCCAGCGCGTAGCGAAGGTGCCCGAGGATCGGGAAGTTACGCAGGATCGCGCGCCGGCGCTGCAGCAGGTCGTAGCCCACGACGCCTGCGATTGCCGCAGCGGCGGCGGTACGAGAGCGGGGACTATCGAGCATGGCGAGAGTCTCTGCAACAGCATCTGCGCATCAGCCCGGGACCGAACCACGGCTTCTCGGTCGGTCGCCCACGCATACGCGGATCGTCGCACACTCCATTTCTCCCGCTCGTCACGTGGTTCAGGCCCAGCGCAAAGCCCGTCGCGGCTGCGGTCTTGCACGGATGCGCGCGGGCATGCGGTTGCGAAACTCTGCCTGCATGCCCAAGTCCTCTGCATTCCGCGACCCGCAAGGAGCCCGACATGACCGAGACTGAGCCGACGTGAGCATGAGCTCGTCCGCTCCGCGCGTGGCGATCTTCGCGCCCCACCCACTGCTCACGGTCACCCTCGAGCGGGAGGGGCCCGATCGCGAGCAGGTCCACTTCCACCCCGGCGGACAGGGAGTGTGGGTGGCGCGCATGGCCGCATGCATGGGCGCCGAACCGGTGCTCTGCGGGTTCCGGGGCGGAGAGAGCGGCGAGCTGCTGGACGCGCTGCTGGGACGACTCGGCGGCGAGCGGCGTCTGGTGGACACCACGTCTGCGAGCGGCTGCTACGTGACCGATCGTCGCTCCGGCGAGCGTGAGCTGCTCACCTGCACGCTCAGCGATCCACCCTCCCGCCACGAGCTCGACGAGCTGTTCTCGATCGCCTGCGCGGAGGCGATCGCCGACGGCTGGCTGGTCGTGACCAACCCGATGCCCGGGGAGTCGCTGCCGCTGGAGATCTACGGCGATCTGGTCGCCGACGCGCGGGCAAGCGGATGCCGCACGCTGGTCGATCTGTCGGCGCCACGCCTGAACAGCGCGCTGCGCGGCGAGCCCGACCTGGTGAAACTGAACGACTGGGAGCTGGCCGAGTTCGTGTGCGGCCCTGTGTCCGAGCCCGCACAGCTGCGCGCCGCGGCTGGGCGACTGCGCGAGGAGGGCGCCGGGGCGGTGATCGTGACGCGTGGCGAGCAGCCCGCGCTGGTGCTCGCGGGAGAGCGGGCATGGTGGCTGACCCCTCCGCGCTTGACGCGCGGCTATCGCGAGGGTTGCGGCGATGCGATGCTGGGCGCGCTCGCCGCCACCTGGGCACGGGGAGAGCCCCTGGAGCAGGCGCTCACCGTTGGCGCCGCCGCGGGCGCGGCCAACTTCCTGCGTCACGGCCTGGGCAGCGCCTCCCGCAACGCAGTCGAGCGGCTGGTGGACAGCGTCGCGCTCGAGCCCGTCGCGGATGCGGGGTGACGGTCACGAGCGGGGACCGTCAGGGACGCGGGGCACCAGTTCGCCGCGCACGATCGCCTGCGGCGCAGCGTCAGCCGACCATGCGATCTGCTGCGGAGTGCGAACGGTCGCCAGGCGCGCGAATCCCGCCGCCAGCGCCACGGGGCGCCCCGCGTGGGAGGAGTGGGCATCGCTGCCGAGCAGGTCCACCAGCCCCTCCCGCGCCAGCTCCATCACGAACCCCCCAGGCTCGGCCTCAGCGATGAACTCAGCCGTCCACTGGATCAGGCAGCCGTCACCGGCGAGTCGTCGCAGGCGCTCGGAGAAGTCGACGCCGGCGTGACGCTCGGGATGGGCGAGGATGGTCCTGAGCCCTCGCCGCGAGAGCCGCCCGATCAGCGCATACAGACCGTCGTCGAGCGGCCCGGGGGCGGGCTCCAGCAGGACCCATCCCCCGGTCCCGCCGAGCGCCACCGCGCGCAGCTGAGCATCGCTGAGGCTGTCGGCCTGTGTCTGCGCGAGCTCCCCGCCGGGGAGGATCTGCACACCGATCTCATGGGCGTTCAGGTGGGCTTGCAGCTCCTCGACGCGCGCAGCGATCTCCTCGATGCGCACGTTGTGGTCATGCCGTATGTGCGGCGTCGCGCACACCGCCGCGATCCCATCCTGGAGCGCCTGGCGCGCCATCGCCAGGCTGTCGTCGAGATCGAGCGCGCCGTCGTCGAGCCCCGGCAGGATGTGGCAGTGAAGATCGATCACGCTTGGGGTCCCCGCTACGTTCCCGACAGGGCTCTCAGCGGCGTCATGCGGGTGACTCGCCACGCGGGGTAGATGCCGCCGAGGACGCCGATCGCGACGCCGACGAGCAGCGCGCGCCCGAGTCCCCAGGCGGTGACCGACGGGGAGACGTAGGCGCTGACGCCGAGCGCGTGAACGAGCAGACCGCCGCCGATGACCCCGAGGATGAGGCCGAGGGCGGCGCCGAGCATGCTGACAGCGATCCCTTCGCCGAAGATCAGCGACGCGACGCGCGCCGGGGACCAGCCGACGGTGCTCAGCAGCGCGAGCTCGCCCTGGCGCTCCATGATCGACATGGCCATCGTGTTGGCGACGCTGATCGCCCCCACGATCAGCGCGATCACCACGATCACGAGGATGGCGTTGGAGATGAGCGTCCCGTTGGCGCCGGCCCGCAGGGCCTGCTGTGGGTCGCTGATCACCTGGGTGCCCGGCAGGGCGTGTTCGATCGCGCTGCCGGCGGCTGACGCGCGCGCTCCCGGTGTGAGTTGCACGACCACGTCGGTCTCCTCCCCGGCGCGGCCCGCCAGCTGCCGGGCCTGGTCGATCGCCAGCACCGCGCCGGAGTCCTCGAACAGCACGCCCGTGTGGTAGACGCCTGCGACCCGATGGGCGCGCCCTTTGACGAGCAGCGTGCCGCCGGGACCCACGTGCAGCTGTTCGGCGAGGCGATCGCCTACGAGGATTTCGTGGGCGCCCGAGCGCGGGCGCCCGCCGGCGACGATGACCAGGTTGTGCGTGAAGAAGCCGGCCGGGTCGGCGCCGAAGACGACCGCGCTGGAAGCGGCCCTGACCGCTTCGACCATCAGCAACAGCGGCGTGGCGCGGGCGACGTCGGGCTGCGCGGCTATCTGCCCCACGCTCGACGCGGGCAGGATCGAGGCGGTCGGGTCTGAGACGTTCGCCTGGAAGATCCCGAGCTCCGAGCCGCCGAGATGGATGAATTCGTCCGCGGTGTCTCTCAGCCCCTGGGTGAACGACAGCAGCGCGACGATCGTGGCCACGCCGACGGCGATGCCTCCGGCGGTGAACACTGTGCGAGCACGGCTGCGCAGCAGGTTCGTCGTGATGATCGCGAGCATCGGCTGACTCGTCCTAGCCTGCGGACAACGCCATCCCCGAAGAGCTGCTCAGCCGCCCATCGATCAGGGTTACCGTGCGGTCGGCGCGCGCCCCGACGGCGTGGTCGTAGCTGACCACGATCATCGTCATGCCGAGACCGTCGCGCAGTCCGAACAGCAGATCGAGCACGCGTTCGGAGGTATGCGAGTCGAGCGCCCCCGTGGGCTCGTCGGCCAGCAGCAGGCGGGGCCGGTTGGCCAGCGCACGAGCCACGGCGACCCGCTGGCGCTCTCCGCCGGAGAGCTCGCGAGGAAGGTGATCGGCACGGTCGCCGAGCCCGACCTCCTCCAGCAGCTCGACCGCGCGGGCGCGCCGCTCGGAGCGATGTACGCCGGCTCCGATCAGCGGGACTTCGATGTTCGCGCGCGCCGAGAGCGTGTCCAGCAGCAGATGGCGCTGAAATATGAACCCCGCGATCTCCCGGCGCGCGCGAGCGGGATGGCGCTCCTTCCAGATGGGCTGCCCGTCGATCAGCACCTCTCCGCGGTCGGGTTGCTCCAGGCCGCCGATCAGGCTCAGCAGGGTGCTCTTGCCCGAGCCCGAGCGCCCGGCGATCGCGACCGCCTCTCCCGGATCGACCTTCAGCGAGAGCTCGCGCAGCGCGCTGATCTTGCCAAAGCTCTTGCTGAGCGCCTCGGCGATCACCGCCGCGCCCGCGCGTGAGGTCATGCAGTGACCTGCACGGGGTAGTCCAGGTTGACGGTCGCTCCTTCCGAGACGATCACTGCGCGGAACGTCAGCGGGTAGCCCACCGCCGAGGAGGGCCACCTGAAGATGTCCGAGAAATGCCCGGTGAACGTGTAGTGGGACCGGTGCGCCACGACCTGACCGCCGAACAGATACTCGTAGCTCACGCTCGCCTTCGCCGGGCGCCCGGCGCTTGTGACCGTGAAGCGGATCGGCCAGGCCCGGTTGACCTTCGGATGATAGGTGCCCGCGTACAGCGTCGCCGTCACCGCGCCCGAGGCGCCCGTCACGCGGCCCGGCCGCGGTGGACGTCGCCTGGGTGGTCGAGGTCGATGGGGTGGAGGCGGCGGATGTCGAGGTGGTGGTCTGCGGGGTGCTCGTGGCGGTGGAGGCCCGGGTGGAGTTGCTCCCCGAGGAGGACCCGCAGCCGGCCACGAGGAGCATGGCCGCAATCGACCCGCCGAGCAGCGACATGCGAGCTTGTCTGTATGGGCTCATAATGCCGACTCCCCGGGGCTGGCGAGGATGCTGGACGCGGCTGTCGATTGGGCCATTGCCTGTTCCTTTCACGTGCTGGATGCAAGCCGGATCATCGCCTCACGCCGGTACTCGGGCATCCGCGCGGACTACTGGCAACTGTAGGCGATGCACCACTCGACAGTGTGGCGTCTCACGGAGGCCAATCCGAGCTGGCGGGGTCAGCATGCAGTGAGCACTCGCCACGCACTGTGAAAGGAACGCGATGCCGAGCTCGTCCACGGCGCAGACCGCTCCCCCCCGGGAGGGGTCCGGCAATCCCGAACTGCTGTCGGCTCTCGCCGCGCCCGCGATGTATCGGGGGCACCCCGAGGTGTCCGTGCACGAGACCCACGCATCGTGGGTTTTCGTCGCCGGGAATCGAGCGTTCAAGGTCAAGAAGCCGGTATCGCTGGGCTTTCTGGACTACAGCACGCTGGCGCAGCGGCGCGGCGCCTGCCGTGAGGAGGTGCGCGTCAACCGGAAGCTCGCCCCCGGTCTGTATCTGGGCGTGCGGGCGATCGTGCGAGGAGGCCCGGCCGGATTTCGCCTCGCCCGCGATGGCGCTCGGAGCGCGGTCGAGTACGCCGTGGAGATGCGCAGCTTCAGCGAGCAGGACACGTTCGCGGGCCTGATCGCGACGGGCTCTCTCACCCGCGCGCATGTCGCCGCCGTGGCACGCCTGCTCGCGGAGTTCCACCGCTCCGCGGCCGTGGCATCCGACTGGGGGCCGGAGCGGGTGCTCGCCGTCTGGCGCGCGAATGTCGGGGAGCTCGCGAAGATGCGCCATCCCCGCGGATGGCGACTGGACGTCCCCGCGGCGTTCGGCGAGGCGTTCGTAGCGGGGCACGCGCTCGAACTGCGCCGTCGCGCGCTCTTGGGGCTCGCCCGCGACGGCCACGGGGACCTGCGCTGCGAGCACGTGCTGGCCAGGCCGACCGTCGGCGTGGTCGACCGCATCGAGTTCGACCCGCAGCTGCGCCGCACCGACGTCGCCTGCGATCTGGCGTTCCTGGCGATGGATCTCGAGGCCCACGGGCAGCGCTGGGCGGCGCGCGAGCTCGTCGGCGCCTACCGTCACGCGGGCGTCAGCCCCGGCGGGGAGGCGCTGCGCTCCTTCTACGCCGCCCACTGGGCGCTCGTGCGCGCCAAGGTCGCACTGATCGCCGCGGCCGAGCAAGAGGGGGAGACCGATGCGGCGTGCGCGCGCGCGGGCGCGGACATACGCGCGGGCGCAGGCGCGAGCGCGAGCGCGGACACGGAGCTCAAACAGGCACAGCGGCTGTGGTGGCTGAGCGAACGGCTGTGCTGGCGCGCCCGGGCGCCGCTGGCCATCGTGATCTGCGGGCCCGCCGCCAGCGGCAAGTCAACGCTGGCCGCCGAGCTCGCGCGACGCTCGGAGATGCCGGTCGTCTCCTCCGACGCGGTACGCAAGCGGTTGGCTGGCCTCGACGAGCACGAGCCGGCGCGCGCCGAGCACTACAGCCACTACTTCACGCGCGCCACCTACGAGCAGCTCGGACGCGACGCGCTGCTAGCGCTTCGCCGTAGCGACAGCGTGATCGTGGACGCGACCTGCCGCACCCGCGAGGATCGCGTGTTGCTCCTGGACAGGCTGCGACGGATCGGCATGACGCGCCTGATCGTCCGCTGCGAGGTTCCGCTCGAGCTCGCGCTGCAGCGCGCCGCCCGGCGTCTGCACGATCCCGGGCGCATCTCCGACGCGACGCCGCGGATCGTCGAGGAGCAGTTTCGCTCCTTCGAGGAGCTCGACGAGCGCTCAGACGGGGACGTGCTGAGGCTCGACACGACCGAGTCCATGGATATGCAACTCGCCGCGCTCGCGCTCGCGGTTGACCGCGGCGGATTGGCACGAGGGGTGGCGGCATTACACACTGACGCGCATCCAAGCTGAGGAGAGTCGCCGACGTGGCTGGCTGGGTGGGCACCTGAGCGTTTGCCGCGACCAAGATCATGGATCGGCACCGGCGTCGGTCGAGCACAGACGGCGACTGCGTGACGAGGAGATCGCGCTCGATCTCCATCGCCAAGGCCACCCTCAAGCCGGTGACCAGGCGGCGATGGCGGCGAGGTCGGCGGTCGGCCGCTCCTGCACCGTCTGAACCACGCCGGCGAACACGCGGCCGGATTCGCCATCGATGCTGATCTCATCGCCTTCGGCGAAT
Source organism: uncultured Solirubrobacterales bacterium (assembly GCA_963808385.1). Lineage (GTDB taxonomy): Bacteria > Actinomycetota > Thermoleophilia > Solirubrobacterales > Solirubrobacteraceae > Palsa-744. The sequence goes on along the minus strand of CAWEFQ010000003.1, from coordinate 100,900 downwards.
TCGCGATCGCCGAGCCTCACCCGGCGACGGTCGAGGTCGATGTCCATCCCGGTGGCGCCCACGACGCACGGCTTGCCCAGCTCGCGAGCGACGACGGCGGCGTGTGAGGTGCGCCCTCCGCTGGCGGTCAGCAGGCCCGCCGCAACGATCATCCCGGCGAGATCCTCGGTGCTGGTGTCGCGGCGTATCAGCACGGGCGCGCGACCCTCTTGAGCGATGCGCTCGGCCGCCTCGACGTCGAGAGCGATCGGACCGCTCGCGACGCCCATGCTCACCGGCTGCGCCTGGCAGATCGCGTCCTCTGCATCGCCGGCGCGCACGTGCGCGCGGCGGATCCCCTGGAGGTCCAGAGCGGCGAGGCGCTCGCGGGCCTCGCTCTCGGATACGAGACCTTCGCGCACCTGATCCACCGCGATGTGCAGCGCCGCCCACGGCGTGCGCTTGGCGGTGCGTGTCTGCAGCAGGAAGAGCTCGCCGTCCTGAACGGTGAACTCGAACTCCTGGGCATCACCGAACTCGGCCTCCAGCATCCGGCAGACCCCATCCAGGCGCTGGCTCACCTCGGGTGCGAGCAAGGCCAGCTGTCCGACTCCGTCTTGCGTGCTGCGTCCTGCGACGACGTCCTCGCCCTGCGCGTCTGCCAGGAACTCCACGTAAGGCCGGCGCTCGCCGGTGGCGGGGTCACGGGTAAAGCCGACGCCCGAGCCCGACACGCCGCCGGCGTTGCCGAACACCATGCGCTGCAGGATGACCGCCGTGCCGAGCGTCTCGGGCAGATCGTGTAGGCGCCGATACTCACGCGCCTTCGGTGCGTCCCAGGACTCCAGCACCCCCCGCACGGCGTCCTGCACCTGATCGAGCGGATTCTGCGGGAACGGCCTGCCGCTGAGAGCGTGGAAGCGCTCCAGGTGCTCGCCGGTGATCTCGGCCAGCGTCCGCGCGTCCAGGTCGCGCGGACGCTGCACGCCAGCCGCCTGCATGTGTGCGCGGGTCGCCCGCTCGAAGGGCTCCAGCGGGCAGCCGGCGGCGACGTGGGCGAAGGACTCGACCAGGCGCCGGTAGGAGTCCCACGCCAGGCGCGGATTGCCGGTCAGCGCGATGAGGCCTTCGATGCTCTCATCGCAGAGCCCGACGTCCAGCACCGTCTCCAGCATGCCGGGCATCGACGCGGGAGCCCCCGAGCGCACCGAGAGGATCAGCGGGCGGCGGGCGCTCCCGAGCCGCAGACCGCTGCGCACACGCAGCGCGCCCACCGCCGCGGACACGAGCGCGCGCAGGCGCGTGTCGTCCTCGCCAGCCGCCGTGTCGCGGCACAGTGCGGTGGTGAGGATCGCCGCCTCGGGTACGGGCAGCCCGGCGCGCGCCATGCGCGCGAGGCCGTAGCCCTTCGCGCCGATCGACGCCATCTCGGGCACCTGGCCGTTTCCGTCGGCGAGCACATAGAGGTCCTCGCTCGACACGCTCTCATCGCGCGAGGGCACCGCCCGCGTCGCCGCCGGTGACTCCGGCCGGGGAGGCGGCGGCTCGGAGCGCACCACGTTCCCCAGCACCTGGCGATGCAGCAGATAAGCTGCCCGCATCAGCGCGTCAGCCGCTTCCTCGCAGGCCTGCGTCGCCTGCGCGAGCACGAACAGCTCGCCGGCCACATCGACCTCACTGACGAGCGCGGTCTGCACCTCGCGCCGCGCCTCGTCGGTATCGCGCTCCAGCGCCACGATGCGATCCGTCGCCTCCAGAAAGCAGTCCATGTCCTCGCTGGGGCTGCCGCGCTGGACGTCGCGCGCGAGGCGCGCGGCTCGCAGGTGATTGCGAGCCGCGTCGAGCACCAGCGCGATCATCCGCTGTGACTCGGCGAGCACCTGCCCGCAGACTCGACCCTGGGGCAGCAGCGACCAGGAGTAGGTGGCTTCCTCGAGCGCGTCGGCCACGTCGTCGGCCTGCCGGACGAGGTCCAGGAAGGGCGCCTGATCCTCCTCGCGCGCACACGCCGCGCGCACCTCGTTGACCAGCTCGTCGGCTCGCTGCTCCCAATCGCGCGCCAGCCGTGCGACCTCGGAGCGATCCCTGCTGGGATGCGCAAGCGCCGCCTGCTCGAGCGCATCGCGCGCCGCCTCGCCGATCGCCACCACCAGCTCGGCGTGGGCGCCGATCAGCTCGAGCAGCTCCTGGCGGGCGGTGCGCACATAGCCGATCAGCTCCGCGCGGACCTCGTCGCCGATGAGCGACAGCGAGCGTCCCGCGAGCAGACCCTCTGAGCAGATGTGCAGCACGGCGCGCAGGTAGGAGATGGCCGCCGGGCCGCCGAGCACGTCGATCAGCGACTCGCCCGCGCGCGTGCCCCGCCCGGTGGCGAAATTCAACGCGTCATAGACGAGCTGCTCGCCGCCAGCGAGCAGAAACGCCATATGCCCGTGCTCGCGTTCGGCGGCCCAGTCCAGCAGCTCGACCGCAGCGCGGTTTCCCACCAGGCCGCGCAGACGCTTGCGTGCGCGGTTCCAGTCGATCAGAAAGACCATGCGCGACCCGAGCAGCTCCAGAAAGTCCTCGAGATCAGGCTGCGAATCCGCCTCGAAGCGCCCGACAGCGAGGTGATAGAGATCCTCGCTCGCCGCGCCGCTGCCACGCGAGCGAGTGTCCTCCCAGCGAATCTCCCGTCCGGCGAGCATCCGCTGAAAGAACAGCAGCCGCGGTAGGTGCACATCGGTGTAGATCACCGTCACCGCGCGGTCGATCACCTTCACGACCACGACGTGTGCGTCGGTCTCTCCGATGTCGTTCTGCACGACGAGCGCATCGCCGCTGCGCGTGGCCACGGTCCCCAGGCCCGGATGGCCGAAGCGCAATCGCTGAGTGCGCTCGACGCCGCGCGCGAAGGCGCCCACCAGCGGACGATCGGCCGTGTCGATCCCGTAGGCCAGCGCCCCCGCGATCGATTCGCTCGCCAGGCGCCCCGTCAGCCCGTTGAGCTCACGATGAGCATCCATCACGACGAGATGCAGGCTGTCCTGCTCGCGCCGGTGGCCGGCCGTCAGACGGCTGATGCCCTCCCCGTCGATCGCGTCCCCCTCAGGGCGCACCTCCTGCCCGAGCCGGCGCAGTCGCTCGTCGAGCTTCCCAGATGCCTCCACGCCGGCTGCGCGCAGCGGCACGAGCATCGTCTCCACCTCGCCGAACGCCCCGCCGACCAGCTCGGCGGCCCCGGGTATGGAGTAGGAGCCGTCCTCGCGCCGCGTGCTGAGGTGCACGACACGATCGAGACTGGGATCCGAGACTCCGCTCGCAAGCCGCTCCTCACGCAGATCCGACGCATCTGCGTCGCCGTCGGCCGCGGCGCGCGCGCTCTGCAGGAGCGTGAGCAGATACTTGACCCGATCGTTGGCCGACAGCGCACGACTCATCAGATCCGGCAACAGCAGCTCGCTCTCGCCAAGCGTTGCGATGATGCGATCCTTCGACATCTGCCTCCCGTTCTCGTGTGCTCGTCGTGTTCTCGTCGCCAGCGAGCTTGACGCTAGCTCGGACCGCGGCTCGCCGCATCGGAGGAACCCCGCGGCGGCGCTGCGGCAAAAGCCGGACTCGCCGCCGGCTAGACCGACCGTGACGTGATGACCGCCGAAGCGCCGTGCGGCCATGCGCGACGCAAATACCGGTGGTAAACCACTTATCTCGACCGTGGTTAGCACCGATGACGTGCGATTGGCTGAGCGTAATGTGATCACACCATGCGTATGCCAGTCCGATCGGAGCGAGACGCCTTCCGGCTGACCGTGGCGGGGGTGGTGGTGGTTGGCGCGGCGGTGCTGATCGGCTGGGTCACCGAGCCCGTGGTGGGCGTGGCGGTGCTCCTGCTGATTCTCGTGCTTGCCGGCATCGCCTACCTGCGTGCGGCCAACCCCGACCGCCGCGTGCCGCTGCGCGAGGCGGCGGCCGAAGCGCACGCTCACGGTGCCCCGCCCGGCACTCGACACGTGCTGGTGATCGCCAACGAGGTCCTCTCGGGTGAGGCCCTGCACGAGCTGATCCTGGGAGGGGACCACGAGCACGTCGAGATCGACGTCCTCGCTCCGGTGCTCACCTCGCACCTGCACTACGGAGTCTCCGACATCGACCGCGAGCTCGCCCAGGCTCGAGCTCGCCTGGAGCGCTCGCTGGCGTGGGCGCGCGAACAGGGCATTCCCGCCCGCGGCGAGGTCGGCGATCCCAGCGCGAGCACCGCGATCGAGGACGAGCTGCGCGACTTTGGCGCCGACGAGGTGATCGTCGTCACCCATCCGCGTGAGCGGGAGACCTGGCAGGAGCACGGAGAGCTGGAGCGTCTGCGACGCGAGCTGGACGTGCCGGTCACCCACATCGTGGCCGGTGACGCCGGCGCCTAGCCCGCCCAGCATGCAGCCATGGGGGCCTCGGGCCGTGCACCTTCGGGATGCTCGGCCGCCGCGGGTCGCCTTCCCGCGCCTGGATGGTGCGAGCCTCGGTCCGCAAAAACTCGCGTCGGCCCTCGCGCACGGGCTGTGCGCGCGCATGCCGGCAATCGCCGCTGGCCTGGCCGCGGCGATCCCCGTGATGAGCTCGGCGATCAGGGCCGTGCAGGCGGGGTGGGTGCCGGCGGGAGACGACGGGATCATCGCCACGCGCGGCTGGGATGTCCTGACGTCGCACACGCCGCTGATCGGCCAGTACTCCGAGGCCGGCCTGATGATCCACGGACAGGTCATGCACAGTCCCGGTCCGATGCTGTACTGGCTGATCGCGCTGCCGGAGCGCTTCGGCAGCGTCACGAGCATCGCGGTGACGATGGGCATCGCCAACACGCTCGCGATCGTCGGCGCCGTCGCGCTCGCACGCCGTCGCGGCGGCCTGATCCTGATGTTCGCGACCGCGGCCGGGATCGCGCTGATGTGCCAGTCGCTGCCGGCCGAGGCGATGCACGACATATGGAACCCGGCCGCCGGCCTGTTCGGATTCCTGCTGCTGATCTTCCTCGGCTGGTCGCTCGCCTGCGACGAGCACCGCCTGCTGCCGATCACCGTGCTCGTCGCGAGCTACGTCACGCAGACGCATCTTATGTATGTCGCGCCCACTGCGATGGTGCTCACGGTGGGCTGCGGAGGTCTTCTCATCCGGTCGCTCGCGCGCCGACGCGCACACTCCGCTGGCCAGGAGCCGCCGCCGCCGCGTATCTGGCCGTGGGCGCTCGCGGCGCTGGTCGTGGCGGCCGGGTGCTGGACCGAGCCGGCGGTCGATCAGATCGAGAACAGCCCGGGGAACCTCGCCATGATCGTGCACACCGCCGAGCACCGCGGGCCGAAGCTCGGCGCGACGGTAGGCTGGCACGCGGTGGTCCGCTCGGTCGGGGTCCGACCGTGGTGGCTGCATGTGCCGGCGACGGAGTGGGAGCGCAAGGCGGACGTTCGCGCCACGCCGAGCAACTCCGAGACCGACTCGACGATCGCGCTGCTCGGGGCGCTGGCGCTGGCGGGGCTGATCGGCGCCGTCAGGCGGCGGTGGGACCTCGCCGCCGCAACCCTGATCGGTCTCGGGCTGTGTGCGGCGATCGGAGTCGAGGCGGCCTCCAACCCATCTACGACGCTGCTCGCGGAAACGCTCGGCTACACGATGTGGTGGGGCTCGGAGCTGGGGCTCTGGGTCTGGCTGATCCTCGCGTGGGCGCTGTGGCTCGGGCTGGCGGGTCTCTCGCGACCGGCGCTCGCGGCGCTGCGCCGACGCCTGCGCCTGCACGTCCGCGGGACGGCGCTGCCATCGTGGACGCGGCAGGCTGTGGTCGTGCTCGCCTCGCTGGCGAGCCTCGGCGGCGTGGCCATCGTGGGCAGCGCTGTCGCGGCGAGCGCCAAGCCGGATTCTCACGTGTACGAGTACCGGCCGATCCGCGCGATCGCGGCGGGCATCGAGCGCCTGATCGCACCGGGCCAGACGATCGAATATCGCCTCGGACCGCTCGACCTCGGCACGCAGCCGATGGAGCCCGCCATCCGCTTCCTGCTGGTCCGCCACGGTGACCGCGTCCTGGCCAGGGGCTCGTTCCCGCGACTGGGCTCCTACTACGAGCTCTACAGCCGTCCCGTGCAGTGGACCGTCCACCTCCTCGACGGCACCCGGACGCAGCCGCACATGACGCTCGCGGCACGCGTCCACTTCACCGACCCCTGGGGCAGGGAGGTCCTCAGCGCGTGGGCGCGCAAGGTGCAGTCACGGCGGGAGAGCGCCGCAACGCAGCGCCATCCAGGTGCCGCTCCTTTACGCACCAGCACCGTGTCGTGACGTGACCGCTACGGACTGCACCCCGGTGCCGACTGACAACCCCCTGGCCGGCTCACCAGCGCAGCAGCGCGGCGACCTGGCCATGCTCGCCAAGCGCATCGCGCTCGTGGCGAACCAGCACGACCTCAACAGAATGCCGTGCCGCCAACGCAATGATGTGCTCGACGGCGTCGACCGGGTGCAGGGGGGCGCCGTCAAACCGGCAGCGGCCCTGATCCGACGCGGACAGCCGCCCGCAGCCTGAGCACAGCCCAGCCGTCAGGACCGCCCCCTCGGCGAGCAGGAGCGCCTCGACGCGCTCTTCCTCGAGCGTGGCGAGCACCTCGTCCAGCCCAGCCGCCGCGGGCCCGCCGGTACCCAGCGCTTCGTCCAGGCGCGAGATCAGCGCGCGCTCGCGGTCACGCTCGGCGCGCTCAAACACCGGGGTGAGCGCCCTCTCGATCTCCTGCGCCGCCGCATGCTCCAGATCGCGCTCGAGCACTCCGGCGAGACGCTCGCGCAGATCGCGATGCAGACTGTCCCGCACGACCGGCCAGAGCTCATCGGACGCGACGATCACAAGCTGGTCGAATGGACGGCGCCGGTGCGCTCGCAGCAGCACCTCGGTGGTGTGGCGCACGTGCTCGGCGACCTGCTGCTCTATCCCGCGCTGGAGGTTGGCCTGTGACCAGCCGCCCTGCGCGTGACGACGATGCAGCTCGTCCCGAACGGCAGCGAACTCGATCAGCCCATCGCGGCCACCGCGAAACAGGCGCGCGCTGCGCCGGCTGAGCACGGCGACGCCCCAGTCCCCCGAGGTGAGCATCGCCGCGAGCGGCTCCAGCCAGGGCACGGTGTCGAGGACGACCAGCGGCTCGACCGGCTCTGCCAGCGCGAGGACCTCCAGCGCGCCAGCCGCGGCGCACGAGAAGATCGCGACCGCCCGCGCGCCTTGCACCAGATCCGTGTGCGTGTCCACGGCGTCTCGCACGTGCTGAGCGTCGATGTCGTGCGCGCCAGCGCTGGACAGCAGCGCCGACAACTCCGCCTCGCGTGCTGCCGGAGTCGGGAACCGGCTGGGATCCAGATCGAAATACACGCTCAGCACAGGGTGCCCGGCGCTCTCGAGCCGGCCCAATCGCTCGAGCACAGCCGGGCTCACGGCGGTGACTGCCATCAGGCGCCCCCCATGTCGGTCACTCGCCGCTTCCGGGAGCGACCAGCGTCTCCTCCATGAACGCGACATGGCCCCAGTTGATGTGCAGCGGACGGCCCGCACCGCTCTCGAGCGTAACGGGGTTGGGGTGGTCGCGCCGCACAGCGTGGACGACGTCTGCCTCCTCCTGCGCGACGATCACCTCGACGCCAGCGTCGAAGACGATGCGTGTGGACATGATTCCTCCGATGGCTGTATTGGCTTGCGTGACTGCGGGCTTGCGTGACCGCGTTTCGTCTTGCTGCTGAGCGGAGGGCCGGCCTCGACGCTTGACGCGCCGCGGCCGGCGTATCTCCAGTCCGTCCGATCCGTCAGGCGGCGGTCGGGGTGATCTCGATTTTCTCCTTCTTGGCCTCTTTCGGCAGGGGGATCGTCACCTCGACGATGCCGTCGTGCGTCTTGGCCTTGATCTTCTTGGCCTCCACGCCGGCCGGCAGCGCCATCGTGCGCGAGAACGAGCCGTAACGGCGCTCGCGGCGCAGGAAGTGCTTGTCCTTCTCCTCCTTGCGCTCCTCGTGCGCTCCTGAGACCGTGAGGATGTCATCCTCGACCTCGATCTTGACCTCCTCGGGCTTGATCCCGGGGACATCCGCGCGCACGACGATGTTGCCGTTGTCGCGGACCACGTCGATCGCCGGCGTCCACTCGCGCTCGCGACCATCGACCAACTCGTCGAACATCCGATCGAAACGTGTGCGCAGCTCGCCAAGCTCAGCGAAGGGTTCCCAACGTGTGAGTGCTCCTGGCATGACCCATCTCCATCTATTCAGTTGGCAGAGAATCTGCGACGCTATTGCGCAACCGCTCGCGGCGCATCGGCAGAGCACCCCATGAACGCTCCGTAGTAATCCCGCCGATCGAAGATCGGCCAGCGCATCGCCTGCGAGCAGGCAGGCGACTGAACCGTCAGTAGAGATCACCGTGCCGTATCAGTGGACCACGCGGATGATTCGCCTGACGGCGAGCACGAGGATGTTATCCACCGAGAAACGAGCCGGGAGGATTGAAGGTGTTCCAGGATCGCCGTCATGCCGGGCGCGAGCTCGCCGCACAGCTGCCGGGCTTGGCACACGAGCGGCCGATCGTGCTCGCACTGCCGCGCGGAGGCGTCCCGGTCGCGGTCGAGGTGGCGGGCGCGCTCGACGCGCCTCTGGACGTGCTGACTGTCCGCAAGCTGGGCGCGCCGCAGAACCCCGAGCTGGCAGTGGGCGCGCTCGCCGAAGGCGGGACGGCGGTGCTCGACGCCGTGTCGGCCCGCCGCATGGGTATGACGCAGGCGCAGTTCGATCGCATCGTCGAGCGCGAGACCCGCGAGCTGCACCGCCGGACCGAGCGCTTCCGCGACGGCTGGGAGCCGCTCGACGTCCGCGGGCGGACTGTGATCCTCGTCGATGACGGTCTGGCGACCGGCCTGAGCGACCTCGCCGCGGTGCGGGCGCTGCGCCGGCGCGGCGCCGCGCGGATCGTGGTGGCGGTCCCCGTCGGCTCGCGCGAGGCGATCGCGATGCTCGGCGAGGAGTGCGATGAGGTCGTCTGCCACACGATCCCACCCGAGCTGCTGGGTGTCGGCTACTGGTACGAGGACTTTCACCCGGTCTCCGACGAGGAGGTGCTGGCACTGCTCGCGGCGGCCGGAGCACGCGTCCCGCCGGCGGCCGCCGAGTCCTCGCGCGAGCTGCGCGTGGAGGGAGGCTGAGACATGGCTGCCCCGCTCGCTCTGCCTCTCGGTGAGCATGCCGTGCTGGATGCGGTGCGGCGCGAGGCGCACCCGCTCACCGGAGACCATCGCGACTACGACGCGCTGCTCGCGCTGATCGGGGATGCTCGGATCGTGCTGCTCGGCGAGGCCAGCCACGGCACGCACGAGTTCTATCGCGAGCGCGCGCGCATCACCAAGCGCCTGATCGCCGAGCACGGCTTCACCGCGCTGGCGATCGAGGGCGACTGGCCGGACGCCTACCGCGTCAACCGCTACATCCACGGCGCCCGCGAGGATCGCGACGCCGAGGAGGCGCTGCGCGGCTTCCGGCGCTTCCCCACCTGGATGTGGCGCAACGCCGACGTGCTCGACCTCGTCGGCTGGTTGCGCGCCCACAACGACGGTCTGGGACGCGGCGCCCGCGGCACCGGCTTCTACGGTCTTGACCTTTACAGCCTCGGCGCGTCGATGGAGGCCGTGATCGGCTATCTCGACGGGCAGGACCCCGACGCCGCGGCACGCGCACGAGCGCGCTACGAGTGCCTGCAGCCCTACAGCGCGGAGAGCGCCGCATATGGTCAGGCTGTGCTGCTCGGCGTCGGCGAGCCATGCCGGCGGCGGGTGATCGAGCAGCTCGTCGAACTGCGCCGCCGCGCCGGGGACTACCTGCGCCGCGACGGGCTCGCCGCCGAGGACGAGTACTTCTTCGCCGAGCAGAACGCCGCGGTCGTCGCGAAAGCCGAGGAGTACTACCGCACGATGTTCGGCGACCATGCCGGCTCCTGGAACCTGCGCGACCGGCACATGGCCGACACGCTCGACGAGCTCCTCGCGCATCTGGACCGTCACGGCGGCACCGCGCGCGCGGTCGTGTGGGAGCACAACTCGCACATCGGCGACGCGCGCGCCACGGAGATGGCCCAGCGCGGCGAGCTGAATATCGGTCAGCTGATGCGCGAACGCCACGGCCGCGACGTGGTCAACGTCGGCTTCACCACCTATACCGGCACCGTCACGGCGAGCTCTGAGTGGGGCGGGCCCGCCGAGCGCAAGCGCGTGCGGCCCGCCATCGCCGGCAGCTACGAGGCGCTGCTGCACGCCACCCGTATCCCGGCCTTCCTGCTCTGCCCGCTGGCCGCGGGCGAAGGCGGCCGCGCGCTGGGAGAGCCGCGACTGGAGCGCGCGATCGGCGTCATCTACCACCCTCAGACCGAGCGCCAGAGCCACTGCTTCCTCGCCAGCGCGGCGCGGCAGTTCGACGCGCTCGTCCACCTCGACTCCACACGCGCCGTCGAGCCGCTCGAGCGCACCCCCGCATGGGAGCTCGGCGAGCCACCGGAGACCTACCCCAGCGCGTTGTGATCGCGATGAACAGCGCCAACTCCGTATCGAGGCCATGACTGCTCTCGGCATAGCCCTGATCGTCGCGGCCGTGGTGCTGCTGCTGGCCGAGGCGCATCTGTCGACCGGCGGGCTGATCGGCGCGTTTGCGAGCCTCGCCGCCATCGGTGGCGTGGTGGTGCTGCTGCTCGCCGCCGGCGCCGGCGCGGTGACCGTGCTGATAGTCGCGCTGTGTGCCGCCGCGGCGTTCACGTCGCTGCTGGCGCTCGCCAGGCGCCGGATCCTGAGCCCGCTGCGGGTGCGCCCGCGCACCGGCAGGGAGGCGCTCGTCGGCCATGTCGGCGTCGTGCGCGCCGGTGACGGCTCCGAGGCGCAGGTTTTCCTCGACGGGTCGCTGTGGCGCGCGGAGCCGAGCCCGGTTTATCACGAAGCCGAGTTGCACGACGGCGAGCGCGTCGTCGTCGAACGTGTCAACGGTTTGACCTTGTGCGTGCGCAAGGCCGAGGAATGGGAGCTGAATCCATGATCGTCACGATCCTCGTCGTCGTCCTGGCCGTCCTCTTGCTGCTCGGCCTGATCCTGGCCGCGGCGTCGGTGCGCATCCTGCGCGAGTACGAGCGTGGCGTCGTCTTTCGCCTCGGACGCCTGCTCGACCAGCAGGGACCGGGCGTCGTGCTCCTGATCCCGTTCGTCGACCGGCTGGTGCGCGTCAGCCTACGCACGGTCACGCAGCAGATCCCGCCCCAGGAGGTGATCACGCGCGACAACGTGCCGGCCCGCGTGACCGCTGTCACCTACTTTCATGTCGTCGATCCCAACCGTTCCGTCGTCGAGGTCGAAGACGTCCTCGCGGCGACGTCACAGATCGCCCAGACGACGCTGCGCTCGGTGCTCGGCAAGGCCGAGCTCGACACGCTGCTCGCCGAGCGCGAGCGGCTCAACGAGGATCTGCAGAAAATCATCGACGACCAGACCGAGCCGTGGGGCATCAAGGTCACGGCGGTGGAGATCAAGGACGTGGAGATCCCCCCGGACATGCAGCACGCGATCGCGCGCCAAGCCGAGGCCGAGCGCGAGCGTCGGGCGAAGATCATCAACGCCGAGGGCGAGGCCCAGGCCGCCGCCAAGCTCGGCGAGGCGGCCGACGTGATCAGCCGCAACCCCGTCACGATCCAGCTGCGCTACCTGCAGACGCTGCTGGAGATCGGCAGCGAGCAGAACTCGACGATCGTGTTCCCGCTGCCGATCGATCTGATCGGACCGCTGATCGGAGCGGTGGGCGACCACGGCGCAAACACCCACGCCGCATCGCCGCCACCCGAAGCCGCGATCGCCGAGGCTCGCGCGACCGACGGAACATCGTCGGACACGGTGCCGGCGTGATCGGCACCCTCACACGCGACGCCCAGTCATCGGTCGCCGCACCCGCGTTGCGCCCCGATGTGATCGAGGTCCGCGATCTGACGAGGCGCTTCGGCGAGTTCACAGCGGTCGACGGGATCAGCTTCGACGTTCGCGAGGGCGAGGTGTTCGCGTTCCTGGGTCCGAACGGCGCGGGCAAGTCGACGACGATCAACATGCTGTGCACGCTCGCCCATCCGACCGCCGGGGAGGTAAGGGTCGCGGGCTTCGACGTCGCGGAGCGGCCGAAGGCGGTGCGCCGCAACATCGGCCTGGTCTTCCAAGACCAGACGCTCGACGACAGGCTCACGGCGCAGGAGAACCTCCGCTTCCACGCGGTGCTCTACCGCGTGCCCGCCCGCGAGGTCAACGAGCGCATCGCGCGCGTGCTCGAGCTCGTCGACCTGAGCGACCGGCGCTACGACCTCGTGTCGGAGTTCTCCGGCGGCATGGCGCGCCGTCTGGAAATCGCGAGGGCGCTGATGCACGTCCCCCGGGTTCTGTTCCTCGACGAGCCGACCCTCGGTCTGGACCCGCAGACGCGCGCGCTGATGTGGGAGGACGTGCTGCGGCTGCGCGAGGAGTCAAACGTCACCGTGTTTCTCACCACGCACTACATGGACGAGGCCGAGTATGCCGACCGGATCGCGATCATCGATCACGGCAAGATCGTCGCGCTCGACACGCCGGCGGCACTGAAGGCGGAGATCGGCGCCGACACGGTGGACCTGGGGACCACAGACGACGCGGCCGCGATCGCGGCGCTGCAGCGCGCCGGCTACCGGGTGCAGGACGTGTCCGGCGAAGCGCGCGTGTTCGTCGAGAACGGCGAGAACGCGGTGCCGGCGCTGATCGAGACGGTCGGCGTGCCCGTCCTGAACGTGCACGTCCACCAGCCGACCCTCGATGACGTGTTCCTGCACTACACCGGCCGCGAGATCCGCGAGTCCCACGCCGAGGCGATGCCGGCGCGCGTACGAGCCTGGCACGGCAGGAGACGCTGAGGTGAGCAGCGCCGCTCTACCGTCGAAGATCGCCGAAGGCCCCGACACGGTCCTGCGCGACGAGATTCGCACGACCGGAATGGTGTGGCTGCGCGAGCTGATCCGCTTCGAGCGCACGCGCACACGCATCCTCAGCGGGCTGATCCAGCCGGTGCTGTTCCTGATCGTCCTCGGCTACGGCATGTCCGGGCTGGTCGGGAGCACCGCGGGGTTCGACTTCAAGAAGTTCATGTTCCCCGGCATCATGGCGATGAGCGTCGTCACGACCGCCATCTTCTCCGGCATGTCGATCGTGTGGGACCGCGAATTCGGCTTCCTGCGCGAGATGCTCGTCGCGCCCACCAGCCGCGCGTCGATCGCGCTCGGCAAGACCGCCGGCGGCGCCAGCGTGGCTGCGGTGCAGGGCACAATCATGCTCGTGCTCGCGCCGCTCATCGGCGTGCACCTGACGGCGGTGCTGGTACTCGAGATAATCGGCTTGGAGCTGCTGATGGCGATCGCGCTGACGGCCTTCGGCGTGTTCGTCGCAAGCCACATCGAACGGATGGAAGGCTTTCAGGTGGTCATGCAGATGCTGCTGTTCCCGATGATCTTCCTGTCGGGCGCGCTGTTTCCGCTGAACTCGCTGCCGGGCTGGCTGACGGTGCTCACGCGCATCAACCCGCTCACGTATGCGGTCGCCCCGCTGCGCCAGGTCGTGTTCGCCGCACAGAACATGCCCGCGGCCGCTCGCCAGCGCTTCCCCGCAACCGTCGAGGTGTTCGGTCACACGCTCTCGATCGGCACCGAGATCGCGATCACAACGGCATTTGCCGCTATCTTCATCGCGCTCGCCATCCGCGGATTCTCACGGACGGAATGACGTGCAGGGCACCTGAGCGGACAATCCTCAGCATTCGTGCGGCCTTGCACGGATGCCCGCGGGCGGGGACATGCGCAACGCTGCTAACGCATCCGCACTCGCGATCCGCAAGGAGCCACAAGATGACCGAGACCGAGCCGAGCATCATCGAGCACAGCGTCGAAAAGATGCACATCTGGTTGAAGGAGATCGCCGCCGAGCTTGGCGACGAGGACCGTCTGTACGCCTACCGCGCGCTGCGTGCGGTGCTGCACGCGTTGCGTGATCGGCTGACCGTCGACGTGGCGGCCAAGCTCGCCGCGCAGCTGCCCACCCTGATCCGCGGGATCTACTACGAGGACTGGGACCCCAGCCGCACCCCGCTTCCCATCCACGACGTGGAGGCGTTCCTCGATCACATCGTCCAGGAGGGCCACATGACCGGAGAGACCGAGGCCTCGATCTCGGTGACGGCGGTCGCGCGGGTCCTGCGAGCACATGTCTCTGCGGGGGAGATCGACGATGTCCTGGCGGTCCTGCCAGACAAGCTCAGGGCGCTGATCGAGGCCTGACCTCGACCTGCGCCGGATGCGATGGCTCCTCAGGACACGGAGGATCCCGTCGAGTCCTCGGCCGAGCCGGCGGCGGCGATGCGGGGCAGCACGAGCAGCGAGCAGCGCGCGCGGCGCTGCAGGTGGGCGGAGGTGCTGCCGAGCACCAGCCGCCGCACCGGGCCGTAGCTGCGCGAGCCGACCACCAGGATGTCCATCGCCTCGCCGAACGCCGCGAGCTCCTCGCCCGCGAGGCCATACACGGCGTGACCCTCGACATCGGGCGGGAGCTCGTTCATGCGATCGTTCGCCTCCTGGAGCATGACGTCGATGCTCTCCCCGATCGCGGGAGGCATGAGCGCGGTGTAGGTGTAGCTCGGTATCGACACGACTTCCAGGGCATGGACCGTCGCCCCCGTGCGCGCCGCCAAGCTCCGGGCCAGCGCGAGCGCCGTGCCGCTCTCCGGCGAGGAGTTGTATGCGACGCCGACATCGCTCAGCGGGGCGGCGTGCTCGGCGTAGCCGACGGAGGCGACGGCGACCGCGCAGGGAGCGCCGTTCAGCGAGGCACGCGTGTCATCGCCCAGCATCGCACGGCCGAAGGCGCCGTGCCGGCAGGAGCCCACGACGAGCAGATCGGCGCCCAGCCGCTGCGCCTGCTCGTGCAGGCCACGGCCGGGGCTGGCGGAGATGACGTCGATCAGCTCCGCCTGGACGTCGGCCGCGGCGCGCTCCTGCTCGAGCAGCCCGCGGGAACCCTCGCGCTCCTCTGCCGCCTCGCCGCTGTGCACGTGGGCAAGTGTCAGCCTCCCGTCGGGATCGCTCAGACGGCGGGCGAGCGCGAGCGCGTCACGGCCGCCCGGTCTGCCGTCCACTCCTACCAGCACGTTCTTGAACATCTCAGCCTCTCCTTGTCGTTGGGGCGATCAGTGTGGCGGCAGGACTCGTCGCGTGGACAAACGGTGTGGCGGCAGGACCTCGTCGTGTGAGCGATCGGCGATCGGGTGTGGCGGCAGGATTCACCTCGGCGGCAGGAGCAGCACGGAGCAGGGCGCGTCATGAGCCACGCGCCGGCTGACACTGCCCAGCGCCCGCATGCCGCTCAGCCGGCGGCTGCCGATCAAGATCAACGCCGCGTTCGTGCTTCGCGCGGTATCCAGGATCACATCCCAGGGACGGCCCGGCTCGATGCAGACGTCGCTCGCCTCGGCCAGGACGGCTTTCAGGGCGCCTGCCTGCGCCTGGATCTGACGATGGCTCACCTGGGACTCGCGGCCGACCGCGTGCAGCAGGGTCACGGGCGCGTCCAGCTCCAGCCCCAGCCGGCCGGCGAGCTGCACGACCTCGTCCGAGCCCTCGTCGCCGTCGCTGGCCACGAGGATCCTGCGACCGTGCAGGGAGCCGGTGGAGGACTTGCGAACAATGAGCATGGGCGTGGTGAACTGGCTCAGAGCGGCAACTGAGACACCCCCGACGAGCATTCCACCGAGCCATGAGGTTGCGGGCGCCCCGATGGCGAGCAGGCTGTGATGTGAGGCTCGCTCGAGGATGACCTTGACGGGCGGGCCGCCCGGGTCCACGACTGTGGTGGAGGCCACCCCGGCATCGTCGGCGATGTGCTTGGCGCGGCTCAACAGGCGCTTGGCGCGGTCCGGTCCGATCGCGGCCGTCGTGTAACGCCCGGAGCCCGACACCGCCGTGACCGCAAGCAGCGTCAGATGCCCGCTCGGACCGGCGAGGCCGGCGGCCATGCGCACGGCCGCCGTGCTCCCCCGCGTCCCGTCGACCGCACACAGAATGTCCCTGAACACCCCCGCGTGGACCTGCGAGGAGGAGCCTGCATCGCTCGGAGCGCTCTCACGAGCGGGGGGCTGGGCTGTCGGAATCTTGCTCACGCCCACAAGCTAACGGCACGAGCCCACCCGATCCTCCGCAGCTTCCCCCCAAGCCGACCCGGGAAATACCGCAACGAGGACCATTCGGGCGCCGGTGCGTAGCATCTGCACGATGCCGGCGCAATCACCGAGCAAGCCCGAGCCCCAGCCCAAGCCCGATCGCGGCAGCGAGAGCCGAGCAGACGCGCATCCACCGATGCCGCGCGACAAGCGGGGCTGGCACGTCTCGCCCGCGCCCGACGGGCGCGGCATGCCCGAGCAGGCGCCGACCGGCCCGCCGGCGCACCGACGACCGTGGTTTTTGTGGTTCGTCGTGATCCTGCTCGCGCTTAACTGGCTCTCGCTGCTGTTCTTCACACCCGCATCGGGCGAACAGCGGGTGACGGTGCCGTTCAGCCCGTACTTCCTGGAACACGTCAAGGCCGGTCAGGTCAGCTCGATCTCCTCCAAGGGCGACACCATCCAGGGCAAGTTCACGACCAAGCTGCGCTATCCGGCCTCAGACAAGAAGGCGACATACTCGAAGCTGTTCGCGACCCAGGTGCCGAGCTTCTGGAACGGCAGCCAGCTGTCCGCGCTGCTGCAGGAAAAGGGCGTACGGATCAACGCCGAATCGACGACCACGAGCCAGTCGCTGCTGAGCGAGCTGCTGCTCGGCTTCGGCCCAACGCTGCTGATCGTCGGCCTGTTCATCCTGATCTTCCGCCGCGCCGCGAAGGCCGGCGGCGGCATGGGGGCGCTGGGCAACTTCGGGCGCTCACAGGCGCGGCGGGTCGATCCGGAGAAGATCCGCGTCACGTTCAAAGACGTCGCCGGCATCGACGAGGCCAAGTCAGAGCTCACGGAGATCGTGGACTTCCTGCGCAACCCCGAGCGCTACGGGCGCCTGGGCGGGCGCATGCCCCACGGCGTGCTGCTCTCGGGCGCACCCGGCACGGGCAAGACGCTGCTCGCCCGCGCCGTCGCCGGCGAGGCGCACGCCGCGTTCTTCTCGATCTCCGCGTCGGAGTTCATCGAGGCGATCGTCGGCGTGGGGGCCGCGCGCGTGCGCGACCTGTTCGCCAAGGCCAAGGAGGCGGCGCCGGCGATCATCTTCATCGACGAGCTCGACGCGATCGGGCGCTCCCGCCAGGGGTCGGTGTCGGTCACGGGCGCCAACGACGAGCGCGAGCAGACGCTCGACCAGATCCTCACCGAAATCGACGGGTTCGACTCCTCCGAGGCCGTGATCGTGCTCGCGGCGACCAACCGCCCCGACATCCTCGACCCCGCGCTGCTGCGCGCCGGACGCTTCGACCGGCGGGTGGCGGTTCAGGCGCCCGACCGCAAGGGGCGGGCCGAAATCCTCGCCGTCCACACCCGCTCGATCCCGCTCGACGACACCGTCAGCCTCGATGCGCTGGCCTCGAGCACCCCCGGCATGGTCGGGGCCGACCTCGCCAACCTCGCCAACGAGGCCGCTCTGCTCGCCGCCCGACGGGGGCACGAGCGGGTGCAGATGCCCGACTTCACCGACTCGCTCGAGAAGATCATGCTCGGCTCGCCGCGGGGCATCCTGCTCTCGCCCGCCGACCGTGAGCGCACCGCCTACCACGAGTCCGGCCACGCGCTGGTGGGCATGCTCACACCCGGGGCCGACCCCGTGCGCAAGGTGTCGATCATCCCGCGCGGCATAGCGCTTGGGGTGACCCTCTCGACGCCCGACTCGGACCGCGTGTCCTACTCGCTGGAGGATCTGCGAGCCAAGATCCGCGTGGCGCTCGGCGGTCGCGTGGCCGAGGAGGTCGTCTACGGCACGATCACCTCGGGCGCGGAGTCAGACATCCAGCAGCTCACCCAGATCGCGCGCCAGATGGTCGGGCGCTGGGGCATGAGCGAGGCGATCGGCCCGATCGCCGTGCTGCCCGCCGACGGAGAGGGGCCGTACCTGCCGGGGGTGAGCGCGACCTCCGAGTCCACCCAGCGCCTGCTCGACGAAGAGGTCAGGCGGATGGTCGATGTCGCCCATCAGGAGGTCACGCATCTGCTCAGCGATCATCGCGAGCAGCTGGAGAGCCTCGCGCAGGCGCTGCTGAAGTCCGAGACGCTCGACGCGCCCGACGCCTATGCGGCGGCCGGAGTGCCCGAACACCGCGGGCAGCCGCTGCCGGTCTCCTGATCGGGAAAATAGCCCCGGATTCCCGCCCCGGAGTCCCGCAAATTGCGTACTTTCATCGGCCCGTGCGGGCCGCCGCGCGGGCACGGACCCCAGCCGGCGCGTTGCGACGAGGCTCGCGCGTATCAGGAGCGCAGACGGCGCAGGAGATGCGCGAGTCGGGTCCAGATGTTCAGCGGGTGCTCGTGGCGCTGGGTGGGCTCGATGACCTTCCCCTCGACCTCGCGCACGTCGGCGGCGAGCCTCTCGGCGAGGCCGCCGTGATCGTCCGGCTCGATCTGGGCGCTGGTGGCCGGCTCGAGGAACCGAGCGAGCTGCGCGGCCTGCTCGTGATCGAGCGACAGTCGCACCGCGCCCTGCTCGATGCCGGCGACCTGCTCGGCGGTCACGTAGCGCGGCTGCCCCAGGGCGCTGACGGCGACCGAGAGGCCGTCGAAGATGTCGGTCCGCTCGTCTCCGGTCACCTCGTCGACCTCGCCGATCTCACTGCCGTCGGCGGTGAGCACCTTCCAGCCGGGCTTGATCGCAAGCCATGAAACGGGATCGCCGCTGCTCATCCGGATGATCATACTCGCGCGCATCTTCGGCCTGTGCACGCGAATTTGGGGGGCGGTCGTGGCGCATGCCACGACCGGCGAGGCCGCATGCGGCCCCGCCCGAGGCCGCACATGTGCGGCCTCGCCGAACGGCGCATGCGCCGTTCGGAGGACAAGCCGCATGCGGCTTGTCCCGGACCCGCACATGTGCGGGTCCGCCGGGCGGCACATGTGCCGCCCGGAACATGACCGAGCTATGTTCTGACGCACGTGAGCTGATGAGGACTCCCACCTCCAAACCCCCCGCCGCCGCCGGCTCCAGCACGCCGCTGCGCCCGGTCGCGGAGCGCATCACGGGCGCGAGCACACTGGGGGGGATGGTGCTCTGCGCGCAGGAGCGCGGCGAGGACGTCGCGCTGCGCTATCCCACGCCCGCCGGCGTCCAGACGGTCACCTACGGTGAGCTGGGCGAGCGCAGCCGCGAGCTGGCGCTGGGCTTGATCGCGCTGGGCATCGAGGGCGACGACGTCGTGTCGATCCTGTGCTCTACGAGCGCGCAGTGGACGCTGTGCGAGCTGGGCGCGGTCTGCGCGGGCGCGGTGGTGGCACCGATCTATCACACCAACTCGCCGGAGGAGTGCAGGCATGTGCTGGCGGACTCCCAAGCGCGGGTCGTGTTCTGTCAGGACGCGGAGCAGGTGGCGAAGATCGCGCGGGTCCGCGAGGAGCTGCCCGAGCTCGAGCACGTCATCGTGATCGACGGCCACGCCGCCGGGGCGCATCCGCTGGGCGCGCTGAGAAGCCGCGCCGGAGAGGTCGACCCGCGGGTCGTGGACGAACGCGTGCACGCCACCGCGCCCGCGGACGTCGCCACGCTGGTGTACACGTCGGGCACGACGGGCCCGCCCAAGGGGTGCATGCTGACGCACGCGAACCTCCTCGCCGCGACCGCGATGTACAGGGGTCAGCTGGAACTGGACGACGTGCAGCCGGTGATCTACATGTTCCTGCCCCTGGCGCACGTGCTGGCGCGCCTGGCGCAGATCGTGGTGCTCGACGTGGGCGGCACGCTGGTCTACTGGTCGGGCGATCCCGGGAAGATCCTTGAGGAGGTCCGCGCCACCGCGCCGACCCACTTCGTGGCGGTGCCGCGCATCTACGAGAAGCTGCACACCGGCGTGCTGAGCGCCCTGCAGAGCGGCGGCCCGCACACGCGCCTGCTGTTCGCGTGGGCGCTGGAGATCGGCCGCAGGGCGCGCCGCTCCCAGCGCGCGGGCAGGCCGCTTGGTCGCGTGGCCAGGGCACGCCTGCGTGTGGCCGAACGCCTGGCCCTCGGCAGGGTGCGGGCGCTGTTCGGCGGGCGACTGCAGATGGCCCTGGTCGGCGCCGCGCCGATCGACCGCGAGCTGCTGGAGTTCTTCGACGCCTGCGGCGTGACGGTGCTCGAGGGGTACGGCATGACCGAGAGCTGCGCCGCGGCCACGCTCAACCCCGCGAACACACCCCGCTTCGGCACCGTCGGCAGGGCACTGCCCGGCAGCGAGGTGATGGTCGATGAGGACGGCGAGATCCTGATGCGCGGCCCGCACGTGTTCGCCGGCTACCAGCACGACCGCAAGGCCACCGCCGCGGCGTTCGCCGACGGATGGCTGCGCAGCGGCGACCTCGGCGAGCTCTCCGCTGACGGCTACCTGAGCGTGACCGGTCGCAAGAAGGATCTGATCATCACCTCCAGCGGCAAGAACCTCACCCCGGTGAACATCGAGAACGCACTGCGCGAGACGCGCTGGATCTCCGAGGCGGTGGTGTACGGCGACCGCAAGCCCTACATCGTGTGCGTCCTCACGCTCGACCCCGACGAGGCGCCGAAGCTGGCCAAGCAGCTGGGGGTGAACCCCGAGGTCGGCGCGATGGCCGAGGACGAGCGCGTGCGCGAGGTGATCCAGCGCGACATCGACACGGCCAACGCGCGATTCGCCCGCATCGAGCAGATCAAGCGCTTTGCGATCCTCGCCCGCAACCTCACCCAGGCCGCGGGCGAGCTGACACCGACCCTGAAGGTCAAGCGGGCGTTTGTGTACGAGCGCTACGCCGAGCTGTTCAAGAGCCTCTACGACGAGGAGCCACAGTGATCTCGCCGGTCGCGGCGCTGTCGAGGCTGAAGCCGCGGCGGAGTACGTACTAACGCGCATCCCCAAAGGCGACGTGCCCAAGACCGCGCTCTGCGCCGGCGGCTGCTGCTGTGCGCGCCGCTGGGTGCACCGACGCGAGGTCGCTGCTCACGGGCGTCAGCAGCACGGGGACCGGTGAGTCGGCGAGCATTCGGCGCACGATCGCCGCGCGTCCGCGTCCAAGGTCCTGACTCCAGCCGAGCACGACCAGATCGCAGCCGCAGTGCCGGCATATGTCGAGGACATGCTCGTGCGGCTCGCCGACACGCACCTCGAGCGTCACATCGAGCGCCGCCGGAGCGTGGCGGGCCATGAACTCCTCACTCCACGCGCGTACCTCATGAGGGAGATGGTCGCTGAAGGCCGGCAGCGACCGCGCCTGATGCACGTGCGCCACCACGACCCGAAGCTCGGTACCCGAGGCCAGCTCGACAATCTCCCGCAGTGCGGCCGAGCTCGCCACGGTGCCGTCCAGTGGGACGAGCACGCTCTGGATGGGGTGCTGGACAGCGACGCCTGGGGGGACGACGGCGACGGGCTTGTCCAGCGATGCGACCAGTGCCAGGGCCGTACTGCCCACTGGCTGCTTGCCGGCGGGCGTGCCTCGCGCACCGATCACCACTGCGACCACATCCTCGGCGCCAGCCGCTTCGACGATCTCCTGGACCGCTTCCCCACCGATCGTCCTGAGCGTAATCCCGGCCCTCTGCGCCGCGCTCGCCACCACCACCGCTCGCTCGTCGCCCACATGCAGCGCCTCGACCGTCGCCGAGAACAGCTCTGCGATCGCGTCGGCGCTCGACAGCACAGCCGCCGCCGCTGAGTCGCCGGTAATTGCAGCGATGACCTTCCTCATCGTCCGGGTCCCGCGAGGACCGGCCGGAGCTTCATCGCGGCCAGCTCCCCCGGCGAGTACGCCTGGACCTCGAGCGTAAGGCAGTTCTCGAGCGACGCGAATCTGCGCTGCTCGCCGGCGGCGAATTGCGATATGACCCGGAAGAGCCGGTGGCCATCGGTGATGTAGCTGTCGGAAACGAGCTGCTCAGAGCGAGCGGCGCGGCCAGAGAACGATCGATGCGGTGTGAGCGGCATCGTGTCGCAATTCTCCGCTCCACGCCGGCTCCGCGCATCCGCACGAGCAACGGCTCTTGATGGGGCAGACTACGTACTCGTGTCCATAGCACTGACGGTCTTCAGCGACCTGCGGCGATCGCTGCGATCCCGGCGATCGTGACGGCCACACCGGCGCGCTGGCCTGCTCGGAGCCGCTCGCGCGCGGATCGTCGCGGGGACTGACTACGCATTCGCGTCGTTTCCGTAGTTTGCGCTGGCGCTGCACGGCAGATTCCCGATGCCCGTGTGGTGAGGCTTGTCTAGGTTTGGCCGCGCAGCCTCTACACTGGTCGTAATCCCACGGTCGCGGCAGGCTCTCACAGCAGCACTCCCCTCCATGAATGCGCCCTCCGCCGCCAAACGTCCACTGACCCCCATTCCGCGGGTGTCGCGGAGAGCGCTTCGTGTCGCGGTGCTCGCGCCGCCGTGGATCGCGGTGCCGCCGCCCGCCTACGGCGGGATCGAGGCCGTTGTCGCGTTGCTGTGCGACGAGCTGGTGGCCCGCGGCCACGATGTCACGCTGTTCGCCGCCCCGGGGTCGCGCTCGCGCGCGCAGGTGCACTGCCCGCTCGAGAGCTCCCATCCGCATACGATCGGCTCGGCCCTCTACGAGAGCGACCATGTCGCGAGCGCATTTGACGAGATCGATCGGGCCGCCCGCCGCGGACGCCCATTCGACGTGATCCACGACCACTCGGGGTTCACCGCTCTCGCGATGTCCGCCCGCGCCGGTACGCCAGTGGTGCATACTCTGCACGGCCCCTTCACACAACAGACCGCCAGCTTCTACGTCCGTCACGGACACAAGGCTCACCTGGTGGCGATCAGCCGCTCCCAGTTCGAGCTCGCCCCACGTGGGGTGCGTCCGGTGGCCGTCGTGCCCAACCCACTCATCATCGAGGATTGGCCGCTGCGGCGCGAGAAGCAGGACTACCTGCTGTGGATGGGCCGGATGGATCCCGTGAAGGGCGCGCACCGCGCGATCGCGGCCGCGCGCATGTGCGGTCAGCGACTCGTGCTGGCCGGCCCGGTGCAGACCGGGCAGCACGAGTACTTCGCCCGCGAGGTGCAGCCGCACGTCGACGGGGAGCAGATCGTGTACGCCGGCGAGGTCGGGGGCCGGCGGCGCGAGGAGCTGTTCGCGGGCGCGAGGGCGTTACTGATGCCGATCCGCTGGCCCGAGCCGTTCGGGATGGTGATGGTCGAGGCGCTCGCCTGCGGCACGCCGGTCATCGCCTTCCCCGAAGGCGCCGCGAGCGAGATCGTGATCGACGACAGGAACGGCTTCCACGTCGCCGACGAAATCGAGATGGCCGCGGCGGTCGGCCGGCTCGAGCGGATCGACCCCCTGCGCTGCCGCGAGAGCGTGGCTGAGCGCTATGACGTGTCGGTCGTCGCCGCGGGCTATGAGGCCGTGTATGAGCGCGCGATCCGGGAGGCGACACAGCGGACCTTCCGCATCGATCGCCATCGTCGGCTGACCTCCCCGCGGCGAGAAGATACGACGCCGGCGATCCCGCGCCGCGCCGGGCGCCCCACCGCGCTGCAGATGGTCGAGCAGTGAAGGCGGTAACGGTCGGCGTGCCTCTCAATGGCCGCCATCGCGCACGCGAGCAGGGCGCGGCGCAGCCGCGCGATGAGATCGCGGTGGAGGCGGAGGTCATGGGCGCGTTGTATGGCGACTCCTCCGCGCGCCGGCGAGCCCACGACACACATGCCTGTCCCGGGCAAGCTCCCCTATCCACAGCCGCCGCCGGTCCGGATGGCCGTCGCAGCGGCGGCAAGGGGAGTGTCACGCCGGGCACAACGGCAAGGAGGCCCGCGGGTAAACCCTCAGGGGTGTGATGTCCGCTCTACATGAGCAGGTCGGTAGAAGACCGCACCGGACACCGTAATGACACCCGATGCGACTCCGATTGCAAAGTCCTACGGTCTTTATCGAGAACCTCTCCCCCTCCCAAGATGGAGCGCCGTGAGCGAGCAGCCAAGCAAACGTCGAACGGGCGCCGTCACGTCACTCGAGGATCCTCCGGTGCTCGTGCCCGGCGCGGTCCGCTTCCAAGACCGCCATGACGCCGGGCGACGGCTCGCCGCCCTGCTGGAGCCTTTTCGCGGCGAGCGGCCGGTGGTCGCCGGGATCCCGCGCGGCGGCGTTCCGGTCGCCGCGGAGGTGGCGCGCGCGCTCGGCGCGCCGCTCGATGTCGTGGTCGTGCGCAAGATCGGCGCGCCGCAGAATCCCGAGTTCGCGATCGGAGCGCTCGCCGAGGGCGGCGTGCATGTGCTCAGCGACCAGACTGTGCGGGCGCTCGACCTCTCCGGTCCAGAGCTGCGGGCTCTCATCGCACGGGTCGAGGGCGAGCTGGCCGAGCGGCTCCGCCGCTACCGCGGCGCGCGCGAGCCCACCCCGCTCAGCGGGCGTACGGTGATCCTCGTCGACGACGGCCTCGCCACCGGTCACTCCGCGCTGGCCGCCGTGCAGTCGCTGCGCAGCCGCGGCGCGACCCGCGTGATCCTCGCCGTGCCGGTCGCGGCGCCCGAATCCGCGCGGGAGCTTCGCCGGCATGTGGACGAGATGGTGTGCGTGGAGGAACCCGCCGAGCTCTGGGCCGTCGGCTACTGGTATGAGGACTTCCGGCCAACGACCGACGAGGAAGTCGCGGCGTTGCTCGCCCGATACGGCGAGCCGCCCCCGCAGACGCGCGGCGCCGAGGATCCGCGCGCACGCACATCCGATCACCCGGTCCCGCGAGAGCTCGGCGATCCCATCGTGCGGGAGGTCGTCATCTCCCTCGCCCCCCATCTGTCACTGAGCGGCGACCTCACGGTCCCGTCGCAAGCTCAGGGCGTGGTCGCGTTCGCTCACGGCAGCGGCTCCAGCCGCCTCAGCCCACGCAACCGCTCCGTCGCAAGCGCGTTAAACGAGGCTGGTTTCGCGACGCTGCTGTTCGATCTGCTCACCCCGAGCGAGGAGCTCGACCGCAGCAACGTCTTCGACATCCCATTGCTCGCCGCCCGGCTCGTCGCGGCGAGCGCCTGGCTGGCAGAGCGCGACGATGTGGGAAGCCTGCCGCTCGGCTACTTCGGCGCCAGCACCGGGGCGGCGGCCGCACTGACGGCGGCTGCTGAGCTGGGCGGCCAAGTGGGTGCCGTCGTCTCGCGCGGTGGGCGTCCCGACCTCGCCCGGAACCTGAGCGCGGTGCGAGCGCCGACGCTGCTGATCGTCGGCGGGGCCGATCGGCAGGTGCTCGAGCTCAACCGTGAGGCTCAGCGACAGCTTCGCTGCCCGGGCGAGCTCGCGGTCATACCTGGCGCGACCCATCTCTTCGAAGAGCCCGGCGCGCTCGAGCAGGTGAGTGCTCTGGCGATCGACTGGCTTCACCGCCATCTCTCCTCGCCACACCCGGCCGAGACACGCGTGGTAAATCGCTGAGGCCCGGCACAAGGAGAGCGTGAGTGCCGTCGGCATTTGCGAACTTCATGTCCGCCGGCCGGTTTGGCGGTCGTTCCTCGCGGAACACTCACGCTCTCCACCCGGATACTGACCGTCTGGGGCAAGCATCTCATCCCGGCAAACTGCGCGATCGCATCCGGAGTTGACCGCAGCTCAGCCGGCGGGTCGGAGACGCATACAGAGTGCTCGAACGCCACCACACGCACAGCAAGATTCGTCATTGTCCCTTGATCGCAGGACGGGCGCACCGCATTTCCGCTCACCGCCGGGCGACGCGGTAGCCATTGGCGTCAACCGTCACGGGCTCCGCACCTGAGATGCTCACGCGTGTCGGCCGGTCGGCGCTCACATGGATCTCGGTGCCCACCTCAACCCTGAGGTTCGCGCCGCGGAAGCGCAGGCGCAGCTCGAGCTCCTCCCATCCCGGCGCCAGCCGCGGGTCGAGCTCGAGCGCCTCTCCGCGTGGTCTTGCCCCCAGGAAGCCGTAGGCGAGCGCCTGCCAGACGCTCCCCATCGCGGCGATGTGCACGCCGGCGGCTGTAGACGCGGAGATGTCATCCAGGTCGATCCGCGCAGCCAGCCGTAGCGCGGCCTGGGCGTCGGCCAGCTTGCCGGCGCGAGCGAGCAGCGCCGCGTGGATGCCAGGCGAGAGCGAGCTTGCATGGGCTGTACGCGGCTCATAGAAGTCGAGGTTGGCGGCAAGCGACCCCGGAGCGACCTCGTCGGGAACGAGGTGATGGAGCATGAGCACGTCAGCCTGCTTGACGATCTGCGCGCCGCGCACGCGCTCGGGCCCCAGCAGCAGGTCGGCGGCGATCGGCCGCCGCGGCGCGAGCTCTGCGATCACGAGCGGCTCGAGCTCGAAGAAGCCGGCGAACTGCTCGTAGAGAGCGCTGTCTGACCTGTGGCCGTCCACCAGCGCCTCGGCGAGATCGTGCCACGCCGCGCGCTCGACCCGATCGACGTCGGCGTCGGTCGTCTCGGCGCAGGCACGCCGCAGGTTCCAGCGCGCCATCACGTTGGTGTAGGCGTTGTCGTCGACCAGCTCGTGGTACTCGTCCGGTCCGATCACACCCCGGATATGCGCCGGCCCTTTCGACTCGCCTCGGTCGCGTTCGATCCGCGAGGCCCAGTAGCGCGCGGTTTCGACGAGCAGCTGCCTGCCGGGCCCGGTCCGGAACGCCTCATCGCCGGTCCAGTCGATGTAGCAGCCCGCCGCCCAGGCGACGTCGGCGACGATGTGCTCCTCGCGCTCGCCGGTATAGATCGCCACCTCGCGACCGGCGCGATCGCGCGCGCTGCGGGGCGTCACGTCCGTGCCGCTGCGGGCGGACTCCCAGGCGAAGCGCGCCCCCTGCCGCCCGGTGGCGCGGGCGGCGGCGCGGGCCGCCGGCAGGCGCCTGATCCGGTACTCGAGGATCGCACGGGCGCCTGCGGGGTGCGTGGCCGCAAGGAACGGCAGCACGAACACGTCGCTGTCCCAGAAGACGTGACCGCGATAGCCGGAGCCCGACAGGCCCCGGGCGCCGACCGCCGCCTCGTCGCTGTCCGCGACTGAGCTCATCAGGTGGTAGAGGGCCAATCGCACGGCGAGCTCAAGCTCGGGGTCGCCCTCGATCCGCACGCCGGCCTGCTCCCAGCGCTGCGCCCAGGCACAGCGATGTTCGATCAGCAGACGCTCCGCTCCGGTGGCCTGCGCCCTGCGCAACCTCTGCACCGCCGGGCGGCTTGAGCTCTCCGCAGCGCTCACGACGTACGCGGCGATGCGCTCGAGCGTGGCGAGCTCGCCTGCATCGCTTACGGTCTGCGCACCCGCAGCTTCGAGGGCGCCGTCCGCCACCGCGATGCGCATCGAAGCTCCGTCGTCTTGCGACTCGGTGTGGATACGCGCCGGTGCCGCCAGCGGCGGGCTGCTGTCGAGCCGTTGCCGAGGCCCGAGCGCGCGCAGGACCGCGATCCCGGGCTCGGCAAGCGATGAGAACTGCAGCGCTCCGAGCTCCCCAGGCGAGGAGTGCGCAAGCAGCCCGGCGTGCAGGTCCAGTGTGCGGACTATGGGGCCCACGCCTCCGTCACCGTCCATGTTTCCGCTGCCGCCGTTCTCGCGATCCGAATCGGGCGGCGCGAGGCGGTTCCACAGCGGCGCGGGCTGGAGCTCAGAGCGCTCGCCGTGCCCGCGGTAGACGCCTGCCATCACGACGCGCGGTGTGGATCCCGGTACGGCTGTGAGCACGCTGCCGCGAGTTCCCAAGAGCCCGTCGGCGAGAGTCAGCATCGACTCGCATGCCCGCTCACGCTCGTGATCCACTCCCTGCACCCGCAGCGTCCAGCCCGGGTCCGAAGGGACGATCGGCAGGGCGCCCGTCCGGCGCAGCTGAAGCTGGGCTCCCAGCAGCCCCAGGAACCGTGCCGGGCCCCCGCCGAGCGCGATGACGCCGGCGGGCACGCCCGCCGGCTCGACTCCCACGGAGACGACGCTCGCGCCGGCCGCCCCGTCGATCAGGAGCCTGGAGTCGCTGCCCGGCAGCCCGCCGAGCGCCCCAAGCTCGTCGCCGACGATCAGAACCTGCTCCGGCCAGACGCCGCGCCGCCACAGATGCGCGAGGTACCAGCGCGCCGAATCGGACTTGTCGGTCAGACCAATCTCGATGTGCTTGGCGTCGCTCGTCACGCGGGCGCCCTCCAGGCCGGCGTCGAGCGCCGCGACCTCGCCCAGCTCGACCGCGCCGCGCAGCCCATCGAGAGCATGCTCGCGCAAGCGAGCTTCCACCGCCTGCAGCAGCTGGGCGATCCGCGCCTTCGGCGGGTCCGTCCACTCGGGCTGAGGGATCAGGTCGATCTTGCGGCGGTTCAGCCGCTGCGAGACGATTCGCGCCGTCAGCCCATGCTCGCCCAGGCGCTCGACGGTCAGCGCCGCGGCCCGGTCGAGCGCGGCGTCCTCTTCGCCGCACGCGGTTCGTCGCTCCAAGAGCTCGACGCCGCTGCTCTGCACGCGGAACACCTCCGAGCCGCGGTTGAGCAGCAGGTGCAGCTCGCCCGCTCCGCCCGGACGGGCGCTGAGCTGCCCGTCGATGTTCTCCACGTGCGTGCCGCTCACGACCGCCACATCGAGTCCGAGCTCAGTGGCGGCGTGGAGCGCTTCTCGCACCGCGCCCGCATCGGACGCCCGGTCCGGTACGGCGGTGCCGTCCCAGTCGAAGATCAGCGCCTCGAAGCGCCGCCGCAGGGATTTCGGCAGCTCTGCAACATCGCTCATGATCCGCCGGCGGCCATCGTTACGTTCACCTCGCCGGTCTGCTCGACCAGCGTGAAGCTCGTGGCGTGAGAGCCTCCACGAAAGTCCAGCGTCACGCTCGCCTCACCCACCCGCAGCCGCTCCAGGCGGATGCTTGGCAGCCAGTCGGGCAGCAGCGGACGCTCGATCGTCAACGCACGAGCGGGTGCGCTGGCCGAGATCCCGAGCATCGCCTGCAGGACGAGCAGCGGCGCAGCCGCCGCCCACGCCTGCGGGATGCATGCGACGGGGTATGCGACCACCGCGGCTCCCTCAGAGCGATCGAAGCCACAGTAGAGCTCGGGTAGGCGCGAGTCACGCTCGGGGGTGGCGACCTCGAACAGGCAGTCCGCGATTGCCAGCACCTCCCGCTGGTATCCGTAGCGCTTGAGCCCGGCGGCGATGATCGCGTTGTCGTGCGGCCACACCGAGCCGTTGTGATAGCTCATCGGATTGTACGCCGGGCACTCACTCGAGAGGGTTCGGATTCCCCAGCCGCTGAACATGTCCGGAGCCAGCAGGCGCTCGACCGTCGCGTCCGCCTTCTCGGGATCGACGATTCCGCAGTAGAGGCAGTGGCCGGGGTTGGAGGTGACGCTCGCGACCTGCCGCTTGCGCCCATCCAGCGCGAGCGCGAACGTCCCCTCGTCGGGGTTCCAGAATGCCTCGTTGAACGCCACGCGCAGCTCGCCGGCCTCGGCGCGCAGACGCTCGGCGACCTCCGGCAGCGCAAGCGCATCGTAGACCTCGGCGATCGTGCGCTTGGCCGCATAGACATAGCCCTGCGCCTCGACCAGTGCGATCGGCCCCTCCGCAAGACTGCCATCGGCATGGACGACCGCGTTCTCCGAGTCCTTCCAGCCCTGATTGCGCAGGCCTGCGCTCGAGCGCCGCTCGTACTCGACGAACCCATCGCCGTCGCGGTCGCCGTGCTCGTCGATCCAGTTCAACGCCGCATCCAGCGCCGGGCGCAGCAGGCGCAACGTCTCGAGGTCTCCCGTCCAGTCGTAGTAGTCGGCCGCGCGCATCAAGAACAGCGGCGTGGCATCGACCGTGCCGTAGTAGGGCGAATGAGGCACGAGGCCCGCCCCGGCGAGCTCGCCGACGCGCAGCTCGTGCAGGATCTTCCCCGGCTCGGCATCCCGCCAGGGGTCGTCCTCAGTGGCCTGGAGCTTGGCCAGGCTGACCAGCGCGTCGCGCGTCAGATCGGGGTTGAGGATCAGCGCCTCGCCCGCGCTCATGAGCGCGTCGCGCCCAAACGGCGCCACGTACCAGGGGATGCCCGCGGCGAGGATCTGCCCGCCCGGAGCGGGCACGATCAACGCGCGCAGATCCCGCGCGGAGGTATCGATCAGCTTGGTGAACAGCTCGTTGTCGCTCGTGATCGTGGTGCAGCGCGATCGCCACCGGGCCTCGGCCTCGCGGAGCTCACCGGTGGCGGTCGCCGGGCGACGGCGTGGCCGCCGCCTGCCGCCGATCGACGGCTCGGCGGACATCAGGATCGCGACCGGCACGCCCGGCTCGAGCGCGACCCGCCACCGCGCCAGAGCGCGATCGGCCGCAAGATCCAGCTGATCGGGGATCGGATCGAGCTCGACGACCGTCTCGCGAAACACCTCGTCCTCGCCGACATAGGCAAGCGTCAGTCCCCGCTCGGTCTGCTTTGGCGCCAGCGCGTGGCCACGAGCATCGCGTCTGGGGAAGCCCCGGACCTCGAACATGTCGGCATAGTCCGCCGCCAGTGCAAGCGACACCACCGTCGTGACCGGCTTGCGCAGGAAATTGCGCACACGCACCAGGTGATACAGCCGTCCCGCCGCGATCGTCAGCTCGCGAGTGATGCTGAGCGAGAGCTGCGGCACCCGCGAGTCCGAACCCCTCCCCAGCGTCGCATTCGTGGCGTCGAGCACGGCACGGTCCCCGAACGCCGTATGCGAAAGAGCCACCGGCCGCGCTCCGCCAACCTTCAGGCGGATCTCCGACAGGTAGCGCGTGTCGCTCGCATAGAAGCCCTCGCCCGAGACCCGCGCAGGCGCCACATCGCCGTCGACACGCGCGCACAGGAACAGCTCACCGTCCTTGAGCACAAGCAGCTCCTCGCGCGCCTCGGCGGGAATCGGCGGGGCGCCACGCACCTCGACCGGACCGGCACGGCCTACGACCTCAAACGACTCCCCACGCGGGCTGAGCACCTCACCAGCCCCGTCTCCCGGACCTCGCCGGCCAGCGGCATCCCCCTGTGAACCACGGGCATTGCCCGCCCGCTCATCCCTCGTCTGTTTGTTCACGACAGTCTTCGTATCATCCGCTTCAGCGATCGTACGCGCCTGCGGGGACGGCAGTATGCCAGTACTTGATCCAGCCTCATGGGCGCCAGAGGGCCAGCTCGACCCCCCTGCACTGCATGCATTGCAGAGACGCCAAAACACCCAAAATGCGTTGTTCCAATTTTGGTTGTAAACTTGGACGATGACCGTCCCTCATCCCACGGATGCCTTTGTCGGGCGCGAGCAGGAGCTGGCGCGCTTGGAACGCGCGCTCAACGGTGTGCGGCGTACGGGCCGCGGCTGCTTGATGTCGATGCGCGGCCGCCGGCGGGTCGGCAAGAGCCGCCTGGTCGAGGAGCTCATCCAGCGCTCTGGCTGTCAGTCGGTGTTCTACACCGCGGTACAGGGACCGGGGCCACAGGAGCTCGAGCGCTTCCTGGAGACCATCGCGCGCTCCGATGCCCCAGCTGGCGCGGACGTGCGCGCCGGCGCGGGCGCGAGCTCGTGGGAGGCCGCTCTGGCCCTCGCCGCTCGGGACGCCAGCACCGCGGAGCCCATCATCGTCGTGATCGACGAGCTCCCCTACCTCGTCACCAAGGAACCGACGATCGAGGCCGTGCTGCAGCTGCTGTGGGACCGGACCTTCCAACGCCAGGCGGTCCTCGTCATTCTCGTCGGCTCTGACCGCGCAACGATGGAGGCGCTCACCGAGGAGGGCCGCCCGCTGTATGACCGGGCCCGGGAGATGATCGTTAAACCGCTCGCGCCGTCGATGATCGGTGAGATGCTCGACCTCCCCGCGGCCGAGGCATTGGACGCCTACACGATCATCGGCGGCTTCCCGGTCCTCGCGCTCGAATGGGGGCGCGGCCGCACGCGAGAGGACTACCTCGGCGAGGCCCTCACAGACCCGAGCTCCTTTCTCGTCGTCAGCGCTGAGAAGACGCTCGCCGCAGAGCTGCCGATCGAGGCGCAGGCACGCGCGGTGCTCTCGGCCATCGGTGCCGACGCTCGTGCTCACAAGGCCATCCTCGCGCGCACCGGGCTGCCGCAGACCTCGCTCGACCGGGCCATCGACGTGCTCCTCGCCAAGGGGATCGTAGAGCGCCTTGAGCCCTACTCCGCCAAGCCCTCCCCCAAGAACCGCCAGTATGTCGTCTCAGACCCCTACCTGCGCTTCTGGCTGCGCTTCGTCGCGGGGGAGATCGACACCATCGACCGCGGGCGCGGCGAGCTGATCCTCGCCAACGTCCAGCAGAGCTGGTCAGCCTTCCGCGGACGCGCGATTGAGCCGATCATCCGCGACGCGATCGAGCAACTGCTGCCGGACGAGCGCTTCGGCGCCGCACGCCACGCCGGTGGCTACTGGAACCGCAACAACTCGATCGAGGTCGACCTCGTCGGTGGAGACAAGCACCCCACCGCCGAGCGCATCGACTTCATCGGATCGATCAAGTGGCGAAACGAACAACCCTTTGACCGTCGTGACGGCACCGCGCTTGCGGCCAAGCTACCGTCCGTACCCGGCACAAGCACATCCACCAAGCTGCTCGGTGTCTCCCGCCAAGGCTTCAAGCGTGACAGCGGCGTGGAGATCGAGATCGGGCCAAAAGAGATCATCGCCGCCTACGGCCGCCCACGGGGAGAAGCCGATAGCTGTGACAGCAGATCTGGGAAACGCTATGCGGCGACATGTAGACGCACTCGGCCAGCACCAGATCTGTGAGTGGGAGCTCCTCGCTCCATCGACCATGAGCCGGCTGAGACAAGCCTCCTGCGCAGATGTCACGATGATGTTGCGCATCTGTCCGCTATAATCTGCGCATCAGTCAGCTAAACCCACAGCTGTTTCCCCGTCATATCAAGCCCCAGATCGACGCTGCGCTCAAGGACACTCCCGTCGTTGTGATAGTCGGTCCCCGCCAGTGCGGCAAGAGCACCTTGGCGGAAGTGATCGCGGATGAGCGGGGCGCCCGCCAGGTGACGCTCGACGACGCCGCCCGCAGAGCGGCCGCCAACGCCGATCCGGCCGGTTTCGTCGAGCAGCTGCAGCTGCCCGCGATCATCGACGAGTTCCAGAAGGCGCCCGAGCTGCTGCCCGCGATCAAGAGCCGTGTGGACAGGGCGCGCTCCGGGGGCCGGCGAGCCGCCGGCATGTTCCTGCTGACCGGATCGGCAAACGTGTGGGGAACCCTGCGAATCTCCGAGTCGCTCGCCGGACGTGCCGAGCGAGTCCAGCTGTGGCCTCTCTCCCAAGGTGAGATGCTCGGCCGGCGCGAGACCTTCATCGACGGCCTGCTCGCGGGCCGCGTGCCCTCGATCATGGACGCTCCGAGCGGACGAGGGGCGGTCGCGACAGCCGTCGTCCGCGGCGGATACCCCGAGATGCTCGCCCGGCGTGACACTCGACGCCGCACGCGCTGGATCGAGAACTACATCCAGATGATCCTCGAGCGGGATGTACGCGACCTGACAGTGAAGGCCCAACAGCTGGACGAGCTGCCAAGGCTGCTCGCAGCCGCCGCCGCCCGGGTCGCGTGCCTGCTCGAGATCACCGAGCTCGCGCGAGACACGAAGCTGAGCCGGGACACCACCAGCCGCTACCTGACCCTGCTCGAATTGCTGTTCCTGCTGCGGCGAGCCCCCGCCTGGAGCAGGAACATCGGCCAACGCCTGATCAAGGCGCCCAAGGTCTGGCTGCCCGACAGCGGCCTCGCGTGCAACCTGGTGGGATACGACGAGCGCCGCTTCGAAGCAGACGACACCCCGCTCGCGGGAGCGCTGTTCGAGAACTTCATCGCCTCGGAAGCGCTCAAGCAGGCGAGCTGGTGCGACATCGACGTTGGACTGCACCACTTTCGCACGGCCGCGGGGCGCGAGATCGATCTCGTGATCGAGGCCCGCGACGGCAGCCTCGCCGGGATCGAGTCCAAGCTGAGCGCCACCGTTCGTGCGCGCGACTTCAACGCCCTGCGCCATCTGCGAGACAGGCTCGGCGATCGCTTCCGGGCCGGCGTCGTCCTATACACAGGCCCAGAGACCCTCCCATTCGGCGACCGGCTGTGGGCCATCCCCGTCTCAGCCCTATGGACACCCGGCGAGGCGTGACCGAGGGCCGCCCGGCTTAACCGTCACACCGCCCCACTTGACGCCGGTGCGAACATATGTTCGTGTCAGATCTCGGGCCACCTCATATCCCCTACGCACAGCTCAGGCGATGCTGCGAGCGGCTGGACCGATGAGGACCGCTGCCCCCGGCATGGTCGTATGCGTGCATCTGCCGCGGTTCGCGCTGGTCCTCGCGGCCGGCGGCCCGGAGGTGTTGGCAGGCCGGGCGCTGGCGATCGCCCCGGCCGGTGGCGGCACTCGAGTTATCGGCGAAGTGTCCGGTACCGCGCAGGCGCAGGGCGTGCGCGCCGGGATGGGCCTCGGGGAGGCGCTGACGCTCTGTCCCAAGCTCGTCCTCGTCCCCGGCGACCCGCTAGGAGTCGCGCAGAGCTGGGAGGCGACGGCACAGGCGCTGGAAGGCATCGGCGCGCGCGTGGAGCTGGCGCGGCCGGCCCTCGCCTACTTTGCCGCGGCCGGGCTCGGCGCCCTGCACGGCGACGTCCACGGGGTGATCGCCGCCGCCCGCAATGCGCTCGGGCGGCCCGCCCGGATCGGTGCTGCTACCACGCGGTTCTGTGCATTGGCGGCGGCGCTCGAATCCCGCACGCGCCGCGCCCGCGTGGTCAATCAGAGGACGGCTCGGCGGTATCTCGCCGCCCAGCCCGTGAGCCTGCTCGGCTACCGCGAGCAGACCGCCCCGCTCGTGGCGCCGCTGGAGCGGCTGGGCGTCGGCACGCTCGGGGCTCTCGCCGGGCTCGGCGCCGGCGCGGTCGCCGACAGGTTCGGCCGGCCGGGGACGATCGCACGGGCGCTCGCGCTCGGGCGCGACGAGCCGCTGCGTCCCCGCACGGTGGAGGATCGCCTGCAGGAGTCGATGCCGCTTGGCGAGTCGAACTCCGGACCAGCGCTCGAACGAACGCTGGAGATGCTGATCGACCGGCTGCTCGTGCGGCCCGAGCGGCGCGGGCGAACGATCCGCGCGGTCACGCTGGCCGCCCGCATGGTCGAGCGAGGCACGTGGTCTGAGCGCGTCGTGTTCCGCCAGGCGATCTCCGACCGGCGCAGGATGCGCCTCGCGCTGTCGCTGCGGCTCGCGCTGATACCGGCGCCCGTCGAGACACTGCATCTGACGGTCGAGCAGTTCGGGCCCGCCACGGGCGATCAGGGCACCTTGCTCGATGGCGAGCGCGGCGAGCGTATGCGGCGACTGCAGGAGGCGGTCCGGCAGGTGCGCGCAGTCGCGGGGCCGTACGGGGCGCTCCGCGCGACGGCGCTGGACCCGCGATCGCGGGTGCCCGAGCGAAGGTTCGGGTACACGCCGTGGCCGCAATGACTCCCCGCCGCTCGGTGAGCGGGCAGCGCTCGGTGAGCAGGCGCCGCTCGATGAGCGGCCACGTGTCCAGGCACGTGTCCCAGCCCGCGACGCCGAACGCGCCTCGCCCCGTCCGCGTGCGGGTCGAGGACGGAGAGCCGATCGAGGTTGACGGGGAGCGCGTGGAGAATCGGCTGGAAGACTGGCTGGTCGAGGGCTGGTGGTGGACCGATCACCCGGTCCGCCGCCGCTACTGGGAGCTCGTCACGGTCACGGGCCGCAACCGTGTGGTCTTCCACGATCTCCTATCCGGCGGGTGGTACGCCCAGGCCGCTTAGCGCATGTCCGGCACGCCGCCCTACGTCGAGCTGCACGCTCACTCCGCCTACTCCTTCCTGGACGGCGCCTCGCTGCCCGACGAGCTGATCGCCCGTGCCGCCGAGCTCGGGCACTCAGCGCTCGCAATCACAGATCACGACTCGCTCGCGGGGGCGATGGAGCTCGCGATGGCCGCGCGGGAGTCACCTGTGCGGGCGATCTTTGGCGCGGAGGTCACGGTCACGGTAGCGGACCCAGCCGCTCGCCACGACGACGACGACGACAGCGGCGGCAGCGGCGCGATGGGGCACCTGACGCTGCTCGTCCGCGACGGGTGCGGCTGGCGAAACCTGTGCCGCCTGCTCACGCTCGCCCACGCCCATACCCGCGACCGTCCCGACCGCAGCGCGGGCCAGCCGAGCGTCCCGCTGGAGCGGGTGCTCGAGCATGCCGAGGGGCTGGTCTGCCTCACGGGCTGCGCCGGGCAATCTGTGGTCGCTCGTGGGATCTCTGACGAGCCGACCGCCCGGCGACTGCTCGACGCGTTCGGGCCAGATGCGCTGCGGGTCGAGCTGCAACGGCTGTATGCGCGCGGGGACCGGCGGCGCAACCGGGAGCTCGAGCGGCTCGCCCGGCGCCTTGGCGTACCGACAATCGCGACCGGCGACGTTCACGCGCACACCCCCATGCGCGCGCTCCTGCAGGACGCGTTCGTGGCCGTGCGCAACGGGATGTCGCTGGACGCCTCCGAGTCAGAGCGCCGCCCGAACCACTGCCACGTGCTCGCGCGCCCGGAGGCGATGGCCGCTCGCTTCAGCGATTACCCAGAGGCGGTCGCGGAGACCGTCAGGCTCGCCGAGACGCTGCGCTTTCAGCTGAGAAGCGACCTGGGCTATCGCTACCCGATGTCGGAGTCCGGCGACGCGACACACCGGCTGGCCGAGGTCTGCCACGCGCGCTTTGCCTCCCGCTACCCATCCGGCTACCCGCGCCGGACCGAGGCCGCCGGCCGGCTGGAAGCGGAGCTGCGGATCATCGACTCGCTCGGTCTGTCCGGGTTCTTCCTGCTGCATCACGAGATCCTCGAGCTCGCCAGTGACGTCGCTTGTGAGGTTCGAGGCGCCGGCTCCGCCAGGGGGCTCCTGCCACCAGGCCGCGGGCGGGGGTCCTCGGTCTCCTCGATCGTCTGCTACCTCACCGGCCTCTCGCACATCGACCCGATCGAGGGCGAGCTCGCGATCGGCCGGTTCCTGCATGAGGAGATCCAGTCGCTGCCGGACATCGACATCGACTTCCCCCGGGACATCCGGGCCGAGCTGATCGCTCGCATCCCCAAGCACTACGGCCACGATCGGGCGGCGCTCGTCGCCGCGTTCCCCACCTACCGGGCGCGGGGAGCGATCCGGGATCTCGGGCAGGCCCTCGGCCTCCCGGCCGGAGAGCTCGAGCGTGTCGCCCGCGGGTCGGAGGGCTGGGGCGGGCACGGCGGCGTGAGCGAGGACGTCGAGACAGCGCTCGGGTCCGAGCGGCTGCGCGAGGGCGGGCGCTGGGCGTGGCTCGCGCGCCTGGCGGACGAGGCGCAGGGCCTGCCCCGGCACCTCTCCCAGCACCCCGGCGGGATGGTGATCTCCACCAGGCCGTTGATCGACTGCTGCCCGATCGTGCCCGCCGCGATGGACGATCGCCAGATGATCCAGTGGGATAAGGATTCCTGCGCGGACGCGGGGTTTCTGAAGATCGACCTGCTCGGGCTGGGGATGCTCTCGGCGGTCGAGCGCTGCGTTGAGCTGATCGCCGCCCGGCGCGGCGAGCGGATCGACCTCTCGCGCATCCCCTTCGACGACCCCTCAACGTTCCAGACGATCCAGCAGGCCGACACGACCGGGGTGTTCCAGATCGAGTCGCGCGCGCAGATGGGCTCGCTGCGGCGCACCCGCCCGGCCAGCCTTCGAGACCTGACGGTGCAGGTCGCGCTCGTGCGCCCCGGCCCGATCGTCGGCGGCGCCGTCAACCCCTATATCGAACGCCGCCAAGCGCTGCTGCACGACCCTGACCTCCCGATCCCCTACCTGCACCCGTCACTGGAGGAGCCGCTCGCCGAGACGCTGGGCACGATCATCTTCCAGGACCAGGTGATCGAGGTCGCCCGTGCGTTCGCCGGGTTCACCGCCGGTGAGGCGGAGGGGTTGCGCCGCGCGATGAGCCGCAAGCGCTCCCACGAGGCGATGGACAGCCACCGCCAACAGTTCATCCAGGGCGCCCGCCGCGCGCACCCCGACGCCGGCGAGGAGACGATCGCGCAGGTGTGGAGCATGGTTGCGGGCTTTGCCGGGTTCGGGTTCCCCAAGTCCCACGGCGCCGCGTTCGGCCTGCTGGCCTACCAGTCGACCTGGCTGCGCGTCCACTACCCCCAGGAGTTTCTGTGCGCGCTGCTGAACGAGCAGCCGATGGGCTTCTACCCGCCCGACTCGCTGATTCACGAGGCCCAGCGCCGGGGTCTGACGATTCTGGCGCCAGACATCAACCACAGCGAGGCGGAGTGCTCGGTGACAGACGACGGGACGATCGGGATCGGCCTCTCCTACATCGCGGGCGTCCACACCGAGGAGATCGCCCGGCTCGTCCGCTCCCGCCGCGAGACGGGCCCGTTCCGCGGTCTGGCGGACTTCGCCGCCCGCGCCGGGGTCAACGCCACCACGCTCAGCCGCCTGGCATGGTCGGGCGCCTGCGACGCGCTCGCCGGCGAGGATCGCCACGCCCGCCGCACCGCTCTGTGGCAGCTCGGGATCGCCACACCCGGCGTTCACACCGTCGCCGGGCAGCAGCTCGCGCTCGATCTGCCACTCCCCGACACGCCCCGGCTGCCGGCGCTCGGCGAATGGGAGCAGATGCTCGCCGACTACGCCGCCACCGGCACCTCGATCGACCGCCACCCGCTCGGTTTGCTGCGCCCATCGCTCACCGCGCGCGGCGCCCGCTCCACCGCCGAGCTCGCCGGCGCCGCCCACGGCGCCCACATACTCGTCGGCGGGCTCGTGATCGCCCGCCAGCGGCCCGGCACCGCCAACGGCATCACGTTCCTGCTGATCGAAGACGAGCACGGCACCCTCAACGTGATCGTCCCCGCCCGGCTGTATGACACGGATCGGGCGACGGTCCGCACCCAGCCGCTCGTCCTCGTCGAGGGACGCTTGGAGCGGCACGCCAGCGGTGGCGGCGCCATCAACCTCCTCGCCTCCTCGATCGCCACCCTGCCCCAGCCGAGCGACGGTACCGCCGCATCCGTGCGCGCCCTGCGCAAGCCTTCCGAGTCGCCGGCCGCAGCGGCCGATCGCTTCGCTCTGGTGGCGCCACCGGCTATGAACTTCGGGCAGGGGAGGGGGCGATGAGTGGGGCCACCTCGCGATCGCGTCGCGCAGTGCGCAGTGCGACTGCGCCGTAGCGGTCCCGAGATCAGCTGGCTCACCAGCTATGTCACAGACGACCTGCCAGGGGAATGTTGCGTCTGCCAAGATCGAGCCGATGGCGCGCACGGGAGACGAGCTGGTGAACCCGGCCACCGACGAGCGGATCGTGTTCTTACAGACCGCGGCCGACACCGATGGACGGATGCTGGAGATGGACGACTTCTGGACGCGGCCTGACCACCGCACACCGGAGCACATCCATCCCGAGATGCAGGAGCGCTGGGAGATCATCGCCGGCAGCGTGCGCTTCCGCATCGCGGGCGTCGAGCGGACCGCCGGCCCGGGCGAGGTCGTCATCGCTTCAGCGGGCGTTCCCCATATGGCCTGGAATCTCGACGCTATGCCTGTCCATCTGCGTATCCAGATGCGGCCGGCGCTGGGCTGGGAGCGGTTCGTCGAGCGGCTGTTCGCGCTCGCGCACGACGGTCACACCGACGAGCGAGGAATACCCGACCCGACGCCGACGATCGAGCTGCTGCGCGAGTTCCCACGCGAGATCGCGCTGGCGCCAGCGAGCGGCGGTTGATCCTCGGTTGTGGCAATCTGCTGGTACTTCCAGACCCCCAACAGGAGCGCCCAGAGGAACATGACGGCATCGCCGAGCAGCACCCCGAGCTGGTCAACCGGCATATCCGCGACTTCCTGGATCAGCGACGCGCTTCGCCGATCAGCTCCCCGAGCGACCGCCTCTGACGGCCCTCGCCGTCCATGTTCTTCGGCGCGAGCCACGCCTCGAACCCACGCCGGATCGGCGGCCACTCATCGTCGGTGATCGCGTACCAGGCGGTGTCGCGGTTGCGGCCCTTGACGACCTGGTGCTTGCGGAAGACGCCCTCGAAGGTGAACCCGAAGCGCTCAGCGGCACGCCGCGAGGCGGCATTGAGCACGTTGCACTTCCACTCAACGCGCCGATAACCAAGGTCGTCGAACGCATGGCGCACCAACAGGTAGATCGCCTCCGTGGCGGCCGTCGTGCGTTGCAGCGGCACCCCGAACCAGATGTGCCCGATCTCGATGACGCCGAGCTCCGGTGTGATACGCAGGTAGGAGGCGAGGCCGAGGGGCCGCTCGTCGGCGAGACCCACCAACGTGAAATAGAGCGCGTCCTGCGAGGTCTCAGCCCACGCCAACGTCCGATGCAGGTGATCCGGGCTCTCATACGGGCCGTCCGGCAGATAGGTCCAGATCGCCGAGTCGCCGTCCGGTGGGTGCGAGACGGAGAACAGCGGCACGGCATCGCTCTCAGCGTCGACCGGGCGAACCAGAATATGCACGCCGCGCAGCGACAAGCGTGTCGGCCGTGGGACCGGCTTCCAGTCCAGCTCCTCCCCGAGCGGAAGGTCAACGGGCACGTTCAATCCTCAAGCAGCCTTGAAGATCATGCCGCTGCTGACCGCGATGCGGTTCCAGGCGTTGACCGCCGTGATCGCGAGGATCAGGTTGGCGAGCTCACCAGCCGCGAACTCGGCTGCCGCGCGCTCGTAGACGTCATTGGGCACACCACGCTCGCCGATCCTCGTGATTGCATCGGCCAGCTCCAACGCGGCGCGCTCCCGCGGGGTGAACAGAGGACTCTCCCGCCAAGCCGCCAGCGCGTAGAGGCGCTGCTCACTCTCACCTGCCTTCCGCGCAGCGCGCGTATGCATGTCGATGCAATACGCGCAGGCATTCAGCTGCGAGGCGCGGATCTTCACCAGCTCGCGTAGCGCCGGGTCAAGCTCGATCGAGCGGTCGAACGCCGCCATCGCGCTGTATGCGACACGCGCCTCCCCCATGAGGCTGACGCGCTCGCGATGCTCAGCCATCGTGATGTCCATGCGGCCGGATGGTAGTCATCGCCCGAAATCCCTGGCGCCTACGCATCCAACTCGCGCACGAACCGCGCTCTGTGCTGTTGACGCTCATAGCCGGCGGCCCGCCAGAAAGTCATCGCGCCCTCCTCATCCTCGGCGACGATCGCGGTGAGTCTGCCCGCGCCCTGCTCGCGCAGACGCCGCTCGCCCTCCCTGAGCAGCATCGTTGCGAGCCCTTTGCGCCGAAGCTCCGGCGAGACCGCCAGCCGGTAGAAGCTCCCACGCCAGCCGTCCCACGCGGCGATCAGCGAACCGGCCAGGACGCCGTCAAGCTCAGCGACCAGCAGCGCCCTGGGGTTGGCGGCCAGCAGCCCGGCCAGCCCGTCGGGAGAGTCGCTGACGCTCGGCAAGCTGCCCGCCGCGGTCCACAAGTCGAGCACGGACGGGATGTCGTCCACGCCGGCATTGCGAATCATCCACTCGGACACGACCGGGACGAATATCAGCAGCGGCGGACCCTGCGCTGAGCGATGCGGCGAGACCGCATCAAGTCTTGCGAGCTCGTCGCCTCATTGGCGGGCTTGTGGTGAGCCCTGGATCATCTCCGCCACGACCCGTTCAGCTTGCTCGCGCTGGAGCTTCATGTCGAGGCACAGGAGCTTCCAGACGAGCAGGTCGGTCGCGATCACGATCGCCGTCAGGCGCCGCTCGCGCGCGTCGCCCCGTAGGCCGCGCAGGAGTGGTGCGAAGGTGCTCTGCGCCCAGTGCTGGTGATACGCGCGTCCGGCCTCGGTCATCTGGCGAACGGCGGGTATCCGTTCCTCCTGGGAGAGCATTCGCAGGATCGCCCGCCCATGCTGCTCGTAGCGGTCATAGAGCTGGGTGATCGCCCCTGCCACGTCTGCGCTGGGCGCGGCTGGGCGCTCTGACATCTCCTGCCAGCCAAACCACGCATACGCCGCGATGAACAGCTCCTCCTTGGAGCCAAAGCGAGCGTGCAGCGTCTGCGCGGTGACCTGCGCCTCGGCGGCGATCTCGCGCAGGCGGACCTCCTCGTAGGGGCGCGTCGCGAAGTGCCGCCACGCCGCGGCGAGCAATCGCTCGCCGGTCGCCGCCGCGGCCTCGGCGCGAGCCGTCATTCGATACGGGCGCTTCTGCGATGAGCTTGACAAGTTCATTTGATTTGAGCTAAGGTCAAATACTACATGGCGCGCATCCTCGCCTACACCTCGCCCGGGCGCAGCCACCTGTTCCCGCTCACTCCGATCCTCGACGAGCTGCATCGCCGCGGGCATCAGATCGTGCTGCGCACCCTCGCCTCGCAGGTGGACCTGATGCAGGCGCGCGGTTTCGACGCGGGGCCGATCAGCGCACCGATCGAGGCGATCGAGCACGACGATTGGCGTGCGCGCAACCCACTGCAATCGGTTCGCATGAACGCAGCGGTCTTCTGTGCCCGCGCCGAGTACGACGCGCCCGACCTCAACCAGGCCATCGCCGACACAGACCCCGATGCGCTGCTCGTAGACATCAACAGCTGGGGCGGGCTGATGGCCGCCGAGGCGTGGGGCGGACCGTGGGCCGTGTTCTGCCCCTACCCGCTCGCGCTGCCCTCCGATGACGCGCCTCCGTTCGGTCCCGGGTTCGCGCCCGCTCGCGGGCCGCTCGGCCGTGTGCGCGACCGGTTGGTTCGCTCGCTCGTGCTCGGGACGGTCGAAAGGCAGGTGCGCCCCCCGCTGAACGGCATCCGCGAGCACGTGGGCCTTGCGCCGATCGCCACCATGGGGGAGTGGTTCGGTCATCTACCGCTGCTGCTCTACATGACCGCCGAGCCGTTCGAGTACCCGCGGCGTGACTGGCCCGAGAACGTGGTCATGATCGGCCCGTGCGCGTGGGATCCACCCTCCGATCCGCCGGAGTGGCTGGCACAGACAACGCGGCCGATCGTGCTCGTGAACACCTCTACGGAGTTCCAGAACGACGGCCGGCTCGTGCAGGTCGCGCTACAGGCACTGGCTGAGGAGCCCGTCACCGTCGCAGCGACCCTGCCCACAGGCGACCCGGCCAGCCTGCAGATCCCGGCCAACGCGCATGTCGAGCGCTTCATCCCCCATACGCCCGTGCTCGAACACGCCGCCTGCGCCGTCACCCACGGCGGCATGGGCTCAACACAGAAGGCGCTCGCACACGGCGTGCCGGTGTGCGCGGTCCCATTCGGACGCGACCAGCTCGAGGTCGCCCGGCGCGTCGAGGTCGCGCAAGCCGGAACACGACTGCCCGCCAAGCGCCTGCGCCCCGACCGCCTCAGGGCCAAGGTCAGAGAAGCCATGACCTGCACCGAGGGAGCACGACGGATCGCCGCCGGATTCGCCGCCACCGGCGGGCCCGGCGCCGCAGCCGACGCATTCGAGACACGCCTGCTGCGGCAAGCCGCGACGGCGTCTGGTGGCTGACTCTCCTCATCGATCCAAACACTGATATGGAGAGTCAGAACAGTATGCAAGGACGACTATAGCTGCCCGAAACGGAGAGGGCGGGATTCGAACCCGCGATGGAGTTTGACCCCCATACTCGCTTAGCAGGCGAGTGCCTTCAGCCACTCGGCCACCTCTCCTGGAGGTCTGGCCAGTTTAGAGGTTGCTCGGCACTCCCGCGGGTCGCGCTGCTCGCGCCACAAGCAAGCGATCTGCTCACCACGACAGGGGGGAGAGGAGGTCCTGTCGATCGAGACGTACGAGCGCTTTCCGATTCAGCCCAGCGCGATGTCTTGCACCCGACCCGCATATCCTCGCGAGAGCCCGGCGGCCCTGTGCTGTCAGCCGCGGCGCATGAGCCGGCCGACGGCGGCCATCAGCTCGGCGGCGCGCTGCTCCCGAAGCTCGGCCTCAGCGCCGATGACGCATGTGCGGGTATGTCCGTCGAGTAGTCCGAGCGCAACCTTGTCGAGCGCGGCCTGGACGGCGTTTATCTGGGTGAGAACGTCGATGCAGTAGCGGTCATCCTCGACCATCCGCTCGACACCGCCGACCTGGCCCTTGATGCGAGCCAGCCGATCGAGGAGCTGGTCCTTGGTTGCTTGATAGCCCTTGCCCGTCGGTGATCGCAATGCCGTCGCCATCCGCTCATCATACCGATACCGGGGACGGGTATAGTAGGCGCATGGGTGTGTTGACGACGATCGGCGACGGCTTGGAGGATGCGTTCCTGATGGCCTGGGAGGTCTGGTGGGCGCTGGTGCTCGGGTTCGCCATCTCAGCGGCCGTGCAGGCATGGGTTCCGCGGGCGCGGATCGAGCGTGCCATCGGTGGGTCGGGTGCGCGGCCGGTCGCGGTTGCGACGGGTCTGGGCGCCGCGTCGAGCTCGTGCTCCTACGCGGCGATTGCGATTGCCAAGAGCCTGTTTCAGAAGGGCGCCTCGGCGACCACTGCGCTTGCCTTTCAGTTCGCGTCCACGAACCTCGTGTGGGAGCTCGGCCTCGTGATATGGGTGCTGATCGGCTGGCAGTTCACGCTCGCCGAGTATGTCGGGGGCCTCGTCATGATCGCGCTGATGGCGCTGCTGTTGAGAGCGTTCGTCTCACCGCGCCTGGAGGCGCAGGCGCGCGAGCACGCCCAGCAGGCCGACACGGGCCATC
Source organism: uncultured Solirubrobacterales bacterium (assembly GCA_963808385.1). Classification (GTDB taxonomy): domain Bacteria; phylum Actinomycetota; class Thermoleophilia; order Solirubrobacterales; family Solirubrobacteraceae; genus Palsa-744. The sequence continues at coordinate 56,098 of CAWEFQ010000003.1, read as the reverse complement.
AGCATCACATGGCCGGCGAGCAGATCAGCTGGCGTCAGCGGCTGACCTCGGCGACGGGATGGTCGGATGTCGCGCACAACTTCCGCGGGGACTGGCAGATGCTCTACAAGGAGATCGCCGTCGGCTTCCTGCTCGCCGGGTTCGTCGCGCAGCTCGGCGATGGCTTCTTCAACGGCCTATTCCTCAAGCAAAGCGGCGGCGTGCCCGGCGCGCTCGAGAACGTGATCGTCGGGCCGATCATCGCCATGTTGAGCTTTGTCTGCTCGGTCGGCAACGTGCCGTTGGCCGCGGTGCTGTGGTCGGGTGGGATCAGCTTCGCCGGGGTGCTCGCGTTCATCTTCGCTGACCTGATCGTGCTGCCGATCATCGCGATCTACCGCAAGTATTACGGCAGCAGCTACACGCTTCGGATCGTCGCGCTGATGTTCGTCACGATGGTCGCTGCCGCCCTGATCGTGGATGGGCTGTTCAGCGCCCTCGGGTTGATCCCGACCGGCCCGCGGCCTTCGCGCGCTGACATCTTCGGCACGATCGCCGTCAACTACAAGCTCTTTCTGAATGTGCTCGGGCTGGTGATCTTTGCTGCGTTCTTCTGGCTGACCGCCCGGCGGGGTGTCACCGACCCGGTGTGCGGCATGCAGGTCGACAAGGCCACGGCGATCCGCAAGGACGTCGGCGCAGAGACCTTCTACTTCTGCTCAAAACACTGCCTGCACGCCTTCGAGACGGAACCGCTCAAAACCGCCTGAAACCGCTCGAAGCCGCAGGAGACAGCAGGAGACCGCAGCGATCCGCGTTCGATCGCAGACATTCCCCAAGCGCCAATCGACCTCGAGGCCTAGTAGCTGAGGATCTTCCAGCGAGGATTCGAAGACTTGCTGCAGTGGCGCTGTCTGACTGCTGTAGGTGAGCACGGCCTCGAGCTTGCCGGCGTGCTCCTTCGGTGAGAGCCGGTGCGTCGCGGCCACCATCCGCTCGACTGGGACGCCGGTGTCTTGGAGCTGGGTCGCCCATCCCTCGCCTGCCGGATCGGCCTCCGAGGAGGACCCGTCGAGCACCCACCGCGGCCATCCGAACACAGTGGCGTGAGGAAGGTCGGCATACAGCGTCACGTCGGCGCCCTCTGCGCGGAGCGCCAGCGCCGCCGCCCGCACGGCGGTGTGATCGGGATGGTGATCGCCCAGACTGGCCGGCGCGTATATCCGGGCGCCCGCGAGGAGCACTCCGCGCAGAGCCTCGACGATCTCCTCCGGCGCCTGATCGCCCTGACGGTACTGACCGTCGAGAAACGGCAGGTTGACGGCCGTGGCGCCGGCGAGCGCGAGCGCCCGGCGGTCTGACGATGCTTCTTGCGGTATCAGACAGGGTGGTGCATCATCTTCCGCACGGGTCTTCATACCGAACAACGACGAATGGAGGAGCCATGTCCCGTAAGTACATCGACTGCCGTGAGATGCCGAGCGAGAACAACTGCGATCTGGCAATGGCCGGCAGCGACGAGCACGTCCTCAACGCGGCCGTGATCCATGCGGTGACGGCACACGGACACGAGGACACGCCGCAGCTGCGCGAGCAGATCTCACAGGCACTCAAAGAGGAGGTCCCGGGCGCACTCGCCTAACCCATGCGGCGTGTGAAAAGCCGTCTCAAAGACCTGGTAGGCGATGTGGACCCCTCCGCTTTTCGCGTACTTGGTCTCTGCTCGCCCAATCGGTGTGCTGTAGGCCTGTATGAGTCCACCTCTCGTGCTGGGTGCCGCTCGGCGACGAGCTAGGTCCGCTCCGATCTTCGCCGATGGCGCGCGAAGTGTCTCACGTACTGAGCTCGTGACGGCCCGTGCCGCGACGCCTGCAGCGCGAGGAGGTCTTCTACGGCATCGTGTCGCTGTCCTGAGCCAGCAGGTGGCGGGCGAAGCGTGGCGTCGGGCGGCGCCGAACGGAGGGGGAGGTGTGTGGTTGCAACAGAACGGAGGGGGAAGGACGAGGGGGAGGGATTCGAACCCTCGTCCGAGGAAACCCCGAAAACGGCTTTTAAGACTAACGCAAAACCGCATGGTTGAGCCAAAAAACTGACTGCTCGCGCCACAACTCGCGCCAGTCCTGCGAAAAAGCGGGTTGAGGGTTGGCGAAAGAGCGGAAGGGGGGGGATTCGAACCCCCGAGACGAGGTTCGCCCGCCTGCCGGTTTTCAAGACCGGTGCATTCAACCGCTCTGCCACCCTTCCACGCGCGGAAACAGGAAGGCTAGTCGATTCGCGGCTGGCTCAGTCGTCGTTGCTGGGGTCGCTGGCGAGGACGATCATCCAGCGGTCGGGCGCGGCGGTGGACTCCTTGATCAGGCCCTGGTCGGCCGCGGTGTGTCGGCAGTCGTGGAGGCCGATCGCGTGGATCGTGGCGGAGGTGGCCAAGGAGTCAGAGGCCGCGCAGAGCAGTTGAGCGGACGCCGTAAGGGCTTCAACAGCCTCGCGTACCTTCACGGGTCCCGGCCGGATCGCGCGGATGTCGATCGACTCGTCCAGCGAGTCGTGTTGCCGCTGCTTTTCGATTGAGTGCCCGCAGGCCGCTGTGGCGGCTACTCGCAGAAAGTGCCATCAGCGATGGCACACATCACCTGGAGGGAGAAAGCGCCGCCACTGGCTGCACAGATCGGCTGGACACATCACCAGGTGGGACATCACCAGCCGTTGTGTCGACCGTTCGCGAAATGCGGTAGCGAGCCGAGCATCGATGGATTCGCCTGGTCTTCGCTGCCCCGGCTGTTAGAGCGCCGGTAGTGGGCTCACGGATGCACCGCCAGAGGAGGGCATGTTTCGAGCTTCGTCCCGTCAAGCCCTTTCGATCCCGCACGCGAGTGACTGAGGACGAAGCATCCGCGCCGCGTCCACGGACTTCTAGGCGCGCCGACGCCGGGGCGGTGCCGAGCACGTGCCCGCTCGCGTCGAGGGCCCGTACGGTCACATACGGGCCGGCCGTGCCCGCCGGCAGCGCGATCGCGCTCTCAAAGCCCGTGCGCACGCGCTGGGCGACGACCTTCATATGCGTGGCGGAGGAACCGGCGAGCACCTGCCAGCTGGCCACAAGCGTCGCCCCGTTCCAGCTCGCGTAGACCGTGGTGCTCGCACCGCCGGACCCGCCCGCCACGGCGAATGCCGGGGGATGCGCGGGGGCGCCGGTCCAGGGGAAGCGGAAGTCCCGGTAGGACTGGTCGCCCGCCGGAAAGTGGGCGTCAAACAGGAGCTGGCCGGTGGGGCTCAGCTCGGAGAGGTCCGGGACCTGGCCCCAGCCGATGAGCCAGTCGCCGTTCGGCAGGGCCTGCAGGTTGCCCTGGCTGTCGGCGAGCGGCGGCGAGGGCCCTTCTCGCGTGAGCTGGCTGACGAGCGTGGCGGTGTGCTGCTGGGAGTTGAGGCTGACGACGATCCCGCGCGACTGGTCGTGGATCTTTGGCGAGGCGCCGTCGTCGAAGATGCTGAACGTCCCGGGCGACAGTTCGCGCGGGTCGTGCTGCCAGGCGGCGCTCGCGCCGGGGCCCATCGCGAAGCTCGAGTGCTTGCCGCCGAGCTGCCATTCGATCTGTCCGGTGGCGGGATCGACGTCGTAGACCGTCCAGGTGTTGCGCGCCGAGACGAGCAGGCCGCCGTCCTGGGCGAGGCCGATCGAGTTGAGGTGGAAGAAGTCAAACGGCCAGCTCGCGCGCGAGTTGGCCGCCAGTGCGTAGGATTCGCCGAGCGCGACGTGGTCGAGGCTCGTCCACTGGAACATGACCAGCCCGGTCCTGACGTCGATCTCCTGCAGCAGGCTGTCGGTGACCGCGCCGTAGCTCGACCCGCCGACGCCAGAGAGGTTGCAGTAGATCGGGTCATACGCGGTGATCAGGGCGGTGCCCGCCGGCGTCAGCTGAAGCTCGTGCAGGTCCGCCTGCAGGCCGTTGCCGGCGCGGACGTGGGCGATGTCTTCGTAGGCGCTGTCGGCGATGACGTCTTCGCCGCGCCCGAACCCGTGCACGGAGATGTCGCCCTGCCACCACGTCAGCACGGGCTTGCCCGAGTACTGCTGAACCTGCAGGTTCGTCGCCGAGGTTCCGCGTGGCAGCCCCTTGAACCAGACCAGCCCGCCGCCGGGTTCGAGGATCATCGGCCCGCTCTGGCCGGGGCCGTCGTAGGGCGCGACGAGCTCATCGCCGGGGGCCACGGCGGGCGAGGAGGCGGTCACGGTGAGCACCGGCGGTCGCAGACCCGGGCGCGAGCGAAAGCTCTGGATCTCACTCGGGCTGCCGCTGTGGATCGTCTCCGGCGTCGAGCTGATCGCGTCCTGATGAGCGACCTGAAACTGGTCGAACAGGGGTTGCACAGCGCCGGCGCCGGCGCCCGAGTGCAGCCGCGCGCGCACGGTCACAAGCTCGCCTTCGGCGAACGGCCGCGACGGCTGGAAGCTCGCGCCGTCGCCCTGAGAGTACGCGGCCAGACGCCCGCTGTGCGGGCCGGTACGCGAGCCGGAGACGGTCACATCGCTCAGCTCGGCGGCGGGAACGCCGAGGAAGCTGATCTGCGTCTGGGGCGTGGCGTCGCGGCTGCCGGGCAGCGGCGAGACGGTCACCGCGCCATCCAGCAGCGCGGAGGTGTTCAATGTGCCTGGCGCGCAGGCCGGAGCCGGCCTCGCCGCGACGGGGCTCGCAGTGGCGAGCCCGAGCGCCAGAGCCGGCAGCCATGCGGTCAGGCCGACGATCGGAGCACGTACGTAACCCATGAGAGCAGACGAGAATAAGAGAATCGACAAAAACGAGCAGGGCATCGACCGGCGCACGTTCGTCAAACGAGGGCTGCTGGGCGGCGGCGCACTGATCGGCGGGGGCCTGGCGATCTCCAAGCTGGCCGACGCCAATGACGGGTCGGCCAGCTCGCCGGGGTCTCCGCCGCCGCCTGCCGCCGAGTCCGCCCAGCGCACGGCGTCCAGCCAGCGAGCGCTGCGGCCGAACATCCTCGTGATCGTGGTCGACCAGCTGCGCTATCCGCAGTGGCTGGGGGCGGGCCCGGGCGAACTGGAACTGCCCACGAACATGCAGCGCCTGCGCGAAGGGGCGGTGTCCTTCGCACACCATTACACGGCCTCCAACGACTGCACGCCGGCGCGCGCGGCGCTCTTGACCGGCCTGTACACACACCAGACGGGCTGCATGATCACCGGGGCCAGCACGCTGAACCCCGGCTTTCCGACGTGGGGGTCGATGCTGCGCGAACACGGCTACCACACGCGCTGGTACGGCAAGTGGCACCTCACCCACGGGGACAACAAGTGGACCCCCGAACGGGGCGAGCGCGCGCTGGAGCGCTACGGGTTCGCGGGCGGCACCTACCCCTCTCCCGACGGGGCTCCCGGCCAGGGCTGGCGCGTGGACCCGGGCATCGCCGGGCAGTTCGAGCAGTGGCTCTCGACCGCCGGCGAGGCGAGCGAGCCGTGGTGCACGACGGTGTCGTTCGTCAACCCGCACGACATCGCGTGGTGGTACAGCTGGACGGAGCGCGTCGGCGCCGAGGCGAGCGCGCCGAGCGTGGCCACCCAGCTGCCGCCCAACTTCGAGACCCCCGAACAGCTGATCGCGGAGGGCAAGCCGCGGTTGCAGCTCTCGCTGCAGGAAACCGCCGCCGCCTCGTTCGGCCCGGTGCCGTACACCGGGCCGGAAGTCCAGCAGGCGTGGCAGGGAATGCTGGATCTCTACATCAAGCTGCAGCTCGAGGTCGACGAACACGTCGGGCGCGTGCTGGACGCGCTTGAAAGCAGACCGCAGGTCGCGCAGAACACGATCGTGATCGTGACCTCCGACCACGGCGAGTACGGCGGCTCGCACGGCCTGCGCGGCAAGGGCGCGGGCGCCTACGAGGAGGCGATCAGGGTGCCCCTGCTCGTCTCAGATCCCCGCGGCAAGCTGACGAGCGCGCCCGAGCGCGAGCGTACGCAGCTGACCTCGAGCGTGGACGTGGCGCCACTGCTGCTGAGCATCGCCAGCGGATCGAGTGACTGGCGCGGGGAGCGCCGCTACGAGCACCTCGCGCAGCGGCTGGACCTCGCGAGCATCCTCGCCGACCCGAACGCGCCGGGCCGGGAGTATGTGCTGCACGCCACCGACGAGACCGTGACCGAGTTCGCGATCGAACCGTATGCCGCCGACGCACCGCTGCACGTGGTCGCGCTGCGCACCGAGGGCGCGAAGCTCGCAACCTATTCCAACTGGGAAGGGGAACAGATCGTACCGCTGGCCGAAGGCCAGGAGCGCGAGCTCTACGACTACGGCGAGGAAAGCGGTCGCCTGGAGCTCCACAACAGCGCCGGCGAAAGCCCGCTGGAAGGCTCGCTGCAGGCGTTGATGGCGCAAGCGTTCGCGCAGGAGCTGCGCCAGCCGCTGCCCTCCCATCTGCTGGGCGTGCAGGCGCGGGGCTTCGACAACTACTTCACGGTCGCCGTCCGCTCGACCCTGCGCGCCTACGAACGCCGCGAACAGGAGCTGGCGGCCGCCTCGGCGCGCGCCTCAAGGCTTGACCGTCGCCGAGCGCCCGATCGCCGCGCCGGCCGCGCTGAGCGCCTGAACGGCGACGTAGGAGGGCACAGAGGAAAGTGGGATGCTGGTCTGAAACCCGCGCCTGGGCGCCGTCGCGACAGGCGCAAGCGAGGTGGTGGAGGAGCCGGCTAGCACCTGCCAGGAGGCGACTTCGGTGGCGCCGTTCCAGCTCGCGGCGACCGTCAGTCCGCCGGCGCCGGCTGACTGGACGGCGAGCGAAGGGGGACTGGTGGGATGGCCGCTCCAGGGCGAGAGGTAGGTTCTGAAGCTCTGCACGCTCTTGCCGAGCGTCCCGTCGAGCAGCACGTGGCCGGAGGAGGAGTACTCGGTGAAGTTGGGCAGCCCGCCGTAGCCCATCAGCCAGTTGCCGGACGTGTCGCCCGCGGACGACAGGTTCAGGACGTTGCCCTGGCTGGAGGCGAGCAGCGTGTGGTGCGGGTTGGTGAGCTGCTTGACGAGGCTGACGGTGTGGCTGGAGGCGTTCGGGGCCAGCAGCAGGCCGCGCGACTGCTTCTCCTTGGGCGGGTCTGAGCCGTTGTCGAACACCGAGATCAGCCCCCCGGGCTGGAGCTCGGCGTCGTGCTGCCAGTAGAAGCGCGTGCCCGGGCCGAGCCTGAAGCTCGAGTGGCGATCGCCCAGGCGCCAGCGAAAGCCGCCGGTGTGCAGGTCCACGTCATACAGCGTCCAGGTGTTGCGCGAGGACAGCAGCACGTCGCCGCCTGAGGGTCCGGGATCGACCGAGTTGATGTGCACGTAGTCCCACGGACTGCTGGCGCCGGCGGGCACGGGGTTGTGCGATTCGCTCAGCGCGACGTGCCCCAGCGCGTGCCACTCCCACATCACGAGGCCCGTCTTGATGTCGATCTCCTGGACCACCGAGTCGTTGACGATGCCGTCGCTGGAGCCGTGCTGCGCCCGAGAGGTTCAGGTGGATCGGGTCGAACGCGTCGATCCAGGCGGTGCCCTGCGGTGTCAGGCGGATCTCGTGCAGGTCGGCGCGATAGCCGTTGCCCGCCGGGATACGGGCGACGGGCTGATAGGAGGTGTTGTAGATGACGTCTTCGCCCTCGCCGAAGCCGACTTCGAGGATACGCCCCTGCCACCAGGTGAGCACCGGCTTGCCTTCGTAGGACTGGACCTGGAAGTTGGTCGACTCCTCGCCGGCCGGCAGCGGATGAAACCACACCAGCGAGCCGTCCTGTTCTGAGATCATCGGCCCGGCCGTGCCCTCTCCCTGGTAGGGCGCGAGGAACAGGTCGCCCGGGCTCGCGCCATTGATTGGAGCCCCGCCCGCCCCGGGAGTGGTGATGCGTACGGTGGAGGGCGTGAGCGTGGGCGCGGAGGCGTAGCGCTGGATCGCGTGCGGATCGCCCGGGTTGATCGGGGAACTCTTTCTGGCTGACGCTCGCCTGGTGGGCGATCGTGAACATGGTGCTCGCCGCGTGAGCAGGAGCGCCTGAGCCGGCGCTGACGAGGGCGTGCACCGTGACCCGCTCGCCGGCCACGAACGGGCGCGAGGGCTCAAAGCTCTCGCCCGTGCCGGTCGAGTAGGCCTCCAGGCGACCGCTGTGCGAACCGCTGCGCGAGCCGAGGACGCGCACGTCGCTCACCTGCGTGCCGGCTCCGCCGAGGAAGCTGATCTGACTCGCCGGCGAGGCGTCGGGCGTGCCCGGCAGCGGCGAGACGGTCACGGGGTTGGCCGCGGCCACGCTGATGTCCGCCGCGGGAATGGGCGCGTCAGCGCTCGCCGAGGGGATATCCGCGCCCGAGCTCGCCGAGGAGCCTCCGCACGCGCACAACGCGATCGCCATCGTCAGCGAGGCGGCCACCGCGCCGCTCGCTCTCCTCATGTTCAATTCAATGCTCCCGTGTAGCTCGTTCGCCGCCCGAGGCGACCTGGATCGCCATCGACCCTACCGCGTGAATGGCCGGGAGGCTCCGATCACCCGGCCGCCGGCGCCCAGCGCCTGGACCTCGAAGCTCCGATAGCTCTGTGGCAGCGGGATCGCCGTCTCGAAGCCGGACCTGGCGGTGGTGCTCACGGCCGACAGCCTACCGGCGCTTGAACCGGCCAGGACCCTCCAGGCGACGACCCGGGTGGCGCCGTTCCAGCTCGCGTACACCGTGGTCTTGCCACCCGTTTGGCGAGCGGCGCCCGCGGGCGCGGTGAGCGGCAGACCGACCCACTGCTGCAGGGTCGAGCGGTAGCTCAGGTCCGAACCGGGGAAGCTCCCTTCCAGCAGCAGCTCGCCCGAGGAGCTGTACTCGGAGAGATAGGGTTCCGAGCCCCAGCCGACGAACGTGTCGCCGTTGGGAAGCGGCTGCGTGTCGCCCATGTATTCGGATTCGAACTTGCCGCCGCCGGGGTACTGGGCCCCGAGCGTCGCGGTGCGCGCAGCCGGGTCGAGCTTGAGCACAAGCCCGCGAGATGGCCCCGTCGCCGGTACGGATGTGCCTCCACCGGTGAGCTGGCAGCAGTGATCGTCGAACATGCTGACCGTAAGACCGGTATGCCCGCCCACCCCCAGCCGCACGTCGTGCTGCCACTGGAAGGCGGCGCCCGGGCCGAAGGAGAAGCTCGAGCGCTTGCCGCCGAGGGTCCACCGAATCCCGCCGGTGTCGATGTTGACCATGTAGGCGGCCCACGTGTTGCGCATCGAGACGAGGAGGGTCCCGTTGCCGGTCAGATCGATCGCGTTGACGTGGTAGGCGTCCCAGGGGAACCCGTTGGTCGGCACGCTGGCGTATGAATCGCCCAGCGGGATGTGGTCGAGCGCGTCCCAGGTGCGCAGCAGCTTGCCGGTCTTCAGGTTGTACTCCTGCACCGCCGAGTCGATCAGCGCCCCGTTGTAGGCGCCGCCGTAGCTTGACAAGTCGATGGCGATGTTCTTGTTCGCGGTGACCCAGGCGTCTTCGCCGTCGATCAGGAGCTCGTGGAGGGTAAGGACCCAGCCGTCCGTCGCCTTCAGTCTGGCGACCGTCTGGTAGTGCTGGTTGACGACCACGTCTTCCCCGCTCTCGGTGGAGCCGGTGTTCGTGACCACTCCCTGCCACCAGGCGAGCGCCGGCCTGCCTTCGTATGTCTGCAGGCTGAGGTTGGAGGCGACGACCTTTTCCGGCACGGGCTGAAACCAGACCGGCTGCAGGTTGCTGTCGAGGATCAGCGGCCCGCTCTGACCGACCAGCGGGGGATAGTTCAGGTTGTAGAAGTTGGCCGTAAAGATGTAGCCGCCCGCCAGCTCGTCGGCGACGGTCCGGCCGTCGGAGTGGAGCTTTGGCGGGTGCAGCGACGGCGCGGTGAGGAAGCTGTAGGCGCCGCGCGTGGTGTACGCCCCGACCGGAGCGCCATGAGAGCCCGCGAACGCGAGGTCGATCGCCACGAACCCGGCGACGGCAGCGGCGATCGCGACCGCCAGACCTCGCACCGCTCCCACGCGCACGCCGGCGGGCTTGGGCAGCGAGGTGAACGTGACCACCGCCGCGGCCCCAGCCAGGCCGGCGCCGATCAGGTAGGCGAGCCGGAAGCCGTCGGTCAGCGCCTGCGGCACCTGCTGGCCTGAGCCGATCTGGTGGCTCGAGCGCTGGGTCGCGAGCGTGACCAGGACCGCCAGCCCGAGCCCTCCGCCGATCTGGCGAGAGGTGTTGACGAGGCCCGAGGCGAGCCCCGCCTGCCCCTCCTTGGCGCCCTGGGTGGCGGCGATCGTCGAGGGGACGATCGACATCGCGATCCCCGCCGCCGTGAGCAGCCCGGGAATCATGATGTACACGATCGGGCTGCCGCTGGATCCGATTCTCGAAAGCAGCAGCATTCCGCCCGTCAACATGATCAGCCCACCGCCGAGCACCGGACGCACCCCGAAGTGGCTCACGAGCTTGCCGGTGCGCGAGGCGACCAGCATGATCATCAACGTCATCGGCAGGAACACAAGACCCGTGTGCAGCGGCGAGAGGCCCAGCACCTGCTGCAGGTACAGGGAGCTGACGAACCACATCGGGAACAGCGACGCGCTGAACAGCAACACGATGTTGTTGGCGATCCGCAGCGGCTTGGTCAGTTCCTTGAAGGGAATCAGCGGTTCTGAGGCCACGCGCGTCTCGATCACACCGAACACCGCGAGCAGGGCGATGCCGCCGGCGATCGGGCCGAGCGCGGCAAGCGTGTCCCAGCCCTTCAGGCCCGCTTCCACGACCCCGAACACCAGCACCATCTGACCGATCGTCAACGTCAGCGCACCGGCGAGGTCGAAGCTGCGCGCCGGGTGCTCGCTGCTCCTCGGCGGCGCTCGCTCACGACAGCGTACGCCACCAGCACGGCCGCGATCCCGATCGGGGGGTTGATCAAGAGCACCCAGCGCCAGCTGAGCTCCTGGGTGATGATCCCCCCGAACAGCATCCCCGCGGCGCCGCCGAGGCCGTTCATCGCCGCCCACGCGCCGATCGCGCGGTGCAGCTGCGGGCCCGGCGCGAACGACGAGGTGATGATCGCCAGCGAGCATGCCGCCATCAGCGCGCCGCCGAGACCCTGCGCCGCGCGAGCGAGGACGAGCGTGTCGCGGTCCGGCGCAAGGCTCCGCCGGCCAGCGAGGCGAGCGCGAACAGGAGCAGCGCCGCGACGAACATCCGGCGCTGCCCGAAGTGATCGGCCGCGCGCCCGCCGAACATCAGGAAGCCCGCGAACGTGATCGCGTACGCGTCGACGATCCACTGCAGTTCCGGCGCGGTGAACCCAAGGCTCAGCTGGATCGAGGGCAGCGCGACGTTGACGATGCTCAGGTCGAGGATGACCATGAACTGGGCCACGCAGCACACGGCCAGCAGCAACCCCATGCGCGAGCCCTGCCGGCTCTCGGCGGAAGGGGTCTCGTTCGCCTCGGGACCGGCCGTCGTCTCAACGCTCATGACAGCCTGCCCACGGGCTCGTCAAGAGACAGATGGCGGAATCGGAGGGCTCGGATGACGGATCTCAACTGCGATCGACGCTGCCAACGCCTGGTAGGGTGCAGCGAGTGGGCGTCCAGATCCGCGAGCGACGATTGGAGGCCGGCCGATGAGAAAACCGCCACTGACCGCCATGCTAACGCTGGCGGCCGCCCTGGCTGCCACTGTCGCAGTGGCCGGGTGCGGCGGCAAAGGGGGGAGCTCCACCAAGCCGGCGACGAGCCCAACCACGACGGCCCCGCACAAGCACTCCACCAAACCGGCCTACTGAGCCTCATCCCGGCCCCCCGGGCGACCCTCCGGGCCCCGGGAGCGAGGCGGCGTAGCTGATCGGCTGCACCGTCGGCGAGGCGCCGAGCACGTGGCCGGCGGAGTCGAGTGCCTGCACCGCCACGCTGGCGTACTTCTCAGGCAGGGTCGTCGAGCTCTCAAAGCCACTCGCCGGGATCGTGGCCCGCGCCGTCAGCGACCCGGGGCGCTCCCCCGCAAGCACGCGCCAGGATGCCACTTCGGTGGCGCCGTTCCAGCTCGCGTGCACGATCGTCTCTTCGCCGGTGTCGTTGAGGCTGACGAGCACCGCCGGCGGGCTCAGCGGGCGCCCGCGCCAGGGAAAGCGGTAGGCGCGGTAGAAGATCATGTCGAACGGCAGATGGGCGTCGAGCGCCAGCGAGCCGTCTGCGGCGTACTCGCTGATCGCCGGCACCCCACCGTAACCCACGAGGGTGTTCCCGTCCGGGAGCGTCTGCATGTTGCCCTGGCTGGCGGCGAGCAGCGGCGGGTTCGAGTGCGTGTAGGCAGAGCTGAGATGCGCTTGGAGGGTCTTGAAGTCGAGCGCGATCCGCACGCCGCGCGACTGGTGGTGGATCGGCGGGTTCGAGCCGTCGTCGAAGAAGCTGACCTCGCCGTCCGGGAGCACGCGGCCATCGTGCTGCCACGCCATCTCCGTGCCCGGCCCCATCTTGAAGGAGCTCTTCAGACCGCCGAGGCGCCAGAGGATGTTGCCGGTGCCGCCCTGCAGCTGATAGCCGGCCCAGGTGCTGCGCGCCGAGATGAGGATGTCGCCACCCGGCTCGGGATCGATCGAGTTGAGGTGAAACCAGTCCCACGGCGCCGCGCTCGCCGGCGCTTCGGTCTCGGACTCGGCGACGGCGACGTGGTCGAGGCTGTGCCATTCCCAGCGCACGAGGCCCGTCCTCATGTCGATCTCCTGGACCGCCGTGTCGAGGATCGCCCCGTCAGCCGCTCCCTTCACCGCCGCCAGATTGCAGCGGATCGGGTTGTACGCCGTGATGTAGGCGACGTCGCTCCGGGCGATCTGGAAGTCGTGCAGGTCCGCCCGTAGGCCATTGGCGCCGGGGATCCTCGCGACCGTCTGGTAGTGGGAGCTCATCACGACGTCTTCGCCCTGCCCGAAGCCGAGCGAGAGCACGCGCCCCCTCCACCACGTAAGGGCTGGCTGACCTTCGTATGTCTGCTCGCTCAGGTTCTCCGCCGTTTCGCCCCCTGACAGCTTCTCGAACCAGACCAGACGGCCATCCGGCGCGTAGATCAGCGGCCCGTACTGACCCGGGCCGGGCCCGTTGGTCGTGAGGATGTCGCCGGCCGCGGGATCGCGATCGGCCGTGGTGACGCTCATGATCGGCGCCTGGACGCCGGGCAGGGTGTAGAAGCTCTGATAGTCGGCGGGCGCCGCGGGCGGGTTTCCGAACTCCGCGGCGGTCCCCGTCGGATATGGGGTGTCGACGCGAAACTGAAAGGCGATCCGCTTTGTGCCGGCGGCGCCGATCGCCGCGCCCACGGTCACGCGCTCGCCGGCGTCGAGCGGGGTGTCGGGGACGAAGCTCGCGCCGTCGCCCTGCGAGTAGCTGTGCAGGCGGCCGGAGTGATCGCCGCTGCGAGCGCCCACGACGGAGACGTCGTGGATCTCGGCGGCCGGCACGCCCAGGAAGCTGATCTGCGTGTCGGGGTTCGCCGTGCCGGTTTCCGGCGCCGGCGAGACGTCCACTCCGAGTCCGTCCAGCTTGGCGCTGTGGTTCAGCGTGGCCGGCAGGCACGAGGGCGACACGCCCGCCGTCGCGCGCGAGCCCGTAAGCAGTCGCAGGCTGGGGGAGCCCAGCACGATCGCCAACACGACCCATACGAGCGCGGCGCCCCCCAGGATGATGAGTACGTTGCGACGCATGTGCGTTGTGAACCCGTGCGCGGAGGCTCCGCCGAGAGGGTGTCGAGCACGGTAGGGTGCCAGATCTGGCGAAGGGCCTGCATAAGAGCTTGCTTCACCTATCACCCGTGCCCGTCCGCGCGGCCCTGCTCGCCTGCATGCTCGCCTTCGCGGCCCTGCTGGCATACGCCCCGGCGGCACTGGCGCACGCCCAACTGCTCGGCACATCGCCGCTGACCGGCGCGGTCGTGCCCAGGCAGCCCCAGGAGGTGATCTTCAAGTTCAACCAATCCGTGGGTGGCACGCTCGGCGCGGTGCGGGTGTATGACGCGCAGGGCGAAGAGGTTGACGACCTCGACATGTCCCACCCCGAAGGCCAGGAGCACTGGATGGGCGTAGGCCTGAAGCCGGGCCTGCCCGACGGCACCTACACGGCCACCTACCGGGTGATCTCCGCCGACACGCACATCGTGTACGGCGGCCTGGTGTTCAGCATCGGCCATGCCGGACCGGCGCCGAAGGTGACGGTCGCGGGGCTGATCGGCCGCGACGAGAGCGGCGAGGTGACGAAGGTCGCGTTCGGTGCGGTGCGAGACCTGGACTACGTCTCGCTGGCGCTGTTCATCGGCGGGCTCGCGTTCCTGGCGCTCGCGTGGCTGGGAGGGCTGGCGGCCGTCGCGGGCGAGCCCGAGCAACGCTGGCGGGCGGCGGCGCGCGCGTTTGCAAAGCGCCTGCGCCGGCTGCTGCTCGCGGCCGTGGCACTCGGGTTCGTCGTGAGCGTGCTGGGCATCCTGCTGCAGGGCGCGAGCGCGGCGGGCGTTTCGCTGCGGTCCTCGCTGAAAGGCGTGGTCATCGAAAACACGCTGCACAGCCGGTTCGGCGAAGTGTGGGGCGCGCGGGCGATCGACTGGCTGGCGCTCGGAGTCCTGCTGCTCGCGAGCGGGGTGCCGCGGGGCGACGAGCGCCCGCCGCGCTGGGTCCTCGGCCTGCTCGGCGTCGGCTGCGCCTACCTGGCGATCACGCCTGCGCTGGCCGGGCACGCGAGCATCCAGAGCCCGGCGGCGGTGTTCTTTCCGTCGGACGTCGTGCACGTGCTCGGGGCGAGCGTGTGGGTCGGCGGGATCGCGTGCCTGCTGGGAGCGCTGCCCGCGGCCACCCGTGAGCTGCGGCCCGCCGATCGCACCAGGCTGCTGCTGGCGGTGCTCGCGCGGTTCTCACCGCTGGCGCTCGCGTCAGTGATCGCGATCGCGATCACCGGCGTCGTGCAGGCATACATCGATGTGAGAAGCGTCGAAGGGTTGCTGCACACGACCTACGGCGCGCTGATCCTGATCAAGGTCGCGCTGCTGGGAGCGCTGATCGGCCTCGGTTGGGTCAATCGCGAGCGGGTGATACCGGCGCTCGAGCAGATCGTGCAAGCCGGTGGCCCGCCCGGGCGCACGGGCGCGCTCGCGCGGCGCACGATGCGCGGAGAGCTGGCGCTGATGCTCACGGTGCTCGGGGTGACCGCCGCGCTCGTGAGCTACGCCCCGCCGATCGACGCCGCCAGCGGACCGTTTGCGACGAACACCACGCTCGGCCCGATCGAGCTGGAGATGACCGTCGAACCGGCGCGGGTCGGGTTGAACACGGTGCACCTGTACCTGATCGACGCTCAAGACGGGGCGCAGTACACGGGGACGAAGGAACTGACGGCGACCGCGAGCCTGCCCGCGAAGGGCATCGGCCCGCTGGCGCTGCACCCGACTCTCGCCGGGCCGGGGCACTACATCCTCAGCTCGGCCGTGCTCAGCCCCGGGGGCACGTGGCAGATCCAGATCACCGACCGGGTGTCCGAATTCGAACAGTACTCGCGGACCGTAAGCGTCCCGATCCGATGAGCGCGATGGGATCCACCAACCCCCCAGAACCACCCTCTCTCTCCCCTCAAAAAATACCCCTCCCAACCCAGAGATAGGAGCACCAGATGAACAGAACGAGAACAGCGGTAACGACGATCGTGGCATGCTGGGCGCTGCTCACGCCCCTGACGGCGCAGGCGCACATCAGCCTGCACCCGAACACGATCCCGGCGGGGGCGTTCGCGACGCTGGACGTGCGCGTGCCGGGGGAGCAGGAAGGGGCCTATGTCCGCAAGGTCGACGTGCTGTTCCCGCAGGGGTTCACAGGCGTCGACTATGAAAACGTGCCCGGCTGGAGCACACACGTCATCGAAGCCAAGCTCGCGACCCCGATCAAAGAAGACGGCGAAACGATCGACACGGAGGTCTCGCAGATCGTCTGGACCTGGACCGGTCCGCTCGGCAAGGTCAACAACAGCCAGTTCATCAACTTCCCGCTGTCGCTGGCGATCCCGCAGGACGCGACGGGCAAGGCGCTGGAATTCAGGACCGTCCAGACCTACAGCAACGGCCAGACCGTGCACTGGATCGACCGGTCGCTGACGGCCGAACACCCCGCCCCGAGGATCAACGTCACGGCCAAAGGCGGCGCGATCGAGGACATCGCCGGCGACGAGGCGGGACCCGAAGCTGGGCAGACGGCCGGAAGTCAGTCCACGTCCGCACCTGCGCCGGTGCCCGCTGCCGAGTCGACGAGCAGCAACGGGGCGAGCAAGGGCCTCGGCATCGCCGCGCTGATCCTCGGCGCGCTGGGCTTGCTTGCCGGTTTGAGCGCGCTCGTGCTGACGCGGAAAAGGGCGGGCGAGCGATGAAACCCAAACACCAGAGACCAAGCCGACGGGGAGACTCGAACCCCGGACCCGAGCATGGGGGGAGCAGGCTCCCCCCATGAGCCCCCCACCGGCAACACCAAAGCACGCGCCATAGACCAAGCCGACGGGGAGACTCGAACTCCCGACCCCCACTTTACGAGAGTGGTGGCCCCCGTAGGCGAGATAAAGCCGTGATGCAAAGCCAAACGGCACCAGTGCAGCGTCGCCAATAGACTCGTGTCTCTCTGACAGCTCTGCCAGCAAGACACGCACGGCATACTCGGTCTTATCGTCAAGTTGCACAGCCAACTCGGCGGCGACGGTGCTCCAGAAATGTTGAATCTCAGCGTCGCTCAGCGGATCGGATGTACTCGCCCGGAGCGCTCCGATCGTGTGATGAAGCAGAAAATGAGCCGCAGCGTCCTTTTCTCCGGCAAGCTCACTAAGGATGGGGCGAAGATCCTCCGGTGTGTGATGCTTCTCGGCGCCCATAAGGCGTCGGAGATGCGCGAGCACTATTGCCCAGGCGCGTCACTCTTGGAGGAGACCATGCTGCCTCGCTGAGCATGGCGACGGCATAGTAGGCAGCGGCCCTCGCACCGAATGCGAAGCCCCCAGCTGCCGCGCGGCCACCGCCAGATCTAGTCATGCGTGAATGTTCGCGCATGGCGCCGAAGCCATAGATCGAGCCATCGCTGCCCAAGAACTACGCCGTGAGCCCACTCGCCCTACGCCCACAGACCGCTGACTGGCACCGCCCACATCCGGTCACCGAGCGGGACTGTCTGCTGGCCGGCGTAGACCACAATTCCCGCCTTGAAGTGCTCGCTTCGCGCGTCGCGCAGCTTGGCGATCGCCGCGTAGTCTCGAGGTCGCAGGGTCGCGGCTGCCTTGACCTCGATCGCGGCTATGTCGCCCGCTCGGTTCTCGAGGATCAGGTCGATCTCTTCCCGGCCTTTCCGGTAGTGATACAGGCGCGCGTCGGTGTCCGCCCACTCGCTCAGGCGCAGCAGCTCCATCGCGACGAAGTTCTCCAACATCTTGCCCGTGATCTGGTCGTCCTCGCCGATTCGTTGCTCATCAGCGCCGAGCAGGTGAGCCAGCAGGCCCGAGTCGACGATGTATCCCTTCGGGGCCCGAACCTCGCGTGTCCCGATCCCCGGCCGCCAGGCGGGAAGTCTTCTGGCGAGGAACACGATCTCCAGGAGCTCGACGTAACTCTTGACCGTCGCGTGGGTCAGGTCGAGCCTCCGCGCGAGGTTACGGTAGACGAGCTCGTTTGCTGCCTGTGACGCGATCAGCCGCAGCAGCCTCGGCAGCTCCCCCAGCTTCAGTGCGTCGCTGATGTCCCGTAGATCCGTGTCCAGCGTGTCCTGTATGTAGTTGGCAAACCAGCGATTGCGGCGCCTCCCGGCGGGTCGTAGCATGGCCTCTGGGTAGCCACCCACGGCGACGATCGACGCGAACGCCGCACGACCGACAGGCGCGCCCTGCACATCGGGAGCGCGGCCAGCGAACAGCAGATCGATGATGTTGGTCTCAGCGCCCCTCATCTCCGTCTGCGCGAGTGGCCACAGGACGATCGTCTCCATCCGGCCGGTCAGTGCCTCGTGCACCCGCCTGGAGGCGAACACGTTGGCCGAGCCGGTGAGCAGGAACCTGCCGGGACGGGTGTCCCGGTCCACCCGGTCCTTGATCGCCAGCAGCAACCCTGGGACTCGCTGCACCTCGTCGATCACGACCGGGCCAGTCAGCCCCTCCAGGAACCCCGCTGGGTCCGACCGGGCGGCCTCGCGGGGCACGTCGTCATCGAAGCTCACCACCGTCGCGGGGTGCTCGCGCGCGGCGATCTCCCGGGTCAACGTGCTCTTGCCGACCTGGCGGGCGCCCGTCACGAACACAACCCGCGTATCGGCGAGAGCTTCCAGGACGAGTCTCCTTGTCCGGCGAGGTACGAGCTCGGTCACGACAAGCCTCCGGTTCTGCGCGTATGGTCAATCCTGCTTGCGCAATTGGCGAAACATAGTTGCGCATATGGCGAAAGTTCGCTGTGCCGATGGTAGCCTACCGCAGCTATCCGCGGCCTGACGGAGAGCCCGCATCGTCTCTTGTTGATGCAGCGCACCCCTCGCGAGCGTGGTTCGCCGGGACTGCAACGAGCCGTCTCACTGTACGATGAGACGTCCCGCCGACGTAGCTCAGCTGGTAGAGCGCATCTCTCGTAAAGATGAGGTCCCCGGTTCGATTCCGGGCGTCGGCTCTGCTTAAAATATCCCCGTTTCTTACCGCAGGGGTACCGCAATTTGTTATAGTTTTTTGCAGTATTTGTCCGGAGCTGTCCACACTGCGACAGCAACGAAACACCCCGCAAAGGAGTAGAAAATGGCGCTCAGCCTAGAGATCGAGCGCCTTTGGTGGGGTCGCTTACGAGAGTGGTGCTCTACCAGCTGAGCTACGTCGGCGCGGGCACCGATGCTAGCGCCGACGCGGCGTCTGGCGTACCCGAGAGCCCGCCCAGCTCGGCGAGCAGCGAGTCGCCGTGGCGCTCACAGAACGACGGGCCGATCCCGCGCACGGCCAGCAGCTCGTCCATGCTGGCGGGACGAGCGCGCAGGATGTGTTCGAGCACCGCGTTGGAGGCGACCCGGAAGGCGGGCAGGCCCTCGGCGCGCGACCAGCGCCACTGGCGCAGGCGCTCGAACTCGCGCTCGTCCACGGGCTCCGGCGGCGAGCCCTCGCTCGGAACGCTCCCACCGCCCATGTCATCCGCGACGGAAACGCTCGCGGCCGAGGATCCGGACCGATCGCCCTGTCCGCCGGGCGCCCGCGCCCGCCGGCGCGAGGAGGACGCGACCGGCGCCGCCGACAACGCCCGCTCGAGCTCCGGGTCGGGATCGCAGACATCACAGCAGCGCCCGGTCGGCGCACCGGGAGTCTGGTCACCGAAGTGGTCGAGGATCTGCCGGCGCCGGCACATGGATGAGCCGGACATGTAGCGCTCGATCGAGCGGTAGGACTCCCAGCCGCGATTCTTGGCGGCCTGGATCGCCGCCGCGGCCTTGCGCGGGCTACCCTGACCCGTCGGCCGTGCGAGTAGCCCGCTGGCGCCGCCGGGTGAGAGCTCCACGGCGCCGGCGCGCTCAGCGATCGACAGGAGCATACGCTCACGCTCATCGAGCTCGCGGTGCCCGATCGTGACGACGCCACCCTCGGAAGCGCCGCGCTGTCGCAGAGCGGAGACGAAAGCCTTTACATCGTCGATCGTGCTCGTGCGCTGAGTATTGAAGCGAACCAGCCGGCCGAGGTCCATGCGCGCGGCCAGCAGCAACGCTCGTGCCGGCCTGCCGTCGCGCCCGCCACGACCGGCCTCCTGATAGTAGGCCTCGAGGCTCGTGGGCAGAGCCCAGTGGGCGACGGTACGCACGGATCCCTTGTCGACGCCCATGCCGAATGCGTTCGTCGCCACGACCACCTCGGCCGCATCGGCCATGAACGCCTCCTGACTGGCGCGCCGGGCATCCGGGGACATGCCCGCGTGGTAGGGGACGGTGGAGATGCCGGCAGCAGAGATGAGCTCGGCGACGTCATCGGTGTCGCGGCGCGTGCCGCAGTAGACGATCGCCGGACGCGCACCGGAGTCGGACAGGATGTGCAGGAGCGCGGCGCGCTTGCGCGCGACGGTGCCGGCGCCCTCCAGCGAGACGACGTCGAACGCGAGGTTGGGCCGATCGAACCCGGCCCGAACCGATGTCCACTCGCGCAGCCCGAGACGCGTAGCGATCTCATCGGCCACACGCGGAGTGGCGGTCGCGGTGGCAGCCATCACGGGGGGACGTCCGAGCGAGGCGATCGCATCGTGCAAGCGCAGGTAGTCCGGTCGAAAGTCATGGCCCCACTCGGTGACGCAGTGGGCCTCGTCGACGACGAACAGCGAGACGCGCCGCTGAGCCAGAGCCTCGCGGAACGCGCCGGAGGCGAAACGCTCGGGGGCCGCAAGCACGAGTGATGTCTCACCGGAGGCGATCGCGCGCAGCGCCGCTGCGTTGTGTCCATCGGCCATGCCGGAGGCGAGCATCGTGGCGGGCACGCCCGCGTCATGCAGCCGGCGCAGCTGGTCGGCCATCAGCGCGATCAGCGGGCTGATGACGACGACGAGTCCGTCGCCGGTCAGGGCGGGCAGCTGGTAGCACAGCGACTTGCCCCCGCCGGTGGGCATCACGACGAGCGAGTCCCGCCCTGCGAGCGCGGCGGCCACCGCCTCGCGCTGCCCGGGCCGGAAGGCGTCGAGCCCGAAACGATGCAGGAGTGCCTCGGGGGAGTCCATTCAGAGCAAGTTACTCGCCGCTTCGGCTGGGATCCTCAGCGCCGTTGCCCACACTACGCGCGCGCCCGCCCGCTACCCAGCTACCCGGCTGCCCGGCGCAGCCGCGAGGAGTGCGCACGGTGCTCGCGCAACGCCGCCCCCACCTGCTCGCGCGCGGCTCTCGCCTGCGCAGGCGAGAGCGTCTCCTTGCGCCTGTCCAGATACCCCGCGAGCATCCTCGCCGGCAGCACCCGCACGCCCTTGCGCCGGGCCAGCGGACGATCGACCCACGCGCGGCTGTAGACGAGCAACGGCTCGACCTCCAGGCCCGTCACGCGCGCGATCGCCCGCTGCTGGGCCTGGGCCTGGCTGAGCGTCGCGCCGTGCACGCGCGCGACCCGCACCGGGCCGGGATGACTCTTTGTCTCGACCGTGAACACTCCCGCCGGCCCGATCAGGATGTGATCGACGTTGCCGTTGCCGAGGCTGGCGTCGTGGATCGCGTGCCAGCCCTTGCCTCCAAGCCCGTCCAGCAGGCTGCCGACCTGCTCCTCGCCGGTGGCGCCGCGGTCGTGGCGCTCCACGAGCGGAAGCACGTAGCGCAGCACGACGAACATCGCCGCCAGCAGCCCCATCTCCGAGCCGAGAAACCTGACGTCGCGCAGCCCGAACGCCCGCCCCAGCAGCGCGGTCGCGACCGCCAGCACGCCCAGCGCGACGAGCGTGCGCAGCCGCAGCCGCTTGACGATCGCGCGCGCGTGCTGTCCGGGCGCGCGGGTCGTCGGGTCATAACGGAGTGTGAGGCTGATCATCGTTGATCTCTACATCGTGCAACCTCGTTCGTTCCTTGAGGAACCGCTGTTTGGCCGAAGGTTGGAGCGGAGAGATCACATCAACACAGGCTAAAAATGCCCCAAGAAGCGTGGAAACTCACGCGAAGTTCTAAAGCCCTGGCGTCCGCCCGTCGAAGCCCTGAGCAGACGCCCAGCTCTGTGAGTCACGGATGCCTCGCATGTCACACTATTCCGACCCAACCCCACCTTCCGATGTCTGCCTGCTGCTGCGCGCTCACGCGGAGCAGCGCTGGCTGAGCCGCGAGGTCGTCCCCGTCATGCGCCAGCTGCAGGCGCCCGGCGAGCTCCCTGACGAGCAGCTCGGGGCAGCGCTCGCCTACCTGGAGGTCACGTGGCTGGAGGCCGTCCAGCTGGCCGCCGAGACCGACGCCGCGTTCGCGGATCTGGATCACGCCGCCCCCCCGAGCGCGGAGGAGACGCTGCCCTGCAAAGCCCGCAGCTACCACGCGGCCGTGCGCACCCTGCGCCAGGCCGTCGCCGCGCACGTGACCGCGCTCGTCAGCGCCCCGTGCGAGAGCGCCCGCACGTGTGAGCCCGCAGGCTGGTGAGGGCGGATCGCAGATAGGCTGCCGTGCGTGCCGCCTCGCTTTGACCTGCAATCCCACTCGACCCACTCCGACGGCGCGCTGGCGGCCGCCGAGGTCGTGCAGCGCGCCGCGCTGGCGGGCGTGCAGCTGCTCGCCCTCTCAGACCACGACACCGTGTCCGGAGTCTCCGAGGCGCTTGCGGCGGGCGAGCGAGCCGGGGTGCGCGTCGTCCCGGCGGTGGAGATCTCCTCGATCGACTCCGGCGCCGCGCCACCGCGCGAACTGCACATCCTCGGCTACCTGATCGACCACACCGACCCGTCGTTCGCCTCGCTCCTCGCCGACTTCCTGGCCGACCGCGAGCGGCGCACCCTGCGCATGGCCGCCGCGCTGGAGGCGCTCGGCTTCGAGCTCGACAAAGCCCAGCTCGACGCGCGCGTCGCCGCGGGCAAGCCCATCGGCCGACCACACCTCGCCGAAGCGGTGCTCGGCGCTCCCGCCAACGCCTCGCGCCTGCGCGAGGAGAGCATCGACGACGTCGGCTCGCTCATCCGCGGCTACCTGATCGAGGGACGCCCCGCCTTCCGCCTGCGCGAGACGCCCACCGTCGCCCAGGCGATCGACGCGATCCACGACGCCGGCGGGGGCGTGGCCGTCTGGGCGCACCCCTTCTGGGACATCTCCGACCCCGATGAAGTGCTCTCCAGCATCGACCGCTTCCACGCGCTCGGCATCGACGGCGTCGAGGCCTTCTACATAACCCACACGCGCGAGCAAACCCAGCTGCTCGTCGAGCGCTGCGCCGAGCTCGGCCTGCTCAGCACCGGCTCCGCCGACTTCCACGGGCCTGATAACCGCCAGTTCTCCAAGTTCATGGCGTTCGAGACCTACGGCCTGGAGCCCAACCTCGGCCCGATCGCCGCTTCCAGCCGGTAGGCCAGCGCCTCCAGGGCCAGCTCCTCCGAGACGTTGACGGCGATGCGCGTTCGCGTCTCGCGCACCAGCTCGATACCTGCTCGCGCGCCCGGCGAGGTGCATCTCGCCGCGTCCTGCGCCAGCTCCGCCTGCCTGTCCAGCGCATGCACGAGCTCCGGAGCGCTCTCCTGCATGCACACGACGTCGCGCAGCCACAGCTCGGCCAGCCGCAGTCCCTGATCCAGCGCCCCCGCGCGCGCTCGCCGCTCCACCCGGCGCCTGGCGTCCTGCGCTTCCCGTTCCAGTTTCTTGCGCTCCTTGCTCGGCGCCAGCTCGAGCTCCCCCGACAGCTTGGCAGCGACCTGATCGCCCGCGCTCGTCCCCGCGAGGTGCGCCGCGTCGAGCAGGTCGCTCCAGCGGCGCCCGCCCGTCTCGCCGTGCAGCGCCGCGCGCACATACCCCTCCGCGGCTGTCCGCAACACCGTTCCCTGCTCGCTTGCGAGCATCCTCGCCCGATCCGCGTCGCCCAGCGCCAGCCTCGCGCACGCGCGGGCGTGATCTCCCTCGGCCGGCAGGGCGTGCGCGATCGTCTCGGGCGTCGGCGCGTCGAAGCGCACGTGCACGCAGCGCGAGGCGATCGTCGCCAGCACTTCCTCGCGGCGGTCGCTGATCAGCACCAGGTGCGCGTACCGGGGGGGCTCCTCCAGCGTCTTCAGCAGCCTGTTCGCCGCCTGCTCGTTCAGCGTCTGGACGCTCTCGATCACGAATACGCGCCTGCTCGCCTCAAACGGCGTCCGCGCGGCCGCGGCCACGACCGGCTCGTCGATGTCGCTCACCAGCATCTCCGCCGCTCCGCTGGGGATCACCCACGTCAGGTCGGGGTGGGACCCGCGCAGCGCCCGCTCCCGAGCCGCGCGCGCCGTCTCCTCGTCGGGAGACCCGTCGGCCAGCAGTGCGGCCGCGAACGCCCGTGCGATCGCCCGCTTCCCGGCGCCCGACGGCCCGTGCAGCAGATACGCGTGCGACGGCGGGCGCGCGGGCGAGCCATCCCACCCCGGGGCGAGGGCGGGGGCCAGGACCGCGCGGGCATGCGGGTGCGCCTCGATCCCGGGCAGATCCGGGTGGGTCTCCGTCATCCTCGCTCCATCGTAGGCGACCCCGTAACGCGCTACCGTCCCGTCCCGTGGCGCGCGGCGCTCTGATCACGATCGAGGGGCTCGACGGCGCCGGCAAGTCGACGCTCGCCCTGGGCCTGCACAGTGCGCTGGGAGAGCGCGGCGTCCGCGTCGAGCTCCTGCGCGAGCCCGGGGGCGTGGCGCTGTCCGAGCGGATCCGCGCCCTCGTCACCGACCCCTCGCTGACGGTGGACCCGCGCGCCGAGGCGCTGCTGTATGCGGCGGCCCGCGCCCAGCTCGTGCGCGAGCGCCTGCGCCCCCTGCTCGACGCCGGCGTCCTCATCCTGCTCGACCGCTTCGTCGACTCCTCTCTGGCCTACCAGGGCGGCGGACGCGGGCTGGGGATCGACGAGGTCCGCGCGATCAACACGTTCGCCACGGGCTCGCTCTGGCCCGACCGCACGCTGCTGCTGCGCATCGCCCCCGCCGAGGGCCGCGCGCGCCTGCGGGAGCGCGCATCCGAGCCCGACCGCCTGGAGCTCGAGGACGGGCCCTTCTTCGAGCGCATCGCCACCGCCTACGACGAGCTCGCGCGGGACGATCCCGCGCGGATCCACGTCCTCGACGCCTCCCTGGGGCCGACCCGCGTGCTCGCCGACGCGCTGGGGGCGATCGAGGACCTACTATGACGATCGTCGTGCTCCGTCCATCCCTCGCCGCGACGATCCTGGCGCTGGCCTTGCCCGCGTCGGCCCTGGCCGCGAATACGCCCGCCTCCACGACGCCCGCGCCCGCGCCGGCGTCGGCGTCGGTCAAGGCCCGAGCTACCGCGACCACCCCCGCGGGGGCTGGAACCCGGTCGACCCCGACTGTGCCGACCTTCCCGACACCGGCCTCGGCCCGGGTCCATTCGACGGCGACCACCACCGCCGCCACCACCACGACCACCACGACCACCACGACCAAGCCGACGTCCACGACGCCCGCCTCGGGGAAGGTCCTGCCGAGCACCACCGCGCCCACGACCGCCATCCCGGGGGGCTCGGCGGCGAAACCTTCCAACTCGACGGCCGTGAATGCGCGCGCGCACACACGCGCGCATTCAAGCGGCTCGGGACATGTATCGACCGAGGCCGTCGTCCTCGCCGCGATCGCCGCCCTGCTCCTGCTCGCGTGCGCCGCGTGGGCGTTCGCGCGCTCGCGCGCGTACGAGCCGCACTGGCTGATATCGATGCGCCACGCGATGGCCGAGGCTGGCTTTCGCATGTCCGCCACCTGGGCGGAATTCACCGACTGGGCGAGGCTCGGCAGATAGTCCGTCGAGGGCCCGCGGGCCTTCTAAAATCAGTGGCGCATCCCCCACCTTTCCGTCCGACTGGCGCGGGATGATGCTCGGCCCCAAGCAAACAGAGTCGAGTGGGCGTTCGTCGTGCGGCGGCGGCGCGGAAGGAGCAAGGCCGATGGACACAACAACGCAACCCAGCACCCCCGAGACGGCGCCCGGCGCCGCGCTGTCGATAGAGCGGTTCTTCACCTCCCCGGACACGCATCCGTTCGACGCCGTCGAGTGGGAGCTGCGCGATGCGCGCATCGGCCATGGCGAGCGGATCGCGTTCGAGCAGACCGACGTGGAGTTCCCCGCAAGCTGGTCGCAGAACGCGACGAACATCGTCGCCCAGAAGTACTTCCGCGGCCAGCTCGGCCACCCCGCGCGGGAGCGCTCGGTCAAGCAGATGATCAGCCGCGTCGCCGGCACGATCGCCGGCTGGGGGCGCGAGCTCGGCTACTTCGCCACCGCCTCAGACGCAGATGCGTTCGAGGCCGAGCTGACCCACATCCTGCTGCACCAGATGGCGGCGTTCAACTCGCCCGTGTGGTTCAACGTGGGCTTCGAGGAGTCCCCGCAGTGCAGTGCCTGCTTCATCCTCTCAGTCCAGGACACGATGGAGTCGATCCTCGACTGGAACACCAAGGAGGGGATGATCTTCCGCGGCGGCTCCGGCTCGGGCATCAACCTGTCGAACATCCGCGGCTCGATGGAGCACCTCGCCAAGGGCGGCACCGCGTCCGGGCCGGTTTCGTTCATGCGCGGCGCCGACTCGTGGGCCGGGACGATCAAGTCCGGCGGCAAGACCCGCCGCGCCGCGAAGATGGTCGTGCTCGACGTCGACCATCCCGACATCCGCGAGTTCATCTGGTGCAAGGCCCGCGAGGAGGACAAGGCGCAGGCGCTCAGGGACGCCGGCTTTGACATGTCGATCGACGGCGACGGGTTCAAGTCGATCCAGTACCAGAACGCGAACAACTCGGTCAGGGTCACCGACGAGTTCATGCAGGCCGTGCAGGAGGATCGCGGGTGGCAACTCAGCGCCCGCACGAGCGGCGAGCCGGTGGGCGAGCCGGTCAGCGCGCGCGAGCTGATGGGAGAGATCGCGCAGGCCGCCTGGCGCTGCGCGGACCCGGGTGTGCAGTACGACACGACGATCAACCGCTGGCACACCTGCCCCGTCTCGGGCCGGATCAATGCAAGCAACCCGTGCAGCGAGTACATGCACGTGGACGACTCGGCGTGCAACCTCGCGTCGCTGAACCTGATGAAGCTCCGCCGCGCCGACGGCACGCTGGACGTCGAGTCCTTCGAGCACGCCGTGGACATCATGCTGCTGGCGCAGGAGATCGTCGTCGGACCCTCCAGCTATCCGACCGAGGAGATCGGCGCAAACGCGCGCGCGTTCCGCCAGCTCGGCCTGGGTTATGCCAACCTCGGCGCGTATCTGATGAGCAATGGCATGCCGTATGACTCCGACTCCGGGCGCGGCACGGCGGCGGCGATCACCGCGCTGATGACCGGGCGCGCCTATCGCGAGTCGGCACGGGTCGCGGGCGCGCTCGGCCCGTACGAGCGCTACTCGGAGAATCGCGCCGAGCACAATCACGTGATGGAGATGCACCGCGACGCCGCCCACGCGATCGACGATGAGATCTGCCATGACACGGAGCTGCTCGCGGCCGCGCGGCGCTCGTGGGATCAGGCGGTCGAGCTGGGTGCAAGCAACGGCTATCGCAACGCGCAGGCAACGGTGCTCGCGCCGACCGGCACGATCAGCTTCCTGATGGACTGCGACACGACCGGCGTCGAGCCCGACTTCTCGCTCGTCAAGTTCAAGGAGCTCGTCGGCGGCGGGCAGATGACGATCGTCAACAAAACGGTGCCGCTGGCGCTGCAGACGCTCGGCTACTCCGAGCAGCAGATCGAGCAGATCGAGGCGCATCTGGCCGAGCACGGCACGATCCTCGGCGCTCCCGGCCTCGCGGCCGAGCACCTGCCCGTGTTCGACGTCGCCGTGGGCGAGCGCGCGATCTCGCACATGGGCCACATCGAGATGATGGGCGCGGTGCAGCCGTTCATCAGCGGGGCGATCTCCAAGACCGTGAACCTGCCGCAGGAGTCGACCGTCGAGGACATCGCCGACGCCTACACGCAGGCGTGGCGCCTGGGGATCAAGGCGCTGGCGATCTACCGCGACGGCTCAAAGACCGCGCAGGCGCTGCGCACCGACGCTCAGGGCACACAGCCCGGAGGGCTGGGTCGGGGCCAGGCGGCGCCGGCCGATGTCGATGAGATCGTGGACCAGGCGGTCGCCAAGGCGCTCGCCGAGGCCGGCCCGCAGCGCAAGCGCATGCCGGTCGAGCGCCAGTCGATCACGCACAAGTTCTCGATCGGCGGCCATGAGGGCTACATCACCGCCGGCATGTATGAGGACGGGACGGTCGGGGAGATATTCCTCACCGACATCGGCAAGGAGGGTTCGACGCTGCGCGGGATGATGAACTCGTTCGCGACGGCGATCTCGATCGCGCTGCAGTACGGCGTGCCGCTGGAGACGCTCGTGCGCAAGTTCAGCTACATGCGGTTCGAGCCCGAGGGGATCACAGGCAACCCCGAGATCCCGTTCGCCAAGTCAATGCCCGACTACATCATGCGCTGGCTCGCCTCGCGCTTCCTCGACCCGGACGTCCAGGAGGACCTCGGCATCCTCACCCCCGAGGTACGCGCCCGCAAGTCCGCCCAGGAGGCCGCCCAGTCGGTGATCGCCTCAGACACGGCAGGTCCGAGCGCCCCTGGCACGGCGGATGCCTCTTTCGCCACGCCCACCGCAGGCACGCCAAGCGCGTCCGCCGGCAATGGTACAGCGAGCGCTCCCGCCGCCTCGGCGCTGACCGACACGCCACCGGTGGTCCCCGCCCGCATGCAGGGTCTGGACCTTGGCCCTGCGTGCAGCCAGTGCGGGGGCATGATGCAACGCACGGGGAGCTGCTACACGTGTTCGTCGTGTGGAAACAACACGGGTTGTGGCTGATCAGCCCGAGTAGGACGCGGGGGGCGGCGGATCGTCGCGGATCGCGGTCAGCTCGCTGAGCAGCGATTCGGGGCTGGTGCCGCCGAGCACGCGCAGGCGCGGGAGGCGGTAGGGGTCGCTGTCGGGCCCAGCCCAGCCGGGAACGACCGTCGTGGAGCCGGTGAAGCCGGCCGCGCGCACGGCCGCTATGACCGTCGCGTCGTAGTGGCCGGAGGGGTAGCAGAACCAGTTGGCGGGCACGCCGTAGCGGTGCTGGATGACCGTCCGCGCCGTGGCGACCTGGTAGGCGAGCTGGGTCGCGTCGAGGGTGATCAGGTCCGCGTGGCTGAATCCCTGCGTGTCCAGCTCCCAGCCGGCCGCGACCAGTTCGCGGACCTGGGCTTCGGAGAGCCCACCCTGCGACGGTGGCAGGCCCGTCAGCTGCAGGTTCTCATCGCCCACCCAGCCCAGGCGGCGCAAGACCGGCAGCGCGTTTGAGTACTGGGACTGGTAGCCGTTGTCGAAGCTCACGACGATCGGCTTGCCCGCCGGCAGCGGAACGCCACGCTGCCAGTAAGCCCACATCTGATCGAGCGTGATCGCGTGATACCCGGCGTTCGCCAGCGCCTGCATCTGCGCGGCGAATTCGCCCGCGGACACGTACAGCCCGGGAAACGGCGCTCCCGCGGGTGGCGGATTGATCACGTGATACATCAGGATCGGCACCCGCTCGCTCCCGGGCCTGCCGGTCGCGGCGCCCGTGACCGTGCCCTGCGAAGCGGCGCCCTGCGAGGAGGACGCGCGACGGGCCGCGCTATGCGATTCCGCGACGCGGTGGGCGGAGGGCGTGGAACCTCCCCCGCCGCCGGAGAGCGCCACCGCCGCCACCGCGCCAGCCACGAGCACAAGGCTCAAAGCGGCAAGCGTACGGCGACGGCGCGCAAGCTCCCGGCTACGCGCCTCGCGACGCGCCTCCAGCTGGCCGATCCTCGATCGGTCGCTGTCCAGCCGTCCCTCATCCACGTCACTGCTCACCACGGGTACTCTCGCACGCCCGGGGCCTCGGCCTGGACCTCTGGGCCTGGACCTGAGCCTGCCCAGACGTCACCGGCCCGCGACAGGCCGGTGACACCGGGACCGAGCGCGCAGAACCCTGGACGCTACGGGTTCAGGCGCTTCTTCAGTGCGCTCGCCGCGGAGAACTTCGCCCCCTTGCTGGCGGCGATGTTGATCGTCTGGCCGGTGGACGGGTTGCGTCCCAGGCGAGCCGCGCGGTGGCTGACGCTGAACTTGCCAAAGCCGGCCAGCGCGACCTCACCCCCAGCAGCCAGCTCGTTTGTTACGGCCTCGATCGCGGCCTCCAGGGCCTCGCGGGCATGGCTCGCGGGCATTCCGGTCTTCCCCGCGACCTTGTCGGCTAGCTCGTTCTTGGTCATGGCACTCCCTTCTCGGGTGTCGTTGCTGATCGCAGGCTAACCGCTGGTGAGGACGACGACACGCGAAATCGGCGGATCTGGACTCCTAGAAGTCCCCAAATTCCGGGAATGGCATTCCTGCGAGGCCGGTTTTCGGGGGTTCTCAGCCGAAATTCGTACCCGCGGAGCCGCGCCGCGCCTTCCGGGCGGACCCCGTGCGAGGGCGCGAGATCAAGCCGAGACGCGCGACGGCGGAGCGTCGGCGAAGCCATCCCTGCGCCCAGGAAAGGCCCGCGCCGGCGCAGGATCAGGCCGAGACGCGGGCGGGCGGCGCCACGTGACGCTCATCCTGCGCCGGCACCGGCCGATCTCCGATCGGCCGGGGGGCTGGGCTGGCAGCGGCGCAGGCCGCCCACACGGTCGCCAGCCAGGTCAGGGAGGCCAGGGCGACATGCACCCACACCAGCTCGGTCGGCAGATGCGTCTCGTACTGATCCAGCCCGACGGCGCCCTGCAGCGCGAGCAGGACGCACAGCGCCGTCAGGGACCGTCGCGGGGCCGGGTCGGCGTCGCGCCGGCGCGCCAGCCACCAGACGGCGAGCGCGGCCAGCCCGAACACGAGCGCGATCTCGCCGTGGCGGTGGATGACGAAGTCCATCGTGCCGCGCCCGTCGAAGTCCAGGCGGTTGATCTTCTGGCCTGGCGATCCACCCGCGTGGGGGCCAGCGGCGGTGGCGGCGGTCCCCGCGAAGATCGTCAGCGCGGCGAGCCCGACCAGCGTGCGCACCGACCACACGAGCGTCCTGTCGACCGGCGCGCGGCGCACCGGCTCACGCCCCGCGGGCTGCTCGCCCGGCTCGCCCGGCTCGCTCCCGGCTGGCCGATCGGAGATCCCGTCGATCTTCGATCGGTACACGAGCGCGACGGCCGCGGCGAGGATCAGCATCGACAGCGCGAAATGGCCCATCACCCAGCCGTAGTCCAGCGCGCCGCGCACGGTCAGCCCGCCGAGGACCGCCTGGCCGACCACCCCGAGCGGCAAGAGCGCTCCCAGCCACATCAGATCGCGCCGGTAGGGTCGGCGTCGCAGCGCTCCCAGCCAGGCCAGGCCCGCCGCGATCGACACGGGCACGGTGATCAGCCGGTTGGAGAACTCGATCACCGCATGGGTGTTCAGCGGCGGATAGACGTTGCCGTAGCACTTCGGCCAGGTCGGGCAGCCCAGGCCCGATCCCGTCAGCCGCACGGCGGCGCCGGTGAGCACGATCAGCGTGAGCGCGCCCAGCGCGACATACGCCACGATCGCGTACTGGGCCGGGGTGAGCGTGTAGCCGTTGGTGCGCTTGCGCAGGCGCTGTAGGCGGGCGCTCATCAGCGTAAGTTTGCCAACTCGCGCGCGGGGGTCCGCCGCGCGCGGGAGTGCCCGCCCGATAATGAGATGGATGGATCTCACGATCGGTACACGCTGGAGCGCACCGCCGCTACGCCCGCGGGCGACTCCAGGTGTGGTCGACGTGTGGCGCGCCGACCTGGACGATGTGACGAACGGACTCGAGGGGCTGCTCTGCGCGCAGGAGCGCGTATGTGCGGCGGGCATTGTGCGTGAGCGCGCCCGCACGCGTTGGATCCGTTCGCGGGGGATGCTGCGCGCGCTGCTCGGGCGCTACCTGGAGCGCGATCCGCGCGCGCTGGCGTTCGAGCTGGGAGCGCACGGCAAGCCCGCGCTGGCAGACGACGCCGGACACGCATCGGACCTGCGGTTCAACCTGTCGCACTCGGGCGAGCTCGTGCTCGTGGCCGTGACCACCGGGCGCGAGGTCGGTGTCGATGTCGAGGTTGCACGCGACCCCGCTCGTAGACCGCTCGACGAGCGGGCGATCGCCGCGCGGGTGCTCGGGGCCGAGCAGGCCCGGCGGCTGGAGCGCCTCGAGCCGCAGGAGCGCACGAGGGAGCTCCTGCGGGCGTGGACGATGCGTGAGGCCGCGGTCAAGTGCCTCGGGACGGGACTCGCCTCGGCGCCGGTCGCGGGCGAGGGGGATGCGGGGAGCGGGGGGCGCATTGCCGCGCTGTGGACGGCCGAGCTGGCTGTCGGCCCGCGGCCCGCCGCGGCCGCCATCGCGGTCGAGGGCTCTGAGGCGTGCGAGTTGCGCTGCTGGGACTGGGCCGGCTGAGCGCCGCGGCGACGGGCCGCGGCGGAGCGCGTTGCGGTTCAGGTGCCGCCGCCGTACTGGAATGGCAGCTCGCCGGCCACCTCGTGAAGGCGCGGCGCGGCGGAGTCGCGCTCTGAGACGATCAGCTCCGCGACCGGCAGCGGCCAGCGGATCGCGACGTCGGGGTCGTCCCAGGCGATCCCGCGCTCTACCGCGGGGTCGTAGTAGGCGGTCTGCTTGTAGAGGACGTCGGCGACCTCTGAGAGCACGCAGAAGCCGTGGGCGAAGCCGACGGGGACGTACAGCACGCGCAGGCTCTCGCCGTCGAGCTCGACCCCCTCCCACTGCCCGTAGGTGGGCGAGCCGCGCCGCAGATCCACGGCGACGTCGAGTATCCGACCGCGCGAGCAGCGCACGAGCTTGGCGACGCCTGAGCCGATGTGGAAGTGCATGCCGCGCACGACGCCGTGGCAGGAGCGCGAGTGGTTGTCCTGGATGAACTCCTCCTGCGCGGGGATGCCCGCGGACTCGTGCCAGGCGCGGCGGTAGGTCTCGGCGAAGAACCCGCGCTCGTCGCCGTAGACGGCGGGCTCGATCACGGTCAGGCCGGGCAGGCGGCAGGCGCTCGATCGCATCATGGGCGCCAGAGAGTATCCATCCGGCCGGGGCCGGCGGGACTCACGCGCCGGCGGTCCACTCGACAGCACCTGGAGCTGGAGATTCGTGCGTGCGGCCGGCAACGTCCACAGGCTCCAACGTCCACGGGTTCATAGGCTGCAGAGCGAGAGCGGCGAGCTCGAGGCGAGCTGCAGCTGCCACGGCACGTGGGCGGCATGGTCGGCGGGCACAGCCAGCACCTCGGCGCTGTGCGCGGCAACGGAGGCGGGGAGCGCAGTGAAGCCTTCGCCGAAGCGCTTGAGCGCCAGCGCGGTCGGGGCGGGGCCTTCGTCGCGGATCAGCAGGCCCGCCGCGGGCAGGGCGAGGGTCGCGGTCATCGGAGGGCCGGGGAGTTGGGTCAGCCGCACGCACTCGGCGTGCGGGGATTGCGCGGCGTGGCCGAGCGAGGCGAGGGCCGGAGCGGGCGCGAGCGCCGGCAGCGGCGTCGTGCCGAGGGGCCGCGGCCTGGGAGCCTCCAGCGCCAGCAGGACGCCGTCCGCGGCGGCGCGCGCGGACGGTTCGGAGGCCAGGATCTCGGCGGGCGTGTCGGCGGGAGAGGAGCCGATCGAGCGCACCGCACGCAGATAGGGGCCGGCGAAGACCGGCGGGGCGTGCACCGGATCGGGCTGATATGCGCCCGGCGCGTACGCGGCCGCGATTTCCAGCGCTCCGATCTCGGCTGTGACGGTCCTGGAGGTCGTCCGCAGGCCGATCGCCCCGCTGTGCAGCAGCGTCACGCCGGTGAGCGCGCAGAATCCGACCACCACTGTGGCGAGGGCGCTCATGCGTGGGGTGATCGTCACGCCGCGCAGCAGCTCGACGCCGATGAGCACGATCAGGACCGCGCCGAGATAGATGTAGCGGCTGGATTCCGGCGGCGAGATGGTCGAGCGGGCCGCGGCGGTGATCGCCCACAGCACGGCGGCGGCGGTGAGCAGGCCGGACAGGCGCGCGGAGATCGGGGCGGGACGCGCGAGGCAGTAGAGGAGGATCAGCAGGCCGGCCACCGCGAGCGGCTGACCCCAGTCCAGGCCGTGGCCAACGAGGCCGCCGAACGCGGCGGCCGCGAGCTCCGCGGCGTAGCCGGGCGCGTGGATCAGGCCTTCGGCGGTGACCTGGCTCGCACCGTGGGTCTCATACCAGAGGACGTAGAGAGCCGCCGGGATCGCCACGATCCACAGGCGCCGGCGCTGGGGGCGCCGGCGGGCCAGCTCGACGGCGACGCCGGCCATGACCGGGATGCCGAGGCTCGAGCTGCCCGCGGCCACCAGCAGGCAGAGCATCGCGGCGAGGTCGTTGAAGCGCCCTCGCCGGCGCTCGAGCAGCGCCCACGTCGCAAGGCCGCCCGCCACCGACAGCAGGTAGCCGACCTGAAAGGCCCACAGCAGGTCTTCCCAGGCGGCGCCCAGGAACAGGATCAGCGCCGCCGCAAGCAGGGCCGGGACGCGGGGGATGCGCCGCGCCGCCAGGACGTAGACGAGCGCTCCGCCGATCAGGTGCAGGACGGTGACGTCGAGGCGAAAGACCGCGTAGTGGTCGAGCCCGACCAGGTGAAAGAGCAGCCGGTAGAGCGCGGCGGGGAAGACCGAGATGTTGCCGACGTGAGCGACGAGCAGCCAGTGCGTGCCGCCGTAGTAGTCGTTGACCACCCATTCCCACTCGTCGTAGTAGAACGACAGCCCGCGCCCCATGTACATGAGCAGAGCGCCGGAGAGCGCCAGCAGCGCGGACAGCGCCCAGACGGAGTGGCGTTCGACGGCGCCGACGGCGCGCTGCAGCATGAGATCCTCCATCGTCCCTACAGCGCGCCGGCCAGGGCCGACTCATGCTCGGCGATCCAGGCGTGGATGTCGGAGAGGATCTCGACCGGCCCGCGCCGCGCGCGCCAGCCCGTCAGCGCGTGCAGACGGGTGCAGTCGGAGATGTAGATGGGTATGTCGCCGGGGCGATCCTCGTTCGCGGCCACGACCTGCACCGAGTTGCCCGTGATCTGGCGGCAGAGCTCGGTGCTCTCCAGCAGCGAGAGGCTGCAATCGCGGCCTCCCCCGACGTTGACGGTCGCGCCCGCCCAGCGCTCGGGCTCGCGCAGCTGCTCCTCGACGAGGTCGAGCAGGTCATCGACGTGCAACAGGTCGCGCACCTGCTTTCCCGAGCCGGCGAAGCCGATGTAGGAGAGGGGACGGTCGAAGTGGTGGGCGAGCATCCAGTAGGTGAAGACGCCCTGGTCGACCTTGCCCATCTGCCACGGTCCGGCGACCACGCCGCAGCGGTCGATCACCGTGTTCAAGCCGTAGCCGGCGGCGTACTCGGCGATCAACAGCTCGGCCGAGAGCTTGGTCGCGCCATACAGCGTGCGGGCGCCCTCAAGCGGAAAGGACTCGGCGATCCCGCGAGAGGAGGCCCCGGGGAGGGGCTGCTCATCCGCGAGCTCGAAGCGCGTGCCCGCCTCGCGGTAGGCCAGGCGCTCCAGCGACGCCACGGGGTAGACGCGGCTGGTGGAAAGGAACAGGAACTGCGCGCGCGTGCGGCGGGCGAGCTCCAGGCAGTTGCAGGCGCCGAGCAGGTTCGCCGCGACCACGTAGCCGGGGCTGCCGTCCACGCCGGCCATGACCGAGGGCTCGGCCGAGCACTCGACGAGCGCATCCAGCTCGCCGACCGCCAGCAGGTCCTCGAGCTCGCGCACGTCGCCGTGCAGGAAGCTCACGCCCGCGGCGCGCAGGCGGGGCAGGTTCAGCTCCGAGCCGCGCCGGCGCAGGTTGTCCAGGGCCAGGACCTCCCAGTCGGGATGCCTGCCGGCGAGTCCGAGCGCGAGACTTGAGCCGATGAAGCCCGCGCCCCCGGTGATCAGCACTCGGCGCGAGGCGGATTGCTTGTCGGAGGAGGGCGAGAGGGGCATGGTGGGTCCGGACACGGCGCTTGCGACAGCACGTGCCTCAGCTGATGATGCGCAGAATCTATGCGATGTCCATGCCGCTCGTGAGCGTCGCCGCGGTGGCGAGCCGGCGCAAGCACCGCCACGGAGGACGAGCCGCACCTTCCGGGTCCGCCATCGGCTAACGTGGCGAGCGCATGCCGTTGCGCGAGCACGAGCGCCAAGACCACGATTCCGGTCAGGATGCCGCCGCCGAGCGCCCCGCCGGCATCATGGCCAAACGCCATTCGCGCCGGCTGCTCACCCTCGTGACGATCGCCGTCACGGTCGTCTTCTCATACATCGCGCTCAGCGACATCGACTTCAGCGAGGTCTGGCGCGCCCTGCGCAGCTGCGACTACTGGTGGCTGATCCCGGCGCTGATCGTCTTCGGCCTGGGCAACGTGGCACGGGCGCTGCGCTGGCGCTCGCTGTTCGCCCCCGGCAGGCGCCCGCCGCCCGGACCGACGCTCGACGCGACGATGATCGGGTACTTCTACAACAACATCATGCCCGCACGCGCCGGCGAAGCGGCCCGGGTCGTGGTGCTCACGCGGCGAAGCTCCGCGCCGCTGGTCGAGACCGTGGGAACGATCGTGGTGGAGCGCCTGTACGACATCGTCGCGATCCTCGCGATCTTCTTCGTAGCGCAGCCCTGGCTTGCACACGTCAGCTGGTTCCGGGCCGCCGCCATCGCCGCCATCGCCCTCGCGCTGGTCATCGCGGGCATCGCGGCCGTGCTGGTCATCTACGGCGACCGGCCGCTGCGGATACTGCTGCGCCCACTGGGACGGCTCTCGCTGTTCTCAGGCGATCGTCTGGAGAAGACCGTGGTCGAGCTGGCCCACGGCCTCAGCGGGCTGCGCAACCGCCAGGTCGCGATCGAGGCCTTCCTGTGGACCATCGCCGCGTGGATGCTCACCGCGCTGTGCTCCTACCTGGTGTCGGTCGCCTTCCACCTGCATCTGCCGTTCGCGTGCGGCGTGCTCGTCGCCGTGGCCGTGGGACTGAGCATGATCCTGCCGTCTCCGCCCGCGGCGATCGGCGTGTTCGAGGGCGCCGCCATCCTCGCGCTGAAAGCCTACGGGCTGCCGAAGTCCACGATCCTGCCGTTCGCGCTGGTGCTGCACGCGGTCAACTTTGTGCCGTTCGTGCTCATCGGCCTATTCCTGCTGCACTACAACGCGCGCCATCCTCGCCGTTCGGGCTCGTCACCCCCGGCTGCGGCCTGGCACGGCGCTCGCCCCGCGCCCCCGGTCGCTGGTAGTCCCCGCGGCTGAGGTGGTGCTCGAGGAACACGTAGAGCACGATGAACAGGTAGCGGCTGCCCATCTCCTGGAGCTTGAGCTTGGACACGCCGTGCGCCCGGTTCGTCCATGAGATCGGCACGATCGCATAGGAGTGCCCGCGCACGACCGCCTTCAGCGGTAGCTCGACCGTGAGGTTGAAGTGGTGTGAGAGCAGCGGCTGCACATTGTCGATCACCGCGCGCCGGTAGGCCTTGAACGCGTTGGTCGTGTCGTTGTAGCCGTGCCTGAACAGCACGCGGATGCCCAAATTCACCAGCCGGTTGAGGACCAGCTTGACTTTCGGGTAGTCGCCGACCTGACCGCCACGGACGAAGCGCGAGCCGAACGCGCAGTCAAAGCCTTCCTCCAGGACACGGTAGTAGCGCACCAGATCCTGCGGCGAGTCCGACAGGTCGGCCATCACGATCGCCACGGCGTCGCCCGTGTACTCCTCAAGGCCCGAGCGCACCGCCTGGCCGAAACCGGGCGAGCGCGGCGAGCGGATGCAGCGCACCGCCGGATCGCGCTCACCGATCGCGCGCACCACCTCTCCGGTGCCATCGCCGCTGTTGTCGTCCACGACGACGATCTCATACGGGATCTGCTCGGCACGCAGCTCCGCGACGACCGCCTCGACGGTCGCGCCGATCGACTCGACCTCGTTGTGGGCTGGGATCACAACCGACAGCTTCACGCGCGCGCGACCCACCGCTCGGCGTTGCGATCGTGGATCTGGCTCAGGATGTCGCGCACGTCCTGCGTTATGTCCCAGTCTGGGTAGTCCTGCTTGAACGGCTCCAGGTCGCTGATCCACCAGCGGTGGTCGCCGATCCGGTTGTCCTCGCCGAGACTCCAGTCGAGCTCGCGGCCGGCGATCTCCTCGCACAGCTCGATCGCCTCGAGCATCGAGCAGTTGGACTGGCGTCCCCCGCCGATGTTGTAGACCGCGCCCGCGCGCGGAGCGCTATGGAAAGCCGCGAACGCCGCGATGAGATCTGCGGCATGAATGTTGTCGCGCACCTGCTTGCCGCCATAGCCGAACACCGTGTAGGGCTCGCCGGTCATCGTGCAGCGCATCAGATAGGAGAGGAAGCCGTGCAGCTGGGTTCCCGCGTGGTTGGGGCCTGTCAGGCAGCCACCCCGAAAGCAGACGGTGGGCATGTCGAAGTAGCGCCCGTACTCCTGCACGAGCAGGTCGGCGGCCGCCTTGGAGACCCCGAACAGCGAATGGGTGCTCTGGTCGATCGACATCGTCGTGTCGATCCCCCCGTGGTAGCGGTGATCCTCGGGAAGCTCCAGACGCTGGGGCAGCTCCAGCAGCGGCAGCGAGTTGGGCAGATCGCCGTAGACCTTGTTCGTCGAGCAGAACACGAACGTCGCGGCCGGCGCGTGTATGCGCGTCGCCTCCAGCAGGTTCAGCGTCCCGTTCGCGTTGACCCCGAAGTCCGTCTGGGGATCCGAGGCCGCCCAGTCGTGGGAGGGCTGCGCCGCGGTGTGGATCACGAGCTCGATCTCGCCCGCGTGCTCGGCGAACACCCGCTGCACCCCCTCGGCATCACGGATGTCGATCTCCAGCGTGCGCAGCTCGTCGGGGTAGCGCTCGCTCAGCGCCGCGGTCGTGTGGGCGGTCGACGCGTCCGCGCCGAAGAAGCGCGCGCGCATGTCGTTCTCCAGGCCGACCACCTCATACCCGGCCTCGACGAAGTGCCCGACCGACTCCGAGCCGATCAACCCTCCCGAGCCGGTGACGATGACTGTGGGCATGGGGGTGGAGGGTATCTGGCGGGGCTGGTGAGGAGGGTCAGGCAGACAGGAGCCCGGTTCGGGGCTCATTACAGAAACTCTGTTAGAATCGCCGATCATTACAAGGATGCTGTTATGACTGAAGTTTCGGGCAAGAACCCTTATCGGCCGGGCGTGGGCGTGCGCCCGCTGTATCTCGCGGGCCGCGACGCGCCGCTGCGCCGCTTCGACGCGATGCTCCGCGCCGCGCCCGAGCAGCAGGCGAACATGCGGGTCACAGGGCTGCGTGGGGTAGGCAAGACCGTTTTGCTGGAGACGTTTGCCGAGCATGCGCAAGGGCTCGAGTGGGAGCCGGCGTTCATGGAGCTGCAGCCGGCGCACAACACGGACACGGCGATCGTGGCTGCGATCGGATCATTGCTTGAGCGGGCCTGCGAGCGGCTTTCGCGCCTGGCGCGACTGCGCTCGGCGGCGGGCAAGGCGCTGCGCTCGACGAGCCTTCAGGTGAGCTGGGAGGAGGTCTCGCTGTCGGTCTCGTTTGGCTCCGAACGCGAGGAGGACCTGGCGCGGGAGCTCTTCACCACCATCCAGCTCGCCCTCGCCAAAGGACGCAAGGGCGTCGTCCTGCTCTTGGACGAGGCGCAGCTGATCCATGACGAGCGCGACCGCCATGGCGAGCACCCGCTCTCGCTGCTGATCGCGCCGATCGTCGCGCTGCAACGTCAGGAGCTGCCGCTCGGGCTCGTCCTGTGCGGCCTGCCGACACTCGCTGGAAACCTCCAGAAAGCACGCTCCTACAGCGAGCGGCTGTTCCGCGGCGAGGAAATCGACTCGCTCGCGCAGGCACAAGCGCTGGAGGCGTTCACCAGACCACTCGAACAGACCGTCCGCAGCGCCGGCCCGGCGCTCGCCAGGACGGTCGTAGCGGAAGTCGAGGGCTACCCGTACTTCCTGCAGCTGTGGGGATCGGAGCTGTGGGACGCCGCCGACCTCGCCGGCGTGGAGCGGCTCACACCCAAGCTGCTCGACGCAGCGCGTCCGGACATCTACGGCCGGCTCGACCGCGACTTCTACGACCCGCGCCTGGCCACGCTGACCCCCGCCGAGCAGGACCTTCTGCTCGCCTCCGCCAGATGCCCCTACCCTCCCCTGCGCTCCTCCGAGCTCGGCAGCGCCTCCGCGAAGACCCCCGGCAACGTCAACGTCCTGCTCGGCCGCCTCGTGGACGCCGGCGCGCTCTACCGCATCCGCAAGGGCGAGTACGCCTACACGGCGCCAAAGTTCCGCGACTACCTGTTGAGAAGAAGCTGACCTTCGTGCCGGTGGTGGAGTGGGCTCGAGATCCATTGCTCATGTATAGAGATGGATCCACCCGACCGCGTAGATGTTCGGCAGTCTGAGAGCGCGAGCCCACGCTGGCGGCGAGCCAAGGCGCGGTGGCCGCGGCAAAGCGCTTGGGCTAGAGGATCTTCACGGCGATCGTCTGGGTGAACGTCCTGCCGCCCACCAGGGCGGTCAGCGTGGCATCGACGCCGTTGTGCTTGCGGATCAGTCCCAGCAGCCTCGGCGCAAGGCGGAACGGCAGGTGGCTGGTCGTGTTGCCCGGCAGGCTGAACTTGCTGTTGCCGACGCTGGCCT
The DNA here is from genome assembly GCA_963808385.1 of uncultured Solirubrobacterales bacterium. Classification (GTDB taxonomy): domain Bacteria; phylum Actinomycetota; class Thermoleophilia; order Solirubrobacterales; family Solirubrobacteraceae; genus Palsa-744. The sequence goes on along the minus strand of CAWEFQ010000003.1, from coordinate 15,881 downwards.
GGTGGCCCCCGAAGCTCATCGTGGCGACCCCGTTGCAGCCGGTGGCGGGCCTGCAGTAGACGGCGACGGCGACGATCCGCTGCGCGTTGATCCCGTCTGTCTGGGGGCTGATCCTGATGACCGGCAGCGGAGCGGGCCGGCCGGCCGTCCCTCCCGCGCAGATGTGCGTCCCGTCCGGGCCGGTTCCGAGCGTGACGCGCATCATCAGTTCCGCGCCGCGGTTGACCGCGAAGCCTTCGTTGGCGCTCAGTTCCGAGGAGGACAGGGTCGCGCCGTTGCCGGTGCCGTTGTTCTTCAGGAAGGAGTCCATCGTCGCGCCTTGCACCGCGCCCATCACCTGGTAGGGCACTCCGGCGCGGTAGACGTTGGGGACGTATCCGCCCTCGTCGTCGAAGCCGACGTAATCGCCCGCGCTCACGCACAGATTGATGGGTTCATAGGTGCTGAGTGTCGATCCGCTCGCGCCGTTCTGCCCGCAGACCGGGATTTCGAAGGCCTGTGAGGTGATGTTGACCTTGACGCCGGCTCGGTCCGGGCAGCGGGGAAAGGTCCTGGAAGTGGATCTGCGTCAGAGGCGAGGGGCCGCCAGAAGCAGCCTGGGCGCAGCCCTCGAGGCTGACCTTGACGGCCTGGCCGGTAGCCGGGGCCTGGACCCCGCCGGTGGCCGACGCGACGTTCCAGAGGACCGTGTCCGCGCCGTAGTGGAAGGTGTGGAAGAGGCCGTTGGGGGCTTCCGGGTTGGGAGGGACAGGCGTGAACGTGCCCTGGTAGGCGAGGTTTTCGGCGGTGTTGAGGGTGGCGGGGACCGACAGGGGGCTGCCGAAGGTGCTGATCGCGGCAGAGCCGCTTGCAGGCGCCAGCAGCGCCAGGAGGCCGGCGAGCAGGAGACCTGCCGCCAACTGGCGCACCCGGCGTCGCGAAGTGGGGCTGGCTGCATGGCTGAGCATCACCATTTGAATCGGCAGATGGACGACACGCTTAAGGCCATGCGCAGGTTCTTCGACGCATAGGCCCTGCCCAGACGTCTGCCTATGATGCCTCAGCGGCCAGGCCGTGTAGGTGATCCCACCGATCACCAGACGTCCACTGGCTGAACCCGCGCGAAACCATGCCGACACATGTCCCTCGTCACGTCCGTCCCCGATCATGCTATCGCTAGCGAGTACATTCGCTCAAAAGAGCAGCATCTTTTAGAAAAAGATCATCAATAACTGGGGCATCTGACGAATGATCGCGTTGGGGATCATCAGCGGACGATCTCCTCGCGTAGAGCGGCGGCGCCGATGTTGTCTAGGACGGCCCAGCGGGGCAGGTGTGTGCCGCGAGCTCCATAAATGCGCCGCTCGCCGAGATACAGCAGCGACTCGCCACGGTGCGCCTTCGCGCGCTTAGCGAGCGTCTCGGGGATCTGCAGGTCGAGGATCTCCAGCAGAGCCGCGATACGACGCAGTGCGGCGCGCCCGCGGACAGCCTGTTCACCAAGATTGCCAAGGAGATTCCAGTCGAGATCGGCGTAGGCTCGATCGAGGACGCGCGCGAGTCCGTGGACACCGCCGATCCGCCCCGGCAGTCCGGCAGCGTCGATGAGGATCTTCTCCGGTCGCGCGAGCCTGATCTGAAATCCGTGCAACTCGGCCTGCTCGATACCGACAGGGGTAAATGAGCGCAGGAAGACCAACGAGATCGGTATCTCCGCCCACGCCTTGGGACGGTTGGTGCCGGGCGGGACGCAAGCCTGCACCGCGCCCGGGCGATCCGGGGTGAGCCCTCGCTCATAGGCGGCGGACTGAAAGCCCACGTAGTAGCGCAAGCCGGACGTTCCCAGCGCCGCCCACGGATTGGGGAGAGCCCAGCCGCCAGTATCGGCCAGGACCGTCTCATAGCGTCCGCGTGAGGTACGGGTCAGCCAACCCTTGCGAGTCAAGCTTGAGACCGTGTGCCACACGGTCTGCGGCGGCCAGCCGAAGCGCTCTGCGATCGCTCGCGATGAGACGCTGCGAAGGCGCTCGCTCTCGAGCCATGAGACGACCTCCGCTTCGCGCGGCGACAAAGTGCGTGCCGGTGGTGGAGTGGGCTCGATATTCATTGCTCATGTATAGCCGATCCTGCGGATATGACGAAGTTTGGGCTATACATGAGCAAGCAGCTCGCGCTCAACCCCCCTTCCAAGGGCCCTGGAAACCAGCGAAATCTACGATTCCACGACGAATACATGGAGTTCGGCCGAATCGTTTGCGGAAGCTCGCGATTTCGCCGCCGCCGCGTCGCTGCCCGACGGCGATGTGCTGATGGTGGGCGGTAAGGAAAGCTCTCCGTTCTCTCCCTTCGCTTCCAGCGAGATCTTCGACGCCCTGACGACCACATGGAGCCCGGGAGCACCGATGAACGAGGCGCGCGCTTTTCCGGCCGCCGCGTCTCTGCCCAGCGGCAACGTGCTGGTGGCCGGCGGTCACAACGGAGGAGGCTACCTCTCCTCCAGCGAAACCTACGACCCCACCACGGAAACATGGACTGAAGTCGCGCCGATGAAAGAAGCGCGGGAAGGCGCCGTCGCCGCGACCCTGCCCGACGGAGCCGTGCTCGTGGCGGGCGGCGAAAACGCAGGTGGCAAATACCTCTCCTCCACCGAACTCTTCTACTCCGCGCCCCAGGCGCAGGTGGCGGGCGGCGAATTCGGCGATCAGACGGTCGGCGAGTCCTCGCCGGCGTCGGTGCTGGACGTGACGAACGTCGGCGCGCAGACGCTGGCGATCACCGCCGCCAAACTGGAAGGCACAGATCCTGGAGACTTCGCGATCACCGCCGACTCGTGCTTGGGGCGCAGGCTCGCCTTCGAGCAGAGCTGCACGATCACGGTCAGCTTCACGCCGACCGCGGAAGGCCCGCTGAAAGCCACGATCGCGCTCACCGACAACGAGCCGTCCCCGACCGGCATCGCGCTGAGCGGGACCGGCGTTGCCGCCGGCACGGGACCGACCGGACCCACGGGGCCGACCGGAGGAACGGGCTCCACAGGACCCACGGGCGCCATGGGGGAAGTGGGCTCCACGGGACCAGCCGGACTCACAGGACCCGCGGGGTCGATCGGAGCCACCGGCCAAGCCGGGGTCAACGGGACGAACGGGACGAACGGCGCCACAGGCCCACAGGGTCCCACCGGATCGCAGGGTCCACGGGGCGCCACCGGCGCGCAAGGGCCGGCCGGCAAGGTCGAGCTCGTCACCTGCGAGAGGGTCAAGAAGGGCGGCAAGATCCAGCAGACGTGCCAGACCAAGCAGGGAGCCTCCCCGATCAAGTTCACGGGCGCGGGGACGAAGGCCGCGGCGTCCCTCTCGCGCGGAAAGGTCACCTACGCGACGGGGTTTGCTCTCGACTCAGGCGCGCAGACACAGCTGCTGCTGAGCCCGCTCCGCAAGATCGTCAAGGGCCGCTACACGCTGACCGTCAAGCGCGCGAACAGGCTACGGCGCGAGACGATCACGATCGGCTGAGCGACCGTTGCTCGGCGTCGCCGACGCCGACGCCTTGGGAGATTGCGTACGCTCAGCCGTCCTTCCAGGCGAAGTAGCCGGGCTTCTGCGGTCCTATTGCAACTTGCAAAATCATAACTTTGTCAACTATGGTTTTGCTAGGCTGATTCTCCGCTCACCAATTTCAGCAGTTCAGTGGCGGCCCACCAGCCTCGCGGGCGTCCTCGCGGTTGATGCGTGGGCGTGAGTCGTTCGAGGATGCCGTGCTGGTGCATGGTGTTGAGTGCGCCTCGCGCGCTGCGCTCGCTCACGCCGAGCTCGCGTGCGAGGGTCGCTGCGTCCAGCACCGGATGGGCCGGCAGCAGTGCCGGCACGCGGCGTGCGAGCGCGTCGGCGCGCACATCCGCCAGGCGCGCCTCCCAGCCGGCACGCAGCTCGCCGACGGCACGAACGAGATCGCTTGTGGCCTGACCGGCGCCCACGAGCGCCTGTGCGAACCACGCCACCCACGCATCCGGCTGTCCGAGGCGAAACAGGGTCAACCCCGACAGGTAGCCGCCGATGTCGCCGGCTACGCGTACGCTGATGGGCGGAGGGCTCACAAGGTCAAGGCGGCGGGTGAGGATCCAGCCGATCAGGATCCGTCCCACACGACCGTTGCCGTCGCCGTAGGGATGGATCAGCTCGAATTGTGCGTGCGCGACCGCCGCCTGGGTGACTGGGTCGACATCCGTTCGGTTGGCGTACTGCACCAGATCGCCGAGCAGCGGCGCGATCAGCTCTGGAGGAGGGACCACCAGAGCGGCGTTAAGCGGACTGGTCCCTCCGATCCAGCCCTGCAGATCGCGACTGGCCCCGATCAGGTGGGCCGGCAGATTGCCTGCCCCTGCCATCAACCGGCGGTGCCAGCGGTGCAGCGACTCGATCTCGAGCGGCCCTTCGCGTGCCTCGCCGACGGCCTGGACGACCGCCGCCAGGTTGTTCGCGACCCACGCGGCCGTCTCACCCACTGTCGGGTCAAGCTCGGCAGCGGCGACCTCGGCGACGGGAGCGCGTACTCCCTCGACATATGAGGACGCCACCCCCTCAGCCCGCAGCAGCAGCCTAGCAAGCGCCTCCCAGTCGGCCGGCAGCGCGTCGCTGCCCCGTCGTGCCGCGGCCGCCGCCTGCTCCGTGAGCCTCACGGTCGCCTCCGTCAACCGCACCGCACGCACCGCAAGCGATGCGGGCACCCATGCCGCCACGCTGCGACCGTTCCACTCGATGCGAACCTCACGCCCGGCATCGAGCTCATCCTTCCGCAAATCTGACATTTACGGAAGGATAGTCCAAGAGTCCTCCTAATCTGGTTTGGGGCCCAGCGCGGCGGCAGGCAGCAGGCGAGACGATCGCGATCGACTGAGCAGCCGCTGCTCGCCGCCGATGTCGCCGACGCCTTGGGAGATTGCGTACGCTCAGCCATCCTTCCAGGCGAAGTAGCCGGGCTTCTTCGCGCCGTCGGTTTCGAGCAGGCCGCCGTAGGTGACGGGCGGTTCGTCGTAGAGGTGGATCCAGCCGACCGCGTAGATGCGCGACCAGCTACTGGCGATGCGCAGCCCGTCGGTGATCCACTGGGCCTGGAGGAGGGGTTCAACGTAGAAGTTGAACTCGAGGTCGATCTTGGTGGGGACCGTCCACTCGGAGATGAACAGCTTGGGATCGGGATTGCCGGGTCGGCCCAGGTAGCGATCGACCAGCTTGGACAGCCGCCCGAGGTCGGAGAAGTCGATCTGCTGGTCGGGCGAGGGAGGGTTTGAGAGGTTCGGGGCGCGGAAGCTGAACGGGTTGTGCCCGTACATGTCCAGCCGGGGCGGGTTGCCGCCGGGCAGGCGCAGATTTTCGATCCACAGCTGCGGGGAGATGTTCCCGGTGGTGTAGGTCATCCCACCGATCACCAGGTTGGAGCGGCTGACGCTCTTCAATGCGCCGTAGGCGGCGTCGAGGATGCGCGCGTAGCGGTGTGGCGCCGAGCGCTGGTGGACGTTCAGCTTTGCGAACGGCTTGACGGGGTCCAGCGGCTCGAAGTTATTCGGCCGCGGTCATGGTCAGGCCGCGCAGCCTGCCGCGACCGGCCGGAGCCGCCTCCCGGCATTCCCGCTTCGGCAGGGCACTCACAGGCAGGCCGGCGCTCGCGCTCGGGGCGTCCGCCGTCGTGGTCACGCTCGTGGTGGCGGGGGCGAGCCTCAGCCGCCAGGGTCTCGCCGACCTCTACCGGGAACGCGCTCAGAACGAGCTGGCCGCTCGGCCCGCGTCAGCGCTCGCCGATGCCAACCGCTCCCTGGACATCGACTCCGACGCCGTGGAAACCTACTACGTCAAGGCGGCCGCGCTCGCGCGCTTCGACCAGGCCGCCGGGGCCGAAACCGCGCTGGGGCAAGCGCTCGCGCAGGAGCCGGACAACTTCGTCACCTGGGCGCTGCTGGGCGACGTCGCCGTGCGCGAGCGCCGCTTGCGGGTGGCCAGACGCGACTACACGCGCGCCCACCAGCTGAACCCGCGCGACACCACACTGGCTGAACTGTCACGCGACCCGGGCTCCGCGCTGCGTTAGAGTCGAAGCGGGCTGTGGCGATCACGGGTGGCCTCGCCGGCCAACGCCCCTGCCTTGCTTCTCCAGCGGGTAGCGCCGGCGCATGAATGGCGAGAACTTGGGAACCGTGAAGTCGACCCGGCCGTAGTCCGGGCTGTAGATGAGCCCCTTCTTGATGAGCGAATCTCGTGGAGCCGAGGTGTAGGACAGGCGCCTGCCGAGCAGGATCGGGCCTACCCTGGCTCGGAAGGGAGGGACGGTGGGGGACCGAGGCGCTCGACGTCGAGGAGCATCCGATCCATCTCGTTCCCGTTGAGCTTGAGGACTACCCAGTAGCGCCCGGGCTCATCGAACGGCAACCCGGAGACATCCCCAACGAGGTGGAGGAGTTGCCAGTACTTCCGCGTCTCGAAGGCCTCCGGCGGCTTGGGGGCATGCAGCTGGAGCAGTTTCGTCGTCTCAATGCCAGCGTCGCTCACGATGGCAATCTCGACATCGTGCTCGATGTCGTCTTCGGGACCCTCGTACACCAGCGTGACGAGCAGTCCGAGCTTCGCCTGAACGTACGGGAACTCGAATGCACTGATTTGCGTCACGCCCCCTCCGTGCACGAACCACTTGCCATGAGAGCCCCCGGAGACCGCGTCGGCGACGATGAAGTTCCTGATCCTCATGCGTCCACCAACGGTGCCCTGCGGTCTTCCCATGAGAAGTATCGGTCGAGGCTCCTCTGCAGCCGCCTCTGGTATTCGTCGGTCACGCTGGCTAGTCGTTCCGTGGCGAGCAGCTCGAGGACAGCGATTGGCTGCATGAACCAGTAGTCGGCGAAATGCTCCTCCTCGAACGGCGGCTCCTCGCCGAGCGAGAAGTACCGCGGCACGTGGTCCGCGCGCGCGTTGCCGGCCATGTTGCGATCCAGCTCCGAGGCTTTGACCAAGGGCGCGACGAGCAGCGGCCACCGATCGACTGGGCGCCCTCTTTTCCGTGCGGCGTCGAACTTTGTGTAGTCGCAGCTATGAGACGTGATGACGCCGGGTGCGTGCACTGTCGGCTGGTAGACACCTTCGCGCGGAGCGTAGAACTCCACGTCGGCGAGGATGTCCCCCTGGGCCAGGGCTTGAGGACGTAGCCCATCTGCGAACACCACCGAGAAGCAAGCGCGTCAGACGCCAAATCGGCTGTTGCCAAGCTCGCCGCCGACATCGCGGATCGGCTCGTGCGTCTCACGACGTTCTGCGATCTCGGCGTCGTAGTCGATCGGCTCGAGAAGCGCCGGTTCCGTCATGCCGAGACTCCAGTCGAACCCGTCGCTCATCACTGAGTCGACGTGGTACGCGACGGTGCCGCCTCGATACTCGGTCGTGAGTATGGTGTCCCTCCCACAGGTCGCCACGATGTTCCTCCTTCTCGCACTTAGCCTCCGCGCTGGTGCAGCGCGCGCCTTCCTTGATGGCCGAGCATAGTTGAGATTCATGATATCGGCAAGCCTTCTGGGAAGCTAAAGCCGAAGCCGACCGCCCTCATCGAGTCTCCCGCAAGGCCGCTAGAGCGCGGTGGCAGAAGACGTCGCCTGCGTAGATCGCACGGACATCCCAAGCTCTACCCCGTGTAGTCGCATAATATAGGAGACTCAACACCACCTATGCCGCTCTTGCCGCGCATCGCCGGACGAGCGCTCACGAACGTGAGGGTGGCTCCCACAGATGCGAGAGCGGCAGCGCGGCAAGCCGATCGCTGGCGGGCAGCGCCTCGTCGCCCAGGTACAGCACAACACCGCGAACGAATCGGCCCCCGGCTCGATCGACGCGCTCACGCAGGTTCGCCAGCGCGCGGAACGCGCCCCTGTCAGCCGTTCGCCCGCATGACGCCGGGACGCCGGCGCAGGTGGCGATCCGCAGCGGATGACGATGAGCGCATGTTCTGCCGCAATCATAACGCACATTCTGCCGGACATGAAATGCCCAATCCGCCGCGGGGCTGAGCCCTCGAGTAGGTGGTCGTCGAGTGGTTGACCACCTCGCGCTCGAAGAAGCCCACCTCGCTGCCGCACAGCACCAGGAAGATCGGCGGCGGCTCAGTTCGGGCGGCGCATCCAAGTAGACCGCGGGGGTTGTGATGACGCATCGAGCACAGACAGCCCCGGAACGCGCTCGAAGTCGCGGGCGTTGGTTGTGGCAAGCCGTAGGCCGTGTGTGAGCGCCGTGGCGGCGATCCAGAGGTCGTGCATGCCGATGATTTCGCCGGCCGCCTCGAGTTGGGCCCGGATCTCTGCGTGAACCCGCGCCACCTCGGAGGTTATGGGGAGCGACTCCAATGCGACCAGCACCTGCTCCACGAACGCTTGACGTCGCGTGCGGCGGGCGCCGTTCACAGCCCGGCGAACGCCGTGCAGGAGCTCGCTGACCGTGATCACACTGACCGAGTGCTCCTCGTCGGAGGGAACTCGCCCAAGCGCCCCTCCGCTGCGCTCGGCGTCGACGAGAACGGATGTATCGATCAGCCAGCCGGCCACTTGCTCACTGGAGGCCCGATGCTCTTGCGCGCCTCTTCCACGTCGCGGGCGAAGTCCTCGTCGACGGCGGGCAGGTTCTCTACGAACCTCCGCCACGCATCGCCGGAGAGCCTCCGTGGCCGCGACGGCGGGCGCAGCTCGGCGATCGGCATGCCATTACGAACGATCTCAATCTCCTCGCCCGCCCCCACACGGTTCATCACAGCCGAGAAGCTCCGAGCCACCTCGGTAGCGCTCATACGCAACATGCAGCGATCTTATCAGATAAATCAGACTCCACGCGGACTGCGAGAGCTGAACCCGCGCGAAACCATCCTGGCGGAACTGTCACGCAATCCGGGCTCCGCGCTCCGCTAGTCGAAACACGTTCCGTTAGTCGAACCGTTATCTTTCACAGACGTGCATGCCCTCCGCCTGTCCGATGACTCGATTCTCGCGCTCCTGGGGGGTGCGGTCGCCATCCTCATCCTCGGCGGCTTCGGGGGAGCCCTGATGCGACGAAGCCGCCAATCCCTTCCAACGGCGTGAAGACCCCATGCGATTCCTGATCACCGGCGGCGCGGGTTTCATCGGCTCGCATCTGAGCGATCTGCTTGTCGAGCATGACCACACCGTGCATGTGCTCGACGACCTCTCCACGGGGGCCATCGAGAACATCCGCCACCTCAAGCGCCATCCGTGCTTCGAGTACACGATCGGCTCGGCCGCAAACCACGCGGTGGTCGCCGAGCTCGTGGACGATGCCGACGTCGTGGTGCATCTCGCCGCCGCCGTGGGAGTCACGCTCGTCGTGGACAGCCCGGTGCGCGCGATCGAGACCAACGTGCACTGCACCGAGGTCGTGCTCGAGCACGCCAGCAAGAAGAAGAAGCCCGTGCTGATCGCCTCCACCAGCGAGGTGTACGGCAAGAGTCAGGCGCTGCCGTTCAGGGAGGACGGGGACATGCAGATGGGCGCCACCGACAAGGGCCGCTGGGCGTATGCGTGCTCGAAGGCGATCGACGAGTTCCTGGCTGATCGCCTACTGGCGCGAGCGCGCCCTGCCGACCACGGTCGTGCGCCTGTTCAACACGGTCGGACCTCGCCAGACCGGGTGCTACGGCATGGTCGTGCCGAGGCTCGTGGGCCAGGCGCTCGCCGGCGAGCCGCTGACCGTCTACGGCGATGGCCGGCAGACACGCTGCTTCTGCCACGTCGCCGACGTCGTGCAGGCCCTGTTCGCCCTGACGAGCGAGGAGCGCGCCTACGGGAACGTGTTCAACGTCGGCGCGAGCACCGAGATCTCGATCCTCGACCTCGCCCGTCTGATCATCGACGTGACCGGCTCCGGACTCAGAGATCTTCCTGATCCCCTACGACGAGGCCTACGGCGAAGGCTTCGAGGACATGTATCGCCGCGTGCCCGACACGACCAAGGTTCGCGAGCTGATCGACTGGCGTGCGACCCGAACCCTCGATGACGTCGTCCGGGACGTGGTCGCCCACCAGCGCGGCACGCTCACGCCGGCCGCGATCCTGGCCGGCGGGCTGACCTCTTAGTCGGGCACTCCGAGAGCCTGTTGGCGAATTCGTCAACCTAAGTTGGCATAATGGACAACATGGCTCGTCTGCGATCCCGAGATCTGTTTCCCTCCGAGGAGCCTGTCCGTCCACCGGGCAAGCTCATCGGTCGCCGTAACGACGTCGAGGAGCTTGCTTCTGAGCTTTCGGATGGACTGCACCGCGTCCTCGCCGCGCCACGCCGCACGGGGAAGAGCACGGTCTGCGAAGCGACCGTCGCGGCGCTGCGACGCAAACGGCTCTACACGGTGAGCGTCAGCCTGTTCAAGTACACCAACGCCGCTTCGCTCGCGGAGGCGCTCGCCCGGGAGACGCTCGCCAATCGCTCGGCGGTCAAGCGGCTGATCGAGCGTACTCGCAACCTCGGCTCGGGCGCGCTCAGCGGACGTTCGCTGACCGCTGTGCTGCGCGTGAAGTCAGAACTGGGCGAGGCGGTGGAGATAGCCCTCGAGCCCGCGCGCAGACGCCGTGATCCATTGCAAGAGCTGAGCGCAGCCCTCGAGCTGCCCCAGCGGATCGCCGAGCGCGACGACCGGCAGCTGATCCTGCTGATCGATGAGCTTCAGCAGCTGACCAGCGGCGCCTACGGTGACCCCGAGCAGCTCACCCAGCGGTTGCGCGAGACAATGCACGCCTCCCCTCGTGTGACATGCCTGTTCGCGGGCAGCGTCGAGCATCTGATGCGCGATCTGTTCAGCAACCAGCACCGCGCGCTGTATCAGTTCGGTGGCTTTCACGAGCTCTCGCGGATCACCGAGGATGAGTGGCGCGTGGGACTCGGTGAGCGCTTCGCCCAGGACGACTGCACCGTGGACGAGGAGGCCCTGGAGCGGATCATCGCCTCAGGCGAAGGACATCCGCGATCAACGATGCTGATCGCCCAGCAGACACACCACGCTTCGGTCGAGGAGGGCACCCGCCACATCGACGGCACGCTCGCCGAGCGCGGCTATCGCGGCGCGCTGGCTGACGACGCGGGCCGGCACAGCGACCTGATGGACCGTATCCGGGCCATGGGCAACATCGCGGTCGAGGTCACCATCCGCCTCGCACACCACCGCTCCCCATACACGGCCCTGGAGAAGAAGGCAGCCAACCGGGCACTGAACGCGCTCGCCGACGCATCGATCGTGATCAGGCCTAACGGGCGGGGCTCCTGGACGCTGGCCGACCCGCTTTTCTCGGTCTACGTTCGCCGTGAGATCAGCGACGGCTGAAGGTGGGCGCACAGTGACCGCAGCCCAGCGCGCGCCGGCGATTGGAGATTCCGTCGACCAGTCAGCGCATCCCGCAGCTGATGAGCCGTTCGCCGGGCACGGACGGTCGAACCTGTAAGCACCACCGCCTCTGCACCCAGGGCAAGCGCGCGCTGGAGGACCGTCTCGGTAGCCTGCCGCTGGGAAGGTGTCTGAAGCTCAGCTGCTCGGCGGTGCATATCACCGCTCCGCCGGCAAACCGGTCGCCGAGGGCGTCTCTGATCTTGACGAGGCTCCTGGTGTCGGCCTGGGTTGGGGAGGCCTTGGCCTTGATCTCGATGCCGGCAACGCGACCTGAGCGATCCTCGAGAACGAGGTCGACCTCTGCTCCGCGGCGGTCACGGAAGTGGTAGACCCGGGGATCGACATCACTCCAGCTCGAATGTCGTTGTGAGGTAGTTCGCGAACCAGCGGTCTCGACGACGGCCGGTGCGCCCAAGCGCCTCGGGATAGCCGCCCGCGGCGACCCGGGAGGCAAACGCCCGCCTGCCGATCGGCGCACCCACGATACGTGGCGGGGAAGCGGCCCCCCCATGACCATCACGACACGGGTATCCCTGAGCGCCTCGAGGACGAGCGGTCTGATTCGACGTTCGATCACACCCGCATTCTACAGTCCGTGGTGGACAGATCCGGAACTCTAACCCGGCAGATCCGGAACTAGCAGCAGGCATATCCGGAGACCACTCGTACCTCGTATGCGCTCGTGGCATTCTGACGTGACCCCACGGCAATGCTCCAACACCCACTTTGGAGCATTTCGCGTGATCTCGCCCTCGCGAGCCTCCAGGGACCTCGTTGGCGAATGCGTCAACCATAGTTGGCATAATGGACAACATGGCTCGCATGCGATCCTGTCCTCACGCCGCGCAATCTAGAAATTTGTGTGTACTCGGTGGTAGCGAGCATAGCGGCCTCGTTGCACCACTTCGATTGCACCGCCGGCCCGCAGTTCCTGCAAAACCTTCTTGATGAGCGGATCGCTGGCGGGTGTCGCCGAGCGGATGTCGTCAAGCGAGGACTCGTCCACGATTCGCGAGCGGATGAAGTCCCGGATCGCCGGCTGCTTGGTTCCATAACCGGCTGTCATCTCGAGTCTCTGTTCAAACTCGGTGTAAGCGGCGAGCAGCGTTCCCATGAGGTACTCCATCCACGGCCAGATGGTGTGTTGACGGCTCCTACGAGGAGGTATTGGACGCCGTCGAGCGCCTGCGCGCCGGGGCCATGTGAGGCAACGCGACCTGCCTCCGGCCAGACTCCGCCCGTCGGTCCGTCTCCCTGCCCGATGCGCAACTCTGCTCGGGCGTCGGCGACTACACCGCCTGCCAAGCCATCGGAGCGGCCGCGCACCAGCTCGGGCTCGCTGGGCTCATCGCACGAGCTGGGGCTCCGTCCGGTTCAGTCCCGTCGACCGAGAGAGTCCAACTGAAACCCTTCCGATACTTACGAGGCAGCGCCTCTCTAAAAATAATGCTACGGGCGCAACGGACCGATCTCATCAACGGGTGGTGCATTGCGTAGCCATCTGCCAAGCTCACGCATCACAAGGTTCGCCGCGGTGTCTGGGTAATATTCGGCAGGAGTGTCAGTGGTAAGTGCGTCGAGGTCGCGACGGAAGCCTGTGGTCGCGAGCTTTGCGGCCAGGTTGTCGCGGAGCTGGGGGAAACTGAAGGTTGCGTTCTTCATGTAGTGGTTGAGACCGGCGATGATCTGTTCGGGGTCGGCTTTCAATACGGTTAGGCCGAGCCAGAGGTCGAAGAGGTCGCGGCCCTTGCTGCGCTGGTAGAGCGCGCGTAGTTTGGTGGCGAGCAACTCGCTGGGCTGAAAAGTTGAGATGTCAGCTTCACCGCTCCACCACGACGTTTGTACCACGTGATTTACCGTCGTCCTCGGTAGGAACGAGTTGGTCTCGGCGATGTTCATCTCGATCTTTATGCGGATACGGCCGATGCCTTCGGTCGGCTGACCGTCGAGGTAGACGTGGACCATCTGTCCAGATCGCTGGCGGCTGGAGACGGTGAGACCGACTCGATCGGCGACGTCTGCGAGCGCCTGGGTGTAAGGCTTGATACCGGTGTGGGTCAAGCGGACGTAGTCGAGATCCTCGGAGTAGCGCAGCGCCGCCGGTAGGTGGAGCTTGTGCAGGCATGTGCCGCCGCGCATCGCGAGCTCGGGGCCGAGCGTCTCGTCGCGGGCGATCTCGATCATCAGGCGTGAGAGCATCAGGTCCTGCTCGATCTGGACAGGGTTCGGCCAGGGCGCCCGTGAGCGCCATGCGATGAGTGCGGGGCGATCGATCACAGGTCGGGCTCCACGTCGCTGTTGATCTGCAAGTTCCAGCGAGGATCGATCGGACCACGTGCCGGCAACGAGCCCACGAGTCGTGTCGGGTGGCCGGCGTCCGCGGCAAGTGCCACTTCGCATAGCCGTTCCAGATCGAGGTCATCGCGGAACTGCTCGAGCAGCCACCCGAGGCGTCGTGTGACCGAGCGCGGGCGCACGCTGGCGAGCCGTGCGATCTGTGATATGTCAAGATCACCGATCTCGACAATCACGGTCGCGATGTTGTTCAGTCCGCCGGCTTGATCTGGATGGACGGTGAGGTCCACGAGCGTCGTCTCACGGGTCGCGAGCCTGATGCGTCCTGTGTCAACCTGGCGCTCCTCGACGGCCATCTGTGCGAGATGCTCGTTTGCGTAGAAGCGCAGCCGAACGCGCTCTATGTCGCGATCGGCGATGTGCCGATCGACCATCACCTGAAAGACCTGCGGAGCCTGGTGTGCCGCGCCGTGCATCGCAGCCGCGGTAAGCAGGCTCACGTAGTACTCGCGCCCCATCGCACGCATCATCCCGTCGATGAACAGTTCCCCCGGTATCACCCTCCACGAGCGGTACTCGGGCGGAATGACGACATAGAACCCGCGTGCCGGCGAGAACATCGCGCCACGACGACGCAATCGCTGCAAGCCTGGATAGACATGCGCGACAGGCACACCGGCAAGCTCAGCGAGCTCGGCGGTGCTCGCCCAGCAGCGACCCTGAGATATAAGCGTGTCGGGCAGATTGGCTAGCGACGGCATATTGCGTAGTCTAACGCCTAACGTTAGTTTGCGCGATCAGGTGTGTAGTAGCATTCGCACGGTAAGCTGTGGGGATGAGCTTCACAAAGATTACGGTGCGAGCCGATCAGATGGGTGGTGTTCCGTGCATCCGTGGTCTGCGGATTCCGGTCGCGACCGTGGTCGGGATGGTCGCCGACGGTATGAGCAATGCGGAGATCCTCGCGGCCTACCCGGACCTGGAGACCGAGGACATTCGCGAGGCGATGCGCTACGCCGCTGAGGCCGTCCGTGAGCGCGAGCTGCCGCTCGTCGCCTCCGCGTGAGGTTCCTGATCGACAACGCGCTCTCGCCGGTGGTCGCCGAGCGCCTGACAGCCGCGGGACACGACGCAGCGCACGTTCGCGACTACGGCGGGCTGACCTCCTGAACCATGTGTCCAACGGCGGATGACCGCCGTCAGTAGAATGCGGCGCACGGTGCCGGGATCACACGTTTGGCCTCGCGTTTCGTTACCGTGTCCGGCGTGAGCGGTGGCGCGTTGCCCATGTCGACTCGGCGCGATGCGCCACGACCGCGCGCATGAAGCTGGTGATGACCCTCGTCGTCCGCAACGAGGCGGAAATCATCGAGGCGAACATCGACTACCACCTGGCTCAGGGAGTCGACTTCGTGATCGTCACCGACCACGGCTCTGAGGACGGCACCAGCGAGATCCTTCGAGAGTACGAGCGCATGGGCGTCGCCAAGGTCATCCGCGACGAGGAGGAGGGCCACCACCAGAGCAAGCGCGTCACGCGTATGGCCGAGATCGCCCGGCTGGGACACAACGCCGACTGGGTGATCCACAACGACGCGGATGAATTCTGGTGGCCGCTGGTCGGAGATCTGCGCGATGTGTTCTCCTCGCTGCCACCCCAATTCGGCCAGATCGAGGTTCAGCGACGCAACTTCAGACCGCGGGCGGATGACGAGGGGCCTTTCTACTCGCGACTGGTGTACCGGGAGGCGAAGTCGTTCAACCCCAGAGGAACCGTGCTCGAGTCCAAGGTCGCCCACAGACCCCATCCCGACGCGGTGGTGGCTCCGGGAAACCACTCGATCAGCGGGGTGGACCTGCCGGCCGTGCCCGCCGGAGAGGTGCTCGAGATCTTCCACTTCCCGATGCGCAGCTACGAGCAGTTCGAGCGCAAGGTGGTGCAGACCGGCCATGCCTACGAGCTGCTCCCGGACCGCGCACCAGGAACCGGGTGTGACCAAATGGCTCTTTTCGAGCTGCACCGCGCGGGCAGGCTGCGCGACTATTACGACGGACTGGTCCTTGACCGGGCCGCGGTCGAGCGCGGGCTGGAACTGGGCACCATCGTGGTTGACCGGCGCCTGGAGGATTTCATGCTCCACCTGCGCTCGGGTGAGCGATCCCGGGTGCGGCCCGACGCTCCCTTCGCAGGCGCC
>CAWEFQ010000002.1:0-167881 GCA_963808385.1 uncultured Solirubrobacterales bacterium | reverse complement strand
CGACTCCACCAACGACAGCGCGCGCGCGCTGGCGATCGCCGGCGCGCCGCACGGCACGCTCGTGACGGCCTCCGAGCAGACCGCCGGGCGCGGGCGTCAAGGACGGAGCTGGTCGGCGCCCCCCGGCAGTGCGCTGCTGGCCTCGCTCGTGCTGCGCGCGGGCTCGCCGCCGCAGTCAGCGCTGCTGCCGCCGCTGCTGCCGCTGATCGCGGCCGTGGCCGTCTGCGACGTCGCGGGTCCCGAGGCGATGATCAAGTGGCCCAACGACATCGTTTTCGTCCACCCGCCGGGCCGGCCCGGCAGCGCGCGCGCCGCGGGCACCCCGGATGCGGGCCAGGACGCCGACGACGACGATGCCGGTCACGATGCGGGCGCCGGGCACGATGCGAGCGCCGGGGCCGCGCACGATGCGGGCGCGGGCGCCGGCGCGGGAGGGGGCCTGGTCAAGCTCGCGGGCATCCTCGTCGAGGGTCGCCCCCAGGACGGCTGGGCGGTGCTGGGGATCGGCCTGAACGTCGCCGTCCGCCTGGAGGAGCTGCCATCCGAGCTGCGCGCCGGCGCCGTCACGCTCGGCAAGCCACCTGCGCAAATCGAGCCCACCCTGGCCCGCCTGCTCACCGCGCTCGCCCGGCGCCTGGCAGAGCCGCCCGAGACCATCCTCGACGCCTACCGCGCGCGCGACGCCCTGCGCGGGCGCGAGCTGACGTGGTCCGGTGGGGGGCGCGGTCGCGCCGAGGGCATCGACGGAGAGGGACGGCTCGTGGTTGCGCTCGCCGGCGGTGGCGGCCGCGCCCACGCCGCGCTCGACGCGGGCGAGGTGCATTTGCGGGTGTGAGCCCGGCTTCAGACCGGGCTGCGCGCACCGAGACCGTAGCGCCCAAGACCGCAGCGCCCCGATATGATCCCGCCCGCCCTACTCCCCGGCGTGGTCCAGTCCGAGGATCAGCCCGAGCGCACGCTCGATCTCGGCGAGCAGCGCCGGCGGGAGCGTCCCAAGTCGGCTCAACATGCGTGAGGGCGCCACGCACCTGACGGCTCGAGGAATCGCGCGACTTGACCGGTCGACGCCCTCGACACCGGCGACCTCCGGGCGCAGCACCGAGGGCGCGGCGGAGCTGGACAGGGGCACGGTGACGATGAGATCGGCCACGGTGCCGGCGCTCAGACCGTCGGAGCAGACAACGACCGCGGGACGGTTCTTGCCGGGCTCACCGGGCCTGGAGGCGCCAAACGATACGAGCCAGACATCGCCGCGGCGAGGCTCAATCGATGCCATCTTCCAGCGTCGCCTCCCACAGACGCATCTCCTCCAGCGCGGCCGGGTTCTGAGCGTCGAGGCGAACCGCCCGCCGCTCGGACGCGAAGATCTCCTCGATTTCCCGTTCGCGCGCTATCTGCGCCAGCAGCGCCGCCAGCGACATGCCACGCGCGCGCGCCTGCTCGGCCAAGCGGTCCCGCGTACCGCGCGCCACACGGATCGTCGCCGTTTCCGTCGCCATGGTGGTCACAGTGTAGCGCCATCGGATAGCGCTATAAACCGCGCTCCACGCGGGCGAGGTTCACCTGCGGGTGTGATCGACCGGACGGCTCGGAGTCTGGGTCCGGGTCCTGGGGCCGCGCCCCGGGTCCCACGGCGCCCTCCCGCGGCGCCCGAAACGATCTTCCGCCTACTCCCCGGCGTGCTCCAGCGCCTGCGCCACGTCGCGCTCCAGCTCGCCCTCGGCCGCCGCGCCCAGCCCCGCGCCGCCGTTGCCGTCCGCGCCGGCGGCCGCACCCGGCACGACCGCCGGCTCGCCCGCCAGCGCCTCGTCCAGCACCGCCTCGCTGGGAGCCTGCGAGCCTGCACCGCCCCGACCCCGGCCGCGCTGCCTGCCCGCGCGACCATCGCCGTTCCTGGCCGTGGCGTCCCCCGCGCCGCCATCCGCACCCGCCGCCGCGCCGGCGGCGCCGGGCGCTCCACCTCGGTTGCGTTTGCTGCGCCGGTTGCCGCGCGCGCGGCGCTTGGGGAAGTTGCGCAGCAGCTCGCGGGCCAGCGCAGGCGGCTTGCGCGCCATGCGCGTGCGGGCGCCGCGCAGCGCCTCCTCGGCCTCTGGCGTGTGCGCCAGCGCCGCGGCCAAGAGCGCCGCCGCCAGCCGGCGGTCCTGCTTGCGCGCGGCGTGGATCAACCGGCGCGCGTTGCGCGCGTGCGCGCCGCCGGAGGAGTTGACCAGCAGCCCCAAGAGGCGCTTAGTCTCCGGCCAGCGCTGCACGGCGTACTCCTCGTGGACCTCGCGTGTGTACTCCGCCAGGCGCCAGATCCACGCGTTGGCCTGGTCGCGGCGGCCGATCCGCCGCTCGACCAGCGCGCGCAGCATGATCTTGGTGGCCTCGCGGCGCTCGTCCCGCGGCCAGCCGCCGATGATGTCGATCGCGGTGTCGAACGCGTCCGGGTCTCCCAGCGCGGCGATGTCCGCCAGCGCGCGCAGGCGCAGCTGGGGGTTCTTGTTTCGCTGCACGGCGGTGATCAGGAAGCGGCTCTTGAGCTCGCCGCCGCGGTCGAAGTGCAGCATCGCCCGCGCCCGCCTCCAGCCCGCGGGCGCAACGCGGGCGCCGGCCAGCGCCGCCCATACGTGCTGCTCGCCGTAGTCGAGGTTCTCCACCGCGATCCGCCACAGCTCGCGCTCGAACACGGCGAAGCGCCGCTCCTCCTCCGCGCACACCGGCAAGACGCGGCGCTCGACGCGCATGCGCCGCCCGCGCCCGCGCCTGACGGGTCCCACCACGATCGCCCCGCCGCGGTAGACGTCGCGATCCAGCAGCGAGTGCAGCGTCACGACCGGGTCGTCGTTCTTGGTCGCCGGGTGCACGAAGTCCACGACCAGGCCGGCCTCCTTGCCCGGGTGGCGGCGGGTGACGCGCCCCACGCGCTGCTGGTAGATGCGCTTGGAGGCGGTCGGCGCCAGATGCACGCAGACGGTCGCGCGCGGCGAGTTCCAGCCCTCGGCGAGCAGCTGGGCGTTGATCAGCACGTCGATGTCGCCGCGCTCGTAGCGCGCGAGGATCTCCGCCAGCTCGCGCTTGGGCGTCTCGCCCGAGACTCCCTGCGCCTTGATGCCTTCCGCGCGGAAGGCTTCGGCCAGGTTGTAGGCGTGCCGCACGCCCGCCGCGTACACGACCCCGGGCACGCCGTTGAAGCGCGTCTTGTACAGGTTCGCCGCGGCCATGTTGAACGGCTGCTGATCGAGCAGTTTCGCCAGCTCGTCCTGGTCGAACTCGGTGTCCACCTCGCCGCGACGCAAGGGAACCTTGGCGATCGTGCGCACCCCCACGCCGGGGGAGATGCGCACGCACCGCAGCGGCGCGATCACCCCGCGGCGGGCGGCCTGGGCGAGGTCGAAGCGCGAGGTCTGCGTCGGGAACAGATCGGTCACGTGCCGCGCGATCAGCGCACCCGTGGCGGTCATGCCGATGAAGATCGGGCCCGTCCACTCGCGAATCGCGCCGCTGGTCTTCTCGCCCAGCGCGGTGTGGGCCTCGTCGCAGATCACGATCGTGTAGGCGCTGGAGATGCGCCCCGCGTTGCGCACGAACCACTGGTAGGTCTCGACTGTGACCGGGCCCTTGACCGAGTCCTCGCCGAGCA
The DNA here is from genome assembly GCA_963808385.1 of uncultured Solirubrobacterales bacterium. Classification (GTDB taxonomy): domain Bacteria; phylum Actinomycetota; class Thermoleophilia; order Solirubrobacterales; family Solirubrobacteraceae; genus Palsa-744. Next base: position 164,259 of record CAWEFQ010000002.1, on the reverse strand, counting down.
GCAGCGGGCGGGAGATGCGCTTGGAATAGCCGCGGTCGCGCAGCTCGCCGTGGAACTGGTCGACGAGGTTGCGTCGGTGCGTGAGAATCAGGATGCCACCGGTCTGGGATGCCTCCACGAACCCGAGCGCGGCGACCGTCTTGCCCGCGCCGGTGGCGTGCTCGAACCAGAAGCGCTTGGCCGCGTTCGGGTCCTCCGGCTGCTCGGCCAGCGACTCCTCCTCCGCGTCCTCGTCGTCGACCCAGTCGCGGGGCTCCTCCTCGGCGTCCGCCTCGGACTCCAGCCGCGGCGGCTCCTCCTCGTCATCGTCGTCGGCGACGATCTCCTCGTCTTCATCCTCGTCTTCATCGTCCTCGTCGGGGGCGGCGCGCTGGACCGGGCCGAGATCGTCCTCGTCATCCTCATCGTCCTCGTCTTCGTCCTCGTCCGCCTCGGGCTCGTCCTCGTCGTATCCCTCGTCCGATCGCGCGCCTGTCGCCTCCGTCGCCTCCGCGGCAGTGGTTGTGCTCGTCCCGCCACTCGCCCGCGCGCCGCCATCCCCCGCGGGTGGATCGTCCGGGCCGAGGATCGCGGCCGACGCCAGCAGCTCCGGGGACGCGGCGGCGGCTGCGATCTTGCCATTGCCGGCCGTCCGCTGCGCCTCCGCCAGCAGGGCGGTCAGCGTGCCCGAGAGGGCGTCGACCTGGTGCGCGGAGAGGACGGTGCCGTCGGCGAGCTTGGGCTCCTCGTCGGAGAGCAGCCGCTCCAGCCCCAGCAGCAGCGAGTAGTCCCGGCGCCACCTCGTAGAGGGGTGCTTGGCGCCCTTATCCAGCTCGGTGAGGGCCCGATCGAGAGCGCGCCTGCGCGGCGAGCCCGGCGCCAGCGCGACTGCGGCGTCCTCGCCCTCGTGCAGGAAGCGATCACGCACGAACTCCTCCGCGCGGGCGATATCGGCGGTGCTGGGCGTTGGCGCGGCCGCGAGGGCCACTGAAGTGGACTCGGCCATCTAAGGGCTCTGGACTTCGAGACAGAGCCGCCGCACGCAGTGTTCTCGGCGGGACTCGTTACTGCCGGCTCCTGACCGGCGACGTCGCCGGGTGCTCACAGCGACCCGGCCTGACGTGTCAATCAGCATATAACAGGTCGCAGCAGAATTGAAGGGGTTGGCGGACCCGCACATGTGCGGGTCCGGGCAGGTCCGCATGCGGACCTGCCACCCTTATCCGCGATGACCGGGATCGCCCCCGCCCGCCTGCTTGCGACGCTTGCCATCCTTGCTGTCATCGCGCTGCTGATCGTCGGGCTGATTCAGCTCGCGGGGTCCTCCTCGTCCTCCCCGAGCGGGACCGCATCCCCGCTGACACTCGCGCAGATCGACGCGCGCCTTCAGGGCTCGCCCGCGCCGCTGGCCACGTTGCACGCCCGGGCCGACCAGATCCTGCCCGGTGGCGCGCGCGCCCTGCACGCGCGGCTCGCGGACCTGCACGGCTACCCGCTGGTGATCAACAAGTGGGCCTCCTGGTGCGTGCCCTGTCAGGACGAGCGCGAGGCGTTCCAGCAGGCCTCCGCCTCGCAGGGGCGCGCGGTCGCGTTCATCGGCATCGACTCCGGGGACACCAGCATCGCCGACGGGCGCGCGTTTGAGCGGGCGGTGGCGGTCGGGTATCCGAGCTACTACGACCAGAGCGGGCGGCTGGGCGCGGCGATCGCGGACTCGTCGTTCACGCCCGTGACCGTGTTCTACGATCGCGCCGGGCGCCAGTACATCCACCAGGGCCCGTATCCGAGCGCAGCCAAGCTCGAAGCCGACGTCCGCCGCTACGCGCTGGACGAATAGGAACGTTGGACCCCACGCATGCCCGAGATCCGCATAGACCCGCTCAGCGGGCACCGCACGATCGTCGCCGGCGAGCGCTCGCGCCGCCCGGGCGGGGAGCCGCGCTGCTGGCCGCCCGAGCCGATCGACGTCGAGCGCGATCCGTTCGCCGAGGGCCACGAGTCACAGACGCCGCCCGAGCTGTATGCGGTGCGCCCCGGCGGCGGGGCGGCAGACTCGCCGGGGTGGACGGTGCGGGTGGTGCCGAACCTGTATCCGGCGCTCACGCCCAACGCCGGCGAGGAGGACGGCGGGGGGGGTGAGGGCGATCACGCCGGTGGGAGCGATGGGGGCGACGCGGGCGGGTCCACAGCGACCGCCGCGGAGTGGTCTGGGCCCGCCCGCGGTCCGGTCAACTCCGAGCTGTTCATAGCGCTGCCCGCGCGCGGCGCGCACGAGGTGATCGTCAACGGACCCCAGTCGGTGCTGTCGCTGGCCGAGCTGCCTGCCGCGCAGGTGGCCGCGGCGGTGGAGGTGTGGCGCGCGCGCATGCGCGCGCACGAGGATGCCGCGTACGTGCAGCTGATCGTCAACGAGCGCCGCGAGGCGGGCGCGTCGCTGCCGCACACCCACGCGCAGCTGTACGCGCTGGACTTCGTCCCCGCCGACGTGGCCCGCGAGCGCGAGCGCGCGGGCGCGTATGCAACGCGTACGGTGGGCCATGACCTGCTGGAGGACGTGATCGCCGAGGAGGTCCGGCGCGGGGAGAGGATCGTGGCGATCGACGACGAGGCCGTGCTGCTGGCGCCGTACGCGTCGAGGCTGCCGTTTGCGCTGACGCTCGCCCCGCGCCGGCCGGCGCCGCGATTCGAGACCGACGAAGTGGGGGCGGCGCTGCTGCACGACGGGCTGTCCCGGCTCGCTCGCCTGCTCGGGTCAAGCCCGCCGCTGAACCTGTGGGTGAGGACGGCGCCGCGGGGCGTGCAGCGGTTCTGCTGGCGCATCGACGTCGCCCCCCGCCTCACCCATCTCGCCGGGCTGGAGCTGTCGACCGGGCTGAACCTGAACATCGTCGCGCCCGAGCACGCCGCCTCACTGCTGCGAGATGCGTGAGAGGAGGACCAACCCCCGATGTGGTGTGGTCTGGATAGGCTGCGGACGAATGCCCCCCGAGGAACGCGTCCTACCCCGTTTCGCCGCCGAGCCTCCGCAGGAGGCGCTGCCCTACGGGCGCTGGGCGCAGCGGCTGAGCGCCGAGTTCCTCGGCGCGTGCCTCGAGCTGACGGCCGACGGCAACGGCGAGCAGCTGGGCGAGCCCGGCGAGATCGTGTGGTACCCGGACCGCACCTGGCACGGGCGCACGTACGTGCCCGCGAGCACGCTGACCTCGAGCGGGTACGAGCTGTTCGGCTACGTGCGCTTCGTGCCGGCGGGTGAGGGCGAGGACCCGACCGGGTTCTACGCGTACGCGGACTTCACCGACGAGACCGCCGAGCGCAACCCCGACTGGACGCTGGACCTGTGCGAGCAGCCGATCGGCTCCTGGCGCGGGCACTCGGGAGCGCTCGCCGCGATGACGCTCGTGTGGGGGCGTCCGCAGCTCGCGGGCGGGCGCGTCGCCACGGCCGAGCTGGCGGACCTGGCGGTCGATCAGTGCGAGCTGATCGAGGAGCGGTTCACGCTGATCGCGCCCGACGACTACCGCGGGGACCTGCTGGAGATCAAGCTGTTCGGGGGCAGGGGGCAGGAGCTCGCGCGGGAGTCGCTGTATGCGGGTGAGGAGGATGAGTCAGAGAGGGACGAGGGTTCTCGCTGACACCTGCGTTCTTCGATGAGTCCGGCGCGGTGGCTATGTTGTGGGCGTGTTGGGTGCGATCAGCGAGGTGGATGATGTCGAGCTGGCCGAGGTCGAGGCAGCCGTTGGATCGACGTCGTTCGGGCGTGGGCGCAGCTACGCGCGCGCCAACCGGGTGCTGAAGATTGAGTGGGACCCGGACACCGAGACGTTGACCGGCTCAGTGGTCGGCCAGGGCGCGCTGTACGACACCGCGGCGTTCTTCACCTCCGGTCATGACGGGTCGCTCGAGTTCGAAGACGGCGAGTGCACCTGTCCGGTGGGGTACAACTGCAAGCACGTCGCGGCGATCGTGATCGCCGCGAGCGATGAACGCGGCCCCGATCGGCCGCGAGGGAAGCAGCGCCCGCCGCTCCGAGTCGCGAAGGCGGCGCAGCCACGGTCGTGGGAGCAGCCCCTGCGCGCTCTGATCGACGCGCCGGCGGCGGCGGGCAGCCCGCTGGCGATCGAGCTGGCGTTGCACGCCGGCGGCGTCGCGGACCGCGGCACGCCGCGGCTGCTGGCGAGGTTGATGCGAGAAGGCGCGCGCGGCGGCTGGGTCAACGACTCCCTGAATTGGAGCGGGCTGGACTCGTGGCACGTCCAGAGCGGCGAGTACCGCGCCGATCACCTGGCGCTGGTCCGCGAGCTGTACGCCGTCCACCGCGCGCGCGAGGGACGAGCCGCCTATTACTACAGCTCCGGCGCCGACAAGACGCTTGATCTCGGCGGCTGCGACAGCGTGCAGCTGTGGTCGCTGCTGGAGGAGGCGGCCCGCCTCGGACTGAAGCTCGTCCACGCGCAGCCCGGGCTCGGCGAGGTGCGATGCCACCAGCAGGGCGAGCTGCTCATCGACGTCACGCGACAAGGGTCGGGGATCGCTCGTGAGTGCGGTGCTCCAAGTCGACGGCGAGGACACGGACGGCCTGGAGCCGCTGCTGTTCATGGGCTCCAGTGGGCACGGCCTCGTGTGCGCCGAGCGCGATGACGGCGAGACCGGCGCGGACGCCATCCATGGCCTGAGCGCCGGCGGATGGCGCTCGTGCGTCTCGTCAGGCCGGCGCCAGCGCCGCTGCGGCGAATGATCCTGGAGGGCGAGCGGCTGCAGATCCCGGCAAGCGAGCTCGAGTGCTTCGCCGAAGAGCTGTGTCCCGCGCTGCGCAACGTCGCCACGGTGGTGTCGTCGGACGGCTCCTTCACGCCGCCGGAGATCTCCGCGCCCACGCTCGTGCTGCGCGCAAGCTACGGCGCCGATCATGCCGTCGAGGTCGGATGGGAGTGGTCCTACCAGGTCGGCGCCGCCACACGGCACGCGGCGCTCGCCAGCAACGGGGCCGGCCCCGGGTTTCGCGACCTCGACGCCGAGCGCGCGATCCTCGAGACCGCCGACTTCACCGAGACGGGCCTCGAGCGTTTCGGCCTGCTCGACGGCGCCGGACGGCCCACCGGCGCGCACGCGGTCCCGGTCCCACTCACGGGCATCGACAGCATGCGCCTGACGACGGAGATGCTGCCGCTGCTGGCGGAGCGGGCAGACGTGGCCGTGGAGGTCGTCGGAGAGCCCGCTGACTACCGCGACGTCGGCGAGCTGCTGACGATCGGGGTCTCCACCGCCGACATCGCGGGAGAGCGCGACTGGTTCGACCTGGGAGTGACGATCAGCGTCGATGGCCACGAGCTGCCGTTCGCCGAGGTGTTTACGGCCCTCGCGAGCGGCGAGTCGCACATGCTGCTCGCGGACGGCGCTCACTTCTCGCTGCTGGAGCCGGGTCTGCAGGAGCTGCGGCGGCTGATCGAAGAGGCCAGATCATTGGCGGACTCGCCGTCAGCCGCGCTGCGGATCAGCCGCTACCAGGCTGGGCTCTGGGCCGAGCTCGCCGCGCTCGGCGTCGTGAGAGAGCAGGCACAGGCGTGGCAGCGCCAGGTCGGCGCGCTGCTCGAGATCGACACGATCGCCAAGCACGAGGAGCCGGCGACGCTTCAGGCGCAGTTGCGCCCCTACCAGCGCGACGGGTTCGGCTGGCTGGCGTCGCTGCGGGAGCTCGAGCTGGGCGGGATCCTCGCCGACGACATGGGGCTCGGCAAGACGCTGCAGGCGCTCGCGCTGATCTGCCACGCGCGCGAGCGCGACCCGGGCGTCGGCCCGTTCCTGGTGGTCGCTCCGACGAGCGTCGTGTCCAACTGGGTGGGAGAGGCGGGCCGCTTCATCCCCGGGCTGAAGGTCGATGCGGTCACCGACACGCTGGCGCGGTCCGGACGCACGATCGAGGCGCTCGCCGCCGCCGACGTGGTGGTCACTACGTACACGCTGTTCCGGCTCGAGGCCGACGCCTACCGCACGGTGGCCTGGGCGGGGCTGATCCTCGACGAGGCGCAGTACGTCAAGAACCACCAGGCAAAGACCTACCGATGCGTCCGTGAGCTGGCCGCGCCCTTCAAGCTGGCGATAACCGGAACCCCGATGGAGAACAACCTGATGGAGCTGTGGTCGCTGCTGTCGATCACTGCGCCCGGGCTGTTCCCCGACCCGAAGCGGTTCGCCGAGCAGTATGCGCGACCGATCGAACGCGGCGGCAATGCTGAGCAGCTCGCACGCTTGCGGCGCCGGATCAAGCCGCTCGTCAAGCGCCGTACGAAGGAGCTGGTGGCCGCGGATCTCCCCGCAAAGCAGGAGCAGACCCTCGACGTGGACCTGCATCCGCGCCACCGCAAGCTCTACGACACGCATCTGCAGCGTGAGCGTCAGAAGGTGCTGGGGCTGATCGACGACTTCAACCGCAACCGCTTTGCGATCCTGCGCTCGATCACGCTGCTGCGCCAGCTCAGCCTGCATCCGGGCCTCGTCGACGACGACCACGACGCCATGCCCTGCGCCAAGCTCGACGCGCTCGTGGAGCAGTTGGGGGACATTATCGGCGGCGGCCACCGGGCGCTCGTGTTCAGCCAGTTCACAGGATTTCTCGCCAAGGCCCGCAAGCGTCTGGACGCCGAGGGCATCGGCTACTGCTACCTCGACGGCCGCACCCGCCGGCGCGATCGGGTCCTCGATCGCTTCAAGGACGGCGACGACCCCGTCTTCCTGATCAGCCTGAAGGCAGGCGGGTTCGGCCTCAATCTCACCGAGGCGGACTACTGCTTCCTGCTCGACCCGTGGTGGAACCCCGCCACCGAGGCCCAGGCGATCGACCGCACCCACCGCATCGGCCAGACCCGCCCGGTGATGGCCTACCGGATGATCTCGCGCAACACGATCGAGGAGAAGGTCGCCGCCCTCGCACGCCGCAAGGCCGCGCTGTTCAGCGGGGTCATGGACGAGGGCGACCTGTTCGCCTCAAGCCTCACCGCAGAGGACATCCGCGGGCTGCTCGACTGAGCGATGACTAATAATAAGCTGCACCCTTCCGACGAGCGACGGTGGGAGCGGGCAGCGATGAAAGGCGAGACGGTCGAGATCGGTACCCACGACGGTGTGGCGGACGCCTACCTCTCGCGGCCCGGAGGGCAGGACGGGAGCCACCCGGGCGTGCTGTTCATCATGGATGCCTTCGGCTTGCGCCCCCGGATCGAGGAGATGGTCGACCGCATCGCAGCGCGGGGGTTCGTCGTCCTCGCCCCGAACGTCCTCTACCGCGCCGGCCGGGGGCCGAAGATGCCCGATCTGGAGGACCCCGCACAGCGGGATCCATTCTTCGCGCGGCTGAGACCTGCCATGGCGGAGCTGACGCCCGAGCGGATCGCCAGCGACGGGGCGGCCTACCTCGACTACCTCGGCGATCTCGCAAGCCCGCCGTTCGCCATCACCGGCTATTGCATGGGCGGGCGCGTGGGCTGGCGGATCGCCGCCGCCTACCCGGAGCGCGTCGCGGCGCTCGCCGCCTTCCACGCCGGGGGGCTCGTGAGCGACGACGATGACAGTCCGCACCTGAGCGCCGGCGCGATCTCCGCCGAGCTCTACCTCGGCCACGCCGACAACGACCAGAGCATGACCCCGGAGCACGTAGCGGCGCTAGAGCAAGCCCTCGAGGAGGCCGGGGTGCGATACCGCTCAGAGCTCTACGAGGGAACCGCCCACGGCTACACAATGAGCGATACCGCCGCCTACGACGAGGCGGCGGCCGAGCGGCACTTCACCGAGCTGTTCGCGCTGCTCGATCGGACGATCGGCGGCTGACGGATGGCGCGGTCGGCGGGTCCGATGGGGGACCCGTAGATGCGCCAACTCCTTGCCGGAGCTCCACCTGAGGTATCAGCCAGGACACGAGGAACGCGGTCCCGGTGATCGAAAAAGCTCGGTAGCGACCGGTCTTGCTGATGACTATCCCTGATCCGGTGGAGCAGATGATGAGGCCGACCAGGAGGGGCAACAGCTGTAGGCCGGAGGTCGTTGGCGACTCGCCGTGCACGATCTGGAAGAACACGGGCAGGTAGGTGATCGCGCCAAACATGGCGAAGCCGACGATGAAGCCGACGATGAAGCCGACGAGGCTGACGACCGAGAACGCACGAATCGAGAACAGATGCAACGGAGCACGCCGATCGAGGGCTGGCACATGCTCGCTTGCGCCGGGCGGAGCAGAAGCGCTCGCCTCGCCCGCAGTGGCGGCTCATCGTAATGGCCCCGGCACGCCGCCAGTTCGATCGGCTGCCTATCTCGGTCGCTGCGGCAGTGCTCGAGACGCTGGATGTGATCGCGGAGAACCCCAAGCGGCTCCGCAAGCATCTCGCGTTGGAACATGAGGGTCGGTGGTCGGCTCGCCGCGGCCCCTACAGAATCATCTACGAGCTGATTGAGGAGGAACGACTCATCCGTGTAGTCGCCATCGGACATCACCGCGATATCTACCGGCCGGCGGTGCGCGTACCCTGGCAACGTGCCCTCCCGCAACGAACCATGTCCGTGTGGCAGCGCCAAGAAGTACAAGCGCTGCTGTCTTGAGCGGCGGGAGACGGTCGCGCGGGAGCTCAGGGAGCGAGACAGCGTGCTTGAGGATGTGATCGAGTGGCTGAAGGACGAGCACCCGCGGACGTGGGAAGAGGCGAGCGCAGAGACGGCGCTGATCGGGCTGTTCCGCGGCCGGATTGGTCGGGGCATGAGCCTGGTGTGGGCGCTCAACGACTATGTGCCAGCCGACGGTGGGCCTCCCCTGATGGTGCGCTACGCGCAGCTTCCAGACCTCGATCCGCGCGCGCGGGAGATTGCCCGTGGGCTCGCCGAGGCACGGCTCGGGGTATATCGAGTTGGCGCGACCGTTCAGGATGTGTGGGTCGAGCTCGAGCCTCTCCTCGGTGGTGCGCCGGTACGGCTTTACTTGCAGGACGGATTCGGGCATCTCCAGGAGGGCGAAATCCTCGTCGCGCGGGTGGTCACGGCGACCACCATGCCGACACCGTGGGGGCATGGCGCCTGCTTTGCGGCCGGCAGTGAGCGACGCTGGCAGGCGCATCTGGCGGCGCTACCGGCAGATACCGCACAAGCCGCCCTGAGTGTGCTCGGCTTTCACCCCGACGATGCCGCCGAGCCCCTACGGACGGGCTTCGGCTCTACACGACGGCTGGTGGGTTGACGATGACGAGGCCGGTCGCGAAGCGCTCGAGGACGAAGCTGTGGGAGAACGTAGGCCAGGCGATCCCCAGCGGGTGGGCTTTCTCGTGGCCTGACGACACGGCATCCGAGGCTCTCGACCTCGGCGGTCTGCGGGAGGATGACGGCGAGATCGAGCTTGCCCGGCTCGTGGTCTGTGAGCGCGAGATGACACTTCTCAGCGCGGACCACGAGGCCATGAGAGTCGCTGCCCTGCTGGAGGGAAGCCTTCGTGAACTGATCGCTTCACGCTTCGACGCGCTCGCCGCATGACCAAAGGCGGCGAATAACCGCGTGGGATCTCGCCGTGCACCGCCGTGCACCGAGAATCATCAAGCCCCAGGGAGCTGGTTTATGTGGTCTCGACCAGCTCGTATCCAAGCGATCGGTAGGCCCGCAGGCGCTTGGCGAACATGCGTCGCAGGACTGGCAGCTCGGCGTCGACGTAGTCGTAGATGAGCGCGTCGTGCTTGCCGGGATGGGCGCGGTGTAGACGCCCGGTGTATTGGACGACCGTGCCCTTCCAGGCGATCGGCATGGCGAGCAGCAGTGTGTCGAGGCACGGGTCGTCGAAGCCCTCGCCGATGTAGCGGCCGGTGGCGAGCACCACCCGCCCGCCGTTGCTGTCCATGCTGGCGAGCTGCTCCAGCGCTGCGCGATGCTCGGCTGGTCGCATGTCGCCGTGCAGGGTGATGAGCGCGTGGATGTGATTCGCGAGGCGTTCGGCCAGTTGTTGGAGGTGCTCGCGCCGTTCTGTCAGCACTATCGGGCAGCGGCCCTGCGCCGCCAGCTCCAGCGTGTCCTTCACGATCAACTCGGTGCGTCGCTCGTCGGCGGCGAGCGCAGCGTAGACCTCCTGGATGCTCGGGTCGGTGGGTAGCGTCTCGGGATCGAAGGGCGTGTCGCGGCGCACGACGCGCAGTGCGAGCGGCTGTGCTGAGCGGGTCGCGCCGGGCTCGATCGTGTGGCGGACCGGGCCGCACTGCATGGTGACGATCGGATGGTGCCCGTCGCGGCGCTTCGGCGTGGCGGTCAGCCCGGTCACGTAGCGCGCGGGCGCGGCCTGGACGACGCGCTCGGTCATCACGGCCGCGACGTGGTGGCTCTCGTCGACGACGATGTGACCGTAGCCGGCCAGCAGCTGGTCGAGTGTCTTGCGGTTGGCCAGACTCTGGACCATCGCCACGTCCACCTTGCCTGTGGGTTTGCCGCGACCGCCGCCGATCGTCCCGATCTCGTCTGCCTCGAGATCGAGGAACTCGTTCAGACGCTTGACCCACTGCTCGAGCAGCGGCTTGCGGTGGACGAGCACGAGCGTCGAGCGTCTCCTGGCGGCGATCAGCCGAGCGGCGATCACTGTCTTGCCGATGCCCGGCGGCGCGCACAGGACGCCGGCTCGTGAGCGAGCATCGGCGCCACCGCGTCCTCTTGACGGGCGGTCAGCTCTCCCGTGAACCGCGCCTCGAGCGGTTCGCCGTCGGTGCGCTCGTCGGAGAGCTTCAACGCGATGCCCAGGCCGGCCAGCAGCTCCTCCAACGGCTCGCGGCATCCGCGCGGGAGCACCAGGAAGCGGCCGGACTGCTCGAAGCGCGCAATCACGCGTGGGGTGCGCGCGGTGGACCTGCGCATCGCCTGAAGTTCCAGAAACTTCGGGTTGGAGAACGCCGCGAGCCGCCGCAACGCGTCCAGCAGCACGGGCGGCAGCTCCTCGCTGCGCACATACAAGCGCTGGGCGAGCGTCGCGCTCACCGTGCCGGGCAGCTCCGCCGCGGCGAGCCGCTCGGTCAGCGGCCGAGCCGGGCGCCACGGCGCATCGCTGTCCTCCGTCTCCTCGGGCACTCCCAGCACGCGGCCGTCGCCGAGCCCACGGGCCACCAGCTCCTGCAGACGAGCCGGGGCGATCCGCGGCAGCGACTCCAGATAGGACCACTGGTCCTCGAACGGCTCCAGGCGCTCATCCACGAACAGCGTGTTGCCGCGCCGGCGCGCCTGCAGCTGGAGCGGCAGCGCGATGAGGTTCCCGAAGCCTCCCTTTGGCAGCGTGTCCTGGCTTGGGAACAGCCGATCGTAGGACGCCATCCCCAGCGTGGGACTGCGCGCCATCGCGTCGGTCAGTAGCAACAATCCGAACCGCCGCGCGAGCGCTGCCTGCACCGGCTCGCTGAAGAAGAACCAGACATGGGCGCCCTCTCCCGAGCGCGAGCGCTCGACCGCCGGGACGAGACCGACCTCGCGGCATGCCTCGCGCAAAGCCATCACATCCGCACGCCACGAGCGTTCATCGAGATCGATCGCCAGCAGCCGACACATATCGTCGGCCAGCAGTGGATAGACGCCCATCACATGACGGCCCCGCAGATGCCTGAGCAGCTCGCCCTCAGCCGGGGCCGGGAACGCCTGGTTGGGACACTCACCGCACTTCACGCGAGGCTTGTTGCATATGCCCGCCTCCCACTCGTTATCGCAGCGCGGCGCCCACCCGCTCTTGCCCTTTGCCAGTTTCTCCCAGCGATGCGGGAAGACATCCTCGCGGCCACGAAAGAGACTGGCGAACAGCTCGACCTTGCGTTGCGGCGTCCAGGATGCCGTCCGATCCGGCTCATCCTCGCCCGCGCCGTCTGAGATCACTTGCTCCCGCTGGGCGGCCAGGTCGGTCAGCTCTCGAGCCACCGCCTCGCGCGCACTGTCGAGATCACGAAGCCTCGCCTCCACGGCCGCAATCGTGATATCGCGCTCTCCGTCTATGGACACCAGCGCATTCTGCACACATAACCGGCGCAAACATCCGCCGTTTACTCGGGACGCATCCTTCTACGGCCCCCCACGACAGCGAGACAGCACAGATGTGGAAGAACCGCTTCGGCTTTCGCGACTCCGCTGGGTCGGGATCCGGCGGACACGAGCGCCGCCTGTGGATCCCACTCGCGAGCGCCAGCAGCTAAAGACTGCGGCCTTCGCGCTCCAGACGCTCGAGGAACTCCGTAGCTTCCCGGTTCGTCTGGTGCACACGCGGATCGCGTAGCGCCTCCTCGTACTCGTCCGCGTCGACAACCACGGTCAAGAACCCAGCCTTGGGTGCCTGCACCTTGTTCTTGGGATCAATCGTGGTAGCCATCGCTTAAGCGTAGCAACGCCAGAATCGGCGGGGCCGGAGCAGTGCCACACCGCCAGCGTCAGGTGCTGCAACGCTTGTTTGCCAGCAGTACGTTCGGTGCCCTATCGTCCGGTCGGCCCCGGCCGGCGGGCAGCGGGCCGTCCGCGTGGTATTTCAAGCAGGCATGTTGCCGGCCGACGATGCCCTGCTCGACAATCCGGCGTACGCGTCGCTGTGCGGCGCGCATGCGCGGCTTGCGCAGGTGCGTGGGCGCGCGCGCCGGTATCCGGACGATGTGGCGCCGTTCCTCGCTCTGCCCTCGCCGCCCTCGGCACAGGATTGGGAGGACGCCGCCGGTCTCGTCGTACCGGGAACCTACGTGGCCGGTCGGTACGGTGACGTGGAGCCGTCAGCCGGCTGGCGGGCGGTGCAGGCGTTCGATCTGGTGCAGATGATCGAGGAGCGGGTCACCGGGGTTGACTGTGCGGAGGCGATCCCGCTTGGTGCCGCCGATGTTCCGGAGATGCTCGAGCTCGTCGCCCAGACCGAACCGGGACCGTTTCTGGCCAGGACCATCGAGCTTGGCGATTACCTGGGCATCCGTCGCGACGGGGCGCTCGTCGCGATGGCCGGCGAGCGGTTTCGGCCGGACGGTTGGACTGAGATCAGCGCGGTCTGCACCCGACCGGACCATCGTGGCCAGGGGTTGGCCTCTCAACTCATGGGCGCCTTGATCGCGGGCATTCAGCGGCGATCAGAGCGCGCATTCCTGCACGTCATGAGCACCAACACCGGAGCAATCCGGCTCTACGAGGAGCTTGGCTTTCGCGTGCGGCAAAAGGCGACGCTCACTGTCGTGACGCGCGAACCGCTCCGAGACACCACCGATGGAATCTGAAGAGAACTCCCATCGACGGCCGCGGATCACCGGCGAGCTGACGATTCCCCGTTGGCTCAGCCCGCAGCAGCGTCGATGTCGGCGATGAACGCCCTGACTTCCGCGGCGGCCTCGTGAACGTCGGTGGGCGTGAACCTCAACGCTTGGGCCTCGGCCGTGTAAGGCTGCTCCCAGGATTCGGGTACGACGAGCTCTGGCGGCCAGGGGTGTGTCTGGCGATGCCCGAACACCTCGACACTGGCCGCTCGTACTGGCGGGAGGTCCTCGACGAGATCGCGCAGAAGCAGCAGATCGATGAGGTCCCAGTAGCGCGCGTTCTCCCGGTCTGGCGGCTGCTCGGTGACCGCGTGCACCTTCTGAGCGATCTGGTAGCGCACGCTCATCACGGCGACACGCCGGGGACTGTCCAAGCCGAACTGGCTCACGCTGATCGCGGCCGGCACAACCTCCGGTTCTCCTCCTCCGCTGCCCTCGGGTCTGGCGATCTCGACGGTCAACGTCTGCCAGCCGCGACCGTGGAAAGCGATCTTGACGTCCTGCCGCTGAGTGGAGGTCTCGCGGATCTCCTCGGGCTCGTCCGCCCTGGTGAACTCAAAACCGCGTAAGGCTCGGCGAACGCTACGTCCAGTGTGTCGGAGAGCTCTGTGGTCGATCCGCGGAAGACGACATCCAGGTCGTTGGTAGGCCGGGCTTGAACGCCGAGGCGGAGCTCCATCGCGACACCGCCCTTGATGAGAAACCCCGGGCCGGCGTCCACGTCTTCGACGCGCTGCAGAGCGCCGATGAGCGCGAGCGAGGAGATCAGGTGGCGGACGTGAGCCTGGGGAACATCGTTGTCGCGCGCGTAGGCGTGGACGAGTCGCTCCAAGTGCGAGCGTCGCGTCGGTGGGCGCTTGGGCGCTTTGAACGGGCCGAGCGGCGGACTCACCGGCGCATCCCCACGCCCGGCTGCACGCCCAGATCCTCACGCAGCGCCTCGGCCTGTGCCCGCGAGAGCAGACCGCGCCGCTGTCCGTCGTCGATGGCCTGTCCGATCAGCGCTGGACCGAGATGTGCGGCGTGCGAGTCGCGGATCGCGCGCTGGGGGGTGACGATCGGTATCCCCTCATACCGCGTCACGTCCTCGTCGGGCAGGTCGGCATGGTGGATCACAAAGACGGCCGGCATTTCTTTGCGCCGGATTCTGTAGGCGCGCGGGACCGTCACGTGCACCTTGCTGGGGTTGACGTCGCTGAGCTCATACACGGCTAGCGCGGTGTCGTGCGACAAAACCCCTCGCCCACCGGGCCACAGGGTCGCCTCGATGTACTGATCCAGGGGAGTGATCGGGACGACTCCCGGCGGGAAGCGGTAGAGCCCCCGCGCGACCCGCGAGAGCGAGCCCCGTTCGGCCATCAGCTTCAACCGTCGTGGCGAGATCCCAAGCTCGCGCGCGTCATCGGTGGACACGTACCCGTACCGGTCGGTGGCGAACTCGAGGAGGGGGGTGTATACACGTCCGGGCATGGAGCAATGGCCTCATTTTGCGGCCCTTTTGGCAAAGGGTAGCATGTGGTAGCGCCCGGTTCAACGGCGGCAACAGAACAAGCCTCAAACGCTCATATCGCGTCAGCCGGCGAGGTTCGTGAACGGGCGTGCTCCCTGGTGCAGTTCGGCGAAGCGAGTGAGTAGGCCCGGCCCCCTGTGGGACCGGGCCGCTTCGACCTTCGTCAAGATGGTGGAGCTAGCGAGACTCGAACTCGCGACCTCCTGGGTGCGATCTCTGCTGTGGCGATCGTGCCGACCGCAGATTTTTGGCTCCAGTACAGGGGAAACGTGGCATATGACGGTCGGTCGGCGGACCTAAAATAGGGGCCGATTTGTGCCCATATCGGGGGGTTTGGGCACAAATCCGGGCTTGTGCCCAATGGCCAAATCGGGGGAAATCGGGGAGTTTCCCGTAGAACCTGTCAGGGGGTCGCAAGTTGAGGGGCGATTTTGATCGCTTTCGGCATTTGTGCCCATTTGTGCCCATTGGCGAAGTGAGGCGGCTTACGGACTACCGGGAGGTTGCCCAGAGCCGGGAACTATCCTCAGATCATGGGAAACCGAGACACCCATACTCCAGCTCAAGACTCCTCGCTTGACCTGACCATGACCGCCCAGGATGCGGCCACCGCCCTCGGCATCTCCGGCGCCCACCTGAACGCGCTGCTGGAGCGAGAGCGCATCCCCCACGTCAAGACCACGGGCGGCGGCTGGCGGCTACCGTCCAGTGCCGTCTTCGACTACAAACACCGACGCGATGCCGCCCGCGCGACGATGCGCGAGGCGATGCAAGCCGACGAGCAACTCGCCGACGAGAACTGACCGCCATCTACCGGTAGCCCGCGCGACGCCGCCGAGCGCGTGTGCCCGCGAGCCGCGCCTGCGTCGTATGCAGCGTCGCGACGGCGGGAGGTAGGACAGCGAATCCGCCGTCGCGCGTGACGAAGTCGGTGGCCTCGCTCGCTATCAGCGTCGCCGCGTGCACGGCGTCGTAGGACTGGAGCCCGTAGTCCTGCATCAGGCGGGGTACCTCTGATGCGACATCGTGTATCTCGACTCGTGACCACACGAGCGAGTCGAGCATTTTCTCCCATGCCTTGCGGACTTGGCCAAGCAGGCGAGCGGCGCGCGGCCTGACGCGGTTGTCGTAGCGCACGTGGCGCACGTCCTTGCGGGGATGGCGCTCACGTAGCGCGAGATTGAAGGCGACCTCCCACAACTCGATCTCCAGCAGACGACTGAACATGACGGTGGTGCCCCCTGCGCCGAGTCGCTCGAGAACTGCAAGACAAGCCGAGTGCTCGGGCTGGTCGGCGAGCAGCGCCTCGGCGACCACGTTCGTGTCCAGCAGCACCACCTTTGGCGGTTGCCACTCGGGAACGTCGAAGGCGAGCACGCCGCGCGGCAGCGGCGGACGACCGCGCGCGGCCACGGCTCAGCTAGTCCCGGCCGAGGGTGATCGTGTCGATTCGAGCGGTGGTCTTGACAATGGACCCAGCTCGTTTGATTGCCGCGGCGCGCTTCTTCGGATCGGGCTCGGCAGGCTTGTGCACGGGCGATAGCCGACCGTTGCTAGCGGCGACCCGCGTAGCAGAGGAGGCTGCACGTCTGGTGGAGTTCTGTCGCTTCGTGGCCATGATGAACTCATCCTATCGTGACCTGTGCAGGATCATCAACCGCTGTCTCGGCCTGGGTGTTCGCCTCCGTCCAGCGCGCCCCGTCGAGCACGCTGACGAGCCGCGCCCCGGGTCCCCGGCGGCGCTGTTCGCCCATGACCTTCGTGTAGATGCGCAGGGCGAGCTTGGGGTCGGTGTGGCCCATCTGGTGCATGACGTAGACGGGGTTCTCGCCGCGTAGGTACAGCAGCGAGGCGAACGTGCGTCGCAGCGAGTGCGGGGACAGCTCGACGGGGATCGGCGAGATGTCCTCCTGGCCGGCGAGCGCCTGGTTGGCGCGCTCGACGGCGCGCTTGAGGCGCTTGGCGATGTTCGAGCGGGTGTCGGCTTTGCCGGTCGCGGTGGCGAACACGTAGTCGGTCGGCCCTGAGTGGCGCGCCGCTGCCTTGTGAGAGGCGAGCACGTCGTGCAGCTCGGGCCAAATGTCGATCTCGCGCACGCCCGCCTCGGTCTTGGAGTCGAGCACGGTGAGGCGGCCCTGGGCGAGGTTGACCTCTCTCCAGCGCAGCGCCAGCAGCTCGCCGATGCGCATACCGGCGCAGATCGCGGTGGCGAACAGCGCGCGTGTCTTGGGGTCGGGCTTCGTCTTGCCACCGCGCAGGCCGCATACGGTCGCGTCGAGCAGCGGCTTGACCTGCTCGGGTTCGAGCCAGGTCCGTTTGGGCTGGGCAGCCTTCAGACGGGTGGCGCCCTCCCAGGAGTAGCCGAGGCTGATGTAGTGGCGCTGCCCGTAGGCGCGTACGCGCGCGGCGTAGGTGATGCCCTGCTTGCCGTGGCGTTCGATCACTTGTCCTGTCGCTTGGCGTGCCATTTCAGCCGTTCCTCCTGTGTGTGCGCTGCCAGCGGGCGAGGATGCCACGGGTGCGTGGTTCGTGGATTGGGAGCAGCGGCACGCTTGCGGGCGCGTGTCGCCGTCGCGGCCGTCCCGGGCGCGGCCCGTCGGCTAGCGCCGGCTGGGGTTCGCTGCGGCGCCGGCGCTCGTCGAGGGCCTGCATGGCGATTTGGGGGTCGAAGCGCAGGCGTGGTCGTGGCCCGTCGCCGAGCTGGATCGCCCCGAGTTGCTGTGCGTGCTCGTAGACCCACGCACGGGTGAGCCCGAGATGCCGCGCGAGTTGGCCGGCGTCCATCAGGTCTCGCGCCGCGGGCGAGCCGTCGTCGTGCGAGTCGGGCTCGTGGTGCAGGAGCTGCACGACGCGCTGGGCGATGCGCTCGATCGTCTCGGGGGCGATCTCGGCGGCGGCGTGACGCGCCCGCGCGAACCGTCCACGGGCCGCCGGCGACGGCGGAGGGTCTGTCCTGCGGGGGGTTGGGGTGATCGTGAGCGTTCGCATCTTGGCCTCCATGATTTGGTGTTTGTCGTCAGGGACGGCAGGGCTTTCCCTGCCGTCATGAGTGACCTTTCAGCGGGCCTGGCGGGTTCTGTCAAGGGAGGCCGTCAGGCCCAGCCGCAGGCTGCCCGCAGGGCTCCCTTGACAGGTTCTGACAGGTCCGCTAGTAGCGCCAGTGACTATGTTCTCGGTGCCAGCGATGTACGAAGCACCAACCTTTCGTTCTCTATCTCTTCCTTCTTGCTCTCCTTCACGCGGTCAGCGGCCGAGTGTCGGGGGTCGCGGATGGCAGCGCGCCGACCGGCGCCGGCATCCGCCCACCGGCGCTTCGATCAGGACGGTCGCGGCGTAGAGCGCGAGCACGGGAAGCGAGGAGAACCAGAGGGTCAAACGAGACTGCATGACGAATCACTCCTTGTGTTTGGGGTTCAGAACGGGAGGGTCCCTACCTCCTTCTCCGACGAACCACCCCCAAACGGGACAGCCTCTGCACAAGTTTTTTCGCCGGGCCGAGGGTGCCTGTGCTGCACCAGAACGCGCGCTCGGCATAGAAGCCCGTACATGGGACGGGGGAAGTGGCGCCCCGGGTCTCGTACCGCCGGTCCTGGCCACAAGAGGAACCTGGCTTGGCTTACGTGCCCAAGAGGCGGGGGTCGGGTCCGAGATCCAGGCGCATGCTCGTCGCCGCTACACCCGTGTTCTCTCGGACCCGGGCCAAGCGCTCCTGCTCGGCCTTTGACCGGTTGGGGACGAACCCTTGCCGCTCATACCAAGCCCTCTGCGTATCGACAGCGTCAGCGATGATGAACCGCACCGACACCGCCTCGCTCATCACCGCGGCGCTGTCGATCGCCGTCCTGAGCAGCCTGTATCCAACGCCCTGTCCCGCGTAGTGGCGATCTGTGCCGATCATCCCGACCCGTAAGAGTCGGCCGACGGTCACTGCCACCGGAGCCGGCACTCCTAGCGGAACATCTCGTTCGCACTGCGACCACGATCTGGCGCAGCAGCGGCAACAGCCGCACGCAGCTCCGCTATACGCTCCGGCGAGGGACCGTCCTTGATCTCGCGGAGGAACCGCTCGGCGTCCTCGCCCTCGAACGTCACGGGCTCGCCGAGGCTGACCGTCTGCGTCTTGAATCTGGCGGTATCGAGAACCATCAGGCCCCAAAGAATACCGCAGCGTTCGATGGCTCCTGGACGTGCAGGCGCACGTCATTGATCGCCGCGACGTGCGCGAGCAAGCCGATACGGGGACGCCACACCCCGAACCCCTGCCGCCAGATCACGGCTTCGCCACCAGAATCGAAACGTCTCTGCTCTCTACTCCGACGACGCCACGCCAACGGGACACCCCAGCAAGCGAAGCTCATCCAGCCGGTCCGAGCATCCAGCACAGGACCGGCCCCACCACTGCCTGCCCCACCAACCACCACTTCAGGTCATTGACCACCACCATCGAATAGCAAAGCTGAGAGGGGGGTGGTCAATGACCGACCACCACCAACCCGCGCGGGTCCCTGGCAGGCAGATTTGGCTCTACAGAGCCAAAAGCAGGGTGCTGGAGCTGACCGGCAGCCTGTCGCGAACCTGACGCGCCTTGCGACAGGTTCCGCGACAACCTTCGCGACGGCCGTCACACGCAGATCAGCCCCAGCTTGCTCACGCGAACCAGTGGTGCGCGATGACCCACGTCGCCCCCGATCGTGGCGGGACCACAACTTCAACGCCTACGCGCTGCGCGTGTTCGAGCTGGAGCCGTCCAACGCCAAGCAGCTTCTACGCGCCGGCCGGGTCACGCACGCGCTGGAGCGCAACGGCCGACTCGTGCTCGAAGCGCCGACCGTAGTCCTACGGGACCGCGCGACCTCTCGGTCGTGCTCACGAACCTGCGAAGTAGCGCGGCCGGGGCGACCAAGGCACGTCGACCCGGCCATCCTCGGCTGCGCCTATGAGGTGAGCAGTTGTGCTCGGCGTTTAGCCAGCAGCGATATCAGCTCGTCGAAGTCCTCTTGGCTTGCTGCTTCGCTCTTATCCCAGAAGCGCTTGAGATCGGTTGAATACGGATGAAGTGCTGCGAGTGCGGCCCGTGCCGCCATCTTGGCATCCAGAAAGCGCTTCAACGTACCGGCTTCCAAAAGCTCGACCATTTCGTCCTTCTTCGCGCCGGTGATTGCTGGGAACGTGTCCTGATCTATGCGCAAACCCGGACCCCATCGAGAGGCTTCGACCTCCGCTACAGCAGCGATTGCGTCGTCGTACAGCTGTGCAACTGTCTGCGTCGCTTCGTTCTTCTCGCGCCGCTTGTCGGCGCCGCGCTGAGTGACATAGGTCGCCACGCCACCGACCGTGACACCAGCCAACGTGCCCAGGAAAGCATCCATGGCCGTGCAGCATTGCAGCAGCCCTGGATGGCACGGC
Source organism: uncultured Solirubrobacterales bacterium (assembly GCA_963808385.1). GTDB lineage: Bacteria > Actinomycetota > Thermoleophilia > Solirubrobacterales > Solirubrobacteraceae > Palsa-744. The sequence goes on along the minus strand of CAWEFQ010000002.1, from coordinate 144,105 downwards.
GCTAGGCGCTCGACCAGCTACGTACAGAATTGCCTGATAGCGTCCTCTGCGGCCACCGGCTCGAGACGGTAGGTCGGCGGGCGCCGCCGCCAGTTCGGCTGCCTGCTCGATCGTCGCCGTGGGCGTCATGGCCGGTCCACCGCGCCTCGATGGGACAGCGCAACGTCTCCCTCACCAACATCACCAAGCTCGCCACCGCCCTGGACATACCGGCATCCGCGATCCACGCCCGCGCCGAGCAGATCGCGAGCCGCGACCCTGAGTAAGCACGCGCGACGAGAGCGCTCGGGACTTGGCCCGCTCAACGCTGGTCTCGTCCGTGGGCGGTGCCTGCGGGATCTTGGACGGACCTCCCAATGGGCACAAACGGGCACAAATCGGCCTTTCTGCCCCTCCGTCACGTTGCTCCGGCGCACCCACCGACAGAAGAAGCCCTGCATTTGCAGGGCTTCTTCGAATGGAGCTAGCGAGACTCGAACTCGCGACCTCCTGGGTGCGATCCAGGCGCTCTCCCAACTGAGCTATAGCCCCGTGCGTCCGGGCGATCGCCCGGACGGGACCACGCAAGTGTAGTGGCGCGCACGCCGTGTCGCGGGGCGGAGGCTGGCGCCAGTGAGCGGCGCAGTATGGTTTGTCGGCGCATGGGACTGCTCGATGACGCCATCCGCGAGCACCTGGAGCTCAAGCGCCTGCGAGGCGCCGATCCCGGGGCGGTCGCCCGTGAGGAGGGCGAGGCCTTCGGACCCGTTCGCGCCGGCGAGCCGGTGGACGGTGCCGATCACGGCGTCGCGGCTGGCGGTGCCGGCCTTGCCGAGGAGGACGTTCGGCCGGCCGGGGGCGACCTCGAGCAGGTCTCGCCGGCCGGCGAGACCCAGGCGTTCTCGAACGTGGGGCAGGAGACGGCCGAGCTGGACATGCGCGCGGTGCTGGGCGAGCACCGGGACGGGGATGCGTACGGCGCGTACGGTGGCGGGCCGACGGATGATGGTCGACCAGGCAAGCCTGTCGAGGATGTTATGGAGGAGACCCCCGAGCTCCTGCACGACACCCCTGGGCAGGAGCGACTGTGGTTCGAGCAGCAGGCCCCGCGGGACTTCGACTTCGATCGGTAGACGTCTTGCCCCGGTGGCTGCCTCGCCGCATGTCCTCCCGCGTGTGCCTCCCCTACACTCGGTGCTCCTGGGGCCATAGCTCAGCTGGGAGAGCGCCTGCTTTGCAAGCAGGAGGTCGCCGGTTCGATCCCGGCTGGCTCCATCGGAGAAAAGCCCTGCAAAGCGGTTGGTTTTGGGCGGTGGCCAGTGCTCGATAGGTATTCGGTTTTGACGGAGAGTACCGCAGGTGAGTACCACATCGGACCTGATTCTGTAGGGGGATCGACGTAGCGACGGTTTGCAGGCAGGAGGTCGAGGTTCGAGTGCTCGCAGGGCTTCCGCCCTTCACGGGGCCTGCCAAGGTTCCAATCAGGGTTCGTCGCCGTCGGCGGCAGTGCGTAGGGCGGAGCGGCGTCCGCTCCTGAGGCGCAAGCAGTTCCAGCTCGGGCGTCTCGCTGGCCGCTCGGGGCGGCCTCCTTTCCGCGCTGAGCGGGGCCTGCGGAGCCGCCGATGAGATGCGCGTAAGACGATGAACGCAGGTCTGCGTCGCCCGCCGCGAGTGGGCCGAGCGTGGCTCTTCGACGCCTCACGGCTCGCGTGGCGAGAGGCGGCCCTTTCCCTACGAGTTGGATATCACCGGCGCCGAGTGGGCCGCACGTCGCGAGTTTGGGTTACACGGTTCTCAGGGCATCGGTGGGTGAGAGGCGTGCGGCGCGGATCGCCGGGAGTAGTCCGGCAATCGCGCCGATCAGGATCGCGGAGAGGATCCCGCCGGCCCATGCCTCGGTGGGTATCACGACGGCCCACTGCTTTGTGTGGGCGTAGACGACCGTTGCGAGTACTCCGATTGCAACCCCGCCGGTGCCGCCGAGCAGCGCGAGGAGGATCGCCTCTGAGAGGAACTGCATGCGGACCTGACCACGGGTCGCGCCGAGCGCGCGCCGTAGACCGATTTCTGAGCGGCGCTCGAGAACGCTGATGATCATGATGTTCGCGACGCCGACCGCGCCGACGAGGAGTGCGACCGCCCCGAGGCCGAGGAACAGCCCGTTGAACGCACCCTTGGCATCGGCGCGGGCGGTCAGGGCGGATGAGGGTTGCGACACGGCGACCTGGCTGGGGTTCTCGGGGTTGGCCGTCTGCGCGAGCACGGAGTACACGGCGTTGACTTGGCTGTTCTCGGCGCGAAGGTAGATCTCGGTCGGAGGGCCGGCTGTGGTTTTACCGTTGGCGGCGGTGCCGGTGTAGTCGAGGTATCGCCTGGCGGCCGTGTAGCCGATGAGTGCGCTCTCGTCTATTTCCGGGGCGAGCGTGGCCGAATTGAGGATGCCAACCACGTAGAACCACATTCCGCCAAGCCAGACCCGCTCACTGCGGTATAGACGGTCGATTCCGAGCCTCTGGGCGGCCGCGGCGCCGAGCACAACGGTGGGCTCGGTCGCGGTCGCGGCGTTCAAATACTGCCCTTGTGAGATGCTCGCGCCGACCACCGAAGGAAGGTCAAGGCTGGCGGCCTGGACACTGAGCTCGTTGGTTTCGATCGACGGGATCAGCGGGCTGCGATACACGTTGACGCCAGCCAGCTTGCCGGTATCAGCGACGTTGATGACAGGCTCGATCCGTCCGATCATCGCTGGCGCGGCGAGTGGCAACGTCGCCGCTTCGCCGGTGAACGTCTGTCCGTTGGTGACGGTCAACAGGTTCGTGCCGAGCCGGTCGATCTCCGCCAACAGCCCTGCCTGGCTCGAGGATGAGAGCCCGAGTACGGCGACGATCGCCGCGACCCCGATTGCGATTCCCAATGCGGACAGTGCGGCCCTGAGGCGCCGTGTGCGTAGCCCAACGCTGGCGACTCGTGCCATGTCACCGGGGCGCAGGCGCGCGGGGATCAGTTGGGCGCTTGCGCTCATCGCTGATCCTCCGTCCTGCGGTTATCGGCGGCGGGCTGCTCGTTACCGGCTGTGTCTGTGGCGATCAGCCCGTCCCGCACATGAACCTGCCGGTGCAGGCGCGTTGCGAGGTCTTGGTCGTGAGTGATCACGATGATTGTGGCGCCCTTTCGGTTGAGTTCCTCGAGCAGTTCGAGGATCGACTCTCCGGTGTGACTGTCGAGGTTTCCGGTCGGCTCGTCGGCGAGTACGATCGCGGGCTGGCCGACGAGGGCGCGGGCGATCGCGATGCGCTGGCGCTGACCGCCGGACATAGTCGTGGGTCGAGCGTCCTGGCGATCTGCCAGCCCGACCGCGCCAAGCGCCTGGGCCGCCAGCTCGCGTCGCTCATGGACCTGCACCCCTGCATAGAGCAGCCCATCGGCGACGTTGTCGAGCACGGTTTGGTGCTCCGCCAGGAAGAACTGCTGGAAGACGAACCCGATGCTGCGGGCCCGCAGTGCGGCAAGCTCTCGGTCGTCGAGGCCGGCGACGTCGATCCCGTCGATCCGGACGGTCCCGCTGCTCGGCAGATCGAGCGTGCCGATTATGTGCAGGAGCGTCGTCTTACCCGACCCCGACGGTCCGACAATCGCGACCAGCTCACCACGGGCGACCGTTAGATCGACGCCGCGCAATGCGAGAACCGGCGGCTCAGTCCCGTAGATCCGGGTTACCGCGCGCAGCTCCACGACGTTCGGGCGGTCGCCGTTCTCGTCCCCGCGGCGGCTGCTCCTCCCGTCAATCTCTGCGGCGGGCAGGATGTCGTGCGTGTCCTTGACGGTCATAGGTTGGGCACCATGATCCGCTCGCCCGCACTCAGATCGCCGCTTACCTGCACCGTCCCGGCGGCGTCATCGAAGGTGCCCAGCGACACGGCCACCAGCTTGTGAACCGCGTCTGCTTCAACGGTCTCTACCGCGTACCCGCCGCCGGTAAGCGCGAGGAGCGAATCGACCGGGACGATCAGCGCGTTCCTGATCTCGGCGGTCGTGATCTCCACCGTCACCGGCGCCTGATCGAGCTCGCCGGCAGCGTCAGGGTGCTTGAGCGTGATGTAAACCGGCAATGTCGCGTTCTTGCCGCCGCTGGCGACGGTCCCGATGCCGCTCACCACCCCCGGCGTGGCCTGCCCGTCCGGCAACGTGATCTGCGCGCCATTGCCGATGTTGACCTCGCTCTGCTGAGAGGCATCGAGGTTCACCACCACCTGTCGGCTGGTCGAGGTCGCCTGCATAACGGCCGTCGCCGGTGCGGCGGAGGTTCCGAGCGCTGCAGTCACGGAGCTGATCCGGATCTGACCGGGCAGGAACACCGCCTGTCCTTCGGGAAGGGACCCGGTCTCCTCCTCGCCGAGCCGTTCCTGGAGCCGCTCGAGTGCGTACCTGGTCTCTGCGCTGAAGTAGCTCGACTCCCGCCCGAGCTCTGATCTGCTTGCGTACCCGAGCGCGACGAGGTTGCGGTTCAGCTGCCGCACGTCGGGCCCTTCGTCTCCTTCGGAGAGGGACCGGTACACGGGGGTGTTCCCGTAAAGCAGGACCACCGGGCGGTCCGAGACACGGTAGAGCACCTGCCCGCGCGAGAACGACTCACCAGCAGCGGGCAGCTCCGAGAATGTCCCGGACGCCCCGTTAATCACTTTGTATTCCGATCCGCCTGTGTAGCCGAGCGTCCCTTCGGCGCTGAGCTGGGAGGACAGCGTTCCTCGGATGACCGTCGCGGTCGAGGTCGGGGATTCGTTGTCGCTGACCCCGGGCTGCCGGGCGCGGGCTCCGTCGAAGAGCCCGCCCGCCCACGCCACCGCCACAAGGACGAGCAGGAGCCCGCCCGCCGTGACGAGCAACCGACGGCGCCATCGCCGCCGCGGTGGCGCCGCGATCCCCGCTGCGTGGTCGGCGGATTTTGACGTGGTGGCGCTCATCGTCATTCACCAGGCGTAACCGGAACCTGACCGCCTGGCCCCGGAGCTTTACCGCCCGACAGGTTCTTGCTGCAGGCTTGGAAGGCTCGCTGGAAGACAGGCGAGCTCTCGTCTATCCCGCTGCTCTTGTTGATCGGACCGTCGGGGTAGTTCGGTACCCCGTGCGAGCGCATGCACTCCGCCAGATTGAGCTGTTCTTGCTGGATCTGCGCCGTCTGCGTGACCTGTTTCGGCGTGACGCCACCGAAGGACCTGCAGGCGCTCGCGGCGGCCTGGAACGTCGGCGATTCCGGGTTCAGGCCACTCAGATCGAGCTGGCCTGAGCCGTCGGGGTCCGGAAAGTTGGGCACCCCGTGCTTGCGCATACATTCCGCGAGGGCGAGTAGGTTGGGCTCGCCCGCGGACGCAGCGCCGGTTTTCGTGGTCGTCCCGGACTGGACGTGGGCGACACTGCTGCCGCTGGAACTGCTACCACAGCCGGCAGCCAACATCGCCGTCAGCAGTAGCGCGGAGCAGGCAAGCAGCAGACGCACTGTCCCGCCGTGCCGTCGGCGCCTTGGATGCGCGGACCCCAGAGGGTCGGTAGAGGTTGTGCGGTCGGTGATCTCCATGCTTCTCGGGCCTCCTTAAGAGGGTTGGTGTTCGCTTCGGAGGCGTTGTACGAAATGGCTGGTCGCACGCCGGTCCCAGAAAATGCGACCTGGCTGCGACCTTCGCGCCCCTAAGATCGAGCGCTGGGCGGCGCGCGTGCGACCGTCCGGAGAAGCCAATGCGACTGCTACTTGCCGAGGATCATGAGTTGCTGGCCGAAACGGTCGCCGGTGGGCTGCGCCGTGAGGGGATTGCCGTGGACATCGCCCACGACGGCCGCGACGCCCTCGCTCGCTCCCGCGTCAACGCATATGACGTGATCGTGCTCGACCGCGACCTGCCGTTGATGCACGGCGATGAGGTCTGCCGCGCGCTGGTGGCCGAGCGCTGCGAGAGTCGCGTGCTGATGCTGACAGCCGCCGACGGCATCGGGGACCGAATCGCCGGCCTCGGGCTCGGCGCCGACGACTACCTACCCAAGCCGTTTGACTTCGGCGAGCTTGTCGCGCGAATCAGGGCGCTCGCCCGTCGCGACGGTCGATCGTTGCCGCCGGCACTGGTACATGGAGACCTGAACCTGGACCCGGCGCGAAGGGTCGCCACCCGTGGCGGCCGGCGACTTGCGCTGCGCCCCAAGGAGTTCGGGGTGCTCGAATACCTACTGGCAGCAGAGGGCAGGGTCGTGCCCGCGGAGGAGCTGCTGCAGCGTGTATGGGACGAAAACGCCGATCCGTTCAGCAGCGCAGTCAAGAACACCATCTCGCGGCTGCGGGCCGAGCTTGGGACCCCGCCGGTGATCGACACCATCCGCGAGGCCGGCTACCGCATCCAATGACCACGCCCACCCGTCGCCCACCCGTCGCGTCCCGCTCGCGGATGCGGGTCCCGCGCCGGACGGCGCGGCTGCGACTCAGCCTCCTTTACGGCGGTCTGTTCCTGATATGTGGCGCCGGGCTACTGGCGATCACCTACACGCTTGTGCGCGCAAACCTTCCCGACACGATCAGTGCTCCCGTTGTGCATACAAAGGGCGCCAGCTCCAGTGCGCAGCCAACGCCGCTTCCGCTCGGGCACCCGCACAACCGCCCAGCGGGAACAGCCCCGACCGCGGCCGCGCTAGTCGCGACCGCTGTCAACACGCAGAACCGGGTCGATCTCAATGCTGAGCTGCTCTGGTCCGGGGTCACGCTCGCGATCATGACGCTGGCCTCCTTCGGCCTGGGCTGGTACATGGCAGGCCGGGTACTGCGTCCCGTGCGCACGATCGCGCGTACCGCCCAGTCGATCTCCGCTCGCAACCTCAACGAGCGCCTCGACCTCGACGGACCCGACGACGAGTTCAAAGAGCTCGGCGATACCCTCGACCAGCTACTCGAGCGTCTACAAGCGGCGTTTGATTCCCAACGGCACTTCGTCGCCAACGCGTCACACGAGCTTGGCACCCCACTGACCGTCGAGCGCTCATTGCTCCAGATCGCACTCTCAGACCACAACCCAACGGTCGAGTCGCTGCTGGCCACCTGCGAAAAGGCGCTGCTAAACACCGAGCAGCAACAACACCTGATCGACGGTCTACTGACGCTCGCCAAAAGCGAAGGCGGACTCGACGAGCGAGAACCCTGCGACCTCGCCCGCATCACCGAACACGTCCTACTCGCTCCGCGCAGCGACACCCACCGTCTGGGGCTCACTATCAACAGGACCCTGCGACCCGCGCCCGTTGAAGGCGATCCTCGCCTGCTCGAGCGGCTGATCGCCAACCTCATCGACAACGCCATTCATCACAACACACTCGGCGGGTACGTCGAGATCGCCACCAAAACTCGCAACCAGCACGCGGTCCTGACCGTCACGAACACTGGTCCGGTGATCCCGATCGAGGAGATTCAGCGCCTCTTCGAGCCCTTCCAACGACTCAACGGCACCCGAACCCAAAACAACAACGGACACGGCCTCGGGCTCTCCATCGTCCAAGCGATCGCGAACGCGCACGAGGCCACTATCACCAGCCAAGCCCAGCCAGACGGAGGTCTTGCGATAGAGGTCAGCTTCCCGCGATCCGAGAAGAAGCCGCGCGAACGCCTTGGGCCGCAAATGCCTGCGCGAGCATAAACGCAGGGCTCGCGGCGAGCGATCCAAGAGACCCCCTATTCGCCAATTGCAGGGCTGCGGCGCAGGCTCTCGCGCGGCAGGCGGTAGCCAGCGCCCGTGCCGATCGCGTCGCTGCTTGCGACGAGGCGCGAGCGTCCCGCGCGAGCACCTACTGGTGGAGGCGGCGTCGACAACGCGTCTCAGATTGATGCTCCCTCCGGGCGCTGCCATTATTGGGTCATCGTCCACGATGAGCGTCGCGGTCTGGTGTGCGATCAGGGTTCCGCGCGGGAGGCGTAAGCCAACGCGTCAGACTTGGTGGTCGAATGCGGGCGAGGTCGAACCGCGGTCCCCAGCGTGGGTCGGGCAGCTCGGGATGCGCGAGCGATGGGGTCTTGGTGCGACTGTTGCACATCTTCTGTGCCAGGCGCGTGACGCGCGCGGCGTCCTGTCCTTCGATGCCGAGGTCCTCACGTGCGATGAACCAGGTAGTGCCGTGGCGTGCCCTGGTCGCCTCGACGTAGGCGGTCTCCTTGCTGGTCTGCCAGCCGCCGGTAAGGACGACGGATCGCTCGACGGTCGCGCCCTGCTGGCGGTAGACGTGTTGTGCGTAGGCCAGTCTCAGCGAGTCGAGGTGCTCGCTGGTGAGCTGGATTTTGCGCTGCGATCCGTCGATGGTGACGGTCACGCGCCGCTCGTGGATGGCGCTCACTTGGCCGCGGGTGCCGTTCTCGACTCGTGGCTGCCCTCGGGGGCGGTGCTGCGCGGTGAAGGCGATGAGGTCGCCTTCGCGGAGGCCGTAGTGGACGCCGGGTAGCTGGATCTCGTGGTGGCCGAGTTCGCCGCGCTCTGCGCGTAGGTGTTGTGCGCGGGCGTTGAGCCGGTCAATCTCCTGGTTGGAGGCGTCGGCGATCAACGCGACCTCGCGGATATCGCGGCCCTCTGTGAGCGTGGCCCATGTTTGTACGGCTTGCTCTGCCGCCTGGTCGCGGGTGTCTGAGAGGTGTAGCTGGCCGCGTGAGGCGTAGTGCGCCATCGCGCGCTCCGGTTCTCCTGCGCGTAGTGCTTGCCATGCGCGCTGGTCGGCGGGGTCCTTGGTGCGGTGGATGTCGGCCAGCTCAACAGTCGGGGCGTGGCGGGCGAGCCGGTCGAACATGCCGCCGGGGCCGATCGAGGGGAGCTGCTTGCCGTCGCCGACAGCGATCAGCTTCGCTTCGGAGCGCTCCACCAGCTCGGTCAGCGCGTCGAGGCGCTTGTGGTCGACCATCCCCGCCTCGTCCAGGATGACCGTCGTGTCCCTGCCCACGTAGACGGTCCCCGTGTTTGCCCGAGCGACAAGGGCGTCCAGGGTGAGCGTGCGTCCGGCAAGCGCAGGGCTGTCCGCTCCTAAGCGCTCGGCTGTCGAGCCGGACACGGCGACCCCGACCGTCTCACGGCCGGCGTACTGCTCCGCGCGAGCAACAGCGTCGATCACCACTCCCTTGCCGGTCCCCGCTGGGCCAACGAGGACCGCGGCGCGCTCGGGACCGGTGAGGACTTCGAGCGCGTGGTGCTGCTCGGGGCTGAGCGGCCCCCCGATGCGCTCAGCTACCTCCCGGACAGCGTTACCGCGTGCGATATCACCGACGTCCCGGCCTGCGGGCTGGGCGAGCTGGGTGGCGCGACGTTCGATCACCTGCTCCTGGGCACGCACCGCCAGGGTGGTCATCCGCCCGCCCTCAAGAGTCAGCACGCGCCGGTCGCGGACCATCTCCCGCGCGACCGCGAGCGCCTCGATCCGGCGCCATCTCCCCGGCGGCCTGCTCCAGCACGACCGCGCGCAGGTCGCGCTCCTCGAACACTGCGTGCTGCTCGGTCAGCTTCGCCTCGACCCGATCCTCGATCGCGCACTCGGCCTGCAGGGCGCTCGGATGCGCCGATCAACCGCACCGCCTCGTCCGGGCCCAAACCCGTGGTCGCGCCCGGTCTCTGTCCACACTCGTTGGAGGTCCGAGCGTGTGGTCAGCTGTCTTGGACTCTGCGGTTCTCGAGCGCGAGGTTGCGCAGCTCGCCACGTTCGGGAGCTCGGCCGTAGCGGGCACGGAAGCGCTCCGCCGCACGGGCGACCTCACGGGAGCGACCGGAGAACGCCTCGCACAGCTCGCGGGGGACACCGGCGATCTCGAAGTACCGGCCATCCTTCCCGGTGCCCTGCTCGATCGCGTACCCCTCCCGCACGAGCTCGTCGGCGAGCGCGGAGCGGTAGAACGCGCCCAGCTCCCGCGCGGAGCGGAAGATCGGCCGCGACGCGACCGCCACGATCCGGTCGTCCTCACGGACAGCGCCGGTGATCACGACATGGCTGTGCAGCTGCGGGTCCGGGGCCTGGGCGCCCGCGACCCCGCGGGCGGTGGTGTGCCGGTACTCGGTCGCGATCACGTCCTTGGCGTGCTCTTCCACGACCTGGCCGCTGTAGCGACGCCGCACGACGGGCACCTGCTCTCCCAGATGGTGGATGGTCTGCTCGACCGCCCTGGCGTGGGCCTGCTCGATCTGCTCGCGCTGCCACGGGTCGCCGAGCGCCCATACGGTCGAGACGGACTTCGGTGCGCTGAACGTCACGTCGATCCCGCCGCCCCGGCCGCCGCCGGCACCCTCCGGACGAAGCCACCGGCCGGTCCCTGGGTGACGGCCCTCCATCAGCGCGATGAAGTCAGCGCCATCCACCGGCCCGCCGGCCCGAACCCCGAGCCTCTCCAGGGTCTCGGCATCGGCCAGCCAGCGGCCGGGGGCCTGCGCCATCTCCCCATCGGGTGTCAGGTAGTAGTCCCCGCGCTCGGGCTCCACCGTCTTGCTCTCCAGGTAGCGTGCGTACCCGCCGCCCCGGGACGCACCTATGCTCGCCGCAGTCATCACATGGGTGATGACCCTCAGCGCGCCGAACCGGCCAAGCAATTCGCACAGCGCTCGCACAGCGACGGCACCGCCGTGCATCTTGTCTGTACTGGAGGGGAGTGAAGCGACGCAGGGTCGCTCAGGAGGTCCGGCGTCGCGCGCTGGAGTCGCTGATTTGGGAGCGGGTAGTCCGCTGCCGAGGGGTGTGGTGCGGTCGACGATCTGGTTAGAGCCGAGGGCTGTCGCTCGGACGAGGCCGGCGGTCGGTGAACTCGTTGGCCGTTCCTGGCGGCTCGTGGTCTTTTAACCCAGAAGGCCATTCCTCTGCCAAAAGGTGATGAGCACCATTCCCACATCCATCTCAACCCATCCTCGGTTGACGCGCGAAGACGTCCTCGACGGCGGCGACGTCGCCGAGCTGCTGCACCTGCCGCTCTCGACCGTGCTCGAATACGCACGGCGCGGACTGCTTCCCGGTCACAAGCTCGGGCGGCGATGGATCTTCCTGCGCGATGAGATCGAGGCAGTGGTGCGGAGTCAGCCGCGGGACAGATCGGCGGCGTGAGCCATTCAGAAGACCGTTAGTCCGTAAAGCTCGGCGACGCTTGTGAGCGCACGGTCATCGCGGGTGATGGGTCGCCTCTCCTGCTCGTCGAGCGCCACGTCCTCGAACAGCGCCCAGCACTCCCACTCGGAGGAGAGTCGCGACAGGTAGCGGATGCCGGCGTACTCGAGGCGATCGTCTGCGTCGCGTTGCTCGTAGGCCCAGCGCCCGATCCAGCGCGTTATGCGGCGATCTCCGCCGCGCACCGTGGGGACATCGAGGTCGCTGTACCCGTAGTAGGCGAGTAGCTCACCGATCTCGTTGCGGAGCAGCGCACGGGTCTCCGCTGCCTCGACATCGAGAAAGCGGATCGCTGGGATCGCGTCGCTCGGCGCGGGGGTGGCACGGACCGCAAGACGGCGGTGGCGCCAGTCAGCCGGAACCTCGCCGAGCGCCATGAAACCTTCTTCGTGAGCTATCGCGCTCAGACCGGGGTCGGGTCGGAAACGGGAGAGCGTCTCTCCAAAGCACCCGTCGAGCGCCGTCGCGAAGTAGCAGACGCGGTAGTCGCCGGTGGGACTGTCGAAGCGGTTGCCGGTGGTGCGGTTTTCGAGCAGGCCGGGGTCCAGCGGGTCGCTGAAGCGAAGGGGGTCGGGTGAGCGACCGACCCGCCACAGGCCGCTCTTCGGGGGCTCAACGATCTTCGGTCTTTTGGGTGCCACTCATCCTCCGGCGAGGAATGCCTTGGCGGCCACGAGCACGTCGCGAAAATCTCCTTCGCGGATGCTCTGTGCGGGGGATTGGTCATCGAGCTGGGGGTTGAGGCCGAGGAACCATGCGCGGACGGTGTGGGGAGACTCCTCGGCGAGCAGTAGTTGGAACGTCTGGTAGGCGCAGCGCAGGCGCTGCTCGTGCTCTGCTCGCGGAGCGCGCTCGCCGGCTGCCCAGCGCGCGGCTGTCCTGGGGTCGGCTACTCCGGCAATGTGCGCAACCAGCTTCTGTCCGAGCACCTCCTGGAGGTATCCGACGACATCGGCGATGCTCGACTCGACGGCCTTTCGGTGGGCTTCCTGTGGGGCTGAACGGAGCTTTGGCATGGTCCCCTCGCTCGTCATGGCACTTGATCGCGTGCTCTAGGGTTTGGCGTAGCTAGATGCTAGCCGATAGCCAGGCGCTTGGCCAGCTATTTGGCCAGGCTCTTGACCGCAAACGCCAGATTAACCCGCTCGAGATCCTCCGGTCGCGCCTTGGCATGCATGTAGCGCTCGGTGGTCGTGATTCGTGAGTGCCCGAGGAACTCCTGGACGAAGCGCGCGTCAGCGTGCCGGGCGATCAGGCTGCCAGCGGCGTGACGGAGGGCGTGGAAGCGCAGCGGGCGCAGCCCGGCGGCGTCGCGTGCCGCCTTGAAGCGACGACGGACGGCCGAAGGGTCGAGGCGCCGGCCAAGTCGTGAGCAGAAGATGTAGTCCTCGCGTGAGGTGTAGTCGCCGCGTGCCTGCAGACGTTCGAGGGCTTCTGCTGCAGGATCGGCGAGGGGCAGGAAGCGCGCCTGCCAGCTCTTTGTCGGCCCCTCCACGCCGGCAGACACGGCGCGGTGGACGACCATGCGGCGTGTGTCGAGATCGATGTCCTCCCAGCGCAGCGCGATCAGCTCGCCGAGGCGTAGGCCGGTATAGGCGGCCAGGCGGAACAGCTCGCCGTCCTGCGCGTCCTCGCGTGCGCGCCAGGCGATCTCCTCGTCGCTCAGGTTGGCCGGTTGCGCTCCGCGGTGTAACCTATCGGCGGCCGCGACGGCGATCATCTCGACCTCCTCCGGCTCATAGAAGTCGAGCACGGCTGCCGGTGGTTCGCGGCGCTTGGTCGTGCCGGCCACAGGGTTCGAAGGCAGGCCGTGGGTGTCAACGCGGCAGGCAAAGCCAAAGATCGCCGAGAGCACCTGACGATTCTTGTTGACCGAGCGGGGAGATACGCCCTCGGTGTCCAGCTTGCGCAGGAACGCCGATATGTCCCGTGTGGTGATTTTCGCTGCGGGCCTGTCGCCAAACGCGGCCATGAGCACTCCAGGGCTCTTGCCCTTGCCGCGGCGGTGCGGTGCTCCGGGCTCGGCGAGCATGTAGCCGTAGTCGCTGAGCGTGGACGGCTTCGCCCCGCGCTCGTGCCGCAGGTACTCGAGCCACTCCACTGCCACCTCGCGGAAGGTCACGCCACGCTCGCGGCGCTCCCGATCGCCCGCTTCGATCGCCCCCTCCTCCTCGTCGTGCTCGGCGATCAGCTCGGCCATGCGCACTGTCGCGCGTTTCTCGTCGAAGTAACCCTCCTGCACCCGCCCGCGGCGAGGAGCCCATCCGCTCCCGTTGGCCGCGCGCTCAAGCCATGCGGAACCGACACGGCGCTTCACCTGTCGCCCCGCGCGTCGCCACTTGGCCTCGTAGACCGGCTTGTCCGCCCGGCCCACAACTACGAGCGCGCCGGTTGGTTCACCGCCGTTTTGCTTGCCGTCAACAGCCATCGATCAGAGAGAGTACCACATGAGTACCACCCGGCCGTGAGTACCGCTTTGAGTACCGCACTAGCCATTTTCGCTAGCAGTAACGCCACTTTTGCCGATGCTAAACCACCGTGCCTATTGGCTCCAGCAGGTCCGCCCCTGCTTTGCAAGCAGGAGGTCACCGGTTCGATCCCGGTTGGCTCCATTGGAGAAGTCCCTGCAACGGAGCTGGTTTTGATGCGGACCAGTCACCGGGAGCCGCCGTGCGGAAGGGCCAAAATCGGCGCTTCTGCATGTTCCGTGGGTGGTTTGAGGGCTTTCAGCGCGTAGCTCCGCCGTCCGGCTATGCGTCAAGCGCCGCCTCGGTGGTGGGTGGCGGTTCGCGAGTCGCAGCAGTGTTTTGCAGCGTTTTCCGCGGCGCTTGACCCGCCGGCCGGCTGCGCTGAAAGGGCGACTGTTTCCGGGCGCAGGGGCGCCCGGAGCGAGGGGTTGAGGGTGCGCACGCCGCGGTGCTCTTAGGGTTCCGGTTTGAAGAGGACTGAAACCCACTGAAAGGAGCGGTGCGACGTGCGCGGTAGAAGGATATGGAAGCTGCTGCTCGGGCTCAGCCGAGCGGTCATCGAGGACGCGTTCATCGAGGATGAGGCGTTGGTCGTGAAGGTTCGCCCGAAGGCCAGGGAGCGCGGCCGCTGCCCGCATTGCCGGCGGCGCTGCCCGGGCTATGACCAGGGGGATGGTGCCAAGCCCAAGCGCTGGCGGGCGCTTGACTTCGGCACGACGCTTGTCTACCTGGAGAGCCCGACGCACCGGGTCAGCTGCAAGCGCCACGGCGTCGTGGTCGCGGCGGTGCCGTGGGCGCGGCACGGCTCGAGCTTCACGGTCGCGTTCGAGGACACCGCGGCGTGGCTTGCGGTGAACACCTCCAAGAAGGCGGTTGCGGCACTGATGCGGATCAACTGGCGCACGGTGGGCTGGATCTGTGAGCGCGTGATGGTCGACGAAGGCGCCAGGCGCGATCCGTTGGCGAACCTCAAGCGCATCGGGATCGACGAGATCTCAACAGCCAAGGGCCAGACCTACATGGTCGTCGTCGTCGATCACGACACCGGGCGTTTGGTCTGGGCTCACCCCGGCCGCGACCGGGCGACGGTCGAGAAGTTCCTGGATCTGCTGGGCCACGCGCGTGCTCAGGAGATCAAGCTCGTCTCCTGTGATGACGCTGACTGGATCACCCGACCGGTGCGCGAGCGCTGCCAGAACGCGCTCGTGTGTCTCGATCCGTTTCACATCGTCAAAGCCGCGACCGACGCGCTGGATGAGATCCGTCGCGAGGTCTGGAACGAAGCGCGCAAGGCCGGTGAAGCGCTGCTCGCCAAGGAGCTCAAGGGCGCGCGCTTCGTGCTGTGGAAGAACGCAGAGAAGCTGACCGAGCGCCAGGAGCTCAAGCTCGCCCGCATCCAGCAGGTCAACCAGCGCCTGTTCCGCGCCTACCTGCTCGCCCAGCAGTTGCGCCTGATCTACCGTCTCGCCCCCAAGAAGGCGCTGGCACTACTCGAGGCGTGGCTGAAGTGGGCACGACGATGTCGCCTGGAGCCGTTCCGCAAACTGGCCAAACGAATCACGCAGCAGCGTCCCATGGTGGAAGCAGCGATCAAGCACGGCCTGAGCAACGCACGCGTCGAGCAGGTGAACACGCAGATCCGGTTGATCATGCGTCGCGGGTTCGGCTTCCACTCACCCTGGTCCGTCATCGCACTGGCGATGCTCTCACTCGGCGGGCTCTGCCCACCCCTACCAGCCGAGGGCGCATAACCCACGGTTCATGCAGTAGACCCTCAAGATCGCTATTTGTGCCCGTTTGTGCCCAATCAGCTTGTCCGGGGCAGCCCGCCGCTTCGCCTTCGTGAGACTCAAGCCACCTGGCAGCCTGCTGGTCTCGGCGGTCTCCGAACGGGCGCCGGCCATCGCGGTCACTGCGGCCAGCCAACGAAGGCTCGTCGACAAGGCCTCGACACACCGATCTAGCCCCCGCCGATGAGATCAGCGCGATCACGATAGGATGAGGATCATCATGGCCGCCAAGCGACAGAACTCCGCCAGACGCGCAGCCTCCGGGACTGCAAAGTTCGCCGCCAACAACGGCCGGCGCTTGCGCTTCGACAAGCCTGCCGAGCCAGATCCTAAAAAGCGCGTCGAATCGGTCAGGCGAGCTGCGACTCGCATTTAAAACCACCGCTCGAATAGACACGATCACGCTCGGCCGGGACTAGCTGAGGAATGGCCCAGCGAGGTCGTCCCCCGCTGCCACGCGGCGTGCTTGCGTTCGACGCACCGGACTGGCAGCCACCCAAAGCTGTGGTTCTCGACACTAACGTAGTCGCCGAGGCGCTGCTCCCCAACGAGCCGGAGCACGCCTCCTGCCTCGCTGTGCTCAAACGCCTTGCCGACACTGGCACCGCCGTCGTGTTCAGCCGTCTGCTCGAGATCGAGTTGTGGGAGGCCGTATTCAACCTTGCGCTGCGTGAGCGTCATCCCCGCAAGAACAGCGGCGATTCCTGCGCTTCAGGCTTATGCGTCAAGGAAGGGAGCGATCATCGCGAGCACCTGATTGGGACGACGGGTCACTTCCACGTGCGTCGCGCCCGGGAGGATCGCAAGTTGCGCATCGGGGATGAGGTCGAGCGTCTTGACTGCCTGCTCGATGCTGATGAAGTCCTTTTCGCCGATCAGGACGAGGGTGGGCGCGCGAATCGCGCGAAGCTCGTCGGGCGACCAGTCTTCGATCGCGCCCACCATCGCCCCTGCCCGAGCGATCAGGTCGGCAAAGCGATCGGGATGCGGTGCAATCCGTCGGTACTCTGCCTCCCATTCTTGGCCGTCGGCTGCGGTAGGCATTCTGTCAGCGTCGAGCTGTCCATCGAGTGCAAAGTCCCGGCGACACGTCGGCGTGGAAGCGAGCACGAGCTTTCCCACCAGGTTTGGATGGCGGGTGACGATCGCCAGGCCGACGCAGCCGCCGAGGCTGTACCCAAAGAGGTCCGCCTGCGCGATGCCAAGTTGCCCGAGCAGGTTCACGATGTCATCCGCGAAGTTCTCAAGCGTCATCTCTCGGTCGATGTCCGCGGTATGGCCGTGGCCCTGCATCTCGACCGCGATGACCCGGTGGCTCTCAGCCAAGGCCGGGATCATGGGTCCGAAGGCCAGGCCGATCGTGAGCGCACCTCCGTGGAGGAGCACGAGCGGCGAGCCGCTGCCGTGGACCTCGTAGTACATCCGCAGCCCGTTAACGGATGCGTACGTTGGTGCCGACATGAACCCAGAGTACGGCGCACCGGCGCCTGCGCGGCCAGTCGAGCAAACTGGTTGCTGCGCGGCTTCTGCTCCGGGCCCCAATGCAGGCAACGTCGGCCCGTCGTCTGACGCGACCGCTTCGGACGAACACGGGCACTGGCGTGCGCCAACAGGGACACTTCCGCATCGCGCCGGGTAAGCAGGCGTGAGCCGCCTCAGTCGAAGGGCTCCCGCCGTCAGCCGGAGATGGTGCGCTCGAGGGCGCGCTGGCGTGCGGGCCGCTGCGTGAGCCGCGCCAGGTAGTCCCTCAGGTTCGCCGGGAGCTCATCCGCGAAGCCGATGCGCTCCGTGAAAGCCAGCGTGCTCCCGACAAGTACGTCAGCCACCGTGAAGCGCCCGCCGACGAGATAGTCGCTGCCATCCAAGGCGCTGGACACCGCGCGCGCGGCCTCGTCAAAGCGCCCGCGCGCAGCGGCGGAGCGGTCGGGGTCGCTCTGGGCGTGCACGGCGGACTCGATCAGCGGCGGCTCGAGCTCGGCTGGGGCGAAGATCGTCCACTGGTAAAGCAGCGCTCGCTCATGGGTTCCCGGTGCCGGTGCGAGGCCGGCGTCGGGATGCAGGTCTGCGAGGTGCAGGCAGATCGCCGCCGACTCGAATACAAACCCCTCCTCGTCCTCGAGCACGGGCACGCGGCCCAGAGGATGGCGGACGCGGTGCGCCTGGCCGTTGCTCTCCTCGCGCGTCATCACCGTGATCTCATACGGCTCGCCGAGCTCCTCGAGCATCCATGCGACGCGGATCGGGCGGCCCGCGTGCTCTCGGTGATACAGGCGCATCATGGACGGCACGATAATGGCTGGCGCGAGAGCTCGCCCGCCTGGTTGCAGGGCTCAGGTTTTGGCGCTGCCCGCGTACTCGCTGTCTGACCACTCGCCGGTGATCTGTGCGCCGCGCTGGACGACGCTTGGAACGGCCTGCGTCTCGGTCAGCGGGGGTGTTGCTCGTGGGCGCGATCCCCGACCGCTCCTTTCCTCCACGCGAGCGGTCGTCCCAGGACGCCCGCGCGGGACTCCCCCAAGCGCCCGGTCATCGTCCGAAGCGGGCGCGAGCGCAGACTCTTGTCTCGTGCTCGCTTGCGGGATAAGGCAGCGGTCTGGGCCAGTCAGGTGCGATCAAACGCCGGCATGCGCGGTCCGCTGCGAGCCGGCGGCTAGCGCGGTCTGCCGGAGCGCGTCAGGCCTCGAGCTCAAGCTTCAACTCGCACCTGTCCACGGAAGCGCGGGCGCCCGGTGTCTCCGAGGCGTCCATTGCGCTGAACACGCGAGCACCGGCGCTCATGTCCTCAGCAGTCGCAAACTCCTGGAGAACCACCGCGGTGCCCTGCACCTCGTCGAACAGCACCTTCAAGCCCGTGGCGGGAACTCCGGGAGGTGGCCCGTCGGACTCTTTGATGCGCGCCAGCAGCCCCTCCATCCGCTCAGCCTGAATCCACCGCATAACCTCGTGGAGGGCGTCGATCGGAGGGTTGACGACCCGGATCGGGGGTGAAACGGCTGGGCCGGCGTGCTGGTGGCTGTTGAGGGGCGATAGTGGCGTGTCAGGTGCCCGCAAAGTGCCGTTTTTGGCCAGCCGAAGTTGGCTGGGGCTGCCGGCGCGACGGTGCGGGGTATTCGGTGTGGTCGGGGCGTTCAGGCCGCGGCTGGGAGCGCGCGGATGCGCTCCAGCGCTTCGGTGAACTGTTCTTGCCAGGGCCAGCGGTCGGGTAGGTGAAGCGTCCACTGCCTGGCGGTACGCGTCAGCCGGCCGGGAACCTGGAACAGTCGCCGCCGGCGGGTGGCCGCGGTGCGTGGAACTTGGCCGGGCAAGCCGATCATGGAAGTCCAACGGCCGAGATTGTGTGCGAGCGCCGCGATCACGCACCAGGCGCTGTTGGCGTCAAACTTACCGGATGGGAAGTGCGCGAGCGCCTGGTCCTTCAGGTCACGGATCGCGAGCTCCACGACGGCGTGCTCGCGGTGCTCTGACTCCACGAGGACCAATGGCTCTGTGCGGTTGGTCATAAACGCGAAGTGCTGCCAGGTGTCAAACAGTTGACCCTGCTCGCCCAGTGTGCGCACGCGGCGCACGATCAGCCGCCACTGCCCGTAGGTGCTCTCGGCGATCTGCGCCTCGCCCGTGTCGGGATAGTCCTCCAGCGGCTGCCACTGATCCTCGCCGATCTGGCTGATCGCGTCGCGTACGCCCTTGTGCTGCTTGACGCCGATCGAGAACTCGACCCCCTGCGCGTCAAGCTTTTTGAAGACCTTCTGGTTCTCAAAGCCCGAGTCGCCACGCACCAGAATCTTCCCCCTCGCCCCGGCGCGGCGTACCCGCGCGAGCAGCTCATCGACGAATCGCTCGTTGCCTCGCTGAGTGTTCGCCGAGCCTTTGCGGTTACGGATGTGCAGCACCTCGCTGCTCCCCGCGCGGGTAGCCAGCAGCGGGTGATAGCCAAGCTTTTTCGTGTACCCGTAACCGGTGCCCTGCTTCTTATAACCGCAGACCTCGCCGATGAAGGAATCGATGTCGATCACCAGACGCTCCTCGCCGGGACCCGCGCCCGCCGCCCACGCCCGCGCGAGGGTCTGGTCGAGCACGCGATCGAGCTGGCGCACATGCCCGAAGGTGAACGCGCGCAAGAACGTCCCCAGCGTCGAGGGCGCCATCACATCGTGTCCGAGCACCAGCCCCGTGCTGCCAGCGCGCAACACGTCCATATCATCGATGCAGTCCCCGCCGGCGAGCATCCCGGACACCAAGCTCATCACCTTGCGGCCCGGGGACACCCCGCCCGTGCGACCAGAGAGATCGACCGTCTCGTTGACCAGTGCCTCGACGCCAAGGCGCCCCGCCAGGCTCGCCGGCAGCATCAGCCCCGCATCGGAAACCAACCGCTCGTCATCGAACTCGACCCGCAACGAATCACGCTTTACAACCGACAGCTCATCCATCACCATGTGAGTGACCTCCTGACAGGGCCGTGGTTGCCCATTACAACCACTAAAAAGCCCTGCTCAGGAGGTCATTTAACACACCTCATCGGACGGAACCACACCACCCTATGCGGTGGATCCAGGCTCAGCATTCACGTCGGTGAACCGCACGACCCTTACATACATGGGCATCTCCTCGTGTTCGGTAGACGCTAAACATACACCCGGGCAACGCCCACTCTGAGCCGCCCTGGGTTCCACTTGCGGGAACAGGGTGGTCGCGGCACGGGGCGGCTTTCGCCGGTAGATTTCAGGGCGGTGAGCCGGGAAGCCTGGTCGGCGAGCCCTCTCAGGGAGGGAAATCAGGTGACGTCAACCCAGCTCGACACGTCGAACATATCGGTAGCTGTCAACCGCACCCGCGCGAGTCTATTGCCGGCGCCGGATGGTTCGAGTGTCTGACCCGGTTTTGGGCGCTGCCTTTGTGCTCGCCGCCGCGATCAGTCTCGTTACGAGCTGGGTGCTCGTGGTGAGGCTGGAGCGCGTGGGAGCACGCCTCGGTCTTTCCGAGGCGTTGCTTGGGATGCTCGCGGCGCTGGCGGCCGACGCGCCTGAGATCACGGCCGCGGTCACAGCGCTCGTCCGCCATGACCAGCATGTCGGGGCGGGCGTCGTGATCGGCTCAAACATCTTCAATCTCGCGGCCCTGCTGGGGCTCGCGGGCATCGTCGCCAGTCAGGTTGCGCTACACCGGCGCGTGATCGAGCTGAGCGGCGCGGTCTCGTTGTGGACATGCGCGGTAACGCTCGCTCTTGTGACTGGGGTCTTCTCGCCGCTCGTGGGGCTCCTCGCGATGCTGGCCGTGCTGGCGCCCTATGCGGTGATCTTGGGCGTGCACCACGAGCGGTTGGCTCGCCTTCGACTTCCCGCGACATGGACGAGGTGGCTGGTGGCAGCCGTCAGCGAGGAGGAGATGGAGCTCGAGGTCGCGATCCATCCCCATCGCGGGCGCGCTCGTGATGCCCTGATCGCGGCGGGTGCCGTGGTCGTAGTCGTGGGCGCAAGCATCGCCATGGAGCGAACCGCCTCGGAGCTGGGGAGCCGTAACGCTGTCCCCGGCATCGTCGTCGGTGCTCTCGTGCTCGCCGCCGTCACGAGCCTTCCGAACGCTGTTGCCGCCGTGTACCTGGCCGCTCGCGGGAGGGGAGCGGCGGTGCTCAGTACGGGGCTGAACAGCAACCTGTTCAACATCCTCGCCGGGCTCTTGATCCCTACGACGATCCTCGGGTTGGGCGCACCGTCAGGGGAGACGACGTTCACAGCCGCCTCTTACATGACGATGACTGTGCTCGTCCTCGCCTGCGCGTACGTCTACCGCGGTCTGCGTCGTAGCACGGGCATCGTGATCGTCGCGGCCTACCTGGTGTTCGCGGGGGCGCTCCTCGTGGCCGCGTACTGAGTCACCCACCCCGGTACTCCCCTTACGCGCGAACGGAAGTACCATGAGCGTTAGGTGTGCCGGGAAGACTGGTCGGCTGGCTCATTGTCGACCCCAAAGAGGCCCACATGGCCAACCCGGATACAGTTCCCCAGCCCACTGGCGGCGCAGTCCAGCGTGTCTCTGGACCCGCCCACGACCATGATGACCGACATGGCATGGCCACGTCTGGGGGTTGGGTTGTCGCTGGATGCTCGCCGTTCTTGTATGTGTTTGCCGGGATCGGCGCGCGGCTATGTGCGGGCCGGCTCGATGCAGCGCTGGCTAGTGGCGTAGAGCCGACCAGCGATCGGCTGCTAGCACGGCGCGCAGCGCAGTTGACCAACCCGCGTACACGCGAGCGCTTCGCGGATGCGCTGGATGCTTGTGTCGCTCACGCGCGCAGGCCAAAGCCCCGCTCCAGCTTGGCAGTCCCCATCAGTCGCGATGTCCTGTTTATTCAGGGCCGACTTGCGCCGCCTCGCACAGGACCTGCGCGGCACTGGCGAGGTCTCCGCACAAGGCATGGCGCGTGTCCGGCGACTGCTGACCGACGGCGCGAGTCCCATATACATAGACGGCCCGTCCAGCATGCTCGCGCACGCGGTCGTCGCTGCCGTCGTATGTCTGGGCGATGAACCCCACGGGCCCCCGTGAAGCAGACAGAAGGTCGTCATGGCGACCACGGGCACCATACCTTCCGGCGCCGCCCGGTGATATCTCTGGAGCCGATCGTTTCTCAGCACAACTTTGACCTAGCGAACCAGGAGGAGCATGATGGACTTGCGCGCAACTCAGCAGCCGCTGAAGGACCGCTACCGAGCGGATCCCGCCACCGCGCAGATCACGCTGCACGCGAGCGGCAGCCGAGCCGATGCGCCCGTGGCGTGTTCCGTTGACATCGGCCGCGCGATCTATGACGCGCAAGCGCACGAGGGCGTCGGCGGTGCAGGCACCGCTGCGTGTTCGGGCGATCTGCTGTTGGGCGCATTGGCTGCCTGCGCGCAGCTGACCTGTCAGATGGTCGCTGCGGCGATGGGGATCGAAACCACCCGAATCGAGGTGTTCGTCGAGGGGGATCTCGATCTTCGCGGCACGCTCGGGCTGGCCCGCGACGTTAGCGCCGGATTCACCGCAATTCGGATCCGGTTCGAGATCGACGCGCCCACTGCAACGGATGATGAGCTCGCCTCACTCCAAACCAAGACCGAGCGCTACTGCACTGTCCTACAGACGCTGACCCGTCCACCACAGATCGAGACCGAGTTCTGCCGCGCATAGAAGCAATCCTCTTCGCCTACACCGACCTCACACCACTCCTTCCCGGTGCAAAGCGAGCGTACCTCAAGCACTGGAGCCGGCGCCCGCTTCGGACGATCACCGGTCGTCAGCGGTGTCACGATTGCGCGCTGCTGCAACCGCCTACGGAAGCGAGCGTGTCCGTGCCGGCAGCGCGTGCGGCTCCTCATTGTCCATTCCCGATCACCTCGAACGGAGGTCTCGCTGTCGTATTCTGCGAGAGCGGAGGTCTGGATCGAGCTACTCCAGAATGGAAATGCAGCGGACGGGGTTGTCAAGGCTCAGTGAGGGCGGAGTCTTCTAGTCACTTCCGCGTGGCATTGGTCAGCATCTCCGAAGCGCTGAGTAGAGTAGCGTTCCCGGACACAGCGCGTGCATGGCACGCAAGCGACAACGGCGCCGCGCCGCGAATGCAAGGAGCGATGATCTCTCCATGGGCCACACTCACAAGCTGCGCTACGTGGATCCGTATAAGCGACGAGGTCGTCTGTATCTTGCCGTGGCCCGGCTCTCCGCCACCAAGGCGGGCGCTTGGTTCTCCGTCAAGATCGCCTGGAAGGTCGACCCGTATCTGCTGAAGCTCACGAAAGGGCGGCTCAGCACTGCAGGGCCGCTCGCTACAGCGCTGCTCGAGTCGCAAGGCGCGCGGACAGGCCAGCCGCGTCGAAATGCCACGCTCTACTTCCACGACGGCGATCGGGTGACGATCATCGCGTCGAAGCGGGGGTGGCCGACGAACCCAGCCTGGTACTACAACCTCCGCAAGCATCCCAACATCGTTTACGGCGGCCTGCCGTTCCGCGCGGAGATCGTGGAGGATGAAGCCGAGCGGCGACGACTGTGGGATCTCGCTGACCGCGTCTTCCCCGAGTACGCCGACTACCGTGAGCAGGCCGGGAAAGCTGGACGGGTCATCCCGATCTTTCAACTGCTTCCTCGCTAACTCGACGCCATCCCATCGCCACGATCGGAGAGCGAGCGGCGTCACCGGCGCAACACGTAGCTACCGTCTCCGCCGACCTGCAGTACTGGCTGACGACGCAGCCACCGCTGCCGAATGTGCGACGAGCGGGGCTATGGCCAGTCGGGGCGACCCGCGAGCCTCGACATAGGTGAAGCCACCGCCAACCCCGGCGCCGATCCCATTGGGCACAAGCCCATTTTCGTGCCCAAACCCCCCGATATGGGCACAAATCGACCCCTATTTCGGGTGCGACAGAGGACCGCGAAATGCCTAGTTTTCCTTGTACTGGAGCCAAAAACCGCCGGCCGGCGCCACCGCCACGGCACAATTTGCAA
Organism: uncultured Solirubrobacterales bacterium; assembly: GCA_963808385.1. Lineage (GTDB taxonomy): Bacteria > Actinomycetota > Thermoleophilia > Solirubrobacterales > Solirubrobacteraceae > Palsa-744. The sequence goes on along the minus strand of CAWEFQ010000002.1, from coordinate 120,239 downwards.
GCAGGAGGTCGCCGGTTCGATCCCGGCTGGCTCCACTTGAGGAAGTGCCTGGAAATCGCTAGATTTTAGGTGGCTAGTGGTACTCGATTGGTACTCGGTTTTGGCGGAGAGTACCGCAGGTGAGTACCACATCGGGCCTTATTTTGTGATTGTGGGCGACCGTGTACGGCGGATCACGGGGCGCACGCAGCGAGAAGAGCTGGATCTCTATCCGCGTCCTGCTGTCCGCGAGGTCCTCAACAACGCGGTCGCCCATACGGACTACGCCGTGGAGGGCGCCTCGATCTTCGTCGCTCTGTACTCCGACCGCCTCGAGATCTCAAGCCCTGGGACATGGCCGCCGGGCTTCTCCCGCGAGGACTTCGAATCGGGCGTAAGCCTGCGCCGCAATAAGGCCATCTCGCGAGTGCTGATGCGGCTGGGCGTCCTCGAGGGCTACGGAAGCAGATACGACCGCATCGTTGCCGCCTGCCGCGACGGCGGCTACCCCGAGCCCGAATGGATCGAGAACCGATCGCAGATCAAGGTGGTCCTGCGGCCGCACCCGGCCAGCAGACTGCTTGCTCAGCCGGGCAGCGATACATCGCACACCGAAGCTCAGCAACCAGCACAGCGCCGTCTCACCCCCGAGGAGCGACGTGATGTGGTCCTGGAGGCAATCGACAACCTGGCCCGATACCCTCGTCGCGTGACACCCGATCAGGTGGGCATCAGCGGCAGCGGTCGAGACGCCGAGGCACGCTTTCTCGAGCTCACCGGAGCGGAGCGTACACCCGAAGCCGCCCTCGGTGACGCAGTCATCGACGGCAACTTTGTTGAGATCAAGTTGGCCACATCATGACGAGACCCAGCTTCGAGAGCGAGTGCTCGCTGCCGTGCATAACGGGACTCGATATGCAGATCTACAAGCGGAGATGGCTCGCGTTCTCAAGGAGTCTCGCGCTCTCGCGAGTGGCTCACGCGAGCGCGTTTCGGCTGTCCTACATCACCACGGGCTCGCCTGACGTCGCTGGGCGCGTCCGACCCTCAACGTATCTTCGCACCATGAGATTCCTCGAGGAGATAGACCTTTCCGACCAGATCTGCTTGGAGGACGATCTCGTCATTCAAGCCGACAACGCCGAGGTTCTTCCGCGCCTCGAGAGCGGTGCGTTCGACCTGATCTACATCGACCCACCGTTCAACACCGGCCGCGCTCAGGCCCGTACTCAGATCTCGGTCATGCCCGATCCAGAGGGGGATCGCATAGGTTTCGCCGGCCGTCGATACGCGACCACCGAGATCGCCAGTCGTGCCTACGGCGACATTTTCGACGACTACACGGGGTTCATTGCCCCGCGACTGCAAGAAGCCCGCAGGCTCCTCGCCTCGCACGGGACCCTCTACTTCCACATCGACTACCGCGAGGCGCATTACTGCAAGATCCTTCTCGACCAGATCTTCGGGAGGGATTCCTTTCTCAACGAGATCATCTGGGCCTACGACTACGGCGCGAGGACGAAGAAGCGCTGGCCCGCCAAGCACGACACCATCCTCGTCTACGTCAAGGACCCCGTCGGATACCACTTCAACTCCGAGGAGGTCGACCGGGAGCCCTATATGGCGCCCGGCCTGCAGACGCCCGAGCGCGCCGTCGCCGGCAAGCTGCCGGTCGATGTCTGGTGGCACACGATCGTGCCGACCAACGGGAAAGAGAAGACCGGCTATCCGACCCAGAAGCCGGAGGGTATCGTCCGCCGGATAGTCTCCGCATCAAGCAAGCAGGGCGGCTGGTGCCTCGACTTCTTCGCTGGTTCCGGCACACTGGGCGCGGTCGCAGCAAAGCTCGGCCGGCACTTCGTCCTAGTGGACAGCAATCCAGACGCCATCGACACCTGCCGAACGCGACTGGAAACGCTCACGCAGCCAGCTGACCAGATGCAGCTCACAGCCTGAGGCGTCCCGCATCGCGGGCTGCCTCTGCCACCGTTCGCCCCGTCGGCGACTCTTGGCAGACCAGCCGGCCTCCACCCCCGCGCGCCGGGGGGTAGCCGATCTTGGCGTCGGCGGCGATCACGAGCAGGTCCGAGCACAGCGCCATGTCGGTGCCTCCGGCGACACAGAATCCATGCACCTTGCAGACCACTGGCTTGCCGGCATAAAACAGCGACATGAAGCCGCGCAGGATCATGCGCTCCTGCACTCGCCGGAGGTCAATGCTCGGCATCGCGTATGCGATCGCCAAGCGCCACGGCGCCGCTATGTGTATCCGTTCGCGAGATACAGCCCGAGCCAAACGACCGCGAGTGAGCAGAGAAAGATCGCGCCCTCCAGGACGTGCAGTGTCGGGCGGCGCATGTGCCAGACAACGATCATGGCGATCACCGCGACGAGCGCGAGCTTGACCTGCAAGGTCGTATCGCCCCAGAGGTGCAGGTGGCTCGCCATCGCGCTGCCCGTCGCGAGCAGCACGCCGAGCGCGGCGAGCGTCCCGTAGGCGAAGCGTCGGGCGATCGCGCGCAGCCGCTCGCGTTCGGGCGAGCGGCGCTCCACGGGTACGACGATTGCCGCCAGGAAGAGCTGCCCGCCGACGAAGAACGCCATCGCGAGGATGTGCAACCAGCGCAAGATGAACCAGACATGACTCGGCATCGTGATCGGGCGCCATCTGCCGACGCTCACACCACCAACGGACGGAGAGAACGGCCGTCCATATCGTCTAGTGGTCTAGGCGCGGCGACGCTTGCTTGGCGGCGTGGCGGCGGGCGTAGAGCTTCTCCCGAATAGTCATCGCGCCGGGATGGCCGCTACCCGGCCAGGGGGTCAGCAGCAGCAGGAGCCGCGCATCCGAGGATGCGCAAACCTCGTGGCGTTCCCCCGGAGCGAGCTCGATCAGCAGTCCGCCGCTACCGCTCGTGCGCTCGCCGGTGGCCGTGGTCACCTCGATCGAGCCATCAATCACGAGCAGCCACGCGCGCTCGTGGACCTCGTGCTCGGAGAGGGTCTCGCCTGCCGCGAGGTCGAGCGCGATCGCGCGCGCATCCTCGCTGGACGAGAGGATCTCCGGCAACCGTGGCTTTAGGTCAAGGGTCTTGAGGTCCCAAGTGTTCAACCAGGCCTCCTTGAGTAATCGAGGATGTCTGCGGTGATCGCCGCAGACCACCAGATTAGCTCTCGCTCGCGCGCAGCAGCTCGGCGAGCACCACGGCGTTGTTGTGCTCAGACTGGCGGGCAGCGACGACGGGGCTTCGGCCCGGCTGCCAACCGGAGGCGAGGCTGTGGTGCTCATCTCTGAGCGTGTCGGTAGTAGGCAGCGTTGATCTCGATGTACTTCTGCCACTCGGGTGGCACCTGATCCTCGGCGGTGATCGCATCGACCGGGCAAGCCTCCACGCAGGCGTCGCAGTCGATGCACTCCTCGGGGTCGATGTAGAGCAGCTCGGCCTCGGCGAAACCGGGCTCCTCGGGCGTGGGGTGAATGCAGTCCACGGGACAGACCTCCACGCAGGAGCTGTCCTTGACGCCGATGCAGGGCTCGTTGATCACGTAGGTCACCGGATGGTCTCCTTCCGACGTTGCCTTTTCACATTGCTCTTGGAAGAAACTACCACGCCTCCCTTGTTTTTACAAGGCCCAGTGTGTAAAATTGGGGGCGGACATGGATGCTCCGTTCGCCATCGCCCCAGACGACGTGCTGGCCCAGCCCACGCGCGCGCGTCTGTTCGCGCTACTCGGCGAGCTCATGCGCCCGGCGGGGACGGTCGAGCTTGCCGACCGTCTGAATCTGCACCCCAACGGCGTGCGGATCCACCTCGAGCGCATGGAGCGCACGGGGTTGGTCGCTCGCGCGCGCGACCGCCAAGCGCGGGGCCGGCCCCGCGACACGTGGACGCTGGCGACGGACGCGCGACCCGGGGGGCGCCCGCCCAGCGCCTACGCCGACTTGGGACGGTGGCTGGCGCGCGCGATCGGGCCCGGCAAGAACCGTCTGCGCGGCATGGAGTCCGCCGGGCGCCGCATCGGCCGCGAGCTTGCCCCGCAGGACGCCTCCGCTCCGGCGGAGCAGAGGATGCACGACGCTTTGGTGGCCCTGGGATTTCAGCCCAAGCGTGAGACAGCCGCCGCAGGGACGCTGAGCTACCGTCTATGCAACTGTCCCTACCGCGAAGCCGCACGGGAGAGCCCCCAGGTGATCTGCACCCTGCACCGCGGCATGACCCTCGGGCTGCTGGATGCGATCGACCCGCACATCGCGCTCACGGGCTTCGTCGCTGAGGATCCTTTCAAGGCCGGGTGCCTGATCGAGCTGGACGGCCCGCTGGCCGAGCTCGCCACCGCGCCCGGGCCGAGCGTCTGAGCATGCGCCGTTCCGCTGCCTTGGCATCGCTGGCCTACGCGCCCCGGCCGGAGCCGCTTACCGGATCGGGGAGGCTGCCTTGCCGCAACGAGGGCACTGGTGGAGGACCGGACGTGTAAGGAAAGCGTAGGAATCCTCTAGAGGACGGCGGAGGCAGGTCACAATCCTTGGGTGAGAGCCCTCGTGGTCGATGATGAGCGTGGTGTGCGCGAAATGCTGCGCCGCGTGTTGACCCTGGATGGCTACGAGGTGCAGACCGCTGACGGTGGCGCTGAAGCATTCGATTTGATCACGAGCGATGTTCCCGACGTGGTGCTGCTGGACGTGGGTATGCCCGATATAGACGGCTTGGAGGTGTGCCGGGGCGTGCGACGGGTCGGGGAGCGAGTGCCGATCTTGATGCTCACCGCGCGTAGCGCGATCAGCGACCGCGTCGAGGGCCTGGACGTCGGCGCCGATGACTACATGGTCAAGCCCTTTGATGTGGAGGAGCTGAAGGCGCGTCTGCGAGCGTTGCTGCGCCGTAGTCGCGAGATGCCTGACGATGCGCCGCCGAAGCTACTCTCGTTTGCTGAGATCCAGCTGGACTCCGCGAGGTACGGCGCGCTGGTCGGGGATCGATTCACGGAGCTGACGCGCACCGAGTACCAGCTGCTCGAGCTGTTCATGTTGAACCCTGGGCAGGTGATGTCTCACAGCCATATCTATGAGCGCGTGTGGGGCTATGACTTTGGAGCGTCCTCAAACGCGCTGCGGGTGTATGTCGGCTATCTGCGACGCAAGCTCGAGGACGTAGGCGCTCGGCAGCTGATCCAGACCGTGTGGGGCGTCGGATACGTGTTGCGTGAGCCATGACTTTGCGTGCGCGGATCGCGGCCGTCGCGGGACTCGCGGTCGTGCTGGCGGTGCTGGGTGCCGCAGTGACCGTGTATGTCGTAGTCCGTGCCGATCTGCGTGGCCAGGTCGACGGGTATCTGCATCAGCGCGCCCAGATATTCACCGGCGTTGGTGGTCTGCCTCCAGCCGCGGCGTTTGCTCGTCGTGGTCTGCCGCGTGGCGCGAAGTTGCCGGCCGGGTTCCCTCGGGCTGTCAAGCCCCCTCAGTTCGGTGCCGCCTCCGGCTATGTCCAGTTCGTGTCCAGGAGCGCTCAGATCAATGTTCCAGGCGGGCAGGGCTCCTCGCCGAGGATCCCACCCAGCGCTCGGGACCGGGCGATCGCGGCGCGCGGCAGTGGGCGGGCGCTGTCTGATCGGACTGTCAAGGGGACCCATCTGCGTGTGATCACTGTGGGCGCTGGTTCGCTAGGTGCAGTCGTGATCGCGTTGCCGCTCACCCAGGTCGACCACGAGCTGAACGAGATCCTGATTTTGCTCGCACTCGTGGGCCTGGCCGGTATCGCGATCGCAGCCGTTCTCGGCGCCCTGGTGGCGCGTACGGCGCTGGTGCCGGTCGCGCGGTTCACTAGACGAGCAGAGGTCTTGAGCGACACGCTCGATCTCTCTCAGCGGCTGGATGTCACGGGCCATGACGAGATTGCTCGGCTCGCGGCGAGCTTCAATCGCACCCTTGACGTGCTGGAGCGCTCCGTGCAGGCCCAGCGACATCTCGTCGCCGACGCGAGCCACGAGCTACGCACACCGATCGCGACGCTGCGCGGGAACATCCAGATCCTGCGCGAAGCCGACCGTCTTCCCGCGGAGGATCAAGCGAGCATCCAGGACGACATCGTCGAGGAACTCGACGAGCTGACCTCACTTGTCAGCGATGTCGTCGAGCTCGCGCGCGAGACCCAGACGGAGCCGGCCAACGACGCCGTGCATCTCGACCAGATCGTCGAGCACGCGGTGCAGCGAGCCCACAGACGCGGCGAGGTACAGCTGCAGGTGAGCCTCGAGCCGACCGTCCTCAGCGGCGAGGCGGATCGCATCAACCGTGCCGTCTCGAACCTGCTCGACAACGCCCGCAAGTGGAGCCCCGCCGGCGGCACGATCGAGATCAGCCTACGAGAGGGGGTGCTGAGCGTTCGCGATCACGGGCCGGGCTTTCAGGAGTCCGATCTCCCGTTCGTGTTCGACCGCTTCTATCGCGCCGACCGGGCGCGCAAGCTCTCCGGTTCCGGCCTCGGGCTCGCGATCGTGCGCCAAGCCGCCGAAGCACACGGAGGCTACGTCAAGGCCGAGAACGCGCCCGGCGGCGGCGCCCGTCTAACCGTGAGCTTCGGCACCCCGGTAACACAGAACGGCCACCCGATCCACCGACCCCTTCGACGGCGTGAGCGACCGGGACGTTAGCCACGCCCGGGTCGGTGACGGCGGCGGCTCGGCTTAGTCGCGACGGTCGGGCCTAGCCTTCTTCGCCCGCCGGCGGAGCGCCGCCGGCCGGAGCTTCGCCGCTCGGCGGAGGTCCACCGCCGCTCGGCGGCCCACCGCCCCCGGCGGCTGCGCCGAGGTCGCTGCGGCACTTGCTCTCGGCGCTCTTGAAGGCCGCGCTACTCGTATTGATGCCCTTGGTGTTGAACACGGGGCCTTTGCCCGAGGTGTTCGGGGCCGGCAGATTCACGCCGTTTTCACGCATGCACGCCGAGAACTTCGCGAGCGCCTTGCTCGAGCCCGCACCACCGAAACGCGCGGCTCCGCCGGCCGGGAAGTTCCCGCCACCGCACTTCTTCAGCGCGGCTTGCAGTTGCGCGGCGCTCTCGCCCTTCGGTAGTTTGAATCCGCCGCTCGGAGGCTGGCCTGGGGTGCCGGCCGGGGGCGTCGACCCAGACGATTGGGGGTTGCCGCCGGCTGGCGCGGAGGGAAGCGTGATGCCCTGCTTGGACAGGCATTCGCGCAGCGCCGTCGACCTGGCAGAGCCGGCCCCAGGGGCGTTGCTCGATGTTGTCGCCGATTTGCTGTTCGCGGAGTTGGTGCTACCGCCGCTGCCGGAGGAGCTTCCGCACGCCGCCAGCATCAGGCAGGCGCCAAGGACCAGCAGGGCGAGGACCGGCCGCGTGTGGCGGCGGCTTGTTGGTTGATGAGCGCGAGGCGTGTGAGTGGGCATCTATCGTTCCTTGTTTGAGAGTTGTCGTATTGCTCTAGCCAGAGCCGAACAGCGCCGATGAGCCGTTGCTGCTGCTTGAGCCGCTGGTCGTGCCGCCGCCGCCGAGCAGCGCCGCGAGACCCGTGCCCGATGAGCCGACGCTGATCGATTCGGCGCTGACGGTCCCATTCGAGCCGGTGGCGCCGGTGACCGTCACCGTTTCACCGGGGTAAATACCCTTGACTTTCGTTTTCACGGTCTTGGTGACGCTCGTGCTCGGCGAGGTTTTGACCTTGACGGTGTTGCCTTCGGAGCTCGTCACGTACAGCGTGTTCCCGTCCAGGTAGGCCACGGTGCCGGAAGTCGGACGGCCGGCGCCCGTGCCGGCGCCAGGGAACCCGCCCGCAGGGACGCCCGCTGGGGTTTTGCCGGCGCTCGAGGTGCCGCCGCGAAGCGCCGCAAAGCGTGAGGCAAGGCCCGCCGGGGCGCCGCCGGTGGACGCGGTGGAGGTTTGGCCCTTCTGGACTTGCACGCCGGCGATGAACCCGCCGGCGATCAGCAGTACGCCGAGCAACGCGAGGGGAATGGGATTCCCGCCCACCCCGAGCAGCCGTCGGCGCGGCCGGGCAGGCAGCTCGAGATCCTCGGGCTGCTCGGCCCACTGGTCCTGCTCGTCCTCGATCGGCTCATACGCGAGCGTCTCCGGCGTCTGTACGGCGGGATCGTAGGCTGGACTGTCGTGGGCTGTCGGTTGCTCGTCGGGCATGGGGAACTCCTCGGTGGGGAAAGGTTGCTCACTCAAAACGCAGCGCTTCGATCGGTCGCAGACGGGCGGCGCGCGCCGCGGGATAGGTGCCGAAGAAGAGGCCCGAGGCGAGCGCCGCGCCGAAGGCGAGGAAGATCGAGTACGTCGCGATTTCCGGCTGAACTCCGGCGATCTTGAACTGGCTGCCGAGCACGCCTACGGCCACGCCGGTGATGCCGCCGATCAGCGACACGAGCACGGCCTCGGTGAGGAACTGGGTGAGGATGTCCGAGCGCCTGGCGCCCACGGCCTTACGGATGCCGATCTCGCGCGTGCGCTCGGTTACGGACACGAGCATGATGTTCATCACGCCGATCCCGCCGACCAGCAGCGAGATCGCGGCGACCTCACCGAGCAGCGTGGTGAAGACGCTCGAGGAGGAGCTGGAAGTCGACAGCAGCGAGCCCTGGTTCAGGACGCTGAAGCCGGGTTCTGAGGTGTTCTTGATCTTGTGACGTTCCTCAATGATCTGCGTGACCTCGCCTTCGGCGGCGTCGAGTGAGGATTCGGACTTCGCCTCGACCGTGATCGAGTTGATCGACCCGGCGCCGGTAAGCGTGCTCTGCACCGTGGTGATCGGAGCCATCACGACGTTGTCCTCGTTGGTGGTGCCGTTCGTTCCCTTTTTGGCCAGGACGCCAACCACTTCGAAGTTGCTGCCATTGACCTTGATGTTCTGCCCGACGGCACTGCCCCCGGCGAACAGTTCCTGCACGACTTCCTGGCCAATGACCGCCACGCGCCTGTGCGTGGTCACGTCTTCGGAGGTGAGCGAAGCACCTTCGGCGACCTTGTAGCTGTGGGCGGTCAAGTAAGAGGGCGTCGTGCCCACGAATGACGATGGTTCGAAGCTGGTGCCGTTGTAGACGAGTTTCACGCTGCTCGCGTTCGCCACAGGCGAGGCGCTCTTGACATCCGGTGCGAGGTTGGGGTTCTGGAGCGCTTCTGCGTCGGCCTTGGTCAGCGAGATGGTGGCCGAGCTGGACGCGCGTGGGCCGCCGCGCCCGGCGCCCGCCTGCACCAGCAGAACGTTGGTTCCGAGTGACTGGATCTGGGACTTGACGGCGTTTGAGGAGCCGTTGCCGACGGCGATCAGGATGATCACCGAGGCGACCCCGATCGTCATCCCGAGGATCGTCAGCCCGGAGCGCAGCTTGTTCGCGGTGATCCCACCCCAGGCGATCCGCATTGTCTCGAGTCCGATCACGACTGCACCTGCGCCTGCGCGACGGCGGCCTCGACCGGGTGATGCGCGGACTTCAGGTGGTGCAGCACGGGCGGCGCGTCCTGCACGCCGGCGATCCGGCGATCTTCGACGACCTCGCCATCGCTCAGGCTGATCACACGCTTGGCCTGTTCGGCGACGTCGGGCTCGTGGGTGATCAGGACCACCGTGCGGCCTTCTTCGTTGAGATGAGCGAAGATCCGCAGCACATCCTCGGTGGAGTGCGAGTCGAGGTTCCCCGTCGGCTCGTCGGCGAGGATCATGGTCGGGTTGGTGACGATCGCCCGTGCGACCGCGACCCGCTGCTGCTGGCCGCCGGAGAGCTCGGATGATTGGTGGTGCAAGCGGTTCGCCATCCCGACCGCGCCCAGCGCATCTTCCGCGCGGCGGCGGCGCGTCGCCCGGTCGACTCCCGCATAAGCGAGCGGCAGCTGCACATTCGCGATCGCGCTCGTGCGCGCGACCAGGTTGAAGCTCTGAAAGACGAAGCCGATCTTGCGGTTGCGCAGATCGGAGAGGTCGTCCTCGTCGAGGCTGCTCACATCCACCCCGTCGATCAGATAGCGGCCGCTGGTGGGTATGTCCAGGCAGCCGAGGATGTTCATCAGCGTGCTCTTGCCGCTGCCCGAGCTGCCCATGATCGCGACGAAATCGCCGCGGTCGATCTGCAGAGAGACCTGGCGCAACGCGCGTACCCTGATCTGCCCCAGCTCGTAGGTCTTGGTGACCTCGCGCACCAGAATCGCCGGTGGCCGCGGACGCCGGCCACGACTCGCCGGCGGCTGCGCTGCCGAGCGGGCACGTTCGACAAAGGGCCGCTCGCGAGCAGGCCGCGTTCGCCCGCCGGCTCCCGGGTCCGGGTTCCTTGCGGCACGCATCAAAGACCTCATCCGCCCGGGGGTCCGCCGCCGGGGAATCCGCCGCCGGGGAAGCCCCCACCGCCGCCGAAGCCGCCACCGCCACGGCCGCCCAGTTTGGAGGTCAGGCTCGCGCCGCTCGAGGTGGTGCTGCTCGTCGCCGGCAGAAGCACCGTTTCTCCCGCCTTCAGGCCGCTGAGGATGATCGTGCTGCTGTTGCCTGCCAGCCCCGTGGTGACGGCCCGGCTGACCTGCTTGCCGCCGCGCTCAACGGTCACGCTGCCGCCCGTGATCGCGCTGGTCGGGACGTTGATGCCTTCGGCCTGCTTGACGACGACTTCGGCGGTCGCGCTCATACCGGGCTTCAACCCGGGCGCGGTTTGTTCGAGCTGGAAGGTGACGCTATAGCTCGCCGCGCCGCTGCTGCTCGTCGAGAGAACAGGCAAGCTCACCACCTGCGCCGCGAACTTGCGACCTGAGAGCGCTTCGACGGTGGCAGTGGCGATCTGTCCGACATGCACGTTGCCGATTTCGGATTCGCTCAGCGGCACCACGACCTGGTAGCCCTGCACGTCGACCAATTCGATGAACGAACTGCTGCTGCTTTCGCTGCTCGTACTGCTGGTGCCCGTCCCAGCGCTGCTGGTCCCAGTGCTGCCGCCGCTCGTGCTGCCGCCGGAGCTCGAGCTAGCGATGTCGTGATAGCTGCCGCTGCTGCTCGAGCTCGTGTAGGTGATCTCCTGGTAGACGCCACCGCCGCTATTGCTGGTTGTAGTCCCACCGCCCGTTCCGGAAGGGCTGCTACCGCTTTCGGAAGAGCCGCTCCCGGCTGTCCCCGTGCCGGCGCTCGACCCGCCGCCGCTGCCGGTGCCGCTGCCGTTGGTACCGGCGCCGCTAGTGCCGCTAGTGCCGCTGGTACCGGTGCCGCCGGTCGCGGCGCTACCGCTGGCTCCGCTGGTTCCGCTTTTGCCCGTTGCGCTCGTACCGTTGCCGCTGCTCCCGCCTGTTCCGGTGGCGCTGGAGGCGCTGCTACCGCTTGCTCCGCTCGTGCCTGTGCCACCGCTCCCGCTTGTCCCTGTGCCGCTGGCTGCACTCGAGCCGTTGCTACTGGATGACGCTTCCGTGCCTGTAGCCGAGACGCTTTCGCCGACCGCGTTCTTGACCGTCGCGACCACGCCTTCGGCCGGCGCATATAGCTTCGTCTCCGAGAGTGTCCGGCGCGCATTTTCGACCGTCATCTGCGCACTCTTGACGGTGTTTTCGGCGCTCACCAGGGTTGACGTTTTTGGCGGCGCCGCTTTGACTTCATTGGAGACAAGCGTTGACTCCAGCGAGAGCTCCTGGCTTGCGAGGCTGGTCCGCGCCTGCGCGATCGTCTGGTCGTTGTGGAGCTTGGTCGAGGCCTTGGTCTTCTTCGCGCTGGTGACCCCGTTGCGCGCGCTGTCGATCGACTGCTGGCCCTTGACGGTCCCCGCCGCCTGATTGTTCTGCGCGCTGGTTATCGTGTAGCCGTCCTGAACCACTTTCGCTTCGTCTGACTTGACAGCCGATTCGGCCGAGCTGAGCTTTGATTCAGCCGCGCTGACCTTCTGTTCGTTAGACGGCGACTTGTTCTTTTCGGTGGCGAGCTGTGACTTCGCTTCTTCAACCTGAGACTTGGCTTCAACGACCGACTTTTCATCAGCGCCGCGCTGGCTTATGTCCTGATTGACCGCGTCCTGCTGACTCTTGACTTCAACAGCTACCGACTGTTCGGCGCTCTTCAGTGACACCTCTGCTTGCGCGACGGTCACGCGGGCGGATAATTCTTCTGATTTTGCTGTCTGCTGGTCCTGTCGGAGCGACTGTTTCGCCGACTTGACCGACGCTCGTGACTGTTCGGCGCTGATTTCAGCCTGGTGCTGTTCCGCAGGCGTGAGTCCCTTGACCGCGTCCTGATAAGCGGCTTCATCGGTAGTCAGGGCGATTTCGGCCGAGCGCAGGCTCGACTCCGCGCTGCTCGGATTGACTTCGGCCAGCAGCTCGCCGCTTTTGACGTGGTCGCCGACGCTCACGAAGACACTCGTGAGCGTTCCGCTCGCGGCAAAGCTGACGCCGACGTTCGCTGCGGGCTTGAGAGTGCCGCTTCCCGAGACGGTCTGCTGTACGACACCCTGCGCTGCCGTCGCCGTGCGGCGGCTCTGGGCAGTCACGGATGATGCCTGGCCGACGGTCGTGTAGGCGATGACGATCGCCACGACGCACAGCACGCCCAGGGCAATGATCAGCCAAGGTCGTTCGTTGCGTTTAGACACAGGTTCCTTCAGTCAGGGGTCGCAGAGCAAAGAAGGCACCGCATCTCGCACCAATAACACGAGACACGATGGGCCCCGAGCATCGCCGTGCCAGCCAAGAGCCCCGTAAAGAAACCGTTAGATAAGTGTATGAGTCGCGGATTCGCAACGTCACGCCGTGACCCTTCACCGTGACCGAGGCGGCCATCGTTCACGCCTGAGCCACGCCTCTACCCGCAGACCCCAGAGCTGTAGTCTGCGGCGGTGAGCTCCGAGATGTGTACCCGGGCGCTCAGTCCAGCGGCCGCCGGGATACCCACCAGCAGGCAGAGAGCGGCGGCGGCCAGCAGAGCGTGGTGCACATTGGTCGCGGTCACCGCACCGTCGAGCGCGAGTCCGGCGAGTCCGGCACCGACGGCCGCTCCGATCAGCCGGCCGGCCGACAGCACGGCGGACACCCGCCCGTGGGCGGTGACGGGAACCGAGTTCAGAGCGGCTCTGGATGTCGGCGCGAACAGCAGCCCCAGACCAAATCCGATCGGCAGCAGCAACAGCAGCGAGACCAGACCATCGAGCGGCACGCCCGGGATGCCGAGCACCAAGAGGGCCAGACCAGCGCACCCAAATCCAAGCACCACCGGAAGCCGCTCGCCACGAGCATCGGCCAGCCTGCCGGAAAACGGGGCTGCGAGCGCCACGAGCAGTGCGACCACGATCAAAGCCGCAGCCGCGCCCAGCGCCGAGTAACCAGCTGCCACCTGCAGATACTGCTCAGCCAGGAAGAACGCACCGATCATCACGGTAAACGTGAGAGTCGCCACCAGCGTCGCCGCCGCGAGCACCCGGCTGCGCAGACGGACATCGGCCGTTCTGGGCCTCTGCTGGTGCACCCCCGCGGGCATCAGCAGGTGGACGGCGGTGGCGGAGAGCACCGCGAGCGGCACCAGCGCCCACCAGACCGCCCGCCAACCGATCAGCACGGTCAGCCCGCCTCCCAGCAACGGGCCGATCAGATTCGCCGCCCCCGATCCGGCGCCCCAGATGCCCAGCGCGGTACCGCGTCGCTCAGCGGGGAAGCCGCTGACCGCTCCAGCGAGCGCCGCCGGACTGACCAACCCGGCGCCCGCTCCCTGAACGATCCGCGAGAGCAGCAGCACTCCAGGGCCCCCAGCCAGCGCTCCCGCACACGCGCCGGCTCCGAAGACGAACAGCCCACTCAGGGCGACACGACGCGGGCCGACGCTATCGACGAGCATTCCGCCCGGCCACAGCATGAGCGCATAGACGATGAAGTACGCCGCGAGCACAAGCCCCTGAAAGTGGGCGTTCATTCCCAGTGCGCGTCCAGCCGAGGGGAGCGCCACAACGATCAGCGTCCCGTCCATCTGAAGGACGGCGGCCGCTCCGGTAAAGGCCGCCAACCCCAGCCACGCCGAGCGGCTGACCTTGGTGGCCGACCCTGAGGAGCGGCGTGCAGCACTCATAGCCCGAATGCGAAGCCGAGCCAGAGGAGCCCGACCAGCGTGACGACGATCGTCGCGAAGCTGACGGCGACGCGATGGCCGCGCCGCAACGCGTGCGGTGCGGGGAGCACCTGGTGGGCGAGCAGGATGAGCATGCCTAGCACCAGCGGCAGCAGCAGCGCATTCACGACCTCGACGTCGATGGCGAGCCGCACGAGCGAGTGGCTGACGAGCACAAGCGCCGCGCCGAGCGCGACCGCGCCCGCATACAGGCCGTAGAAGAGCGGCGCCCGGCGCAAGCCGTCGTTCAGGCTCCGCGGATGCCCCGCGAGCTCGGCGACCGCCCAGGCGGCCGCGAGCGAGACGACGATGCTCGCGACCAGCGCCGCCCCGAGCATCCCGAGCGCGAGCAGGATACGGCTGGTCGAGCCGCCGAGCAGCGGCGCGAGCGCGCGGGCGATCGCCCCGACACTCTGGAGCGAGCCCGAGCGCCCGTGAAAGCTCACCGCGGTCGCCACCAGCACCGAGCCCATGATCACCTGCGTGAGCAGCGCGCCGAACGCGGTGTCGATCCGCGCCGAGCGCAGATCGCGCGCGGTCAGGCCCTTGTCGACCACGGCGCCCTGCTGGTAGAAGAACATCCACGGCATCACCACCGCTCCCACGTTTGCCGCGACGAGCGTGAGATAGCCGGGCTGGCCGAGCGGCTGGGTCGCGACTCCCGCGGCGAGCGCATGCGCGGAGGGGTGGGCGAGGAGGGCCGCCGCGACGAAGGCGAGCTCGAACAGGCCCAGCGCGATCCCGACGAGCTCCACCCGCCGGTAGCCGCCCGAGACGACGAGAGCCACGAGGAGCCCCGCCGCGGGCAGGACGGTCAGCGCCGGCGGCAGCCCGAACAGCTGCCCGACCCCGGCTACGCCGGCGAACTCCGTCACCAGCGCGCCGAACGCGCTCACCAGCAGTGCGCCGATCGAGATCGACGCCCAGCGGGCGCCGAAGCGCTCGCGGATCAGCTGCGCGTGGCCCTTGCCCGTCGCGATCCCCAACCGAACCGTCAGCTCCATCACCAGGTACAGCACCGGCACCAGCACCACCTGCAGCGCCAGCAGCCGGTACCCCCAGCGCGCACCCGATTGGGAGGCCGTGATCACGCTGCCCGCGTCGGTGTCGGCGAGCATCACCATCAACCCGGGGCCGAGGACCCACAGCCACCGCGGCACACGCGGCCGGCGCCGCGTCGAAGATTGCACGCTGGTCATCCTAGGGCGAGCCGGTGCTCGACCTTCCCCACCGATAGCACCCCCCAATGACGAGGAGGACCACATGTCGAGCTCACGTTCCGAAGAGCTCTTGGGCGGCCTGCGCGAGCTGACCGCCGTCATCCGAGTTGAGCGCCGATCGCGGCGCGTGCAGGATGTCCGCCACGAGCCGGTTGCTCATCTGCTCGATCAGCGAGCGTTCCTTCTCGGCGAGGTCGGGCAGACGGCGAAACAGCCAGTCCAGCTCGCCGCGCCGCTGCTCGTCCGCGGCCTCGCCGATCGCCTTGATCGCCGACCCGGCCTTGCGCGTGCGCAGCCGGCGGAAGTACGAGTCGACCGACTCGGCCACAAGCTTCTCGAGCTGTTCGCGGAGCCGGTCCTGCAGCTCGACGTCCTCTCCGTTGGCGAGATCGTCGGCCGAGACGAAGCGGTCGCCGAGCGCGGCCTGGAGCGCATCCGGGACGGCCGGCGGCGAGGACATGTCGACGACGATAGCGCCGCTCTCCGCCAGCGCGCTGGCATCCTCGCCGGCGAGCGGCCACATGCCGCCGAGCGCGACGATCGCGCCGGCCACCTTCGGCACGACACCGCCGCCTTCAAACGGGATCGCCCACCCGCCCACCTCGCGTGCGAGGGCGGCGGCCCGCGCGCCGGTCCTGCTCGTGACGACCACCTCAGCCCCCTTCCGTGCCGCGGCAAGCGCGGCTAGGCGCCCCATGACGCCCGCCCCCACGACAAGGATTCCCTTCCCCTCGGGAAGCTCCGGCCCGCTCTTCCACCCGCTCGAGCGCGACGTCGGCCAGCGATCGGGTCGACCCGCCGAACCGGCTGCGGGCGCACCGGCCCGCCTGGAGGGCGACCTGGAAGAGGCGATCCAGGGTCGGGTCGAGCGGATGGTCGGCGCGGTGCCGGGTGAGGGTCTCGCGGAGCTGGTGGAGGACCTGGTTCTCGCAGAGCACCGCGCTGTCCAGTCCGCAGGCGACCGCCACGAGGTGCCGTGCCGCCTCGATCCCGTCGAAACGCTGCGCTCCCGCCGGCGGCTCGGGAAGCTGCCCTTCACCGAGGCCCTCGAGAGTCCCGTACAGCTCGACCCGATGGCAGGTGTGGACGACGATCGCCGCCTCGTTGTGCTCGAACGCGGCGAGCTCGGCCGCGAACGCCTCGCGCTCCGCGGTCGGAACCCGACGCGCCTGGGCGACGAGGGCGACGAGCGAGGGGAGCGGCACGTCGGTTGCGGCGCCGTCGTCGGCCTCGGTCGAGGATACGCCGGGCGACGCGACAGGGCACACGGCGGACGGCGGGTCGGCGGCCTCGGCGTCCGGTGACGCGGCGCCGGACGCTCCCCTCGGCACCGGCAGAAGGCCGAGAATCGCCGACTTGGCAAAGCGACGGTGGCCCCCGGGCGTCGTGAATGTGCTGATGTCCCCGTTGTCGCTCCAGCGGCGCAGCGTGGCCGGCGACACGCCGACGAGCGAGCAGGCTTCGTGCAGCGTCAGCCACTCCTCGTGAACCGATGTCCGCGGCGTATCGGTAGGTCTCGCTCTCCCGGCCGTTTTCGCCCTGCCGGCCGTTTTCGCCCTGCCCGCTGTTTTCGTCCCGCTCATAGCTCCGGCCCCGATCCGGGTAGGACCTTCGATTCGCTCTGGTTGCCGAACTCGCTTGAGCCCAGAACCGGCTGCTTGTGGCACCTGGCACAGAATGCCTCGCCGGTGGCAGTACCCACACGCCTGGAGGCCGGCCTTTTCGATCATCTGCGGGTGGTGGTAGAGCATTTCTTCGTGGTTCACCTTCTCCGCGCCGGAGCTGTGGCAGTTCGCGCAGAAGCTGCTGTTCGCCGATGGCTCGAGCGCCAACGGGTTGTGCGCGTGTTCGAAGACCCAGAGTTTGGACTGGTGATCTGGGGGCGGGTCGAGCAGAGACGACGTTGGACACCGTCTTGCCGACCTGCGGAAAGGTGTGGCACGTCGTGCATTCCCAGGGGATCGTCTTGGTCAGGAGGCGGCCATCGGGGCCGACCTCGAAATTGGAGCCGTCGTGGCAGCGGAAGCAGCCGGGGCCCGACTGGTGGCCGAGGTTGTTGGGGTAGTCGGCCGAGATCTCATTCATGGCGGGGTCCGCGACAAGCGGGTAGATCTGCTTGAGCTGGTCGACCGCGCCGTTGACTTCCTTCCCACGGCTTTTCAAGACGAGCGGGTATTTCGCCGCGTACATCCCGCGGATGCCTTCGATCGCCCTGTCCGCTTCCCCGACCGACCGGTAGCGCTTGCCGAGGAGCGCAACCCCTTCGCGCACGATGTAGGGAAGGGACTGGCTGATCTTGCCTTCCGTGACCGCGGTGTCGATCGCTTCGGCGGGGCTGGGGAATTCGTGGCCGACGCGATTGTGGCAAGTGGTGCAGTTCATCTGCCGCACCGTCTCGGTCCGCGTCAGGCGACCGATGTCTCGCTCGCACGTCGCTGGAGACGGCGACCTGCGAGCGGGCGATGAACTGTTCGGTGCGGCCGTTCTTGTAGGTGACACGAATCCAATTGATCTTCTTGGAGCTCTCTGTCGGGGCTCGCGTATTCGACCTTCTGCTTCGACGTGCCAGTGCGCGCCGCGGCTCACCTCCCCTTCGCCGAGGCGATACGGACGGACCATGACGGCGACCGTTTCCCGAGTGTTGGCCTTGTCTTCGCGGTAGATAGGATGCATCACGAGCTTCATCGGACTGCCTTCACTGGCAATCTCGCTCAGGGGGTGGCATTTCATGCAAGTGTCTTCGGGGGGCGGAAGCAGGTCGGGGTTCGGCGGTGGGATCGGCTTCGGGTAGGTGTCGGTGACGATCTGGAAGAGCTGCACCGAGCCCCGCAGCTTCGACTTGACGACGCCGAGGATGCCCGGCGCCACATGACACTCGCCGCAGGCCACGTCGCGGTGGACCCCCAGCTTGTGCGCGGTCACCTCCGGGGTCATGGTGTGGCACCGCGAGCAGAAGCCTTCCGTCTCGCTGAATTTCTGGAAGGCGGCGCCGCCGACCGCCGCCACGGAGCCGAGCCCCCCCACGACGAGCAGCGCGATGAGGAAGCCGCGGCCGGTGGTCGGTGGACGCAGGATCCGAGCGGCAACCGTGCCGACGCGCCCGCGGGGCGTCCGCGCGAGCCGAGCGGCGATCTTGCCGACGCGTCCGCGGGGCGTCCGCGCGGGCTCACCCGGCGCGGGTTCCCTCCCACCCGGCACGGGATCCGGCTCGCCTGGCAGGCCATCCGGCTCATCGGCTCGATCCGGCAACCTTGACTCCAATCTCCGCGAGGTCTTCTTCGATCATCGGCGGGCTGAGAGAGGAGATCCTGATCTCGCGCAGGATCCCGGAGCTGTCGATGAAGAAGTGGGAGGGGATGCCGTCGATCCGGTAGCGGGATTCGATCGCGCCGCTGGAGTCGTCGACCGTCGGATAGGAGAGGCCGGTCCGCTTCGCGTAACCTTCGACGTCCGACCTGTTGTCGTTGATGACCACCCACAGCACCTCAAGGCCCTGCGCGCGGTACTTCTCGTAGGCGGCCTCGACGTCCGGGTTCTCCGCTCGGCACGGCTGGCACCAGGGGGCCCCGAAGGTTAGCCAGACCGGATGGCCGCGCAGGCCGCGCAGCGTGACCTTCGCGCCTTCGAGCGTCGTCGCGGTGAAGTCCGGGGCCGGCTTTCCGACTTCCGGCGCCGGGCCCGCGGCGCCGGTGGACAGGCCGGCCAAAGTGAGGCTGCCGTGCGCCGCCGGCCGGTTCGCCGCATAGGAGACCGCGACGATGACGATGGCGACGAAGCCCATCACCAGGAGCGTCTTGGCCCGGCTGAGGTGAGCTCTACTGCGAGCCATAGCTGTGCAGCCCCCCGAAGAAGAGGTTCCCATAGAAGGTGAACAGGACCGCCACGAACACGACCATCAGCATCAGCGCCGCCCGCTTGCCGCGCCAGCCTCGGGTGGCGCGGGTGTGCAGGTAGGCGCAGCAGAGGATCCAGGTGACAAGCGAGGCCGACTCCTTGGGGTCCCAGCTCCAGTATTTGCCCCATGCAACGTCGGCCCAGACGGCGCCGAGGACGATCGTCAGCGTCAGGAACGGGAAGCCGATCAGGGTCGCCTTATAGGAGACCTCGTCCAGCAGCTCGCGCGCCGGCAGCCGCAGCCGCGGCCGGTTGTCGCTCTGCAGGAGGTAGAGAAACGCCGCCGCGAAGCCGAACGCAAAGGCGCCGTAGGCGATCATCGCGGTGGCCACGTGAACCGTCAGCAGCAGGTTGTTCTGTAGCGCCGGCACGAGCGGCTCGATTTCGCTGGAAACGGTCGTGGCGTAGAGGAGCAGCGCCAGCGTGATCGGCAGCACGACCACGCCGACGGTCCACTGGCGGTAGCGCCGCAGGAAGTAGCCGTTGACGACCAACGCACCCCAGGCGAAAGCGATCGAGAATTCATACATGTTCGCGAACGGGCCGTGGCCGGTCGCGAACGTGCGGAAGACGAGCGCCGCGGAGAGGAAGGCGAGCGCCAGCCAGGTCGTCAGCGTGCCGAAGGCGGCGACGCGGCTCGGAGCGTCGTCTAGTTCTGTCGCCCCGACCTGGCCGCCGAGGGCGCTCGTCCCGAGCCCGCCGCTGCCGGTGCTCACTGCGACCTCGCCGCCGATGGCGCCGGCCGCAAACTCGCCGCCGGCGGTCTCCACCGTGAGCACCGTGCGAGCCTGGGCGACGCGGTCGGCCGCGAAGACCAGAACGTAGGAGATCAGCGCCAGGGCCACCGCGACGATGCCGGCGAAGACGCAGTACTCGGATGAGATTAAGCATGGAGGGTGCCCCCTTTTTCGGGTCGCGTGCCCGGGTTCACGGCACGCCTTATGTCTTTGACGAGACGCTCGAACTGGGCCGGAAATGCCGCATTGCGGCGCTCGATCGCCCCGACGGCGATCTCGGTGGCGCCCGCCCCGCGGCGGATCACGGCCCGGATCCGCCGGTGCGGGAAGAAGAAGGCCGTGAACAGGCCGAGCACGAGCAGCGCCGCGCCGATCCAGACGACGATCGCGCCCGGGTCGTGGGAGACGATCAGCCCGGTGAACTCGCCTTCGCGGACGAACGTGAACTTGACGCCGGCGATCGTCGCCGGCTTGCCCGGCGCGAGGACCCGGATCCCCGCCGGCGCGTTGCTGCCCGGCTTGTAGACTTCCAGCTGGGTGTCGCCGGGAGGAATGCTCGCGTTGTTTTCCCCCGAGGCCGGCGAGACGACGAAGGCCGTCAGGCCCTGCCGCGGCAGGGCGAAGCGGCCGATGACCTCCCGTTCGTTCTGCGAGGAGTACGGCAGCGCGACGCCCTGGTTGAAGATGACCTTGCCGTCGGGGGCGCTCGCCCGCATCACCGCGGCGGGGCCGAAGAACGACTGGTAGAAGGTGAGGCCGTCGTAGCGCGCCGGGTGGTTGACGCGCGTGTCCTGTTCGGTGATCCGGGCGCCGCCCTTGTAGAGGACGAGCCGGCTGGCGTAGTTGCGCGGCGGGCCGCTAGCGTAGTAGGAGTCGACGAACGACTTCGCTTCGACCGACACGCCGGTTCCGTGCCCCACGTTCACCCTGGAGCCGATCGGAACGGTGAACGCTTCGTCCCGGAAGCCGCCGGTCCATGTGAGGATCCCGCCGAGGAGGATGACGATGAAGCTCACGTGGACGGCGACCCTCCCGAACGGCGACCAGCGGAAGCGGTCGGCGCAGACGTGGACGTCCTCGCCGTCGCGCTCGACGGCCACGTGGAAGCGATTCTTGCGGAACGCGGCTCCGAGCGCGGCGAGGGCGGCGCCCTGGTCCTGTCCCGAGGCGATCTGGGCCGTGTGCGGCGCCCGCTCGAAGAAGGCCTCGGTCATGATCATCCGCGGCTTGGTCGCGGTCTTCCAGAGGCCGGGTATCCGGCGCACCGAGCACATGATCACGCTGGCCGTCAACAGCAGCACCGCCGCGTCGAACCAGACCGAGGAGAAGACGGAGAAGAGCCCGAGCTTGTCGAGGACGTCGGTCCAGCCCCCGTACCTTGGGCGCACGGTGTTGAGCCATTCGGCGTAGGCCTGGTGGTTGCCCTTGACGGCGGCGGGGACCTGGACGAGCAGCGTGCCCGCCAGGGTCAGCAGGCCGAGCACGAACAGCAGCGTCAGCGCCGTCCGCATCGAGGTCAGCTTGCGGAAGATCCAGACGTGCGGCGGCGTGGCCGGGCGGCGGAGGGGGGCGGCCGGCCGGGATGGAAGTGCGGGCCTTGGGGGTGCGGTGGCGGTCTGGCTCATGTTCTCTCCTCAGATTCCGATCCCCGAGAGGCCGCCGGAGAGCCGCCCGAAGGTGTTGGTGATCATCAAGAAGCCGATCCCGACGAGCATCGCTCCGGTCACTGCGCTGACCGCGGCCTGGTGCCGGCGCAGCCAACCGAGCCGGTCGCTGACCTCGGTGACGCCGACGGCGACGAGAACAAAGGGGATGCCGAGGCCGAGCGCGTAGACGAGCAGCAGGCCGGCGCCCTGGGCGACGCTCGCGCTGACCGAGGCGAGGCCGATGATCCCGCCGAGGATCGGGCCGATGCAGGGCGTCCAGCCCGCCGCGAAGACGACGCCGAGCAGGGCCGAGCGCCCGTAGCCGGGAGTGCTCGCGGCCCCTCCCGAGCCTGAGCCTCCCGCGGCGGCGCCTCCGAGCCCGGAGCTTCCGAGCCCGCCGCCTCCGAGGCCGACGCTCGCCGACCCGCCGGAGGCGCCGGCGACCGCGCGGGCACCGCCGGCGAAGACGGTGGTCGGCAGGCGCCTCTCGCGGTACAGCGCCGAGATGCTGATGACCCCGGCGACGTGGAGGCCCATGAAGACGAGGATCGCGCCGCCGAGCTCCCGCAACAGGCCGATGTAGTCTTTGAAGAGGTAGCCGACCAGCCCGACCGAGCCCCACAGGGCGATGAAGACGACCGAGAAGCCGGCCACGAAGGCGAGCGCATGGAAGAACGCGGCGCGGCGCGACGCCGCCGAGCGGTCGGGGCTGACGGCGACCATGTAGCTGACGTAGCCGGGGACGAGCGGCAGCAGACAGGGCGACGCGAAGGAGACGATCCCCGCGAGGAAGGCGACCGGGATGCTGACGTCGGTCATCCCTTCGCCGACCCTTCCTTCGCCAATCCCTTGAGGTGCGTGGCGATTGTCTTGGCCTCGCTGGAGTTGGGGGCCAGCGCGATGACCTTCTCCCACATCTTTTTTGCACCCGCCATGTCGGGCGGTTCCTTGCTCACATACAGGAAGCCAAGGTCGTAGTAGGCTTCGGCGTTCTTCCGGTCGGCCGCGATGACGCGCAGCCATTCCCGCCGGGCGTCGGCCAGGTCGCCGATGTTGAACTCCGCCGCGCCGACCGCCAGGCGTGCCGTCATGTTCCCCGGGGCGACCGCGACGGCCCGCTTCATCCAGCCGCCGGCGGTGTTGTAGTCGCGGGCCTTGAAGTAGACGTCGCCGAGCGCGACCAGCGTGGCGGCGTTCTTTGGGTTGGCCTTGAGCTCCCTCATCAGTTCCGAGACGCTTGCTTCCTCGCTATGGGTGAGCTTCTGCGGTTCGCCTGTCGAGGCCCCCTTGGAGCTCGCGTTGCTCTGAGCGCCCCCCATGTGATAGACGCCGAGGACAATGCCGGCGACTACGGCGAGAGCGAGTGCCCCGACGGCGACTCGCCTCAGCGGCGAGCGGCGGCGAGGGGCCCTCGCACCCGCCGGATCGGGCAGCGCCGCGTACGCGTGGTCGGCCGCGGCGATCTCCTCCCGGGCCCAGCGGCGCACGCCCTCCGGGGCGCCCTCCAGGAAGCTCACCAGCTCCTTGTGGGCTCTCTCTGCATCCTCGGCGCTCGCCTCGGGGGTGACGCCGGCTCGGGCGTGGGGGTCGATCCGGCCGGCCTGTGCGCGTAGTCTCGGTCTTGGGAAGCGTGTCATGGTGTCGGGCCTCGTCTGCTCTCTTTCTTGGCCGGCGGACCGCCGAGGTGTGCCTTGTCGGGGCCTCTGGGCGGCGCTGATGAATTAATCAACCTTGGACAGTTTCGAGCGCAGCCCCTCCGGCCGCAACCCGTCGGGCGGCACGTTTTGGATAGAAATGAGCGAAAGCCGATCGTCCAGGCGATACAGTCGCGCCTGTATCCGTCGGCTGGGGGCACGGACACGGCGAGGCTCGGGGTGCCGATCGCGACGGGGGATGTCGTGGAGGTGCATGGGCTGCACGACGCCCGGGCGGCAGGAGAGTCAGCCTCGCCCATGAAACGGGCTCGCCCCCGGAGGCCGTTGCCGGCCCGCCGGGGGCGAACTTGGGGAGGAGGGGTCTCGGGGCTACTTGTTGTGACAGGTCTGGCAGACGCCCCTGTTGTTGAGCCTCAGGAGGTAGCTGTCTTCTAGGATTTCTGTAATTTTGCCGGACCCTTTTTCTCGTTCGATTTCCCTTTTCGGGTTTGTCGTCTGCCCGGGGAGGGTGACCGATTCCGAGTGTTCGCCCATTGTCGCGTCCGTGCCGTGCGCGACGTGGCACTGGATGCAGCTCGGTTTGGCGCCCGCGTATCCACCCCCGGTACCCAGGTGCGGAGGAGATTTTTCCCATTCTTCTTTCGTGTAGGAGGTGCGATGGCGGTACGTGAACACCGCATCGCCGCTGTTGGTTGTGGCGCTTCCGCTGCCGTCGAGCAGGCGTGTGTGGCAGGTGGAGCACCATTCGGAGATCTTGTACTCGAATTCCGGATCCTTTTCGCTCCAGCTTGCCCAGTAGTTGGTCGTCGTGTAAACGTGGGGTGTCGGTTCGTCGGGGATTTCCACGCCCGGTTTCGCTGCGCCCGATTCGACCGGGATGGGCCTCAGGATCCGGTAGTGGCCGTTTCCGTGCGGGTCGTGGCAGGAGCCGCAGGTCAGGTTGATCGAGGCGCCGTAGCTTGCGGTTGAGCTGATCGCACCGTTGCCCCAGGCCGTCTGGCTCGATTCGTTGACCGAGTGGGACGAGGTCGCCGGCTGGAGTTCCGACACCGGCAGCGTTTTGATGGTCGCTTCGACCGTCGGGATACCATGCGAGCCTTCTGGGCCCGTCACCTTTTCCACCCCTGCTTCGCCCGTGTTGATCAGGGCGTACTTGAAGCCGCCGCCGCGCAGGGCTCCTGCTGTGCCACCATGGCCTTCTTCGGAGTAGCCGACGCCGTCCTTGGCGTCGAGGGCGGAGCCGGAAGCCGAGGAGCCATGGCAGGTGAAGCAGAGCTGTTCCTGCTTTTCCTTCAGCAGATAGGGGGCCTGGCCGGTGTGGGCCCGGTGGCAGGCCGCGCAGGTGTCCGGGGTGAGCCCCGCGCCCATTTTATGCGGTCCGGCGTCCGCCAAAGCGGAGGCAGCGCCGACTAGCAGCCACATCATGCAGCCAACCATCAGGATCAACACCGACCGTTTCATCTTGTGACCTCCTGAGCCAGCGCGGGCTCGCGCGTTTTCAATGTCCACGTTGATTAACGCGCGTGCGGCGGCCGCCAGCAATCCGTCGGGCGGTATCTCTTGGGTAGAAGCGGCCCGGCACGGCGCCCGGCCGCATAGACCGGGGGATACATGCGCTCTGTACCGTTCGGCCGGTTCCGGGGCGCGCCGATGCCCCTTTCGCGGTCATTCTTTTTCTTCCGCTTCGGTGTGGCACATCCGGCAGGTGCCGCGGGCGTCAATTCGCAGCAGCCGGCTGCCGGGGCCCACGGGCACTTCTTGCGGGCCGTGGACGGCCATCGAGCCGGCTTCTTCGGCGGTTGCGTTCGAGCCATGCGCGACGTGGCACTGGATGCAGCTCGGCGAGCCCTGCTTCGTCCCGTTGGAGATGTGGCGATCAGTGAAGATGGCGTCGCCGCTTGTGGTGTAGGAGGTGGAGCTGAGGTAGCGCGTGTGGCAGGCGGCGCACCAGGCGGAGATCTTGGCGATCAGGTCCGGTGCGTATTCGTCCACGACGTCCCAGTAGTTTTCGGTCGTGTAGACGTGGCGCATCCCCTTGGGTTCGGGGATTTCCACGCCTTCGGTCGCGCCCGATTCCAGCGGGATCGGCCTCAGGACCCGGTACATGCCGTTGCCGTGCGGGTCATGGCAGGAGCCGCAGGTCAGCTGGATTTCGGCACCGTAGACCTTAGTCGCTTCGGATTCGGCGCTGATTTCGCCGTTGCCCCAGTCGGTCTGGCTCGAGGAGTCGACCGAGTGGGCGGAGGTGACCGGGGCGCCGGCGGCGAGCACCGGGACGACGCCGCCGGGGTCGGAGCCCCCGCTTTCCCGGCCGGACGGATGGCCCGAGTCGATCAGGGCGTACTTGAAGCCGCCGCCGCGCAGGGCCCCGGGCGTGCCCGTCCGTTCGGTGTTGGGATAGCCGACGCCGTCCACCTCGTCGGTGCTCGCGCCGGCCGCGGCGGCGCCGTGGCAGGTGTAGCAGAGCTCTGTTTCGGGCGCCCTCAGCAGATCGGGGGCCTGGGCGGTGTGGGCCCGATGGCAGATCGCGCAGGTGTCCGGGGTGAGCCCCTGGCCCATCGCGTGCGGCCCGTTGTCGGCCGAAGCGCCGCCGGCTGCGATCAGCGATACGGAGCAGCCCGCCACGAGCAGCGATACGGCGGCGCAGCCCGCCGTGAAGAGCGCCGGCGCCGCTCTGTTGATCCTCCACGTCGCCGGCATCGGCGTCCGCTTCCGGCTCTCAGTATTCCCAGACCTGGACCCGACCGTTCTCACGATCGGTGACGTAGATCTGCCCGCTGTGGCCTATCGCGATCCCGTTCGGGTACTGGAACTGCCCGTTGCCGACCCCTTCCCCGCCGAACGATCCGATGTACCTGGGCACTTCCGTCACCTGGCCGGGGAGGCGGTAGACCTTGACGGCCTGGGCCATCGTGTCGACGACGAACAGGTGGTCGCCGTCGATCGCCACTCCGCGCGGCAGGCCGAGGTCCCCTTCTCCAACGCCGCGTTCGATCGAGACGGCAAGCTTGCCGGCCGGGTTGAAGATCTCCAGACGGCCGTCGTTGCTGTCGGCGACGTACAGGTCGCCCTTGGAGTCGAGCGCGAGCCCGTTGGGGAACCAGAACATGCCGGGGGATCCGATCTTGCGCACGGGTTCGGCGCCCGAGGCGCCGAAGACGAGGACACGGTGATCCTGCCGTGCCCCGCCGACGTCGGTCGTGTAGAGGTCCCCTTCCGGACCGAAGGCCAGTCCGAGCGGGTCCGCGCCCTTCCCGAGGCTTCCGGTCGGCCGGATGGAGCGCAGATAGGAGCCGGTCGGGCTGTAGACGTCGACGTCTTCGCGCAGGCGGTCGCTGACGTAGACGTCTTCGGTCTTCGGGCTGACCGCCACGTAGACCGGCAGGCGCGCCGCCTGATTGCGACCGGGCGGCTTCAGGGCGCCGATCTGGTGCCCCGAGCCGTCGTAGACCCGCACGAGACGGGACCCTTCGCTTTCGGTCACGTAGACCCGGCCGCCGGACGGGCTGACCGCCACGCCCATCGGCTGGTCGGTCCCGTAGACGTCGGAGACGTGGTGCGGCAGTTCCGACGGGATGCTCGGCAGCGGGCTGCTGCCGGAGAGCGCGCGGATGATCATGTAGACGATGATCGCGAGCACCACGAGGATCCCCGCCAGCGCGGCGATCTTCCGCCGCCGGCGCTTGCGCTCCTCCTCGGTGAGCCGATCGGCCGCGCCGCTCCCGCCGGCGCCCGGCAGCGGCTCACCGACGAGCGGGAAGGTCTCGTCCTGCGAGGCCATCTCACTTGCCTCCCGCATGGACGCCGAGCCGGCCCAGGCCGCCGCGCGCGTTGAAGTTCCCGGGATCGGCGGCGAGCACCTTCCGGTACCAGTGGGCCGCGCTCGCACGACGGGACTCTTCCTCGGCCGCCATCCCGAGTCCGAGCATCGCGTCGACCGCGACCGGCCCCGAGGTCAGGCGCGCCAGACGCCGCGACGCGTCGGCCGGCTTCTTTTCGCAGAGCTCCATCATCGCGCTCGCGTATTCCATCTGGGGGGCCCGATGCTGGGCCCGGTAGGCGTTCGCAAGCTGCTCGTAGGGTTCGCACCAGCCGCTCGGCACGTAGAGCACCGCCTGCTGAAGCGCCTTGACCGCCCTGTCGTAGGTGCCGGCCTCGACGGCGGCCGTCCCCAACACGTACAGGGCGTCGGCGTCGGCCGGTTCGATCTTGAGGGCCTTCTGCTCCTGCAGCATGGCTTCCTTCGCCTGGTGCTGCTTGAGCATCACCGAGCCCAGACCGTAGTAGGCGCCCTCGAGCTGCGGATTGACGCGGGCGAATTCGGCGCCGCTGGCCTTTCCGATGGTCTCCTCAAACGACTGCCTCGCCGCGGAGAGCTCGCCTTTTTTAGCGAGGATTTCGCCGCGCCCAAGCAGCGCCGCCTGGTTCGGTTCGACCTTGAGGACGGCGCTGTACTGTTCGAGGGCGCTTTCGGGCCTGTTCGCGGCCCGGTAGACTTCGGCGAGATGCAGCCGCAGCCCGACGTTGGCCGGGCTGGCGCGGACCGCCTTTTCCCCGGCCGCGATCTGCCTTTCCACGAGCGAGGGGGCCGCATGGGGCCGCTCGAGGAAGTAGAAGAGCGCCACAAGGGCGATACCCACCGCCGCGGCCCCCAGGCCGGTCCGGATCAAACGGTCAAGCGTCTGTTCACGCATACCGCAAGTGTCGCGGAGCCGCCCGCGCGGCTCAATCCGCCCGGAGGTAGATTTTCGGTATAGAGCCCGTGCCCGCGCCGAGGGGCACGTCAGCCGCTCTCGGCGCGTCGCCCGAGGCCCTGGCGGACGATGTAGGCGGCGGCCTGCGTGCGATTCTCGAGCTGGAGCTTCTCCAGCGCGTTGTGGATGTGGTTCTTGACGGTCCCCTCCGTGATGAAGAGGGTTGTGGCGATCTCCTTGTTACTGATGCCGTCCGCCACGAGCTGGAGAACCTCCAGCTCGCGCCGCGTGAGCGCCGGCGTCTCGGGCGCGGCGGCCGGCGTGATCGGGTGCTGCGTGTTGCCGTCGCGGATCTGACCGAGCAGCCGCTTGGCGATGCCCGGAGAGAGGGGGGATTCGTTGCGCATCGCCGCCCTCACCATCGAGTAGAGCTCCGCCGGGCGGAGATTCTTCAGCAGGTACCCCTGCGCGCCGAAGCGGATCGCCTCGAGGAGATGGTCGTCGGACTCGGACACCGTCAAGATGAGGACCCTCGCGCTCGGCACCTGTTCGCGGATCAGGCGTGTCGCCTGGACCCCGTCCATAACCGGCATCTCGATGTCCATGATGACGACGTCGGGCTTCAGCTCCCGCGCCTTCTCGACCCCCTCCAGACCGTTCTCGGCTTCGCCGACGACCTCCAGGCCGTCCTGCGCGCCGATCAGTTCCCCGATCGCGGCGCGGAAGAGGGCTTTGTCGTCGACAAGCAGGATGCGGATCGGCTCGGTCGGCTCCGCCAACATCTAGATGGAGGGGATCGGCGTTCTTGCGGGGACATTGGGAAGCTCGGCGACGACGCGCGTGCCGCGCCCCGAGGCGGAGTCGATCAGCAGCGTGCCGCCGATCAGCTCCATGCGCTCGCACATCGAGTGCAGACCGAACCCGCTCCCGTCCGACGGCCCGTCGGCCGCGTCGGCCACGACGGCCGCGTCGAAGCCACAGCCGTCGTCCTCGACGACGAACGTAACCGTGCCGCCCGCCGCGGTGATGTCGACGGTCGCCGCCGTCGCGCCCGAGTGCTTGCGCACGTTCGCGAGCGCCTCCTGGACGACCCTGATGATCTGGATCTCGTTGCGCGGCGGGAGCATGAGGTCGTGCCCGAAGTTCGCCTGAAGCGACGTGGCGATCCCGCACTGGCTGCTGTACTTGTCCAGGTAGGCGCGCAGGCTGTCGAGCAGGTCGCGGCCGACGCGGCTGGACTCGCGCAGGTCGAGGATCGCCCCGCGGGCGTCGCCGTAGCCCTCGTCGCAGACGTCTGCCAGCTCGATCAGCTCCAGCGCGATCGCCGTCGTGACGGCGTCCTCGCGCGAGGCGAGCGCGCGCAGCCGCAGGTGCACCGCTCCGAGAACCTGCGCGAGGCTGTCGTGCAGCTCGCGGGCGAGCCGCTCCCGCTCGGCGAGGATCGCGCCCTGCCGTTCGCTCTCGCGCATTCGGGCGCCGGCCACGGCGATCGAGGCGATGTCGGAGAAGGTCTTCAGAAACTGCCGATGGCGCTCCTCGAAGGAGACCGCCGAGGTACGGCCGACCCGGATCTCGCCGAACGCTCTGCCCGAGCTGTGCACCTGGACCTGCATCCGTTCCCTTAGCTCCGCGGACGAGTACAGGGAGCGGACGCGAAGCGGAGATCGTGGAGCTCGTAGGACCCCTCCGCGTCGGGCACGATGCAGACGCCGTCCCGCGGAGAGGCCCCCCCCGCCGGCGTCGGGTCGAGCTGGACCGATCGGGTCGTGGCGGCGTTCAGGCAGACGGCCACGTGGTCGCTCGCCGTCAGGTCGCGGCCGTACCGTGCCACGTCGGCGAGGATGTCCGCGAGCGGGTCCTGGTTGGAGATCCGAAGCAGCACGTCGTAGAAGGCGTGGCCCTCCCGCTGGCGTCGCTGCAGGTTCGTGACGACCTCGGCCGTCTCAGCCTGGGCGCGGGCGACAAAACGGAACATGACGAACGAGAAGCCGACGATGGCGAGGACCGTGACCGCCGCGAGGACGATGTGGGGGCTGTAGTCGGCGAAGTTGCTCTCGATGAAGAGGCCGCGGATGAGCTCGATTGCGACGACGAAGAGCACGGGCAGGACGACGCCGGCAACCCGCAGGCGGCGGAGGGAGACCGACTGCGGGCCGGTCCCGGTCTTCTCTCGCCTCATATCACCGGGAGCCGCTGCTCCCCTACCCTCTGAGAGGTCCACCTTCCTTAGCTCCTTCGCTCTTTGGGTCACCGCAGACATCAGCACTCAAGATGCTGGCCGTATGTGCCATTCGGCATAGTATTCTACCGGGTGGGCGGCTGGAACCGCCCGTGCGTGACCCCGAGACCGTGACACGCCACGCTGTCTTCATGGCCGTGTACGTGGTCGCCAACTAGATTGCCGTCCATCCACCCGTGGATGAGGGCTTCGAACGAGGAGGAGTCGGTTGCGGGCTTGGTCTTCCCGTGGAGACTACGGAGAGTCGCTCCGTAGTGATCATGGTTCTGTGCGTGGCTTTTCCGCTTGTGGAGGCTCGCGTGTGCTCTTACGGTCAACGGCGTGCCGAGTGTGATGCTTGCTTCAGCGACTGTGGGCGAAGACCCCGGACTCTCCAATGCGCCGCTGCTTCGTGCCTTGCGCGGTGAGCCTGTGGAGCACATCCCTGTCTGGTTCATGCGCCAAGCGGGGCGCTCGCTACCGGAGTATCGCGCCGTCCGCGAGCGCGCGACGCTGCTGGAGATCACGCACTCGCCGGAGCTCACCGCCGAGGTCACGCTACAGCCGGTGCGCCGCCACGGCGTCGACGCGGCGATCCTCTTCTCGGACATCGTCACGCCGCTGGAGGCGATCGGCTTGGACATCGACATCCGTCCCGGCGTCGGTCCCGTGATCGCCGCGCCGGTGCGCACCTCGCGTGATCTGCGGCGGCTGCGCCCGTTCGAGCCGGCCGCCGACGCGCCGTGGCTGGCGCAGGCCGTGCGCCTCACCTGCGCGGAGCTGAGCGTGCCGCTGATCGGCTTCGCCGGCGGGCCCTTCACGCTCGCCAGCTACCTGGTCGAGGGCGGCCCGTCCAAGACGCAGGCCCGCGCGAAGGCCCTGATGCTCGCCGATCCCCCCACCTGGCGCGCGCTGCTCGACTACCTCGCCGACGTCGCGCTGGCCTCGCTCGCCGCGCAGGTCCAGGCCGGAGCGCAGGCGGTGCAGGTGTTCGACAGCTGGATCGGGTCGCTGTCGGCACGCCAGTATGAGGCGCACGTGCTGCCGGTCGTGCGGCGTCTGTTCGAGGGGCTCGCCGCCCTGGGGGTGCCGCGCATCTACTTCGGCCTGGGCACCAGCCACCTGCTCGAGGCGATCGGCGCCGTCGGCGCGGACGCCGTGGGGCTCGACTGGCGCATTCCGCTTTCGGAGGGCCTGCGTCGCCTGCCCGCCGGGACCGCGCTGCAGGGCAACCTCGATCCGGTGGCCTGCCTGGCGCCACGGCCGGTGCTGGAGGCCGAGGTCGCCGAGGTGCTTGCGGGGGCGCCCGAGCGCGGATACGTCTTCAACCTCGGCCACGGCGTCGCGCCCGAGACCGACCCGGGCGTGCTGACGCATGTCGTGGAGCTCGTCCACACCCACCACGCGGCTCCGCGGGAGGCAGAGCGATGAACGGGTTTGACCGGCCGGCGAGGCGGGCCGGTGAGCGACGTGGAACGATGAGCGAGCTTGACCGGCCGGCGAGGCGGGCCGGCAAGCAGCATCAACCCCCGAGAGAGGCAGAGCGATGAGCGAGACCGCCGTCCTGGCGATGGCCTACGGGACCCCCGAGGGGCCCGAGCAGCTTGAGGCCTACTACACCCACATCCGCCGCGGGCGCCCCCCCACTCCCGAGCTGCTCGCCGAGCTGCGCGGGCGGTATCAGGCGATCGGCGGCCGCTCCCCGCTGCTGGAGCTGACGCGCGCGCAGGTGGCGGGGATCGAACGGGCGCTGGCCGAGGCGGGCCGCCCCGACATCCGGGTCGCGCTCGGGATGAAGCACGCGAGCCCCTTCATCGAGGACGCCGTCGCCGAACTGGCCGCCGGCGGCGCTCGCCGGATCGTCGGGCTGGTGCTCGCGCCGCACTACTCGCGGATGAGCATCGGCGAGTACGCCGAGCGGGTGCAGGCCGCGGCCGCGGCCGCGCCGGGCGGGCGGCCCGAGGTCTCGGTCGTGCCCTCCTGGCACCTCGCGCCCGGCTACCTCGACTTCCTCTCCACGGCGCTGGAGGACGCGCTGCGGACGCTGCCCCCGGAGGCCAAGGAGCAGGTACACGTCCTGTTCACCGCCCACAGCCTCCCCAAGCGGATCCTCGCCGAGGACGACCCCTACCCCGCGCAGCTGCGCGAGACCGCCGCCGCGGTGGCCTCATGCACAGGGATCGAGCGCTGGTCGGTGGCGTGGCAGAGCGCGGGGCGCACGCCGGAGCCGTGGATCGGCCCCGACGTCCTGGAAGCGATGAACGAGCTGGCCGGCACCGGCGCGAGCGCCGTCGTGGTCTGCCCCGCAGGCTTCGTCGCCGACCACCTCGAGATCCTCTACGACCTCGACGTCGAAGCGGTCGAGCGCGCGGGGGAGCTGGGGATCGCCTTCGCCCGAACCGCCTCGCCGAACACCGATCCGCGCCTGTTGGACACGCTCGCGGGCGTGGTCCTCGACAGGCTGGCTCGGGAAGAGGTCACGGCATGAGCCGGACGTGCCCGCGGCGATGAGCGAGCGGCCCCTCGTCGCGATCGTCGGAGGCGGGATCGCCGGGCTTGCCGCCGCCGACCGTCTGGACGGCATGCACCGCGCGGCCGGCGGCGCGGGCTCCGCGGGGCCGCGGATCGTCCTGCTGGAGGCGAGCGAACGCCTCGGCGGCAACATCCGCACCGAGGAGTTCGCCGGCCGTCCCCTCGACGTCGGGGCCGAGGCGCTGCTGGCGCGCGTGCCGGGGGCGCTTGAGCTCTGCCACGAGCTCGGGCTCGAGCACGATCTCGTGGCCCCCGCCGAGGACCAGCCATACGTGTGGACCGACCGTCTGCGCCCGCTGCCGCCGCGGCTGATGTCCGGCGTGCCTGACGGCTCGCAGGCGCTGATCGGCTCCGGCATCCTCTCCCCCCTGGGCCTCGCCCGCGCCGGCCTCGACATGATCGTGCCCGCCCGCCGGCCGACGAAGGACGTCTCGATCGGAGCGCTCGTGCGCGGCCGGCTGGGCCATGAGGTGCTCGAGCGGCTGATCGACCCGCTGCTCGGCGGCATCCACGCCGGCAACTGCGATGAGCTCAGCGTGCGCGCCGCCGCGCCCCAGCTCGAGGCCGCGCTGCGCAAGCGGCGGAGCCTGGTGCGCGGACTGCGCGCGCTCTCGGGGGCGCCGCTGCAGGCCCCGCTCGGGCCGACCTTCCTGACGCTCTCCGGCGGCCTCGGCGAGCTGGTGCGGACGCTGCGCGAGCGCGCGGCCTCCGTGGAGTATCGGACCGGGTGTGCGCCGCGCGGCCTCTCCCCCCTGCCCGCCGGCGCTGGCGGGGACGGTGACGGTGTCGAGGGCGGCCGAGGCGGAGGCGGCGTGCGTCTGACGCTCGCCGGCGGCGAGAGCCTCGACGCCGACCACGTGATCCTGGCCGTGCCCGCCTTCGCCGCGGCAGCCATCCTCGCCGAGGCCTGCCCGGCGGCGGCGGGGGAGCTGGAGGGGATTCCCTACGCGTCGGTCGCGACGATCGCGCTCTCCTACCCGATCGAGGCGTTCGACGGCCGGCCGGCCGGGAGCGGCTTTCTCGTGCAGCGCAACCGCGGCCGCGCGATCACCGCCTGCACGTGGTCCTCGTCGAAGTGGCCCCACCTGGCGGGCGACACGGTGCTGCTGAAGTGCTCCGCCGGCCACTCCGCCGACCGCACCGCGCTCGACCTCGACGACGAGCGTTTGATCGCCGCCGCGCGCGCCGATCTCGCGGAGGCGATGGACCTCCACGCGGCCCCTCTGGAGGCGAAGGTCTTCCGCTTCGAGCGGGCAATGCCGCAGTACACCGTGGGCCATCACGAGCGCATCGCACGCCTCGACGCCGCGCTCGCCGGCCTTCCGGGGGTGAGCCTCTGCGGCTCCGCGTACCGGGGCGTCGGCGTGGCGGCCTGCATCCGCGACGGCCAGACCGCGGCCGATCGGGTGCTCGCCGCGCTCGGCGGTCCCGAAGAGGTCGAGCGGCCTTCGGCCGCGGTCGACCGTACGGCCGCATGACGGACGACCTCGCGCAGGCCGACGCGCGCGATGCCGCCGCGGCTGTACACCGGGGCGGCGGACTGTTCGCCGCCGTGACAAGACGGCGCCTCGCGATCTGGGCGGCTGGGACGGCGGTGGTCGGGTGGGCGATGATGGCGCTCGGCGCCTTCGTGCGCGCGTCGGAATCGGGGCTCGGCTGCCCCGATTGGCCCGCGTGCCACGGCAAGCTCGTCGCCGACGGCAACCACGCCCTGATCGAGGAGGCCCACCGCTGGCTCGCCACGATCCTCGTCGTAGCGGTGCTCGGCCTGGCGCTGGGGGTCTTCCGCGACTACCGCCGCGAGCGGCGTCTGACGGGGCCGGTGATCTGGATGCTCGCGATGCTCATGCTCCAGGTCGTGCTGGGCGGGGTGACGGTGCTGCTCAGCAACGTCGCCTGGACCGTCGTCGCCCACTTCGGCGGGGCGGCGCTGTTGGTGTGGTCGATCGCGCTCGTGGCCGTGCGGCTCGCCTTCCCGGACTCCGAGCGACCGCCGCGCGACTCGTTCTCGCGGCTGACCGCATGGTTCGTCGCGCTCACCTTCGGCCTGCTCCTGGCGGGCTCGACGCAGGCCAACGCGGGCTCCAACACCGTCTGCGGCCATTCCTTCCCGCTCTGCAAAGGCACGCTCCTGCCGACCTTCGAACACCTCGTCGCGATCAACCTCCTCCACCGCGTCTGGGCCGCGGCGGTCATCCTCCTCGCGGTGTTCGTGCTCCTGCGCAGCCGCCGCGACCGCCCGGACTCGCCCGCGATCAAGCGGACCGCGGCCATCGTCTGCGCGATGTTCTTCGTGCAGGCCTTCCTCGGCTACGTGATCATCGGCGTGACCGACACGACCGCGACCGAGGTGATCCACTCCTCCTTCGCCTCGGCGACCTGGCTCGTGCTGGTGACGCTCGCCTCGTTGACCTGGACTACGGGCCGGGCACCCTCTTACGGCTGATACGGGCAGCTCGGGTCCGACTGGAGGTGGTCGCCGGTGACGGCGTAGGCGCGGGCGCGGCTGCCGCCGCAGACTTCGCGGAACTCGCAGCGGGCGCACTTGCCCTTGAGCGCTTCGGGGTCGCGCAGTTCGCGGAAAAGCTGCGAGTCGCGGTAGATCGCGACGGGGTCCTCTTCGCGCACGTTGCCCGCCGAGATCGGCAGGAAGCCGGAGGGCATCACCTCGCCGATGTGGGAGACGAACATGAAGCCGCGGGCGTCGTTGACGCCCTTCGCGTGCTCCGGACGGTCGAGGCCGTCGGCGAAGTGGAAGCCCGCGCCCGACGTCGGGCCTGAGTGTTCGCGCACGATCCGCCGATAGTGCGGCGACGCGGTCGCCTTGATGTCGAAGCTGACCTTCCCGTTCAGCTCGTACAGCCGCTCGAGCACGTCCTCGTGCTTCTCGGGGCTCAACATCTCCAGCTGCTTGCCGCGGCCGACGGGGACGAGGAAGAAGACCGACCACTGCACCACCTCGACCGACTCCAGCAGCGGCACGAGCTTCTCGAACTGGTCGGCGTTCAGCGCGCACATCGTGGTGTTCACCTGGATCGGCAGACCCTCCGCGAGCGCATTTTCGATGCCTTTGAACGTCCGGTCGAACGAGCCCTGAAAGCCCCGGAAGCGGTCGTGCACCTCCGGGTCGGCGGCGTCCAAGCTGAACGCCACCCGGCGGATGCCCGCCTCGCGCGCTTCGCGCATCCGCGCACGCGTCGGCAGCGCCGTGGCGGTCGGCGTCAGCGAAACCCGCAGCCCTTTTTCGTCGGCGTAGCGCGCGAACTCGAACAGGTCGCGGCGCATCAGCGGGTCGCCGCCGGTAAGCACGAGGATCGGCCGCGTGCCGAAGCCCGCGAGCATGTCGATCAGGCGCATCCCCTCCGCCGTGTCGAGCTCCCGCGGGTCGCGCTTGTGCTGCGCGTCGGCGCGGCAGTGGGCGCACGCGTAGGCGCACGCGCGCGTCACCTCCCAGGCGATCGTGTACGGCGACTCGTCGAAGTTGTGCATCATCTCCATTCGCTGATCCCGCTCTTCGCGGGCCTCCCGCGCGGCGGGGGCGAGCTTCGTCGGCGTCTGCGTTGTTCCGTTCATGGCATTCAAGGTATCGGGGGGCGGGTGCCGGTTCCAAGCGTAGGATTTACGGGGTGCCTCGCGTGGAAACCACGGACGTGCAGGCGCGGGTGGGCGCGGCATCCATCCGGTCTGCGGGACGTGCGCGAGGCGCGCGCCTATCCCAGCCCGAGCACGGCCGCCACCCGCGGATCGGCGAGGCTGTCGGCGAGCAGATCGCTGCCCGGCAGCTGCGCGCCGGTGAAATAGGGCACGCCGATCACATACATCCCCGCCGCGACAGCGGCGCTCACCCCCGTGGGGGAGTCCTCCAGCGCCGCGCACGCCGCCGGCTCGGCGCCCAGGCGCCGGCATGCCTCCAGATAGATGTCGGGCGCGGGCTTCGGCCTCTCCACGTCCTCGACCGACACGACCGCCCCAAACCGCCCGTCCAGCAGCCCGGCGCCGGACAGCGTGCGCTCGACGAGCTCGCGCTGGGAGTTCGACGCCACCGCGACCGGCACGCCTGCCTGGATCAGCCCCTCCAGCAGCTCGATCGCGCCCGGGCGGGCCTGCACCCCCGCGAGCGCCTCCTCCATCACGAGCTCGTGCAACTCGTCCATCAGCGCCTCCCCCTCCCCCTGCATCTCGAGCATCGCTTCGAGCTTCAGCGCCGCGGCCGCATGCGCGGAGCCGATCAGCGAGCGCTTGTGATCCGGCGTGAACACCCTTTTTCGGCGCGCGAACAGCGTCTCCTCGGCGCGCGTCCACGCGTCCTCGGTGTCGAGCAGCAGCCCGTCGTTGTCGAATACCACCCCCGCGCGCCTGGTCATCTCACGCCATCCTATGATCGCCGGCATGCCCGGCGACGGCTCGCTCATCCCACGATACGGTCGCGCGCGCCGCGATCCGTCGCTGGCCGTGCTCGAGGGCCTGCACCCGCTCAAGCACGCCCTGCGCTTCGGCGCAACTGTCCTCGACGTGGTCTGCGCCGACCTCTGTGCACTGGAGCGCCTGTCCTCCCAGCTCGCACCCGACGTCTGCGCGCGGATCGTCTCGCTCGCGCGCGCGGTCCCTCCAGACGTCTTCGCCCAGCTGGCCCCCCTGCCGCCGTCCACCGGCGTGATCTCGCTCGCACAGCGGCCGCCGGTCGATCCGGCCGCGGCGCTGGCCGACGCGCACGGCGCGCCGATCGTCCTGCTGGAGGACCCGCGCGACCTCGGCAACCTGGGCGCCTGCGTCCGCGTCGCCGCGGCCGCAGGCATTGCCGCCGTGCTCACGACCGGCGGCCACGACCCCTGGCATCCCGACGCCCTGCGCGGCTCGGCCGGCCTGCACTACGCGCTGCCCGTCGCCCGCCTGCCCGATGGGCTGGGACCGGAGCTGGAGCGGCCGCTGCTCGCGCTCGACCCGGACGGTGACCCTTTGGATCCCACCGCGCTGCCCCCGCGCGCGATCCTCGCGTTCGGCACCGAGCGCCACGGGCTCACCCCCGAGCTGCTCGCGCGCGCCGACGCCCGGATCGCGATCCCCATGCGCCCAGGCGTGTCCAGCCTCAACCTGGCGACCTCCGTCGCCGCGGTCCTGTTCGCGTGGCGCCTGTCCTCACCCACGCCCCCTGGGCCGTAGGCGAGACGAACCCGCCGTCACGAAAACTACGCCTCGGCGGCCACCCGCGATGCGGCTTCCACGCCGCTGAGCAGCTCCCAGTTGCCCCGCAGCGCCGCCTGCGCGCGCGTGACCATCCGCTCCGCCACAGCCTCGGCATCGGCGTCGGAGAGTTCGCCGAGCATCTCCTGCATCAGCTCGCCCGCCTGGCGTGCGTGCTCGACGTCGAGGCGCTCGTGCAGCGTGAAATACTCGACCGCAGGCCCTTCGGCGGTGTACCCGTAGTGCTCGGTCAGCCCGTCGAGCTTCGTCCTGGCGATTTGCGGCTGTCCCGCCTCGATCGCATACAGCACCGCCAGGTGCTCCAGCGCGTCCTCGCCCGCCGTCCACGCCGCCGCGCACGCACGCGTCTGCGCCGCCGGGCCGGGCTTGGGGGCTGGAGCGGACGCGGGAGCGGGGGGAATGTGCTCCGCGCCCTCTGCTCCCGCGCGCGCGTGTGCCGCGCGCGCAAACTCGTCCCACAGCGCCACATGCGCCGCCTCCTCCTGCGCATGGCGCTCCAGGCCCGCCCGGTGCTCGCGACCCGCCTCGGCCGCAACCAGCGCCGAGGTCTGCGCCAGCGCAACCACCGCGTACCGGTACTCGCCCGCGTAGCGACTAAGCTCGTCCGCGCTCAGCTCGCCGGCGCTCCAGCGCTCGTAGAACGGGTGCTCGAGCACGTTCGTCGCACGTCGAGCCTGATCGAGCCTGCACAGTACGTCCATGATCGCTTGTCTCTCTCTCTTTGTCTCGCTTGACACGAGCGCCCAGTCGATTGGCGGGCCGCTGTTGTGTCCTCGCCGCTCGGGGGGTATCCCGTGATGTGCGTCGAAGTATTGCGGACATAGCGGAGTGATCCGAACACGCCTATGGACCAACGTCCGCACTATGTGCGAATGTCCACGAGCGAGAGTCGACCGCGGAGGGAGAGTCAGCACGGTGATTTCCTCTACATCCATCGCTGTCTTGCTGGCGCTTGCCGCGATCGGCCTGAGCGCGCTCTTGGCGCTGGCCCTCGGCAGGGCCGCCGCGCGGGGGGACGCCGAGCTCGAAGACCGCAGCCGGCGGGCGCGCGAGGAGCGCGAGTCCTCGCCCGCGGCCTCCTCGCGCCAGAGCTACGCGGGGTTGGCGCGGGCCCAGTCGGCGATCGCGCCAGAGCCGTCGATCACCGTGCCGTCGTCGAGCAGGAGGGCCGGCACCCAGCGGTTGCCGGTCAGCTCGCTCACCTCGCGCCGGCCGCGGGTGCGATTGAACACGCCCGGCAGCGGCGCCAGGCCGTAGGACTTCACCACCTCCGGCTCGTACCCCGCGCCCGTCAGCGCCAGATAGGCGTTGCGACAGGGATGCCCGCCGGGCCGCGGCGTCGCGAACGTGCCCCAGCAGACATACAGCTTCATCTACTTGCCGCTCGTTTCCCCGAGTTCGACCGCGCCGCCGCCGCCGGCACCAGCGCTCGCGGGAGCCGCGGACTTGGCAGGTGGCTCGGACGTGACGACGGCCATCGACGCGGCCGCCAGCACCAGCACCGCGGTGACCGCGATCACCGCCCGCTCGCCCGCGGCGCTGCCGGGGAAGTCCGGTTTGCGCATGCCCAGCCCGACGGACAGGACGAGCGCCCACACGATCAGCGCGCCCCCGGCGATGTAGAACAGGACCTTGCTCTTCTCCGCGCCGATGATCGGCGCCAGTTGGATCGCCACCGCGTGCATCCTCCCGCGAGCCTATACGATCGTGCGATGCCCGACGTCGCCCGCACACCCGAGGAGGCGTTTGCGAGCCTGCCCGACTTCCCGTTCGCGCCCCACTACCGCGACGTCGACGGCCTGCTCCTGGCCCACATCGACGAGGGCTCCGGCCCGCCCGTGCTGTTCATGCACGGCGAGCCCACCTGGTCGTTTCTGTGGCGTCAGGTGATCCCGCCCGTGCGCGACGCCGGCTACCGTTGTATCGCGCCCGACATGGTCGGGTTCGGCCGCTCGGACAAGCCGACCGACATCGGCTGGTACTCCTACGAGCGCCACGTCGCCTTCGCCGCGAGCATCCTCGAGGACCTCGACCTACATGGCGCCACGATCGTCGTACACGACTGGGGCGGACCGATCGGGCTGCGTCTGGCGGTCGATCACCCCGAGCGCATCGAGCGGATCGTGACCCTCGACACGGGCCCGCTCACCGGCCGTCAGCGCCGCAGCGACGCGTGGCTGGCGTTCCGCGACTTCGTCGCTCGCACCGAGGACCTGCCCATCGGCATGCTGGTGCGCGGCGGCTGCCACTCAGACCCAGGCGATGAGGTCATCGCCGCGTATGACGCCCCCTACCCCGACGCCGCCTCCAAGGCCGGCGCGCGCGCGTTCCCCGAGCTCGTACCCATGTCCCCCGACGCGCCCGGCGCCGCCTCGGGGCGGGAGGTCTTGCAGGCGCTGAGCGAGGACCGCCGCCCGATCCTGATGCTGTGGGCCGACTCCGACCCCGTGCTGCCGCTCGCCGTCGGCGAGCGCTTCGCCTCCTCCATCGGCCGTCCGGCGCCGCGCGTGATCGAGGGCGCCGGGCACTTCCTGCAGGAGGACTGCGGCCCGCTGCTCGGCCGGCTGATCGCCGAATGGCTCGCCGCCGAGCCGGCGGGCTGACTCAGTCAGGCGATCGGGAGCCCGTCCTCTGCGCGATCCGCGCGGGCTCGCCGGACCCGGGCTCCAACCCCGGCTCGGACGCGGACGCGCGCAGCTCGTACGCCTTGCGGATGTTCGGGTCGGCATCGGCCAGCACCCTGTCGGCCCGCATCGCCCGCGCCATCCCCTCCGCCAGCCTGCGCGGCAGCAGCGTGCCGAGGACATTCGTGCGCCTGGAGGACTTCGGCACCCACACTTCCACCGCCCCGTGCCGCAGCGCATCGAGGATCGCATCGGCCACATCGGCGGGCTGCAGGCTCTTCAGCCCGCGCGCCTGCCCGAGTCCGCCGCCGAGCTCGGTGTTGACGACGAACGGCATCACGTAGCTGAGCCGCACCTCCCCGGCCAGGCCCATCAGCCGCAGCTCGCCGCGCACCGCCTCGGTCAGCCCGACGACGGCGTGCTTGGTAGCGGAGTAGGTGGCGCCGCCGGGCGCCCCGAACTTGCCGGCCTGCGAGGAGATGTTGACGATGTGCCCGTGCCCGCGCGGGACCATCCGCTGCAGCGCGAGCTTTGTGCCGAGGATCACGCCGTGGAGATTGATGTCGATCATCCGCCGGGCCGTCAGGTCGTCCTCGTCAATGAACCTGCCGACCTGCATGATCCCGGCGTTGTTTATCAGCACATCCACCGGGCCCAACTGGGCTTCGG
The DNA here is from genome assembly GCA_963808385.1 of uncultured Solirubrobacterales bacterium. GTDB lineage: Bacteria > Actinomycetota > Thermoleophilia > Solirubrobacterales > Solirubrobacteraceae > Palsa-744. The sequence continues at coordinate 79,108 of CAWEFQ010000002.1, read as the reverse complement.
TGTCGTCCAGGAACCCTGCGAACGACTCGCGCTCGGTCACGTCCAGGCTCAGGGCGACCGCCGTCGGCCCCAGCTCGGAGGCGGTCTTCTGCGCCGCCTCGACGTCGAGGTCGCCGATCGCCACGCGCATGCCGGCTCGGGTCAGCGCCTGGGCCGTGGCGCGCCCGATCCCGCGCGCCGCCCCGGTGATCGCGGCGGTCTGGCCGGCCAGGATGCGCTCACTTTTGGCCACTGAGCCAATCAACCTAGCGCACCGGCGCCATGCAACGCGCGTTCCCGGCGTGCCGGGCGGGATCGACGGGTCTTCGCCTTCGCTCCCCGCGTCCTTCCCCGCACCTTCGCGGCTCGCGGCGGGTTCTAAACGATGGGAGAGGGTACCCGGGTCCGGGCGAACCACGGCTTCGCCCGGACCCATCTTGAGGTGGGCCACCCAAGGTTGCGGCAGGCTCCTGTCGCGCCCCTGTGAGGAGTAGGCTGAGAGCACATGCCCACATTCGAGCATGACGGTCAGAAGATCGCCTACACCGAGTACGGCGGCGGGCCGGCTGCGGTCGTAACGGCCTCGGGCCGGCGCCGCGCGCGGAGCGCCAGGAGCGCCTCGGCCGCCGATCGGCCGCTGATCCTGGTGCACGGTCTGCTGCTCTCCCAGGAAATGCACCGGCCGCTGGCGCGGGCGCTCGCGGCGCGCGGGAACCGTGTGATCACGATCGATCTGTTGGGCCACGGCGAATCGGATCGCCCGCGCGACATGTGGCGCTATTCGATGAGCATCTTCGGGGAGCAGGTGGTCGGGTTGATGGACCATCTCGAGATCGAGCAGGCGGTCGTGATGGGCACTTCGCTGGGCGCCAACACGGCGCTGGAGATCGCCTCGGTGGCGCCCGAGCGCCTGCGCGGGATGGTGATCGAGATGCCGGTGCTCGACAACGGGCTGCTACCGAGCGCGCTGACCTTCACCCCGCTGCTCGTGGCGCTCACGTTCGGCGAGCCGCTGATGAAGCTGCTCGCGTGGGGCACGCGCGCGGTGCCGCGACGGCTGCTGCCCCACTACGGCAACGTCGTGCTCGACCTCGTACGCCAGGAGCCCGGTCCCAGCGGCGCGCTGATCCAGGGGCTGTTCTTCGGGCGCATCGCCCCGCATCGCAGCGAGCGGCACACGTTCACGACGCCCACGCTCGTGCTCGGGCACCATCGCGATCCCGTGCACCCCTTCTCCGACGCGGGCATGCTCGCGAAGGAGCTGCCCAACGGGCGCCTGCTGGAGGCCGACTCGCTCGTCGAGCTGCGTCTGAGCCCCGAGCGGCTGACGGGCGAGATAGCCTCGTTCCTGGACGAGATCTGGCGCCAGCAGCGCACCGCCCGGCGCTCGAAGAGCGTCAGCTGAGCGCGGGCCGCACGCGGGGGGCGGGATTATTCGGCGGCGAACAGTTCCAGTTCGTTCACGCTGACGTGCCCCGGCGCCTGGGGCGTGCCGACCGCGGACTGCGGCGCCCGGCTGATCCACAACGTGATGAACCGGAACGGTTTAGTCGACCGATCGGAGATCGGCCAGCGCAACTTGATCTTGGTGGTGCGCTTCCTCGCGTCCAGCGAGGAGCTCAGCGCGGTCCAGGCGGGGTCGGTGATCGACGCCGGCAGGGTGTTGCCGTTGGCCCCGTACACCTGCACGGTCATGCCCGGCGTGGAGGTGATCAGCTTCAGCATCCCCACGCGCTGGCCGGTCTTCAGGTCGATCGCCAGCCCCTGTGCCATCTTGGGCGCGACCGCCGGGTTGAGGAGAGCGGTCCAGCCGGTGCTCGTTTCGCCGTCGATCGCGAGGCTCGGGTCGCCGAACCCGCTCGCGGGGTAGCCATACGGGTTGTATGTGCTGGCGGCGTTCGTGTCGAGCAGGATCGGGGTCGGTTCGGGCGTGCCGCCGCTCGGTTTGGTGCTTGATTTGGTCGTGCCCGTTTCCGATTCGCCCGAGCCCGTGCCGGTGCTCGGCGTGGTGGTCGCCGGTGTCGTGCCCGACGATTTGGGCGTCGGCGCGGTCAACGGTATTTTCGGAGGGGAGCTCGTGCCCCCGAGCGGTTTGATCGTCGTCGGAGTGCCCAGCGCCCCTGTGGGCGTGGTGGGCGTGGCCGTGCCGGGAGTCGTTGGGACGCCCGGGGTTGTCGTGGCCCCAGGTGTGGTCGTGGCGGTCGGCGCCTGCGCGACCGTGATGACTTTGGCCGCGGCCGTGTGCGGGCTGGGCTGGGTGAGCGCGGCGTAGGCGGCCGCGGCCGCCCCCAGCACGAGCGCCGTCGTGGCCGCCAGCACGATCGTGGCCGAGCGCCAGCTCGGCCCTCCCGCATCGAGGCTTCCGGGTGCGCCGGCACCGCACTGCAGGCACCAGTCCTGCCCATCCTCCAGCGCCCCCCCGCAGTTGGCGCACGGGCGGGCGGGGGCGGCGGGCTCCGACGCAGGGGCGTCCGCGTGCGCCTGCCGCGGCGCGGCCGCGTCTACCGGAGCGGATCCGTTGGCGGGGGGCTCGGGCGGCTGCTCTGGCTCGGCCGCCGCCGCCCGATCGGCGAGCACTGTCGGGTTCACGATCACTGATTCTTGCACGCTTGCCGGGCTTCTTCGAGGAGCAACCGCTCTCGCGGCTCCCTCAGCGTGGTGGCGGCGGCCCGCCGGGCACGATCTCGCGGCCGGTCGGACGCAGCTCGGGATCCAGCTCGAGCTGCCAGTAGTAGCGGGTGAACGTCATCCCGGCGTCGAACTCGCCCACGTGCGGCTCGGGCCGCTCTCCGGCGGCTAGTGCAACGATCAGCTCGGGATAGGTGCGCCCGGGCAGCGCGGCGTAGGCCGGCGCGGGGAACGCGCCGCCGAAGCGGGTGTTCATATCGGTGATCCCGAGACCGATGTCGGGGTCGCGAAAGACCTGGATCGTCGCCGGACCGCATACGCGCAGGGTCTCCATCGTGCGCCTGCCGAGCTCGATCAGCTCCTCCTCGTGGACGACCTGCCCCTTGATCGACTCGCCTCCCCGCGACTCGAGCATGGTGCGCGGGATCGCGTTCAGGCAGCGCCCGTCGCGATCGCCGAGACAGTCGATCGAGCGCTCGGGGCCGCCCATCGCCCGCTGGACCATGGTCGGCTCGGACACGTAGTCGAGGAAGAACCGTGCCTGGGCGGGGTCGTTTGCGAGGTGGATCGAGCGCGCCCCGGAGCCCCGGCGAGGCTTGACCATGACCGGGTACTCGAGCGCGTCGAGGTCGGCCTCGGGCAGGACCGTGGGCGGCGAGGGCAGGCCCAGCCGCGTGAGCAGCAAGTGCGCCTCGTACTTGTCGTAGGTCGCGCGGGCGACCTCGGGCGAGGGCACGAGCGCGGGCAGCCGCCCGTCGGCGCGGGCCACGGCGAGCGTCTCGATGTCGAGGTCGGTCAGCGGCAGCACGCCGCCGACCCCGTGCTCGGCGCAGATGCGCTGTAGCGCCGGCACGTACTCGGGGTCCTCGATCAGCGGCACCGCAGCGCGCACGTGGGCGGCGTACTGCGCGGGCGCGAGCGGGTTGGGGTCGGCGACGATCGTCGTGGTCAGCTGAGCGAAGCAGGCGACTATGTCATAGCGCTTGCCGGCGCCCGTCAGCAGGATCGCGGGACGCTCGCCGGCGGTGGACGGGAGCGAGGATTGGCGCGGGGTCGCGGGAGGCCGGCTCACAGCTCATGCTCCCAGCCGCCGCCAGGGCCCTTGTACAGGCCCGAGCCGCCCAGCACGAGCGCGGGCGTGCGCCACAGGATGCGCAGGTCGAGCGCGAGCGAGCGATGGGCGATGTAGTAGAGGTCAAGCTCGATCCGCTCAGACCAGGGCAGCAAGGCGCGCCCGTTGACCTGTGCCCAGCCGGTGATGCCGGGCCTGATGGCCAGGCGCCCGCGCTGGCGCTCGGTGTACTGGGCCACCTGCACGGGCAGCGTCGGGCGCGGGCCGATCAGCGACATGTCGCCGCGCAGCACGTTCAGCAGGTTGGGCAGCTCATCCAGCGAGCTCCGGCGCAGCAGCGCCCCGACGCGCGTGACGCGCGAGTCGTTTGCGTCGATCGCCAGACCCGCCCCGATGTGCTCGGCGCCGTCGACCATCGTGCGCAGCTTGAGCACCTGAAACGGCCGCCCGTGCATTCCGGCGCGCTGCTGGCGGTAGAGGACCGGCCCGGGCGACTCCAGCCTGATCGCGACCGCCGCGGCGGCGAGCACGGGCGCGCTGAGCGCCAGCGCCAGCGCGGAGACCACGATGTCGAGTGCGCGGCGGATCACGGGGCGGACAATATGACTCCGGCCGTCAGCGGGTGCCCTCGGCAGCCTCCCACGAAGCCTCCGTCCCGTGGCGCAGCCAGTCCCACAGGCCGGCGGCGGGAGAGGCGGCGGTGAGCACGTAGTAGCGCGCGATCAGCAGCGGGCGGCACGCGCAGCGCGCCGCCGAGCAGGGCGGCGAGCAGCAGCGCGATCTGGAGCGCGAGAGTGACGGCATAGAGAGTGCCGGCGCCGCCGGCCACCAGCGCGATGTTCGCCGCCAGCGCGAGCAGGTGCAGGAACGGCGTGAGATAGCGCAGCAGCCGGTGGCAGAGGACCATCAGCGCGTAGCCGGGCGGGTAGCCGCGCGGGGACAGCAGCCCGCCGCGCACGAGGATCGGCCAGGTGTGGCTCATCATCCGCCGCTTGCGCGCGAACTCGCCGCCGAGCGAGGGCACCATCTTCTCGGTTGCCCGCGCGGTCGGCACGTAGACGGCGCGCAGGCCGCGCTTGACCATGTTGAACGGCAGCGACAGATCGTGGCCCATAATCGGGTCCACGATGATGTAGGAGGCGCGGCGGGTGGCGTAGATGGCGCCGTTGCCGGCCGTGATCGAGGACAGGCGCGACTCATACGCACGCACGGCGAGCTCGTAGCGCCAGTAGACACCCTCCTGGTTCACGGCCTCGGAGCCAGCGGCGGCCTGCACAAAACGGACCTGCCCGCACGCGTAGCCGACGCGGGGATCGGCGAACGCGCCGACGAGAGCACGCGCGGCATCCGGCTCCCACAGCGCGTTGGCGTCGGAGAACGCGACGATCTCTGTGCTTGCGTGTGCGACGCCGGCGTCCTGGGCGCGGATCTTGCCGCCGCGGGGAAGCTCCAGGACGAGGCCGGCCCCGGCATCGCGGGCGCGCGCGGCGGTCGCGTCAGCACAACCGTCGCACGCCACGATCACCTCCAGCAGCTCCCGGGGGTAGTCGAGCGCGAGCGCGTTGGCGACACGCGCTGCGATCACCGGCTCCTCGTCGTGCGCGGCGACGATCAGCGACAGCGAGGGCAGCTGTTCGGGCGGGGCGGTGCTCTCCGGGATCGGGGTTCGCCTGAGCAGATGCGCGAGGACGGCCAGCGTGGCGGCGTAGCCGACCTGGGTCCATATGATCAGACCGGCGCACACCCAGAACACGATCTCGAGCGCGGTCATCCTCGACGAGGGCCCTCGATCAGGGTCTCGTACAGATCGAGCGTGCGACGGGCGATCTCATCCCATGAGTACGGACCGGCCGCGGCGGCGCGGGCTCGCTCGGCCATGCTCGCCAGGGCGCCTGGGTCGGGCAGCAGCTCCTGCAGCGCGGTGCGCAGCGCAGTGGCGTCCCCCGCGGGGAACGTGCGCGCGGCGCCGCTGGCCGCCAGCTCGGGAAAGCCGCCGACGTCGCTGAGCAGCAGCGGCGTGCCCGAGCCGAGCGCGGTGTACGCGACGCCGGACTGGTCGGCCTCGCGGTAGGGCAGCACGACGAGGTCGGCGCGTGTGAAATACGCGGACATCTCGGCGTCGGAGACGAAGCGGCAGACGAAGTGGACGTTCGGCGGGGCGGCACGCCGCAGGGGGGAGACGTCCATGCGGGGCATGCCCACGATCCACAGCTCGGCGTCGTCGATGCCCCCCCACGCGTCGAGCAGCAGATCCAGGCCCTTGTACGGGCGCAGCAGCCCGAAGAACAGCACGACGGGACGATCGGCCTGGTGCGGCGGCGACTGCGGGGGTGGCCCCGCCGCGGCGGGGAGCGTGAACGCACCGTGCGCGATCACGTGCACGCGCGCCGGATCGACGCCCAGCTCGCCGATCAGGCGGACACGGCCATGCTCGGAGTGGACGACGATCGCGTCGAAGCGCTCGTAGCACCGCCGCTGGGCCGCCACCTGCCCGCGACGGGGCTCGCGGGGAAGGATGTCGTGCGCGGTGAGCACGAGCGGGCGGGGCGGGTCGCCCGACCCGGCGCTGCGCGACCCAGTCCGTTGGACCGTGTGCCCGTGCCCGCTCGGGCGGGGCAGCAGGTGGGCGTCCAGCTGCTGGACGGACAGCCACTGGAAGTGCACCACGTCGGCGGTGCGCGCCAGGCGACGGTAGCGCAGCATGTCGGGGACGTGCTCGGCGAGCTTGGACGCCGCGCGCAGGCGTTGGCCGATCTTCGATCGGCCCGGAGATCCGAGCGCGGCGCGGTAGAACAGCTCGCGCCGCACATACCCGTCGGCGGGTGGGGCGGAGCCGTAGGCGAAGCGGCTCGTGACGAGCGTCACCTCGGCGCCGGCGCGGGCAAGGGCACGGCACAGCGCGTGGTCATACGGCGGCGTATAGGCCGAGGGATCGACGATGTGGACGCGCACCGCAAGCACAATAGGCGCGGGGGCGGAGACAATGTGCGGATGACCTCTGCAACCACGCTCTCCGATCCTGCCCCGATGGATGGGGCGGACGAGCCCGAGATCGAGCTGACGTACTGCGTCGTGAACACCTCCCAGCGCGAGCTGCTGCTGCGCGGGCTGGACGCCATCGCGCGCGAGCGGGACTCGGGCGAGCTGCCGTTCGCAACGGAGGTGCTCGTACTGGACAACGGCTCGCGCGACGGCTCGGCGCGGGCGGCGCGCGCGCACCCCGCGGTGGACGAGGTGATCGCGCTGGGGCAGCGGCGCGGCAAGGCGCTGAACGACTCGGCGCTGATGACCCGCGCGCGCGGGTCCTATGCGCTGCTGCTGAACGAGGACTCCGAGCTGCTGGCGGGCGCGACGCTCGCGCTGTGGCAGGCCCTGGAGGGACACCCGGACGCGGCCTGCGCCGGGGCTCAGCTGCTGCGCCCGGACGGCAAGGGCACCGCCGGAGGAGGAGGAGGAGGAGGAGGAGCCCAGGCATGCGCGTGGCGGTTTCCGACGGTCGCCACGGCGCTCGCCGGCGCCGTGTTCCTGCACCGCGTGTACACCGTGCAGAGCACCGGCAAGCACACGCGCGAGGTGGACTGGTGTCAGTCCTCAGCGCTGCTCGTACGCCTGCGGGCGGCGGCTCAGGTCGGGTACATGGACCCGGAGTTCTTCGTCTACTCAGACGAGGTGGACTTCGCCCGCCGGCTGCGCGACGCCGGCTGGCGCAGCCTGTACGTGCCGCGGGCGCGCGCGATCCATCACGAGCAGCTGTCCACGGGCGCGGCGGCAGAGCCGCGGATCGTGGAGCTGGCGCGCAACCGCGACCTGTACATGCGCAAGCACCATTCAGTCGCGGCGGCGCGCACCGTGCGCTGGCTGACCGCGTGGTCCTACGCATGGCGCGCGCTCGCAGCGCTCGCGCTGCCGGGGCATTCACCACGGCGGTACTGGCGGCACGTCACCGCGACGCTCAGGCCCGAGCGCGGCGAAGGGCTGCGCGAGGCGGCGGATGAGTACAACCGCACACTCACAGGTCTTTGAGCGGGTCCTCGGCGTATGCCTCAACGTCGCCGTGCCCGGCCCGGAACGCCGCCACGCGGCGGCGACCGTCGGCGAGCAGCGCTCTGGCCTGGGCGCGCTCGTGGGGAGCGAAGAAGCGCGTTGCCAGCAGCAGCCCCGGGACGAGCGCCAGCCATGCCCCGCGCAGCGCCAGGCCCGCAATCCCGCTCGTCGGCAGCAGCAGCTCGCCGGACACGGCGACCGCTGTGAAGATCGCGGCCAGCTGGGCGAGGCGCCGCCACTGGAAGTCCACCGCGAACACGCCCCGCGTGAGCAGATGCATGATCGCCACCATCACCGTGTAGGCGCCGCACAGCGCGATCCCCGCGCCGGCGAGACCGAGGCCCAGGCCGCCGCTGGGCACGAGCACGAACAGCAGCGCCACGTTCACCGCCAGGCCGGCGGCCGCGGCCGGCAGATTGCGCTGGGTAACCCGCGCGCGGCCGGTGATCGCGATCATCAGGAGATACAGCCCGTACAGCGTCCACCCGAGCGCGAGCCACGGCAGGGCGCGATAGGCGCCGTAGTACTCGGGCGCCGCCAGCAGCCGCACGAGCCAGCGCCCGAGCAGCGCCACGGCTACGACGACGACGCCTGTGGCCAGTACGAAGTAGGTGGTCACGAGCGAGTACAGCCGCGAGGCGTCAGCGTCGCTGTCGATCGAGTACGCCAGCGGCGGCCACGCGTACTGGAAGCCCCTGACGAACACGAACACGACCGTCGCCAGCTGCACCGCGATCGCGTACTCGCCCGCCGCGCCCTCGCTCACGCCGCGCAGCAGGTAGAACCGATCGGCGACCTGCAGCGCATACACGCTCGCGTCCGCCGGCACGGTCGGCAGTCCGAAGCGCAGCATCGCGCGCAGATCGGCGATCTTGACGCGCAGCGACACCCGCGCGCGCAACAGCCACCACAGCCCCAATACGACCAGCGCCGAGGCGCCGAAGTTGCCCAGCAAGAGGCCGCGCGCGCCCTGACCGGCGAACACGACCAGCGCGATCGTGAACGCCACCGTCATCGCCACGTTCGCCCCCGACGCGTACATGTACGCGCGCGCGCGCTCGTCCACCCGCAGTTGCGCGTAGGCCATCTCGATGTTCGTAAACGCCCACAGCCCGAGAATCGCGCAGTCCATCAGCGTCGCGTCGCTGTATCCGAGCACGAGCCGCGAGAGCTGCGCCGCGAACACCACGGCCAAGAGCGACGCGACCGTCGTGGTCCAGGCGACGGTCGCGGTGGCGGTGCGCGCGATCCGCGTGCGCCGCTCCTGGTCTGAGTCGCTGAAGTAGAAGCGCACAAACGCCTCCCCCACGCCGAAACGCAGCAGGATGCTAAACAGGATCACCAGCGTCAGCAGCGAGTTGTACGTGCCGTAGCCGGCCGTTGACACGTGGCGTGTGTACAGCGGCAGGGTGAACACCGCGATGCCCTTGGCGACGATTTCCGCGGCCTGATACGCCGCGCCCGTCGTGACGAGCCGTCGCAGATAGCTCAACACGACCGTGCCCCGCCCCTGGGACAGGACCGCGGCCGGTGTTCTTGCCATCCGCTCGAACCCCAACTCCTCCGTAACGCCGACACCTGCGGTGATCTGCCCCGGCAGCGGGGGATCAACTGGCCCATCTCCCTATCCATCAACCCAACCCGCTCGTGACACCGCCACACCGATCCCCAGCAGCGTCCAGGTGATCGGATCCTCCAGGAAATCGGCGTATGTCCAGGTGTGCAGCACAAGCGCGGCAAAGCACGCGGCCAGGGCGATGCGGGGGGGCGATCGGCCGGCGCCCGTGAACAGGACGGCGAACGCGGCGATCAGCAGTGCGATGTACACGGCCAGGCCGATGATCCCCTGCTCGGCGGCGACGGTCATCGGGATCGTGTGCGAGGCCGAGGTCGCATTTGCGGCAGTCGTGCTCGTCCTGCCGTGGCGCTTGTACTCGGTTTCGAACGACCCCGACCCGTATCCGTACAGCGGCCGATCGGCGAGCAGTTCCAGCCCCCCGGAGATCAGCTTCGTGCGACCGCTCGTGGCGTTGCTGGTAGACCCGCCCGAGCCGTTCAGGCCAAAGTGCAGGCTCGGGGGCGCGCTCAGCACGAACACTGCCGCGATCGCGATCAGGGCCACGGTCACATACACGGTCGCGCGCACGTCCCAGCGGTAGGCCGCCAGCACCGCCATGCCCAGCAGCAGCGCCGCGATGCTCGACTGGGAGAAACTGGTGATCAACCCCAGCAGCAGCCATGCGAGCACGCCCGCGCCGATCAGCACGTCGCGCCGGCGCCGGGTCCACAGCACGACCGTGGTGACGGCGACCATCACTATCGCCAGGAACCGTCCGTAGATGTTGGGGTCGAAGAACACTGAATTCACGCGAAAGTAATTCCCATACTGATTCGGAGCGACCACCCTCGGGTTCAGGAACAGTTCCTTGCGGTAGTACTCGACGAACCCGACCCCCGCGAACACGACCGCCAGCACGACCGCCACGCCCAGGCACGCCAGCACGAGCTCGCGCGTCCAGCGCACGTCGCGCAGCAGGATGAACAACAGCCCGAACGGGATGTAAAAGAACGCGACGTTCTCAGCGGCCTTCGCGTGGTCGGTCGAGTAGGTCGCCTGCAGGCGTACAACACGACGGCCCCGAGCAGCAGCCATTCCAGCGTTATTGGGGAACGACGCGGTACCTTGGAAGCGCCACGGTTCAGCCATTGCGGCACAAGCTGGACAAGTGTTCCGGTGGCGATCACCAAATATAACGGTATTAGCAGGTTAACCGTTCTCCCGTCTGTGGATATCGGTAATCTGAACGGGAGCGTGCCGATCGCCAGCAACGGAAACGCATCCGGCCTGCGGCGCATCAACAGCACGAGTCCGCCGATGACAGCCAATGCCGCAACGCCTGCCAATATGAAGATCATCGCCGCACCAACGTGAATCCGGCAGGTGAAAGCACCGAACGATGCTGTTTGCGCAAATACACACGCACGTGGTATTCACCCGCCGGCGCGGGACTGCCCGTGTTGACGGGCGTCACGATCGTCGTGCCCGTGGGGCCGACGGCCACGGTGTTACCGCGTGCCGTGCCGGTACGACCGTTCCAGCGCAGCGCGAACTGTTTGTAACGGGCAACGGGCCGGTCGCGCACGAGCGTGGCGACCGTGCGTTCCGTGGAGTCAACGATCGTGACCGTCACCCTGTCGGCGCGGGCGAGCTTGAACGAGATGCGCTCCTCTTTGATGTGCCCCGCCGGAGTGGGCGAGAAGACCGGGGTCCTTTTGAATTCCTGCACCGCCGTGGGCGTGTGCTTGAGCCGCTGCGTGAGGATGAACGCGGCAAAACAGGCGAGCAGGAGCAGCGCGAACACGGCGCGCGCCAGCGGGTCCGTTCCTGGCCCTCCCCCGGAGACGGCCCGTCCGCGGCGCCGCCCTCAATCCCCCGCCCGGCGCAAACCGCTCGACCGTGTCCGAGCGCAGTCCCAGGCGCAGCGTCTCCAGCGAGAGCACATCGTCGGGGGCGATGTTGCCGAGGTTGCACTCCGTCCCGAACCGGTGCAGCAGCCACACCTGCTGCTCGCGCTGGGGCGCCTCGAATATCAGTCGGTCGGCGTCGATCGCGTGCACGATCTCGTCGATCAGCCCCGTTCGCACCTCGCCGTCGGCGCGATAGATGCCGGCGGTGCCCGACTCGCGCGCCTCGGCGATCACCTTCCATGCCCCCGCCTGCAGGTCGCGTTCGATCTGCTCCACCCACACGTACGGAGCCATGATGAAATCGGCGTCCTTGCTGCCCACCTCCGACAGCACGACGAAGTCCGAGGCGACCAGCAGCCTGATCAGGTCGGTCTTGACCTCTGCCTCCAGCGCGATCGTGCCGTCGGAGACCTCGACGTGGCGCAGCCCCAGCTCGCGCAGCCAGGCGATCAGCCCCTCCACGCGGCCCTGCCTGATCGCCAGCTCGGTCAGGGTGCCCCCGAGGACGACGGGGATCCCCTGCGCGGCGTAGCGCTCGAGCTTTCCCTTCAAGTTCGCGCTCACCAGCGCCGTGCCCCAGCCGAGCTTGACGATGTCCACGGCATCGCCCGCGACCTCGATCAGACCGTCCACCTGAGCGACCGACAGCCCGCGGTCGATCACATGCGTGATGCCATGCTCGCGCGGCTTGACCGAGCGTGCGGGGATGTCGAGAAAGCTCGCTATCGGTCTGCTCCGGGCACTCTCACCGACCGCGGCGCGCAGCAGTCGCGAGGCTGCAGCTCAGGGCCCGCCGCCATCGGGCCGGTCACGCAAGCGATCCTTCTCCGGCCGAGGGTCATTGAGCTGGTTCTTCGGCGGACCCACCGGACGATGAGGATCCGCCCGCGCCCGCGCCGGAGGAGGAGGAGGACGAGGAGGATTCGCCCGCGGCGCCGGCCTTGTCCAGGCCGGCGATCACGACCACCGTCGAGGCGCCGACAAGCGGGGGCACGGACGCTTCCATCGGCTGCACTTCACTCACGCCGAGCGCCTGGGCGACCAGCGCGGCTTCGGCACGATGACCGGAGGAATACTGGACGACCGTCGTCTGATGAGTGCCCGGCGGGGTGCCGTCCAGCGGGGTAGCCTGCGAGTAGCCGCTCTGCTGCAAGGTCGCCGACAGCCGGTGCGCGAGCCCGGTCGTGCTCGTGCCGTTGAGCACGGCGACCTGCGTTTCCGCCGGACTGACCGAGGGCGTCGAGGATTCGCTCGAATGCGGGCTGGTGGACGCGCTCGTGTGCGTGGAGCGTGCGTGCGCCCTCGTGGTGGAGGAGGCGGAGGTGGTCGCGGGACTCTTGCTGGACGAGCCGGCGAGCGAGCTGACGACGAGCACGACCGCGACCACCCCGACCACGACGGCGCCGGCGATCAGGGCGGTGGCCCGGGCGGGCGACCGTCGCCCTGTCCCGCCGCGCATGGCGGGCTTGGGTGGAGGGACGGGCCTGGGCGCGGATGTCGAGGGGCGACGCTGCGCGCTCGACGGCGCCGGAGTGGGGGGCCGGCGGGGCGGCGGCGTTGAGATGGCGGCCGCACGCACGGTGGCCGGGCGGGGAGCAGCCGCGCCCGCGGATGCCGGGATGGCCGACGCCCGGGTGGCCGACGCGGGGGGCGCGGGTGCAGGGGGCGCGGGTGCAGGTGGAGCGGGCGCCCGCGGGAGCGCCTTGGCGGCGCCCGCGGCTGTGGCTGGAGCGGGAGCGGATGCCTGCGCGGTCACCGGGCGGGCAGGGGCGCCGACCGAGGGAGATGCAGAATCCGAGACAGGCGTGGTCGCCGGGGCAGATGTGGCGATGGGCGTTTGGGCGGCCGGTGTGGCAGCCGGGATGCCGGCCGGCACCGGCGCCCTGGCGCCGCCGGGCAGGGGAGCGGCGCTCGGCGCTGGGCCGGCGGGCGTGGGGAGAGGGAGGCTTGCGGGGTTCGTGTCGCCGGGCTGGGGAGCGACGCCCGGCTGTGTGCCGAGAGCGCCCGGCGGTGTGCCGGCCGATGCGGGGACAGCGGGGGCCGCGGGGCTTGCGTCGCCGGGCTGGGAGGCATTCACATCGGCTCTGGGAAGCACCGGGGCCACGCCCACCGCCGGTTGAGCAACCGCGACCCCGGCCGGCTGAGTGCCGGGTCTGCTCACCGCGGTGGCTCCGGTCGCCGCGCTCGCGCTGGCGGCGGCCGCCGCGATCTGGGCGGGAGACGGAGTGGCAGGCGCCGGCATCCCCGGCGCAGGCGCGGGCGCGGGCGCCACAGGTTGCGCCGTCGCGGGCTGCCCGCCGGCGGTGATGGGGCGCGCATTGAGCGGGATCGTGCGCGGAACCTGACGTACCGGAGGAGCGCCGGGGGCTGTGCGCGCCAACCCCACGGCGGCCTCGGCGCTGACGCGCTGCTCCTGTTCGGCGGCGCGCTCGGGGGCTCGACCGGCCCACTCGCGCAGGCGCTTGAGCTCGCGGGCCTGGGCGGACACGAGCAGCGCCAGAGCCGCGATCCCGACAAGCGCGGCGAAGGCGGCGATCGCCCCGATCTTCGTGAACGAGCTCGAGAGCGACAGCGCCAGTGGCAATGACAGTGGCAGAGCGGCGACGGTCATGAATCCTGGGAGTGTACGAGCGGCTCAGGCGTCCTGCGCTGCGCGGGGGAGGGCTCGTCTGCGCCCGCGGGCCGGGGATGCCCACCGCCGTTCTCGGCGAGGCCCCCGCCAGCGACGCCACCACGGTCCGCGGGACCGGCACCGCTCACGACACCGCCGCCGTCCGCGGGACCCCCGCCGTGTGCGGCGCCCGCGGTGCCCGTGGAGCCGCCGCCGTGCGCGGCCGACAGCGCCGACACCTTGGCCGCCAGGCCGGCGGCGTCGCCTTCGAGCACGAGCAGGCCGATCTCGGCGAACATCGACTCGACCGCCTCGGCGCCGAGCGGGGGACGCTCGGCGAGCATGATCTTCTCTGCCGGCGTCGGCAGCGCGCGCTCGTAGTCGTTGAACAGCTCCTCGGTCAGCTTCTCGCCGGCGCGGCGCCCGATGATCTCGATGTCGATGTCGCGGTCGGGATCCAGCCCGGACAGGTCGATCATCGCGCGCGCCAGCTCGACGATGCGCACGGGCTCGCCCATGTCGAGCACAAACACCTCCGCGCCGCAGACCTCCGGGGAGAGGGCGGGCGGGGAGAGGGCCGGCGGGGAGAGGGCGGGCGGGGAATCCATTCCTCGCGCGTCCCGCGCACAGATCAGCGAGCCGGAGCGGATAATCAGCTGGACCGCCTCGGGGATCGTCATGAAGTAGCGGGTCATCCGCTCGTCGGTGACGGTCACCGGGCCGCCACGCGCGATCTGACGCTCGAAGATCGGGACCACGCTGCCGGAGGAGCCGAGCACGTTGCCGAAGCGCACCGCGTTGTACCGAGTCCCCACCCAGCGCGCGGCGGCGGCGTCCAGCGCGAACTCGGCCAGCGCCTTGGAGGCGCCCATGACCGTCGCCGGGGCGACCGCCTTGTCGGTCGAGACGAGCACGAACCGCCGCGCGGCGAGCTGGCCGGCGACGTGCGCGACCACGCGCGTGGCGATCGCGTTGTTGCGCACCGCCTCGACCGGGTTTGACTCCATCAGGCCGACGTGCTTGTAGGCGGCGGCGTGGAACACGACCGTCGGCCGGTGCTCGGAGAAGACCTCGCGCATGCGCTCCTCCTCCTTGCAGTCGGCGAGCACCGCCACGAGCACCGAGGGCTGGACGTGGCGCTCGTCGAGCAGCTCGCGCTCGATCTGAAACAGGTTGTCCTCGGCGTGGTCGAGCAGCACGATCTTGCGCGGCCCGACGCGCGCGATCTGGCGGCACAGCTCGGAGCCGATCGAGCCGCCCGCGCCGGTCACGAGCACGGTCTCCTCGGCCAGGTAGGAGCCGACGCGGTCGAGCTCCATGTGCACCGGCTCGCGCCCGAGCACGTCCTCGACGCGCACCTCGCGCATCTGGCGCGCGATCGGGGTGGTTGGGCCCTGATTCTTGAGCAGCTCGAACACCGTCGGCAGCGTGCGCACCGCGATCCCGCGCGCGCGACACTCGCGCACGACGCGCGCGCGCGTGGAGCCGGGAGCTGAGGGAATCGCGATCAGGACTTCGTCGGGATCTGACTCGTCGAGGATGCGCGGCAGATCGGCCTGGGTGTCGCCGCGCACGCGCACCCCGTCGATGCGCAGACCGTGCTTGCCGGGGTCGTCGTCGAGAAAGCCCAGCGGCGAGAGCCCGAGCCCGCGATTGCGGGCGATCTCGCGCAGCACCAGGCGCCCGCCGTCGCCGGCGCCGACGATCAATACGCCGCGCTCGCCCTCGCGCACGCCGCGCAGCGCAGCGAGCGGGCGGCGCTCGTAGACCATCCGCGCGAGCACGCGCACACCGATCAAAAACAGCAGGCAGAGCAGGCCGAACAGCACGATCACGCCGTTGGGCAGCCCGACCGTCGCGGTCGCCACCTCCTTGGATCCGCGCACGGTGTAGCGCTGCACCGGGCGCAGCGCCTCGATGCCGACGACCGTCAGCAGCACGATCGCGACGATCGCCCGCGCCACCGCCTCATAGTCGCGCTGGCCGGAGTAGCGCCAGCGGCGCTGATATACGCGCGAGAACACGAGCACGATCAGGCTGCCGGCGAGCACCCACCAGATCGTGCGCTCGCGCAGCTCGGAGTAGTGGCCGATCGGGCCGCTGTCGAAGCGCAGCTGAAACGCCAGGTAGTAGGCGAGCGCGACCAGCACCCCGTCCACGGCGAGCTGAGGGATGGAGCGGCGGTGCAGGGGCAGGGCGGCCGATCTGAGCTTTCGGCGCATTAGGAGGATTCTACGGCCGAAAGTGGAGAGAGCAGCAGATTCACGAGCACTCCCGGGTCACGGAGCCTGCGTGAGCGTGCGACCGCGCGGTCGCGCTTGGCGAAGCTCAGCACGGCGGGGTCGGTGAGCTTGCGCAGCCGGCCTTCGGCGATCAGGCGCTCGTCGACGGCTCCGAGGCGTCCCTCGAACGTGCTGTACACCGGGGTTCCGAGGGCGACCGCCTCGCGGTTCATGGTGCCGCCGGCGGAGATCACGAGGTCGGCGTGGGCGATCAGCGACTGGGCGTCGATCGCGTGGGGCGGGACCACGAATCCGGGGACGCTGCTGCACTCGGCACGCTGCTCGGCGGTGCGGGGCAGGACGACCACCTGAACGCCGTCGCTCGCGGCGGCGTCGCGCGCACGCGCGAGCACCTCCGCGAACAGGTCGTTGGCGAAGCGGTGATACAGCGACACCTCCGGTGGCGTGCGGATCACCACGAGCGGGCGCTGCGGATCGAGCGCGAGCTCGACGAGGATCGCCGGATCGGGCGTGAAGTCGGCGAGGTAGTACTCCTCCTTGAGCCCCTCGTAAGCGCGGATCTTGCCGTCCGCGCCGTACGGCCGCAGGCGCTCGGGCGGGATCGCGTCGGGCACCACGACCGCCCGCGCGAGGCGGCAGTTGACGTGGTGCTGGACCGCCGCCCACTCGTAGTCGAACATCGTCGAGGACGGAATGCGCAGCATCGCCGCCGCGACCGACACGTCGTTGGAGCCGTGCCCGAGCGCGATGTCGAACCGAGCGGGTGGATGGGCTCCGGGTGGGTGGGCTCCAGCTCCCCGCATGTCGGCCAGCGCCCAGCGGATGAGCGCGGTCGAGCGCGAGGCCAGCCCCCCGAGCTTGGCCGCCAAGCGCTCGCCGCGATGATGTCCGATCTGGGTGTGCTCGATGTGCAGCCGCTCGCACAGCTCGATCGTCTGCGCGAAGTCGCGGGCGGTCACGCGCACGTCGTGGCCGTCGGAGCGCAGGCGCTCGATCACCGGGCGCATGACGAGCACGTGCGGGCTGTTTGTGAGGTCGATCCAGACTCGTATGGTGACCGTCACGGTATCGTTGGCCGGCCGATGCTGATCCTCGCCTCGATCTCAGAAACGCTCGTCAACGAAACGTCGCGCTTCGTGCGCGACGGCGGGCTGCCGGGGATATTTGCGTTGATGGCGATCTCCAGCGCCTGCATCCCGATCCCCTCCGAGGTCGTGATGCTGTTCGCCGGCTTCGCCGTCGCCGATCCCGGACAGAGCGGCGCCATGCAGCACCACATGACAATGGTTGGGGTGATCCTCGCGGGCCTGCTCGGGACGATGGTCGGCTCGTGGGTCGCATATGCGGTCGGGCGAGGAGGACGATTGGAGCTGCTCAAACGCCACGGCGGCAAGATACACATGGGTCCTGCCCAGATCGAGCGCGCCGACCGCTGGTTCGCGCGCTACGGCGAGCCGACGGTCCTGTTCGGGCGGCTGATCCCACTGGTCAGGGCGTTCGTGTCGCTGCCGGCGGGCGTGGCGAAGATGCCGTTCTGGCGGTTCACGGTGCTGTCGCTGATCGGGGCGACACCCTGGGTCGTCGCGCTCGCGTTCGCGGGACACGCGCTCGGAGGCGACTGGACGAGCGTGCGCAAGTGGTTTGAGTACGTCGACTATGCAATCCTCGCGCTCGCCTTGGTCGGGATCGTCTACGCGATCGTGCGCCGGCGCCGGGGACGTAACGAGCCGGCGACCGATGCGGCGGGCTAGGCTGCGCCACGCCGTCGCATTGGGCCTCCTGCAGGGCCCGACCGAGCTGCTGCCGGTCTCCTCCTCTGCTCACACGACGCTGATCCCGTGGCTTGCGGGCTGGCCCTATGCGGATCTCGACCCCGAGCTGCGCAAGTCATTCGAGGTCGCGCTGCACGCAGGCGCCGCGGCGGCGCTGGCGATCGACATGCGCACGGAGCTGATCGAGGCGGCACGGACGCTCGATAGGCGCCGCGCAGCTGCGATCGCGCTGTCGCTTGCTCCACCGGCGCTCGCCGGCTATGTGCTGGAGCGACCGATCGAGCGACATCTCGGCGGGCCGCGCTCGATCGCCGTCGGGTTGATCGCGGGGGCGGCGGCGATGGCGCTCGCCGACCTGCGCCCCGGCCGCCGGGATGGGCATGGCCGCGCACCGGATGGGCGCGACGAGCCGGATGGGAGCCCTGCGCGAGGGACACGCCGCGAGCATGAGACCGATCCCTGCGACGGGCTGGCGCTCGGCCTGGCCCAGAGCGTCGCGCTGGTCCCGGGCGTGTCGCGCAGCGGCGCGACGCTCACCGCGGCGCGTGCGCGCGGGTTCGCCCGCGAGGACGCCCAGGCGCTGTCCCGGCACGCGGCTCTGCCGGTGATCCTCGGCGCCGTGACCCTGAAGGGGTGGCGACTGCTGCGGGGCGGAGCCCCGGATGGAGCGTGGCCGATGCTCGCGGCGGGCGCGGGCAGCGCCTTCCTCTCGACAACGGCGAGCGCCAGGCTGCTGCGCCGCCAGTCCGAGTCCGCGCGCGCGGGGGGGTTGTCGCCATATGCGGCATATCGCGCCGCGCTCGCGGCCATCACGATGATGCGCCTGCGCAGGACGCAGAATATGGGCAGATGAACCCGATCGGAACCCTGCTCGGGGGGCGCTATCGCCTCGACGCCGAGATCGGGCGCGGCGGCATGTCGACCGTGTACCGCGCGTTTGACACGGTGCTCGAACGGCCGGTGGCGATCAAGCTGATGCACCGCGAGATCGCCGCGGACTCCGACCAGCTCGAGCGCTTCCGGCGCGAGGCGCGCGCGGTCGCGCAGCTGAGCCATCCGCACATCGTGACGGTGATCGACGCCGGCGAGGAGCCCTCGACGCACGGTGGGTCGGGGCGGGGCCACGAGCCGGAGGTCGGCACGCCATACATCGTGCTCGAGTACGTCGACGGCGAGACGCTCAAGCAGCTCATCCGCCGCGAGGGACCGCTGCAGATCAGCGAGGCGCTCGCCTACGCGATCGAGATCGCGCGAGCGCTCGGCGCCGCACACGAGCGTCTGATCGTGCACCGCGACGTCAAGCCCCAGAACGTGCTGATCTCAAGCGAAGGCTCGGCCAAGATCACGGACTTCGGGATCGCGCGCACGCTCTCGGAGGTTGGACTGACGATGGACGGGCGCGTGCTCGGCACGACCGATTACGTCTCGCCCGAGCAGGCCCTCGGCCAACCGGTGACCGGCCAGTCGGACCTGTACTCGCTGGGGGTGGTGCTGTACGAGATGCTGACGGGCGCCGTCCCGTTCAGCGGCGAGACCCCCGTGGCCGTGGCGATGCGCCACGTGCGCGAGCAGGTGCCCGACGTGCAGGCGAGCAGGCCCGAAGTCTCGGCCGCGACCGCCGCCGTGATCGAACGCGCGACCGCCGCGGACCTCGCAGAGCGCTATCCAAACGCGGCGAGCATGGCCGCCGACCTCGAGGAGGCGCTCGCGCTCGAGACCGCGCGCTCGGGACAGGCGACCGGCGAGGTGACGAGCGTGCTGCGCACGCTGCCGCGGCGCTCGCGCCGGAGGCTGCCCTGGCGCATGCGCCACCCCTGGCGCTGGGCGTCCTCATTGGCACTGCTGGGCGCCGTCGTGGCGATCGCACTGGTGCTCGCCGCCGGTAACACCCACAGCGGCGTGGCGCCCGGCGTGCCGGCCAAGCGTGGTCTGCAGCCGGTGCGCCTCAGCCAGACGGCCGCGCATTCCTACAACCCGTTCGGCACGGGCCCGGAAAACCCCGACGAGGTCTCCAAGGTCGTCGACGGCGAAGTGGACACAGCCTGGAGCACCGAGCGCTACATCGAAGACAGGCTCGCGAACAAGCCCGGAACCGGTCTGTACCTGGACGCGGCACCCGGCGTGGAGGCACGGGCGATCGAGATCCAGACTCCCACCCCGGGGTTCACGGCCGCGATCTATGCGTCCAACGAATTCCAGGGGGAACTGCCCTACGGTGACACGACTCCGCTGACCCGGCGCGGCTGGACGCAGGTCGCGCCCGCGCGGAGGATCGGCGCGAGCACGACGATCCCGCTGAGCAACCCGGGGGACGCGCGGTATCGCTACTACCTGATCTGGATCACCGCGCTGCCGCCGTCCAGCGAAGTGGCGGAAATCGAGGAGGCGACGCTGTTTGGGTGAGCTGTTTGCATGAGGACGGCGCAGATCCCCGCCTTCACTAGTGGTCTCCAAAATCGGTAGCATATATTGGTATCTTGTCTCCAAAGTTAGGTGCCTATTTTGGAAAACCGCATGCTATCGTTAGATGCATATGGCGCTCAGCGACGAACAGATCTTTGCTCAGAATCCCTGGTGGAGCGGGCGGGGATGGCCGACCGGGGACCGGCAGCTCGGGCTGCTCGCCGGCCAGCCAATGCGCCTACCGGCAGAGCTCGTCGGCACGATCGACCTGACTCGGGCGGCCATTCACACGTTGCGCGGTCCGCGACAGGTCGGCAAGAGCACCGACCTGAAGCTGCTGGTGGAGCGAGCCCTGGCCGAGAGACACGAGCCGCGCTCGATCGTGTACCTGACGCTCGATCTCATCGAGGGAGAGCACCACGCCGAGCTGGCGGAGACGGTCAGCCGCGCAAAGGTTCTCGCGAGGCACCGGGGGGCGAGCATCGTGCTGCTCGACGAGGTGACCGGGGTACCCCGCTGGCAGACCGCGGTGAAGGCCCTCTGGGACGACGGGACGATCGGTGATGACGTTGTTGTGTGCACCGGTTCCTCGGCTATCGACCTGCAGAAGGGAGCGGCCGAGAGACTCCCGGGACGGCGCGGGGCGGGCCGCGACTATCTCATGCTTCCACAGACGTTTGCCGCGTTTGCGCGAGCCGTCAACAGCTCGATACCACCCTCGCCGTGCCTGACGATCGCCGATATCCGCACATTCGACGGGGAAGCGGAGTTGCACGAGGCTCGCCTTCACGGCCCGGCGCTCAGAGATGCGCTCTCGCTGTATCTGAAGTTCGGCGGCCTGCCGGCTGCGGTCGCCGAGGCGGTCACGGGAGCCGTCGATCCCTCCGAGGAGGTCAAGCGGGTGCTGTATGACTCGCTCGTCAAGGAGGTCCAGCGCAGGGGCGGCAGCATTCCCGCGGCCCACGCGCTGCTGGAGCGGGTGCTCCGTTCGTTGGGCTCGCGGACCGACTGGAGCAGGATGGCGCGCGAGATGGACGTGCCGCTCGGAAACGGACGTGGCGCCCCGAGCCATCACACGCTGCGCGACTACATCGAGCTGCTGGCGGGCGGCTACTTCCTGTTCATCCTCTACTTCTGGCGATCGGGATCTCAGACGAACAGCCTGTCTAACGAGAAGAAGGTGTTCTTCGCCGATCCGCTCCTGCACACGATCGCGCTCGATCACGCGCCCGGGCTCACCGCCGACGTTCCCGCCCTCGTCGAGAACGCGGTGGGCCTGGCGCTCTACCGCCGCTACGAGCCACCGGAACGGCTGATCGAATCGTTCATCTCGCCCGATCGACTGCACGCCTGGCGCACGGCCAGAGCCGGGGAGGTGGACTTCGTGGCGGGCCCCCGCCGCGAGCTCGACGTGGTGGAGGTCAAATACCGGCGCCATATCGACCTGCGCAAAATAGCCGGCGTCGCGAAGGCTCACCCCGGACGTCCAGCGGTGATCGCAACCCAAGACGAGTTGCTGCTCACGGACACCTACACCCTCATCCCGGCCCACACGCTGCTGTGGGCGCTCGGCTGAAGCGACCCCCTCATGGACCTCAGCGCCGAGGCTTGGGCGGCTGCCTCAGCACCACGGTGCTCGCTTATCCACCCCTTCGCCTGGTAAAGACGGTTAACGAGCTCAACGCACTGGTAGTGATCGCCACCACCGCACGATTCTCCAGTGCCCTCGTCAGCGCCATTGCTGTAGACGTCGACACCGCCACCGTTTTCGTTGATGTCCACTCTCGAGAACGACCCACCCGCCCAGGGGTCGCACATGCGGTGAACCCTCAGTGCCTGCGCCCGCGGCGTTCCGAATGTCGTTCGATCCCCAACCGGCACAGCCGGTCCAGCAGCTCCGGATACGGAATGCCCGAGGCCGACATCAGCTTGGCGTACACGCTCGTCGGGGTGAACCCGGGCATCGTGTTCAGCTCGTTGACCACCACCGACTCGCCGTCCACGAAAAAGTCCACGCGCGCGAGCCCCTCGCAGCCGACCTGCACAAACGTCTCCACAGCCAGCTCCCTCACCCGGGCGCTGGCGGTGTCGGAGATACGCGCCGGGATGACGAGCTCCATCCCGCCGGGCGTGTACTTCGCGGCGTAGTCGTAGAACTCGCCGGCGAACACGACCTCGCCCGGCTCGGACGCCAGCGCCGGCGCCAGCGCCGAGGCGCCCGCACTGCGCTCGGCCAGCGGCAGGCCGAGCACGCCGCACTCCACCTCGACGCCGACCGCCATCGCCTCGACGATCGCGAGCTCGTCGTGCGCCAGCGCCTGCTCCAGCGCGTCCGTCATCCGCGCAGGCTCGGTGACCTTGACGATCCCCACCGAGGAGCCGAGGTGCGCGGGCTTGACGAACACGGGCAGCCCCAGCTCGGCGACCTCGCCCAGCACCCGCGCGGGCGCGGCGCGCCAGCGCTGCTCGCGAACGCCGACATACTCGACCTGTGGAACGCCCGGTCCCGCCGTCGCGGACAGCACACGCTTGAACAGGACCTTGTCCATGCACAGCGCCGACGCCGCTACGCCTGCCCCGACATAGGCCACGTCGAGGGTCTCCAGCAGCCCCTGGACCGTCCCGTCCTCGCCATACGGACCGTGCAGCGCGGGAAACACGACATCGACGCCGAGCAGGCCCTCCCCCGGGCGCACGCGCACGGGCTCCTCGCTCGCTCGCCACGTGCCGTCGCGAGCGATCTCGACCGGCACGACCTCGTGGCCCGCCGCAAGCAGCCCCTCCCGAATCGCGGCGCCCGAGGCCAGCGATACGTCGTGCTCGGAGGAACGCCCGCCCGCGAGCACCGCGACGGTGAGCGTGCGCGCCGACGGACCGCTCGCGGGCGGTGCCGGCTCGCCCTGAGTCGAAGTTGCGCCCGCACGCTCGGGCGCGGGAGTGGCGGACGCGGAGAGATCGCTCATCCCCCTCACCCGCTTGCGGCCGGAGGAGTCGGGGGCGCGGGAGTGGTCGGGGTGGTGGTGGTCTGCGGGGCGAGCTCGCCGACTTCGATCGTCACCGTGGCGCCCTTGCGGGCCTTCACGCCACCCGCCGGGCTCTGTTCCAGCACGACGCCCTTCTGCGACGGTTCGGTGGTGGTGCGCGACAGCACCTTGGGCTTGAAGCCGGCGCGTTCGAGCGCGGACGCCGCCGCGGCCTTGGCTGCGCCCTTCACGTTTGGCACGGCCACTTCCTGGGGAGGCTGCGCAATCGTCAGGTTGACCTTGCCGCCATCCGCCAGCGAGGAGCCCGCGGCGGGCGACTGTTCGAGCACCGTGCCCTGCGGGTGTTCGCTGCTCGTCTGCCGCGTGACCGTGCCGACCGCCAGCTTGGCGTTGGTGAGCGCCGCTTCGGCCGCGGCCCGGGATTCTCCGACAACGTTGGGGACCGTCGTCTGGGCGGGCCCGCCGGAAACGATCACCGTGACCGGGCTGCCGGCCTGCAGCTCCGTGCCGGCGGTCGGATCGGTCGAGATCACCTGCCCGCTCGATACGGTCGTGCTCGACTGGGTTTCGCTCGTCGGCTTGAACCCAGCCTGCTTGAGCTTGGCGGTCGCCTGAGCCGCGGTGAGGCCGACGACGTTTGGCAACGCAGAGCTGCCGGGACCCGTCGAGACGGCGATCGTCACGCGCGTGCCCCTGCCCACCAGACTGCCGGCGGGCGGCGTCTCGCCGATCACGACTCCGCTCGGGACGGAGGCGTTCGCTGTCAGCGCGGGGACGGGGATCAGGCCGGCGCGGCGCAGCGTCGCGCTCGCCGCCGCTTCGCTCTGTCCCGCGACGCTCGGCACCGCCACGGTCCCGCCGCCCGAGGAGGACGGGCGCGTCAGCGCCAGCACGAGCACGAGCGCGACCAGCGCCGCGACCACGGTGGCCGCGATCGCCCAGCGCAGACCCCGGCGGCGTTTGGCGGCCCGATCGCCCTCGTCGTCCGGCGGATGCGAGCCGAGCGAGCCACCGTCGGGTGCCAGCAGCAGCGCCGCGGGGGGAACGCCGGTGGAGAGCGCCATGCCCGGCGGCACGACCCCATGCGCACCGGTCGCCTGTGGCGTGGCGTCCGCGGGCTGGGAGGCGAAGATCGCGGTCGCGGCGGACGCGGGCAGCCGCTCGCGCGCGGAGCGCAGCGCCGCGATGAAGTCCTCGGCATCGCCGTAGCGCGCGCTCGGATCCTTCGCCAGCGCGCGCAGCACGATCTGATCGAGTGCCGTGGGCACCGCCGGATTGACCGTGCTCGGCGGGGGCGGCTGGGCGGAGACCTGCTTGAAGGCGATCGCCACGGCCGTATCGCCGTCGAACGGTACGACGCCGGTCAGCAGCTCATACAGGATCACCCCGACCGAGTACAGATCTGAGGCCGCGCTGACGGGATGGCCCTGGGCCTGCTCGGGGGAGAGGTACTGCGCGGTGCCCATGATCGAGCCCGTCAGCGTCATGTCCGACGCCCCCGCCTGGGCGATGCCGAAGTCTGTCACCCGCGCGCGGCCCTCCTCGTCGAGGATCACGTTGTGGGGCTTCAGATCGCGATGGATGATCCCGCGCGCGTGCGCGAATCGCGCCGCCTGCAGGATCTGCGTGACGATGTCGATCGCCACCACCGGCTCGAGCGGGCCCTGCTCGCGCACGAGCGCCTTCAGCGAGCTCCCCGGCACGTACTCCATCGCGATGTAGTAGGTCCCATCCCACTCGCCGCGGTCGAATATGCCGACGATGTTCGGGTGCGACAGCCCCGCGGCGCTCGACGCCTCGCGGCGGAAGCGCTCAACGAACTCCTGGTCCTCGGCGAAGTGATGATGCAGCACCTTGACCGCGAGCCGGCGCCCGAGCAGCTGGTCTTCGGCGAGATACACGTCGGCCATGCCCCCCGAGCCCAGGCGCGAGAGCACGCGGTAGCGGCCGTCGATGATCGTGTCGGGCTCAACCATCTCGCTCGCCCTCACCGCTCGCGGTCGCCGATCGCTCGTTTGCGCTCATCCGTTGCACCGGGGCATCGCCTCAACCATTCAGCACCGTTTCCATGACCTGCCGCGCCACGGGCGCCGCGAACGCCGCTCCCTGGCCGGGGACGTCCTGCAGCGTGACGGCAACCGCTACGCGCGGGCTCTGAGCAGGCGCGAAGGCGATGAACCAGACGTTGTTGATCGCCGTCCCGATCTGCGTCTCTGCCGTACCGGTCTTGCCGGCCACCCGCACACCGGGGATCCGCGCGGCCGTGCCCGTGCCTTCGCCCACGACCGCTTCCATCATGCCCGTGACCGCGGCAGCCGTCGAGGGCTTCATCACAACCGATTGCACGCGCGGCGTCTCCCGCAGGACCGTGCGCCCTTCGGGGTCGACGATCCGTTCGGTCAGGTGCGGCACCATCAGCCGCCCGCCGTTGGCCACGGCCGCGGCGACCTCCGCCATCTGCAGCGGCACCACCTCCAGTTTGTCCTGGCCGATGCCCATGCGCCCGACGTCCACGAACGGGCTCGTCGGGGAGATGACGCGTTCGCCGATGTGCTCGCCGCTGACCGACATCTGTTCGCCCGGGTAGTCCAGCTGCGGCTTGGCGTCGAAGCCGAAGCGGCTCATGTAGCGGGCGAGCGTCTGCTTGCCGAGATGTTCGGCGACCTGGGCGTAGACGGTGTTGACGGATTTTACGAGCCCTTCGGTGAGCGTGATCTGCCCGAAGCTCTCATGTTCGTCGTTGGACAGCGGCAAGCCCGAGACCATGATGCCGTCACGGCCGCTGACGAGCGATTGCGGCGTGTACTGCCCGGTGTCGATCGCGGCGGTGGCGGTCACCACCTTGAACGTCGAGCCGGGCGCATAGCCGTATTGAAGAGCGCGGTTCACGAGTGGCGAGCTGGGGTCTTGTTCAAGCCGTTGATAGGCGCTTGACGAGCGCAGCAGGTTGGGGTCATAGCTCGGCGTGGAGGCCATCGCATCCACGGCGCCGGTCCGGGGGTCCAGCGCCACCACCGCGCCCCGATGTTCGCCGAGCGCCGCCGCCGCCGTGCGCTGGGCCGCCGGGTTCAGCGTCGTCAGGACTTCGTCGCCCTGCCGGCGCTTGCCCTGCAGCTGGTCGAGGATCGCCTGCAGGTTGGAGGCGGTCGTTTCCCCATCCAGCGCCGGGTTGCGGTAGCGCTCCAGGCCCGACTGGCCGAGATCGGTGTAGGAGTAGCCCACCGTCTGGGCGAACAGCGAGCCGGTCGGGTAGGTCCTTTGAAACGTTCCTTCGCGACCGCGCACGCTGCGCGCGAGCACGGTCCCGCCGGCCGCAAGTATCCCGCCGCGCTGGACGCGTTCCTGCTGCAGCAGCGCACGCCTGTTGAGCGGGCTCTGGCGCAGGGAGGCGGCTT
This sequence comes from uncultured Solirubrobacterales bacterium, assembly GCA_963808385.1. Lineage (GTDB taxonomy): Bacteria > Actinomycetota > Thermoleophilia > Solirubrobacterales > Solirubrobacteraceae > Palsa-744. Next base: position 52,509 of record CAWEFQ010000002.1, on the reverse strand, counting down.
CGAAGATCGTCCAGCGCGACGTGAACGCCACGAGCAGCGCGAACAGCACGAGGACCAGCCCGTACAGGCGGACGATCGGCCTATTCACCGAGCTGTCCCAGTTCGAGGCTGTGCAGCAGACCGGCCGCATCGCCTTCCGAGCGCAGCGAATGGTCGAGCAATGTCCGTCGCCGCGCGGGCGTCAGCGTCGAGGCGCTCACGCCCGTGACGTATTCGGTGCTGTACAGCATGATCGGACCGGGCAGCTGATACGGCACCCCGCGATACAGCGTGACCAGGCCGCGCGAGTTGGTGGCGATGAAGTACACCGACTCGAGCGCCAGATACGCGCCCGAGGCGATCAGGCCGAGCACCACCAGCACGATCGCCGCTCCGACCGCGCGCCTGATCCGCCGCCTGCCACGCGCCCGGCCCTGCTCCCCGGCCTGGGCGGGCATGCGCGGGCGCAGCGGGCGCACGGTCGCTGACGGCGGCGCGAGCGCGGTGGCGGACGCGCCGGACGGCTCGGGCCGCCCGGCGGGAGCCGTGTGGGACAACTCGGCGGGCGCCGCATCCGACTCGAACGACCCGGAAAGCACGCTCTGCTCCTCGGTCTCAGGGTCCGGGTCAGCCGCAGCCGCCGGCGCGGAGTCTCCCGGCGCGTCTGTGTCCCGCAGACGAAACAGCACGACCGTGATGTTGTCCCGCCCGCCCGCCTCGTTGGCGGCCGCGACCAGCGCCTCGCCGGCGTCGCGCAGCCGCGGATTCGCGCGCAGGATCTCCGACAGGCGCCGCTCTGGGAGCATCGTCGTCAGGCCGTCGCTGCACAGCAGGTACACATCGCCGGCGCGAGCGGCGTAGGAGCGCGTGTCGATCTCAACCGCCGGCTCGGGCCCGAGCGCCCGCGTGATCACCGAGCGCTGCGGGTGATCGACGGCTTCCTCGGGGGTGATCTTGCCCTGGCGCAGCAGCTCGTCCACGAGCGAGTGGTCGTCGGTCAGGCGCGAGAGCTCTCCCTCCCGCAGGCGGTAGGCGCGGCTGTCCCCGACATGGGCGATCGCGACCTCCGCGGGCGCGACATACACCGCGGTCAGCGTGGTGCCCATGCCGGCGTGCTCGGCGCTCGAATGGGAGAGCTCGTGGATGCGCGCGTTCGCGGCGAGGGCGCGCGTCGCGAGATCGGCCTCGGGCTCGGCGCTGTCGCCCAGGCCCGGCTCGAACACCTCGACCGCGATCTTCGACGCCACCTCCCCGGCCTGCGCGCCGCCCATCCCGTCGGCGACGACGAACAGCGGCGAGCGCGCCAGCAGCGAGTCCTCGTTCGCGCGCCGCTGCCGGCCCGTGTCGGTGGTCGCGTACTGCTCGGCGACGCGGAGCATCAGACCACGTCCCTCGCGCTCGCAATCCAATCGCGTGCACGCAGCAGAGCGCCGGCTCGGGGGTTGCATCTTCAGCGCCGAGGGCCATCTCCGGCGTGCCGTCGGGTGCCGGCTTGAAGATCGTTGTGCGCGCGTCCATCTCAGTCCACCTCGAACGTGAGCTCGGAGTCGCCGATCCTGATGCGATCGCCGGGGTGCAGGGGCCTCGGCGTTTCAAGCAGCTCCTCGTTGAGATAGGTGCCGTTGGTTGAGCGCAGATCCTCAATCACCAGGATATTGCCCTGCCGGTAGACGCGCGCGTGGCGCGAGGAGGCGAACGGGTCCTCGAGCCGGATCTCCGCGCGATCGCCACGGCCGAGCACGACATCCGCGTCGAGGTCGTAGATCATCCCGGGATCATGGCCCGGCGCGCGCTCCACCGCCAGCCGGGGGGCGCGCCCGGTCAGGTCGGCGACGCCCGCGGCCGAGGCCGAGTACAGACCGGTCGCGTCAGGCTGGGCGGGCGCTCCGCCGGCTGGGGCGGGCGTGGAGGAGGCGCCGCGCAGATCGCGCAGCGCGCTGCGGGCGACCCACAGCAGGAACAGGTAGAGCACGGCCAGGAAGCCGAACTTGAGAGCTACCGATACGGGGGCGAGCGTGGTCATGCGATGTCGAAGACGATCTCCGTCGAGCCCAGCTCGATGCGATCTCCGGGATGCAGCAGGTGGGCTCCGTGGATATCTTGACCGTTGACGCGCACGCCGTTGGTCGAGCCCAGGTCGCTCACGACCCAGCCATCGGCGCCCGGGCGAAGCTCGGCATGGCGGCGCGAGACGCCCGTGTCCTCCAGCACGACCTCGCAATCGCGGCTGCGCCCGATCACCCCACCCTGCTGGGGCAGGGGCAGGCGCCTGGTGCCGGCCAGCAGCAACGCCCGCCGTGGGGGCTGACGCGCCCGGGCCTCGTGGATCGGATCGCGCACGCGCGCCGAGGTGCTGTAGATCATCGTCTGGCCATGCTCGTCGAGCGGCTGCACCGCCGCAGGGCCGATCGCCGGCTCCGCCGCCGCAGGCGCACCCGACCGGCTCTCACTGCGATCGTCGACCCGGACAAGGCGCGCCTGGATGCCGAATTCGCCGAGCGAGAGCCGCTCGTCGGTGTGAAATGAGATCAGCGGCTGCGAGGCGAGGATCAGATCCTCGCGGCGGGCGTGCTCGAGCAGGTAGGCGCACAGCTCCTCGATCACCTCCTGCTCGACGCCCTCATAGCGGGCGCGGTCAGAGGGAGAGAGCCAGACCGAGTACTCGTTCGGGGCGTACGTGCGCGAGACCGAGGCGGTGCGGTGCTCGTCCATCTCGCGGGCGAGCTTGTGCGCCAGTTCGATCGGGCGCACCTCCGAGCGAAACGCGCGCCCGAACGCGCCCTCGACGAGATTGGCGATGCTGGTCTCGAGTGCTCTCAGGGGGTTCATGGCTCAGACCCGGCGGTCGGCCTCGGGGTGCGCCGGCGGCCGTGTGCCGGCACTCTAAGGGTGACGCGCCGCGACCGGGCCGCGCAGGGCGCTTGCGGCGATCGCGATGGCGGCGGCGAGGACGGCTCCGAGGACGGCTCCGCGCGGTTGCGCCAGGGTCGTCGTACCGGCCGTGGACAGGCCGGCGTCGAAGTAGGGCGTCGCCGCGAGCAGCGCAGCCGACCAGGCGACGGCCGCGAGTGTGTCGAGCGCCGCGCCCCGGCCGCGCACGATCCACGGCAGCAGGGCGGCCCCCACTGCCCACAGGATCGCGCCGAACAGCAGACCGGCGCTCAGCGACGGGCCGACGACATGAGTGGCGGCGCTGGGAAGCGAGCCCTCCCAGACCGCTCGCGCGGGCATCCCGGCGGGCGGGCCGAGCCACAGGCGCGCCCCGGCGGCGCCGCCACCGCCGGCGAGCAGCGGCTCGGCGAGGATCAGCCACACGTAGCCCAGCGCGCCAAGCGCCGCGCGCTCAGACCAGCGCGACGCCTGGCCGGCCAATGCCGGATAGGCGCCCGCGAGACCGGCAACGCCGAGCAGCGGCGCGAGCGCGCCCGCGAGCCAGCCGAGGCCGGGACGCGAGCCGATCAACAGCAGCGGAGCGGCGACGCTCGCCAGCAGCAGCGCGACCCCGGGGCGCCCGCTCGCCACCTGCCAGACCGCCGCCGCGAACACACACCCCAGCCAGACCGCGCGCGGCACGGGCAGGCGCCGGCGCGTGGCCGCGGGCGCGGCGTCTTGGGGCGAGCCGACCTCACGGGGGCGGAGTCGTTCGTCGGGGTCCGTGCCCTGCTCGCGAGGTCCTGGCGGCGCGGTCCCCGGGCGCGGCAGCAGACTGCGCCTGCGGGTCAGCCCCCGCGCCAGCGCTTGCTCGAGGACGGCGCCCAGCTCCTGGAGGGTTCCCCGTCGCAGAGGATCTATCGCAAGGGCCGTGTCGAGGGCCCGCGTGAGCGGGCGCGGCAGATCGGGGCGGCTACAGGAGAGCGGCGGGAGCGGGCGTCCGATGCGCCGTGCGGTCGCGGCGGGGGTGCCGGCGCGAACCGGGTTGACGCCGGTCAGCCCCTCGTACAGCACCAGCGCCAGCGAGTAGAGGTCCGCGGGCTCGCCGACCTCGCGGCCCTCGCTCTGCTCGGGAGCCATGTAGGCAAGCGTGCCGAGCGTCTCGCCAGTGCGCGTGAGGGCGTCACCGCCCGACAGGCTGGCGCCGCCGAAGTCGGTCAGCTTGGCCAGAGTCTCGTGCGGGCCAGGATCGTGGGGGACGAGCACGTTCTGGGGCTTGACATCGCGGTGGATGACACCGCGCGCGTGAGCGTGGGCGAGCGCCTGGGCGAGATCGACCCCGATCTGGAGCAGCTCCTCGTCGGAGAGCTCCCGCGCGGCGATCAGCCTCGCCAGGGTGTCGCCGTGGATCAGCTCGGAGACCAGGTAGAACGCGTCGTCGTCGACATACGCCTCATACAGCGCCACGATCGCCGGATGGGCCAGGCGGGCGCAGGCGAGCGCCTCGCGGCTGGCCCGCTCGCCTGCCTGCGGCTCGTCTTCCCGACCGTCCGGCGCGGGCGCCTGAGGCAGCAGCGGTATGCGCTTGAGCGCGACCTCGCGATGCAGCAGCTCGTCCTGCGCGCGCCAGACCACGCCGAAGCCGCCGGCGCCGAGACGCTCGATCAGGCGGTAGCGGCCGTGCAGCAGCGAGTCCTCGCGCGGGCGCTTGGCGGCGATCGGCGAACGCGGGCGCAGCGGGGTGCACGCGGTGCCGGTCGTGGAGTCTGGTGGCGAGTCCGGTGCGCGCGTGCGGGGGAGCAGACCTGCCGCCCCGCCGGCGACGGCCTGCGCCGGCTGTCCGCGAGGCGGCTCGCCGGCTCGCGGGATACCGTGTTGGACGAGAGTTTGCGGGGAGTCCACCGGGTGGCGCGTTCGCCGTCCGTAGGCGCGCTCCCTGCACGAAAGCGCAGGAATGGGCGGGGTGAGCGAGAAGTTGCAGGATCACAGGCGGTGCGGCGGGCAGTCATACTGGTGCGTTCAGTTACCAAGTCGTGCACAGGAGGCCCATAGCTAGTGTCGTTCTTTGACGATGGCGAGGAGACAGAGCCTCGCCCGGCAGCCCGAGCGCCGCGACCACGACCGGGCGGCGGCGCCAGCGGTGGTGGCGTTTCGGCAGGCGCGGCGGCACCGCACAGGCCCCGTCCACGCCGGCCGCAGCACGGTGGCGGCGCGGACCCGCATGACGAGCACACCGTGATGGTGCGCCGGCGTATGGCGGCGGGCGCCGGCGTGGTGCTGCTGATCGTGATCGTGCTGATCGTCAACGGCTGCCTGAAAAGCCAGAAGACACAGGCGCTCAAGGAATACGCACACAACGTGAGCCAGATCGCGGGCGAATCCGACCAGCAGGTCTCGCGCCCGCTGTTCGCGGCGCTGACCAACGCAAGCTCAAAGTCGGCGCTCAGCGTCGAGGAGCAGGTCGATCAGCTGCACCTGGAAGCCCAGAAGCAGGCCACGCAAGCAAACGGGCTGAGCGTACCGGGGGAAATGGACGCCGCGCAGCGAAACCTGCTGCTGGCGCTGGACCTGCGCGCCGAAGGGGTCGAAAAGGCCGCCAACCTGCTGCGCACGGCGCTCGGCGGCCAGGCCAAGCAGGCGAGCACGCCGCTGGCGGGCAACATGGAGAACTTCCTGGCCTCCGACGTGATCTATTCGCAGCGGGTCGCGCCGCTGATCGAACAGACGCTGAAGTCCGCCGGAGTCGAAGGCCAGACCGTCGCCGCGTCGCACTTCCTGCCGAACATCGGCTGGCTGGAACCGAGCACGGTGCTATCGCGCGTCACCGGCCAGCCGGCCTCCTCCCAGAGCGGCGAAACCCTCACCGGCCACCATGGCAGCGCGCTGAAGGGGGTCAGCGTCGGCGCGAACACGCTCGAAGCAGAACCGGCCCTCAACCACATCAGCGGCGGGGGCAGTCCGACGTTCACCGCCCAGGTCGAAAACGCCGGCGAATTCCCCGAGACGAACGTCAAGGTGGATGTCAACATCACCGCCGGCGGCAAGCAGTTCGCGGCCTCCCGCACGATCGAAAAGACCGAACCCGGCAAGACCGCCAGCGTCGGCATCCCGGTGACCGGGATCCCGTTGGGCGCGCCCTCGAAGGTCGAAGTCCAGGTCGAGCCGGTGCCCGGCGAAACCAACCACGAAGGCACCAAGGACACCTACCTGGCGATCTTCGGATCGTAGGCTCCCGCCGACGATCGCTAAGTTGTGGCGAGGATGACCGGCACGATCACCGACACGCAGGGCATGATCGCGATCGTCGCCGCGGCGCTGGGCGTGATCGCGCTGATCGCGTGCGCGGCGATGTCCATGACCGTACGCCGGCTGAAGCGCGGCCAGAGGCTCGTGCTCGGTGAGCAGGGAGAGCGCGACGTGGTGGCGCACGCGGTCGAGATGCAGGACGCGTTCGCGGCGCTCAGAGACTACGTCGAGGACATCGCGGCGCGGCTGGACAGGCGGCTGGCGGGCGCGGAGACGGCGCTGCACGGAGCGATCGCACACCGCTCGCTGGTGCGCTACGACGCCTACAACGAGCTGTCCGGGCAGCAGTCGATGTCGATCGCGCTGCTCGACGACGCGCAGTCGGGGATCGTGCTGTCGTGCATCCATCATCGCGATCAGGCGCGGGTGTATGCCAAGCGGGTGCACGGCGGGCACGGCGAGCTCGAGCTCTCCCCCGAGGAGGCCGAGGCCGTGCGCCAGGCGATGAGCCCGGCGGGGGGCGGAGAGCGGGCCGATGTCGCCTCCCAGCACCTCAGCTGAGCGGGGCGGCGGCGGGGCCGGGCAGCGGCACACCGAGTCACCGCGCACCGAGCGCCCGCGCGTGGGGTATCTCGGTCCGGAGGGCACGTTCACCGAGGAGGCGCTGCTGGCGAGCGCCGAGCTCGGCGCCGGTGTGCAGCCGGTGGCGCTGCCGACGATCTACGACACGGTTGCCGCGCTCGCGCTGGGTGAGGTGGATTGGGCGGTCGTCCCGATCGAGAACTCGCTGGACGGCTCGGTGAGCGTGACGCTGGATCTGCTCGCCACAGAGGACGCGGGCATTGAGATCGTCGGCGAGGCGCTGCTGTCGGTGAGGCACTCGCTGATCGCCTGCGGGGATGTGGAACTGCGGGAGATCCAGACGGTGCTCACCCATCCGCAGGTGCCCGGCCAGTGCGAGCGGTTCCTGCGCGGAGAGCTGGGGCACGCGAGGGTGCTCGCGGCGAGCTCGACCGCGGAGGCGGTGCGCATCGTCACCGCGCAGGGGCGGTCCGAGCAGGCAGCGCTCGGAACGAGGCTGGCGGCGGAGATCTACGGCGGCACCGTGATCAGGGATGCAGTCCAGGACAGAGACGACAACGAAACGCGGTTCGTCTGGCTCGCGCGCACCGACCAGTCTGCGCCCGCGGACGAGGCCGCCCGTACGATCCACGGCCGGCCGCCGCTGCGCAGCAGTGGCGGCGAGCAGGAGCGAGGGGATTGGAAGACCTCGCTCGTGTTCTGGGGAGCGGGCGCAGAGCGCTCCGGCTGGCTGGTGCGCTGCCTGAACGAGTTCGGACGGCGCGGGATCAACCTGACGAAGATCGAGTCCCGGCCCAAGCGCGAGCGGATGGGCAGCTACATGTTCTTCGTGGACCTGCAGGGCCGGGTGGACGAGCCGGCGGTCGTGCACGCGCTGGCCGGGCTGCGCGAGATCTGCGAACAGGCGCGCGTGCTCGGCTCCTACCGCGCCGCGCGCGCTTGCGCGGCTCCCGCGATCCCCCCGCCCGGCGCGGATGCGGCCGCTGGAGATGCTTCGCCAGAGCGCCACGACTCCCCGGCGCCACCGCTACACTCCGGCGCTGGAGATGGATAGCACCGTTCCACCTGTAGTACTCAGGTCCGTGCCGTCAGAAGAGCACCGGCGGCACGGACGAGCGCCGGCGCCGAAGGTGCTGGCCAGTGGCCGGGTGCTCGTCCTGAACGCGACATACGAGCCGATCAACGTGTGCTCGGTGCGCCGCGCGGTGGTGCTGCTGCTGAAGGAGAAGGCCGAGCTGCTCGAGCGCGGACGCTGGGAGCTGCACTCGGAGAGCTCGACGGTCGCGCGGCCGGTCGTGATCCGCCTCGTCAGCTACGTGCGCGTGCCGCGCGACGCGCACCGGCGCAAGATCACCAGACGCGCGGTGTTCGCGCGCGACGGCTGGACATGCCAGTACTGCGGGTCGCGCTCGAACCTGACCGTCGACCACGTGATCCCGCGCTCGAAGGGCGGCAACTCCACTTGGGAGAACATCGTCGCCTCGTGCGCGCCGTGCAACCGCCGCAAGGGCGACCGGCTGCCGCGCCAGGCCGGGATGCACCCCAAGCGTGCCCCGCGGACGCCGCGAGCGGAGATCTTCATCCACGTCGCCTCGCCGACGATCCCGACGGCGTGGCTGCAGTACCTGCCGCAGGCTGCATAAACGGCGAGAGGCGCCCTCGACAGGACGCCCCTCGCAGATACGGCAGTGACTGGAAAGACCGAGACGGCTCATGCTGCTGCCGGAGGGACCAGGTCCGGCGATCGTCTCGGGGTGTCCCGGGTTGGATTCCGCCAAGCGGTCCAGCCTCCGACCTAGCGGCCGGTCACCTCCAGGGCCCCGCGAGAACTGTGACTAAGCGTGTGGACCACCTCCTTTCTCTGGTCTGGGCAGAGTAGCGAACGGAGATGACGTGCGCCAGACCTATGTCGCGTCAGGCGACTCCTCGGGCGGGGTGGTGTCTGAGGGTGGCGCCCCGGCGGCGGCGTCCTCGCTGGCGAGACCGGCCTCGCCGGCGGTGCCCTCGTCGGTGTCCACGACGAGCGCGACCGCGCTGACGAGGTCCTCCTCCTTGAGGTTCATGACGCGCACGCCGGTGGCGGAGCGGCCCTGCTGGGAGATGCCCCCGGCGGAGGTCCGCTGGACCATGCCGCCAACCGAGATGAACACGAGCTCCTGGTGCTCGCGCACGACGAGCGCTCCTGCCAGACCGCCCTTGCGCTCGGTCAGGCCGACCGTCTTGACGCCTTTGGCGCCGCGATGGGTCTTGCGGTACTGGCCGATCTGGGTGCGCTTGCCGTAGCCGTTCTCGGTGACGACGAGCAGGTCCATGTCGTCGCGCGCGACATCCATGGCGATGACCCGGCCGTCCTTGCCGACGTCCATCCCGCGCACGCCGGTGGTGTCGCGGCCCATCGAGCGGGCGTCGGACTCGGCAAAGCGCACGGCCAGACCGGCGCGGGAGACCATGATGATCTCATCGTCGGGATCCACCGCGCGCACGGCAAGCAGCTCGTCGTCGTCGCGGATGTTGATGGCGATGATGCCGTCCGCCTTGATCGGCGTGTTGTAGGCCTGAAGCTCGGTCTTCTTGACGGTGCCGCCGCGCGTGGCGAACACGAGGAACTTCGTCTCGGAGAAGTCGCGCGTGGACAGCACCGCCTGGATGCGCTCGCCCTCGCGCAGCGGCAGCACGTTGACCAGCGCGCGCCCCTTCGCAGTGCGCGAGGCCTCGGGCAGCTCGTACACCTTGGAGCGGTAGACCTTGCCGCGGTTGGAGAAGAACAGGAGGTAGTCGTGGGAGGAGCACACGAACAGGTGCTCGATGAAGTCGCCGTCCTTCATGTCCATCCCGGTCACGCCGCGCCCGCCGCGCTGCTGGGCGCGATAGGTCGCCAGGGGCAGGGACTTGACATATCCGGTCTGGGTGATCGTGATCACCATCTGCTGATCGGCGATCAGGTCCTCGATGTCGATCTCGTCCTCGGAGTGGCTGATCTCGGTCCGTCGCTCGTCGCCGAAGCGCTCGGAGATCTCTGAGAGCTCCTCCTTGATCACGGCCAGCACGCGCGACTCGTCGCCGAGGATCGCGCGCAGCTCGGCGATGCGCTCGGTGACGTCGGCGTGCTCCTGCTGGATCGAGTCCGCCTCCAGCGCCGTCAGCTGGGACAGGCGCAGGTCGAGGATCGCCGAGGCCTGGATCGCGCTCAGCTCGAACTTGGCGACGAGCTGTTCGCGGGCGGCCTCGCGGTCGCGCGAGGCACGGATCAATTCGATGATCTGATCGAGGTTGTCCAGCGCGATCAGCAGGCCCAGCAGGATGTGAGCGCGGGCCTCCTTCTCGGACAGCTCGTGCTTGGTGCGGCGCACGATCACCTCGCGCTGGTGGGCGACGTAGTTGTGGATGACCGCGCGCAGGTTCAGCGTGCGCGGGACGTTGTCCACGAGCGCGACCATGTTCACGCCGAAAGTGGACTGCATCGAGGTGTGCTTGTAGAGCTTGTTCAGCGCGACCTTGGGGATCACGTCGCGCTTGAGCTCGATCACCAGGCGCATGCCGCGCTTGTCGGACTCGTCGCGCAGGTCTGAGATCTCGGGGATCTTCTTGTCGTGCACGAGGTCGGCGATCTTCTGGATCAACCCGCCGTCGCCGCCCTTCTTGACCATGAACGGCAGCTCGGTGACGACGATCGCCTCCTTGCCCTGGCGCAGCGGCTCGACGTGCGCCCTGGCCTGCACGCGCACGCGTCCGCGGCCGGTCTCGTACGCGTCACGGATGCCCTGGCGTCCGAGGATGATCCCGCCGGTCGGGAAGTCCGGACCAGTGATGTGCTTCATCAGCCCGGTGAGCTCGATGTCCGGGTCCTCGATGTAGGCGACGGTCGCGGCGATCACCTCGCGCAGGTTGTGCGGCGGGATGTTCGTCGCCATTCCCACCGCGATCCCCGACGACCCGTTGACGAGCAGGTTGGGGAAGCGGGCCGGCAACACCAGCGGTTCCTGGCGCGAGCCGTCGTAGTTGGGCACGAAGTCGACCGTGTCCATGTCGAGATCGCGCAGCATCTCGGTGGCGATCCGCGCCAGCCTTGCCTCGGTGTAGCGCATGGCGGCGGCCGGATCGTCGTCGACCGAGCCGAAGTTGCCCTGGCCGTCGACGAGCTCGTTGCGCATCGAGAAATCCTGGGCCATGCGCACGAGCGTGTCGTAAATGGCGGAGTCGCCGTGAGGGTGATAGTTGCCCATCACCTCGCCGACGATCTTGGCGCACTTGGCATACGGCCGGGTGGGTCCGAGACCCAGCTCGTTCATCGCGTACAGCACGCGCCGGTGCACCGGCTTCAGGCCGTCGCGCACATCGGGCAGCGCGCGCCCGACGATGACCGACATGGCGTAGTCGAGATACGCGGTGCGCATCTCCTCCTCGAGAGCGCGCGGTTCGATGTTCCCGCCGCTCAATGTCTCCGGAGTCGCCATCTATGCCTTACACATCCAGATTGGCCACGGCGCGAGCATTGTCTTCGATGAAGGCCCGCCGCGGCTCGACCTGGTCGCCCATCAGCATCGAGAAGATGCGGTCGGCGGAGGCGGCGTCCTCGAGCGTGACCTGGGCGAGCGTGCGCGTCTCCGGGGCCATCGTGGTTTCGCCGAGCTGGTCGGCGTTCATCTCGCCGAGGCCCTTGAACCGCTGCAGTTTGATTCCCTTCTGCGCGACCGTCATCACGGCCTCGCGCAGCGCCTCGAACGAGGGCGCAGACTCGCGGGCGTCGCCGAGGCGCACGTCGAAGGCGGGGGTGCCGGCGAGCTCGACCAGCTGAGCGTGCACGCGCGCCAGCTGGCGAAACTCCTGGGAGGCGAACAGCTCGCGGGAGATGCGATGGGTGCGGGCGAAGCCGGTGCTGGTTTCGACCGCCTTGACCCTCAGCTCGGTGTCGGCCACGGAGATCAGCTCGGTGGCGTGGGTCTCGCCCTGAAGGCCCTCGCGCGAGAGCAGCGCGATCGCCGCGTCGGCGTCGAGCGCCTGCTCGCCCAGCAGCGAGGACTCCTCCAGGAACTGGACCATGTCGTGGCCGTGCACCGCGCGCAGCGAGGAGGCCCAGCCCTCGTACTGCTTGAGCAGGCGCGTGAACCGCTGCCAGCGGGACTCGGTCAGCTTGAACTGGGTGCCGTGCCGGTCGAACACGTCGATCTTCTCCCACTTGTCCGCCAACAGGATGTCCTCGAGCTCTGAGTCCTTCTCGATGTAGCGCTCGCGCGAGCCCTGCTTGAGCTTGTACAGCGGGGGCTTGGCGATGTAGACGTAGCCGGCCTCGATCAGCTCCTGCATCTCTCTGAACAGCAGCGTCAGTGCGAGGGTCCTGATGTGCGCGCCGTCGACGTCGGCGTCGGTCATCAGGATCACCTTGTGGTAGCGCGCGTTCTCGATGTTGAACTCGTCGCGCACGCCGGTCCCGATCGCGGTGATCAGGGCCTGGATCTCGACGTTCTGCAGGACCTTGTCGATGCGCGACTTCTCGACGTTGAGGATCTTCCCGCGCAGCGGCAGCACCGCCTGGGTGTTGCGGTCACGGCCCTGCTTGGCCGAGCCGCCGGCGGAGTCGCCCTCGACCACGAACAGCTCGGCCAGCGACGGGTCCTTGATCGAGCAGTCCGCGAGCTTGCCGGGCAGCGTGGAGTTCTCCAGCGCCGACTTGCGTCTGGTCAAATCGCGCGCCTTGCGCGCGGCCTCGCGGGCGCGCTGGGCCTGGACGGACTTCATGATCACCGCCCGCGCCTCTGACGGGTTCTCCTCCAGGAACTCGCCCAAGCCGGTGTTGACGATCGACTCGACGAAGCCGGCCATGCCGGGGTTGCCGAGCTTGGTCTTGGTCTGGCCCTCGAACTGGGGGTCGCGCAGCTTGACGGAGATCACCGCGGTCAGGCCCTCGCGCACGTCCTCACCCGACAGGTTGTCCTCTTTCTCCTTGAGCAGCCCCTTCTCGCGCGCGTAGCGGTTGAGCGTGCGGGTCAGCGCCGAGCGGAACCCCGACATGTGCGAGCCGCCCTCGCGCGTGGCGATGTTGTTGGCGAACGAATGAATCGACTCCTGATAGGAGGAGCTCCACTGCATCGCCACCTCTGCGGCGCCCTCCTCGGACTCGCCGGCGAAGAAGATGACCTTGCGGTGCACGGTGTCCTTGTTCTCGTTCAAATACGACACGAAATCCTCGATACCGCCCTCGTACCGGAATGAGGCGGAGTGGCCCTCGCCGCGCTCGTCGACGATCGAGATCGTGAGGCCGCGCGTGAGAAACGCGGTCTCGCGCAAGCGCTCTTCGAGCGTGTGGAAGTCCAGCTCGAGCGTCTCGAATATGTCGGCGTCCGGGAGCCAGGTGACGGTCGTGCCCGTGCCTGTGCCGGCGGCGAGCTTCTCGCCCCTGGCCAGCTCGGCCTGGGGGGCGCCGCGCGAGTACTCCTGCGACCACGCATACCCGTCGCGGCGAATATCCACGACCAGACGCTCGGACAGCGCGTTGACGACCGATACGCCGACGCCGTGCAGCCCGCCGGAGACCTTGTAGCCGCCGCCGTCGCCGAACTTGCCGCCGGAGTGCAGCACGGTCAGCACGACCTCGACCGCGGGGCGGCCCTCCTTCTCGTGCATCGCGACCGGGATCCCGCGACCGTTGTCGATGACGGTCACCGTGTTGTCGGGGTGGATCGCGACCGATACCTCTGTGCAGTGACCCGCGAGGGCCTCGTCCACCGAGTTGTCCACAACCTCATACACGAGGTGGTGCAGGCCCATGACGCCGGTCGAGCCGATGTACATGCCCGGGCGCTTGCGCACAGCCTCCAGGCCCTCGAGAACCGTGATGTCCTGCGCGTCGTAGCTCGCGCCGACGGCGGCGGTCGTGTCGCTGACGCGGGTGGACGCGGACGCGACCACCCGCGTGGACGTGTCGCCTGCGTTCTGACTCTCGTTGTCGGTGTTGGCCAATCTGATCCTTCGCGACGATTACGTACAAACGCCCCGAGCTCCGAGGTGCTGGGACCGCGGTCCGGGGCGAAAATCTGGTTTACAAAACAATAGCACACCCGGCCCCCGGAACGGGGCGCGACCGGCAGCAAAAAGCCCTGCAAAACCGGGCAAATCAGGACCATCCGAAGGGCGTGCCACGAGCCTGTCGCCGCATGGTCGCCGGACGGCTGCCGCGCCCCCGGCAGCAGTCCGTGTCGGAGCCTGCGCAAGCGCCGCGTAAGAGCGCCCGCGCGAGCGCGATCGGCGAGCCGGGGTCAGCCGCAGCGGCAGCGCAGCGTGCGCAGCTCCTGCGCCCCCAGCGCCTCGTTCAGGCCGGCGATCAACTGGCCCGACATCAGGTCCAGCTCCTGGGCCCAGGCGGCGGACTCGCAGATGACGGTGAGCACGCCGTCGCGCTCGGCGGCGGGGCGGGCGCTGCCGGCGACCGCCGGCCCAACCGCGCGCTCCCACACCTCCTGCACGCGCGCGAGCGTGCTGGCGGGCGCAATCGTCGCGGTGAGCGCCCGCACGGCGACCGACAGCGGGCGGGGGGCGGTTCTGCTCATGCCGCCAGCGCCTCCTCCGCGAGGATCGTCCCGGGCGATACCCGCAGGCGCCTGACGGTGGGCCCGCAGGCGCCGGGCACGTGCGCGAGGTCGGTGGTGGCGATCACGCTCTGCCCGCCGCTGGAGAGCTCGGCCGCGAGCAGCTCGCGACGCTGCGAGTCGAGCTCGCTCATCACGTCGTCGAGCAGCATCAGCGGCATCCGGTCGCGCTCGCGGGCGAGCACGGCGCGCTCGGTGAGCAGCAGGGCCAGCAGGGCCAGGCGCTGCTCGCCCTGGGAGCCGTAGGAGCGCAGCTCACGCCCGTCGCGCAGGAACGCCAGCTCGTCGCGGTGGGGCCCGTGAGCAGAGAACCCGCGTTGCAGATCGCTGTCCAGGCGCTCGCGCAGCTCGGTCAGCAGCGCGTCCTCGTCGGGTGCGCGCGTGCGGGGGCGGTACTCCAGGCTCGCCTGCCCGCGCAGGCCAAGCTGAGCGGCGCGCTGGGCAAACGGCTCCGCGAGCAGGGCGATCGCGCGGGTGCGATCCTCACGCAGAGCCAGCGCATGGCGGGCCAGCTGCAGGTCCCATGTGGAGATGCTCTCGCGCGACGCCGCACCCGAGCGGATGCGGGCGAGCAGGGCGTTGCGCTGCGCCAGCACGCGCGTGTAGGCGCGCCTGTCGGCTGCGCGGGCAGGCCAGAACGCCGCGACGACCTGATCCAGATGGGCACGGCGAACGCCGGGCGGGCCTTTGAGCAGCTCCAGGCGATCGGGCATGAACACGCTCAGCAGCGGGCGCTCCTGGACATCCAGCAGGCGCTCGACGGGAGCGCCGTCGCAGCTCATGCGCTTGGGCTGCCCCGGCTCGAAGCCGACGCTCAGCTCGTGGCTGTCAGAGCCATCGCCGAGATGCACCGTCACGCGCGTGGCGGGCTGCCCGAACCGCACCAGCTCACGCTCGTTGCGGGTGCGCGGCGAGCGCCCGGAGCAGCCGAAGTAAAGCGCCTCCAGCAGATTGGACTTGCCCGCTCCGTTCGGTCCGTACGCGATCGTCAGACCGTCGCCCAGCGACGCCTGCGCCCGTGCGTAGGTGCGGAAGTCGCGCAGCTCGACGCTGAGCACGCGCATATGTCCCGCCTACACGTTGAGTCTGATCGGCATGATCAGGTATACGAAGTCGCCACTGTCGGGCGATTCGATCAGCCCCGGTCTCAGTGGGCTGATCAGCTTCAGCATGAGCTCCTCGGACTCGACGCTGTCCAGGCCGTCGCGTAGAAACTCGGGGTTGAAGCCGATCTCGAACGGCTCGCCCGCGAACGGCACGGGGATCGTCTCCGAGGCCTCGCCGACATCCGGGGTCTGGGCGGAGATCGTCAGCTCGCCCTCGCGAAAGCCGAGGCGCAACGGCGTGTTCTTCTGGGCCATCAGGCTGATGCGCCGGACGACCTCGCCGAGCTCGGCGCTTGACAGGCGCAGCTCGTACTCGACCGACTCCGGCAGCAGCTGGCGATAGTTCGGGAACTGACCGTCGATCAGGCGCGAGGACAGCACGACGTCACCGAGCTCGAACACGACCTGATTCTGCGCGGCGCTGACCGCAAGCGACTCGCTGCTCGAGTCCTGCTGGGCGATGCGCGCCAGCTCCTGCAGCGCCCGGGCGGGGATGTTCGCCTCCAGCGCGCTCTGCAACGGGCTCTGCAGAGCGCTCTCCTTGACCGACAGGCGGTAGGAGTCGGTCGCGACCATGCGCAGCTGCTGCCCCGAGGCCGACATCAGGATGCCGGTCAGCACCGGGCGCGTCTCATCGCGCGAGGCCGAGCGGGCGACCTGGGAGACGGTCTGCACGAAAGCGGCGGTCGGCAGCTCGATGCGCGTGTCGGGATAGGGAGCCGGCAGGGTCGGGAAGTCCTCCGAGCGCAGCGTGCGCAGATGAAAGGTGGCCGAGCCGCAGATCAGCTCGACGTCCTGCTCGGCGGCTCGCAGCTCGAGCGTCAGCTCGGCCGCGGGCAGCGTCCGCACGACGTCATGGAACAGCCTGGCCGGGAGCACGGCGGCACCAGGGCGCTCAACTGTCGCGGAGAGCGGGACGCGCAGGCCGATCTCGGTGTCTGTCGCCAGCAGCTCGGGTGTGGAGCCGTCGACGGCGGAGACCATCACACCCGACAGGGCTTGAACGGCGCTGCGCGTCGAGGCGACGCGGGTGACGGTCTGCAGCTGCGTAAGCAACTGCGCGGTGGATATGGACAGCTTCACTGATGCACCTCTAGATGGAGGATAGGAGTCAGTAGTGGTTGTGGATATGTGTTGGTCGGTGTTGTTTGGGCTTGGATGTGGAGAGAAAGACAGGGAGAGATCTGTGGATGAGGATGTGAGAGTCTTTCAGCTGTGCCGGTCGGGGTCTGCCACGGGCGTGTGGCCGGATGAGGTGCGGAGACTGTCAAGCAGGTTGTCCACAGTCTCACGTGCAGGATCCTCTGCGGCAATACGCGCCGCTGTGCGCCGGTGCGCGTGCAGCACGGTCGTGTGGTCGCGGCCCCCGAACTGGCGTCCGATGGCCGGCAGCGATTCGGCGGTCAGCTCACGGGCCAGGTACATCGCAACCTGACGGGGCCATGCCACGTGGGGCCGGCGTGAGGTGGACAGCAGCTCCTCGCTGGTCAGACCGAAGTGCGCACACGCCGCGGCCTTGATCTCGGCGATCGAAACAGCTGAGCCTGGCACAGGCGCCGGTGCGGCTGGGTAGAGCCCGTCGAGGACCTCCCGTGTCAGCTCTGCGCTCAGCGGCCGTCCGGTCAGCGAGCCGAATGCCACGACTCGGATCAGCGCGCCCTCGATCGCGCGCACGTTGTCGGCGACGCGCTCGGCGATCAGTCGCAACGGGGCCTCGTCGGTTAGGTCCAGGCGGTCGTGCTGTGCGCGCTTGCGCAGGATCGTCATGCGCGTGGCCATCTCGGGAGGCCGGATGTCGGCCAGGAGGCCGGACTCGAACCGCTCGCGCAGCCTGTCCTCCAGCGCCTGCAGATCGCGGGGAGGCCGATCGGAGGTGAGCACGATCTGCCGGCCCGCGTCATACAGCGCGTTGAACGTGTGAAAGAACTCCTCCTCGGTGCGGGTCTTGCGCTCCAGGAACTGGACGTCGTCGACGAGCAGCACGTCGATGCGTCGGTGGCGCGTCTTGAATGCGTCGGTGCGGCGACCGGCGAGGGCGTGCAGGAACTCGTTCGTAAATCCCTCCCCGGTCGTGCTGCGCACCGCCAGCCCGGGATTGTGGGTCAGCAGCAGGTTGGCGATCGAGCTCAGCAGGTGCGTCTTGCCGACGCCAGGCGGGCCGCAGATGAACAGGGGGTTGTAGGCCTGCGCGGGCATCTCCGCAACGGTCAGCGCGGCGGCGTGGGCCAGGCGGTTGCAGTCGCCGATCACGAACTGGTCGAACGTGAGCTTGGGATTGCCGGCCGCTGCGATCAGCGGATCGGGGTCCGCGTCGTGCGATGCGTCGTGCGATCGAAGCTCTTCTGATGTGTCACATCCCGGACCGGTTCCCCTCTTCGCGGATGTGCGGATCGATGCGGGCCGTCTGCGGACGCCGCCGGACGCCGCCGTGGAGGCGGTTGCGCCCGCGGGGAGCAGCTCGACGAGAACGTCGCTCGAGAGGACGCTCGCCGCGCACGCCTGCAGCACCCGTCCGAAGCGCTCGCGCACCCAGTCGTATGACTGCTCCGGGACCTCGATCGTGAGGCGATCGGGCTCCAGGGAGCCGGCCCTCAGGGGCTCGAGCCAGATGCGGTAGGTGGACTCGCCGACGGCGCTCGCCAGCTCGGTCTGCACCCGCGACCATATGTTCTCCAGCTCGGCGCTCACGGCAGCGTCAACTCGCTCCTCCCCGGGAGATGTTGCGATGGAACTCTTGAGAGACGGTCCGGCGGGGGGTCCGCTGTGGATCCGGTCGGGCGACTATATCCGAGCCGCGCCGCGCGCCATTGCGCGCTGGCCGCAAATTGGCGAGAAATCTCCGCGCGGCGCCGCGCGGCGCCGCGGTCCTATACTTCAGCCCTCACCCTCACCCCGCCGGGTATCGCAAGCTGGGCCGGGCGTGGCCCGAGGAGCACGTGACGCACACTGGAGAACACTGGATGAAGCGCACCTACCAACCGAAGAAGCGCAAGCGCGCCCGCACCCACGGGTTTCGCGCCCGCATGCACACGCGGGCCGGACGGCTGACGCTCAAGCGCCGCCGCGACAAGGGCCGCGCCCGCCTGTCCGCTTAGGGATGGCGGCTTCGTGCGCGACCGAGCCGCCGGGGAGCGTGTGGTGAGCACGCGCCCGCCCGCCGGCGGACGGCGTCTGTCGCGCAGCGCCGAGTTCGAGCGCGTCTACCGCCAGGGCCGCTCGATCGCCAATCGCCACCTCGTCCTGTACACGTTCCCGAACCCGTCCACGCGCCGGCCGCGGCTCGGACTGTCGGTCTCGCGCAAGGTTGGCGGGGCGGTTGAGCGCAACCGGGTCAAGCGGCTGCTGCGCGAGGCGTGGGCGCGTACCGAGGACGAGCTCGGCTGCGGGCAGGACGTCGTCGTGGTGGCCCGCCCGCAGGCGCGCGAGCTCGCCGAGCGCGAGGGTCTGGCGGGAGTCGACGCGGCGCTGTCGGAGCTGATCGATCGCGCCCGGCTGCGAGCCGGCGAGTCGGGCGCCCCGGCGGAGGAGCCGGAGTCGTGAGCGCCTGGACCCCGACTCCGCCGCCGCGCGCTCCGTTTGCGTGCACCGCCTCGCGGGTGGCCCGCTCGCTTGCTGACACTCCGATCGTCGTCTACCAGCGCCTGATCTCGCCGGCGCTGCCCAGGCGCTGCAAGTACGAGCCCACATGCTCGCGCTACGCGATCGACGCGATCGGCTCCTACGGCATGCTCAGGGGCGTCGTGCTCGCGGTGTGGCGCGTGCTCAGGTGCAACCCGTGGAGCGACGGCGGGTACGATCCAGTGCAGGCCCAGCGAGTGTTCGACGTCCGTCCGCGCCCCGGCGGCTGAACGCGAGCACGAGCACGGCCCGATCCAGGAGACCCCCAGCAGCGTCACGGCCAGCCGGCAGCGGCGCTTGAGGACGCGTCGATCCGACCAGCCCCCAGCCAGCCCAGCCCCCAGCCCCCGACATCGCCCAACGTCACCGTTCAGCCGACACCCCGTCACAGCCAGCCCATACAGCCCTGACC
The DNA here is from genome assembly GCA_963808385.1 of uncultured Solirubrobacterales bacterium. Classification (GTDB taxonomy): domain Bacteria; phylum Actinomycetota; class Thermoleophilia; order Solirubrobacterales; family Solirubrobacteraceae; genus Palsa-744. Next base: position 33,112 of record CAWEFQ010000002.1, on the reverse strand, counting down.
ACGCCATAGCGCATGCCCATCCTCGCCAACATCATCGAGAACGCGTTCTCGCCTCTGATCAATCTATTCGAATCGATCATGGTGTTCATCCATGCGCACCTGGTCGGGGGCAGCTGGGGCCTGGCGATCGTCGGACTGACCGTGCTGACCAGGGCGGTGCTCGTGCCGCTGACGTTCAAGCAGCTGAAGTCGATGCAGGAAATGCAGCGGATGGCTCCGCAGATGAACGCGCTGAAAGAGAAGTACAAGGACGACAAGCAGCGCCAGCAGCAGGAGATCATGAAGTTCTACAAGGAGAACAAAATCAATCCCCTTGCCTCCTGCCTGCCGTTTGTGCTGCAGCTGCCGGTGTTCATCTCCCTCTTCTACATGCTGCGCACCGACCTGAAGTTCGACATCTGCGGCCCGCAGCTGCGCGAGTACTACTCGCGGGAACTGCACCGCCCGATCGTCAAGAACAGCCAGATCCCCGAACACGCGGTCAAGGTCGTGGGCCACACGGTCAAAGGCCTGACCGAAGTCGGCTGCAACGTCGTCGCTCCAGGCTCGGCGAAGTTCCTGTTCATCCCCGACATCACCTACAAGGCTACGGGCGCGGTGCTGATCGTGCTGATCGCCGTCTACATCGGCTCGCAGATCGCCTCCACGCTGATGGCGACCGCCACGGCCGATCCCAATCAGCGGCGCATGATGCTGCTGCTGCCCCTGGTCATCGTCGCGTTCCTGTTCCGCTACCCGGCCGGTCTGCTGGTGTACTGGATCACCACCAACCTGTGGACGATCGGCCAGCAGTACTTCATCCGCCAGCGCATGGGGCCGGCGCCGGCGGCCCCCGGCAAGGGACTCGACAGCGGCGGCTCCGCCAACGGCAAGGCCAAGGTCTCGCCCAAGGCCGCGCTCGCCCCCGCCGCGGTCGCGGGGGCCGCCGGCCCGGCCTCCCCGCCGCCTCCCCCGCCCCGCAGGAAGAAGAAGCGCTCGGGCAGGCGCCGATGAGCGCCAAGGATCGTAATGACGAGGAGGAGGTCGTGGTGGGGGAAGACGTGATGAAAGAGGACGCGGTGGACGTGGACGATGAAGGGAACGAGGAGGAGGGCGACGATCAGGGGGTCGCGATGGACGAGGACGATCCCGCGGCTGTGCTCGAGGACCTGCTCGCCGAGATCGCCGACAGGCTCGGCCTTGACGTGGAGGTCGAGGTCGAGGAAGCCGACGGCGAGCTGAGGGGCTGCCTGCGGGGCGAGGACGTCGGCCTGTTCATCGGGCGCCGCGGCCAGACGATCGACGCGGTTCAGCACCTCGCGCAGCGGATCGTCTTCCCCGACGGGCCCTCCGAGGTGCGGGTCGTGATCGACGCCGAAGGCTACCGCGAGCGTCGCGCGGAGACGCTGCGCGCCGATGCCGACGCTGCCGCCGATGAGGCTCTGGGCACGGGCGAGCCCGTGGAGCTCGACCCGATGTCCGCGTCCGAGCGGCGCATCGTCCACGAGCATCTGCGCGAGCGCGGGGATGTTCAGACGCACAGCGAGGGCGACGAACCCGAGCGGCGGCTGGTTGTCTCGCCGCTCGAGGGTTGAGCGGAGCCAAAACCGTTTCCCGTGAAACCATCGCCTCCCGGAGCACCGATCCCTGTGTGGCGACGTTCCCCATGAAACCAAGGTCGCTGACGTTGCTGGCCGAGCGATATGAATTGGAAAGTCATCAGTTAGACCAGTTGGATGCGGTGCTCGATGAGTTGGCACAGAATGAGCGGGCGCCGACGACCGTGCGCGATCCCGGTGAGGCCGTGGACGTCCATCTCGCCGACTCGCTTGTGGCGCTCGAAGTCGACCCCATCCGATCGGCGAGGCGAATCGCCGACATCGGCACGGGAGCCGGCTTCCCCGGGCTGGCGCTGGCCGTCGCGCTGCCGGCAAGCGAGATGCGGCTCCTGGAGAGCCAATCGAAGAAGTGCCAGTTCGTGCGGCGGGTGATTGTGGCTGCGGAAGTGGACAACGCGCGCGTGGTGGAGAGCAGGGCGGAGGAATGGCCCGAGGGCCTGGGTGCCCACGACGCGGTGCTCGCCCGAGCGCTTGCGCCTGCCCCGGTGGTGCTGGAGTATGCGGCGCCCCTGCTCGAGCGGGGAGGTGTTCTCGTGGACTGGCGCGGGCGCAGGGATGCGGCTCAGGAGAAGGCCGCCCTGGAGGCGGCGGACCAGCTGGGGCTCGAACGTGTGGAGGTGCGCAGCGTCAAGCCGTTTGCGACGGCAAGAGATCGACACCTGCACGTCTACCTGAAGGTCGGGGATACGCCGCCGAGGTTCCCCCGGCGCGGGGGAATGGCCCGCAAGAAGCCGCTCGCCCGATGAGGTCGAGGTCGAGGCATCCGAGGATCCCCGCCGCCGAGCTGCGCTCCGACCGCGATCGGCGCTAGCGTGGCGAGCACCATGGGCACCGTGTATGCGATCGCCAACCAGAAGGGCGGCGTCGGCAAGACGACGACTGCGGTGAACGTCGCCGCGTGCATCGCCGAGGCCGGTTACGGGACGCTGCTGGTCGATGTCGACCCCCAGGCGAACGCGACGGTCGGGCTGGGGATCGAGCGCACGCAGGCACCCGGGCTGTATGAGGTGCTGACGGGCGAGGCGAGCGCCGCGGATGCGCTGACAGATGCGAGCGTGCCCGGCCTGAAGGTGCTGCCGGCGGGCGCCGGACTGGCTGGAGCCAACGTTGAGCTGCCGCGCATCGAGGGGTTTGAGCAGCGGCTGCGTGAGCGTCTGGAGCCGCTGAGGGATCAGTTCCAGTACATCCTGCTGGACTGCCCGCCGTCGCTCGGGCCGCTGACGGTGAGCGCCCTGGTGGCCGCCGACCGGGTGATTGTGCCGGTGCAGACCGAGTATTTCGCGCTGGAGGGACTGGCTGGGCTGCTCGACACGCTGGCGCTGGTGCAGCGCGAGCTGAATCCGCGACTGACGGTGGCGGGGATGCTGCTGACGATGCACGACTCGCGCACACGGCTGGGACGGGACGTCGAGCGCGAGGTGCGCGAGCACTTCCCGGACCTGGTGTTCGAGACGGTGATCCCGCGCAACGTGCGCGTCGGCGAGGCGCCGAGCTACGGGCTGCCGGTGACCCATCACGACCCGCACAGCGCAGGCGCTGACGGCCTATTTTGAGCTGGCCAAGGAGGTGGCCGCGCGTGGCTAGAGGCGTGGTTGGGAGAACCTGGTGACCCCGCCGAAACGAGGCATGGGACGGGGTCTGGAGGCGATCCTGTCGGTTTCGACCGAGGGGAGCCGAGGCGCGCGAGGAGGAGCTGCGCGAGCTGCCGATCGAGCTGATCGCGCCCAATCCGACCCAGCCACGCAGGCGGTTCGATCGAGGAGTCGCTGCAGGCGCTCGCGGGGTCGCTGGGCGAGCGGGGTGTGCTGCAGCCGGTGCTGGTGCGCCCGAAGGCCGGCGGGACGTATGAGCTGGTGGCCGGCGAGCGGCGCTGGCGCGCCGCGCAGATCGCGGGCCTGCGGGCGATTCCCGCGCTCGTGCGGCCCCGTGACGACGCCGAAGCGCTGGAGCTGGCGCTGATCGAGAACATGGCGCGCGAGGACCTCAGCCCGATCGAGGAGGCGCGCGCGTGCGCGGCGCTGGTCGAGGAGCTGGGGCTCACCCGTGAGGAGGTGGGCCGGCGCGTCGGGCGCGGCCGGGTCGCCGTCAGCAACCTGATTCGCCTGCTGGATCTGCCGGACGAGGTGGTCGAGCTGCTGCAGGAGGGCTCGCTGAGCGAGGGTCATGGCCGCGCGCTGCTGCTGGCCGAGGATCACGGTGCGCGGGCGAGGCTGGCGCGGAGCGCCGCGCAGGAGGGATGGTCGGTGCGGGTCGTCGAATCACGCGCGCGCGAGGCCAACGCCGCCGGGGCTGCCGGCGACGGGAGGGCGCGCGGCCGAGCCGGCGCCGGGCGGCGCGGTGGTGCGGCGGGGGGGCCGCACCCCGATCAGGAGCAGGCGGCGCGGGAGATCGCCGACGCGCTCGGTGGGGCGCTCGGGGCCGAGGTGCAGGTCAGGCCCGCGCGTGACGGGGGATATCGGGCAGAGCTGTCGTTTGCTACGCCCGACGAGGCGCTCGAGCTGGCTCGGCGGTTGCGAGCGCGTGTGGTGGCGTAGGCAGCCGGCGGGGAGATGGTGCCGTATCCGCTGCTGCCTCAGACCGTCATGGTGATCATCGTCGGCGCGACGAGGTCCAGTCATCGTTGTGGCGCGTTGGTTCGTCGGAGTTAGGAGGCGCGCGCTCCGGACAGGTTATGTCTGTAAATCGGGACACAGGCCGACTCTCGGGCAGATGTCTGGAAATACGGGCAGTCGACAGGCGCTGCTATGATGTCCAGATATGCAGACAGCCGACAGCGATAGCCCGCGCGTGGGAATCCCTCGTTCTGACCAGCCCTTCCGGCTCTACACCGCCGCCTCGGTCGGGCCGGCAATCCGCCATTACCGCGAAGAAGCCGGTTTGACACAGGATCAGCTCGCCGACTTGGCCGGTCTCAATCGGACCTACCTCTCAAATCTGGAGCAGGGCAAGGAGACGGAGCAGGTGCGTCGCATCTTGCGTGTCCTCAAGCTGCTCGGCGTCCGAGCAACGCTGCAGAGGGCGGAGTGGTAGTGGCGGCGCGGCTGACGATCTGGCTCTATGGCCACCAGGTCGCTGTCGTGGAGAGGGAGCGCGGCAACCGTCTGCGTCTGTCCTATACCGAGGACGCGCTGGCCACATATGAAGGCGGCACGCCGCTTCTCTCGCTGGCGCTCCCCCTCACGCGCGATCGTTACCCCAACGGACTCACGCGAGCATTCCTCGACGGCCTTCTGCCAGAGGGTGAGCCTCGCAGAGCGATCGCGGAAGACTTCAACCTGCCGGCGAGCGACGTCTTCGGACTTCTTGGCGCTCTCGGCAGGGACTGCGCCGGGGCGCTCGTCATCCAGACAGAGGGCGATCCGCCGCCCCCCATGCCCACAACCCGGACCGCCGAGCGGCTCAGCGCGGACGACCTCGGCGAACTGGTCGCCAATCTCCGCGGCGCGCCCCTTGGCGTCGACCGCAATGTCCGGCTGTCGCTCGCCGGCGCTCAGGAGAAGCTCCTGCTCACGCGCATGCCGGACGGCCGCTGGGGCCGGCCCGTCGAGGGCACGCCATCGACTCACATCCTCAAGCCAGAGATCGAGCGTTTTCAGAACACCGTCGAGAACGAGGCATTCTGTATGCGCGTCGCCAAGCATCTCGGACTTGCGGTCGCGCAGGTTGAGACCATCTTGGTCGACGAGCGCCCTGTTCTGGTTGTCGAGCGATTCGATCGCATCGTCGACGCCGACGGGACCGTTCGGCGAGTCCACCAGGAGGACTTCTGCCAGGCGCTTGGGTTGCCGGCGGACAAGAAGTACGAGCAGGACGCGGGCCCGACGCTCGCGCGTGTTGCTCGGGTCCTCCAGGACGTTGCCGATCCCTCCGCGCCTGCCACCCTTCTGCGCGCCGTCACCCTCAACGTGGCGCTCGGCAACTGCGATGCCCACGGTAAGAACTTCTCGCTTCTCCATACCGAGTCGGGCATCCTCCGCATGGCCCCGCTCTACGATCTGCTGTCCACGAGGCTGTATCCCCTCGACGACAAGCTGGCCATGTACGTGGACAGCGTGCAGAAGACCGACCGGGTGACAGCCGGGCGCATCGTCAACGAGGCGGTACGGTGGGGCATGAGGCGCGAGGTGGCCGAGGAAGCCGTCTCCGATGCGCTCGACCGGTTGCCGGAGGCGATGACGACGGCGGGCGAGGAAACCGATGGCCTGCCGGCCGAGCTCGTGGAGTTGGTCGGGCGCCGTGTCGAGCGGCTGCGAAACGCTGCCTCGCCCAGCGGTCGCCGATGAGGTCATATCCGGCCAGAGCCGGCGCGATAACATGCCGTCGGTGCACGTGCAGACGGTCCGGCGGTGTGATGCCGACCCGTACGTCGCCGTCCACACGGGCGATTAGCTCAGATGGTTAGAGCGCTTCTCTGATAAGGAAGAGGTCCCAGGTTCGAGTCCTGGATCGCCCACTGAGGAATGTCCTGCAAATCGCGTGGTTTGGTGGAGTTCGCCCGACCTCGCAGGGCGCGCGCGGAGCCCCTTTTTCGCCCTTCCGTCCCATTCACCGTCCCAATGGGCGCCCTCCGGGGCGCCTCGTGACCGGCCCGAAGCTGCTCGCGGGCATCGCGCACAAGCTTGTCGAACTTGGCTCCGCGGTCGCGCTGGGCGCGCTGTTGCAGCTGGGCGTAGACGTCCATCGTCATCTTCGAGTCGGCGTGCCCGACCTGGCTCATGACCCACTTCACGTCGAAGTTGTTGGCCAGCAGTTCGATCGAGATGTAGGTGCGCCGCAGCGTGTGCGGGGTGGTGTGCGGCAGCGGCGGCATGTCCTGTGCCGTGAGCCGCTCAGAGGCGCGCTTGGCGGCGTCGCGGACGATCTCCTCGACCCTGCCATAGCTCATCCTGTTGCCCTTGAGGTTCGGCACGAGATGGTCCTCGGGTCCCGTCGGTGCCCCCATGCGCCGCAGCCGGTCGGGTTGCACAGCTCGCTTGCTCGCGGCCCGCCACGCCCGAGGATCTCGACGACGACGCGCCGGCCGACGTAGCCGCGGCCGGTCTTGAGCCCGAGATTCTTGAGGTGGTAGGCGACGGTGGACTTCGCCAGACCGAGCTGCCTGGCGATCTGTATCGGTGTTCTGCCCTGACCGTGCAGCTGGGCCACCTGGGCGGCCGTCAGGCCAAGCTCGATCGGGGCCACGCCCGACCCGAGCGCAACGTCCTGCTCGCTCGCGGCGTCGATCAGCGCCGCGAGCTCGTCGAGCTCCAGGAACGTGCGCCTGGGCCTCGGCACCTTGATCCGCATGCGCTTCCCGCGCGCGGGGTTGGAGCCGATGTGCCCGTCCTCCACGGCGTCGTCGAGGATCGCGACCAGGCCGTCGATGACCATCCGCATCGAGGCAGGCGAGAGCGGCGTGACCCGCCTGCCGTTGCGATCGCGTATGTCGGCTCCCGCCTCGATCGACTCTCGCAGCTCCCTGGACTGCTTGAGCAGGTGGGCCTTGAACGCGAGGCAGAGGTCGCGGTCGATCTCATCCAGCCGGTAGGAGGCGAGGAACGGCAGCAGATGGGACTCGATCCGCCAGCGGTACTTGGCCGCGGTGGTGGGCCGAATCGGCTTTTCGCCGATGACACCGTCGATCCTGGCCTGCAGCCAGCGTGAGGAGTACTCATGGAATGTCGGCACACCGGCGTCGGGCGCCGCGCTCGCCTCGACTTGCCGCTGGGGCGGGGTCCACACTCCCGCCTTTACCCGCGCAAGGATGTTCTCCAGCTCGACCGCCGCGGTGCGCTCGTTCCAACCGCCGCCGCACCCGCAATCGCAGGCCCGCGCCTCGTGCAGGTAGACGGTTTCGCGCTTCCCGTACGCGCGAAATCGCAGACGGAACGCGAGCGTGCCGTCGCCGAGTGTTTCGGGGGTGATGCCGCCCGTCGGTTGACGCGCCATCAGACGAATCCCATCCCACGCCGCGGCGCGAAGCATGAGCGCACGCCCCGTATCTCCCGGCGCCGGATCTCGAGCAGTGGCGCATCCGCCGGGTATGGTCCGGGCCGCGGGGCCGTCCGCTGTGACCGAGGGGTGGGTGCCGGAGTGGGCGCTTGCCTTTGGTGGCGCTTCAGTGCTTCGGTGGCGGTGTGCAGGTCGAATCGCATCCTCGCCTTGGGTCCGCCCCCGGTCCTGATCGCGCCGAGCTCCTCGGCGTGTTCGTAGATCCAGGCCGGGTTGAGCTTGAGATGCAGGGCGAGTTCCTTGGCGGTCATCCACGTCGGTCCCGATGGAGCGTTCGCCTCGGCCCGCAGCTGGTCGTGGCGGAGCAGTTGCGCGACGCGGCTGGCGACCTGCTCGACTGCTTGTGGTGTGAGGTCCACGGCGACGCGGCGTGCGGTGGCGGCGAGCCCTCGCCGGCGGGTGGGCGGCGCGCAGGAGTCTCGTGTGGGTCGTGTGGGTCGGGTCGGGATGGTTGTGGGTGTGAGCATCAGTGATCTCCTTGTGTACGGGTGCTGTGTGCTTGCAAGCGCTCGATATTCATCATGTGCCTCCTGCGTCAGGGTTCTCGCCGGATGGCTCGCTTGCCCACCAGCGTCCGTCCTGCTCGCGGAAGACATTCCGCTTCTTACCCGCGCTGAGCAGCGACTGGACGTTCGTTGGTGGCGCTTCCAAAGCGTCCGCGATCTCGATGCTCCGCGATCCGGGATGCTCGGCCAGATAGGAGGCGATGCGGGGGGTGCTCAGGCGCCGCGCGTGCTTCGGCGTCGTGCTCACCTGGCCGCGCAGGGCCGCCTGTGCGGCGCGCAGGCGCTCGATGCGCCTGTCGATGTCCTTGCGCTCGTGGGCGGCCTCGCGGATTTCATGGTCCAGCTCCCGCATTGCTCGAACCCCGATGTGTCTAGGAGGCATGCTGCGCCTTTCAGGCGATATTGCCGATGTTGCTAAAGGGATTGCTTGTCATGCTCAGCATGCTAGTATATGTTGCCGAGCATGTCAAGAGCCGATCCAAGATTATTTGGGGCATGAGCCATGGGGCGCCCGCCGTCAGGACATGGAGCCCCATCCGGGCAGGGACCATCGCCGATCACGGAGGTGGCGCGACGCAGGGTTGAGTTGGCCGGTGGCGGTGTGTGTTTCTCGGGCTCGCCTGTGGACTGTGGGTGATGGCCGATCCCGAGCACGCATCGCCGACACCCGCACCCTGGAGAGCATCTCGCTCGCCCTCGGCGAATACGACCGTGACACCGTCAACCACTCCCTCGGCCGCTCAGACCCCCAGGAGTGGTTCGGCACGACGACCCATAGCGACACCGTCGGCTACCAAACCCAGCGCCAACGGGTCCTCACCCCGGGCGAGATCGCACGTCTCCCGGACGGCCAAGGACTGCCGCTGCAAGGCGCTGACTGACAGCTGCTCGGCCTCACGCCCTGGCACCGAAGCGAGCCATGGAAGACGATCGCCGGGGCGCGCGCGTTATGAGCACCGCCAGAGGTTCCCGGCCCGAGCCGAACTTCGCCCGGCTGGTCGCTGTCGCGCATCCCATCAGATGGCTACCTGCAGGTCGGGCGGATGTGCCTGTTCCCCGCCGTCATCCACAGTCACGAGATCGTGCTCACCACCTGCACCAACGGCAGCGACGCCACCTGGGACACAGCCCTCGCCCGCCGCTACACGCTCATGCCCAAGCCCTACGCCACCCCCACGCCACAGCTCCTGCGGCCACCGTCATGGGCCACGATTGCTCTACGCGCCTGGCGAGCACGCCGACAGCATCCAGGGCTCCTGGCCGCCTTCCGCGCCGAGCGAACCAAAGCCATCGAGCAGACACGACTCGAGAACGAACGCCGCCAGGCCGACGCCGACACCGCACACCAGCGATGGCAGGAGCAACGCGACCGGGCCCGCGACGCGTTCCGGATGAGACACTCATGATCGAGGCAGACCGATCATGACCCCGCCAACCAAGAACATCTCACCGCTGGGGACTCCACACGCCGAGTCGATGCGCAGGCGTGCCCGCAACCCTGAGTACCAAGCCGAGCTTCAGCGGCTGGCGCCTTATGAGGCGTTGGCGCGGATCGTGATCCGCCGCCGCGGCCAGCTGGGACTCAGCCAGGCGGAGCTCGCCAAGCGCATGGGCACGAGCCACTCGGCGATCTCCCGGATCGAGAGCGGGCAGCACCCCACGACCGTGCAGACGCTCCGCAGGCTCGCCGCTGCGCTGGACACCCACCTGGTAGTCGGATTCGCAGACCAGATCCCGGGCATGCAAGGCGCGACCGTCAACACGAGCGCCGCCGACCTCGTCGCGGTCGGGTAGCCCGGCCGGGCCGGCTGGCAACCTTCCAGGAGTGAGCGACGATCCTACGCGCCGCTCCTGTCGCCGTCGGCTATCTCTGCAGCCGGCGCCCTCGACACCGAGAACGACCAGCCCTATTCACGGTCCCAACTCTCCCTGGGCGATCGATTAGGTTGGATGCGTGACAAAGATGGGCGGCGGCGATGGAACGCGTTGACGGACAGCTGATCTTCTCGGCGTCTGACCTGATCAACCATCTTGAGTGTCCACACCTCACGCAGGTCGATATCGAGGTAGTGCTCGGGAGGTTGGATTTGACAGAAACCAGGTCTGATACGACGGAGCTTGTTGCGCGCAAGGGCGATGAGCACGAGCAGAGCTACCTGGATCAGTTGCGCTCCGATGGCCGGGAGATCGTCGAGATCGAGAACGGGCCGGGCCTCGAGGGCACGCGCGCAGGCGCACAACAGACGATCGCGGCGATGCACGCCGGGGCTGAGGTGATCTACCAGGGCGTGCTGTTCGACGACGTCCGCTGGCGCGGACACAGCGACTTCCTGCACCGCGTCGAGCGCCCGTCGGAGCTGGGGTCGTTCAGCTACGAGGTGGCGGACACGAAGCTCGCGCGGCGTGTGAAGCCGTACTTCCTGCTGCAGCTCTGCTTCTACTCCGAGCTCGTCGAGGCGATCCAGGGAACCGCGCCGGAGTGGATGCACGTAGTGCTCGGGACGCGCGAGTCCCAGTCGTTCCGCGTCGCCGAGTTCGCCGCCTACTACCGCAGCGTCAAGCACGGCTTCGAATCCGTTGTCGACGCCGGCCTGTCGAGCACCTACCCGGAGCCGGTGGAGCACTGCGCGCTGTGTCGCTGGGAGAACCACTGCGTCGCCCGGCGCGTGGCCGATGACCATCTGAGCCTCGTCGCCCGGATCCAGCGCTCGCAGTGCACCCAACTGGTGGAGCGCGAGATCACGACCGTTGCGCAACTCGCCACCGCAGAGTCCGAGGATCGCCCGCCCCGGATCGGGACCGCCACGTTCGAGTCCCTACGCGCGCACGCGCGTCTACAGGTAGACCAACGCCGCAGCGGGGAGCTGCGCTGCGAGCTGCTTACGCCCGAGGAGGGCTGTGGGTTCGCCCACCTGCCGCAGCCGTCCGAGGGCGATGTGTTCTTTGACATGGAGGGCGACCCGTTCTTTGACGATGGTCTGGAGTACTTGTTTGGCGTCGTCCTGCTGGGGGCCGACGGACCGCGGTTTCAAGCGTTCTGGGCCACCGATCGGTCATCCGAGAAGCAGGCGTTTGAGCAGTTCATCGACTTTGTGATCGAGCGGCTCGAGCGCTTTCCCGACCTGCACGTCTACCACTACGCCCCGTATGAGGCGACGGCGATCAAGCGGTCTGATGGGTCTGCACGCGACGCGCGAGGACGAGGTCGATCGTCTGCTGCGCGGCAAAGTCCTGGTCGATCTCTATACGGTCGTGCGTCAGGGGCTGCGCGTCGGTCAGCCGAACTACTCGATCAAGAGCATCGAGGCGTTCTACATGGGCAAGCGAGACACGAAGGTCTCCGAAGGCGGCGACTCGATCGTGGCGTTCGAGCAATATCTGGAGACCGGCGATCGCTCGCCGTTGGAGTCGATCGAGCGCTACAACGAGGACGACTGCCGCTCCACCCACCTGCTGCGCGAATGGCTGCTCGCCCGGCGGAACGAGGCGATCCAAACGTTCGGCCAGCCGATCCCATGGAAGCCGCCCCCCGAGCCGTGGGAGCCAGACCCCGAGCTCCAGGCGAAGCTCGACGCGCTGCACGCCGCGCTCACCGCCGGTGTCCCTGACGACGACGACGGCTGGGACGACGATCAGCGTGCCCACTGGCTGATCGCCCAGCTGATCGACTATCACCGGCGCGAGGCCAAGCCCGCCTGGTGGGCGTACTTCGAACGACTGGAAGCCGACGAGGAGCAGCTGACGGAGGTCGACAACGAGGCGCTCGGCCGGCTCAGCGACGCCGGCCTCGAGCCGATCCCGCTCCCCCCGCCCTCGCGCTCGGTCATCCACACGCTGCGCTTCCCCGCGCAGGAGCACAAGATCGCGCCTGGCGGCTTCGTCGCCCCCGCGACGGCGAAAGCGGTGACGGTCGAGTCGATCGACAACGCGACCGGAACGCTGCGGATCAGCCGTGCGGCCTCCCGTATCGGCGAGCCGCTCCCGCGCGCGCTCATCCCGGGCAAGCCGTACGGCACAAACGACCAGCGCGGCGCGCTGCGTCGGCTCGCGGGCGACATCGTCGAGCGCGGCCTCGACGCGCAGGGGCGCTACAGCGCGCTGCGCCAGATCCTGCGCGGAGACGTCGCCGAGCACATCGGCGTGCTCACCGGGCGAGGCGCTGCAGGCGGGCGCCTTCGACCTGGATCGGGCCAAGCGGATCGCGGAGGGCCTGAACGACAGCTACCTGTTCATCCAGGGGCCGCCCGGCTCGGGCAAGACCTACACCGGCGCCCACCTGATCCTGCGCCTCATCCAGCAGGGCCACCGCGTCGGCGTAGCCGCGCGGTAGCCACGCCGTGATCCACAACCTGCTCGCCGAGGTCGAGAAGTACGCCGCTCCGGACGAGCCTTTCGCCGGACTGAAGAAGTGCGGCAGCGACGGCAGCAACAGTTACGAGTCCAAGCACGGGCTGATCGGGAACTCCAATGAGATCGCCGATTTCGCCGGCGGCGGCTACGAGCTCGTGGCCGGGACCGCCTGGCTGTTCTGCCGCGAGGAGATGGACGGGACGCTCGACTACCTGTTCATCGACGAGGCCGGCCAGATCTCGCTCGCGGACGCGCTGGCGATGGGGACGTGCGCGCGCAACGTGATCCTGCTCGGAGATCCGCAGCAGCTCGCGCAGGTCTCCCAGGCGGTGCACCCGCCCGGCGCCGGCGTGTCCGTGCTGGAGCACCTGCTCGGCGAGCACACGACGATCCCGCCCGAGCGCGGCCTGTTCATCGACCAGACGCGGCGGATGCACCCGGACGTGTGCAAGTTCATCTCGAAGGCGATCTACGAGGACCGATTGGAGTCGTTCGCGGACTGCGCCAACCAGGGGATCGAGGCAGCGGGTCGGTTGATCGGCACCGGGATCAGATACGTACCAACGACCCACGAGGGCAACACCCGCGAGTCGCCGGAGGAGGCCGAGGCGATCGCCGGCCTGATCGACGATCTGCTGAAGGGGCAGTACTTCCAGACGGATGGGACCAGTGGCCCCCTCAAACCGGAGGAGATCATGGTCGTCGCCCCTTACAACGCGCAGGTCCGCTGTCTGCGCGAGGCACTCCCGGCCGAGGTCAGGGTGGGCACCGTCGACAAGTTCCAGGGGCAGGAGGCGGCGGTGTGCTTCTTTTCGATGGCCACCTCGAGCAAAGAGGAGATCCCCCGCAACCTCGAGTTCCTGTTCAGCCGCAACCGGTTGAACGTGGCGATCTCGCGGGCGAGGTGCCTGGCCGTGCTCGTCTGCAACCCCGAGCTCCTGCACATCCGCTGCAGGAACGCCGAGCAGATGCGGTTGCTGAATGCGCTCTGTTGGTTTGTGGAGATGGCGGGGGAACACAGCAGCTGATGGCATCTTGCCCGAGACACCCGTCCCCTTCAGCAAGTAGATTGGCGGATGCCTAGACCTCGCCGAGGGCGAGACCTGCGAGAGAGCCGAGACCTGGAAGACTGCGAATCCATCGTGGAAGAGAAGACTGCCCCCTCAGAACCGTCGCCGGACGACGCGCCGTCGCTGCCCGAGCAGCGCGACTTCTACAAGATGCCCGCGAAGTTTGGGCACGTGCCGGTCGCGGAAGCAGCCCCTCGGCTGGGATCCAAAGCGTCGCTTCGAGCACCTATATCCCGCGATGTAGACCTGCCCTTCCAGATCGTCGAGCGGTTCGAGTTCGGGACCCCGGAGCTGAAACCAAACCAACTCTTCTTCGGGGACAACCTGCATGTCATGCGGTCGTTGCCAAGCGAGTCGATCGACCTCATCTACATCGACCCGCCTTTCTTCTCTCAGAAAACCTACAACGTTCTGTTCGGGGACCGGAACGACTCCGCTCCTTCAAGGACATTTGGGATGGTGGCCTGAACGGCTACCTCGTTTGGCTGAACACCCGCCTCTACGAGATAAAGCGCCTCCTCAAGCCGACAGGGAGTATCTGCGTGCATCTGGATTGGCACGCCGCTCACTACGTAAAGGTGGAGATGGACCAGATTTTTGGATACGAGAATTTCGTCAACGAGATCGTCTGGCTCTATCAAGACTGGAGGCATGAGCAAAGATGGCCTTCGGCAGGAAGCACGACAGCTTCTCTTCTACGCAAGAGGAGCCTCTTACAAGTTCACGCCGGAAAGGAAAAGTCCTATCTGGATGCATAAATCCGGCTCCTCCAACGCCACCATTGAGCAGGACGAAGCGGGCTACTACACCTGGGTAGGTCATGCGCGACGTCTGGGACATCGCACGCACTTCGAGGCAATCAGCCAGGAGTGCCATTGGGTATCCGACGCAGAAGCCCGCGCGGTCCTTGATCAAGGTCATCAAGTTGGTCACCGTCAGCCAGGTGACATGGTGGCGGACTTCTTTGTGGGTGGTGGGACCACGGCGGCCGTCGCGCAACTACTAGATCGTCGAGTGGATCGCCTGCGATATCTCGCGGGTGGCGGTGAGCATCACGGCCGATCGCGTCGCGAAGGTCATTGAGGAGCAGCAGCACGGAGCGCAAGAAAACAGGCAAGCGATCTGGCGATCCCCGACTTCACAGTCGACTCACTGGGGCATCTACGAGATCTACAACCTCTCGAAGATGGGCCAGGATGAGTTCCGCGAGTTCGTTCTAGCCGCCTACGAGGCACGACCCGAGTCGACTGGCAGCGTGATTCATGGCTACAAGGCAACAGAGCCGATCTTAGTCGGCTCCCCCGACCCTGACGTGGCTGTTCGCAAGGACCAGGTTGCCGAGTTCGCAAATGCTGTCTTGAGGCGGCTTGGCAACGGTGGTGTGGGCACGATGATCGCTTGGGCTTTTACGCCGGCCGCAAGACGGATGGCCGAGCGGATCGCGGCCCAAGAGAAGGTAAGCCTGCAGTTTGTAAAGCTGCGGCTTGTCCCGCTTGAGTCGCCGGAGTTCGCTGCTCACGTGACATCAAAGCACGAGCGCTACTCCGACCTGGTGACCTTTGTGCTTCCACCGACGATCCGGCTCAAATAGCAAACGAGTCGCCCCTCGCAAGTACCGATTCGATGTTTCCGAGTCGATCGCGCTGAACTCTGGAGCGGAGATCATCAATGCCCAGTGGGACTTTGAGTATCGGCGATTACTTCACCTCGACGACAGGCTTTGCGCTTCAGCGGACAAAGAAGGGCGAACCTGTCTTGACAGCCGAATACGGATTCCCCACCGTGGGCGAGCATGACATTGCCGTGCGGGTCCAGGACGACCTCGGGGGAGAGGCGATCCTGCGGGAGACAGTATTCGGTGTCCTGATGCGGAACGCTTTCCTTCCCTATGAGAAGCGGTTCGCGGTGTGGGTGAGCGATGGCTTCCCGGACGTCCAGGACGCCACAGCCGAGTTCCTCGATCAGGTTCTCGATGAGACTAGCGAGCGGCCGCTATGGCCGGGTCAGCGCGACGGTCTCCTGCGAACCATCTATGCCTTCGAGATCCTCGGCAAACGCAACCTCCTGCTCAACATCGTCACCGGCGGTGGAAAGACGGCGATCATCGCCGCCTGCATCGCGTGGCTTCGGTGGGTCTATGACGTCCGCTCATTCCTCATCCTCTGCCCCAACACGATCGTGCGCGAGCGGCTCCGTGCGGACTTCGAGGCAGCGAAGGTCTTTCATGATTTTGAACTTCTTCCAGGCGTCCACTCCCATTACCTGAAGGACCTCGGCCTTCACGTCCTGGAGCCTGGGGCCGCAACACAGGGCATGCTCGAGTCGGGCATCGTTCTTGGCAACATTCAGCAACTCTACGGTAAGGGATCGAACGAGCGGCTAGCGTTCGTCCTGAACTTCCTTGGGGACCTCGCCGTGTTCAATGACGAGGCGCACAATACGCCAGCGTCCGAGTACACGGATGTGCTCAGGACACTTGGCAAGAAGCAGGTCTTTCGCCTCGACACTACCGCGACTCCCGACCGGGCTGATGGCCAGGCAGCCGGACTCGGAGATGGTCTACGAATACGGCATCCCAGCCGCTCTCGATGACGGGATCATCAAGTCAACCGTCGTTTATCAGCCTGACATCAAGTCGGTGGAGTTGACCTACACGGATCCCGATACCGGCGAGCAGGTCTCGGTCGAGGAGATCGACTGGGAGGCCATCGATGACGGCCGCGTAAAGCCAACCAAGTGGGTGACCGATCCGGAGCCGCGTCGCCACCAGTTGCGCATCGCGCTCGCGCGGCTCGAGGAGCAGCGGAGGCGGGCCAACGGGCGCTACAAGCCCGTCCTGTTTGTCATTGCGGTGGGAATCAAGGACGCCCATGAGACCCAGCGCACGCTTGAGAAGACGTTCAGCGTGAAGGCCCTTGTCGTGACCGAGCAGTCAGATGAGCAGGAACGCCGGGAGGCCATGCACATCGGCGAGGAGAGCAGCCCCTATCACGCGATTGTCAGCGTGATGATGCTCCGTGAGGGATGGGATGTTCCCGAGGTCGCGGTCATCGCGTTGCTCCGGAAGTTCTCGTCGAAGGTCTACGGGCAGCAGGTCATCGGTCGGGGTCTGCGCAAGGTGATCCGAAAGCCAGAGGAGAGGGAGATTCTCTGTGTCGTCGATCATCCAAAGCTCGATCACGGCTGGCTGTGGGCCCTCATAGGCGCAAAGATCAAGAGCGGCGTCAAGGACACCGACTCCTTTGACCCCGACGAGGATCTGCCAGACCCCCAGCCACCATTGGAAGCGGAGCTCGTCAATCCGGACAAGCTGATCGAGATCCCCGAGGCCGAGGCGGAGGAGGAGGGCGAGGTCGACTTCGGCGAGCTGCTCGGTGAGGTCGGCGATGAGGAGGAGCCCCGGAAGGACTGGCCGGACGTCCTCGCGATGGCGACCTACCTGTATGAGGCTGTCGAGATAACGAAGGTAACCGTAAAGGGAGTGAAGTCGATAAGCCTCGACCAGACAGGCTTTGTCAAGTACAAGCCGGCCGATGAGGTCGAGGGTGCCGAGGTGCCAACAGAGGCCGATCTTCCTCCGGCGGCGGAGCTGGCCGAAAGGCTCAAGCAAGAGGCCCTCGGCCTCGCCGAGGAGCTTCTGTTCGAGAAGGGGTTCTCGGGTGTCGAGAAGGGTCCTCTCTACGACGTGGTCATGGACCACTTGGACGAGAAGTTCTTGGAGGGGCAGGGACTTGCCAACTCTTCCCGATTCCGGCTCCTCTACGCGGTGGAGAAGCTTGCGGAGGTGCGAGAGGTCTTCATGGCTCCAGGGATTGTCGGGGGCATCGTGAAGTTTCCGCGGGTTGGGGCTGGGACATGACCCCAGCGAGTCATCACGGGCGATTCGAGAACCCCAAGAAGAGCGCCTATGCCTTCGAGAAGTTCGACGCCGACTGGGAGCGGCAGTACATGGTCGAGCTCGAGTCAGATCCCGATGTAGACGCGTGGACCAAGCGCCACAAGATCCGCATCCCGTACATCGATCACCAGAGCCGCAAGCGCGAGTACCGTCCCGATTTCCTCGTTCGCGGCACCGCCGAAGGGATCGAGCTCCACGAGGTCAAGGGCGGTCACCTGCTCCAGAACCCGGACACCAAGCGCAAGTTCGAGGCTGCGGAGCGGTGGTGCGCAGAGCGGGATATGAAGTTCGTCGTGGTGACCAAGGAGTCGTGAGCGCCGGCCGAGGATGTTCCCGGCTATGCAGCGAAGAGCGTGCCCTGGCCGACACCCGCGGTGACTGGCTCCGGGAGCTTCTCCTCAAGCGGAAGAAGCTCGGCGTCGTGACGTACGGCGCCATAGTGCGCTTTGATCAGGAGCTGGCGTACCAGGAAAGTCGCCGCTCCACCCGCGTAAGTGCGAAGCTTTGCTCCCGGGAAGATCTGGGGTACATAGCGGTTCAGGAAGCGCTCACGCTCCGTGCGGTTCCGCGGAACCGGCGCAGCGTAGATCGAGACGTGGCGCTCGCCGGTCTCCGAGTCGCGCACCTCGACCCAGAGGCCCTTGCGCTCGGTCGGCATAGTCTCAGCGTAAGCATGATCTGTTGACGCGCGGCCTGCCCTCGAAACGCCTGAACCCCTCTGAATCGTGTCTGGATAGCTCTGGCTCATGCCCGCAACGGTAGTCCGCGCTGCGGACGGTATCCGTCGAGGGGCCGAAGGCCCAGCATCTTCCGCCGACGGAGGACTGGCGCGCAACCGTGAGAGCACCGTCCCAACCCCGTGGCAAGATGCATCGCATGGAGCGGCCCGATCCATGACCCCAGCCACCCACACCCAGATCGACCTGGCCGCGTGGGCGCGAGACCTCGACGTCGAGCGCAAGCGCGTCAGAGCCGTCAACGCCGAGCGGGTGCGCAATCGCGGGTATCTCGTGTTCGCGACCGACCCCTCCAAGGGCGTCGACTCGGCCGAGTACCGGCACGTGTACGCGACCGAGGCGCGCACGCCCAACCAGGCGATCGCCAAGGTCCGGCCGCTGGCCGAAGGCCGCCGGCTGCGGGCATTCCTGACCACCGGGAAATACCGGGACGAGCTGCGCCGACGCGCGGTGGGTGGCGTAGACCAGCTCCGATCTGCTGCCGGTGCGCGTTGCCGGTAGGGCCGAGCGGATCAGCCGGTGGCCCGCCCCCGTTCTCGTGGACACGGTGATCACGAGAACGTGACGGCCCACACTGCGTCCCCTGCGTTCGCTGACACTCCACGGCGACCCCGGGCAGCTTCCGGGATCGCCGCGTTGTGCTTCGTCAGCGGGACCTCGCTGAGCACGACCGGCTTGCTTATGCTCGCTCCGCTGACGACTGCGACAGAATCCTGACCAGCAACCGGTGATGTCGCGCCTTGGCGAGCGCGTTCTTACCCGCCGCCGTCAGGTGGACGACGATCTCCTCGCAGTCACGCGCTCAACGATCGGCCGAGCGATCCGGAGGGATCTTAAGTCTCAAGTCGATTCCAGAAAGGCCGGCAACGCGACTGTCGTTGCCTCGTGGGCAGCCTTGATCGCCGGAACGTCCGCGCGGGAAACCCGTAAGGATCTCGTCGATGCGGGATCTCCAGCTGGTCATCTTCGACTGCGATGGCGTTCTCGTCAACAGCGAGGTCATCTCAAACGAAGTGCTCGCCCGCGCGCTGACGGTCGGGGGACTGCCGACCACGCTCGCGGAAGCCCGACGCGACTACCAGGGGCTGCTGCTGGCCGACATCGATTCCCGGGCACAGGTGAAGCTTGGGCGGCCACTGGCGAAGGATTGGCTCGAGCGATACGAGCGCGACCGAGCCGAGGCGTTTCATCGAGAGCTCGGACCCGTACCCGGCGCGGCCGACGCAGATGAGGAGGCTTTGCGACGGGCCGGCGCCGAGGTAGTGCGATCCTTGGATGAACTACCGCTGCTGCTCGGACTCGGCTGACACCGGCAGGTATGGTTCGGCGGGTGCTGGGCGAGTGGACCAAGCCGTCCCCTCACCGGATGAACCATAGGTGGAGACGGACCCGCGCGGACTACGCCGGATCGACGCCGACGGCGACACGCTCGCCAGGCGCATGTCGCTGCAGGGCAGCCTCGTGTGCTTGCAGTTGCTCTGGTTGCAGCGTTGCCTCGAGGATCAGCACCGTCGCGCAAACCAGCGCCCAGGCCTGGGCGACGAACGCCCACAAACGCTCTTCGAGTCCCTGGTTGGGGGCGAACGAGTCGTGCAAGAAGAACGTGACGATCCCCGCGGCCAGGAGCACGAGCGCGCCGCCCAACACCAGTCGTCCGAGCCGGCTCGGCCATGCCGAGCGGGCAAAGGCGAAGCCCGTCAGCAGGAGCGAGACCTTGATGCCGAGGCTCAACCAGATATGCGCTTCGTAATGCCACGACCTCCCGTCCGCGGCTTCGTGTGACTTGCACGCCGCGCTCAGGATCGTCGAGCAGTCCATCCGCAGCGGCCCGACCAGAATCGCGCATACGCCGGCCAGTGAGAAGAACAACGACATCGCCAGCGGCCACCGCCGTGTACGCAGCGATGGCACGACCCCGATCGCGAGCGCGATCCAGCCCAATCCCCAGATCGCCATAAAAGTCATGAAGATCCAGGGATTCGCGGCGCCGTCCCGGCCAAGTTCGCTGATGTACTGGCGAACATGCGAGTAACGGGGTTCGAGAGCGCCCGCGAGCACCCACCCGCCGAGAAACACGACCTGTGCGAGGATCGCAGCCCACGCCAGCAGCAACGTCCGACGACGTACCGCATCGGGCAAAAGCGGCCACCCTGCCGGTCTGAGCCAAAGCGCGACGTTGCGTAGCACGATCCTCCGTTGGATGCTAACCCATCCTGCATTTGACGACCGCGGCCCGCTTACCGGGACCGCGGAAGCAACTCGGTAGCGGGGGGTGTTTCACGCTGTGTCAGAGACGAGTGCGAGCACGAAGCCGTCGTGGCCCTTGGCGGTGACGGTCTGGATCGCAGTCGCGCTCACGCGGGGCTCTGCGGCGAGCATCTCGTAGAAGTAACGCACGCCCGTTATGCCCCCGTCGCCGAGCCGTGGGTCGTCTGCGTGGGGGTCGAGGATCGCTCCGCCACGCACGACGTTGTCGGCGATGATCAGTGTGCCTGGACGCGAGAGCTTCAATGACCATTGCAGGTAGAGTGGGTTGTTCCGCTTGTCGGCGTCGATGAAGATCATGTCGAATGGTCCGGCGCCTTCGACGTGGAGTTCGGGCAGGGTCTGCCGCGCGGGTCCAATGCGGATCTGCACGCGCTCGGCGAGACCGGCGTTGGCGATGTTCGCGCTGGCGACCTCGGCGTTGTAGGGGTCGAGCTCGAGTGTCACGAGCAGACCGTCTGTGGGCAGCGCGCGGGCGAGCCAGATAGTGCTGTAGCCGCCGAGCGTGCCCAGCTCGAGGATGCTTTGGGCGCCGCGAACTCGCGCGAGCAGTTCGAGCAGCTTGCCCTGGGCTGGGGTGATCGTGCCGGGGGGAAGACCGGCGGCGTCGCTGGCGGTGAGCGCGGCGTCGAGTACCGGGTCCTGCGGGAGCAGGTGATCGGCGACATAGTCGTCGACGGCAGCCCATAGGTCGTCGGTCATGGCAGGGGAGTAGGGGCGAGCCCGCGGGCGAAGTGGTGTGAGTAGATCGCCAGGCCGTGATTGTGGTAGAGCCGGTGCGCGTCAAAGCGCTCCGGGCCGACCCCCGAGTCCAGGTGCAGCTGACCACACCCAAGTCTGCGTCCCTCCTCGACAAGCCAGTCCAGCAGAGCTCCCGCGTGGCCGTGGCGCCGCCCGTCCGGTGCCGTCGAGAGGTCATCGACGTAGAGGTAATGGCCCCACGCGAGGCTGTCACCGATACGAAAGCCTGCCGCCGCGACTGCTTGCTCGTTGCCGGGCAAGAACGCGCCGAGGAGTCTGTAGCCAGCGGGGCGCAGTACACCATCGACGTACTCGACGAACTCCTGCTCGCTCTCGTATGCGGCTCGCAGAGCGCTCATTGCCCGGTGCGCGAGGTGTGTCTCACCGGCGTGCAACTCGCGGATCTGCAACGCGCCCCGGTTCGCAACGCTCATCGCCCTGTCTCCGTCGACTCGCCTGGTCCGGTGGGGATTGCGTTGCGGGTCGCGGCGAGGAGCGCCTCGGCTATCTCACTCGCGCTCATCAGGTGAACGCCAATACCTTCGAGCTCGCGTTCACCGCGCTCGTACAGCCCGGATAGCGCGTCGTGGGCGAGCACGATCCTGAAGTCCCGCTCGCTGGCCTCGTAGATCGAGGTGCGTGGGCAGTTGGGGAAGTTACATCCGCAGAAGACGAGCGTGTTGATGTGCCGCTCGCGTAGATAGTCCTCCAGTGGGGTGTCGTAGAACGCGCCCCAGCGCGGCTTGTAGATTGCTGCCTCGCTCGGCCCCAAGCGCTGCGCAGTACCCGCGAGCAGCGCCTCTACGTCGAGTGTGAGTCCGGGCTCGGGCAGCAGCTCGGCGGCGAGCTGCGATCCGGGAGTGCCCGGGGCAAGCGCCCGCATGCCTCCCTGCACCGCCTGGCGACGGCAGAGGTCTGCGTTGGCGCCGTCGGGCTCGTACAGGCGCACAATGTGCACGATCGGACGGCCCGCCCCGCGAAAGGCATGTGCCAGCACACGCATCGCTCCGAGCGCCGCCGAGGTGCCCGGGATCTCGAACGGGCCGCCGTCCAGCACGTCGCGCTGGGTGTCGATCGTGATCAGCGCCGCCGCCGCGAAGTCCGGGGCGGTGTAGGGGTCGCCAGCCAAGGCGTCAGCGGCGCTCATCGCCAGATGCTCCCACACGCATTCGATCGAACCGCACCTCAGCCGGTCCGAACATGGCGACCGCCATTGGTTGTGGGTCTCGGTGATGTGCTCAGCGCAAACGTGTCGAGCCATGCGCGGATCGCTGTAGTGAAGGCATCGTTGTTGTCGCCGGCGACCATGTGACCGGCGTGTGGGACTTCGGCCAGGGTGGCATTCGCTGCGAGCTCGATGAACTCCCGTGCGATGCCGGTGATGAGCACGTCGCTCTTGGCGCCGCGGACGAGCAGGCAGGGTTGGCGCAGTCGTGTGGCGGCGGTTGTGAGGCGCTCAGAGAGTTGGGCTTGGTCTTGGATCAGTGGGCGAGCCTGCGTCAGGATCTCTGGGTCCCAGTGCCAAATCCAGCGTCCGTGCGCGTTGCATCGGAGATTGTGGCGCAGCCCGTTCGGGTCGCGCGCTCGTGCGCGGTGAGGAAGGTAGGCGGCGACTGCCTCAGCAGCGTCGTCGAGACTGGCAAAGCCGTCGGGGTGCTCCTCCATGAAGCTCACGATCCGCCCGCCGCCGCGCGGCTGGAAGCGGTGAGCCACATCGTAACTATTCAGGTGCCGATCCAGCGTTGGTGGGCGGCGAGGAGGCGTGAGGTGGTGGGATCGGCGTGGATGTCGATATCGAGTAGGGCGATCTCGTAGCGTTTGCTGTTGCGCTGGCAGATGGCGATCAGCTCGCGGCGGTTGCCTGTGGTGGTGACAGAGAGCACGTCGACGGTCTCGCCGATGACGGTGCCTGGGCAGGGGAAGTTCGCTTCGTCGAAGGCGTTCTCAAAGCCCATCAGCTGCTCGTCCTCGTCGTGTGCGTCGACGGTGATTTCCTCGATCAGGCTGTCGAGGTCGGGG
This sequence comes from uncultured Solirubrobacterales bacterium, assembly GCA_963808385.1. Taxonomy (GTDB): domain Bacteria; phylum Actinomycetota; class Thermoleophilia; order Solirubrobacterales; family Solirubrobacteraceae; genus Palsa-744. Next base: position 9,937 of record CAWEFQ010000002.1, on the reverse strand, counting down.
TCGGATTGGCGGGCGGGGCTCATCGGGCTCCTCTCAGGCGGCTGGGTGCAGGCGCTCCAATAGCAGTGGTGGGCATTGGCGGATCTCGCCGCTTGAGAACCGGCCGACGGGCTGGTGCACGCAGACGGTGGCGGTGTGCTCATCGAGGTCGGTCACGACGCCATGCACGCCGCGCAGATATTGGGGTTTGGTGCGCTCGCTGAAGCGGACGCGGTCGCCGAGGGAGAGCATCGCCAGCGCCTTGGCGGAGTTGACCGTCTCCAGCAGGTCAAGACGCGCGTGGATCGCGTCGTTGAGCGCTGTCAGGTGCTGATCGAGCGCTCCGGCCGCGATCTGGTCGAGCAGCAGCCGCTCGGGCCGGCCCGGTGTCTGCTGGTTATCCTCACGCGGTGGCGGGGAGCTGGCGCCCGCCGCGGCTGCCGGCAGCTGGCGTTGGGGCCTGTCGCGTCGGGATCGCTTGCCCATGATTGGCCTGCGATTATCGCCGCCGCGGCGGACGGGCCCCAGGTCAAGTTTCCCCGGCGGCTGGCAGCCAGGGTGTGCCCCGTGCCAGCGCGCTGAGCACACCGAGGGTGTCTTGGCCCTGCTTTTTGGCGGTGGAGATGTAGGAGCGCACTGTCAGGTAGCGCTCGGCGCCGTCCATCGTGCGGAAGCACCCGGATATCTTTTGTTGTAGCTTGACCATGCGGAGGTCGGACTCGCAGAGGTTGTTCGAGAAGGGGACGGCGAAGTCGTGGGCGAAGAGGGTCGTTTCGCTCTCGCGCTTATCGAGTCTGAGCAGCAGGTTCTGCGCCTTGGTGCGCTTGATTCGCCTGCCGTGGTTTTGTGCGAGGCCGGGATTCTGCTCGTAGCCTGAGGCGATCAGGTCGCGGTATGAGGTGTGAAGTTCTGCCAGGGCCGGGGCGCCCAGCGCCTTGCGGCCGGCCGCCTTGGCCTGATCGACCAGATCCTTGGTGTCCAGCAGAAGGCAGCTCATGCCGGAGGCCCAGAGCTGCCCCGCTTCGGTGGCAGCGATCAGCTCCCGCAGATGGTGCGCGCCGCAGAGCGCGTGGGCCGCGTTGGTGTAGGCACGGTATGGGGAGAAGCCGTCGTGCACGGCCACACCGGCGAAGCCGGGGAGCACGCCGGCCTCATCCATCGCCTGCCCTCCACGCTTGGCGTGGACGGTGTAGCGCGTCAACGTCTGCGTGGAGGCGCAGTGCACCCAGGAAAGACGCTCTGCGATACGCAGGCCCGTCTCGTCGAAGTGGGCGACCGGCTCATCACCGAGCAGCGCTCGCAGCTGCTCATCGAAATCGGTCAGGCCCCGCGCGGCCTTATCCACCCAGGCCTTCAACGTGGCTGTGGAGAGCTGCGCCCCGATCAGGTCGCAGATCAGGTTGCGAGCGCGCTCATAAGGGATGTGCTGGAAGACGATGAGATAGACACCGAGGGCGCGCAGGTTCACCCCGTATCCGGTAGGAGCGATCACGTGCTTGGGGAAATGGGCGTCGTTCACACGCCCGCAAGCCTTGCAGCGTCTGGCTTTCGCGAGATGCTCTATCACTTCCAGCGCGAGCTTCTCGGGAATATCGAAAACCTGACGAGACTCCCCGCCCTCAACCTCTTCCCCGTCAGCCAGATCGCGCCCACAGTCCTCGCAAACATCGGGCTCATGGACGATCACACGGTCGGGGAGCGCCACACGCTCCAGGCGGGCGCCCTCATGGCCATGCTGGCCGCCCTGTTTGCGCCCCGAGCGCTGCCGCAGGCCGCGCTTCTTCGGCGAGGGCTTTGAGTAACCATCAGAGGACGGCGGCTTGCTCGAGTTACTGGAGTTCTGATCCAGCCTGGATCGCATCTCGACGATCTCGGCCTTCAACTCGACGATCATCGCCTGCTGCTCGGCGCTCTGCCCCCGCAACGCCGCGATCACCGCATCCTGATCGGTGATCCGGGCTTCAAGCTCCTCGCGACTGAGCTGCCCCGCATCGGCCATGCCCGCAAGATTCCCTGCAACCAGGCGGAATCCTGCTCACACCGCCCCCCCTCCCGGACTGCGCACCCGCACCCGAATCTGCACTCACCCTTGACGAGCAAGACCAGCAGGACCTAAATAGTTACGCCACATCAACCAGGACGAGCCCCGCGGCGGGTGCTTGCGGTGACTCCGTGATGGCCAGCAGGCTGGCGATGCCGCCCAGTGAGGCTCCGATCACGATCGGGTCCACCGTGATCGACGCGATCAGGGCGCGCACGTCGGCAGCGAAGTCCTCGAGCGCGTAGGCCGCCGGGCGCGGGTGCGTGCTCTCGCCGTGGCCGCGCAGATCGACTGTGACCGCCCGCCAGCCAGCCTCTGCGAGGTTCATCGCGGTTGCGTGCCACGCGTGTCGTGTCTGGCCACCGCCGTGCAGCATGAGCACGGTGGGCGCGTCCGGGTCGCCGAAGGTATCCGCGGCCAGCCGGATGCCCGGTGCCACGTCGAACACCACAGCGGCCCGCGTCATCACGACTGGCGCCGCTTGCGTTGCAGCGGCGTGGAAAGCTCCGCAGCCCAGTCCTCGCTGGCACCCGCGGCGAACACCACGTCGACCGCGAAGCGCAAACGCTTACGAAACGCTGTATCTGAGATCTGGCCCGCTGCCCACTGACGCAGCGCGCCGCCACATGCCGTCGCGATGTGCCCGACCAGCGCCTCGATATGAAGATCGGGCTTGAGCATCCCGGTCTCCTGCCCGCGGCGCAATGCGGCCCGCAGTCGTGGGACCGGGTTCTCCTGCAGCAGTGCGCCGCTGCGCCCCCAACTGTTGAGGAGATGCCTAAAGACGGCGGCGTCGGCGATGAACAGATCGGCCGTCTCGCCGACGATCCTACGTGCCTGATCGCGCGGATCATCGTCAGCCGCGAGCGCGAGACAGGCGTCGAGCTCGCGCAGAAGCTCCTCGCACAGCGCCGCCCACTGCTGCTCTCGCGGTCCGACGAGGTTAAAGACCGTCGCAGCGGATAGGTCGGCGAGCTCGGCGATGCGCTCAACGGTCGGCGTCTCCTCCGGACATTCACGTAGCAGTTCGCGGATCGCCTCGAGAATGCGCTCACGTCGCTGCTGCTTGTGGCGCTCACGCAGACCTGTCGCCGGGGCTGAAGCTGGCATGCAACAGCAGTTTAGAGGAGTCTCTAAATCTAGTCAAGCCTCCAATTCTAGTCCGCTTATGTTGAGATGGGCTCTTGCATGGCTAACCGCTCCGGCCCGTGTCCACCGGTAGCAGCTCGGGACTCTTGCCTGTCAGGCCGTCGCCGGAGGAGCGACCAAGTGCTCGGCGCGCTAGCGCTGTTTGATGCATCGGCGATGGAATCGCCAAGAAGGAGCGACATCGGCAACTGAACCGCTCCGGGGATGCCGGAGTCTTGGCATCAGCCGACGGTGAGCCAGTCGGCGATTAGGGTACCGATCAGTAGTCCTTGATCCTCTTGGAGGAAGTGGCTCGCGTTCTCGATCGTGCGGGGCATAGCGCGGCCGATCGACTCGGCGAAGTGCTCGCCCGAGGACAGCGGCATCACGGGGTCGGAGTCGGCCCACAGCATCAGCGTCGCACGACGGTCCTGCTTGAGCGAGTCGTGCACTCGCTGTCCGGCGCGCGCTCCTGGCGAGTCAGGCGTCAGGGGTACCAGCAGCGGAAAAGCCCGCGTGCTCGCGCGGCTCGTCGAAGATGGGGTCGTTGACGTTGGTCACAGGGCGGAGGCTATCTGTAGCTTGCTCGTTCCTGGCTTGCGGACTGTGCAGATGAAGTAGATGCCGAGTTGGAACCACTCGCTATGCACCGTATGGGAGAGGCGCGTGAGGTCTTCCCACGGTCGCGAGTAAGGGTCTCCAGGGAGGATCGTCGCTATCGCCTCGCCGACGGGTCCGAGCAGCCGGCCGAGCGGGCTGGCCGGCAGGCCCGCGTCTATGATCACGATGCGTCCGTCGGGACGCAGCGCCTCCCACGCCTTCTGCAGCACCGTCTCTCGGTCGGGAAGCACGGAGTAGCTGAGACTGAACAGCGCCGCGTCGACTTGACCGGCAAGGGTGAGCTCGGCGGCGTCCTGGTGGCACAGGCGAACGTTCTGTCTGTGATGGCGGGTGACCCATTGTTGAGCGCGGGTGAGCATTCCGCTTGAGGCGTCCACGCCGATCACCTGGCCGTCATTGCCGATGGCGTCGCACAGCAGCGGTAGGCTCCGCCCGGTGCCGCAACCAATCTCGAGGACCGTCTCGCCGGGCTTCAGGTCCAATCGCTGAACCGCCTTTCTGCGGAGACGGTGGGGTAGCAGGATCGTGATCTCGGCAACGCGATACCAGCGCGCCATGCGGTCGTAACGCCTTCTAACCTGCGGGAGCGGCTGACGAACGAAGGTGGACCGGGCCATCAGCCAATCATCCCACGACGGGTGTCAGTGGAGCTTGATGCCGGCTGGAGCGGTCTCTTGTAGTCCGATACGGTCGTGTAGGCGTCGCAGTGGTCTTGGCGCCCACCAGTTCCACTTGCCCATGAGCGCCATCAGGGAGGGCACCAGGAGCGCTCTGACGATGCTCGCGTCGACCGCTACGGCGAGCGCGGCGCCGAGGCCGAGCTGTTTGGTGAAGAACAGGGCTGAGGTGGTCAGGGCGCCGATCGCCACGCAGAAAAGCAGCGCGGCGGCGGTGACGATGCGCCCGGTGCGCTCGATGCCGAGCGCGATCGCCTCGCGGTCGGGCAGGCCGTGGTCGTGGGCCTCCTTGATGCGGGCGAGCACGAACACCTCGTAGTCGGTGGCCAGCGCGAAGGCGATCACGAGCATCAGCACGAGGCTCGACTCTTCAAGCCCGCCGATCGGCGTGAACCCGAGCGGTCCGGAGAGGTGACCGTCCTGGAAGATCAGCACCTGCAGTCCGACGGCGACGCTCACGCTCAGCATGTTCATCACGAGCGCCTTGATCGGGATGAACAGCGAGCCTGTCATCAGGAACAGGAAGCCGGCGGTGAGCGACAGCATGATCACCAGCGCGAGCGGGATGTGCGAGGCGATCGAGGACTTCTGGTCGGCGAAGAACGCGCTCGCGCCGCCCACCAGCGCGCCATAAGGGTGTGCGAGGGTGCGCAATCTCCCGAGCAGTTGTTGCTGGACGTTCGAGTACGGTGAGCCGTGGGGCAGCAAGGTTATGTCCCATGTGCCGTGGCCAAGGTAGACCGGGGCTGAGGCGCTTGCGAGCCGGCCCGCGGTGGCGGCCGCGGCAGTCGCGAGGCGCCCCGCCGAGACGTGTGGCCCCTTGAAGACGATTTCGGTCGCTTCCCCGGCGTTGGCGGAAAAGCTCGCGGCGAGCGCCGTTTCGACCTGGCGGCTTTCGGCGTTCGCGGGCAGCAGGTTCGCTCCAGGGGAGGTGAACTGCAGTCCCAGCGCGGGTATCGCCGCAGCGAGCAGTATGAGGGCGCTGATCAGCGCGACGGGAGCGGGCCTGCGCACCACACCGTGCGCCAGCCGCCACCAGCCGCCGTCCTCGGTTGCCCTTGCCGAGCGCGCCGCGCGGCGCGTCAGCCATGCCGGGGAGAGCGCGTCTATGCGCTCTCCGAGGACGATCAGCACGGCGGGCAGCACCAGCAGCGACACCGCGCCGCCGCACAGCACGACAAGCGCTCCGCCGATCCCCATCGAGTAGAGAAAGCGGATCGGGAACACGAGCAGGCTCATCATCGCCGCCGCGACGGTCAGGCAGCTGAACAGCACCGTGCGGCCGGTCGTCCGCAGCGTCCGCGCGATCGCCTCGTGAGAACCAGCACCGCTGGCGAGCTCCTCGCGGTAGCGGTAGAGCACGAACAGGCTGTAGTCGATCCCGAGACCGAGGCCCATGCCGCTGACGAGGTTCAGCGCGAACACCGAGATCGGCGTGAACTGGTCGATCAGCCGCAACCCCAGGAACGCGAGCACGATCGCAAAACCGCCGACCAGCAGCGGCAACAGCGCGGCAACCAGGCCCCGGAAGAACCAGAACGACAGCAGCAGCAAGAATGGGAAGCCGAGCAGCTCAGCGCGCGCGAGGTCGCTGGTCGTGCGTTCGTTGAGTTCCTGGCTGGTGAGCGCGTAGCCGCCGATGCGCACGCTCAGTCCCGCGAGCTTCGTGCTCATCGGTGGCGCCGCCAGCGCGGCGCGGACATGCGCGATCGCCGTGGTCGCGTCGGCCGCGGTGGCATACGCTGCGAGCACGACCGTTTGACGGCCATCGCGCGAGAGCAGCATGCGCGAATCGGTTCCCGCCCTCCCATCGGTCCCCGCCCCCTTATCGGTTCCCGCCCCGCCATAGTCCAGGATGCGCTGGAACCCGTGCTGGCGTGCGAGCAGCGCCGCGAGCGTCCCGACCGCATCCTGTGCCGCCGTGTCGGTCCTCACCTCGTGGCTGCCCCGGAGCAGCAGGACCACGTTGTAGTACGGGTTCTGCCCGGTCGCGGCCTGAATCGCGGCGTTCGTGCGTTCGTACTGCGAGGCGGGATCCTGGAAGTCCTGGGCCGAGCTGCCCAGCATCCCTGTCACCGGCACGCCGAGCACAGCCGCGATCGCAAAGAGCGCGCCCGCTCCCATCAGCACACGCCGCGGGCGGCGCGTGGCGAGCATCGCGAGCCGCCCGATCACGGCGTCGCGGAGTGGGCGGGGACCTGGAGCACGGGCGTAGTCTCGCGCACACAGCCGCGAGTGCAATCGGGAATGTCCCCAACCCGTCCCCTATCGCTCGTGGCTCGGGGCGCCTACTCGTTGATCAGCCGTCGGTGCGCCGCCCAGCGGGTGAGCTCGTGGCGGCTTGAGAGCTGCAGCTTGCGCAGCACCGCCGAGACGTGCGCCTCGACGGTCTTCGCCGAGATGCCGAGCTCGCGGCGATCTCCTTGTACATGTAGCCGCGGGCGATGTGCTGAAGCACCTCGCGCTCGCGCGGGGTCAGCAGATCGAGCTCCGGATCGACCTGTGCGGGCGGGAGCTGCCCGGCGAAGACGTCGAGCACGAAGCCGGCGAGGCGCGGCGAGAACACGGCGTCGCCGTCGCGGACGCGGCACGATGGCGTCGGTCAGCTCGGGCGCCGGAGATCGTCTTCGTCACGTAGCCGCGCGCGCCGGCGCGGATCAGCGCGATCACGTCCTCGGCGGCGTCGCTCACCGACAGCGCGAGAAAGCGCGTGGCAGGACAGTCTGCGAACGCGCCGGATCACCTCGACGCCGCCGCCGTCCGGCATGTGGACGTCGAGCAGCACGACGTCGGGCTCGAGCTCCTGGATGCTGCGCACCGCCTGCTCGACGTCGCCGCACTCGCCCACCACCTCGACGCCCGCGCCGAGGCTCTCGCGCACGCCCGGCGCGAAACAGCGCGTGGTCGTCCACGATCAGGACGCGCGGCGGCGCCGGCGGCGCTCATGCGCGGTCTCCGCGCTCGAGCGTGAGCTCCACCTCGGTGCCCTGCCCTGGGCTGACGAGCGCACGCTCGCGCGCCCGCCCGCGCGCTGCATGCGCCCGACGATCGACTCGCGCACGCCGCGCCGCTCGGCGGGCACCGCGCTCGGGTCAAAGCCCGCGCCGCGGTCGCGCACGAACACCTGGATGCGCGCGCGGGAGAGCTCGGCGTAGACGGAGATGGGACGCTCGCCTGCGAACTTGGCCGCGTTCAGCATCGCCTCGCGCGCTGCCGCGAGCACGCTCGAGGCCCGCTCATCCAGGTCGCAGTCGCCGACGGCCACGAGCTCGATCGAGCTTCCGCTGGCAGCATCGACCTCGGCGGCGGCGGCCTCGAGCGCGCCGGCGAGAGTGCGATCGCTCGACTCGTCTGCCCACCCGCCAGCCACGCACGCAGCTCGCGCTCCTGTGTGCGGGCGAGGCTTGCCACGCGCTTGGGGTCCTCCGCACTTCGCTGTATGAGCGCGAGCGTCTGCAGGACCGAGTCGTGCAGGTGCGCGCCCACGTCGGCCCGCTCCTGCGAGCGGATGCGCTCGGTGCGCTCGGCCGCGAGGCTGCCGGCGAGGCTCCTCCAGGAAGGCGCGAAGATGAGCGCGGCGGCGATCAGGACGGCGACCGCGGCGAGCACCGCTTCACCCGCCGGACGCACGGCGCCGTTCGCCCACAGAAAGGCGATACCGGCCGCCAGCACGAGCGCGATGCCGAGGCCGCGACGGCTCACCTCGGGGCGCACCAGCGTGGCGACGCGTGCCGCTTGGGGTGCTCGGGCGGCGGCTCGCGCGAGGGGTGCGCGGCCCAGGAGCGCCTAGCCCGGGGAACCGGCGAGGGCGCGCGCCAGATCAGCAGCGCGCCGAGTACCGCGCCGGCCACCGGCCACACGATCGGGTCGCCCGGCCACAGGCCGGTAGGGCGTACGAGCAGCAGGCCGCCCGCGAGCAGCAGGGCTCGCTCCGACTGCGATCCTCGCGCCGCCGCGCGGGGGTTGCTGGTGCTGGACATCGCTCGCGCTGGATGATTCTCAGCCGCGCCGCGCGCGCGGCCGCGCTTCAAGGCCGCTCGCGAGCAGCACCGCGCCCGCGCCCGCCGACGACCAGCGGCCGCGGTGTATGCGAAGCGCAGCGTGATCTGGCCGCCCGCGGCGAGCACGAGCAGCACGCCGAGCACGATCACGACGAGCCCGCCGGTGAGGGCGGTGATGTTGGGCGCGCGCCTCATCGACTCGTCCCTTCCGCGGGAATGCGACCGGTGCCCTCGCGGGAGAACGTACTCGCGCGTCCGCGGGACGCAGGCTTCGTTGTCGCCGTAGCGCGACCGGGTAGTTGTCGCTGGCAAACCAGCCGCCTTCGCCGCCCCAGGTAGCCTTTCGAGGGGATGGTTGACGACGAACAGCGCGCCGAGCCCGACATGGCCTTCGACCAGCAGACGCGGCGGGCCGGGGGCTGGGTGGCGTGCCAGTTGACGTCGAGCCCGCCGCCTCGTTCGAGCGCGCCGACGTAGCCGCCGCCGACGCGCATGGGTGAGCACGCACACCCCGCGGCACGATCACGACGAGCTCGCCGAGGCCCAGGCGCACGCGCAGCGGGGTCGTGCCCGCTGGGAAGGCGGACCGCGGAGGTCCACTTCGAGCTTGCCGGCGCCGAGCCGATAGCCGCGGCGCAGCGGCCGGGAGCGGGCGGTAGACGCGTTCGCCGAGGCCGCCGTGCAGGTCGACCCCGGCGGCGGCGAAGATGACGACCGGCAGCGCGAAGGCGCCACCGCAGCACGAGCCAGCGGATCGCGCGTCAACGCGCTGAGCAGAAGCGCCACGCCGAGCGCGAGCACCGCCCAGGCGGCGAGTGGGGCTGGGTGCCGGCGAGCAGGCCGCCCGCGACCGCGAGCAGTGCGGCGCACACGACCACGGCGGTCACGATCACGAGGCAGCGAAGCAGCCGCCGGTCGGCGCTCGTGTGCCACTGCTCCCCGTCGAAGCCACGCCAGAGCAGGGAGATCGGAGCGTGGCCGACCCCGTCCTCCGGTACGAGCAGGAGGATCACCAGGTACAGCGCGATCCCTACTCCTGAGAAGATCGCAAGCCCCACGAAGGCGATGCGAACAGGATCGGGTCGACATCGAAGTGGGCCGCGAGGCCGCTGCAGACGCCGCCGATCAGGCGCCCACGCCGCGTGCGAACGAGGCGGGGCCGCCGGTTGGGCTCGCTTTCATGGCTGGACATTGGCTGCGCCGCCGCTGCTGGCGATGGCGCGATCGGTAGTCGTCTTGGGCATGCAGACAGTCTCGACCCGCGGCGGCGCCCGCGCAATTAGGAATGTCCCTAACGCGTCCCCAGATGCTCCACCGGACGAGAAGCAGAGTCGCAGCGAGCTTGGAAACACGCGCGGCGTGCCCACGCGTCAACGGTGGTGACTTGGCAGCGTGATGGGCACACGCGGCCCGTGCTGGTGATTCGTCCTCTTGTGCGCGCTGCTCACAGGCGTAGGCAGCGCCGGTGAGATGATCGCGGTGGATCAGTC
>CAWEFQ010000001.1:0-253710 GCA_963808385.1 uncultured Solirubrobacterales bacterium | reverse complement strand
CCACCGCGTGGCGCTGCTCGCGTTCCCCGGCTTCGCGGACGACCCCGACAAGGACGACCCGCACCGGCATGCATCACAGCGCATTCGAGTTCGAGACTTCGAGGAGCTCAACGCCAGCTACCTGCGCCTGCGCGAGGCCGGCATCAAGCCGGCGATCTGCATCGACCACGGCATGACGTTCTCCTACTACTACCGCGACCCCGACGGCAACCACGTCGAGCTGCAGTGCGACATGTTCGGCGACTGGGCGGCCTCCAGCAGTGGATGCAGACCAGCCAGGAGTTCCATGCCAACCCGATCGGCGCACTTCGTCGACCCGAGAAGCTCGGCGGCCGAGGCGGCCGCCGGGGCGAGCCGACTTCGCCGAGATCCACCGCCGCGCCGGCGCGGGGGAGTTCGCGCCCGCCGAGGCGCCCATCGCGATCCCCACGGAGGGTTGAGCGATGCGCCTGGTCACGTACGACGACGGCTCCGGCGCTCAGGCCGGCGTGCTGATCGGCGAGCAGATCGTCCCGGCTGTCCGCGCTCGACGCGCCGGCGCGATCCGTGCGCGGCCTGCTCGCGAGCTCGACGCCGGCGGCCTGGCCGGCGCTCGCTGCGCGGCCGCCGCGCAGCACGAGCGGCTCGCGCTTGCCGGCGTGCGCCTGCTCGCTCCTGTTCCCGACCCGCAGAAGATCATCTGCCTCGGCCTCAACTACCGCGACCACGCCGAGGAGACCGGCCAGGAGATCACCGGCGGCGCCGCTGTGGTTCGCGAAGTTCGCCAACTCGCTGATCGGCAGCGGCGAGCCGATCGTGCTGCCCGCGGCGCACCCGGAGTACGTCGACTACGAGGCCGAGCTGGCCGTCGTGATCGGCCGGCCGCGCCACCGCGTGAGCGCCGACGACGCGCTCGCGCACGTCGCCGGCGCGATGCCGTTCAACGACGTCAGCGCCCGCGACCTGCAGCTGCAGAACCCGCTGTGGACGAGCGGCAAGGCGATCGACACGTTCGCGCCCTGCGGCCCCGCGCTCGTGACGCTCGACGAGGTCGGCGACCTCGGCGCACTCGGCCTGCGCACGCGCATCAACGGCGAGCGTCGTGCAGGAGGGCAACACCGCGAACCTGATCTTCGGCGTCGCCGACACCGTCGCCTGGCTCTCGCGCACGATCACGCTCGATGCCCGGCGACATCATCGCCACCGGCACGCCGGCCGGCGTCGGCGCCCCCCAGGGCTCTTCCTGCGCGCCGGCGACACCGTCGAGGTCGAGGTCGACGGCCTCGGCGCGCTGACCAACCACGTACGCGCGGAATAAGCGCAGATCAAGGAGCTACCGGAAAATGAACACGACCATCTGGGTAGCGCAAGGCCTCCTGGCAGCCGTATTCCTCGCCGCGGCCTGCTGAAGCTCACCAACACCCGCGCCGCGCTGAAAGACAAAACGCCCTACGTGGAGGACTTCACCGACAGTCAGGTAAAGGCCATCGGGACGCTGGAGCTGCTCGGCGCCATCGGAGTCGTGCTGCCGGCCGCCCTGAAGATCTTGCCGGCGCTCACGCCGATCGCCGCGTGCGGCCAAGCGCTCATGATGGTAGCTGCGGCGGCCACGCATGTCGCCGCGGCGAATACGCACACGTGCCCCTGAACTTCTTCATCTTCGCCCTCGCCGTCTTTTCGCCGTCGAGCGATTCGGCGCGTACGCGCTCTAGCACCGCCGCGACGCAGGCGCGATCCGCAAGTTCAACCTTCGGTATGGCTTGACATTGATCCTCATGGTTCGGCGAATGTCGTGCCCTCTCCGGCGCCGGTGTCTGGGTGGCGCTGCACGACAATGAAGGCGATCACGGTGGCCGCCGCCACGATTGCCAGTGCGATGTAGGGAAACTCGCTGTAGGGCGAGGGCTGCCCGGGCTTGCACAGCTCGACGAACGGGACGATGAGGGCCAGGGCTCCCAGGACCGGAATGGCCACGTGCCGGAGAGCTGAGAACGACTGTCGGTGGCGGCGCCACATGAAGATCGGGAGGGCGAGCATCGTCAGGAAGTAGACGAACAGGATCACGATCGTGCCCATCGTCGAGCACTCGGCATATAGGCCGACGGGATTCGTCGATCCCGTTGTCCACGCCGATGAGGTGCGCTACCCACCAGACCGCGATGATCCCGAGCCCCCCGCAGGCCATGACCAGCAAGGCGTTCACAGGCGTGTCTGCAGGCTGCGCGGACGTGACCGAGCCGTGCCGGCAGGAGCCCGGATCGGCCGCCGTCGAAGAGCATGCGGGCCTGAGAGTTCACGGCGGCGACCAGGGTGGCGAGCACGGAGACGATGCCGGCGAGCCAGGCCACGACGGCCGCCGTGCCGAGGTAGCGGTCGGCCACGGCCAGGAACGGGACCGATGAGCGACCGATTGAAGAAACGTCGTAGCCAAAGCCCGTGACGGTCGCGTAGGCGAAGAGGACGAAGAGGGCGGTGGCGATCGCGACCGATATGATAGAGGGCCCTCGGGACGGTGCGCCTCGGATCGCGACACTCCTCGGCCAGGGCCGGGCCGTTTTCCCAGCCGATGAACATGTACAGAGCGAGTGGGAAGCCTGCCGACAGGCCGGCTAAGCCACCGGTGAGGTGGGCCCAGGAGAACGGTATGCCCGAAAGATGGGCGCGCCGGTCGACGAGGGTCGACGACGCAGACCACGAGCATGATCGCTACCTGCACCACGACAGCCAGGCCCACCGCCGAGGTGGAAAGGCGGACGCCGCGCGCCGTCAGCCAGATGGCGCCGGCCGTCAGGACGAGGCTCAGCGGCTCCCAGGGCGGGTGCCACGAGGTGTAATGGGCGACGGTCAACGCCACCATGCCCCCCGACATGGTGAACACCCCCGCTATGGCCACGGTGAACCCCACCGCGACCAGGATGGCCGTGGCGACGCCCGCCCTCGCTCCCAGCGAGGTCTCCACGTAGGTGATGAAGCTTCCCGCCGAAGGCTCCGCCTTGGTGAATTCGGCCACGATGAAGGCAAGCAGGACGACGGCCAGACCTCCCGCGAGAATCGTCAACGGCGCGGCAACTCCAGCGGTGACGGCGATCACCCCGAAGGCGAAGTAGAAGTCGATCCCTGGCCCGATGTTGGCGACCGTCGAGGCCGTCACGTCCACCGTGCCCAGCTGCCCAGCCTTGAGATGGTCTCCGCTCATCCGACCTTGGCGCATCGCGTGAACGATATTCGCCGATTCCCGGGAGCGTACGGGTCGCGGCCAGCTCTGCCGCATCGAGCCAAGAGCGAGCGCACCTCTATCAGCGCCACGCGCTACCGCACCGGACGGTGGGTGTCGCGCGACACCCACCGCGGAAAGCGGCCGGGTCGTAAAGCTCATGTCGGGCGGGCACGCGATGCAGAAGTGGGGCCCTCTGCCGCGACGTCGAGACTACCTACATCGCCGCCGGCTCAGCTGCGGGCGTGCGCTCAGGGCGAACCGCGGGAATCAGTCCCTCTCGCTTCGGCCTTCGCACAAGCACGTGCTCGGCGACCAGGTAGGAGGCGATCACCGCGGTGGCGGCCAACGCCTGGGCGGTGATCGTCTCGACGGTCGGGAACAGCGCGAACCAGGTGCCGACCCAGCCGGGGAGCGTGATCCCGAGCCGGGTCGCCGGCAGCCAGCCGGCGAGCTGCAGCTCCTGAGCGCTCTCGCCGACCATCACGATCAGGACGAAACCGATCATCGCACCGGTGAGGACGAGCATCCGCTTGTAGGGCAGCTTGTGGTGCGCCACGAAGGTCAGGATGCCGACGGCTGCCGTGAAGGCGAGGCCGAGCGCCACGCCCTCCAACACGACGGTCGAGCCGTACTTCAAGCGCAGGGTCTGCAGGAACAGCACGATCTCAAAGCCCTCGCGATAGACGGCTGTGAAGCCCAGGGCGATGAGCCCGGCCGTTAACGTCCCACCGCCGGCGCCCGCCAGCAGGGCGCGGCGGCGCTTGTGATGGTGGGAGATCCAGCCGGTCCAGTAGACGCGGTGAAAGAACCAGTTCATGACCACCAGCAGCACCGCGACCGCTAGCAGACCTGTGGCCGCCTGGACGTCGAGCGCAGGGCCACCAAGCGCTCCGATGACCCAGACGGCGGCAAACCACGTCGCCACCGTCGCGAGGAACGACAGACCGGCTCCGATGGCGACGGGTCGGCGCTTGGCCTCGTTGGCGCCCCGGAAGCTGGCCGTCACGGCGGCAAGCACGAGGATCGCCTCCAAGCCCTCGCGCAGGACGAGCAGGCCGCTGTTGAGGATCACCGCGCCGCGGCTCAGGTGGCTCGCGGTCGTGGGGTCTGGCACGCCACCCCTGGCAGTCAGCGCGAGATACAGCAGGAGCCCCGCCCCGGCCGCGGCGAACAGGCTCCAGGCGCGGCGGCCGAACGCGCTCGACGACGAAGAGCCTGGCAAGGGCGCACCCATAATTAGGGTACCCTAACAAGTCTCGGCAGACGGGACGTCTGGGCGCACGGCCCTGACGAGCGCCGCTTGCTTATCAGGATGACGAGCGCCCGCTTCGTCGGCTGAGCGAGCGTCTGAGCGAGGGCCATGAGCACGCTCGCAAGGGACGAAAAGCAGGTGCTACGTGCAAGCCACCAGGCGCACCCGCAAAGGACGAGGGGCAAGCGGATTGGGAGACCTGGATCGTTTGCGGTGCACCTGCTCCCATTAATCCGCGACCGTAATCGTAGTCGCCTGGTGCGGGCGGGAGCACTCGGGAGCTTCCCGCTCTATGGACCTCGGAGCCTCAGAGGCGCAGGCCGGCGGTGGCGGACATCATCGGAGCCCGTCTTGTGTGGACGGCGGCGATGATCTCCTCGGTGTCGATGCCCTGAAGGTAGACCGATGTCGTTCCGAGGTTCGCATGGCCGAGCTGGCGTTGGATGATGTTCAGCGGTACGCCCTCTCGAGCGCGCTCGACCGCGTGAGCATGACGTAGCTGGTGTGGCGCGAACCGGCGTCGCACCCCTGCCTGGCTGGCGAGCCGACGAAGCTCGACGCGCACGGCGGCACTCGACCAAGGGCGTCCGCGGGTCGGCCGGGTAGCGCATCCCCTTGTTGCGAGGCGGACGACCTGCGTGGAAGCCGGGCAGGGTCGCGGGTGAGCGACGCCGTCCAGCGGAATCGAGAACAGCAGAAATGGTCATGGGATCCTCCTCGGGATCGAACAGCGGACAGTTTCTCGCTGCTCTACCACCCGTTCGAACAACTCTCAACATGCGTTCGCCGATCCAGTTCTCGTCGTGCTCAGGCGCTACCCTGGGGATCGTGAAACATTCTGTTCTGAGCACCACCCCGACCGCCGAGACCCCTGCGCTGAGCGATGAGGAGCGCCTCGAGCGGCGCAGGCGATTTATCGAGCGAGCGTTCAGCCCGGATGGGCTGGATCGGGACACGCTTGAGCACATCGAGCAGCTGACGGACAAAGAGTCTTAGCGACTGCGGTGGACGCTGTCGAGTTGTTGCATGGCGACGTGTCGTTCATCGTCGACACGTCGGCCTGGTGGCGGTTCTCGTCGCTTCCCAGCGAACTCGTCGACAAGGCGATCGTTGACGATCGTCTGTGGATCACGCCGATCGTACGAATGGAGATCCTCTACTCCGCTCGCAACAGTGCCGAGTACATCGCGTTCGAGACGGAACTCGACGGGTTCCGGATCCTGCGCAACGATCGCGCCGTCGCCGACGCCGCGATGAGTGCGATCGGCGAGCTGGCACAGCACAGCGACGGGTACCACCGCGTGCCGCTGACCGACGCTCTGATCGCCGCGGCAGCCGCCGAGCACGGCGGCATCGCGGTGCTCCATCGCGACACGCACTTCAACAAGCTCGCCGAAGTCCTCGCGTTCGAGAACGTCGAGCTTCCAGGGTCCTGACCTGTCTACGCCGCCCGGGCGTACACCGACGCCGCCAGCCTTCTACGAGACGCCTCGGCATCGTCCCTTGCGAGCACGTGGTCGACCGCCGTCCTGGCTTGCGCTCGCGCGGGCGAAGCAGGCGCCGCGCCCTGCTGGCCGCGCGTTGCGCGTCTCGCGGCGGAGCGCTCGGGATGCCCGCGCCGACCTCAAAGCGGGAGCCGTGACGGCGAGTGTGGCACGCTGCCCCTTCGCACCAGACCGACGACCCTGCACAGTTTCGGGTGCCGACTGTGCCACGATCTCGCAGGTGACCAGCGGACTCGCCTCAGAGCAGCGCCTGCGCGACCTCGCGCTGCTGCGCCGCGTCCGCGACCGAATTGACCGGGAGTACGCGCAGCCGCTGGACGTCGAGGCGCTCGCCCGCGGCGCCCACATGTCGGCCGGGCACCTCAGCCGCCAGTTCCGGCTCGCCTACGGCGAGTCGCCGTACAGCTACCTGATGACGCGGCGCATCGAGCGCGCGATGGCGCTGCTGCGCCGTGGCGAGCACAGCGTCACCGAGGTCTGCTTCGAGGTCGGCTGCTCGTCGCTGGGCACCTTCAGCACTCGTTTCAGCGAACTGGTTGGCATGCCGCCCAGCGCCTACCGGCGCCAGGCGGCGGGCGCGACAGCAGGGATGCCCTCGTGTGTGGCCAAGCAGGTGACCAGACCGATCAGGAATCGAGAAGCGCCTGTGCTGAGCCGCAGCTAGTGTGGCCGGCATGGAAATCACCATCTACCAAGCCCTCCTCCCGCACAACGACCCGGATGCGTCCCTAGCCTTCTACCGCGAAACCCTCGGCTTCGAGGTCCGCAACGACGTCGAGTACGGCGGCATGCACTGGATCACCCTCGGCCCGCCCAACCAGCCCGGCACGTCCATCGTCCTGTATCCGCCGGCCGGCACCCCCGGCATCACCGACGACGAGCACCGCGCCATCGCCGAGATGATGGCCAAGGGAACCTTCGCCAGCATCAACCTGGCCACCGCCGACCTCGACGGCGCCTTCGCGCGACTGCAGGCCAGCGACGCCGAGGTCGTCCAGGAGCCGACCGAGCAGCCCTACGGGATTCGCGACTGCTCTGTCCGCGATCCCGCCGGCAACCTGATCCGCATCCAGGAGCTGCGCTGAGCCGTCCGGCGATCACAGCCATGAAAGGAAGCGAGACTGATGAAGACCATGACCTGTAAACAATTGGGTGGACCATGTGATTTCCCGCACCATGGAAACACCGCAGATGAGGTCATAAAGTCGCAGGACAAACATCTAAAGGATGTAGTTGCACAGGGTGATGCAACGCACGAAAGCGCCTTGAAGGAGATGCAGGGTAGGTGGAAAAAACCCCTGTCAGGAATGGGGTGGTACAGAAGAACCAAGCGTGATTTTGCTGCCATGCTCAACGACTGGCGCGCATCGGGCTTGCGCTCGCGGCGTTGACACCGCTGCTGGCGACGCTGGGCATGGCCGGCTCGGCCAGCGCAGTCACGTCCTGCTCTGCGGTACCGACCGTCTACGGGATTCCCCCATGGGGCTTTCATACGGGCCCCTACACGGGGGCGAGCAGCTTCGCCAAGGGTCACGGAAACATCAACCTCGAAGCCAACACCGTCTCGGGGGTCATCTGCCAGCAGGATCGGGCCGGCACGATCATCATGTCGGTTCAGCACCACCTCGTCTACCACTCCCACTACGCGACGATGTGGGGCTACCCGGGAAACATCATGAAGATTAAGGTCCAGGTCACGAGCAGCAGCGACCCGGAATGTGAAGTCGGAACCGTCGGAGGAGCGACCCTGTTCGCCAGCTACAACGGCGTGCGCAGCGACAGCGTCCAGTTCTTCTTCCCGGCTGCCTGCAGGGACCAGGACCACCTGTACCACGGGTCGCAGGTCAACAACCAGGTCCCGCCTCTGTAACGACCCGAACATGTTGCGCACCGTGGGTGCCACAACGAGCCTCTTTGCTTGGGTCGGGGTGTACTCGAGCACCGGCTCGTAAGACCGGAAGATCATAATCGCCCCGAGTGTTGAAGCACGGGTCAGATTGACAAATTGACAAATGGCGGTTCTCCTGCACTCGATGTAGGTAACTCAGCCCGGCGTTTTGGCGTCTGAGCGGGGGTTCTTCGGGTGCTGGAGAACCACCAAACCACAGATGAGTCCGATACTGCGGAATCGTGCTCAAGTCTTTCAGCCCACCTGTCGATTAGAGCGGCATGTATAGACACATGTCCGAGAGCTCGACGCGCGTAGCGCTGCTTGCTGCAGCTTTCCTGCTCACCGCGTTCGGGCCAACTGTGCTACGCGCTCGGTAAGCCTCGACGGGTGAGAGGCTAGAAAGACTTATCTCGTGGGCTGGCGCGAACGAGACTGGGCCAAATGGACAGACGCGGAGCGCGAACGCTTCCTGGGGAGCTCACGCCCACCCGCTCGCGGCGCGGAACGCCCCCCGCCGGCACGATCGAGTCCCAAAGGCGCCGCGGGCCCCAAACGCCATATCCGCAGACGGACCATCGGCGGCCCTAAACGCCACATCCACAGACAGACCATCGGAGGCCTCATACTCGCAGCCGCCCTGGTGACGAACTACACCGGTGTGCTCAACAACCTCTCCCCCCAACACACGGTCAACACCGTGACCGCCCCGACCCCGTATCTACGGCTGCCACAGGCGCCCCCCACGAGCACCACGCCCGCGCCTTCCTCCCCGCGCTACACCACGATGAGCGGGCCAAGCTCCGTGCCCCGGGGCACATACATGACGGTCACCGGCACGCTCCCCCAAGGCGAAAGCGGCCCGATCATCGTGGAAGGCCAGTGGGAATCAGGACCGTGGTACGAGCCGCGTCCACGAACGTCAGCAACGGCGGATTCAGGGTGCGCTACGCGCTCCCCCGGCCCGGCGTCGTCCACGTCCGCCTTGCGATGCCCAACGGCGACTACGCAGTCAAGACCATCGACGTAACTTGAGCGGTCGAGCTCCCCGGGGTTGTCTTCGTCCCACAGCGCCCACTCGCCGAGGCGAACTGCTTGCCGGGTGTCCGCCAGCTCATGGGCGAGGTCGTCTCGATCCCAAAACCCGATCCGAATCGACCCTGCGACAAACGGTATTTTGAGCTTCAGCCGCCGACGGTTCGTGCCGATACGATCCGGTGGTTTCTCCGGCGTCTGCGCGCTTGCCTGCGACATCCCGGTCGGGTGCGGCGACGTATACCGTTCTCGCCACCGCCGTTCTCGCGACCGCGGTTCTCGTGGCCACCATCGCCGTGCCGTCGATCGCCAGCGCGAGCAACGGAGCCCGCGGCGCTCCGGTGCGCCAGCGCGCACACGTCGCGGTCATCGGCGGGCAGCCCGCGGAGCCCGGCACGTTTCCGTGGATGGCTTACATTCTCGACTACCGCGGCAACGAAGGGGGACAGTGCTCCGGGACGGTCGTCGCGCCGAACCTCGTCCTGACGGCCGGCCATTGCGCCGAGGACATGCAGACCGGCGTCGTGAACGAAGCCTCGGGCTACCGGGTCACGACCGGCAACGTGGACTGGGCAGCTCCGGGAGCGGAAAAGCAGGTGACGGGCGTCACCAGGGTGATCCCCTGTCCCTGCTTTGATCGTCACACGACGGTTGGCGATGTCGCGCTGCTGCAGCTATCCACTCCCACCACCGCGCCGGCCGTCACGCTCGCCTCGAACCCGCCTGGAGGGACAGCGGTGCTGCTGGCCGGATGGGGGGAGGAGCACTACGGACAGGCCACCCAGGTCGAACAGCTGCAGTGGGCGCCTACGGTCGTGCAGAGACCACAGTGGTGCGAACGCGAAGCTCCCCAGTTCAGCCCGGCGAGCGAGGTCTGCACGATCGACCAGCCCAACCACCGGACGGGCGGGTGCAAAGGAGACAGCGGCGGCCCGCTGCTGGTGCCAGAACCCTCAGCGGTCGGGGGCATGGTGGAGATCGGCGTCACAAGCCACGGCTACAACGACTGTGCCACCACCAGCCCGCGAGTGCTCACACGCGCCGATGCGATCTCCGCCTGGGTGAGGGGTTGGGCGCAGGCGCTCGCGAGCGCTCCGCCCGCCTCGGCATCCCTGCCGGCCGGCCTCGTCGCGGCACCGACGCTGGCCGGCCTCGCCAGCAGCCGGTCCGTCAGTCTCGAGAATAATGCGATCTCGCTCGTGCTCGCCTGCGACGGCGAAGGAGGAGTATGCAGCGGCAACGCCGAGGCGATCGTCGCGGTGCGAGATGAGCCTCATAGCGGGGGGCGACGGCAGACGGACGGTAGTATCCACGCGCACCCTCAAAGTGACGCTCGCCAATGTGGAATTCGCGATCGCGCCCGGCGCGAGCGTTGTGGTCCACTCGAGCCTCTCCTCACAGAACCGGACGCTGCTGTCCCGTCTCGGCGGTGGACCGCTCGACGTGATGTTGAGCGGCCGAGGCGTCACCCACCGCGTCGTCACGCTGGTGCCCGTTGGCGCAGCTGGGTAGTGCTCCTGGCTACATATTCCTCATGGCAACCCCGAGGTGGCGGCGGTAGACGAGCGGGCGTCCTGGATGGTTACGACGATCACCACGTCCTCTGGCTCCTCATAGACATAGACGATGAGCATCCACCGCCACGGTCCCAGGATGAATCGGAAGGGGCTCCACCGTCCTTCGAGCTCTCGCCCAAGCAGGGGAAAGCGCGACAGCGGCTCCAGCGAGCGAGCCACGCGGGCCCTGGTGTCCGCCGGAAGGCTGTGCGTGAGGATCATGCGCTCGAGCTTCTCTACCGCGGCCGCGCTCAGCCAGACCTCCGCCACCGCCTACAACTCGTCCAATGCAATTGTCTTACCTTCACGAGCCTGCTCGAGACCCAGACGCGCGTCCTCATACGCTCCAGGAATCCCATCCAGTAGAGCAGTGACGCTACGCGCGTCGGGATCGGCATCTTCGATCGCAGTCGAGAGCAGGGAGCGGGCGAGTGTCCCCTCCTGCACGTGCATGCGGTCAGCAAGTCGCGCCAGCCGAGCGGCGTGCTCTGGGTCGAGCGTTACATTCAGACGATGGGCTGCTGCCGCCACAGCCCGATTGTACTACACGCACCGGCACGTATCGTGTAGTCGATATGGCAATGTGCCTCAGTACCGCCCCGCCGCCGCTGCTGCTCGTACCCCCATAGCACCCGCCTCGGGGGGCTGAACGGGTACTCGCCTGCCGGCCCGCGAACCAGAGGGGGGCAGTTCCGCGGGCTCGCGCGTCGGTAGGACATGACGCCTCCGGCTCCTTCTCGCCTCGCGAGGGCTCGATGAGGATTCGCCTGCGCGCGACCCATGAGCCCGCCGGCACGAGCGCCGCCCGGGCGCCGTCCTCACGCGCCGAGGTTCAGCACAGGAGCGTGCGACGGATGCGCCTGTTGGCGCGCGCCCCACGGCTGCTGGCGGTCACGGTCGCGGTCGTGCTGGCCCTGGCCGGCCTGCGCACCGTGGTGTTCGGAGCTCCAGCGCCGAAGATCGAGCGCTTCTATGAGCCGGCGAGCAACAACATCGGCGCTGAGGCGAAGCGCAAGGCGACCGGCTGATGACTGTCCACTGAGCTGTCCATCATTGCCCGGGCACCCCGCCATTGCTGGCCGGATTGCATCTACGATGTGGTCTTCAAAACCGCAGCTTCAGGTTCGATTCCTGGGTCCCCCGCTTCTGAGCCGAATCTCAGGGCTGTTTGAGGGCCGACTCGTCAGCTGGAGTCTATGCCGCTCAGCTACCGAACGGTTTCTTGCATGTTTTGACACCGTGTGGTGTCATGCAATGTTTGCTCGGCCTACCAGGCGCGACGTGCGCGGACCGCCTCGAGCGAGTAGCCGGCGAGCGAGATCGGTGACATTATGAACTGGTAGCAGAAGAAGTAGAACAGCAGCCCGCGCCTGTTCTTGCGCACGCGCAGATTGACAGCCTTGAAGACGCGGCGCTGGTAGGAGAACATGACGCCGCCGAGCACCATGTTGAGCGGCAGCACCAGCAGGGTCATCGGCCCGACGATCGCGAAGTTGCCGGTCATGGCCAGCAGGACGCCGGGGATGAACGCGAGCGTGAAGCTCAGGTCGACGAACGGAAACAGGAAGTTGACGGCGACCGCGTGCGAATAGAACTTGAGCTGGCTGAGCATGCCCAGGCCGTGATCGCGCAGGCCCTCGATCATCCCGCGCGCCCAGCGCCGGCGCTGGCGGGCGAACGCGCGCCAGTCCGAGGGTGCGTCGGTGAACGCGACCGCGGTCGGCTCGAACACGCTGCGCCCGCCCTGCAGCAGCATCCGCCAGGTCAGCACGATGTCCTCGCCGATCCGGTTCGGCCATCCGCCGACGAGCTTGAGCGCGGTCGTGTCATAGACGCTGAAGGCGCCCTGCGCGACGAGCGTCCCCTGCAGCAGCGCCTGACCGCGCTTGACGGAGGCGATACCGAGAAAGTAGTCCCACTCCTGCGCGCGCGTCAGCAGATTCTCGCGCGAGTTGCGCACGAGCACCGCTCCCGCCACCGCGACCGTGTCAGGCGGCGAGACGAGCAGGCGCGCGACGGCGTGCTTGAGCGAGTAGGGCATCAGCAGCGTGTCCGCGTCAATCGTCGCGGTCAGCGGCGTGTTCACGGTCTGCAGGGCGGCGTTGAGCGTGTTGGCCTTGCCGCCGTGCTCAGCCGCGAGCAGCCGCACGCACGGATAGCGCGTGGCGTACTCGGCGACGATCTCGCGCGTACGATCGGTCGAGCCGTCGTCTGCGACCACGAGCTCGAAGTGGCCGGGATAATCGGTTCGCAACGCGTAGTTGAGCGTCTCGGCGATCGAGTCCTGCTCGTTGTAGGCGGCGACCAGCAGGGCGACCTGCGGAAACTCGCCGTCGAAGCGCAGAGGCCGCGGGACGTCGAGCAGGATCGAGCTGATCAGCTGGATGTTCAGGTAGCCGGGGATCAGCGCGACACCGGTGATCACGAGGATCGCGAGCGGCGTGGAGATGTCGTGCCCGAGCGTCCTGATCCAGCTGCGCGACAGCCACAGCGAGAAGCAGAACCACAGCGCGCCCGCGACGAACGTGAGCGCGATCCGCAGCTTCAATGGGATGTAGACGCTGTGCCGTCGTTTCACCCCAGGTGGGCGGCGCCGGCGCTCGACGCGGGACTGCAGCCGCGGTGCTGGGGCGCTGACTGGCGTCGGGGGATCGGACGTCGGGGGATCGGACGTCGGGAGATCGCGCGTCGTGGGTCTGTTTCCGAGGAGTCGCATCGGCGTGGGCGATGCATCCGCCCAGCACGGTTATCGACACGGCTCGAGCGCCCTGAAGTTGCTCATCGCGACTTGCAGGCGACCCTACGGGTCAAAGGGCTTGCCGCCCGCGCGGCGGCGCACCCCGTCGGCGCCCGCCACGATGATCTCGCTGACCAAGCTCGGTGCGAACAGCCCGTGCTCGACCACGCCCGGCGTAGCGCTTAGGCGCGCCGCCAGCGCCAGCGGGTCCTCGACCGGGCCGTGGTAGTCGGCGATCAGGTTCCCGTCGGGGCTTGCCGCCGCCGGCCCATAACCGGCTTCGCCGCCGCCGCCCCTCCCGCTCGCCCGCAGCCGCGAGTCGCCTCCGACCGCCGCGAGCGTGCGCTGCACGCCAAATCGCAGCACCTCCAGCGGCACTGGCGGGCCCAGCCGCGTTACGAGCTTGTCGGCCGAGACGATGACCACGAACCGCCGCGCGCAGGCCGCCACGATCTTCTCGCGCGTGTGCGCCCCGCCGCCGCCCTTGACGAGCCAGCACGCCGGATCGACCTGGTCGGCCCCGTCGATCGCGAGATCCAGCTCGCCGACGTCGTCCAGCTCGCACACCCGCAGCCCCAGCTCCGTCGCGATCCGGGCGGTCGCGGGGGAGGTGGCCACGCAGCGCGTTCCCGTCAGCTGCCCCGCGCGCTCGCCCAGCGCTCTGAGCAGGTGCGCGACCGTCGAGCCCGTGCCCAGCCCGAGCGCCATCCCGTCCTGGACGAGCTCCGCGGCGGCCCGCGCGGCCGCGTCCTTGTGGCGGTCGATCGCGGCGGGGTTCGGGTAAGTCGCGTCCGGGCTCGCGGAATCCGGCTCGGCGCCGCTCAGCGGCGGCGGTGAGTCAGGCGCGCGATCGGATGCCATGGCGCGTGCGAGCGTATCGACCAGGGCGGCGTTTCGCCGCGCTTGGCCGGCTCGCGCTGGAGCTCCTCGTCGAACAGCTCCAGGCGGTGCCCGCCCGCGCGCTTGGCCCGATACATCGCCACGTCGGCCTCGCGCAGCAGGTCCTCCGGGTCGGCGCCGGGGTCGCGCGAGATCGATACGCCGACGCTCGCGGTGATCGCCACGGCGACCGAGCCCACCTCGATCGGCTCTCCCAGCGCGTGCAGGACGCGCTCGGCCACGCCCAGCGCTTCGGAGTCGCTGTCGAGGTCCGCGGCCAGGATCACGAACTCGTCCCCGCCCAGCCGAGCGACCGTGTCTGAGTCGCGCAGCGTCGCTGCCAGGCGCTCGGCGACGGACACGAGCAGCAGGTCGCCGACGGCGTGCCCGAGCGAGTCGTTGATCGCCTTCAGCCCGTCCAGGTCGATGAACAGCAGCGCGATCGGCCCCTTGCTGCGGTGCAGCCGCGTCAGCGCCTGGTGCGCGCGATCCATCAGCAGCAGGCGGTTGGGCAGCTTCGTCAGCGGGTCGTGCAGCGCCTGGCGCTCCAGCCACATGCGGTCGGTCACGTCCCGTGCGGCGGCGTACCAGATCTCGCCGTCATAGCGCGCGCTCCACAGCAGCCAGCGCCACGAGCCGTCCTTGTGGCGATAGCGGTTGGTGAAGTTCACCAGCTGCGCCGTGCGGTTGCGCCCGGCCAGGGTCAGCGCGAGCGTCTGCTCGAGATCGTCCTGGTGCACGCGCGCCTGCATCGGCTGGGCCATCAGCTCCTCGATCGACCAGCCCAGCGCGTCCTCCCAGGCGGGGTTCAGCAGCGTGAACCGGCCGTCGAGCGAGATCGCCGCGAGCAGGTCGCTGGTCATCTCGAACAGGCGTTCCACGCCGCTGGCGTGCGCCTGCAGCGCGTCTCGCGCGGGCGCCGCGCCGGCTAGACCGACCGTGAGCTCAGCGCCGCCGCTCCTGCTGCTGCCGCTGCTGCTGCTGCTGCCGCCGCTCGCCGCCGCCGCCGCCGCCGCGGTGGCGGTGTCGCCAAGGTCGGTGGAGGGGGCGTGGGTGCGCATTGTCACCCATCCTCCTCGGCGCGCCCACTCCAATGCCGGGCGTTGTATTCGCGCTCTGGACGAATGATCTAGACGGCGCTCTCCAGGGCTTCGCCCGCGGGCGCGGGCGAGCCCGAGCCTCCGCCCGAGCTTCCGCCCGAGCCTCCGGTTGGGCCCCCGCGCAAGAAGCGCCAGATCGACAGGCACATCAGCACGGTCATGATCGCGGCGCTGGAGACGCACCACTCGCAGATTTTGTGCAGCGTGAACGCCTCGCGGTAGGTCAGGTAGGCGCTGAATCCGAACCCGCCGAGGGTCAGCGCCATCGTCGCGAACCTGGCCAGCTCGCCTTCGGGGGCCAGCAGCGAGGCGAGGATCGCGACGTAGCCGATCAGCCCGATCAGCGCCACGGGCACGCCGGCGAGCAGCGAGTACTGCGATTTCTGAACCTGGCTGCAGGGGTTGCCCTTGATCGAGCAGACCGGGGCGGCGCCGGAGTAGTGCACGTAGGAGAGGTAGCCGGCGACGCCGAGTCCGATCGTCGTGAGGACGATCAGCGTGGTCCGCAGGGCGCGCGCGCTCATCGCGCTAGGAGTGCAGCAGCTTTTCGATCGCTTCGTCGAACCCAGCCGGTTCGGTCAGCGAGCTGTATTCGAGCTTGCCCATCGTTCCACCGGTCTTGCCGATCAGGAAGGACGGTGTGCCCGTGAAGCCGGCGTTGTTGGCGGCCTGCTTGTCGCTTTCGATCTCGTTCGCGAGTTCCGGGTCGGATCGGTCGCTCGTCCACTTGGTCAGGTCCAGCCCGGGCACCTGCTGGGCCAGGTTCTGCAGGTAGCTTTCGGTGACGTAGCCGCTGTTCTCTTCGCCCTGCTCGTGGTAGAAGAGCTCGATGAAGTTCCATGCCAGAGCCTGCTTGCCCGCGGCGTAGGCCGCGACCTGCTGCGTTTTGAACACTTCCGGTTCGCGCGTGGCGGTCTGCATCGAGTGGTATTCGATCTTGACCTTGCCGGTGCGCACCCACTTCTGGATGATCGAGGGCAGCGCCCCGAGCGTGAACTCCTTGCAGATCGAGCACTCCAGGTCGCCGAAGTACTGCAGCGTCACCGGCGCGTTCGGGTCGCCCAGCGTGTTGCCGTGCTGGGGGATGCCGCCGACGAGCGAGTCGACGACCGCGACGTTTTCGTTCGCCACTTTCGAGCCAGACTTGACCGGCTTGCTCGAGCCGCCGCCGCCGGTGGCGATCAGGATCACGACCACGATCGCCACGACGATCGCCGCGACGATCCCCAGCTGGGTCAGCCGCGCGCGCCGTTTCGCGCTCGCCGCTTCGGATTCCTCCAGCGCTTTGCGCTGAGCGCGCGCCTGCTCGCGCCGCTGCTTGCGGGTCAGCTCCGCCTCGTCGTCATCCACTCCCGAGCTGCTCATGGTAGGCCCGAGTTCTACACGGTTTCGCTCAATCTTGTCTAAGGACCGCTGTCTAGGGACCGCCTGCCCGCGCGACGACCAGGAGGCCCGCCCGCCCCGGGCGTGCGAGGATTGGGGGGCGCCCGCCCGCCGCGCGACCCTGTGGCCGCGCCGCCCGCCGGCCCGCGAGCCCCCGTAGCTCAGCTGGATAGAGCAGCGGACTTCTAATCCGCAGGTCGCTGGTTCGAATCCAGCCGGGGGCGCTGAAAAGCCCAATAAACAAGGGCTTTTCGCATCGGGGAGGCACTATAAAAAAGTAACCGTGTCCCCAATATGTCCCGAGAAGTGCTATGATGGGTCCATGAGCCGTGTCTCCAGCAGCGCGATTCCGGTCCCTCTCGGAACACGAAATCAGTCCGCGCAGCCACCGACCGGCCACGTCTTCCGCGTCGATCGCAAGCGCGGACTGGCGTGGTACGCCAAGTACAGGCTCCCCGACGGCCGCCAGGTCCAGCGCAAGGTGGGGCCGGCCTGGACCGAGCGCGGGCGCCCTCCCGCCGGCTACTACACCAAGCGCCAAGCCGAGGACTGGCTGCGCGACGTGCTCGACCAGGCGCGTCGCGGGACGCTGCCGGGGATGGTTCGCAGCGGCGCGACGTTCGCCGACGCGGCGGCGGAGTGGCTGCGATACGTCGAGCAGGAGCGCGGGCGCAAGGCATCGACGCTCAGGGACTACCGCTCGGTCGTCAACGCCCATCTGCTGCCCGCGTTCGGAGAAGAACCGCTGGAGCGGATCGACACGGACATGATCGAAAGCTGGCTCTCCGCGCATCTGCGCGAGGGCAAGCTGTCGCGGCGCAGCCTGCAGAAGATGGTCGTCCTGCTCAACGGCATCTTCAAGCGGGCGCGCAAGGTCTGGAAGCTGACGCACAACCCGATGGCCGACGTCGAGCGCCTGACCGTGCCCAAACGCACCGACATCGAGTTCTACTCCCCCGAGGAGGTCCGCGCGCTCGTGCGCGCCGCCGCCGACGAGCAGGACAGCGCTCTGTTTCTGACGGGTGCGCTCACGGGCCTGCGCATGGGGGAGCTGCTCGCGCTGCGCTGGCGCGACGTGGACTTCCCGGCGCAGGCGCTGCGAGTCACCGCCAGCTATACCTTCGGCAAGCTCGGCACCCCGAAGTCGGGGCTGGGCAGGGTGGTGCCCCTCGTCGAGGAGGTCGCGCAGGCTCTCGCCCGCCTGGGCGAGCGCGAGCGCTGGAGCGGCCCCGACGATCTCGTGTTCGCCGGGCAGACGGGAGAGCACCTGGACGACTCAGCCCTGCGCAGGCGCTACAAGCGCGCTCGCGACGCGGCCGGACTGCGCCCGTTGCGCTTTCACGACCTGCGCCACACGTTCGGCAGCGTCGCCATCCGCACGGCGGACCCCCGCGAGCTGCAGGAGTGGATGGGGCACTCGGACTTCTCCACGACGCAGATCTACATGCACTACAAGCCCCGCGCGGACGCTGCACGGCGGTTGTCGGCGGCGTTCTCCGAGTCCGCACCGGTGGAGGGTCGAACGCTTGCCGACGACCCGTCCGCGCAGCGATGATGATGGAAGGGACGGTGGGGGATCGCCGGCGTCCTCCGGTAAACAGCATGCGCTCTGCCCGTGAGCAGGCGTACTCGGCTACACCCCGCGAGCGAAGTGGTGCGAGTAGATCGCGAGCCCGTGGTTGTAGTAGAGCCGGTGCGCGTCGAAGCGCTCCGCGCCGCTCCCGGAGTCGAGATGCAGCTGGCCGCACCCGAGCCTTTGCGCCTCGTCGATGAGCCAGTCCAGCAGCACCCCGGCATGACCCTGGCGCCGAGCGTCGGCGGCGGTCGAGAGATCATCGACGTAGAGGTGGTGACCCCAGGCAAGACTGTCCCCGATGCGAAAGCCGGCCACGGCCACGGCGTGCTCTCGACCGGGAGCGAAGGCAGCGACCAGCCGGTAGCCCGCGGGGCGCAGGACGCTGTGTACATGCTCGACGAACGCTTGCTCGTCCCCGTACGCGGGTCGAAGCTCGTGCATCGCGCGATGCACGAGGCGTGTCTTACCCGCCGAGAGCTCCCGGATCGCGGCCGCGTTCGTGTGCGTCACGTTCCCTCGCTGGTCCGCGGCACGTCCGGTGGCTGCTCGCCGTCGTGGTACTCGACGGTATCGGCCATCCGGAACATCGTTCGCAGCCCGCCACCCTGCGGTAGCCGCTCAAACGCTCCCAGCTTGCCCGAGTCGGGGTAGATCACGATGTCCGGCTCGCCGCTGGTGCTGAACGCCAGAAACCGCACCGTCTCCTGGGTACGGTTGACGAGCTGATGAGCACCGTGCTCCCCGCGCAGAAACGCGACGACCTCGCCCTCCTGGAGGTCGCGCCATCCCTCTGGCGTGCGCAGGCTCGGGGTGCCGTCGAGAACAAGAACCAGCTCCTCCTCGGCGAGATGGTGGTGGTAGGGGTACGCCGCTTCGCCTGGCGGGACCTCCCACAGGCTCAGCCCCAGCCGCTCGCTCCCGGCCTGGCGGCTGAGACGCGCGCGTCGACAGAGAAAGCCGGGGTGCTCGCGCGGCTCGTCGAAATGAGGATCGTTGATGTTCGTCACGTATGACAGCGTATGCGCTCGTGATGTGCCTCAGCGCAGTAGCTGGTAGTGCACGCCGAGTGCGCGGTAGGTGCGCTCGGCTCGCCTGTCGCGTGTGATGAGCTCGAGGTCGTGCTCCAGTGCTGTGAGGGCGATCAGCCCATCGTAGGTCGCTGCGCCGTTGACCCCGGCTCCGGCAAGCCGGGCGGGCGCCGAGGCATAGGCGGCCGCGTCGAGCGTGGCGTGTGTCGCCGGCAGGCGCTGATCGAGTGCCGCGACGGCTTGGGTCGCATCGGCCCGGTTCGGGCCCGGCAGTCGCGTGAGGACGCTGTAGGTCTCGACGTAGCACTTCTTCAGGCATGTGCCGCCCCCTGGACCGCTGACGCGGGTCAGGCGTGCCGCTGGCGAGAAGTACGACCGCCGGGCCGTGGACGGGCGCCTGTCCCGAATGGGCTCTCGGACGCCGCCGGCGCGTCGGACTCTGGCAGAATGCCCGGCGTGCCCGCCCTGTCCACGCAGAAACGCCCAGGGGGCGCGTCGGTGACGCGGATCACACACCTCGGCCTCAGCAACTGGCGCAACTTTCCCAAGGTCGATGTCGATCTCGCGGGACGCGCGTTTCTGGTTGGGCCGAACGCCTCGGGCAAGTCCAATTTCCTGGATGCAATCCGGTTCCTGCACGACATAGTGGCGGTGGGAGGCGGATTCGCGGACGCTGTCGGGAAGCGAAACGGCGTCTCTGCGCTGCGCTCGCTTGCCGCCCGTCGGTATCCAGATGTGGAGCTTCGCATCGCCCTTGGAACGGACGAGAATCCGCGTGCGTGGGAGTACGAGGTCAGCTTTGCGCAGGACAACCAGCAACGTCCCTACGTCAAGAAGGAGATCGTCCGTGAGCAGGGCCAAGAGCGGCTGAGCCGACCTGACGCCGAGGACGAAGACGACATCGCGCGGCTGGGCCAGACCTTTCTCGAGCAGGTCAATGCAAACCGCACATTTCGGTTCGTGGCTGATTTCTTGCGCACCGTGCGTTATTCGCACGTCGTCCCGCAGCTCGTGCGTGAACCCGACCGGTCGGTCGGGAGGACCGACGATCCGTATGGCGGCGATTTCATCGAGCAGATCGCCAAAACGCCGGAGCGGACTCGTCGGGCACGTCTGCGCCGAATCGTTGACGCTCTGAAGATTGCCGTTCCACAGCTCGAGACGCTTGCGCTGGACCAGGATGTGAGAGGCATATATCACCTGCAAGGCAGGTATGAACATTGGAGGCCCCAGGGCGCGTTGCAGTCAGAGGCTGACTTCTCAGACGGGACTCTGCGTCTCCTGGGGCTGCTCTGGGCGCTGCTCGAACGCGGCGGGCCGCTGCTGCTAGAGGAGCCCGAGCTGTCTCTCCACCCGGCTGTGGTGCGATACGTGCCGCAGATGCTCGCCCGTATGCAGTCTCGAGCCGGCCGCCAGGTGATCGTGAGCACGCACTCGCCGGAGCTGCTCCAGGATGAGGGGATTGGGCTCGACGAGGTCCTCCTCTTGATGCCCCAGAACGAGGGCACCGCCGTACGGCCGGCTTCCGAGGGATCGGAGATATCGTCGCTGCTCGATGGCGGCCTGAACGTTGCGGACATCGTTATTCCCATCACTCGCCCACAGCGGGCCGAGCAGCTTTCGTTCTTCCCCGCCGACTAGCCGTGAACGCCGGCCCCGCACCTGTCTCCGGCGCGGTCGAGGGGATCGTGGACGAGGCGGTCATTCGGACCCTCTTGGCGCACGCTGGTCGAGAGGCTGGGACGATCTACGTTCAAGGCGGCAAGGCGAAGCTGCTCGCAAAGCTCGCGGGGTTCAATGCGGCGGCGCGCTTCAGCCCGTGGGTCGTCGTTGTTGACCTGAACGGTGACGCCACCTGCGCAGCGGATTTCGTCAGCGAGACGATCCCGGCGCCATCCGCAAACATGATCTTCAGAGTTGCCGTCAGACAGGCAGAGGCGTGGCTCATGGCCGACCGAGAGAGCTTGGCGCGTTACCTACGTGTCAGCCAAGCACTCGTGCCGAAAGATCCGGAGGCGGAGGCCGATGCCAAGCGGACGATGGTGAATATCGCACGGGCCTCGAGAGACAGGCGCGTGAGACAGGACATGGTGCCGACACCGGGAGGCGGCCGCAAGACCGGGCCGAACTACGCCGGAAGACTCATCGAATTCGCGACGCAGCGTTGGCGACCTGACGTCGCTGCCGAAAGAGCGGACAGCCTGAATCGCTGTTTACGACGTCTCGCGGCTTCGTAGTGCGTTTCTGCTACGCGCCCGGCAAGATTCGAACTTGCGACCTCTCGCTCCGGAGAATGGCTTGAGTGGAAGCCGAAAATGCCTGTTTTGTAGGCGGTTACTGGTGAGTCTGCCTGTCGTGCCGATCGCAGATCGGGCCTGATTGGGGGCGATTCGAGGGGGTTTGGGCAGCGGAATCGGGCCGCTGCCCAAACCCTCATGGGACATCGAACGGCTGTCCAGAGCAATGCGCTGGCAACGTGACTTGGTACTTGTCAAGATGCGGACTGAGGCTGATGGCCTGCGGTTGGGAGCGGCAGATGGGTGGGCTATCGGGATGTTCGTACGGATAGCTCGACGCCAGTGTCGAGTGGCACCTCGACGGAGAGGTAGCCGTGGGCTGGATCTCGAACGTGCTTCAGATACGGGAGGAGATCTGGATCTTCAATGTTGAGGTCAGCCGCCACGAGTGCCGTAGGCGCCAAGTGAGGCTCGACGACTTGAAGGACGTCGCGGTAGAGATCGTTGCGACCGTCGAGGAACAAGAGATCGATGTTGGCGTTGAGGTGTCGGAGTGTGTCGAGCGCGTTGCCTACTCGAAGCTCGACGAGGTCGTCGAGGCCTGCATCCGCGAGGTTTTTATGAGCCGCTTTGGCCTTGCTGGCCAGCAGCTCCGTGGTGATGAGCGTCCCGCCGCCAGAGTCCCTGAGTGCCGCCGCCAGGTAGAGCGTGGAGACCCCGAGCGAGGCCCCGAACTCGACAACCGTGCGCGCCTGCCTGCTCAGTGCCAGGAGATACAACAGCTCACCGACGTCGCGCTTGATTGCCAGCGGCGCCTCGCCATAGATCTCGTATCGCTGTATCTGACTGAGCCGCGTGCCCAGCTCAGCCTCGCGGTCCTGCACTCGTTGCTTGGCCGGCTCGTCTGCGGCTTGCGCTGTGGCGTGCAGCCGGTCGAGAACGGTGGCGACTGCTGGGGTGCTCAGGATCGATGGCATGGCGTCTGCA
This sequence comes from uncultured Solirubrobacterales bacterium, assembly GCA_963808385.1. Taxonomy (GTDB): domain Bacteria; phylum Actinomycetota; class Thermoleophilia; order Solirubrobacterales; family Solirubrobacteraceae; genus Palsa-744. Next base: position 231,351 of record CAWEFQ010000001.1, on the reverse strand, counting down.
TCGTCAGTGGCCGATGTCAGCGAGGAAGTCGGTGAGGACTCGGACGAGCCCGCGTGGGTTGTCGCTTTGGATGTTGTGGCCGGCCGACTCTACCTTGGCCCAGCGCCCGTCGGGGAGCGCCGCCGCAAAGCTGGCCGCTTGTGTGTCGCTGAACACGTCGCTCTCGGCGCCTCGCACCACGAGTACGGGACAGGTGATCGCCTGTGTGCGGTCACGAAGCCGGCCGAGGCTGCACATCAAGTTCGCGAAATGCTCCGGGGTGATTCTTCGGCGGTCGTACTTCCATGTCCAGGTCTGATCGGGCAGCTGGCGGAGGTTGTGCAGGAGGCTGTATCGCAGCAGGCGGGGATCCCGCCGGGGATTGGACGCGCGGGCGCGTTGCACGAAGTCCTCCACCGAGCCCGGCCCGGGATCGGCAGCGAAGTTGGTGATGCGCTGCGTTCCTTGCCATTGGACCTCGGGCCCGACGTCCAGCACAACGACGCCGGCGAGCTGGTTCGCCGCTCGGGTGGCGTAGGTCATGGCATTCAGTCCGCCCAGCGATTGGCCGATCAGGACGGTCCTTTTCAGGTCGAGCTGTTCGATCAGCCCGCGGATGTCGCGTACGTGTGCGTCGGGCTCGTAGTCGATGCCCGGCGACCACTCGCTGTCGCCGTGGCCGCGCTGATCGATCGCCAGACAGTGGAAGTCGGCGCGCATCGCCAGACACACAAGGTCCCAGGTGTGAGCCGTCAGACGGCCGCCGTGGAGGAAGATGAGCGCCGGACGGTCGCGGTGGCCCCAGTCGAGATAGTGAAGCCGGAGTCCGTCTACCACTGCGTGGTGGTCGGTGGGCACGACGACTTCGTCCACGTCCACTCTGGCGAGCCTGCTCGCCAGGCGCAGATGCGCCAGTGTCTCACTCTGGGAGAGCACTGTTTCGTTTCTTGGTGGGGTTCTCGGTATAGAGCCCATGCTGGAGCAGGTCGGTTCTCGCGCGCATCCAGCGGGTCACGTTGTCCTCACCAAGCAGCTCGCCGCCGAGCTCGCGCTCGATGAGGGGACGCAACAGCAGCGGACCGACGATGAGGATGACTTGGTGCATCGCCCGCCAGAACGGGTCCGTATCGGCGCGCAGCACTCCCGCCGTGATCAAGCGCTCGTCCCTGGCGGCGAACAGGAACAGGCGATGAAACAGCTCGGTGCTGGCCTGCGTGCGCTCCGCCAGCGCACGGCCGAGGTAGTCGCACAGGGCCGGCTGGCTTCGCAGCAGCGCAGCAACAACCTTGGCCCGCCGTGCGATCAGCTCGGTCCCCGAGCCCTCGATCGGCACCTCGCTAATCGTGAGGTTGATGCGGGCGAGCACAGCCTCATCCACCGCACTGATCAGTCCCTCCTTGGAGCCGAAATGGTGCACGATCAGGCCCGGCGAGACACCTGCCGCGCCGGCCACGGCTCGCATCGAGCTGGCCGCTACGCCCTTGGTGCCGAACAGCTCCATCGCGGCATCCCGTATCCGCGCCTTGGCGGTCAGATCCGAATCAAGGACCGACGATGCTATACGCATGAGCTAAATACTATACAATCGTTCAACTTTGGTTCTCAGCTGGCGGCGAGATTTACGATGCCGAAATGGGCAGCAGCGGGTCTTTTTATCGAAGCTCGACGCCGTGGCGGCGTAGCCAGGTGCGCGTGCTCTCGATCAACCCCGGCAGTGCTTGGCGGAGTCGCTCGACCGCTGCGCGGACCTCCTCGGCATCGACGTCCGGTGAGGCGTGCTCCAGCCGGCCCTCAAGGACGTAGAGCTCCTTCAGCAGCGTCGCCTGCGCCTCCGTCAACCCATCGTCAGCGACGACCGCCTCGAAAACCTGGCTGGCGTGTGGGCGGCGGTATGGGAGCAGACCGATCAGGCGGGCGCCGGCACTGGCCTTGAGGATCTCGACATAGGCGTTGAGCACAGCCGAGTGATCGCCGGTGACGACCATCGTGCGGTTGGCGTCACGGGGCTCGACGGAGTCAAAGGCGGCTCTCCATTCCGCGGGGTCGAGTTCGCCACCGAAGCTCTCTTCGATCGCAAGGTCGAGGGCCTTGCGATGCTTGTTGATCGTCTGGAAGAAGCGCCCCAGCCGGGCCTGCTCGGCCGCGAACACGCGGGGATCGATCGTTTCAGGAGAGAGATCGCTCACCGAAGGGTCAGCTCTTCGATCGCGCGGGCCGCGCCGATCATCTGGCGGTGGTGGTCACGACGGGCACGCGCACGGATCGCGCCGCGACGATCGCGCAGCAGGCGCCACTGCCCGTCACGGTCGACCAAGACGCGCCCCTCGTCAAGGACCCGATCCAGAAGAAGCGGCGCCCGGGCCTCCACCCGCTCCAAGTCAGCGATGTCAACCTGGCGGCCGCAGAGGCGTTCCAAGCGAACAGCCAGCTTGGCTCCCGCCAAGGGACGTTCATCGGCGAACGAGATCAGCAGGTCGAGATCCGAGCCCGCGTCCTCGTCGCCTCGCGCCAGCGAGCCGTAGAGCACGGCCAGGCGCACGCCATGCTCGGTCCGCAGCGCCTGGCGAAGACCGGAGAGAAGCGGCCAGTGAACACGAAGGTACTCGCGCTCACCCGACGCAAGTCGCAGTCGCCGCGGTCCGTTCCGGCGGGCGCGCAGGGTGCCCTGAGAGGCGGCCCGGCGCAACGTGCGCTCCTGCACATCAAGATCAACCGCCAGCTCCTGGAGCACACCCATGCGAGAGAGGCTACTACTACGTGTGTCCGTTACGGACGCGTGTCCGGATCGGTATTCCGGTCGAGGTCCCGACGTGATAAGGCGCCGAACAGTCTCGACGGGGTTTCTCCCTGCACGTCGTTCGCTTCTTCGACGGCGCTGCGCCGCCTGCCCGAAGCCCTCCGTGAGGCACGCCGAGCGATCGTCCATATCGTGCGTATCTACGAGCAGGACGGCAGCAACGCCGAGCCGTGCCGCCGCCAGTTGCTGACCCGCGGTGCGCAGCTCGTGATCCGCGACGCGCAAGCTCAGAGCTCACCACCAGAGCTCTTCCAGAGCGGCGCGCGTACGCTCGATGTGGGGCTGTTGCTCAGCGGTGGTGTACGAAGACGCTCGGTACGCGTGAGGTGGCGATCTACAAGCCACGCTGGGGAGCCTTCTACCGCACGCCTCTCTAGGAACACCTGCACTCACACGCAATCTCGACGGTCGTGTTCGCGGGCTGCAATTTTCCCAACTGTCCTCACTCGTCTACTGAGGACACAGCGTGTCGCGCGTTTGCTTCACGAGCGACCGTCTGCGAGCCAGTGCAAGCAGGCAGTAAGCCCAACCGGCGGTAAGCAGCGATCCTCCTCCTACTCCCCCGAACTTGGCGGTTGCGCAGGCACGGGCGACCGCCGGTAAACGACGGGAGCCTCCCGCGAGGATCGCGAGCAGAGCCGCGTTCTCGATCGCGTCGAAGCCACCGGCAGCGAGCTGTCCCCACGCAACAGGTGCTCCGGCAGCGGCGAGCACGTCCCAGCGACGTCGGCGCATCGAACGCTGCGATTCTTTCCTGATGTTCTCGATACCGCCAGATTCACGTCACTGGCGGCTACGTTCGAGCACGCGAGCGTCCTCGCAACGATGAGTACGCCACGAGGAACGGATAGTCGAGATCAGCGACCGCCGTGCGGCGGCTTGCCCAGCCTCATCCCAGCGTTGCGATGATCCGCTCGGCGCTCTCCTGGAGTGCCCGCGACTCGAACGGGCGATGATCCCGGACGACCACTACGCGACAGGGCGTTGGATACAGGCTGCTCAGACGGCGATCACAGCGCCGCGGTGATGAGCGAGGCGGTTCGGTACGCTTCATCTCGCTGCGCTGCGAGCGGCGAGCTTGTATGAGCGGCAAGGGCTCGTCCCCAACCGGTCAAAGCCGAGCAGGAGCGCTTGGCGCGGGTCCGGGAGAACACGGGCGTAGCGGCGACGAGCATGCGCCGGATCACGGACCCGACCCCGTCTCTCTGGTCATTGGCCAGACATGTTCCTCTTGTGGCCGGCCGGCGGTCGAGAATCGGGGCACCGCTTCCCCCGTCCCATGTACGGGCTTCTATGCCGAGCGCGCGTTCTGGTGCAGCACAGGCACGCTCGGCCCGGCGAAAAAACTTGTGCAGAGGCTGTCCCGTTTGGGGGTGGTTCGTCGGAGAAGGAGGTAGGGACCCTCCCGTTCTGAACCCCAAACACAAGGAGTGATTCGTCATGCAGTCTCGTTTGACCCTCTGGTTCTCCGGTTCGTGCTCGACAATCCTCAACCGGATGCCGCGGTGTGCTGGCACACCCTGATGCTCTCGCGGGCCCTGTTGGAAAGCGATCATCTCCCGGCCATGCTCGCGCACGAGCTGGGGCATCTCGCGAGCACCGATGGGAGGCTGACCGCCGCGCTGAACCGCCTGGTCATGCACCCGCCCCCGAACCCGCCGAACGCGAGCCGGCCAAGCGCAGCGCGCTGATCCTCTCAGACGACCGAGCGCTGTTGCGGTCACGATCCTGGGCGCGCTGCTGTGGCGTCTTGCGCAAGACGATCGCGTTCGCCAAAGGCGGTCTCGGGCTGCGGATGACCGCGCTGTTCTGGGGTTCGCATTGGCGCGAACGCGAGTACATCGCCGACCGGTTCGCGGCCGGTCTCGGCAAGCCGAGGATCTCGCGGACTTCGTCGAGTCCTCGCCCGCATGGACGACCATCCCGTCCCTTCGTGTGGCTCACCGAACACACCCACCCCCGACAGAGCTGCGCATCGACAAGCTGCGCAGCAGCGTCATCCAGGCTCCTGCTGGGCGGACGCTGCCGCCGGCCGCCCCACAACCGACCGATGACCGTAAGAGCCGTCTCGTAAGCGCCCGCGTGGCGCCGGTCATGAAGCGCCCGTTCCAGAAACTGCGTCAACCATCAGGAGACCATGATGCGACCGTTCACCACCAACCTTCTCCCCCATCCGCGAACGGCGACGCACCGGCGGCCATCGCTGGCCGTCTGCGCCGTGCGCGCGGCATCCAGCAGGACCAGCAGCGCGCGTTCACGCCCCTGATCGACGCGAAGGTCGCCAGCCGCCTGCTCGGCGTCCCCCACACATGGCTGCTCGCCCAAGCCCGCGAGGACGCATCCCGCACCACCGCCTAGTAGTGCTTTGTTAGCTTTTTACTCGCGTTGTGGGGGCGGGAGGTGTAGGTCGTCGAGGTCGATGCTTTGGTGGCAGGTGGAGCAGCGGCCGGTCCAGCAGCGTAGGAGCGGCTGGAACAGTAGCACTGCCTGCGGGAGTGTCAGGCCGGCCGCTGGGCTTTTGGGTGAAGGCGCTCCAGGGTGAGGAATCCGTGGGCGGCGGTGACCACTCCGGTGTCGTGGTACTAGCCTAGCCAGGAGCGGTCCTCGTAGTGGTCGAGGCCCAGCTCGCCCTTGAGTTGCTTGTAGTCGAGCTCGATCTTCCAGCGCAGCCTTGCCAGGCGCGCGAGGCGCTCTTGCTTGGTGTCGGCGGGGAGGTTCGAGAGCCAGTAGTCGCTGGGGTCGCTCGGCGCCCTCGGGCCACTCGGCGATCAGCCACTCCTCGCGCGGCGGAGCCTCACCGCCCGTGGCCCAGCGTTCGTCGTGGGGGCGCCATGGTGCGCAGCGCGCACGCGCCGAAGGCGAATCGGGACTTGACCGGCTTGCCCTCGGGGCCGTCGTGGAACGTGACTGTCTTGAAGAGCTCTCCTCGCCGAGACGGGCGATTAGCGCACCGATCGACTCCGGCCTCGCGGTCCGGTCGCGGCCGGCTGGCCGGCCTCCGCCGCGATTGCCGGCTCGGTGCTGCGGCGCTGAAATCGGTCACGTGGGCGAACACCTTCGTCGCCGCCGCGACCGACAGCACGTACTGAAGCCCGCCGTCATGCAGGCGGTCTCGCAGTTCGGTGTTGTTGCCGTAGGCACAGTCGCCCAGCATCGGCACCCGCTCGATCTTCCAGCCCGCGGCGCGCAACGCTAGGTCCACCCCGAGCTCGCGGCTTGGTCTTGAAAGTCAGCTCGGCGGGGATCTTCGCCTTTCGCTGCGCTCGCGCATCCGAGCACCACTCCTCCGGCAGATACAGCGCCCACCCCAACGGGACCGTGCCCTTCACGCCAACGGCGTGCACGGAGACGCCGATCTGACAATTGCCCGTCTTGCCCAGCGTCCCCGAATACTGGCGCTTGACCCCGGGCGAGCCCTTGCCGTCCTTGGGAAAGCCGGTGTCGTCGAGCACCCACGCCTCGATCTCGATCGCTGGCGCGACTCGCTCGGCCACCGCCCTGACCACCAACGCCGCCTCCCACGTGCTCACCGCCAGGAACTGCTGCAAGCTCTCATAGTCGGCCTCATCGCCCAATCGCGCGACCATCGGTTCAAGCGACTTGCGAGGACCCTCCTCGATCAGCCCCCGCAGATACACGCGATTGTCAGCTGCATAGGCTGGTTGTCCACATCAGTGAGCATCTCATCCGCGAACGCCTCCAGACGCTCACGCACCGCCACGGGACCATCCACCGCCATCTCCATCACCGCCGTCATCCCGAACCCCCTCACGTCGATTGCCAGACGCGAGCAGGATTCGCCGAGCCAGCGAGAAACCCTACAGAAAAACTAACAAAGCACTACTAGGGCACTACGTCCGCTTCAACCCGGACGACCTGAAGGAGTGGCTGGCGGAGACACGCTCCGGTATAGCGGGCGGAGCGAGGTGGCATTGACGGTTATTTAAGAGCCCCCGGGTGGACAGCCTGGTGCTCTCTATGACTGGCGCGCTCCGGGCTCGGGCGCTTACCGCCTCACTCAGGGGTGAGTGGGTCGGTGCTTACCGTGGACGCTGGTGTGGGCGGGCTGGTTGAGGCAAATACCTCGCCAACGATGGCGAGGAACATGGGTACAAGCGCCCGCCCGCGAGCGCTTACGGCATACGGGCTCGGGCGCAACGATTCGGGCGAGGGCAGCAAGCCGGCTACCACCGTAGATGTCTACTCCCAACGCCGTTTGACCGGGTCCCAGCGTGAGGCGTTCTCGTCATGCACGCCGTCGAGGAACGCGACGACGCCGTCGACGACATCGGAGAAGCGCTCGGGCAATCCGGCCAGGCCGGCGCGGGCGCGGAACGTTTCCCACGGTTGTTGCCGGGTCTCGCGCAGTGTGTCGAGCAGTGGGCTGAGCAGTCGTATCTCGTGGTGGCGGTGCTCGGCCACCGAGCGCAGGGCCCGGCGCAGCGGTTCGGCCTCGACGGGGTGGATCTCTGAGAGGCGGTAGACGTCGCCGTAGTCGCGGTCGCGTGTGTTGGCGTCGCCGAGGAGCATCATCGTATCGGCCTTCTCGGCGATGACGCTCTCCAGCGGGTAGCCCAGGAGCCGGAAGTCCTGATCGTCCAGGAGGGTGGGGTAGTCGATGTGCTGCGGCGTGATCGGATCGCCGAATGACAGGTCGAGCCTGAGTTTGAGCGCGGCGCCGCCCAGGTCGGCAGGCAACGTGAGGCGCACGCCTTCGTAGTCGGCGTTCTCGCGGATCGTCTGCACCGAGATCGATGTGGCGTCGAAGCTCACGCCGTCATCGATGGGGATAGCCGCGATCTCGCCGACCACCGTGCGCAGGTTCTCCTCGTCGTTCGACAGTCCACGCGCAAGCATGTCGGCGTCCCGCGTCGTGCGCCGAACATCCAGTGTGGCCAGCAGCATCCCGCCCTTGAGGATGAACGACTCGGCGAACCGCGACTCGGCCAGTCGTGCGAGGAAGCGGCTCGTGGATGTAGAGCTCGAACAGTTGCTGGGTGTTGCGGCCCTGGGCGCGCGCAAGCTTCTGCAGTGCCAGGTATGCCTCGTTGGGGGTGCGGCTGCTCATGCCAGCAGTGGTTCCATCGTCTCGGCCATCACGGTGCCTATCCGTAGATGCCGTGCCAGCACCAGCAGCTCGCCCGGCTTGGCGTCTTGGCTTTGCAGGTATCTCCGGAGCGCCGTCAACGCCAGGTCTCGTCCGACGCGCGAGCGAAGTCGCAGGAGATCGACGACGGTCCGCTCGCGCGAGCTGATGGCGATCGTCTCGCCCGATTCGAGCGGCTGCTCGATGCGTCCGAGCGCGAACGTGTCTGCCGCGAAGACATGCACCCGTGTGGGGGGGTAGGCGATCGTGGGGCGGTGTCGTCCGCGTGCGACCGCGAGGTGGACGGAGTTGGGCATCTCGTCGGTCAGATCCCAGTAGCTGGCGGCTGAGCTCAGGCAGATCGTGCCGGATGGTGCTCTGCGGCAAACCGCGACGAGGTCCAGGTGCGCTGTTGGGAGAGCATCGGCCAGGCGGTAGATCCCACGGGAGAGCTCGACCAGCGCTCCGTCGTCTCGCAGCCGGTATACGTCTTCCCAGCGAGCGCCGCTGCCGATGAGCTCGGCGGCAGAGACCGTCCCACCCATGCGCTGCGCGACGTCGAGGATCTGATCCGATCGCATGGGATGAGATTCTACACACTTCGGCATCAGATGTACAGCATTTCATCCAGTCGATCATAGACGGGTGCGCAACGGTCTTGTGGTGGAGTCTGGTGCTATCCTTGCAGGCGAATGCCCCAGGTAAGGCCCTCCCGCTTCGGCGGTGATCCCCCTGGGGCTCCGTTCGTTCTGGCACGAAGTGAGGCCGCGACCTTGCGGTGTCTCGCTGCGAAACCGTGTCCCGAAATATGTCCCGAACTCCGCAAATCTGAGGTCACTTGGGACACGTTGAGCCCTCCTGAAATGGCTCTGTAGAGCCAAAAGTTGGGGTCACGAAGCGACTTCTAATCCGCAGGTCGCTGGTTCGAATCCAGCCGGGGGCGCTTGTGTTCCCTACGCTGAAGGATGTTGGCAAGCACCCCCAGATATGTAAGCTAGCTGTACAGAAGGGGCCGGAGTGATCAACAAAGGAGACGCGAAGAATGGCTGCGGTATCGGCGCACGTGAACGAGGGCTCGCCCGCGAACCCATCCGCCGAGCAGGTGCGCTGGCGCGATCCCAAGCGCTATGCGTGGCTGCTCGGGCTGATCGTGCCGCTGCTGCCGTTCATCTCCTGGGGGCTGGTGGAAGCGACGGGGCTGGGGGCGTTCTGGTTCTACGGGCCGTTCCTCGTGTTCGGGATCTTCCCGATGCTCGACCTGCTGATCGGCCTGGACGCTACGAACCCGCCCGACAGCGTGATCAAGTGGCTGGAAGGAGATCGCTACTACCGCTGGTGCACATACGCGTTCATCCCGATCCAGTACGCCGGGCTCGTGTTCGCCTGCTGGATGTGGTCCAGCGGCAAGCTGTCCACGGTTGAGGACATAGGGCTCGCGCTGACCGTCGCGATGGTCAGCGGGATCGCGATCAACACCGCGCACGAGTTGGGGCACAAGCGCGACAGCCTCGAGCGCTGGCTGTCACGCGTCGCGCTGGCCCAAAGTGGATATGGGCACTTCTACATCGAGCACAATCGTGGCCACCATGTCCGCGTGGCCACGCCCGAGGATCCGGCCAGCGCGCGGCTTGGGGAGAGCTTCTACGCGTTCTGGCCGCGCACGGTCTCAGGCAGCCTGCGCTCGGCGTGGGAGCTGGAGAGGGTGCGGCTGAGGCGCATGGACCGCTCGATGTGGACGCCGCAAAACGACATCCTCACCGCCTGGGCGATGACCATCGCGCTGTTCGCTGCCCTCGCGCTCGTGTTCGGGGCGGTCGTGCTGCCGTATCTGATCCTGCAGGCGATCGTCGGGTTCTCGCTGCTGGAGGTCGTCAACTACCTCGAGCACTACGGTCTGCTGCGCTCACGCCGCGAGGACGGCCGTTACGAGCGCACCGCGCCCGAGCACAGCTGGAACTCCAACAGCACGGCCTCGAACGTGCTGCTCTATCACCTGCAGCGCCACTCCGACCACCATGCCAACCCGATCCGCCGCTACCAGGCGCTGCGTCACGTCGACGAGGCGCCGCAGTTGCCGACGGGCTACGCCGGGATGATCGTGCTCGCGATGATCCCGCCGCTGTGGCGACGGGTGATGGACCGGCGGCTGCTGGCTCACTACGGGGGCGACCTGACCCGCGCGAACATCGCCCCGCGCCGGCGCGCGCGCGTGCTGGCAAGCCTCGATGGGGCTGCGTCGTGAGCCGCTATCGCTGCCCCGCGTGCGGTTACGTCTATGACGAGCAGCTGGGCCACCCCCGCGAGGGCTTCCCGGCGGGGACCCCGTGGAGCGAGGTGCCCGACGACTGGGCCTGTCCGGACTGCGGCGTGCGCGACAAGGTCGACTTCGAGCCGGTCGAACGGGCTCTGCACACCTGAGCCGGCCATTTGACATCCCGCCCGGTATGTGATTGGATACCGAGGAGTATGCGAACCGCGCCGACCGCGTCTACCGAAGGGGAGCCCATGCGAACCGAGTCCGGCGCAACCGCTCGCGCCACACCCACCGGCCTGCCGCCCGGGCCGCGGATGCCGCGGGCCGTGCAAGCGGTCATCTGGTATCGCCGCGCGCAGTGGCTGCTGGATCAGTGTGAGGCGCGGTTCGGCGAGATGTTCACGTTGCGGATCGCCAACGAAGGCACGTGGGTCGTCACATCGGACCCCGACACGATCAAGCAGGTGTTCACCGGCGATCCGCGCCTGTTGCACGCCGGTGAGGCGAACCGGATCCTGCTGCCGGTGCTCGGGCCGGACTCGGTGCTGCTGCTCGACGACGCCCCGCACCTGCGCCAGCGCAAGCTGATGCTGGGAGCGTTCCACGGCGAGCGGATGCAGCGCTACGGCGCGCTGATGGCCGGCGTCGCCGCCGATGAGATCGAGCGCTGGCCGCTTGGCGAGCCATATCCGCTGCGCCCGCGGATGCAGGCGATGACGCTGGAGATCGTCCTGCGCGCGGTGTTCGGCATATCGGAGGGTCCGCGCATGGATGAGCTGCGCCGCGAGCTGCGCGGGCTGCTCGACGTCCTCACCGATCCCGTCAAGGGCATCGCGATGCTGGTGCTGGGACCCGATCGCATCGCGCGGATCCCCGCGTTCCGGCGCGAACTGGAGCGCGTCAACGGACCGATCTACGCGGAGATCGCCGAGCGCCGCATCGTCGCCGACCTGGCCGAGCGCGACGACATCATGTCGCTGCTGCTGCGGGCCACGCACGAGGACGGCAGCCCGATGAGTGACTCCGAGCTGCGCGACGAGCTGCTCACGCTGCTCGTGGCCGGCCACGAGACGACCGCCAACGCGCTTGCCTGGGCCGTCGAGCGACTGTGCCGAGCACCCGAGCGGATGGAGCGCCTGACCGAGGAGGTGCGCGCCGGCGAGGACGCCTACCTGCAGGCCGTCGTGCAGGAGACGCTGCGGTTGCGTCCGGTCATCTCGATCGTGCTGCGCCGTCTGCAGGAGCCGATGGAGCTGGGTGGAAGAGTGCTGCCGGCGGGCGCCTCGATCGTGCCCTCGATCCACCTTGTGCACCACCGCGCGGACATCTATCCCGAGCCGAACGAGTTCCGCCCCGAGCGGTTCATCGAGTCCGAGGGAGGACGGTCGCCGGGGACGTACACGTGGATCCCGTTCGGCGGCGGCATCAGGCGCTGCCTGGGCGCGGCGTTCGCGCAATTCGAGATGGAGGTCGTCTTACGCGAGCTGGTCTCGCGGCGCACGCTCGCCCCGGCGCGGCCCGAGTCCGAGCGGGTGTACCGGCGCGCGATCACCGAGACCCCGCGATACGACGCCACGGTGCTCGTCGGACGCCCGCCCACCCGCGGTCGGGTGAAGGACTCCGCACATGAGGCCACGCACGAGGCAGCCTCCGTGTCCGCCGCCACACCCGTGCCCGGAGCCGAGACCGTGCCCGATCCCGACGCCGTGTCCGAGCCCGAAGCGACCGCGGCGTGAGCGCCACGGCAAGTCGCGCCGGACGCCGCCGTGCCGCCGGCCCGAGCAGATCCGAGCGCAGCGTGCAGACTCGCGCGGCGCTGCTGCGCTCGGCCTCGCGGCTGATCTGCGAGCTGGGGATGCACGGCGCCTCGATCGACCGGATCGCGACCGACGCCGGCTACACGAAGGGCGCGTTCTACGCGCATTTCGCCAGCAAGGAGGATCTGTTCCTGACGATGCTGGACGAGCATTTCGCGACCGAGCTCGCACGGTTGGACGCGGTGCTGAGGGGCACGGGGGATCCGGCCGCGGAGGCCCGCGCCGCGGCCGATGACTTCCTCGAGCAGATCGACTCCGACCCGCGAGTGGCGCAGGCTCTACCAGGAGTTCTGCACCCACGCCGCGCGCAACGAGGCGTTCCGCATCGAGCTCGCCGCCCGCCAGCGCGATCTGCGCGCCCGCATGGCCTCCGTGTTCGCGCGCTGGGCCTCCTCCTACGGCGTCACGCCGCCCGTCCCGCCCGCGGACGTCGCTGCGATGACGTTCTTCATGGCCGACGGGTTCCTGCTCGACCAGATCATCGACCCCGAGCTCGACGCGGGTCTGTATGGGAGGATGTTCGAGGTGTTCATGCACGGGCTGGTGGCGATGAGCGATTGAGTAGGGGAGAGATTGAGTAGGAGAGACGGCTGCAGGACGGGCGATGGACTGAGCCCGTCAGGCCCTGGCGCCGCCGCCCGGTGAACGCTCCCCGAGCCGGCGTCCCGAGCGCCGACATGCAAGCCTTCCGCTGATGTTCCACGTCGAGCTGCGCAAGTTCCCGCACAACGCGTGCGCGTTCAACCTCGGCGAGGCCGAGCTGCGTGAGCTGCTCGTGCCGTGGTCGCGCGAGCGGTGGATCGAGCTGGGCGAACGCAAGTGGAACCCGAACGAGGCGCGCCTGACCGTGCTCGAGGGCCCGCGCCTGGAGGTCGAGGACCTCGCGATGGGCCAGGGTTGGCGCAAGGCCCAGCATCGGTCCCAGGACGTCACCGAGCGCGTGATCGCCCAGGCCCGGGCGTCCCGGCCCGACACGGGGGCCGCGGCCGCCGAGGCCGCCGAGACCGCTGAGACCGCCGAGAACCTTGCGGCGTCCGGTCTGAGCACCGCACTCGGGGAGCGGGCCATGGCGGACAACGTCGCGGCCGGCGCCACCGACGCGGAGCTGCCGTCCCTGCTTGGGGCCGATCCGCAGGCGCTGTTGCAGGCCTGGCGCCTGGCAGCCCAACGCCGCCCCGAGCTGTCCCCAAGCGAGGCGCTCGCGCTGGCCGAACGCACGCTCCGGTCGCTGGATTCCTGAGCCGGCCCCGGCGCGTCGCTAGACTGCGTGATCCTCACTTGGTGGGCGTAGCTCAGCTGGTAGAGCTCCTGGTTGTGGTCCAGGCGGTCGGGGGTTCGAGTCCCCTCGCTCACCCTCATGAAATCCCTGCAAATGAGCAGGTTTCTGATTGAGGCATCCAGCACAAATGGATGCTAGGGTACCAATGGGGTACCAAACTTTGCGAGACCGCTGATGCTCCGGTGGCGGTGTGCCCGAGCGCGTGCGCTCGTGGACGACCCTCCGCGCGATGCTCGGGCGCGAGCGCTTGTGAGGCGTTCTCGCGTGCCCGACGCGATGTGGGCATCTATCCACGAAAGAAGTCGGCAAGACGCCGGCAGCCTGCAGGCTCGCAGGGCGTGGGCGCGAACGGTAGCCACGCGCGCCCAGCGGGACTTCCGTTTCGCCAGGCTGGAGAAGTTCAAGCGCCCGCCCTGGGCGCGCGTGGGCTTCTACGCCGAGCGCGCGTTCTAGTCGTCGAAGTCCGAGAGGTCGATCTGGACCGGCGGTGCGGGCTGGGGTGCGGTCAAGCCGAGGCGGTCGAGCGCTTGGGCCAGCTCCTTGGGGGAGAGATCGACATGCTCGTGCGCGGGAGTTCGTGGTGCGATCAGATGCATGCCGGAGAGCAGGCGCTCCACGCCGTCGTCTCCCAGCCTGTGGACGATGGTGGCGGGTCCTACAAGCCACGATTGACGGCATCCACGTAGACGCACGCGACCGGATCGAAGCGACCTTCCGTGTGCCGGCGGTTCGAGAACCATGCGGTTCGACGGAGCCAACCGAAGTCAACACGAACCGCTTGGCTCGCGTTTCCGGCGGGCGGATGTCGCTTGACCTGTAGCGGCGGGACGGCCGAGGCTGATCGGGGGGCTGCGTGGGATGCTGTAGCCGTTCTGCCCCCGTGGCGCGCTAAACTGCATGGGTGCAGGGCCGGGCCGCCGGCATCGGCGGGAACCCGGTCTTGCTACGTCTTGCGAAGGGCCGCTCTCGGGCGGTCCTTCGTCATCGTAGGCCCTGAACGCCGTGCCGACCCCGCTCGTCATGGACGATGACCGCTCCGAGCCGCTGCTCGTACCACTCCCACATGAAGGCGCGGCTCGGTGTGCGCACGATCGCCTGGAACGCGGTATGCGCGACGAAATCCGCGACCTGCGGCCACTGGCTCTCCCGCGCATCGCGGCCGGTGGTCCGCCATGTGGCGTCTTGACCCTGGGATATCCTCGTGCGGTGGGTTCGATGAGCAAAGCACAGCTCGACGCGATGGTCGAGGAGGCCACCGTCGACTGCTACAACGAGGCCGAGCAGGTCACAGGTCTGCTCACCGTGATCGAAGACGAGCTGACGGTTCCCTTCAAAACACGGGTGCTGGGCGTGGAGGTCACCGTCGAGCGCGTGGACTTGACCGGCGAGGACCAGATCGTGGCGATCTGCTCGCGTGAGAAGCTGCGACAGGCCATCCCGCTCCTCGACCTGCCTCTGCCGACCCCGCCGCCCGAGGGCGCGCAGTGGATCGAGGCGTACCGCCACTGGCTGGGCTGAGCGCAACGGGAGCCGAGCAAGACGCGGTCAGCTTGGCGGGGAGGCGAACGCCCGATTCAGGGCGTTGAAGTCGGCGCGCCGGCCGTCATCGCTTTGGCTCGCGACGATGAGGTGCGCCTCGCTTCGACCGTCGAACTCCACTGCGCGTCTCCAGGCCCGAACGTACGTATCAGGCTGCAGGGAGGTCCCATCGTCGAGAGCATGCGCGTATCAGCCGCTAAGATGGGAAGCATGGCTGAGCCAAGAATCTCTCCACGCGCGCGGCGCGGTCGAACGCTGAAGCTCCGCGACGGTAGGACCATCCCCGTGCGCGAGGCCAAGCTGAAGACGCCGGAGGAGCGCGTGGCGGCGATCGACCGTATCGCGGGCAGCATCAAGACCGACGTGATCGTGGACCGCAGCTTCTACCGCAGCGGCCGGTAGCCGCCGATGGCCGGCGGGCACGGCGCGGAGCGACCACGCCTGTCGCGCGGCATCAGCGACCTCAGCTCGATGCGTTGGAGCGCACCCGATGCGGTCGCGCTCGACACGAGCGCAATCGTGGAGTTCCTGCTGCCCTCTCAGCGAGCCCACGAGCACTGGCGCGGCTTCTTCAGAGAGTGCGCCGATCACGGGACGTTGTTCGTGTTCAACCGCTTGGTTGAGACCGAGCTCTACGACGCGCTGTTCAACATCGCCCTGCAGGAACGCTGGGGCAGACACGCCGCGCACGGCCCGAAGCGATACGACGGCAGGGTCCGCGCCCGCGCAGCACGGCTGCTCGGCATCTACCGCCAGGAGTGGGAGGAGCTACTCGACACGAGCAACACCGCGGCGGTCGAGATCGGCGAAGTCCTCGGCCAAGTGCCCGAGCTGATGGGCCGCTGCGGGATGCGCTCTCACGACGCTGTGCACGCCGCGACCGCGATCCTCACCGAAACCCCGCTCATCGCCACCACCGACACCGGCTTCGCCACGCTGCCCGAGAGCACCCTGCAGATCGTCACAGACCCACATCGGATACCCCAGATGCGCCGCAGACGGGCACAGTGGGCCTCCCGCCGACGCAACTGACGACACGACCAACGCACCCCAAGTCGCCGACCGCAAGATCCCGCGGCCGGCGGGCAGGATGCTGTGGCGCGTGGACGCTGCCGAACCCGGACCGAAGACGTCGATCGCGCCGCACGACTCTTCCGCCCGCCCTGGAAACCGTCGCCGACGGCGACGCGAAGATCGCCGCCGACGTCCTCGCGGGGATCGACCGCACAGACGCCCGCGAGGCTATTTGCCGTACATCGCGAGCGCGTTCCTCGCCGCCTGAATCGCCTCGCCGTCCGGCTTGCCACTCAGGACGCTGTTCGCCGCGCTTAGCAGAGTTTGGGATGACTCGGTACGCGGTATGCCTTTGAGCAACGTCTGCGCCTCGTGGATACAGCCCGAGACGAAACGCATGTCCTCGTCCGTCATCGGTCCGATCCTACCACCCATCAGCCCTAAAGCTCGCTGCATTGAAGCCGATAAACGAAAGGATGAGACGGCTCACGACACTTGCGATGGTGCTCGCCCTGCTCGGGGGCATTGGCGGGTGCGGTAGCAGTGGCTCCTCTGGTGAACACACGACAGCCACGGCGACCACCGCCGAAGAAACTGAGCAGCAGCGTGAAGAAAAGGAACATCCCGAACTAGTCGCCGGGTCGAAGTATTGGCAGGAAAAAGAAGGTCTGGAACATAGCCGGGTCGCAGAAGGTCGGCCAGCCAATGCGAAGGATGCCGAAGCTGAAGCGAAAAAGGTCGAAGCCGAAGACAAGAAGGACGAAAGCACGGAACACAGGGTCGGAGAAGATGAACCCGCTCATAATTCGGCTTGGTATGAAGAACCAAGCGAGCCGCGATAGTAAAGAAGTTGGGGCACTGAGTCTCGCCGCACACTGCCGCGAAGTACACGGGCCTGAAGCGCTACTCACGTCGCACTCGGGCGACGAAGAACTCGAAGGGCAAATCCCGACAGAAGGCACATGCAAGACTCCCTCTGGAGAAGAATGGGTGGTTCATCAACCCGGGTGGACATCGCCAGAATGAGGACTTTCTGCCTAAAGGTGACGTGACGACGCTATGCTTCACGGGCCCTAGCGCCAGGGCCCTTTCCACAGCACTAACCGCTCGTCAGTCGCCGACGGCTTTCAAGCGCCATGCCGGGTTGTTGCGGTACGCCGCAAGAACGCGAGCGCGTGCTGCCTCGTCCGAAGGGTGCCCGTAGGTGCTCATCACAAGTGCGTCGCCGTCACCCGCCGCAGCGAGCAGCGCCTTGCCGACCGCGCGCGCCTGGTCGGGCCTCATGCTGTAGCCGCTCTGCCGCGCGGGTCATCGCGGCGTGCAGGCCCGCGCTGCACGCGCCGCGCCGAGACCACCGGCATGCCTTGGTCGTCATCGGGCACTTCGTACACCAGCTCGGCCCAGTCCTTATCGGGCGAATCGCCTAGGCCCAGCTCAAGCTTGAGGGCGACGTCGACCTCTACCTCGACTGCTCCATCCGCGTGCGGGATGACCTCTGCGATCTCAGGAGAACTCGCCACATACACGCGACGCCGTGCATCATCGTCATCAACGGCGGGGATGATGAGCGCTCGCTCGATCTCGATGAGCTTCGCGACGGGGCCAGCGTGGTACAGGGTCACGGTCCCTTCCTCGGGGACATCGGTGCCGCATTGTTCGAGTCTTTTCCGTACGTTTCGGTACATCGTGTCTCCAGCGTCGTTGTCTGGCTCAGGCACGATTTCAAGTCCAGCCCGGCCCTTCCCCTTCTGGAATCGCCCCGAGACGATGTCGCCCCGGCCACAGTACGCGATCGTCGTGGTTCAGAAGATACGGCGTGCGGTCGTTGTGCGTGTGTCGGCTTGCTACGCGGCGCGCTGCTTGGCGCGCTCGCGCAGGCTCCGGCCGGTCGCGAGCCTGCGCCTGCCGCACACGTCGCGAGTCCATCTGCACCCACTTCAGCACAAGGGTTGAGGCACGACTCGGCCGGCCAATCCGGTGAAGCGCTGCCCAGAGTGCGCCGAGTCGGTCAATGATGCCGCACATGTTTGTCGCTACTGCGTTCAACAGTTCGCGGGCTAAGTTTTGTGGTCGTGGTCAGATCAGCACCGAACTCCGGGGGACCAGCCACATGCTCTTCTTCGGGTGCGGGCGGACCGTGGTCGGCGTGGCGTACCACCTCACGGTGGGATATCTCTCTTCGATCGCCGACGCGCTCGACGCCATCCTCCAGCCCGGTGTCGATGGGCTCCTTTGGGCGAAAGCGCGCGCCCACGGCAAGACGCCCGATGGGCGGCTGCGCAGCGGGCGAGCTCGTTGCACTCGGACCGCGCTGCGGTGCACCTATGCTCTCTCGTGTGATTTCGCCGCTGCACACCGACTTTCCCCACGTTAAGTTCAGTGCCTCGGACGGCCAGCATTGGCGCGTCCACGGGAAGGGGTGTGGAGCCTGGTACTTCGCGAGTGTGGAGTCACATCCCGGCGAGGACTCGATCGGCCGCTTCGATCTGCATGAGCCCCTTGGGACCTGCTACGTAGGCACACACGACACCGCCGTTGCGATGGAGGTGCTCGCCTTGGCTGGGCTGTTGCCCACGGAGGCACGCGATGCGGTCGCGGACCGTCAGGTGTCAGCCATGGCGTTGGACGCGTTCTACGGGAAGCCGATCGCCGACTTCACCTCTCCGCTCGTTGAGCGGTTTGGCGCTCCAGCGCATATCGAGCAGCTTGAGCGCGCCGACGCCCGGCCGTGGGCGCAGGCGGCGTGGGACGGGGGATTTCACGGTATCCGGTACCCGCTCAAGAAGGATCCCGAGCACCGCTCGGGTCTCGCGCTATTCGGTCCCGCCGGCCCGCGGGACAAGCCGATCACCCAGGGCGACCCGCAGCCGTTCGTGGTGGGGCAGCTTCACTCCGCGTCCGAACTTGCAGAGCGACCCTTCCGCGGGGACCCACTCTCCGCGTGAGCGGTATGGCTCGAGACTGAGCCTTCTCGGGGTCGGTCTTGGGCATCGGCTGAGAGTGTGGCAGGTGGCTGCAACCGCGCCCGAGCGGACTGAGCTACTCCTCGACGAGCTCAAGGAGCGTCATCCGCAGCTCGCGAAGCTCGCCGTCCGTCCCATAGCCGTTTGACAGGTTGAGCTTCGCGTGGGGCTGCCAGATGTTGGTCGATCGCAGGCCCCGTGAAGGTCTTGCACCGCGCAGGAGCATCGAACGAAGATCGCGCACTCGGTCGTCCGACGTGTGCCATCGCTCGATTTGCCCTGGCTCACCGTCGTATGTGGCGAGCAATAGCGGCGACGTCAGGTTGAGGCCGGTGTGGTTCGCATCGAACAGCCAATATGGCGCATGTGCGCGTTCGCGCCAGTTGTCGTGGAAGCGGTGTACGAACTCGTGCTGCGTCAGCCCGCTGCCATCGACTCGTGCGAGGACGTTGAAGAAGCGCCGGTACACGCTGTACCGATCGTCAGACCAGATCGTCTCGCGCGACAACCCTTCGCCAAGGGTCGCAACGCCGACGAAGTGTACTCCCACGCGCGCGCATGCCTTGGAGGTTGCCTGCCACAGACGAAGACGACGTAATCGCCAGTGCTGAGCGCCGCCCGAACATCCGGTCGGCAGACGCCCCACGTCGCGTTTCGCGCGTCGCCCAGGAACTCCGACGCAGCGAAGAAACTCGGGTCATCGCCCCAGTCGTAGAACGAATCCCCATGGCCGTAGGCGTCGAGATAACGACGCAAAGCTGGATTTCCACTGGCCGCTTCCTCGGTCCGAGCGAGGTCGCGGTCGGGTGGCCTTGGATGACGGTACACGCAGAGGTATGCCTTCATCCAGCCCGATTCTAGGAGCGCCTCGCCCCTCACCGTAGCAACCAGTCGGCCAAGCTTCTTTCGCTCAGATGGGACGCGAGGCACCGCTTCAGCCTGAATCCACCGCATAACCTCGTGGAGGGCGTCGATCGGAGGGTTGACGACCCGGATCGGGGGTGAAACGGCTGGGCCGGCGTGCTGGTGGCTGTTGAGGGGCGATAGTGGCGTGTCAGGTGCCCGCAAAGTGCCGTTTTTGGCCAGCCGAAGTTGGCTGGGGCTGCCGGCGCGACGGTGCGGGGTATTCGGTGTGGTCGGGGTGTTCAGGCCGCGGCTGGGAGCGCGCGGATGCGCTCCAGCGCTTCGGTGAACTGTTCTTGCCAGGGCCAGCGGTCGGGTAGGTGAAGCGTCCACTGCCTGGCGGTACGCGTCAGCCGGCCGGGAACCTGGAACAGTCGCCGCCGGCGGGTGGCCGCGGTGCGTGGAACTTGGCCGGGCAAGCCGATCATGGAAGTCCAACGGCCGAGATTGTGTGCGAGCGCCGCGATCACGCACCAGGCGCTGTTGGCGTCAAACTTACCGGATGGGAAGTGCGCGAGCGCCTGGTCCTTCAGGTCACGGATCGCGAGCTCCACGACGGCGTGCTCGCGGTGCTCTGACTCCACGAGGACCAATGGCTCTGTGCGGTTGGTCATAAACGCGAAGTGCTGCCAGGTGTCAAACAGTTGACCCTGCTCGCCCAGTGTGCGCACGCGGCGCACGATCAGCCGCCACTGCCCGTAGGTGCTCTCGGCGATCTGCGCCTCGCCCGTGTCGGGATAGTCCTCCAGCGGCTGCCACTGATCCTCGCCGATCTGGCTGATCGCGTCGCGTACGCCCTTGTGCTGCTTGACGCCGATCGAGAACTCGACCCCCTGCGCGTCAAGCTTTTTGAAGACCTTCTGGTTCTCAAAGCCCGAGTCGCCACGCACCAGAATCTTCCCCCTCGCCCCGGCGCGGCGTACCCGCGCGAGCAGCTCATCGACGAATCGCTCGTTGCCTCGCTGAGTGTTCGCCGAGCCTTTGCGGTTACGGATGTGCAGCACCTCGCTGCTCCCCGCGCGGGTAGCCAGCAGCGGGTGATAGCCAAGCTTTTTCGTGTACCCGTAACCGGTGCCCTGCTTCTTATAACCGCAGACCTCGCCGATGAAGGAATCGATGTCGATCACCAGACGCTCCTCGCCGGGACCCGCGCCCGCCGCCCACGCCCGCGCGAGGGTCTGGTCGAGCACGCGATCGAGCTGGCGCACATGCCCGAAGGTGAACGCGCGCAAGAACGTCCCCAGCGTCGAGGGCGCCATCACATCGTGTCCGAGCACCAGCCCCGTGCTGCCAGCGCGCAACACGTCCATATCATCGATGCAGTCCCCGCCGGCGAGCATCCCGGACACCAAGCTCATCACCTTGCGGCCCGGGGACACCCCGCCCGTGCGACCAGAGAGATCGACCGTCTCGTTGACCAGTGCCTCGACGCCAAGGCGCCCCGCCAGGCTCGCCGGCAGCATCAGCCCCGCATCGGAAACCAACCGCTCGTCATCGAACTCGACCCGCAACGAATCACGCTTTACAACCGGCAGCTCATCCATCACCATGTGAGTGACCTCCTGACAGGGCCGTGGTTGCCCATTACAACCACTAAAAAGCCCTGCTCAGGAGGTCATTTAACACACCTCATCGGACGGAACCACACCACCCTATGCGGTGGATCCAGGTTCAGAGACGAGGAGGGACCAGCCGCATGAGCAATGACGATCTCGCGGTGATCGCTGCCGGCGCGCCTACGGTCGCCCGGGTACGCGCTTTCGTGGACTGGGTCGGCGCCGGCCGCGCGCTGACGCAGACCGGTCGGCTCCGACGTGTGGACGCGCTCGCGCTGGTCGAGCTGCTGGATACCGGCGACATTCTCGATCGACGCTTCCCGATCCAGAGCAGCGCCGAGCTGTACCGGCTGACCCTGCTGGTCGAGTGGGCGAAGGCGAGTGGCCTGGTTCGCGTTGTGCGCGGACGGATCGTCGCGGTGCGCAAGCACGCCAAGCTGCTCGAGCGGCCGGCCGAGCTCGTCTGCCGCATGCTCGTAGCGATCCCACAGCTCGCTGAGGAGCTTGGGCATTCGGTCGTCGCGGTCGACGCGGTCCACACCGTCGAGGCGGTCTTTGGGGATCTCCTCGGGCACGGCGGCAGTGCGTCGCTGGAGCGTGCGTGCGAGGTCGCTTGTAGCACTGCGATGTTGCGCTACTCGTTTCCCGACGCCACCGAGCAGCAGCTCGAGTTCCAGCGTCGGCGCAGTGACGGTGACGTTCGCAGGATCCTCGAGGCCGTCGCCGGCCTCGAGGTGCTGAGCGTGGCAGACAGCGTGATCGCGCTCACTGCGCTCGGATCTCAGACCGTCGGCGCGTGGCTGGGTCTGGGAACGCCGACGAGCGACGCGCTGTACGTCAAGGTAACGCTCGATGAGTCCGCCGATCCGGTGATCTGGCGACGCCTGCGGGTGCCCGCCGACATCCGTCTGGACCGCTTCAACCAGGTGCTCGGGGCCGCGATGGGCTGGCAGGACTCCCACCTGCACGTGTTCGAGCACGGATCGGATCGCTACGGGTTCCCGGAACCGGATCTCGACATCAGCGACGACCGCGAGGTGACGCTCGGCGCGCTGCTCGTCCACCCAGGCGACCGGCTGGCTTACGAGTACGACTTCGGCGACAGCTGGGAGCACGAGATCGTGCTCGAAGCAGTCGAGCAAGGTGGCCACGATGGTCCGCGCTGCACCGACGGCGCCGGCAGATGCCCACCTGAGGACGTCGGCGGAACCCCCGGCTACGAGGATCTCCGGCGCGTGCTCGCGGACCCTGATGAGGACGGGCACACCGCGGCGCTCGAGTGGCTGGGCCTCGAGCATGCCGGCGACTTCGACGCCGCCGCCTTCTCGTTGGAGCGTGCGAACGCCGCGATCGCGGGCGTTCTGACTTCCCGGTCTGCCTGACCTGCTCGCGGCCGCGCCCATGACACTCCGTCAGCGCCGCCGCAGGTCGGCGGCACGCTGCGAGCCCCAGACACCCCCTGGTCAGACGGGCGGCGCAGCCGCCGCACCGCGCGCCACGCGCGGCGCATGCGCGAGGGCCTGCACGCCGCGATCGGCGGCGCCGCCGAGGCGATCTCGCAGGTCGTGGCCCAGGCGGGCCGCGAGCGCGCACGTGTGCGAGCGGGAGGCTGCCGGCGCCGTGACGCTCATCGGGAGGGATGCAACCCGAGCCGCCAGAAGCTACGTCGCCGGCGGGAAGGCTCTCCTACCATGCTTCGCGCGGTAGTAGTCGATGCTGCGGCTGGCAACCTCGTACATCACTTCTTCCATTTTCTTGATGCTCCACTTCTTCTCTTGAAAGTAGAAGCTTCCCCGATTGAACATCCCGACGTTGAAGAGAGAAATCTCATTCAGGGAGCCAAACATGGCCTCTTCGTAGTTGACCAGCAGGTTCAGCATGAAGTAGTTGGACCCATAGGGGTGCTGGTTGTAGGGCGGGTCGAAGTAGGCGACATCGAATCCGCCAATGTCGCTGACAAGGAGGTTCGCATCCATCTGATGCACGGCGTAGTCGCATTCGAACCTGCTCAGGATCGGTGGTTCCAGCATGATCGGCGCGGTGATGCGCTCGAGCGCGTCGGCGCCGCTGCCGCCGAACTTGCCCACGCCCGTGCCGCGGTCCTTGTAGAAGCCCTTGAACACGCCTGCCCTGTTCGCGTGAATCGACGCCTTGGAGAGGAGCGGCCCCATCAGCAGCGACCTGATATCCGGCGGCTCATCCTCCAGGAGCCGCCGGTAGCTGTCGAGGCGATCGGCGTTCTCGGGCGTGTAGAAGACCCGGTCCTCGGGCCCGATGGCGTCCGCGTCGCGCGGTGCATACAGGCGCCTGATGAGCCCCGGCGATGGCGAGCCGGCGTCCACGGCTCGGTTGAGCGCGCCGACGGTGGCCGCGAGCACGTCAGTCGGCGTCGAGCCACGATTGGCCAGGTAGCACTCGCTGATCACCCGCGCGTAGTCCTCGGTGTCGTTGACGACCAGCTCGCTGGCGTATTGCTTGAGCATCCGGGATACGACGCCCGAGCCCGAGAAGGCGTCCAAGATCCGCAGCTTGTCCTGTCCCGTCCGCCGCCGCACATCTTCGACGGCGCTCCTGATCAGCCCCAGCAGAGCGCGCTTGTTGCCGATGTAGGTGACCAGCTGTCGCGTGAGATACGCCGGGTCCTCCTCCAACAGCCCAAGCGGCAGCTGAGGTTGCTGCGCCGGCGCGGTCGCTCGCGCGCTCATCGATCGCCTCCGGCCGCAGTGGGGTCTGGACAGCTCGTCTCGTTCAGCATGTAGACGATCATCGCTAGCGCTGCGGACGGATGCGCCTCCCGCCTACAGCGAGGCCGATCGGTTGGAGCCCCAGAGCCCACAAACCCCCTGAACGCGACGAATCCCCAATCGTCCAGAACGGGTGGGGCGTACCTGCGGGCGCAGAATGGGATACGCGAGCGCCAGCTTCATCCGTTGAGCGATGTGGATGCGCTTGGTGAGGCCGGCGCGCTCGGACGGTGGTGGTGGCGGCGGGTTGGCGGCGGTCGAAGCGGCGCGCACGGAAGCGAGGGTGGCGGAGGTCGTTCGTCAGGTCGGGGGCGATGGCCGCCGCTGGCTGGAGGCGACGCTGGACTGAAGACGACCGGAAATCGTGTCGCGAAAGCTGTCGCAAAACCTGTCGCGGGGCGCGTCAGGTCCGCGACAGGATCGCGGACAGGTCCAGCACCCTGAAAACGGCTTTGTAGAGCCAAAACTGCCTGCCCGGAGGGTCCAGCGCGTGGTGGTGGTCGGTCATTGACCACCCCCCTCTCAGCTTTACTATTCGATGGTGGTGGTCAATGACCTGAAGTGGTGGTTGGTGGGGCAGGCAGTGGTGGTGGTCTGGTGGTGGCAGGGTGCTGGATGGATGGTGTCTGGAGGAAGAAGAGATTGAGAATAAAAAATAAAAAAAACAAAAACACGGATTCGGGTTGATCGGGGTTCGTGGTGCTGCGATGGCGCTTGTGCGGGTGGGGGCCGGTCCTGTGCGGGTGCTCGGACCGGCGTGATGTGCTACGTGATACATAAGGCTGATAGCGCTTGACGAGCATGATGTACGTGTGTATGATGTGTTGTGTGTCCTGTGTCCTGTGATCCTGGAGGTTGATCGTGTCTGAGCGTTCGCGTGGCGTCGTCGGCCGGGCTTCTCGTGGTGTCGTAGCCGAGATCGACGAGCGCCTGAAGACCCTGGATGAGCAGCTGGCAGCACAGCAAGAGCTCCTGGATGAGCGCGAACGGTTGCGTGCCGCCCGCTCGACGCTTCTCGGCGAAGGCCCGGCGGGCCAGATCTCCCAGGACGATGTGGCGGCGTATCTGGCTGAGCATCCGGGTGCCCGCCCGGGACAGATAGCGCAAGCGCTCGGCGTCAGTTCGGGGCGCGTGTCGGCGCACCTGTATCGCGCCAAGCACACGCGGTTCGTCAGCCGTGGCGACGGCTGGCACCTGCGAGCGCGGAAGGACACGAAACGCGGCTGAGTACAGTCGTCTGTGAAGCCCACGGTCTTCAGCGCCAACGCGAGTGGTGGGCGGCGGGCGGTATGGTCACTCAGGGGCAGGTGACCGGGTGGCGGCCCGGCTCGGCGCTGGTGTATTCGCCCGGCTGAAGCGCTCAACGGTCACACGCGGAAACGACGGATACGCCGGGCGGTGTGAGCCTGCTGTCGGGTGGTGGGATCGGCCCAGTGGTCGCGCGCGGGGCGCTTGTTGTCGAAGGACGCCACGCCGAGGACGAGGACTTGCACGCTTCCGATCTGCTACGCCGAGAGCTTGTAGTCGGCGGTGAGGTCCCGCACGGGCTCTGAGTTGCGCACCAGCTCCAGGTGCGCGCCGAGCGCCACCGCGAGTGCGTCGATCGTCGCGCGGGTGGGGTTGCCGAGGCCCCGCTCGTAGCGGCTGATGTCGGCTTGGGAGATGCCCGACTGTTCGGCGAGCTGCTGTTGCGTTACGCCTGCGTCCAAGCGCAGGGAGAGCAGCTGCCCGGCGAGGTCGAAGCGGCGCATCTCCGCGTCGAGATGGGCGCGCTGCTCGTCGGTGTAGCGGTCGCGGACTTCTTGGATGTAGTCGGTAAGGCTGGTGCCCATACCGGCATTATGGCATATATCCCATGTCGCGTCAATCGTGCGCACGGCGACCTTTGGTGCTTCGTTTCGACGTGCGTCGCTCGCGCGCCTGCGTGGTCTGCCACTCCTTCAGATACCCGCGTGCTCGCTCGATCTCGCGTTGCTGATGGCGGGCGCTCGGTCGTCCGCCCTTGTCGTAACCACTGAGCAGCAGCACCAGGCGCTTGCCGTGCGCGTGGAAGAACACGCGCAGGAGGATCTTCTCGGGAGAGGGATCGGGCAGGTCCGGCTCGGGGGTGGTGCCGTCGCGCGCGATCACCTCACGCTCGTCGTGGCGTAGCCGGAACTCCGCGAGGCCGCCGCCGAGCTGCTTGCCCCACTCCGACCCGCACACACCGAGACCTTGGCGCGCGAGGATGTGCGCCAGCGCCGCCAGCAGGGCGTCGCGCTTGTCGTTGCTCAGCGAGTCGATGAAGCGCCGCACCGGCTCAGAGCCGTCGGCGCGGCGGAAGAACTCGATCTCGTAGTCAGGTGGCGGCTGCTCGCGTGTCACTTGTCGTTGCCCGCTGACGCGGTGGTCGGCGGTGGCGCGGTCAGTGCATCGGCCTGCGAGGCGAACGCCGCCTCCACCCACTCCGTCTCGCGCGCGCTCGGGGCGTAGTCGGCGTAGATCAGCGTCGTCTTGAAGTCGCGGTGGCCCATCATCTCCTGCAGCGCACGCATCGGCACCCCCTGAGCCGCCATGCGCGTACCGAAAGTGTGGCGCAGATCGTGGAAGCGAACGGGCCGCACTTCGCCTCGCTTCAGTGCCGCCTTGAAGCGCTTGAGCAGGCGCGAGCGGTCGATCGGCTTGCCGGTGTGAGGATGGGCGAACACCAACTCGTCGTCGTGCCGGTAGGGCGTCTCCTGGTGCAAACGGTCCAGTTCGCCCGCGAGCCGGTCGGCAAGGGGCACGCTGCGTGATGAGCGCTTGGACTTCGGTGTGCCGAACTCGCCGCGGACGAAGTTGCGGCGGATGCGCACGCGCTGTGCCGGCCAGTCGATGTCGCGCCAGCGCAACGCCAGCAGCTCGCCCTGGCGCATCCCGGTCATCGCCGCCGCGAGATACATGCGCCGCTCCACGTGGCCGAGGTCGTCGTCCGGGACGCCGCGCAGTAGCGCCTCGATCTCCTCGGGCTCCAGGAAGCGGATGTCGGGGTCTCCCTCGCTGGCGCGTGGCTTGTCCACAAGCTGGCAGGGGTTGGCGAGGACCCATCCCTCGCGCCGTGCGTACTCGAAGATCGAGTGCAGAATGCCGAGCGCGTTCAGCGTCGTCTTGGGCGCGCGGCCGGTCCGGCGCATGTGCGCCATGAACGCCTCGATCTCACGGCGACCGATCTGCTCGAGCGTGCGCGTGCCGAAGAACGGGACGAGATGGACGCGGATGGTCGAGCTGTATGCCTCGATCGTCGCGCGCTTACGCCCCTTCGCGCGCACGCTGGCAACGAGCAGCTCGCCGACTTCCTCGACCGTGACGCGCTCGCGCTGCACCGTGGCGTGGTCGATCGCGCCGATCAGCCGTCGCAGCTCCGCCTCCGCCTGGGTGCGCGTCAGGCCCTCGCGCGTAGAGGGGATGCGCTTCGGGCCGACGCGCCGCTTGACCTGAACCGTGCCGACCCGCCACTTGCCATACCACGTCTCGCGCCCGGCGCCGTCGCGTTTGACGAACAGCGCGCCGGTACCGCGCGGACGGCGCGAAACCGACTTGCTCGACGTCGCCGTAGATGGTGGGGGAGAGGACTCCATGAAGCAAATCCTACCCCACGCATCGGACGCTCAGGGTACCAACAGGGTACCAAACTGAGCAAATCTGACCTCACCTGACATCACAGAATCCCTGTATTCAAGCCAAATCGCATCTGACCAGACCGGCCGTATTCTAATTGTGGTCCAGGCGGTCGGGGGTTCGAGTCCCCTCGCTCACCCTCTTGAAGTCCCTGTAAAATGGCGGTTTCTATCACCGCAGCGTCTGATCAGGAGCCCCGCTGGGGAACAACTGGGGAACAAAAATCTTGAGAACTTGCATGCGGCGGGGGCGTATGGTTGCCCGACGAGCTCACTGCCGCTCTATGACCAGGGTGCCCAGAGCCCTTCCTCGAGACAGCTGCCCTGACTTGCCAGCTCGGCGGGCTGAAGCACAGTCGTAGCCGATGAACTCGAACGCCACGGCAAGACCGTCAAGAATCCCGTCGTTATCGGGCAGGGAGTATTTGAAGCGGATTATCTTCGAGTACGCGCGGATGTCCGTGCGGCACGTGGCGCGCCGGGCGCGCGTGTCGCAGCTCATGTTCCATGAATATTTCGATGATTTGGAGGAGTGCGTGCTGGCGGCGTTCGAGGACGCGTTGGGGCGGATCGCCGCCGTCGTGTGCTCCGCTGCGGATGCGTGATAGGTAGTGTGTGGCGATGTCTTGCGCATGGCCTGTGCTTTCCTATGAGGGATGGAGTGAGACCTGTGACACGCTTCATGCGCACACCCAGGTCCTTGGCAAGCTGGCAGTGGTGCTCGCCCCACCCGAGCCAGAGCTCCAGCACGCGGCGCTGCGTCTGACCGCGCGGGGGTGGGAGACCGCTCCGCTGGGAGCGCCGGACGGCTCGGGGGCGCTCGTCGTAGCGCTCGATCTACGCACCCACGAGGCGGTCGTCGAGCACAGCGGGGGTGGCGTGGGGCGCGTCGCGCTCGCCCCCGACCGGCCGGTGGGCGAGGTCACACGCGAGGTTCTGGACGTGGTTCGTACCCTCGGGGGCGCCGTCGAGATCGACCCGACCCCGCAGGAGGTCCCGTGGAGCGTGCCGCTGGATGAGGATGACGAGCACGCGCGCTATGACCCTGCCCAGGTCGCCTCCTACTTTGCCGCCGCGACCCGCGCGGCGCTTGTCCTCGCCGCGTTCCGCGCCCCGTATCGCGGACGCTGCACGCCGGTCAACGCGTGGTGGGGCTCGTTCGATCTCGCCGTCAACCTGTTCTCGGGCCTGCCGGCCGAGCCGCCGTCAGACGACTTCATCATGCGCAACGCGATGGACGCCCAGGAGGTTGCCATCGGCTGGTGGCCAGGAGATATGCGCTACGGCAAGGCGGCTTTCTATGCCTACGCGCACCCGGCGCCAGACGGGTTCAGCGGCGCGACGCTTGTACCCGCGGCGGCACGCTGGGAGGACACGCTGGGCGAGTATGTCCTGGATTGGCAGGATGTGTGCTCGAGCTCGGACCCGCATGCGGCGGCGCTCGACTTTGCCCGCTCCGCGTTCAGCCACGCGTGCAGGGTGTGCGATTGGGATCCGGCGCTCCTCGCCAGCGCTGAAGGCACGCCACCGCCGATCGCGTAAGGCGACTGCTTCAATGCTCGACTGCATGATCGCCGCTGTCGCGTGGCGTACTGAAGCTTAAGGTTCGGCGTGGGCCCTTAAGTCGCCAAATTGGTGCCACGGGGTCCAAACGGGGTCCCAAAATATTTTGATCAGATTGGCGCAGCTACGACGAGGTCGTGAGCCGGCGGGACTCGGTCTCCTCGGCGATAGCCTCGCGCAGCGCCTGCGCGAAGGATCTGGGTTGGAAGTCGAACAGCTCCATCCCTGATGGGTCGGAGACGGTCGTGTCGGTGGAGAGCCCCTCGATCAACGGTCTCGCGACGCCCGCGTCTACCGGTGTGATGAGCCCGATCCAGTGTGAGGAGAGCCACGGCGTTAGCAGCGGCACCGGGATGCGTGGGCGCCGGCGGAGTCCCAGCGCGTCGGCCATCTCATCGAGCATCTCCCCGTATGTGAGTATCTCCGCAGACCCGATCTGGATTTCGCGGGAGCGCGTCTCTGCTATTCGAGGAGCCTCGACGAGGTAGCGCAGCACATCGCTGATGCCGATCGCCTGGGTGGGTGTGGACAGCCACGATGGTGCGAGCATCACCGGCAGGCGTTCGACCAGCGAGCGGAGCGTTCGGTAGCTCTCCGAGCCGGCGCCCACGACCATGCCGGCACGAAACCAAGTCAGGGAGGGTCCCTCATCGCGCAGGATCTCTCCGACGCGCAGACGCGAACGCAGATGCTGGGAGGCAGGACGATCACCGAGACCGCCGAGGTAAACGACCCGCTCGATGCCGGCGGCGAGCGCGAAGCGGGCGAAGTTGGAGGCCGCGCTGGCGTCGCGCTGCTCATAGTCGGAATCGCCCCCGCGGCCCATCGAGTGAACGAGATAGTAGGCGGTCGTGTAGCCATCGCCGATCGCACTCAGGGAGTCCGGGTCGAGCATGTCGGCTCGATGTACCGTGACGGTGGGATCGAAGCTCACCCGGCTCGGGTCGCGCGCCACACCCCCCACCGGCTCGCCGAGCGAATGAAGCTCGCGCACCAGCCGGCTCCCTACATAGCCAGAAGCCCCGGTGACGAGCGCGCGGACCATGCCTTTCAAGCCAGCGCCCGTGGCGCTTCGTGCGCGCTCGTCACACCGGCGTATCGGCGCCACCCCGGCTTGGCCAGCAGCAACTGCACCAGGCCGATGCGCCGCTCGGCGAATCCCGCCTCGCAGTAGGAGAGATACATCCGCCATAGCCTGCGGAAGCGCTCGTCGTAGCCGAGCCCCTCGAGGCGGGCGGCGGCCGCCTCGAAGTTGGCGCGCCAGCGGCGCAGCGTCTCGGCGTAGTGGGGCGTGAGGTCCTCCAGCCCGACCGTCCGCATGTCGGTGAGGCGCGCGACGCAGCGGGCGATGACCTCCTGGGAGGGAAGGCAGCCATTCGGGAAGATGTGCGTGCGGATGAAGCTGCGCGAGGCCTTCTCGACCTCATACGCGCGGTCGTCGATCACGATGGCCTGCAACAACATCCTGCCGTCGTCGCGCAGCAGCTCCGAGCAACGCTCGAAGAAGGTGGGGAAGTCCCGCCACCCGACGGCCTCGATCATCTCGATCGAGACGAGCTTGTCGTAGCGCCCCTCCAGGTCGCGATAGTCCTCGCACAGGACGCTGACGCGATCGCCGACGCCGGCCTGCGCCACGCGCGCGCGGGCGTGCTCGTACTGCTCGCGCGAGATCGTCGTGGTGGTCACGCGGCAGCCACGCGTGCTCGCCGCGTGGACGGCGAATCCGCCCCAGCCCGTTCCGATCTCGACGATGTGGTCCTCGGGGCGGAGATCAAGCTTGCGACACACGAGCTCGAGCTTGGCGGTCGCCCCCTGCTCGAGTGACATGCCGCGTCGCGGGAAGAATGCCGCCGAGTACATCATCGTCTGATCGAGCATCAGCGCAAAGAACTCGTTGCCGAGGTCGTAGTGGGCGGCGATGTCGCGGCGGCTGCGCGTGCGCGTGTTGCGGGCCCGGATGCCGCGGGCAGCCTGGAGCGGAACGCGCGCGGGTGCCAGGCGCCCGCGCCAGCGGTCCAGGGACGGCGCGTTGCGTGCCGCCACGCGCACGACGGCGGTCAGATCCGGCGAGTCCCACAGGCCGTCCATGTAGGCCTCCGCCATACCGCGACTGCCGTGCAGGAGCATCGGCCACAGCCGCGGCGAGTTGACCCGTACCGTCGCCCGCGGACTGCCGTGACCCAGCACCAGTGCTCGCTCGCCCTCGAGGATCGTCAGGCGGCCGCAGCGCATGCGCTCGAGCAGGCCGAGCGCGATCCGCCGCGCGGCGCGCTGCCTTGTTCTCATGCGACCACCCCGGGGTGTGCGTGGGGCGGCACGCCCTTCAGGCGCAATCCCAGCGCGTGACCGTATATGAGCGCGAGCGTCCGCACCGTGGCGGCCGGGTAGCGCGCGGTGACGCGAGCGAGCGAGGCGCGGGTCAGCGGCGAGCGGTTGAGCGCGAGCGTGGCATCGAACGCGCGCCGGCCCCCCTCCCGGCTCTCGATGTGAACCGACAGCGTCGGCCCGGGCGAGGCAACCCGCCAGGAGTAGCTCTGATCCATGCTCATGAACGGGGACACGTGCAGCGCCTTCTCCGAGCCCCCTGCCAGCACCGACTCCGAGCCCGCGCGATCGATCACGTATGCGTGGCGCTCTCCCCATGGCGTGTTCGTCACCTCGGCGACGACCGCGTCGAGCCGCTCATCGGGGGTGAAGCAGTAGTAGAAGCTGACCGGGTTGAAGCAGTGACCGAACGTGCGCAGGTGCGTCAGCAGACGAATCGGGCCCGCGGGCACGCTGCCTGTCCGGTGCTCGATGAGCATGCGCACGGCATCCGCAAGCCCAATCTGGGGATCGCCGAGGTAGTCGGCCCGGCGGAAGCGAATGAGGCCCGGACGGTCAGCGACAAGCCGGCCGCCGAGCAGTCCGGGGAGCTCGTCCAGGTCGAGATATGCGAGCGCCACCCGGTGGCGAAGCTCCTGGTGGCGCACGACGTACCGGCGGTGGCGAATGGTGCCCTCGTATATCGCGCTGGCAGTCATGCGTGCACCGGCTCGATGCGCCTTGCGCCGAGCTCTCGGGCAACCCGCAGAGCGCTGGCGACACCGTCCTCGTGAAAGCCCCATCCCCAGTAGGCGCCGCAGTAGTGAGTGCGGTTGCGTCCGCTGATCTCGCGGTGGCGTGACTGTGCGGCCACGCCCGCGGGCGTGTAGACGGGGTGGGCATAGCGCATCACGGCGATGATCCGCTCCGGATCGATGGCAGCTGTGCGGTTGAGCGTGACGCAGAACTCGCGGTCGGCACGCAGCGATTGCAGGCGGTTCATGTGGTAGGTCACCGTGCACCGTCCCGTCACGCCCCGTCACACCCGTCACACCCGTCACACCCGTGTCGAGATGGTAGTTCCAGCTCGCCCAGGCGCGGCGGCGGCGGGGAAGCAGCGAACGGTCGGTGTGGAGCACCGCCTCGTTGGTCTGGTACGGGATCGCTCCAAGCAGCTCACGCTCGCGCTCGCTGGGGTCGGCGAGCAGCGCGAGGGCCTGGTCTGAGTGCGTCGCGAACACGACCGCGTCGAAGCGCTCCGGTTCGCGCCCGCGCGCCGACACCGTGACATGGTCGGGGTGACGGGCCACCTCCCTCACCGGCGTGCAGAACGCCAGGCGCTCGTGCCAGGGTCGCGTGAGCGCCTCGACGTAGGTGCGCGAGCCTCCGGTGATCGTCCGCCAGCGCGGCCTGTCGCGGAACCCGAGCATGCCGTGATTGTCGAAGAACTCGACCAGGAACCGCGCGGGGAGGGACCACATCTGCGCTGGGTCGGCCGACCACACGGCCGACGCCTGCGGGACGATCAACCGCTCGACGAAGACGCGTGAGTAGCGCCGCTGTGCAAGCCACTCCCGTAGCGAGGGGTCCTCCTCGGAGGCGAGCAGCCGGCGGGCGTCCCGGTTGAAGCGGACCAGATCGGCGATCATCCGGTGAAAGGACGGTGCGAGCATGTTGGCGCGAGTCGCGAACAGGCCGTTCAGCGAGGACCCGTTGTACTCGAAGTCCACGCCGTCGCTCACCCCGAAGCTCATCTGCGACGGTTGAGTCGCCACGCCAAGCTCCCCCAGCAAGCGTTCGAACTGCGGGTAGTTGCGGTCGTTGAAGACGATGAAGCCCGTATCGAGATCATAGGCTCCGGTGTCTGTCTGGACGTGCACCGTGTTGGCGTGCCCGCCCGCCCGGTCGGTCGCCTCGAATACGACCAGCTCATGATCGCGGTGCAGCAGGTGAGCGCATACCTGATCTTGCAGCAAGCGTCTGATTCGGGCCGCTTGCAGTAAGCGGCTGACTGGGCGGCGAGCGGGAGCGGAGGGGCCTGCGCGGTAGTGGTGAAGGCTGCGGGGAGCGCCGTCCGGCTGGTTTGTCGGGGTGATGGGCGTGCCGGGGGGGGCTTCGGGGTTGTTTGCGGGCAGGCTGATGCCGGCGGTGGTGCTGATGGTCGTGGTCGTGGGGGAGCGCCGAGGGCGCCGGCGGTCAGCCGGTCGGGGCTGGGAGCGCTTGCAGGCGTTCGAACGCGGCGGCGAGCTGTGCTGACCATGGCCAGTCGCGCGCGAGGCGCAGGGTTCTCCGCCGCGCGTGACGGGCGATCCTGCCGGATTGGTGAAGCAGGCGGTAGCGCAGCCGCTTGAGCTCCCATGAGCGCGCCTGCTCGGCGAGGCATAGCTGCTTGGTCCAGGCGATCAGGTCCTGGGCGAGCATGACGAGCCACAGCCACACCTGGTTGTGGTGAAAGGACCGGAACGGCAGGTTTGAAAGGCCGCAGTCCTTGCCCTCGCGGATGCGGTCCTCGACGTGGGCATGCTCGCGGTGTGTGAGATCGAGCTCGCGCACACCGCCTTCCTGGTCGGTGAGGAACACCGCGAGGCGGTAGCCGTCGTGGTCGGCGAAGGACTGCTGGTCCCCCTCTCTGAGCTTCGTGCGCCTGGCTATCAGCCGCGAGCCCTCCGGCCAGGCCGACAGGTCGACACGGTCGGTGATCTCAGCGACCTGGGAGTGCTCGCGCTCTGAGCGATCTGGGCGGATCGCCTTTATCCACGCGGACTGCGCGATCCCGAGGATCGCCTCGCGCACACGCTCGTCCACGTCGAACCCGACCGAGAAGCGCATCCTCGCCTCACGGCAGTAGACGGTCAGCTCGTGCGTTGAGCCGGCACCGTCGGCGCGCAGGAGGATCTCCCCATCAAGCGCCTCTTGATCGAGCTGCCCCAGCGCGAGGTCGAGCACGGCGATGTGATCTGAGGCGGTGTTCGAGCCGGCGTTGCCCGGCCTCAAGATCCCGGCCGGCGCCTCGCCGGTATCGTCCAGATAGCACAACAGCGGATGGTGGCCGAAGCCGCCCTTGAAATTGCCTTTCGCCTCCTCCTTCTCCGAACAGCAAGCGGTCAGCGTCGCGTCGATGTCGATCACCGTCCGCTCCGCTCGCGCCCGATCGCTTGCCTGTTTCACTCTGCGCTGTGGGCGCGCGCCGAGCTTCCACGCCCGCGCCCGCGCGAGGATGAAGAGCCCTGAGATTCCCGCGCCGACGATCGCGATCCTCATGTGTATTCTATACCATAGAACGTTTCCAACTTAATCTACATAGCACTATTCTGCAATCACTGCTTGACACGATCCTCGACCGCACCGTCATCGCGGGCTACACGCGCGTGGGCTATCGCATGCGCAGGAGCATGTGGAGCACCGCCGGCCTGCAGCCGATGAACGGGAAGGTCGTGCTCGTCACCGGCGCCACCTCGGGGCTTGGCCTCGCCGCCGCCGAGGGCTTCGCGCGCCTCGGCGCCGCTGTCCGGCTGCTCGCCCGCAGCGCCCAGCGCGGCGAGCGTGCGCGTGCGACAGTCGCCGAACGGTCTGGAAACAGCGACGTTCAGGTCAGCCTCTGCGATATCAGCGACCTGGAAGCCGTGCGACAGTTCGCCGAGCGTTTCAGCGCGCAGACATCGCGCCTCGACGTGCTCGTCAACAACGCCGGTGCGCTGACGAGCGAGCGGACGCTCTCGGTGGACGGCATCGAGCTGACCTTCGCGACCAATGTCGTGGGACCGTTCCTGCTGACCAACCTGCTCGTCCCGCTGCTCGAGCAGAGCAAGCCTGCCCGCATCGTCAATGTGTCCTCGGGCGGCATGTATACGCAACGAATCCACCTCGACGACCTGCAGATGGCTCATGAGGAGTTCGACGGCCCGGCCGCGTACGCGCGCACCAAGCGCGCCCAGGTCATCCTGACCGAGCTGTGGGCAGAGAGGTTGCAGGACACCGGTGTGGTTGTGCACGCTATGCACCCGGGCTGGGTGGACACCCCGGGCCTCGAGTCCTCGCTGCCACGCTTCTACGCTTTGACAAAGCGGCTGCTGCGCACGCCTCGAGAAGGCGCCGACACGATCGTCTGGCTCGGCGCTGCCGCCCGACCGGCGCGCAGCTCAGGCGGCTTCTGGCACGACCGCCGAGAGCGCCCGACCCACCGCGTGCCGTGGACCAAGCAGACACCCCAGGACCACGAGCGACTGTGGGCCGAGTGCGAACGCCTCAGCGGCTGGCACGAAACACCAACCCCGGCCGCTGAGACCCAGACTCCGCCCGGCTCTGATTCGAATCGATAAGGAGAACCAATGGCTCACTACAACGCAAGCGTCGATACATCGCGTCCGCCCGATGAGATGTTCGCCTACCTGAGCGACTTCTCGAGCACCCGGGAGTGGGACCCGGGCGTCATCGAAGCCGAGCGCCTCGGCGACGCACCGGTCCAGCAAGGAACCGAGTTCCGGCTCCTGGCCAGCTTCCTTCACCGAAAGATCCCACTCACCTACCGCATCGTCGAGTACGACCCTCCAAACGCCGTCACGTTTCGCGGCGAGAAGCTCGACCGTCGTCTCGCTGGACCGGATCACCTTCGAGCCTTCCGAGCGGGGCACGCGCATCACCTACGACGCGGATCTCGCGCTGAAGGGGCCGTTCAGGCTCGCCGACCCGTTGCTCGGGATCGCTTTCAAACGAGTCGGCGCTCGCGCGCTCGCGGGCCTGCGCAGGACGCTCGAAGAAGGCCACTGAGCATCCGCGCGCGTCACCCGACGCCAACACGCCCAGCAGGTTCACTCCGAGCGGGGGATCGGTCTTGTCGCCTCCCGCTACGAGGCGGACTTCCCATTCTTGGCCGGAAAATCCAACGTCGTCCACGTGCGCGAGCAGGGCTGAATGCAAGGTTACAGCCTCACCGCGATGGCTGTGGTGCTGGCGCCAGGGTGGGAGCGGTGTTCTGCGCCCAATCCTCGAGGAACTTCTCGGTGGCGGCTACGTCGAGGGGCCGGGCGAACAGGAATCCCTGTCCGTTGTCGCAGTCCTCGTCTCTGAGCAGGGAGAGCTCTTGCTGCTGCTCGATGCCCTCGGCGAAGGTCTCGATCGAGAGTGCCTTGCCGAGCTGTACGAGGGTGTGGATGAGTGTCTCTCCCTCCTGGTTGTGCTGTAGCTGTGAGACGAACGAGCGGTCGATCTTCAGTGCGTCGACCGGGAACCGTTGCAGGTGGGCAAGGGATGAGTAGCCGGTGCCGAAGTCGTCGATCGCGATGCGCACGCCCAGTGCCTTGATGGCGGTGAGCCTGCGGGCGGTCTCCTGCACGTTGCGCATCAGCGTCGTCTCGGTGATCTCGATCGTCAGCGCCGCTGGATCCAGGCCGCTGTGTGAGAGGGCGTCTTCGATGTCGGCGATCAGCTGATCGGTGTCGAGCTGGCGCCCGGAGACGTTGACGGCCATCCC
Source organism: uncultured Solirubrobacterales bacterium (assembly GCA_963808385.1). Taxonomy (GTDB): domain Bacteria; phylum Actinomycetota; class Thermoleophilia; order Solirubrobacterales; family Solirubrobacteraceae; genus Palsa-744. The sequence continues at coordinate 194,448 of CAWEFQ010000001.1, read as the reverse complement.
GATCGGATACCCCGCCGCGCGCCAGGCGGCGCCCTGAGAGCAGGCCTCTTGCAGTACCCACTTGCCGACGTCGACGATCATGCCCGTCTCCTCGAGCGTCGGGATGAAGTCGTCGGGTAAAACGACGCCGCGCTCGGGGTGTTTCCAGCGGATCAGGGCCTCGACTCCGGTGGGGCTCATGTCGCTGAGGTTGATCGTGGGTTGATAGGCGAGGAAGAACTCGTCCTTTTGGAGGGCTTCGCGGAGGTCCATCTCGAGCTCCATGCGCTGTTGCACGGTGTCCTGCATGCCGGTCTCGAACACGACGTAGCGGTGCTTGCCGTCCCACTTGGCGCGGTACATCGCGATGTCCGCGTCGCGCAACAGCTCCTCGGCGGAAATACGATCGCGTGCCGCCGCGATCCCGATGCTCGCCGTCACGCTCACGCGATTCTCGCCTTTGGATCCGAGCTTGAATGGTTGGCTGAGCGCGTCGAGCAGGCGCTCGGCGATCAGCTCGGGCCCCACCTGTAGCGTCAGCTCCTGGGAGATCACGATGAACTCGTCCCCACCCAAGCGGCCCAGCGTATCGCCGCCGCGGATCACCCCGTCGAGCCTCGCGGCGACCGCTTGCAGCAGCTCGTCCCCGGCGCCGTGACCGAGCGTGTCGTTGATGGACTTGAAGTTGTCGAGATCGATAAACAGCGCCGCGACAGGCGTCCTGCTGCGAGCAGAGCGCGCGAGCATCTGCTCGACACGATCGAGGATCAGCGTCCGGTTGGGCAGCCCCGTCAACGGGTCGTGTGTCGCCATGAACGCAAGTTCTTCATCTGTTTGCTTGCGCTCGGCCTCGAAGGACTCGCACATCCGCACGAGGCTGAACTCGAGTCCCAGCTGCACAATGCTCAGCGCTTGATAGAGCGCCTCCGGTGAGGAGCCCAGCTCTGCGGCGCTCTCGTGCAGCACCTCGGTCATCACGTTGCGCCAGGCGAAACAGCGCTTGGTCACCTGGTCCAGCGACACCGCGCGGTGGGCCGCCAGCTCGGCGAAGATCTCCCACGTCTCCCGGCCGTCCTGCAGCGCCGCCTCGACGCCCTCCCCGGCGATCCAGCGGGCCGCCGCCATCGTGGAGCTGATGCTGATCCGCTCGAAGCGCTCCCGAACCGCATCGTCCAGGCCCTCTCCGAGCTCCCTGGTTCGCGTGACCGTCTCACAGAGCACATCCCCGGCTCGAGCCTTGAGCGCCTCGCCAAGGGGCGGAAGATCCTCACTCGGCTGCTGCAACGCAGCGGGCAGCGCCGGCGCCACCGGCGGCGCGCGCTTTGCGCCCTGTTCCTGGACCGAGCGTTGAATGGACATCTCAACTAACAAATCGGCACATGGCGAGGATTCGATAAATCCGACTCGCTACCCCGGACACCCAACGCTGCTCGGGGCCCCCGCGCTGCTCCCGTCGTTGAACCCAAACGTGGCGGAAAACGGAAACCCCCCAACCGGGCAGCGCGCCGGCAGGGTGGCCCCCTTCAGGTCAAACCGCACCCGCCTGCCCGCGACGGTCCGGTAGTAGCTGCGCCCGAGCGTGCCGAGGCTCGCGGTCATTTCGACGATCGCCGCGTCGGGGGTGTTGGGCAGCGTCGGGATCAGGGGGATCGAGGCTTCGATCTGCGCTCCGGCCGGCCCGGGGACGATCACGCCCGCGAACACGAGCTGAGTGGCGATCGGCAACCGCCCGGCGGCGTGATGTTGGTGGGGCGTGTTGAAGGGTCTGGAGCTGAAGGGTCTGAAAAGGGTTTCCGTGGGGTCGCGAGGGTTAGCCACGATCGAAACCTAACACGAACACCTGTTCGCAGCCCTACCGCGATCCCGTCGGGGGCGGTACCCCGAGCTGCTTGCAGATGTCGCGGGCCAGTCCGTAGCCGAGCTCGTTGTGGCGTCTCGATCTTCCCGTTGGTTCGCGCTTTCGCCATGATCCTCCTGGTAGCTCTCCTCTCGGTCGTCAACGGCCGCCGAGGATCGACGACCGGCGAGACACCATAGGCCGCGCTTGGGACGGCTCGCTCGATTGCGGGCGCGAAACTTTCGACCGGGCCGCGGACCTCCAATGTTTCCGGGCCGCGCCGCGGAAAACTTGGCGCGAAATGTGCGTCCTTGGGTGGGTGGGCCTTAATCCCGGAGGCGCGCTCGCATCCCGCGCTGCTCAGGCCGCGACGTCGCGGGTTTTGGTTGAGACGTGGCCGGTCCGGCGGAGCTTGGCGAGCGGGGGGAAGATGATGCGCTCGAGGATGTCGAGCTCTGGGAGCGAGGTGATCTCGACCATCGCCGTGTCGTCTTCGTTGAGCTCCAGCAGGCCGCCGGTGGCGCCGGCGGGGATGCCGTCGTGCGGCTCGGTCAGTTCGATCAAGTCAAGTACGGCGAGCTTGTGGGTGGCTGGCATGGGTTGCATGTTAGAGCCTCGGGTAGGCCGTGACAAGGCGTGGGGCATCGCCGGCGTGTCTGTAGTGCCAGGCTATCCTCGCGCCGGCGCTGCGTCTGCCGATCGTAACGGTTGTCTCGACGGCGCAACCGACGCCGTGGGGTCCTCGATCGTTGACTTTACAGATCGGTGCGTCGAGCACGGCCTGGGCGATCGCGTTCCAGAAGCGTTGGGTGTCGTCCGGGCCGATGTGCAGGACCCGTGCCCATTCCCGTCCGTGACCGTCGTCGGAGAGAATCCAAGCGAGCTTCTCGGGCACGGTGTACGCCTCCGCGGCACGCGGCAGCGGTTCGCCCACCCGGGGAAGCCAGGGCGCGTCGGGACTCATCGGTACAGGCCGATCGGGTTCATCCCGAGAACGCTACGCACCCCCGGTGACGAAACTCTCCGCCGGTCCTCGCTGCGCCCCCAAAGCCCCTGCAAGAGCGCACAATAACTTTCTGCAGTCACCACCACACGAAAGGCACGCCCATGACCAAGGCATCGAAAGCCCTCACGTCCCTTCTGCACCACGTGCCTCGAGGAACCCGCCGCCACTCGCCGCGCAGGGCGTGCTCGGCGGCGCGCTCGGCCTGATCTACTCGGAACTGATCGCTCGCGACTCACGCTCGATGGTGGAGCTCCTGAACCCGTTGATGTCGTGGATCGTTCTCCCCTACCTTGGCGCTTCGGCAGCACGCGAGCAACATCTGCGGTCTTTGAAAACTGAAGAACTACGGGCGAAGGCTCAACTACGGACGGGTCGTTTTGTTGCTCGGCTAGCCGACGCGCCGTGCGGTGCAGGTGCTCGAATTGCGGAGAAAACAGGGCTCGAATCACGGAAGAAAACGGCCTCGGATTGCGGAAAACAGCGGTAGACTAGGGGTATGTCAGCGATCCTTTCTGAGATCGTAGAGCGCCGCCTCAGCGAGGTCGTGCATCGCCGCCTGGGCGATGAGCCCGTCGTCGTGCTCCAGGGTCCGCGCGCCGTGGGGAAGTCGACTCTGCTGCGGACGCTGGCGGTCTCGCGGGGCCGTGAGATCATCGATCTCGACGATCTGGTGCTCGAGCGCGAAGACGGCAAGATCGCCGCACTCGAGGTCAAGGCCGCCTCGCGTGTCCCCGCTCGCGAGCTGCGAAGCCTGCTCAAGTTGCGCAGCAAGCTTCAAAGCCAGTTCCTGGGGGGAGTTGTGCTGTATACCGGCGCGCGAGCATACACTCACGAGGAAATCCACATCATGCCGATCAGCCGACTCTGGCGGCCGGACAGTCGATGAAGCTCTCTCTCTCTCTCTCTCTCACGCACACAAATCCTTCCCCCACCTTGTGCTGGCGTTGCAAGGGGATGGTGCGAGGATCGATTTGACGGGTGGGTTGTATTTGAGTTAATTAATAGAACATCACCTCGACAACGTTCAGGGCGATCCCCGACGTCCCTATCCGCCGTCTGGACCTGATCCTCCCGGAGGGTTCCCGCTCGATCCTGGCCGCCAGCGCCAGCCTCTGCACCACCCGGACGAGGGAAGTGGCGCACGGTCCGGGCATCTTGTGCTTGGGCGAAGAGCGCTTCGGCTCTACTTCCTCACGGGCATCGTCGACAAGGGACGATTGGGGTATCGGACCAGGTCACCCAGGTCTGATATGATTTGGGACATGTCCGAGATCGTCACCGTCACCGAGGCGAAAACCCAGCTATCGAGCCTGATCGCGCGCGCCGGCGATGGCGAGGAGATCGTGATCCGCCGGGGGCAGCGCCCAGTGGCGAAGCTGGTTCGCTACGACGATCCTCCCGCCCGCCGTCAAATGGGTGCTCTCAAGGGGAAGATCTGGATGAGCGAGGACTTCAACGAGCCGGATGAGGAAATCGAGCGACTGTTTGGTACGCGAGATTGACCGCGCTGCTGGTCGATACACACGCGCTGCTGTGGAGCGTCGGCGATGAGGATCTTCTATCGCCCGTTGCGCATGAGGTGTTGAGCGCCGGGGCCGTGCCGGCGTATGTCAGTGCGGCAAGCATCTGGGAGATCGCGATCAAGCGAGCCTCCGGCAAGCTGGATGCTCCCGAGAATCTGCTGGACAAGGTCGCGGCGGCGAGGTTCATCGAACTGGGGATCACCTTCGAGCACGCTCTCATCGCTGGCGCGCTGGGTGGGCGGGGATCCAATCTCCACAAGGACCCGTTCGACCGCATGCTCGTCGCCCAAGCCCAGAGCGAGGGTCTCACGCTGATCACCAACGACGAGCGGATCGCGGCCTACGACGTGCCCGTGCTCTGGTGAGTGAGCACCCCGCCCGCTGAAGGCAGGCACGACCGCACGGTTCGGCCGAGCTCGCCCCTGGCTCGCGGGCGTGCGCGCCGACACCCACGAGCGTCCAGACTCCGATCCTGGCCGGCACGATGGCGGGCCCGGCGTACCTGGTTTCGAAGAACGGCTCCGGTGTCACTCACCCCGGCGAGTCGAAGACCGAAAAAGAAGAAGCGGCGTTCCCGGATCTGGTGCTGGTGTTGCAGGGAGGGGGTGTGAGGATCGATTTGACGGGTGGGTTGTTTGTAAGTGAAAAGAACATCACGCCAAGTTCTCGGCGCGATGCTCTGTGTTTGCTGGGTTTCGGGGGGCGGGCGATGGATTCCGTCGCGGCTTGAGGCGTCGTCCCGGAACGGCTATCCTTGGATCATGCCCACGCTGGTGATGGATCCTGCCCCGGCCGGGATCGACGAGCTGATCGAGTACCGGCGTCGCCTCGACCTCGACCACTACGACGAGGTGTGGGATGGTGTGCTGCACATGAACCCGCCGCCCGCAGCCGAGCACCAGTACATCCTTCAGCAACTCGCGGAGTTGCTCAGCCCGCTGGCGCGTGATGCCGGTCTCGTGCCGATCATCAACGAGCTCGGGCTCGGGGACGGCAAAGACAACTACCGCGTGCCCGACGGCGGTCTGCACCGGACGCTGCCTCGGGGCGTCTATCAGACGACCGCCGCGCTCGTGATCGAGGTGGTCTCGCCGGCGGACAAGTCGTGGGAGAAGTTCGACTTCTACGCCGCCCATGACGTCGACGAGGTGCTGATCATCGATCGAAAAGAGCATCGGGTGCACTGGTTTGCACTCCGGGACGGAGAGTACAAGCCGATCGAGCAAAGCACCCTGATCGACCTCGGCCCGAGTGGGCTGGCCGAGCAGATCGACTGGCCCTGATTGGGGCGATTGCTTTCGGCTACGCGTCTTTTGTGTAATTGAATCCTAATGTGTGTACCACAATGCTTGGTGACCGAGAGCCAGCCCGGAGGCCGTCACCGAGGCTGCCTAATCTACCCCGGCATAAGCCCGCATAGCTTCGATCACCGGCCCCAGGCGCCGCCCGCGGGCGGTCAGGCGGTACTCGACCGTGGGCGGGCTGGTCGGCAGCACGGTGCGCTCGATCAGGCCGGCGGACTCGAGGTCGCGCAGGCGCTCTGAGAGCATCCGCGGGGAGATGCCGGCGACGGCGCCGGCGAACTCGTTGAAGCGCAGCGCGCCCGATATGGCCGCGTAGATGATCGACAGCTGCCAGCGCCGCTCCAAAAGGCTCGCGGTTTCGCGAACCTCGACCGGAACGGGCTGACAGCGGCGGGCGATGGGGCGCGAGGACATCGCGGCAGCTCCTAGGAGGCAACCGGCGTGGCGGGGGCCTCGCGGTCACCATCCTCGCGCACGTCCTGGACGCGGGCGGGCTCCAGGGCGCGGTCGAGGACCTCCTGGACGGTCATCACCGGATGAAACGCCATCTGCTCGCGAACCTCCTCGGGGATCTCATCGAGATCGCCGCGGTTGCGCTCGGGCAGGATCACGTCGGTCAGGCCCGCGGCGTGGGCGGCGAGCGCCTTCTGCTTGAGGCCGCCGATCGGCAGCACACGGCCCTGCAGGGTGACCTCGCCGGTCATGCCGACCGTGTGCTTGACCGGCCTGCCGGACAAGAGCGAGGCCAGCGCGGTGACCATCGTCACGCCCGCCGACGGGCCGTCCTTGGGGATCGCTCCAGCCGGGACGTGCACGTGGAACTCGTTATGCCCCTCGAACGCGCTGCTCGGGATGCCCAGTTCCTCGGCGTGGCCGCGCACGTAGGAGAGCGCGATCTGCGCCGACTCCTTCATCACGTCGCCGAGCTGGCCGGTCAGCACCAGGCTGGCGCCGGAGCCCGAGCCGGAGTCGCCGGTCTTGATCCTGGTGGCCTCGACGAACAGCACGTCGCCGCCGGCGCCCGTGACCGCCAGCCCGGTGGCGACGCCCGGCGTCGCCGTGCGCGCGGCCGACTCCTGGAAGAACTTCTGCCGGCCGAGCGCGTCGCGCACCGCCTCCAGGTCGATCTTGACGGGCTTGGACCGGGCCTTCGCCTTCGCGGCCTTAGTGGCCTTCTTGGCGGCCTTGGCGACCTCGGCGGCGGGAACCTTGCCGTTGCTCTTGGCAGTCGACTTCTCGGCGCTCTCGCCATCCCCCTTCGCGCCATCCCCCTTCGGCTGCTCCTCCGCCGGGGCCTGGCCCTGTGCCGAGGCGATCTGGGTGGCGGTCTTGCGCAGCACCGTGCCCAGCTCGCGCTCGAGGTTGCGCACGCCGGCCTCGCGGGTGTACTCGGAGATGATCGTGCGCAGGATCTCATCGGATATGTCGACCTCGTTCTCGCGCAGGCCGTTGCGGTCGCGCTGGCGCGGCCACAGGTAGCCCTTGGCGATCGCGAGCTTCTCCTCGGAGGTGTAGCCGTCGAAGCGGATCACCTCCATGCGGTCCAGGAGCGGCCCGGGGATCGTGTCGGCGACGTTGGCGGTGGCCAGGAACATGACCTGTGAGAGATCGAGCTCGACGTCGAGGTAGTGGTCGCGGAAGGAGTGGTTCTGCGCGGGGTCGAGCACCTCCAGCAGCGCTGAGGAGGGATCCCCGCGCCAGTCCGCGCCGACCTTGTCGACCTCGTCTAGCAGGATCACCGGGTTCATCGTGCCGGCGTCGCGCAGCGCACGCACCAGACGGCCGGGGAGGGCGCCGATGTAGGTGCGCCGGTGCCCGCGGATCTCGGCCTCGTCGCGCACGCCGCCCAGCGACATGCGCACGAACTCGCGTCCGGTCGCGCGGGCGATCGACTCGCCGATCGAGGTCTTGCCGGTGCCCGGGGGGCCGATCAGGGTCAAGATCGCGCCCGACTTCGGGTCGGCCTCGATGCCGCGGTCCTGACGCAGCTTGCGCACGGCAAGGTACTCGGTCACGCGATCCTTGACATCCTCCAGCCCGGCGTGATCGGCGTCCAGCACCGCGCGCGCGGCGACCGGGTCGAGGTGCTCCTCTGAGCGCTTGCCCCAGGGGACGGCGATCAGCCAGTCCAGGTAGGTGCGGATCATGCTCGACTCGCCCGTCTGCTCGCCCATCCGCTCCAGGCGGCCGAGCTCCTTGATCGCCTGCTCGTGCACCGCCTCGGGCATCTGGGCGGCGTCGATCTTGGCTCGGTACTCCTCGACGATCGAGCCCTCGTCCTCGCCGAGCTCCTTGCGGATCGAGTCCATCTGCTTGCGCAGGAAGTACTCGCGCTGCTGCTTCTCGGCGCCCTCCTGCACGTCCTCGCGGATGCGCTTGCGGATCTGCAGCTCGGCCAGGGACTCGCGCTGCAGACCGACCGCCAGCTCCAACCGCTCGGTCACGTCCAGGGTGCGCAGCAGCTGAACCTTCTGCTCGTAGCTGAGATTGGGGGAGTACCCGGCGGAGTCCGCCAGTGCGCCGGGTTCGGCGATCGCGCGCAGGAACGCGGCGATGCGCCCGTCGTCGCCGCGCAGCTCGAGGATCTCCTCGACGGTGGCGCGGTACTCGCGTTCCAGCTCGCGCGTGCGTTTGTCGGCGGGCACCCCGTCGGGACGCTCGTCGACCTCGACGCGCAGCTCGCCTTCGGGGCCGGTCTGGGCGGCGCCGATCAGCGCGCGGTGCTCGCCCGAGAGCGCGACGGCGTGGCCGCCGCCGGGCAGGCGCAGGCGATCGGTGACCTCGGCGATCGTGCCGACGTCGAGAAACTCGTTCTCGTGGCGCGGCACCAGCACGACGCGCTCGTCATCGCCGACGTCCTCGGTCAGCGTGATCCCCATGTTCGGGAACACGACCGTGTCCTCGAGCGGGATCAATCGCAGCACGGGCTTGGGCTGGGAGGGGTCCGCCTGGGGCTTGGAATGACCTGCCTGCGTGTCTGAGGATGGGGACGAGGACGTGGCGAGAGACAGAGAGGAGGATGAGGGAGAAGATGGATGCATGGGTGACGACTCCATATGAGGTTACGATTTGTTAGTTAGTATAGCGCGAGGTCATTGCTTGTGCAAGTACTTTTCAGGTCATCCCGTATTCGCTGCTGCAGAGCCAAAAATCAGGGGTCCTGACTGTCGAATCTGACCTCAACGTTCTCCTCGTCCACGCGCTCCTCGGTCTCCGCCGATGAGATCAGCGCGCGCCTGTCGGCCTCCAGCAGGGGGTCGGAGAAGAAGCTGCGCGGCCACAGTCTGCGTGCGCGCACGACGTTGATCTCCGCCGCGATCAGCAGGATCTGCCCGCCGAGATACAGCCATGCGAGCAGGCCGAGCACGAACGCGAACAATCCCGACGTCGCCTGCGCGTGGCGAACCACGTGCTCCACGTAGTAGCCGCCAATGTGCTGCAGGATCTGCCACGCCACGGCCGCCACGACCACGCCGGGCAACAGGTCCCCGGTGGGGATCTCTTCGGGGCTCAGAAACCGGAACGCGGCGCCGAACAGCGCCAGATTGAACACCAGGGCGAGCGCCACGCCCCCGACGACGGCGACGGCGCCGGCCGTCTGGGCGGCTACGTAGCCCGCGATCACGGTTGAAACGACGAGCAGCACGCCGAGCACCACGAACAGCGCCAGTCCTCGCGCTCGCCACGCCAGGAAGTTGGGCCTGCGCTTGCGCGGTATGTGCCAGACCTGCTGCAGCGCGTTCTGAGTGGCGCCGACGATGCCCAGCCCACCGAGCAGCAGTCCCACGACGCCGATCGCCAGCGCGCCCGCGCTGCCATGCAACGAATGGATGTTGCTCTGCAGCTGCTGGCCGATGATCGGGAACTGCCCCAGCGCGGAGTGCAACACGCTGGCCTGGGTCTGCTGGTCTCCTTCTAGCACGAAACCCAGCACCGTCACCAGCACCAGCAGAAGTGGGAACAGCGATACGAACCCGTAGTAGGCGATCAACACCGCCATCCGGCTGGCTTCGTCGTCGCCGAACTTCTTGATCACCGCGGCCACGAACGCGACGCGTGGGCGCGCCTGCTGGCGGCGGTCGAGGTCATGCAGGCGGTCGGTCAGGCTCATCGGAGGGGGGGTCTCGCGGTGCTCGGGAGCGACATGCCTACGTGTCTACCCGATTCCACGCGCGAGCGCGAGTCCCGGGCGAGCTCTGGCCGGCATCCGGGCGGGGACCCGGATCGCGCGGGCCGGGATTCGACCAGGCCGAGGAGGTGGCGCTGGTCGCGCAGTCCGCGCGCGGGATGCTGCTGTCCGCGCATGGCCACCGGCTGCGCTTCGAGGACCTGGAGGACTGCTACAGCCAGGCGACGTTCGAGCTCGTGGCGCAGGCGCGCCGTGGGGGGCTGCGCTTCTCAGACAGGGACCACCTGCGCAACACCCTGGAGCTGCGCTTCGTCTCGCGGGTCCGCGACCGCCGCCGCGCGCTGCACGGGCGCAGCCCGGCGGAGGCGACGTTCGACCGGGCGTCCTCGCTGGGCGGTGTGGGCGAGGAGGAAATCGAGGTCGTCGATCTGCGCGCCGACGTGGAGCAGTGCACGATGCTGCGCTTCGAGCTGCGCTGCCTGGAGCGCGCGGCGCGCGCGCTGACTCCCGATCAGCGTCTGGTCCTGGCCTGCCAGATCGGGCTGCAGATGAGCGCCGAGGAGTTCTGTGAGCGCTTTGACTGGTCGCAGGAGAAGCACCGCAAGGTCGCCCAGCGGGCGCGCTCGCGGCTGCGGCGGCAGCTCGGCGAACCGGCGGCTGACGCGGGGCACTGAAAAAGTTTTCCCGAGAAGTGTCCCGTTTTGGGCTCCGCGTCGGAGTAGGGAGCAGGGACCCATCTATGAACATATCTCCCCCCACTCATAGACGCGTCCCCTGGGACGCTGGCGATCGATTGAACGGACGACCGCGCGGCGATGCCCATAGGCCAGCGACCGGAGGCCGGGTATCTCCCCATCTCGGCCTCCGGTCGCCTGTTTGGCGCGGCGGTGGCGGTGGCGCGGCGGCGGGGAGGACGGCGGCGCGGCGGGCTGGGAGGGTGGCGGCGTGGCGGTTCGAGGGGGTGGCGGCGTGGCGGTTCGAGGGGGCGGTGGCCTGGCGGCTCGGGAGGCCGGCACTGCTGGGGGCGAGGCTGACGGCGGTGGGGCGGGCGGGGGCGGTCGCGTGACGCTCCTGCGGCGGAGCCCGCGCGCGGTCTACCGCGTCTACTCCGAGGAGGAGTACCTAGCCGGGGTCGACCCGTTCGCGGACCTGGGCGTTTCGCCGGTGCGGGAAGCGAGGCGTGGACCCAGGCTGCAGCGTATTGCCGGGGCCGCCGCGCTCACCGGAGCGGTGGGCACGGTCGGCGGTGTGATCGGTCTGGCCGGCCTGCACACACATTCGGGCGATCGCCTGGAGACCGCGGAGCATGTCGTGCCGGAGCGTGTCGTTCCGTTCGTGGGAGCGTCCGCGCCTGCAAGGAGGGCGCCCACCGCGCGTGCGAGGACCCGGCATGTCGCCCGCCCGAGTCCGCCGCGACGTGGGCATGCGCACAGCGGGCCTGTCGAGGTGGCGCTCGTGCCGGCGCACCGGATTCAGACGCGCCCGGCTGTGCAGGCGCCTGCTCGAACGATCGTTGCGAGCGCTCCTCGGGGCGCCCCCGCCATGCCCGTGGCGAGCACCGCGCAGAGCCCGCCCGCCGCGCAGGCCGAATCGGGGCCGCGGGCGCAGAGCGAGTTCGGGTTCGAGCGCTGAGATGAGCTGGGCGCGCGAGATCGACGACGCACCGGCCGGGCAGGCGCGCGCGCGCGTTGCCGTCCGCTCAAGGCCGCTGTGGCAGATCCGCGTGGCGCGAGAATGGCCCCGCTATCTGCTGAGCGCGCTCGCGTTCGCCGGGCTCGCCGCGAGCGCGCGCTTTGCGATCGACCCGCCCCGGGCGGCGATACCGAGGGCGAGCGCACCGGCACCGGCCCCGCCGGACCTCGCGGCCGAGGGGTTTGCGTCGCAGTTCGCGCGCGGCTACCTGACTTGGAACGCCGCCGAACCGCAGGCCCACGAAAGTGCCCTGGCCGCGTATGCCGGGTCGGGGATCGAACCCGGCGCGGGACTGCAGCCGCCCTCAAGCGGCGCGCAACGGGTGGAATGGACCGAAGTCGTGCAGGAGCGGGAAGTGGAACCCGCCGACCCCGGCGAGCACGTCTATACGGTCGCCGCGCAGACCGACGACGCGGGCCTTCAGTACCTGACCGTGCCCGTCGTGCGCACGGCCGCCGGGAGTCTCGCGCTGGGCGGCTATCCCGCGTTCGTGGGAGCGCCCGCCAGCGGCCCGGCGCAGACGCGGGAGCACCCGCGCGAAGTGAGCGAACCGGCGCTTGCGACGGTCGTGGCGCGCGCCCTGCGCAACTACCTGTCCGCCTCGGGCTCGGAGCTCGCGGCGGATCTGACCAGCGAAGCGCGCGTCTCTCTGCCGGCGGCGCCGCTGAGCCTGGAATCGGTGCAGAGCCTGGATTGGGCGCCGGGCGTGGGCGCCGTCCTCGCCGTCGTGCGGGCCCAGGACGCGCGCGGCGCGCGGTACACGCTCGCCTACGAACTGGACGTCGCCCGCGTGCAGGGCCGCTGGGAGGTGTCCGCGATCCAGATGAACCCCGACTCATGACCGCCTGGCGGCGCTGAGCGACTGTCATCGCCGGCCCGCCGGAAAGCGCAGCCGCATCACAGACGCGACCCACACAACCCACACAACCCACACAACCACAAGAAGGAGCCCACATGACACCCTCCAATCGCCTCCGACTCCCGACTTGCCTGCGACTCCCAGACCGCCTGCGAGCATCCGATCGTCTTCGACTGCCTCAGGCCCGTGGCGCGCGCGCCCGCGCGATCCTGCTGCTCGCCGGGGTGTGCTTCCTCGCCGGGGCGCCCGCCGCGCAGGCCGCGGTCGGCTCGCCCGCCAGGGCGATATCGGAACCGGCGAGCGCCCAGCAGCAGGCGAGCTCCTCGACCGCCTCCTCGGCGGCCGGCACCGAAAAGACGGGAGCCTCGCTCGAATCGGCCGCCGCCAAGGCGGGCGACACGGCTCGCACCGTGGCGATGAGCCTGATCGGGCTGGCGCTGGCGATCGCCTCGATCGTGCTGGCCTTTCGCCGCGACTTCAAGGAGGCGGCGGGCGTGTTCGCGGTCGGGATCGTCGCGGTGCTGCTCGCCACCCCGGCGGGCTTGAGCCTGTTGAAGGACACAGTCACCTCGGTGTTCGGGTCCTGACGCGGAGATGGCGATGCGAGCGCCAGAGATGAGGATGCAACCGGTGTGGGCGGGGATTCGACCGCCGGAGATCGAGCCCGGGCCGTGATCGAGATCCGCTCATACCGTGCGGTGTTCGACCTGGAGCGGCGCATCTACCGCGTCGATCAGCTGCGGCTGAATCCAGGCGGGATCCCGGTGCGGGGCGTCGTCTACTTCCTGGCGATCCTGCTGGGGATGCTGATCGCCGGAAGCCTGCCCCTGGTGGGTACGGCGATCGGGGCGCTGCCCTGGTATCTGCGCGATCTCGCGCTGCCGGTCGCGAGCGCGACGGTGCTGAGCGTTATCCGGATCGAGGGCCGGCCGTTTCACCAGGCGGCGTATGCGCTGCTGCGCTTCGGCGCGGGATCGCGCCTGCCGATCGGAGATCGGCCAGCCTGGGTGCGTCCCTGCGGCGAGCTCGGTGAGCGCTGGCGCCCGGAGGAGATCCTGATGCTGCCTGACGGCTCCGACGGGGCGATGCGCAGGCTGCGCTACACCGGTCCCGGAGCGGTGCTCGTCACCGCTGCACACGAGCGGATCGACCAGGACAGAGGCCCATGGCGTCCGCGACGGAGCCGTTCGCTGACCGTGCGCGAGCTGCCTGGAGGGAGGGCTCTGGGCAGCGGTCAGGTGATCGCGCTGGCCCCGGGTGCGCGACTGGATGTGCGCGCCGCCGCCGGAGGGGAAGGACGGTGAAGCCGCCGATCGGGTTCGTGTACGGCAACTGCGTGTTCGCCGACTCGCTCGACGACGGCTGGGCCGCGTTCGCGGTGCAGACCGAGTCCTACGAATGGCTGTCCGAGGACGGTAAGCGCTCGCGGTTCCTGGCGCTGCTCGGAGCGCTGGAGGCGATCGAGGCCGACGTGCAGATCCTGCGCGTGGGGCGGCGCTGGGATTTGGGGCGATACGCGCGCGAGCTGGAGACGGGCGTGGATGGGGAGGAGGCGCGGGATGGGGAGGAGGCGCGCTGGGATGAGGTGTATTCAAAAAGCGTCACCGTGCGCGCGCGTACGCGCGCGTACGCGCGATCCGCGTATTTTGAAGAGCATCGCCACCGCCTCCAGGACATCGGCCAGGCCCGGCCGGAGGTGTTCCTGATCGTGAGCCTGCGCGAGCCCGAGCGCGACGTCGCCGCCTACGTGTCGCGCGCCGCCGAGCGCCATCCGCGCGAGTGGCTGGGCGAGCTCAGGCGTGCCGTGTCGGTGCGCGACCGCCGGCTGATGAGGGTCTCAGAGCTCGAGCGCGCGCGGGTCAGGGCCGACCAGGCCCATGCCCGTCTGGCCGACTACCTGCCGGTCAGACAGGCGCGCGGGGTGGAGCTGCAGTGGCTGGTGCGCCGGGCCTTCTGCCGGGGCCTCGGCGAGCCGCTCATCGACGGGTTGCACGAGCCGCGGGCGCTCGTGTTCGAGCGCAACGGCGAGGCGACGCTGGCGCCGCTGGAGGGAGACGTGATGCGCTGGATGGACGGATACGTCGAGCACCGCGGCCGCGCGCTGCGGATCGAGTCCGAGACCGGCACGAGCTGGCAGGCTCAGCTGGTGCTGGGAGCGCTGCCCGAGCAGGCGCGGTTCCCGGGCGCTCGCGTGGAGCTGATGTTCGCGCCGCCGGAGTCGCTGCCGTTCGGCGTCGATCTGTCGTTGAACGCGCGCTTCCTGCCGAACGGCCTGGCGCTGCGGATCGCGCGGCGGCGGATCCAGGACGCCGACCAGATCGTGCGCGCGGAGTCAGATGGCGAGCAGGGGGTCACCGACCTCGGCTATCAGCGCACCCAGGAGGCGCGCGACCTGCTCGCCTACCTGCAGTCATCGAGCCGCCCGCCGCTGCTGCGCGCGACGCTCGCAATCGCGATCGGGGCCGAGGACGAGGAGGAGCTGGAGGAGCGCGTGGAGATGACGCGGCGCGCCTACGGGGAGATCCGCCTGCACCGTCCGCTCGGGGATCAGCTGCCGCTGTTCATGCAGCACCTGCCGGGTCAGCGCACACGAGTGGCCGGCTACGACGACACGCTGACGCCCGAGCAGGTGGCGGCGATGATGCCGACCGCCGCGCATGAGGCGGGCTCGCGCGGGGGCTTCTATCTCGGGCACACCCTCACGGGGTCCAGGCAGCCGGTCCGGTTCAGCCTGCGCGAGGGGTCCGACACCGACCGCAACACGACGATCCTCAGCGTTGGCGCGCTCGGCTCGGGCAAGACGACGCTCGATCAGAAGCTCAAGTACGAGGGGTTCCTGCAGGGCGCGCGGATCATCGACTGTGACCCGAAGGGCGACCACCGATTTCACCTGCTGGAGGAGGTGGCGCCGCACACCGAGTGCGTGACGCTCAAGCCCGACCCGGCGCTGCGTGGCGTGCTCGACCCGCTGCGCGTGGCGCCCGAGCACCTGCGCCAGGACGCCGCCGTGTCGTTCCTGCGCGATCTGCTGCCGGGGCGCGCCGAGCCGGCATGGGAGACCTCGGTCGTCGGCGCCGTGGACCGTGTTCTGCGGCGCTCCAGCGAGCCGACCTGCTTGGAGGTTGTGCGTGCGCTGGAGCAGGGCGATGAGACCGACGCGCAGGTGGGCAAGACGCTCGAGGTCTACGCTCGCTCGGGACTGACCCAGCTCGGGTTCGCAGATCCGGACGTGAGGCTGCCACCGGTCGGCCAGAGCCAGGTGACCTACCTGCCGATCCGCGATCTGCCGGGACCCCAGCAGGGGACGAGCAGGGCGGAGTACTCGCAGGCCGAGCGCGTGGGCGAGCAGATCGTGCGGCTGATCGCGATGTTCGCGATGCACCTGCTGGGCTCCGAGCGGGGACGGCTGAAGCTGTTCAGCTTCGACGAGGGCTGGCGCCTGCTGGGCGACCCGGTCGGGCGGCAGTTGTTGGCCTCGCTGCAGCGGATGGGCCGCTCGGAGCTGGCGGTGCCGATCATCTCGACGCAGCTCGTGACCGATGCGCTGGTGGGCGAGCGCGAGTCGCTGGAGAACCTGATCGGGGCGACGTTCGTGTTCGGAATGCGCTCGGAGGCGGAGGCGGCGCGGGCGTTGCAGCTGCTGGGGCTGGACCCCGAGGACCGCAGGGCGCGCCAGAGCCTGCTCGAGTTCGACGCCGGGCGCTGTCTGTTTCGCGACCACTCCGGCCGCGTGGAGGCGATCCAGGTCGACGTGGTGGCGCCGTCGCTGCTGCGCGCGTTCTCGACGACTCCCGGGGTCGCCTGACGGTGGCGGGCAGGCGTGTCGCAGCGGTGTGTGTGGCCGGGTGCGCGTGCGTGGCGGTGCCCATGTGGGTGTTTGGCGCACAGGTGGCGAGCGCCGCACAGGTGTTCTCCTCGCCGCGGCCCGTGGTCCGAACCCCGGCAAAAACCCCAGCAAAAGCGCCAACCAGAACCAAGGCGCCCACTTCGACCCGGGCGCCGGCCGCGGCGAAGAACGCTCCGGCAAAAGGGCCGACGCGAGCGCCGAGCAAGCCGCCGCTGAGCACGGGTGGAGCGGGCCTTACCCCCGAAGAGGAAGCCTCGGCCTCGGCCTCGCCGAGTGGCGGCGACCCGCTCGTGGACAACGGGCTGGGCAGCCCCCTGTGCGGAAAAGGAACGCGTGCTGAACTGTCGCCGGCCGGAGAGAGCAACTGCCGCAGCTCGGACTTCGAGGCCGCACGGGCGCCGACGGGCGACTACGCGTTCGACGTGCACATCAACACCGGCGTGACGGACTGGGGCAACGATCTGTCCGCATCGGTGCAGAACGCCGCCCAGTGGGGGTGGATGCTGCTCGTGGCGATCGTGCACGGGGTGATCGTGATGCTCGAGTGGTCCTACACGGTCGACCTGCTCAACAGCTCCGCGATGCGGGAAGTGACGAAGGGGCTGAGAGACACCCAGACGGCGTTCACCCGGCCGTGGCTCGTGCTGGCGCTGGCGGTCGCGGCGGTGCTCGCGACATACCACGGGATCGTGCGCCGGCAGGTGTCGGAGACGCTCGGGCAGGTGATGCTGATGGGGGTGATGATGCTGGCGGGTTTCTGGGTGATCGTCAACCCGCTGGGCACCGTCGGCGCGCTCGGTGCATGGGCCAGCGAAGCTAGCCTGGGGACGCTCGGCGCTGTGGTTGCGGGCACGCCCGATGCTCCCGACCGCACATTGGCGGAAAGCATGGGAAGCGTCTTCAGCGCCACGATCGGCGGACCGTGGTGCTACATGGAGTTCGGCAACGTGCGCTGGTGCGAGGATCCGGTGAACCCGAGGTCTCGGCTGGACAAGACGGCCCTTGAGATCGCGACCAAAGAACGGGCCAAGATCGGCAGTCAGAGCGCGGAACTGTTGAGTGCCGCGGGCACGAACGGCGAGCTGTTCCTGGCGCTGGGAGCCAACGGACCGCAGCGTAACTCGATCAACGACTCCGGCTCGCTGTTCAACGTGCTGTGCGACAACTCGGAAGAACCGTGCCACGGGCCCACGGCCGGCGAGGCGGAGTTTCGCACCCAGAGCGGGACCGCGGCGCGGGTGATCGGTCTGTTCCTGATCTGGATCGGCGTGCTCGGCATGGTGCTGCTGCTCGGCTACCTCGCATTGCACCTGCTCGGCGCGGCGATCGCGAGCCTGTTCCTGCTGCTGCTGGCGCCCGCGGCGGTGATCGCCCCCGCCCTCGGCGATGGCGGCCGCGGGTTGTTCAGGCGCTGGGCGACGTGGCTGCTCGGGGCGGTGTGCGCGAAGCTGATCTTCTCGTTTCTGCTCGGTGTCGTGCTGCTGATGCAGCGAACGTTGATGGGGCTCACCGTGTTCGGTTGGTGGGCGCAGTGGCTGCTCGTGTCGGCGATGTGGTGGGGAGCGTTTCTGAAGCGTCGTCACGTGCTCGGCTTCGTCCACGGCCAACACCGCCCGGGGCACGCGTCGGGCTCGTTGTTGGCGCATGCGCGGCGAGCGCGCGAGAAATTGCAGAACCCACCTGCGTTGGTGCCTGGCGCGAAATGGGTCAAAGGCAAGCTCGGCACACCGCCGCCGAGCGTGGAGCGCCGGCGCAAGCTGGCGCAGGCGGGCGTCAAACGGGCGAAGGGGATAGCCGACGAGCAGGTGAAGCGCACGCTCGAGCGCGAGCACGGCGAGGCCCATGCGCTCGTGCGGGCGGCGCCGGAGACCGAAGCGCGGATATCGACCAAGCAAGCCCAGTTGGAGCAAATGCAGGGCGAACACGCCACCGCGCGGGCAAAGGCAGCCGAGGCAGGGCAAGCAAGCAAATCGGCGTTGACCGATCGCAAGGTCCATTCGTCCCTGACGCGTAAAGACACAGCTGCCCAGTTCGCCGCCGAGGAGGAGTCCCAGCGCAAGCGTGCCGCGAAGTTGCAGGGGCCCATGAATCGCCTGCGAGGAGAGATCGCGGGCGATCGGGACTCGCTCGCCGCGGCGCGGCGGACGGTGCAGGACAGCAAGCAGGTCAAGCACATGACGGGGAGCGTGTTCACGCGCGCGCAGGCCGATCAGAGCGCTCGGTTTCTGGACGCCCAGGCCGCGAGGCCGCCCGGGGAGCGCGACTACGCCGGGGCGGCGGGAATCGCGAGCTACGGACGGCGGGAGTACGAAGCGCTCGACGCCCGCGGCAAACAGACGGCGCAGAGGGAGATCGATCAAGAACTGGCGGTGCGCAAGGGACTGAACGTGGCCGCCAGGGACGTCGCGGCAGGTGGCGAGAGCTCGCTGGGGCGCCGAGAGCAAAAGAAGCTGCACAAGCAGTTCGGCCGGACGCTCGAGCAGGAGGTGAACGCGGAAGGCCACGAGTTGCCCGCCTCGCTCAAACCGCGGCCGAAACGCCCGGGTTTCGATGCTCAGCTGCAGGACTGGCGAGCCGGGGGATCGAACAGCGCATCGCGCGTGATGCGTGACGCGCACGACGTCGCCGCCGGGCGCAAACGTCAACTGGGTCGGGAACGGCGGCGATGACGATGGGCTCGGCGGCGGGGTTGACGACCGCGGCCGCAACGAGGACGACAGCCGGATCGGGGAGCGAACGAGGATCCAGGATCGCGACGGGGGTCAGGATCGCGGCGGGGGCCGCAGGGGTGCCTCTGCCCGGCCTGCACCGCCCACCCCGCCTGCCGCTGGCGATCGGCGCGCTGGTGGCGGGCGTGGCGGCGCTGGGGGCGATGTTCCTGCTGCTGATGCTGATGACGTTGGTCGGCGCGGGCGGCCTCGGTAGTCTCGCCGGCACGACGAGGACCGTTGAAGAGACGGACGGCCCCTCGGCCCTGGCGAAGGCGGAGATCCCGCCGGAATACCTGCGGCTGTATCAGGCCGCGGCGCAGCGCTACGGCCTGGACTGGGCGATCCTGGCGGGGATCGGCAAGGTCGAGTGCGACCACGGGCGCGACCCCGATCCGTCGTGCACGCACGAGGGGTCGGTCAACTCGGCGGGGGCCGGCGGGCCGATGCAGTTCCTGGCCTCGACCTGGGCGACGTACGGGGTGAGCGCGGGCGGCGACGGCGCGCCGGACCGCTGGAAGGCGGCCGATGCGATCTTCGGGGCGGCGAACTACCTGAAGGCCTCGGGCGCGCCGGGGGACTACAGGAAGGCGATATACGCGTATAACCACGCGGAATGGTACGTGGACGAGGTCGAGAGCTGGGCGGCGAGATATCGAGGCCCACACACCCCGCCGGCGGTCTCCCCGGCGCCGGAAGCGGGGGCGGGCGGCCTGGCGGGCACGGACACGCGCCTGGCGAGCGAAACCTCAACGCCGGTGCGGTTCATCGCGGGCGAGCAGGCGGTGCTCTCGCCCGAGGACGGGCATGTGGCGATGATCCCCGCGGGCGTGCCGGCGACGGTGCAGGCGATGGTGGTGGCGGGCAACGAGCTGCAGGAACTGCCCTACGGCCCGGGCGGTCATCCCGACCCGCGGGGCGCGCTCGACGAGGACTGCTCGAGCACCGTGAACTACGTGCTGTATCGAAGTGGGGTGCGGGCGCTCTCGGAAATCCTCGCCGACAACCCCCTCGCCCAGGACTACGTCGACTGGGGCGATCCGGGCCCGGGCAGGTGGGTGACGATCTATGCGACCGACGTGCCGACGCCGCACGTGTTCATCGTGATCGCGGGGCTGCGGCTGGACACGAGCCACAACGGGACGGACGTGGGCCCGAACAAAGACGAAGACGGGCCGCGGTGGCGCATCCTCGGCTACACCCCGACCTGGGCGAACTGGTCGGTCAGACATCCGCCGGGGTTGTAATGTGGCGGCATGGCGGCGCGCAAGGTCGACTATCTGCTGATCGGCGGAGGACTCGCCAGTGCCAACTGCGCGCGCTGGCTGCGCGAGGAAGGGGCGCAGGGGAGCGTGCTGCTGGTGGGGCGCGAGCCCGATCCGCCGTACAACCGCCCGGACTGCTCGAAGGGATATTTGAGAGGGGAAGAGAGTCGGGAGGACCCGCTGTTTCGTCCCGAGACATGGTGGAGCGAGCAGAACATCGAGCTGCTGACCCGCACGAGCGTGACCGGGCTGGACCTGGGTGCGCGCACGGCCAAGCTGTCGACCAAGGACGAGGTCGGGTTCGAGCAGGCGCTGATCGCGACCGGGGCGAACGTGCGGCGGTTGAACGTGCCGGGGTGCGAGCTCGAGAACATCCACTACCTGCGCACGCTCGGCAACGCTGACGCGATCCGCACGGGGGTGGCGGATGCGGAGGAGGTCGTGCTGATCGGCGGGTCCTACATCGGCTGCGAGGTCGCGGCGTCGTTGAGCATGATGGGCAGGAGGGCGACGATCGTGATGCAGGAGAAGGCGACGCTCGAACGGGGGTTCGGCGCCGGCGCGGGGCGGTTCGTGCAGGAAATGCTCGAAGGGCACGGGGTGACGGTGCACGGCGAGGACGAGCTCGAGCGCTTTGAGGGCGAGGGGCGGGTGGCGCGAGTGATCACGCGCGGGGGACTGGAGCTGAGCGCCGATGCCGTGGTGATCGGCGCGGGGGTCACTCCCGACGTGGGGCTCGCGCGGCGCGCGGGACTCGAGATCGGCGAGCGCGGCGGGATCGCGTGCTCGTCGCGGTTGCAGACCTCGGCGCCGGGAGTGTTCGCGGCGGGAGACGTGTGCGAGTACGAGTCGGTGCTGCACGGGGTGCCGATGCGGATCGAGCATTGGGATGTGGCGTTCAACCAGGGGAAGACCGCGGCGCTGAACATGCTGGGCAGGGACGTGGCGCATGAGGTTGTGCCCTACTTCTACTCCGTGCTGGGCGACTGGGGCGAGCTCGAGTACGTGGGGCCGGCGAGCGAGTGGGACGAGGAGATCGTGCGCGGATCGTTCGACGGGGCCGGCGGGTTCACGAACTGGTATCTCAAGGACGGGCGCGTCGTGGCCGCGCTCACGTGGGGGCGCTCGGACGATCTGGAGCACGCGCGGAGGCTGCTGGGCGAGAAGCCCGTGCTCGACGCGCCAGCGCGAGCGAGGCTCGGCCATGTGGATGCCGACCTCGGCGCGGTGGGGTAGCCGACCTCCGCACCCGACCGCCGCGAACCGTCGCATGGACCGCTGCGCGAACCGTCGCATGGACCGCCGCGCGAATCGCCGCACGGTGGGGTAGGATGTGGCGCGACAACGGTCGGTGGTGAAGGGAAGCCGGTGAGAATCCGGCGCGGACCCGCCACTGTGACCGGGGATGCCCACCGCGGCGCGCCACTGGGCGTGCAGCCACCGCTAGGGCCGGATCGATCCGATCGGGCGAGTCGGGAAGGCGCGGAGGGGTAGGCCCGGGAGCCAGGAGACCTGCCTCCGACCACAAGCCCACAAGCCCTCGTGGAAAGGGGTTGGCTCATGCCCGTATCTCGTCGTATCGTCTTGGCGCTCAGTTCTGTGCTGTTCGCCCTGCTTCTCGCCAGTGCATCTGCGGCTGCGACACCCATAACTGTCCATCTTCGCGTCGAGGGTTCGAGCAAGACGCTGTTCGAAGGTGACATCACAACCCAGCCCGAAACGTTCGAAACGGAATCGAGCAAAGGTCCTCATCCATGCGACTACAAGGAAAACGGCCCTGGTTCTGAAGAAGGAAAGACCTTCGAAGATGGCGGCAACGAAAGCGCGACCCCAACCACCGCGCTGCATGACGCCGCGCTCGAGATCGGGCTTGCCTTCAACGCCAAGTGGTTTGGGTCGGGCAAGGAAGGCGCTGGAAACCCTGGTGACTTCTTCGTCACACAGGTCGGCTCTGACGTTGAGCTCACAGAAGCGCCGTTCGATGCCTGGGGCTACGCGGTCGATGACACCACCGCGGTGGTCGGCGGCTGTCAGATCGCGCTCGCGCCCGGCAACGAAGTGTTGTGGGCGTACAACTACTTCAACCTCAAGCACCTGCTGAGCCTGAGCGGTCCGGCCTCGGTGAGCGTCGGCACACCGTTTACGGTTCACGTGACCGATGGTCAGACGGGTGCACCGATCTCCGGCGCGGCGATCGGCGAAGTCGCCGGGGAAGTGACAACCACGATTCCATCCAGTCCGTTGACAGACGCAAATGGCAACGCGACAGTCGTCCTCGCTCATGCGGGCACGGTCAAGCTCAAGGCGACTCAGAGCGAATCGGTGCGCTCCAACGGGCTGGCGGTTTGCGTTCACAACGGCAACGACGGCACCTGCGGAACGACTGTCCCGCACGAACCCATAACCAAAGGCGAACCGGAAATCCTGCACCCCGCGCCCCCGGACGTCGCCATGATCGGCGGAGTCAAGAACGGCCACCACTATCCTCGCCACGGCGGGCCGCGCATCCTGCGGGGGCTTGTCCAGGTGCCCGCAGACGGCACGCTGCGTGAAGTGCGCATCAGCCTCCAGCGTCGCAATGGTGGGAGATGCCAGGTATTCAGCGGCACCAAGGAGACGTTCGTTCACGCCCGCTGCGGCGTCACGCGGTTCTTCTCGGTGGGCGGCAGCGAGTCATTCAGCTACCTGCTCCCGGCGCCGCTTCCCGCGGGGCGGTACGTGTACGAGATCGAGGGTGTGAACGGCGCTGGGCAACCAACGAAGCTCGTGAGGGGAGTCAGCAAGGTTGTTTTCCGGGTCAGGTAGAAGAACAGCTGTCTCGGTCCTTGCGGCGGTCATCGTGGCGGTCCTCGCGGCCGCCATGTCCGACGGCTGCGGCCTGGGCGCGGGGAGCGCGCCGACCGCGATCAACCTGACCGTGACCCGCGACTTCGGCGCGCATGTCGTGCGCTCATGGGGCGCCCCCAAGGTGAGCGGTCAGGAAACGGTCATGAGCCTGCTGATGCGCAACGCGACCGTGTCAACCAAGTATGGCGGCGGGTTCGTGCAGAGCATCGACGGGCTCTCCGGTGGTTCTGAGGGCGGGCAGCCGCGGGACTGGTTCTACTTCGTCAACGGCATCGAGGCGCCCCAGGGCGCGGCGGCGACGAACGTGAGTCAGGGCGATCACATCTGGTGGGACCTGCACGATTGGATCCAGACCGACAGTGTGCCGGCGGTTGTCGGGTCCTACCCCGAGCCGTTCGTGAACGGGATCGGCGGCAAGCGCCTGCCGGTGCGCATCGAATGCGCGACGGTCTCGAGCGAACCCTGTCAGACGGTCAGCGAGCGGCTGCGCGTGCTCGGCGTGCTCGCCCCGCTCGCCGCGATCGGTCCCGGCAACGAGCCGGAAACGCTGCGCGTGCTGGTCGGGCCGTGGACCGCCCTCAGCGGCAACCCGACGGTGCGCGGGATCGAGTCCGGACCGCGCTCCAGCGGCGTGTATGCGCGCATGTCCGCAGACGGATCCACGCTCACGGTGCTGGACGAGCAGGGTGCGAGCGCGCGCACGCTCACCGCGGGCGCGGGGCTGATCGCGGCCACGCGCAGCGGCGAAGAAGACCCCGTCTGGGTCATCACCGGCACCGACGACGCGGGCGTGCGGCTGGCGGCGCGCGCGTTCGACCAGGCGGCGCTGCACGACCGCTTCGCGCTGGCCCTCGCCCCCGGCGGCGCGATGCTGCCGGTCCCGGCTCCGTCGAGGTCCCTGTCCACCTCCACCTCTACGTCCCCCTCCAAGCCCGCCTCCAGCTCCACGTCCGGAGGATGACCGGCGATGTTAACCGGCGCCACATTCCACTACCGCCGCCTGCCGAGTTCCCTGCACGCCGCCCGTGCCGGCGTGAGCGCGGTGTGGGCGCTCGCGCTGATCGCGGCGACGCTCGTGCTGTTTCACCCCCTGGCGCTGCTCGCGCTGACCGGGGCGGTGCTCGGCGCGGGACTGCTCGCCGGCGTCGGATGCCAGCTGAGGCGCACGCTGCGCACCGCCGCGATCGTGGCCGTGCCGATCGTCGCGATCAACGTGCTCGTCTCGCGCGAGGGCCTGACCGTAGTCGCGCGGCTCGGCGACCTCGGCCCGTTCGGGCAGGGCGACCTCACGGTCGAGGCGGTCGTGTACGGGATGGTGGTTGCGCTGAAGGTCACGCTGCTGATCCTGATCACCACGCTCGCGAGCCTCGCCGTCGATCCGGACGAGCTGCTGCGCGTGTTCCGCCGGCTGTCCTACCGCTCGGCGCTTACCGCCTCGCTGTCGACCCGCATGATTCCGCTTCTCGCGGCCGACTCCCAGCGCATCGCCGAGGCCCAGCGCACGCGCCCGTGCGGCGCTGCGACCGGTCGGAGATCGGCCAGCCCCCGCGGGCGGGTCGCGCTGCTCGGCGCCGTCATCGGCGGCTCGCTCGACCGCGCCATGGACGTCGCGGCCACGCTCGAGCTGCGCGGCTTCGCCGCGGCGCGCCACGCGCCGCGTCAATCGCTCGCCTCACGCCTGTCGCGCTCCGCACGCCGGCTCACCGCCGGCGCCGGCGATTGTTTGGCCTGCCCCCGCATGTCGCATCCGGCCCGGGCGTGGTCGCGCCACGACATCGCGTTCTACAGCTCGGCCGTGGCGATCCTCGCGCTCGCCGCCCTCGGCCGGCTCGGCGGAGCGGCGTCGTTTCAGTCCTACCCGCTTATCCACATGCCGGTCACGGCCGGAACGCTCGCGCTCTGCGTTGCCCTGATCGTCGCGATCCTGCTGCCGTTCGCGGACCGTAGAGGCATCGACTCATGATCACGAACACGCCGAGATACGCGATCCCACATCTGGGGAATCGCTCCCGATGATTCTCTCTTTCAATCGCGTCACCTACCACTACCCGGGCAGCGACACACCCGCGCTCGACGACGTCAGCTTCGAGATCGAGCCCGGCGAGCTGTGCCTCTTAGCGGGGCTCTCCGGACACGGCAAGTCGACGCTGCTGCGGGCGGCATGCGGGCTGGTCCCGCACTTCCACGGCGGGCGCTTCGCCGGGACGGTCACGCTCGCCGGCATGGACACGCGCGAGCATGGCCCCGCCCGGTTGGGCGCCGTCGCCGGCGCCCTGTTCCAGGACCCTGAGACGCAGCTGGTGACGAGCTCGGTGCGCTCGGAGCTGGCCCTGTCGCTCGAGAGCCGCGGTCACGGCGCGGGCGCCGTCGCGCGTGGGGTGGAGGAGGTCGCGCTCGCGCTCGGCATCGATGCGCTGCTGGATCGCTCCGTGCACGAGCTCTCCGGGGGCGAGCAGCAGCGCGTCGCGCTCGGCGCGGCGCTGGCGGGCCGCCCGCCGGTCGTCCTGCTCGACGAGCCCACCTCACAATTGGATCCCGTCGCCGGCGATGAGCTGATCGGGCTGCTGCGTCGCCTGAATCAGGAGTGGGAGACGACGATCCTGCTCGCCGAGCATCGCCTGGAGCGCTGCCTGTCGGCGGCAGACCGCGTGCTCGCAATGCGCGACGGACGCATCGCCCACGACGGCGATCCCGCGTCGTTCCTCACGTGGGCTGCACGTGAGTCGCCCGCCCTGCAGACGCCCGGATCGAAGCTGTTCGCGCTAGCCGGCCTGCAGCCGCTGCCCGTCGGTGTGCGCCAAGCTCGCGCTGCGCTGCGTGCCCGCGGACTGCTGCCCGACGATCGTCATGCCGAGCCCGTCGCCGCCGCGGCTGTGCCACGCTCGAGGCGTTCGCGCAAGTCCGTCGCGGCGCTGGCGATGCGCGGCGTCTGGCACGAGCTGCGCGATGGTCCGGCGATCCTGCGCGGCGTCGAGCTGACGCTGTATCCAGGTGAAACCGTCGCGCTGATGGGCCGTAACGGCGCCGGCAAGTCCACGCTCCTGCGTCACGCCGCAGGCCTGCTGGACCCGACGCGCGGGCGGATCGAACGCTCCGGGCGGGTCGCGCTGCTGTTGCAGAATCCGGGCGACTACTTCGTGCACGAGCGCGTCTGCGAGGAGACCTCGGCGGCGGCGTTGCAGTCGGTCGGGCTGGCGCACATGGCGCAGCGCAACCCGCGCGACCTGTCCGGAGGCGAGCGTCAGCGCCTGGCGCTCGCGATCGTCACCGGCGATGGGGCCGATTCGCCGGACGGCCCACCGGCGGTACTGGCGCTGGATGAGCCCACGCGCGGGATGGACCGCGAGGCCAAGGCCGAGCTCGCGCTGCAGCTGCGCCGCCGCGCGCGGGACGGCCAGGCGGTGATCGTGGCCACGCACGACCCCGAGTTCGCCGCAGCCTGTGCGGAGCGCGCGATCCTGCTCGCGGACGGGCGCGCGATCGCCGACGGGGCCGCGAGCGAACTGCTCGCCGGCGGCTGGTACTTCGCCACCGAGACCGCCCGCATCCTCGGCGGCGCCGGCGGGGCGCTGCTGCCCGAGCAGGGCGCCGCGCTGCTGCAGTCAGACATCGCGTTGAGGGCCGTCGCATGAGCTGGCCACTGGCATCGTCTCTGCTCGTCGGGCTGGTGCTCGCCGCGGGCTGGGTCGCCTATGAGCGCCGGCGCCCCTCCGCGCGCATGGTCGCCGTGGTGGCGAGCCTGGCCGCCGTCGCCGCACTCGGCCGTGACGCGTTCGTGGCGCTGCCCGACGTCAAGCCGATCACCGCGATCGCGTTCGTCGTCGGCTATGCGCTCGGCCCGCTGCCCGGCTTCACGGTCGGCGCGATCGGGATGCTGGCATCGAACATCATGCTCGGCCAGGGTCCCTACACCCCCTGGCAGATGGCCGCCTGGGGACTGGTCGGCCTTGCCGGCGCCGCGCTCGGAGGACTGAGCCGGCGGCGTCTGTCGCGCGTGCCGCTCGCGCTCGCCTGCGCGTGCGCGGCGCTGATGGCAAAGGAGATCATGAACGTGTACGAATGGACGCTCGGCGCCAGCCACACCCCCGCTGCGTTTCTGGCGATCGCCGGCACCTCGGTGCCCTACGACAT
Source organism: uncultured Solirubrobacterales bacterium (assembly GCA_963808385.1). Taxonomy (GTDB): domain Bacteria; phylum Actinomycetota; class Thermoleophilia; order Solirubrobacterales; family Solirubrobacteraceae; genus Palsa-744. The sequence goes on along the minus strand of CAWEFQ010000001.1, from coordinate 167,321 downwards.
CACCGATACAGTCGCCACGCTGCTGTTCGCGCTCGCGTTCGGCCCAGAGCTCGCACGCCTTCTGGCCCGCACCCGTGAGCGCATGACCGTTGAATGGGAACCGGTTGTGCCAGTGATTCTCGTGCTGGTGGTGGGGGCAACGCTCATCTCGCCCATCACCGCTCGCGCCGCCTCGCTCTCGCCAGAGCTGTCATACCTGACCTCCGCCCAGAACGTCGACGGCGGTTACGGCGCCGCGCGCGGGCAGGGCTCCAGCGAGCTGTACACCGCCTGGGCGGCGATCGGCCTCGCCGCCGCCGGGCGCGATCCGGCGGGCGTCAGTCGCGGCGGGCATTCGGTGCTCGACTCGCTGCGCGGCGAAGCCTCGACGCTGCAGGGCCTCGGCGATGAGGAGCGCACGATCCTCGCCGCGCACGCGTGCGGGGCCTCCGCGTACTCGTTCGCGGGGCGCGACCTGGTCGCTGAAGTGCTGCGCGCGCGCGGGCGCGGCAACTCGTTCGAGGATCAGGTCAACCTCACGGCGTTCGCGATCTTCGCGCTGCGCGCCGCCGGCCACTCGGCGGGCTTCGGCCCGATCCGCGAAGCGGCGGGCTGGATCGAGCGCCAGCAGAACTCCGACGGCGGCTTCTCGTTTGGAGTCCACGGCTCGCCCAGCGACGTTGACGACACCGGCGCGGCGCTGCAGGCCCTCGCCGACGCCGGCGCCCGCAACAGGGGCGTGCTGGGGGCCGCGGCGGACTACCTGGTCCGCTCCCAGAACCTGGACGGTGGGCTGCCCCAGCAGTACGGCGGGCAGTCCAACGCCCAGTCGACCGCCTGGGCGATCCAGGGCGTGATCGCCGCCGGCTATGACCCCGCCACGGTCCGCCGGGGCGCCAGCCGCTCGCCGGTCGGCTACCTGGAAAGCCTCGTCGCGCCCGGCGGCAGCGTCCGCTACTCGCGCACCGTCTCCCAGACGCCCGTGTGGGTCACCGCCCAGGCGCTGATCGCGCTCGCGGGCAGGATGTTTCCCGTCGGGCCGTAGGTTCTCTTGCGCGGGCATCCAGGGATGCCCCGTTCAGCCCCTCTTTAGCGACCCGCCTACCCTGTGGAGACTCATGTCCACGGTGTACCTATCCGCTGTCCGTGCCCCCGACTGGCATAACCGGCCCGTCCGGCCGAGCGTCGCCATACCCCTCTGCATCGCCGGGCTGTGCCTCATCGCGCTCGCGTTCACGTGGGTCGTGGCCGCGCTGGTACCGGCGACGCACGTCAAAGACGCCGTCGCACTGTATGACTTCACGCTGCTCGGCGGCCCGCGGCTGGACGACGTGGCGAACGCCTTGCTGCACCTGCTCGATCCGCTGCTGTATACGGTGTGGGCCGGAATGCTCGTCGCTGTCGCATTCGCGCGTAGGCGCCCACGTGTCGCGCTTGCGGCAGGGCTCGTGTTGGGTCTGGCGCCGTTGACCGCGGAGACGCTCAAGCCGCTGCTCGCCCATCCACACGCGTGGGTAGGTGGCAGTGAGATCACCGCTGCGTCATGGCCGAGCGGACATGCGACGGCGGCGACGGCCCTCGCCCTGTGCGCGGTGCTCGTGGCGCCCGCGCGTCTGCGCCCGCTCGTCGCCACGCTGGGCGTGATGTTCATGGCCGCGGTCGGGGTCTCGCTGCTGATCCTCGCCTGGCACCTGCCCAGCGATGTGCTGGGCGGCTACCTGGTGGGCACGCTGTGGGCCGCGCTGGCCGTGGCCGGTCTGCGCGCCGCGGAGGCGCGCTCTCGCTCACGCGGGCCGGGAAGCCGGGCCCGAGCCGTGGGCGCCGGGGTCCCATAGGGGCTCTGAGACCCCCTCGTTGGCCGCGCGAGCGAGGATGAACAGCAGGTCTGAGAGCCTGTTCAGGTAGCGCATGACCTCGGGGTTGGCGCCCTCGCCGATCTCGAGCGCGCGCCGCTCCGCGCGGCGGCAGACGGTGCGGCAGACGTGCAGCTGCGCGCCGGCGGGAGTGCCGCCGGGGATCACGAACGAGCGCAGCGGCGCAAGCGTCGCGTTGACCTCGTCGCAGGCGCCCTCCAGCCACTGGGTGTACTGCGCGGTGACGCGCAGTCGCGGGCGAGTGCTCTCGTCTGCGGTCTCTCCCCCTCCCTCTCCCTGTCCCTCTCCCAATCCTGACCCATCGCCTGTTTCTGGCACCGCGTCTTCTTCACCGGCGCCGCCGCCAGGCGCCGCGCCCGGGACCGACAGGTCCGCGCCGAGGTCGAGCAGGTCGTTCTGCACGCGCCGCAGCCACCCGGCCATCCGGGGCGGCAGACCCGGCGCAAGCAGCGCCACCCCGAGCGTCGCGTTCAGCTCGTCCACCGTCCCGTACGCCTCGACGCGGGGGTGCAGCTTGGAAACGCGGCTCATGTCTCCCAGGTGCGTCTGCCCGGAGTCGCCGAGCTTGGTGTAGATGCGGGTCAGGTTGACGGTCATGGCTTGCGGGCGGGATCGAGTCGGCTCACCTGACGATGATAGGCGTCGGGTGGGGGATTCAGCCCGACCAGCCGCCACCCTGACCGCCGACTGTCGGGAGGATCGGATACGTTCTCGGACCTCACATGCGAATCGGAGTCCCGACTGAGACCGCCGCTGGCGAGCATCGTGTAGCGCTCGTGCCGGAGGTGGTCGGAAAGCTCAAGGCCAAAGGCCTCGACGTCCTCGTGCAGAGCGGCGCGGGCGCCGATGCGCTGCTGCCGGACTCCGCCTTTGCCGACGCCGGCGCTCAGCTGACCGGCAACGCCGCCGATGTCTGGGGATGCGACGTGGTCGTCAAGATCGCCCCGCCCGACCCCGAGGAGGTCCGGGGCCTGGGCTCGGGCTCGATCCTCGTCGGGTTCCTCGCGCCGCTGACCAGCCCGCGGACGACGCGCGCGCTGGCCGACGCGCACGCGACCGCGTTCGCGATGGAGGCGATCCCGCGGATCTCTCGCGCGCAGTCGATGGACGCGCTGTCCTCGCAGTCCAACGTCTCGGGCTACGAGGCGGCGCTGCTCGGGGCCGAGCAGATGGGGCGCTTCTACCCGATGCTGATGACCGCCGCCGGCACGATCCCGCCCGCCAAGGTGCTCGTGCTCGGCGCGGGCGTCGCCGGGTTGCAGGCGCTGGCCACCGCCAAGCGCCTGGGCGCCCGCACGACCGGCTATGACGTGCGCCCCGAGGTGGCCGAGCAGGTCCAGTCGCTCGGCGCGATGTGGCTCGACCTCGGGTTGGAGGCCAGCGGCGAGGGCGGCTACGCGCGCGAGCTGACCGCGCAGGAGCGGGCGGTGCAGCAGTACGCGCTGACCAACGCGATCAAGGGATTCGACGTGGTGATCACGACCGCGCTCGTGCCGGGCCGTCCGGCGCCAAAGCTCGTGACAGCCGACGCGGTCGAAGGCATGAGGCCGGGCTCGGTGGTCATTGATCTGGCGGGCGAGTCCGGCGGCAACTGCGAGCTGACCGAGCCGGGGGAGACGGTCGTCATACACGACGTCAAGATCGTCGCGCCCCTGAACCTGCCCTCGCACATGCCCGAGCATGCCTCGCAGCTGTTCGCGCGCAACGTGCTCGCGCTGCTGGAGCTCCTCGTCGGCGAGGACGGCGCTCTGCATCTGGACTTCGACGACGAGATCGTCGCCGGCTCATGCATCGTGCGCCTCGGCGAGATCGTCCATCTCGGGGCAAAAGCGGCGGTGGAGGCTGCCGGCGGGACGCCTCCCCCGACAGGCACGCCCTCCGCGACAGACAAGCCGCCCGCGACACCCCCCGGAACACCTTCGAGCCAGGGTCCCGAGCAATGATCCTCGCCAGCACCCTGACGACCAACCTCGCGATCCTTGTGCTCGCCGGCTTCATCGGTTTCGTGGTCATCTCGAAGGTCCCCAACACCCTGCATACACCGCTGATGTCGGGCACGAACGCGATCCACGGGATCGTGCTGCTCGGCGGCCTGCTGCTGCTTGGCCTCGCCGGGCTGGACGCGCTCAGCAAGGTCCTGCTCGTGATCGCCGTGACGTTCGGCACGATCAACATCGTCGGCGGGTTCCTCGTCACCGATCGCATGCTCGAGATGTTCAAGTCCAAGCCCAAGCCCCCGGTTGCGAAGGACGGGGATGGCGGTGCCACCAGCACTAACCCGGGCGCGGGTGGCGCCGGCGGCAACCCAGCTGCGGGTGGCGCCGGCGGCGATGACGGGAAGGACAAGCCCTCGTGATCGCCCCACCACTGGCAAGTTCGTTCCTGCAGAGCGAATCGTTTATCTACGTCCTGTATATCGTCGCGTTCGCCCTGTTCATCCAGGGCCTGCGCGGGCTCGCCGGCCCCACGACCGCCGTGCGCGGCAACCGCACCGCGGCGGTCGGCATGGCGATTGCGGTGATCGCCACCCTGCTGAATCCCGGCGAGGGCAACTGGGGCCTGATCGCTCTCGGCCTCGCGCTCGGCGTGGCCGTCGGAGTGCCTGCGGCGCGCCAGGTGAAGATGACCGCGATGCCACAGATGGTCGCGCTGTTCAACGGCGTCGGCGGCGGCGCGGTCGCGCTGATCTCCTGGGTCGAGTTCCGCCACTACGGCTCCAGCTACGGCTCGCACACGCTCACGATCGGTCACGAACTGGGGACCAGCGGCATCGTGCTGCAGACCGGCGCCTCGATCCAGGTCGGCGGCGTGCCCACGTACGTGGCGATCTTCTCCGTGTTCGCGGCGATCGTCGGCTCGATCTCGTTCTGGGGCTCGAACATCGCGTTCGGCAAGCTCCAGGAAGTCATCCCCGGTCGCCCGATCTCGTTCGGCTCGGCCCAGCAGATCGTCAACCTCGTGCTGCTGATCCTCGCGCTGGCGGCCGGCATCGACCTGATCGCCGGGGCGCAGTCCGAACTGCTGTTCATCGGCATGCTGATCGTGGCCGCGCTGCTCGGCAACGCGGTCGTGCTGCCGATCGGCGGGGCGGACATGCCGGTCGTGATCTCTTTGCTGAACGCCTTCACGGGATTGTCCGCTGCGGCCACCGGGATGGCGCTGGACAACCCCGCGCTGATCGTCGCGGGCATGATCGTGGGAGCCTCGGGCACGATCCTGACCCGTCTGATGGCGAGCGCGATGAACCGCTCGATCCCCGCGATCGTCGCCGGCGGGTTCGGCGGCGGGGGCGCCGTGGAGGGCGCCAGCGGGGCGGGCGAGCACGCGGGCACGGTGCGCTCCATCGGGGCGGCGGACGCCGCGATTCAGCTCGCCTACGCCAGCCGCGTGGTGGTCGTCCCCGGCTACGGCATGGCGGTCGCGCAGGCCCAGCACGCGGTGCGCGAGCTGACCAAGGAGCTCGAGGATCGCGGGGTGGAGGTCAGCTACGCGATCCATCCGGTCGCCGGGCGCATGCCCGGGCACATGAACGTGCTGCTGGCTGAGGCCGACGTCCCGTATGACCAGCTGCGCGAGATGGACGACGCCAACCCCGAGTTCCAGCGCACCGACGTGTCGCTGGTGATCGGCGCCAACGACGTGACCAACCCGGCCGCCAAGAACACGCCGTCCTCGCCGATCTATGGCATGCCGATCCTCGAGGTCGCCGACAGCCGTTCGGTGATCGTGATCAAGCGCTCGATGAACCCCGGGTTCGCGGGCATCGAGAACGAGCTGTACTTCGACCCGAAGACCTCGATGCTGTTCGGCGACGCCAAGTCCGCGGTCAGCGAGATCACCGCCGAGCTCGCCCAGCTCTGAGTAAGGGCCTGCCTCCCCTCTGCGAGACTGGGCGCGTGATCGAACGCGCTCAGGCCCTGGCGGCCCTGTCCGAGGACGAGTTCGACGTCGTCGTCGTCGGCGGCGGCATCACCGGTGCGGGCGTCGCGCTGGACGCGGCCACGCGTGGTTTCAGCGTCGCGCTGATCGAGCGTGCCGACTTCGCCGCGGGGACGTCCAGCCGCTCCTCAAAGCTCGTCCACGGCGGGCTGCGCTACCTGCAGAACTTCGATCTCGGCCTCGTGCGCGAGGCGCTGCTCGAGCGCCAGCTGATGGTCGCGCTCGCGCCGCATCTCGTGCATCCGCTGCCGCTGGTCGTGCCCGCCTTCGACGGCGCCCGCCCCGACCGGCTGATGGGGGTCGGGTTGAACCTGTACGACGTCATGTCCGTCGATCGGGATCGTCTGCGCTCGCGGCGGGGCAGACGCGCTCGCGCAGCCGATCAGAGGTCGGCCGGGGAGCAGGGCAATCAGCCCGTCAAGCCGCAGGAGGGCGAGTCCTGGAGCCCCGAGCGCCACCGCGTGATCTCCGGCGAGGAGGTGCTCGAGCTGCTGCCGGCGCTTGGCGAGAGAGAGCCGACCAGTGGCTATCTGTTCTACGACTGCCAGACCGACGATGTGCGCCTGGTGCTGACCGTCCTCGGCGAGGCCGAGCGCTTCGGCGCGGTCTGCGCCAACCGCCTGGACGCGCTTAGCGTGATCGAGCATGACGGGCGCGCGGCCGGCGTTCGCGTGTCCGACCGCGAGAGCGGCGCCGAGCTCGACGTTCGCGCCGCGAACGTCGTCAACGCGACGGGCGTCTGGGCGGATCGGCTGGCGGCGCCCGGGAGCGATGCGCCCCCGGGCGCGGGGGCCGGTGCGCAGGAGCCGGCCGGGGAGTCGCGCCACGGGCAGGAGCTCCCCCGCATCCGGCCGAGTCGGGGCGCCCACGTTCTCCTGCGCACCGAGGACCTGCCGCTCCTCGGTGGCGCGATCATCCCGGCGGGGTCGGGGCGCACGATCTTCGCATTGCCCTGGCTCGGGCGCACGCTCGTCGGCACGACCGACCGCGACTACGAGGGCGAGCTCGACCATGTGCGGCCGTCCACGGAGGACGTGGACTACCTGCTGAGCGCGATCAACGAGTTCTTCGGGACCGCCCTGACGCCGCAGCGCCTCACGGGCGCGTTCGCCGGAGTGCGGCCGCTGATCTCCAGCGGCGATCCGAAGAAGTCGGTCGACATCTCGCGCAAGGCGGAGCTGTACGAGGCCTCCTCGGGGATGCTCACGATCACCGGCGGCAAGCTCACCACCTGGCGGCGCATGGCCAAGCTGACGGTCGATCGCCTCGTGGCGCGCGACTCCCGCGACGCGCCCTGCCGCACTCATGAGATCCCGCTCGGGCAGGCGATCTCCGCGGAGGACCTGCCGCGCGTGGAGGGCGTGCCGGCGGAGTCCTATGCGGCGCTGGCCGGCCGCTACGGCCATGCCGCGCGCGAGGTTCTGGCGCTCGCGGCCGAGCGCGGCGAGCTGGCCCAGCCGATCGTGGGCGGTCTGCCCGACCTGCTCGCAGAGGTCGCGCTCGCCGCCCGCCGCGAGCAGGCCCGGAGCGTCGGCGACGTGCTCCTGCGCCGCACCCGCCTCGGGCTGCTGGCGGCCCGGGAGCTGCCGGTACAGCTCGTCGCCGGCGTGCTGGCGGGAGAAGCTCGGCTGGGACGATGCGCGCACGGCGCGCGAGATCGAGGACTTTGCCGGGGAGGCGCTGGCCGAGGGGATCGCCCCCGAGTGAGCGCGCGGCGCTACAGCGTGCGGGCCGTCGATCGCGTGCTCGAGTTGGGCGCCCGGCCGTGGCTGATGGGCATCGTCAACGCCTCGCCGGACTCCTTCAGCGATGGGGGTCGTCGCGCCACGCTCGACGAGCAGGTCTCGTTGGCGGGCGAGCTGCTGGCGGCGGGGGCCGACATCCTGGACGTCGGCGGGGAGTCGGCCAGCACGGGCCGCCCGCCGGTGGAGGTCGCACTGGAGATCGAGCGTGTCGTCCCGCTCGTTGCGCGGATCGCGGGCGAGCTTGGCGCGGTTGTCTCGGTGGACACCTACAAGCCGCAGGTGGCACGCGCGGCGATCGACGCCGGCGCGCGAATCGTCAACGACGTCTCGGGTCTGCGCGACCCGGCCCTTGCGGGCGTCTGCGCCGAGACCGGCGCCGCGCTCGTGCTCATGCACACTCGCGTCGCGCCACGCCAACGCCTCCAGGATCCCGAGCTGTATGAGGATGTCGTCGGCGATGTGCTCGCGTTCCTGCACGCTCGCGTCGAGCTCGCGCTGGCCGCTGGGGTCTGCATTGAGCAGCTGATCCTCGACCCGGGACCGGACTTCGCCAAGACTCCCGCGCAGACCGTCGCCCTGCTCGCGGACGTCGGCCGCCTGCACGAGCTGGAGCGCCCGCTGCTGATGGCGATCTCGCGCAAGGACTTCATCGGCGCGCTCACCTCACGCGCGCCGCGCGAGCGTCTGGCCGGCACGCTTGCCGCGCTCGCCCACGGCGTGGACGCGGGCGCGCACATCTTCCGCGTGCACGACGTCGCCGCGGCGGCCGATTACCTCGCGGTGCGCGCCGCCCTGCGCGGGGAATGCGAGCCGCGCGGGGATCTGGCTCTCGCTGAGGAGCTCCGCCACGAGGTCTGAGGGGAAGATAGCGCCAGATTCGCGCAAATTGCGTATTGTCATCAGCCCGTGCGGACCCGCGGGGCGGGCACGAGACTGCCCGCGCGCGCGGGTGTCAGCCGGCGCGCGCGCTAGGGTTCATAGCCACACACGGGTGCCGGTCGCTGTGCAACGCGACCGGGCGCCAACCGCCCAGTCAACACATCCAGAAGGAGACATGACCATGTCCGTACTCGACCGCTCCGAGCTGCAGGCCAGCCCGCTCGCCGACCTGCACGCGATCGCCGACCAGCTCGGACTCGAGGGCTTCCGCCGGCTGCGCAAGGCCGAGCTGATCGACGCGATCCTCGGAGAGCCCTCCGGCGGCGCCTCGGGGGACGTCGAGCGCGGGTCCGCCGCCGCCACCACCACCGAGGAGGGGGAGGAGGAGACGCCCGCCGCGGGCGAGGAGGCTCCCGCCGGGGACGGGCCCGGTCGGCGCATGAGCTCACGCGGGCGCCGCTCCCGGCGCGGGACGGCCAGGGACGCGGATCAGCGCCCGGCCAGGAGGCGCCCGGCGGCCGGCGAGGGGAGATCGGCCGGCGCGGAGCGCCCGGCCAGGGAGGAGGAGCCAGCCGGCGAGGATCGCTCTGTCGAGGGAGTCGTTGAGCTGCTCGGCAACGGCTCGGCGTTTCTGCGCGTGCACCCGCCGGAGGCCTCCGACGAGGACGTCTACATCTCCGCCGCCCAGGTTCGCCGCTGCGAGCTCGTCTCGGGCGATCGCGTGAGCGGGCCGTTGCGCACGCCGCGGCGCTCGGAGCGCTACCCCTCGCTGGTTCGTGTGCAGAGCATCAACGGCGCCCCCGCCGGCGAGGTGTCCGAGGGCGTCCGCTACGAGGAGCGTCCCGTCTCCTATCCGAGCGAGCGCCTGGTGCTCGGGGGCGCCGACGCGACGCTGCAGGCGATCGAGTGGCTGACTCCGTTCGGCTGCGGCTCGCGCGTGGTGATCGCCGGCCCCGCCCGCGCCGGCAAGACCGAGATCCTGCGGCGCCTGCTCGATGCGCTCTGCGGTCGCGAGGGCCTGGAGGTCACGCTCGTGCTCTGCGGCGTTCGCCCGGAGGAGCTCGCGGAGTGGGGCGAGGGTCCGGTGACGCCGGCGGTCGCGCTCAGCTTCGCCGCCTCCGCCGACGCTCAGAGCCAGGCGGTCGAACGCGCGGTCGAGACCGCCACGCGCACCGCCGCGCGCGGTGGGGATGCGCTCGTGCTGATCGACACGCTCGACGGTCTGCACCCGCACGCTGCCCGCAAGGTCCTCGCGGCCGCGCGCAACCTGCGCGACGGCGGGTCGCTCACGATCCTCGCGACCGCCACCCGGCCGTTCGGCGGGGAGAGCACCGTGATCGCGCTGGACCCGGCGCTCGCGGGCGCCGGCGGGCCGCCTCTGGATCTCGCCGCCAGCGGGACTCTGCGCGCCGAGCTGCTCGTCGGCGAGGAGGGCGCGGCCGCGATCGCCAAGGCCCGCGCGAGCGCCCTGGCGCAGGGCTAGCGGCGGTACGCGACGCGGCCCCAGGAGGGCTCGCGCGCGAGCTCGATCGGCTCGTCGCTGCGCTTGGGCTGCACGTAGACGAACCCGCCGATCGCTTCGTCGAAGGAGACCCCGAGCTCGCCCTCGTTGACGCGCTGGTCAAGCCACGCCCCCCGGAACACGAGCCGGCGCAGCCAGTGCACGAGCGAGCGCTCGGCCGGTCCGACGAGCTCGGGCCAGCAGTCGTTGACGTGCTCGCCCAGCCCGGAGGCCGGATCGTAGACCTCGCCGTTGACCGCCAGGTTGACGAGGTCTTCGAGCTCGTCTGAGCCCAGACGCCCGCCGACGAAGCCGAGCCTCAGCGCCGCCTGCTCGCAGCGCTCGGAGAAGTCCGCTTCGTTGAATGTGAACCGCAGCTCTCCGTATTCGAGGACAAAGTCCTCGCCAGAGTCGTAGTTTCCGCGGCGGTGTGACGTTCTTTCCATGATTGTCTCTTGCCGGGGGATCGCTTGGGGCCCGGGTCGTCGGGATCATAGGCGGGGTTCCTGCATCGCCTGTGACCGTGCATGGGATTTTGCACAGGCACATGTGCCATGAGTTGCTCGGGAAGTCTGGGGATTGAATAAAAACTTGAAAGCCGTATTGCGTTAGTTATACGGGAAAAAAAGAACATATAGACTCTCGCTCTCCTCTGAAATGCATTCGTGTGGCGGACCCGCGCATGCGCGGGTCCGATCCGGGCCGAGCTCCTGTATACGCTGCGCTGAATGGCCCGCCTCAGAGAGCACGGACTGCGCCGCTCGGTCGGCGTCCCCGGCCTGTTCGCCACCGCCTACGGCAACGTCGGCTCCTCGATCTACTACGCGCTCGGGCTGGTCGCCTACTACGCGCTCGGGCTCACCCCGGTCGTGTTCATGTTCGCGGGCGGGCTGTTCGTGCTCACGGCCAAGACCTACGCCGAGGGCGCCGCCATGTTTCCCGAAGCCGGCGGCTCCTCCTCGTTCGCGCGCCACGCGTTCAACGACGTCGTCTCGTTCTTTGCCGGCTGGGCGCTGAGCCTGGACTACATCATCACGATCGCGATCTCGGCGTTCTTCGTCCCGCACTACCTCGGCGCGTTCTTCCCCAGCCTGACCCACAACCCGGGCGACATCATCGGCGGTCTGGTCACGATCGTGCTGCTGGCCGCGCTGAACATCCGCGGCCTGGGCGAGTCGGCCAAGCTCAACCTGTTCCTGGCGGTCGCCGACCTCTGCACGCAGGTGCTGCTGGTCGGGCTGGGCTTCGTGCTCGTGCTGAACCCGTCGCTGCTGATCGACCAGGTGCATCTGGGCACGGCCCCGACCTGGCACAACCTGATCTTCGCGCTGTCAGTGGCGATGGTCGCCTACACCGGCATCGAGACAGTCTCGAACATGGCCGAGGAGGCCAAGGACCCCGGTCACGACGTGCCCAGGTCGGTCAACCTCGTGCTGATCGCGGTGCTCGGCGTCTACGCCGGCATCTCGGTCGTGGCGCTGTCGGCCCTGCCGGTCGTGCATCACGCGCACGGCTACGCGACCGAACTGGGCACGACCTACGAAAACGACCCGGTGCTCGGCATCATCAGGCACCTGGGCCTGCACGGCACGGTGCTGAAACTCGCCCAGGACTACGTCGGCATCCTCGCCGCCACGATCCTGTTCATCGCCACCAACGCCGGCCTGATCGGGATCTCGCGGCTGTCGTGGTCGCTGGCCGAGCATCGTCAGCTGCCGAGCCTGTTCTCGCAGCTGCACCCGAGGTTTCGCACGCCGTGGTTCACGATCGTGTTCTTCTCGATCCTCGCGGGGCTGCTGATCCTGCCCGGGGAGACCAAGCTGCTCGGCAACCTGTACTCGTTCGGCGCGATGCTGTCGTTCACGACCGCGCACGTGGCGGTCGTCGCTCTGCGCATCAAGGATCCCGACCGCGAGCGTCCCTACCGGATGCCCTGGAACGTGCGCATCCGCGGCAGCCAGATCCCGCTGACGGCCGTGCTCGGAGCGATCGGCACGTTCGCCGCATGGTGCGCGGTCGTGGCGCTGCACAGCGAGGCCCGCACGATCGGGATCCCCTGGATGCTCGCGGGGATGGCCGGCTACTTCTACTACCGCCATCGCCAGGGTCTGAACCCATACAAGAGCTATCGCATCCCGCGCGAAGAGCGCCCGCCGGACTTTCACGAGCTCGGCTACCGCACCGCGCTCGTGCCGATCTTCGGTGAGGACGTCTCCGCGCAGGCGCTGTCGAGCGCCGCCAAGCTGATCGGCGAGGAGGGCATCGTCTACGCGATCTTCGTGCTGCCCGTCCCCAGCCAGCTGTCGCTGGACTCGGGCCTGGAGGAGGAGGAGGCCCAGGGCCGCTCGGTGCTCGAGAGCGCGCGCATCAAGGCGCGCCGCGCCGGCATCAAGATCCACACGGGCCTGATCCGCACCCGCAACCCCGGCGCGGCGCTCGTCGAAGAAGCCCAGCGCGTCGGCTCGGACGTGATCTACTGGTCGACCATCCACGCCCCCGCCGGCGAGCAGCGGATCGGCCCGACCGCGGCCTACCTGCTCAGCCGCCGTCCCTGCCGAGTGATCATCGAGACGGAGAACCGCGCCGCGCGTCCGCGCGAGCCCGAGCCCGAGCCGGCGCCGGCCTGATGTTTGCGGGCCGGCTCGTCCGTGGCTCCGGCGTTCAGGGTGCACTCTGCCTGTGGCCCGTGGCCCGAGGTCGAGCCTCGCCCGCCCGAGTTGCGGGCGAGCCCGGCTCAGCCCGCTGCCGGCTGCAGGCCCAGCACGAGTCGCAGCCGCTGCACGCCGCCGCCCAGGCTCTTGCCCCCGCCTGAGAGCGTCGTGGAGGCCCGTAGGTAGGGGACGAATCTCGAGATCGTCGGGTCTTCGCCGAGGCCGACGCCTTCGAGCAGGCTGAGCAGGGTGGCGAAGTTGACTGAGATGCTGGGCTGGATGCCTTCGCCCAGCGCGGTCTGGGCGGCGCTGTAGGAGGCGGCGGTCAGCAGCGTGCTAGGCGGGTTCAGCGCGTCTGCAATCGACGCCTGGCCGAGACCCATCACGAACTTGCTCTGACCGTCCGCGGCGCGACCGTCGGCGATCACGAGCGTGACGGGCAGCCCCGTGAGCTTGGCTTCAACTGCCGCTTCGGTGCCCGGGACGCTCGCCTGAGTCACTTCGCCGCCGCCGGCGCGCAGGGCGCTCCCGAGCTTGGCGACGGCGGCGCGCGAGGCGGACGGGTTGGTGGAGTCGATCACGACGGCCCCCTTCAGTTCGAGCACGCTTGTCCCGCTCGCGAACACTCCCGCTTCGCCCATCCAGCTGAGGTAGTCGCGCCGCGCCTGCGCGGTATTGGCGCTGAGCGCGCTCAGCGGCGTGAGCAGCCCTTCGAGCAGACCTTTGACGCTCAGCGTCGCCTGCGGCGAGGCGACGCCTTCGCCCGCGCCGGAGGAGCCCAGGGTGCTCGCCAGCGAGAGCAGCCCGTGCAGCCCATCCAGCCCGCCTCCTAGCGCCCCCCCGACGTCGCCGAGGCCCGCGGCCAGCCACGATTCCCCCGGCAGCTCGCTCAGCGCGCGGCTGCCCGCCGCGGCCGCGGCGAGCAGCCCGCCGCTCTGCGCGCCCGTGGCGCCCGCGGGGGGCGGGCCGACGTCGGCATCGAGCGCGAGCGAGTCGGGCGAGGGCACGAGCGAGACGTTGAGCGGGCGGGTCCCGCCGAGCACGCCCAGCAGCGCCGGCAGGCCCTGCGCGGTCGTGGCGCCGTGAGGAGCGCTCAGCGCGGCCGGGTTCGCGTACACATGCCCCAGCGCGTCCGCCGGCGCGAGCGACTGCAGCTGCGCGTATGAGGCGTCGCTCTTCAGCGAGGGGCCTCCCCGCACGGTGTCGATCACGGCGTGCACGCCCGACACGGTGCCGAGCACGACCAGCCGGTCGACGACCGCGAACGCGTCCCCGCCGGCGCTGGCCTGATAGGCGACGCTCCGATAGCTGCTCGCGTGCGCGCCCGCGTGCGCGGCGGCGTTGGCGACGAACGTGTTGGCGGCGGCGAGGTTGCTGGTGTCGAGCACGATCGCGCCCTGCGCCCCGCCGGCGGCGCCCGTCCCGAACGGCCACTGCGCACCGGACGACGCGCCGGCGGCGCCGCTGGCGCCTGCGGTCAGGCTCTGCTGGAGCAGGCTGACGATTGCTTCGGAGGAACCGAGCGAGGTCAGGAACAGCCCCCCGTTCGGCCCCAGCCACGGCGCGACGTCGTGGCTGAAGTCGAGTGGAGGGCTGCCGGGCGTTTGCAGCACGCCGAGCAGGCGGCTGTAGGGGTCGGCTTGATGCGTGAGCGCTTTTCCGGCCGCGAGCGCATTCGTCTTGAGCGCGCCGTTGGGCCGCACGACCGCGCCCACGTATACCGGCGCCGTGCTTGGGATGGCTGTGGCCGGGTCGGCGCTCGTGCCGGTCGAGGCGCTCGAGCCGCAGCCCGCGAGCGCCGTGGCGAGCGCCGTGGCGGCGAATGCCAGGGGGAGGATCCGCCTGCACGCGCGCTGGCGCTCGCGCCCACGCGTGTGCTCCTGTGCGCTGCTGACCCCGACCCGCATACACCGATCGTATGCCCAACGCGGACACCTACGCAAGCTCGTGCCGTCGAGGCCCTCGACGCCGGCCATGCCGGAGGACGGCTCGGCACCTGCAAGCGGAGTTGCAATCCGCCGGCCTGCACGGCGCCGTGCAGGAAAACGGACCCGCGGGCGGCCTGCGGGCTTGCGCGCTCCTGCCCCGCGATGTGGCGCGCAGACTTGTGTTTTGCTGGTTTTGACGGCATCGGGAAAGGATTGTGGGATAAAATGTGCAATTGGGGTTGCGTTGTGGGGGAAAGTGGGGTAGGTTGCCGGCAGCGAGCCGAGGTGGAGGGGCTCCTCCCACTCCTCCACCCCGGCTCGGTAACTACCTGGAGCTCTCGACCACATGGTCCATTTCCGCGGCACGTTCGACCACACGCTCGACGCGAAGAACCGCCTGACGGTGCCGGCCCGCTATCGCGCGGCGCTGTCGGAGGGAGTGGTGCTGGCGATGCCGGTGGACCTGAAGCCGTGCGTCGGGGTGTGGCGCCCGGAGGACTACGAGCGCTACACCCAGCGCGCTCTCGCCGAGCTTCCGCCCCTGTCATCGCGGCTGGCCGAGCTGGAGCGCTTCTTCTACGGCAGCTCCCACGACGCCGACCTCGACGCCGCCGGACGGATCATGGTCCCTGGCTTCCTGGGCGAGCATGCGGGCCTGGCCAGGGAGGTCGTCGTCGTCGGGGCGGGCGACCGCCTGGAGCTGTGGGATCGCGGTGGCTGGAACGACCATCGACCCACCCTCTTGGGGGGCGTGGCGGAGATCACGGCCCGTGTTGACGAGGCGTGAGGCGAGCGGCTCCACGCACCAGATCTCCACCCATTGCACCTTCTACGACAACATCGTCTCCACCCACCACACGCCCCTTCAGCCAGCGCCTATCGTGACCCTCACCTGTGACATGACCGCAAGCACGCACATCCCCGTGCTCGCCGGGGAGCTGCTCGACCTGCTCGACCCGCGCCCCGGCCAGACCGTGATCGACTGCACGTTCGGCGGCGGCGGGCACGCGCAGCTGATCGCCGAGCGCCTGGGCCCCGAAGGCACGCTGATCGCGATCGACCGCGACCCCTACGCGGCCGAGCGCTTCGAGGAGATGGCGAGCGAGGTGGCCTGTACGGTGCGGTTCATCCGCGCCGGCTACGCGCAGGCGCTTGCAGAGCTGAGCGAGGAGGGGGTGCGCGCGGACGGCGTGTACTTCGATTTGGGCATGTCCTCGATGCAGGTGGACGCGCGCGAGCGCGGGTTCTCCTACTCCTATGACGCGCCGCTGGACATGCGCATGGACCCCGACCAGGAGCTGACCGCGCGCGAGATTCTCGCCACCTGGGACGAGCGCCGCCTGGCGCGGACGCTGCGCGACTTCGGCGAGGAGCGCCACGCCGGCGCGATCGCCCGCGCGATCGTGCGCCGCCGCGAACGCAGCGGCCCCGATTCGATTCAAAGCACCCAGGAGCTGGTGCAGACGATTGTTTCGGCGCTGCCCGCCCCCGCCCGCTTCGCCGGCGGCCATCCCGCCAAGCGCTCGTTTCAGGCCCTGCGCATCGCCGTCAACGACGAGCTCGAGCAGCTTGAGCAGGCGCTGCCGCTGGCATGGGGACTGCTGCGTGAGGGCGGCGTGCTGGCCGGGATCAGCTTCCAGTCGCTGGAGGATCGCCGCGTCAAGCGCTTCCTCGCCGAGCGCGCGCGGGGCTGCGTCTGCCCGCCCGACCTGCCCGTGTGCGCGTGCGGGCGCGAGCCCGAGGCCGCGTTGTTGAACCGCCGCTCGATCGTGCCCTCGGCAGGGGAGATCGCCAGCAACCCGCGCTCCTCCTCCGCGCGCCTGCGCGCGGCTCGCAAGCTGAGCGAGCGGGCAGAGACCCGCGGGCCGGGCGCCGAAGGCTCACGGCCCGGCGATCGCCCATTCCCGAAGTCCTCGTCCCGGCGTGCGGTCCGGCGACGCGGACATGGAGGCGCCGGATAGATGACACCGCCCGCGGCGGCAGCAGCCGCCGCCGCCAGGACCGCCGCTGCGCCCGCCGTCCATCCCCGGCGCGCGCCGCTGGCTCCGGTGCGCCGGCCGCGGCGCGTGTCCGGCCCCGCCGCCCGGCCCGCGAGGGCACGGCCGGCGCCGAGGGCGCGCACGGCCGCGAGCACGGCCGGCGCGCTCGTCACGCATCCGCTGCTGGACCGGCTGATCCACGGGCGCGCGTGGATCGGGATCGTCGCGTTCGCGCTGATCGGGATCGTGACGATGCAGCTCGGGCTGCTCAAGCTGAACGCGGGCATCGGGCGCGCGCTCGAGCACGAGGCCGCGCTGCAGCGCGAAGACTCGGCGCTGAGCGTCGAAAACTCCGAAGTCGCCGCCGGCGACACGGTCGAGCTGCA
The DNA here is from genome assembly GCA_963808385.1 of uncultured Solirubrobacterales bacterium. GTDB lineage: Bacteria > Actinomycetota > Thermoleophilia > Solirubrobacterales > Solirubrobacteraceae > Palsa-744. Next base: position 150,460 of record CAWEFQ010000001.1, on the reverse strand, counting down.
GGCCGCGCACATGGGCATGCAGCTGATCCCCGCGGGCGCGCTGCGATTTTTCTCCGCGCAGGGCCCCGCGGGTGGCCTGGCCCGAGCTGTGGCCGCGGCGAAGGCCCCCGCGAGCATCGCGAGCACGACGGCGAGCCCTGCCTCGACCGGCGCGCCGGAATCGAGCGAAGCTGCGAGTGCGACGACTGCGACGTCGACGTCCACCGCCGCGGGCGAATCCTCGGGCGAATCCTCGGGCGAATCCACGAGCACGGCCGCGACCTCGGCGGCGACATCCGCGGGAACGACCGAAAACGCGAGCCCCCGGGGTACGGGCGCCGTGGGCGCCGCCGGCGCTCCGGGCGAAAGCGGCTCGAGCACGCCCGCATCGACGCCGTCCCAGCCCGCCCAATCCGCTCCGACGCCGAACCCCGCGCCGACCGGCGAATCCGGCGGCGCGCAGGCGAGCCCCGGAGGCTAGCGGGTGGCCACCGTCCAGCACAGGATCGGGGTCATATTCGGACTGTTCTTCTTGCTGCTCGTGCTCGCGGCCGCGCGGGTGCTGTACCTGGGGACGGTGCGCGCTCCGGCGCTGCGCAGGGCCGCCCAGACCCAGCAGCTGAGCACCGAAACGCTGCCCGCCCAGCGCGGCACGATCACCGACCGCAACGGCGTGGACCTGGCGGTGTCCGAGCCGGCCCAGGCAATCTCGGCCGATCCGTACCTGATCAAGGACCCATTACGCGCCTCCCAGCGGCTGGCGCCGCTGTTGGGGCTGACCCAGGCGCAGGTGCTGGCGAAGCTGAGCGAGCGCGCGGGGTTCGTCCCCCTGGCGCACGCGCTGGGAGCCAGGCAGGCGCGGACGGTGATGGCGCTGAAGCTGGAAGGAGTGTCGGGCACGCCGACGATGCGCCGCGTCTATCCGCGCGGGACGCTGGCCGCGCAGGTGCTCGGGCTGGTCGGCACCGAAGGCAGGGGGCTGTCAGGTCTGGAGTACTCGCAGGATTCGTTGCTGAAAGGCACGGCGGGCGAGCGCAAGGTTGTCAGCGACGCGATCGGCCAGCCGATATCGATCACGAGCGTCCACGCCGAGGATCCGGGAGCGAGGCTGGAGCTGACGCTCGACGCGAACATCCAGCAGCGCACCGAAGACGTGCTCGACGCGGTCGGGCGCGTGTTCAATCCGAAAGACGCCACCGCCATCGTGATGGACCCGCGCACGGGCGCCCTGCTGGCGGTTGCGAACTGGCCGCAGGTGAATCTGAACGATCCGGGGGCATACTCCAAGACAGAGCTGGAAGCGGGCGCCGAGGATCGGGCCGTGGGCTTCAACTACGAACCGGGCTCCACGTTCAAGGTCGTCGCGGTCTCGGGCGGGCTGGAAAGCGGGCTGATCACGCCGAATACCCCGTTTGACATCCCCGATCAGATCCAGATCGCCGACCGCACGATCCACGACGCCGAGGAACATGCGGACGAGACGCTGACCACCTCGGAAATCCTCGCGCAGTCGAGCAACGTTGGAGCGATCAAGATCGGCGCGCTGGACGGTCCGCAGCGGTTCAACCGGTGGGTGCACGACTACGGCTTCGGCGCGCGCACGGGCGTGGAACTGCCGGGCGAGGAAGCGGGCGTGGCGCTGGGGCTGAGCGAATACTCGGGCTCCTCGATGGGCAACCTGCCGATCGGACAGGGCGAGCTGGTCACGCCGCTGCAGATGGCCAGCGCCTACGCGGCGATCGCCAACGGCGGGATCTTGCGCCGGCCGCATATCGTCGGCGCCGTCGACGGCCGCTCGCGGCCAGAGTCGGCGGGGCGGCGCGTGATCTCCCAGACGACGTCCGCGGAGCTGCGCAAGATGCTCCAGGGCGTGCTCGCGCCGGGCGGCACCGCCAGCGAGGTCTCGATCCCCGGCTATGAGCTGGCGGGCAAGACGGGCACGGCCAGCAAGATCGACCCGGCGACCGGCCAGTACTCCGAATCCGCCTACGTCGCCTCGTTCATCGGCTTCGCGCCGGTGGCCGACCCCAAGCTGCTGTGCGCGGTCGTCGTCGACGAACCCCAGAACGGCTCGATCTACGGAGGCACGGTCGCCGCGCCGGCGTTCGGGCAGATCATGAGCTTCGCGCTGCCCTACCTGCGCATCCCGCCGGGATAGCATCAGGACAATGCGACTCGATGAGTTGATCGCCGCCGAGGAGGCCGGCGAGAATGCTGCCATCGAGATAAGCGGGCTTGCCTACGACAGCCGCGAGGTCTGGCCCGGGACGCTGTTCTTCTGCGTGCCCGGATTCCGCAGCGACGGTCACGAGTTCGCCGCCGGCGCGGTCGAGGACGGCGCCGTGGCGCTCGTCGTGGAGCGGCCGCTGGGGCTGGGCGTGCCCGAGGTAGTGGTCCCCTCGGTGCGCGCGGCGATGGGACCCATGGCGGCGCGTTGGAACGGCGATCCGACATCCCGGCTGAAGGTGGTCGGGGTCACGGGGACGAACGGCAAGACGACGACGGCGTTCCTCGTGCGCGCGCTGCTTGAAGCGGCCGGCGAGCAGACTGGTCTGCTGGGGACGGTCAAGTCAATCGTGGGCGGGGAAGAGCGTTCCGTAGACCGCACGACCCCCGAGGCGATCGACCTGCAGGCCGACTTCCGGGCGATGCTCGACGCAGGCGATCGCGCGTGTGCGATGGAGGTCTCCTCGCACGCGCTGACGTTGGGCCGCGCCAGTGGCATCCACTTTGCGGCCGCGATCTTTACGAACCTGACGCAGGACCACCTCGATTTTCATGAGACGATGGAGGACTACTTCCAGGCCAAGCGCCTGCTGTTCGGGCCCGGCGAGGTTGGTGGTGGTCATGGCTCTGTCGGCGATGGCGCTCGGCCGGGGGTGAGCGTCGTCAACGTGGGGGACCCGTACGGGCGCAGGCTTGCGGGGGAGCTTGACGGGGCGATCACGTTCGCGGTGGATGAGGACGATGCCGCCGGCCACGACGACTTGCGCCGCGAGGCCGACTACCGGGCCACCGATCTGCGCTGCGACATGGCGGGATGCAGGTTCACCCTGCACACGCCCGCGGATCGATCGGAGATCGGCCGGCGCGAGGCGATGCTGCCGATGCCGGGGCGGTTCAACGTCGCCAACGCTCTCGGCGCGCTCGCGGTTGGGCACGCGCTCGGGCATGACCTCGACACGCTGATCGCCGGCCTGGAACGCGGCGTGCGTGTGCCCGGGCGGTTCGAGTCGGTCAAAGAGGGCCAGGAGCTCGCCGTGATCGTCGACTACGCGCATACGCCCGACTCGCTGCAGAACGTGCTGCGCTCCGCACGCGACATCGCAAATGGCCGCGTGATCTGCGTGTTCGGCGCCGGCGGAGACCGTGACCGCGGCAAGCGCCCGGCGATGGGCGAGATCGCCGCAAGGCTGGCCGACGTGACGGTCGTGACCTCCGACAACCCGCGCTCGGAGGATCCCGAGGCGATCGTCGCGGAGATCGTGGCCGGCATCGCGCCGGGCGCCGTCGCGCCCGGCGACGGCGCGTCAGGCGCTGGTGCCCCCGAGGGGTCGGTGCACGTCGAGGTCGATCGGCGTGCGGCGATCGAGCAGGCCATCGCGCTGGCGGAGAAGGACGACGTGGTGGTGATCGCCGGCAAGGGTCACGAGCAGGGCCAGGAGCTCGCCGGCGGGGTCAGGGTGCCGTTCGACGATGTGACCGTGGTCCGGGAGGTCCTGAGTGCCAGCCTGACCGATCGCGTGAGCGCCCGGAATACAGCTGTGGGAGCGGGCGAATGAGGGAGTGGGACATCGACAAGGTCGCGCGCGCGGCCGGGGCAAGCGTGGTTCACCGGCCGGGGGACGGCGCCGAGCGCGGCGGCGCGTCCGGCGACGAGCAGGCGATCGCGCCGCCAGGGCCCGTGGGCGTGAGCATCGACTCGCGGAAGGTCGAGAAGGGTGATCTGTTCATAGGACTGAAGGGGGAGAGGACGGACGGCGGCAGATACGTGGCGCAGGCGTTGGAGGCGGGCGCATGGGGCGTGCTGGTCGCGCCGGAGAACGCGCAGACGCCAGCCAAAGCCGTACGGGCCGCCGAGGAGCGGCCCTCCGCCAAAGCCACCTCCACAACCTCCTCCTCCTCCTCCACTGCCACCACCACCATTGCGCCCACCGGCGACGGGGTGGTGCTGGCCCATGAGGACCCGCTGAAAGGTCTGCAAATGCTGGCAAGAGCATGGCTGGGAGAGCTGAAGGGCGAAGGAATGAAGGTCGTCGGGGTGACCGGGTCGACGGGAAAGACCTCGACGAAGGACATCCTCGCCGCGATGCTGAGTCCGCACCTACGAACGGTGGCGAGTCCCGAGAACCAGAACACCGAGATCGGGTTGCCGCTGGCAATCCTCGGGGTGCCCGCAAAGACCGAAGCGCTGGTCCTGGAGATGGCGATGCGCGGGAAGGGTCAGATCGCGGAGCTGGCGAGGATTGGTGAGCCCGATGTGGGGGTGATCGTCAACGTGGGGCCGGTGCATCTGGAGCAGATGGGCTCGATCGAGGGGGTGGCCGAAGCCAAGGGTGAGCTGATCGCGGGGATGGCGCCCGGCGCGACGGTGGTGGTCCCGGCGGATGAGCCGTTGCTGGAGCCGTATTGGCGAAAGGACGTGAAGACGGTCACGTTCGGCCCCGGCGGTGATGTGCGGCTGAAGGAGCGGAAGCAGGACGGGGAGGTCGTGGTGGGAGACGGAGGCGAGGAGATCGCGTTGAGACCGACGTTCGAGCAGGAGCACAACCTGAAGAACCTGGTGGCGGCGGTGGCGGCGGCGCGGGCGATCGGGGTTACGCCCGAGGGCGAGGTTAGGGTTCGGTTCTCAAGGATGCGCGGCGAGCGCAGAGAGTTGGTGGGAGGAGGAGTGCTGATCGAGGACTGTTACAACGCCAACCCGATGTCAATGCGCGCCGCGATCGACGATCTGGTGCAGAGCGCCCAGGGCGCCCATACCAGCACCCAAGGTCATACACACACGCGCGCGCGTACGGGTACGGGTACGGGTACGAGGAAGGTGGCGGTGCTCGGAGACATGCTTGAGCTGGGCCAGGAGGAGGAGCGCTATCACCGCGAGATCGGGGAGTATGCGGCTGCCCGGGGAGTCGAGGTGCTCGTGACGGTGGGTCGGAGAGCCGCGGAGATGGCGCGTGCGTTTGCGGGCCCGGACAGGGAGATCCATGCGGCCCTCGACGCCGAGGTGGCCGCGGAGCTGCTGAAGGAGGTGCTGGAGCCCGGAGATACGGTGCTGGTCAAGGGCTCGCGCGGGATGGAGCTGGAGCGCGTCGCCGAGGCGTTGCGCGCGCGCGACCCGGCCCATCCGACTCAGGCTCAGGTTCAGGTTCAGGCTCAGGCCCTGGCCCAAGCCCAGGCGGGCAGGCGCTGAGTAATGGGGCGGATTCTGTTCGGGGGCACCAGCGCGCTGCTGATCTGCATCTTTTTGAGCCCCAAGTTCATCGCGTTCCTGCGCCGGCGCGAGTTCGGCCAGCAGATCCGCGAGGACGGTCCGGAGGGGCACCATCAGAAGGCGGGGACGCCGACGATGGGTGGCATCATCGTGATGATCGCGGTGGCGGTGCCGTTCCTGATCCTGACCGACTACGACTGGCGCTCGGTGGGGGTGTTCGGCGCGATGATCGCGTGCGCAATGCTCGGGTTCGCCGACGACTACATAAAGCTCGTGCGCCGCCGCTCGCTGGGGCTGCGGGCCAGGACGAAGCTGATCGTGACGATCGCGATCTCGCTCGGGCTGTGGTATGTGGCCCGCCACGAGGCGCACCTCGCGGGCGAGCTGCGGCTGCGGTTTGTCGACTACACGGTCGAACTCCCCGGTCTGTTCTATCCGCTGCTGATCTACCTCGTGCTCGCGGGGACGACGAGCGCGGTCAACCTCACGGACGGGCTGGACGGGCTGGCGGCGGGGTGTGCGGCGATCGTGCTGCTGTCGTATATCGCGATCGCGTTCGTGACCGAAGATTACGACCTGGCGATGCTCGCCGGGTGTCTGGTGGGAGCGTGCATCGGGTTTCTGTGGTTCAACGCGTTTCCGGCGACGATATTCATGGGCGACACGGGCTCGCTGGGGCTGGGCGGCGCGATCGCGGGGCTCGCGGTGATGACGCACACCGAGGTGCTGCTGATATTGCTCGGCGGGATCTTCGTGCTGGAGGCGCTGTCGGTGGTGATCCAGGTGATCTCGTTCCAGACGACAAGAAAACGCGTGCTGCTGATGGCCCCGATCCACCACCATTTCGAGCTGAAGGGCTGGTCTGAGACGAAGATCATCCTGCGGTTCTGGATCGTCGCGTCGATACTGTGCGCGATCGGGTTCACGATCTATCACCAGAGCATCCGGTGAGGATCACTGATGTGAAAGCGTTCCAGGATGCGGGTTGTGGAGTGGGAGACAATTCCGCGAAGTCATCCGAATTGAGCGTAGTGTGGCCGGTCACACAGCGAAGATGACGCGCAGAGCGTCTGCGGGAGTGTCGTGAGCGCCGTGTCACGGCCGGCGCTGCCCGGAGGGCCATATCTGGTGGTGGGTCTGGCTCGCTCGGGAAGCGCGGCCGCCCAGGCACTGCGCGAAGGGGGCGAGTCGGTGATCGGCGTGGACGCCGGCGCGCCGGAAGGGCTCCAGGAGCTGGCGGATGCGGGGGTGGAGCTGCACCTGGGCGAGGAGGGGGTCGGGCTGCTGAATCGGGTCGGCGCGGTGATCAAGAGCCCGGGCGTGTCCTGGCAGGCGCCGGTCATCGCGGCGGCGTACGCGCGAGACCTGCCCATGCTCGGCGAGCTGGAGCTCGCATGGCGCCTGCTGCCGAATGAGTTCATAGCCGTCACTGGCACGAACGGCAAGACGACGACCGTCGAGCTGATCGGGCACATCCACCGCACGGCCGATCTGCCCGTCACCGTCGCCGGCAACGTCGGCACGGCGCTCAGCGGCCTCGTGGGCAGGATCGATCCGGACGTGAAGATCATCTGCGAGGCGTCGTCGTTCCAGCTGGAGGACACGCTCGAGTTCGCACCCGAGGTTGCGGTGCTGCTGAACATCGCTCCCGACCATCTCGACCGGCATGGCGCCCTCGATGCGTATGCGGCCGCGAAGCTGCGGATATTCGCGCGGCAGTCCCACGAGGACATCGCGGTTGTGCCCGTGGACTTCGATGTTGTGCTGTCGGGTGCCGCGCGGCGGGTGACATTCGGTGCACGGCCGGAACTACGCGGTGGGCCCCGCTCGGGGTCGGTGACGCTGAGTGAGGATGTGGTCCACTGGCAGGGCGAGTCGTTTGTGCGTGTCGACGAGCTGAGCCTGCGCGGGCGCCACAACGTGCAGAACGCGATGGCCGCCGCGGCCGTGTGCCTGGCGCGCGGGATCGACCCCGACGCGGTTCGCGCCGGCCTGTGCACGTTTGCGGGCGTGTCCCACCGTCTGGAGGAGGTCGCGCGCCGCGATGGGGTGCTGTACGTGAATGACTCAAAGGCGACGAATGTCTCAAGCGCGCTTGTCGCGCTCGACGCGTTCGCGCCCAGAGAGCAACCGTCGATCGCCGACGCCCCGGGAGCGGATGACAGCGGGCAGGTCGTGCATCTGATCCTCGGGGGTCAGGGCAAGGGGCAGGACTTCTCCGCCCTGCGCGGTCCTGTGGAGGAGGCATGTCGGGGGGTGTATCTGATTGGCGAAGACGCGCCGTCGATCGCCGCGGCGCTCGCGCTCGCGCGCGTACCCGTGCGCGAGTGCGGCGACCTCGAGCACGCCCTGGGCGCCGCCACGGCCGCCGCGCGGCCAGGGGATGTGGTGCTGCTGTCGCCGGCGTGCGCGAGCTATGACCAGTTCGCCGACTATGAAGCCCGCGGCGAGCGGTTTCGCGAGCTCGTCCTGGGATAGAGGCATCCGCGCAGCCGCGTCGAAGTGGGCATGGATGCCGAACCGGGAGACGCTCGCTTCGCTCACATCCCCGAACCGGCCAGCAGCGCCAGCACGGCGCGCCCGCCCCGCGCGAGACCCCAGTTCCCCCCGGGCGGCGTCAGCACGAACGCGCCCGTCAGGCAAGGCCAAGGCGCGCCAGCTGCACACGCTGGAGCATCGCATCCTGATCACAGCCACGATGTGCCTGCTGGCGTACGGCGCGGTGATGGTCTACAGCGCGACCTCGGCGACCGCGCTGCTGCAGGGCGCCGGCAACGGCACCTCCTATCTGGTCAAGTTCGTCGCCTACGGCGCGGTCGGCCTGGTCGCGATGCACGTGCTCGCACGCGGCGGGGTGGCCAAGGCGCAGACGTTCGTCGCGCCGCTGCTGGCCGTGTCGTTCGCGCTCGTGCTGGCCGTGCACATCCCCCATCTGGGAGTGGCGGTCAACGGCGCCAAGCGCTGGATCGGCCCGAGCCAGCTGCAGTTCGAGCCCTCGGAGCTGCTGAAGCTTGCGCTCGTGCTCTACTCCGCGACGCTGCTGGCCAGGCGCCCACAGCGCGTGCACGACCTGCGCGAGCTGTCCAAGCCGCTGCTGATCGTCGTGGGCGGCGCCTGCCTGCTGGTCGCCACTGAGCCCGATCTCGGCAGCGCGATGACGATCGCGTTCACGACCGCGGCGCTGCTCGTCGCGGCGGGCATACCCGCACGCAACCTCGCGATCGTCGCCGGCACGGCGTTCGGCGCGATCGTGCTGTACGCGCTGGCGCGGCCGTACGCCCGCGCGCGCCTGACCTCGTTCATCGATCCGTGGGCGCACGCCTCGGGCAGCGGGTTTCAGGCCGTGCAGGGCCAGATCGCGATCGGCTCGGGCGGGCTGTTCGGCGTCGGGCCGGGACAGTCGGTGCAGAAGATCTTCTACCTGCCGGAGGCGCCCACCGACTTCATCCTCGCCGTCATCGCCGAGGAGCTGGGCGTGGTCGGGGTGTGCGCGCTGCTGTTTCTGTACGGGCTGATCGCCTACGCCGGCCTGCGCGTGGCCAAGGGCGCGCGCAGCCTGCACAGCGCGCTGATCGCCGTCGGCGTGACCTCGCTGATCGTCTCCCAGGCGCTGCTGAACGTGTTCGCCGTGCTCGGCCTCGCGCCGCTGACGGGCGTGCCGCTGCCGTTCGTCTCCTACGGATCCAGCAGCCTGATCGTGATGCTCGCGGCGATGGGCCTGTTGCTGAACGTGGCGGCGGGCGGCACCGCGCACGTGCGGGCGGTGCCGTCTCGAACTGCGACCGGCGCACGAAAACAGGCAGGATGGGGCCGTGACACAGACGAGGATCGCGATCGCGGCCGGGGGCACCGCCGGGCACGTGGCGCCGGCGCTGGCGGTGGCCGACGCGCTGCGGGCTGACGGCGCCGAGGTCGCGTTCATCGGCGGTGCGCGTGCCGAGGCTCAGCTGGTGCCCGCCGCCGGCTATGAGCTGCGCACGATCTCGGTGGAGGGCATGAGCCGAACGCACCCGCTGCGTGCCGCCCGCGCGCTGGTGCGCGCCGCGCTCGCGCTCCCGCGCGCGCGAGCCATCCTGCGAGAGCTGCGCCCGGACGCCGTGCTCGGCGGCGGCGGGTACGTCGCGGGACCCGTCGGCCTGGCCGCGCTGAGCCTGCGCATCCCGCTGGTCCTGACGGAGGCCGACAGCCGCCTCGGCCTCGCCAACCGCCTGCTCGCGCGCGGCGCGCGGCGGGTGTGCCTGGCGTTCGCGATCCCCGGGCGCGCGCAAGGAACGAAGGGGCGGCGCTATCGCGTGACGGGCCGCCCGATCCCGGTGCCCGGCGCCGACCGCGCGAGCGCGCGAGCGCTGTTTCAGATCGCGGAGGGACAGACGTGCGTGCTCGTGTTCGGGGGCTCGCTCGGGGCACGCTCGATCAACCGGGCCGCGGTCGAGGCGTTCGCGGGAGACGAGACGTCGGGCGACGGCGACGGACTGGGCAACGCCGCGGGGGAGAGGTGGGTGTCGGGCGCCGATGCCGGACGGAGAAGCACCGCGGGAGACGACCTCGCCGCAAGCATGCGCGCAGAGGATCTGCGCGTGCTGCACATCGCCGGGCGGCGCGACTACCCCGAGTTGGCGTCGCGCGAGCTGGGGCCCGGGTATGACCTGCGCGAGTACCTGAGCCTGGACGAGCTCGCGCAAGCGCTGGCCGCCGCCGACCTGGTCGTGGCGCGCTCGGGGGGATCGGTGTTCGAGATCGCCGCCTACGAGCTGCCGGCGATCCTGGTGCCATATCCGCACGCATCCGCCGACCATCAGAGCGCCAACGCGCGCTGGATGGCCGCGGCGGGCGCGGCTGTCGTGATCGCGGACTCCGAGCTGAGCGGCGCGCGCCTGGCGCGCGAGGTCGCGACGCTGTTGGGAGACCGATCGCGATTGGCGGCGATGGCGCGCGCCTCGCATGGTCTCGCGCGGCCGAATGCCGCACGCGAGGTGGCCGACGAGCTGCTTCAGGCCGCCGGGCGTGGGGGAGCGGGCGGGGCCTGTCAGGCGGAGCCGGTATGACCGCGTCCGACGACGCCCGCACCACCTCGCGGGAGAGTCCGTGGAGCGGGCGGCGCATCCACTTTGTCGGTGTGGGCGGCGCCGGGATGAGCGGGTACGCGCGCGCGGCGCACGCGCTCGGAGCGCAGGTCAGCGGCTCCGACCGGGCCACGTCCCCCTATAGCGAGCGCCTGGCGGCCGACGGCGTGCTGCAGGCGCGCATCGGCGAGCACGACGGCGCGAACGTGCCAGACGGAGACGACGTGGAGGTCGTCTACTCAAGCGCCGTCCCGCCCGAGAACCCCGAGCGTGCGGCAGCCCGTTCGCGCGGCTTGCCCGAGCGCTCCCGCGCGGAGCTGCTGGGCGAGCTGAGCGCGCTGCGGCGCACGATCGCCGTGGCGGGCACGCACGGCAAGACGACGACCTCGGCGATGCTCGTGTGCGCGCTGCGCGCCGCCGGGATGGCGCCCGGCTGGCTCGTCGGCGGCGCGGTCGGACCCGGGGAGGCCAACGCGCGGTGGACGGGCGAGGGCGAGTGGCTGGTCGTGGAGGCGGACGAGTCCGATCGCTCGATGCTGGCCCTGGATGTGGACGTCGCCGTGCTCACGAACGTCGAGCTCGACCACCACGCGACGTTCGGCTCGCTGGCGGAGCTGCGCGAGGCGTTCCGCGCATTCCTGGCCTGCGTGCGGGCGGCGATCGTCGTGTGGGACCGGCCCGAGCTGCTGGAGTTGGCTCCCGACGAGGTCGAGGTCGTTCGTTATGACGCGCCAGAACCGGTGCTTGTGGACGGCGGCTCACGCTTTGCCTGGCGCGGGCACGAGGTGAAGCTGATGGTGCCGGGCGTGCACAACGCCCTGAACGCGGTCGCCGCGCTGGAGGCTGCGCGTCTTGCTGGGGCCGACGAGGATCGCGCGGTCGCGGGACTGGCGGAGTTCGCCGGCGCGGGGCGGCGGTTTCAGCTGGTGGGTGAGACCGCGCGCGGGGCGCGCGTGTATGACGACTACGCCCACCACCCGACCGAGGTCGCCGCGACGCTGGCGGCGGCGCGAACCGTGGGGCACGAGCGCCTGGTGGCGGTGTTTCAGCCGCACCTGTTCTCGCGCACGCGGATGTTCGCTCGGGAGCTCGGCGCGGCGCTGGCCCAGGCGGATGTGATGGTCGTGCTCGACGTATATCCGGCGCGCGAGCGCGCCGAGGATCATCCGGGAGTAACGGGTCTGCTCGTCGCGCAGGCAGCCGCCGACGCGGGACAGGGCAGGCCGGTGTACTGGCTGCCGGCGCTTGCCGACGCCGAGCCGGTCCTGCACGAGCTGCTGGACGCGGGAGATCTGTGTGTGGTGATGGGCGCCGGCGACGTGGACACGCTCGCACGAGGACTCGTGGAGATCGACGGCGATGCCTAGGTCGAGGGACACACCTACGACCGTGCCGTCGATCGTGCAACGGGACTACCCGCTGGCTCGCATGGCCACGATCCGTATGGGGGGTGACGCGGAATACTTCGCCCGCGCCGGAAGCAATGCCCAGCTGCGGGAGCTGTTGCGGTGGGCTCACGCCGTGGACGTGCCGGTGGCGGTCGTTGGCTCGGGCTCGAACCTGCTGATCGCCGACGAGGGGGTGCGCGGGCTGGTGATAAAGCTCGACAGCAAGCTCGCGCTGATCCAGCGCGAGGGCCCAGATCGAATCGTCTGCGGCGGCGGCGCGCGCCTGCCCGCGGTCGCGGCCCGCGCGGCCCAGGCGGGGCTGTCGGGAATCGAGTTCGGCGTCAACATCCCCGGCACCGTCGGCGGCGCGGTGCGGATGAACGCCAACGCCTACGGCGGCGAGCTCGCGCGCGCGCTGGAGTGGGTTGAGGTCCTAACGGCCGAGGGGGCAGAGCGCCGGACGCCGGACCAGCTCGGGTTCGGATACCGCAGCTCCAATCTCGCGGCGGGCGAGATCGTCGCGCGCGTGTCGCTGCAGCTCGCCGAATCCGACGTGGATACGGTCAAGGCGACGCTCGCCGAGATGCGCGCCCGCCGCCACGAGGCCCAGCCCCAGGGAATCAGGACGTTCGGTTCGACGTTCGTCAATCCAGACGATCCACGGGCCGAGGGTCGCACGGCCGGTCAGATCCTGTCCGAGGCCGGCTGCAACGGCCTGACTGTGGGTGGTGCACGGTTCGCCGAGAAGCACGCGAACTTCATCGAGAACACCGGTTCGGCGAGCACCGCCGAGGTGATCGCGGTGATGGCCGAGGGCCGCCGCCGCGTGCTGGAGCGATTCGGGATCGAGCTGGAGCCCGAGGTGCAGACGCTGGGGGACGTGCGATTTCCCTGGTAGGGGTTCGCGTCAGGAGGTCGAACACCTCGTGAATGGCCCGTTCAGTAGCCGCGCCCGCGCCACGTCGCCTTGGCCGTAGAGGCGCGCGTCCGGCGTTCGTAGGCGTACCGCGCCCCCTGAGCGCGGCGGCGCGCCTGGCCCGCGCGGGCATCGCGTTCGTGTGGCGGCGCCGACGGCTGCAAATCGCGCTGATCGCGGTCCTCCTCGCCATACCGCTGCTCGGTGGCGGATGGTGGCTGGCGCGCCACTCCTCGCTGAGCGCGGTCGAGCACGTGCAGGTGAGCGGGCTCGTGGCGGTGCACGGCACGGACGCCGCCGCGATCGAATCCGCGCTGAGGAACACCGCGGACGGCATGAGCACGCTCGGCGTCAATCCGGTCGCGCTGCGCGCGGCGGTCGCGCGGTATCCGATCGTGCGCTCGGTGCGGGCGCACGCGAGCTTCCCGCACGGACTGCGCATCGAAGTGATCGAGCAGCGCCCGGTCGCGGCGCTCGTAGAGAACGGCGCCCGTACTGCCGTGGCGGCGGACGGGGTGGTGCTTGGCCCGGGCTACCTGTCGAGCACGCTGCCGCTTCTAAACGCCGCCGAGCCGGGCGCCGGCACCGCCGCGGCCACAGGCGCGCTGCCGGCGACAGGCACCAGCGTGCACGGCTCGACGCTGGTGCAGGCGCTGAGCATCCTCGGAGCCGCCCCGAGGTCGCTGCTGCGGACGGTGACGCGCGTGTACTCCGGGCCGAAGGGGCTGACGGCCGCGCTGCGCAGCGGCCTGCTCGCCTACTTCGGCGACGGTACGCGACCGCACGCGAAGTGGATCGCGCTCACCCGCGTGCTCGCCGATCCGAGCTCGGCGGGCGCCGTCTACATCGACGTGCGCCTGCCCGAACGGCCGGCCGCGGGGTTTGCGCCCGGCACGGTCCGTCCCGGTGTGAGCTCCACCGAAACGGAATCCTCCAGCGGCTCGGACCCGGCCACCGCCGCGGAACTGTCCGCGAGCCTGGACGCGGCCGTCGGGGGCGGTTCGAGCTCGGGCGCCGCCACCACCGCCACGGCCACCACCACCACCACCACCACGGGATCGAGCTCCGCCGGCGAACCGGCGCCATCGGGCTCGGCCGCTCCGGGAGCAGCGAGCGCCACGGGCACGGGCAGCGCATCCGAAGCGACGAGCGCGTCCCCCTCCGAACCGGGAATCTCCGGCGAAACGCCCGCCGGCTGACCCTTTGATCGGTGGCATGTCCCGGAGGCGGAACAGCCAGGAACAGCCAGGTGCACGACCATAACCCTCAACCTGAGGTAGACTGCACTCGACAGGCCGGTCTCGGGGTCCGGTCGAGAGTTCCTTGATCTGCAACGTACGTTGCAGAAGTAGCCGCCGTCGTTGACAGGGCGAAGTTCCCTGCATAACGTGCGCAATTCAACGGGTCGCCGGCGGTAGCCGATCGAACCCTTAACTACTACTGAAGGCTGCGGACGGGACCGATAAATCATGGAGAGCTCTTCTTCTTCGAGCAGCAGCGCCGGTGGCGGCATCGCGGCGGGCGGCGGCAGCTATCTGGCGGTGATCAAGGTCGTGGGCGTCGGCGGCGGCGGCACCAACGCGGTCAGCCGCATGGTCGACGCGGGGCTGCGCGGCGTGGAGTTCATCGCTGCCAACACCGATGCCCAGGCGCTCGCGATGTGCGACGCCGACGTGAAGCTGAACATCGGCCACGAGTTGACCCACGGTCTGGGCGCGGGCGCCAACCCCGAGGTCGGCCTGGGCGCGGCGTCGGAGTCGCGCGATGACATCAAGGAGGCGCTGAAGGGCGCGGACATGGTGTTCGTCACCGCCGGCGAGGGCGGAGGAACGGGCACCGGCGCGGCGCCGGTGATCGCCGACATCGCCAAGAACGAGATCGGCGCGCTGACCGTCGGCGTGGTTACGCGCCCGTTCGACTTCGAGGGCTCCCAGCGCGGCCGCCAGGCGGCCGAGGGCATCGAGCGGTTGCGCGAGGTCGTCGACACGCTGATCGTGATCCCCAACGAGAAGCTGCTGACGGTCGTCGAGCGGCGCACCTCGATGCTGGACGCGTTCAAAGAGGCCGACGACGTGCTGCGCCAGGGCATCCAGGGGATCACCGACCTGATCACGATTCCCGGGCTGATCAACCTTGACTTCGCCGACGTGCGCACGATCATGCACGACGCCGGCTCGGCGCTGATGGGGATCGGCCTGGCGGGAGGCGAGAACCGCTGCGGCGAGGCGGCCAAGGCGGCGATCTCCTCGCCGCTGCTGGAAGAGTCCGTCGACGGCGCCACGGGCATCCTGCTGAACATAACCGGCGGCAAGGATCTCGGCCTGTTCGAGGTCAACGATGCCGCGGAGATCATCCAGAACGCGGCCGACCCCAACGCGAACATCATCTTCGGAGCGGTCATCGACGAGTCGATGTCCGACGAGGTGCGCGTCACCGTGATCGGTACGGGCTTCGACCACCGCCCGGGGCGGGCCGTGCGCGCGGAGGGTCGCTCACGGAGGGATCGCAGTCCCCGGATCGACGACCGGCAGCGCTCGTCGCTGGAGATCTCAGACGACGACATCGACGTGCCCCCGTTCCTGCGCTGAGCCCCGCTAGCCTGCGGGCGGTGCCCGACACCTTGCGCCGCACGCCCCTCTACGACCGCCACGTCGCGGCCGGCGCGAGGATGGTCGAGTTCGCGGGGTGGGAGATGCCCGTCCAGTACGAGGGCGTCCGCCCCGAGCACATGGCGGTGCGCGAGGACGTGGGGATGTTCGACGTCTCGCACATGGGCGAGATCGAGACCTCCGGCCCGCAGTCCTTGCAACTGCTGCAGCGGCTGATCTCCAACGACCTGTCCAAGGTCCCGGTCGGCGGCGCGCAGTACGGGGTGATCTGCCGCGAGGACGGAGGCGTGCTCGACGACCTGTTCACGTATCGCCTGGACGCCGAGCGCTGGCTGACGGTCACGAATGCCGCCAACCACGCGTCCGATCTGGAGTGGTGGCGCGCGCACGCACGCGAGCTCGACGCGCAGGTGCAGGACCGTCTCGAGGACTACGCGATGCTCGCCGTGCAGGGCCCGCGCGCGCGAGAGCTCGTGCAGGCGATCTCCGACGCGCCGCTGCCCCTGCGGATGACGGCGACCGCGGGGCGGCTGGCGGGCCGCGAGCTGCTCGTGTGCGCCACTGGCTACACCGGCGAGGACGGCGTCGAGCTGCTGATGGCGCCCGCGGACGCGCCGGCGCTGTGGGACGAGCTCGCGCGCCGCGGCGCGCTCCCAGCGGGGCTGGCCGCGCGCGACACGCTGCGATTGGAGGCCTGCTACCACCTGTATGGGAACGACCTGTCGTCCAAGCGCGGGCCGATCGAGGCCGGCTTGGGCTGGTGCTGCGCCGAGGACACCGGGTTCGTCGGCTCTGAGGCCGTGCGCGCGGTGCGGCGGGCCGGCCCTGCGGAGAAGCTGGTGGCGTTCGCGGTCGACGGCCCTGGTATCGCGCGCCAGGGCAATCCGATCGCCGGTGGCGGCGTTGTCACGAGTGGCACTCTGTCGCCCTCTCTGGGCATCGGCATCGGTCTCGCCTACGTGCCCGCCGAGCGCTCGCCGGTCGGGACCCGCCTGCAGATCGACGTCCGTGGCAAGATGCGTTCCGCCATAGTCAAGGAAAAGCCGCTCTACCGCAAAGACTAGGGACCACCACGACCGACAAACGAGCGCCGGAGGGCAGCTCCGCAGAAAGGGCCCGAGCATGGCTGAGGCAAGCTACCCCGACGAGTTGCTGTATCACCCCGAGCACGACTGGGCGCGGATCGAGCCGGACGGACCGGATCCCGCCCACCCCGAGGCGACGCTGGGGATCACCTGGTACGCGCAGGACGCGCTCGGCGAGGTCGTGTTCTTCGAGGCGCCCGCCGTCGGCACGATGCTCGTGCAGGGCTCCCCGTACGCCGAGGTCGAGTCGGTCAAGGCTGTCTCCGACGTGGTCGCGCCGCTGTCGGGTGAGATTGTGGCGGTCAACGAATCGCTCGCCGACAGTCCGCAGCTGATCAACGAGGATCCCTACGGCGAGGGCTGGCTCGTGCGGATCGTGCCGAGCGACGAGGCCGAGCGCGACGCGCTGCTCGACGCCGAGGCCTACTCCGCCGGGCTGGGTGGGTAGTCAATCTTCTAGGCTGACGGTTCGCCAGTGACGCCCATCATCACGACAAGCTTCCAGCTCCCACAATCCCTCGTCGCCGCCGCCCCGAGCGCGAGCCGATGAGCCGCTACACCGCCGTCACCGACCGCGATCGCGAGCAGATGCTCGCGGCGATCGGCGCCGGCTCCGTGCAGGAGCTGTTCGACCGTCAGATCCCCGCGGGCGTGCGCTTGGGACGCGCGCTGGCGCTCCCGGAGGGGATGGGCGAGCAGGACGTGTACGCGCACCTGCGCGAGCTGGCCGCGCGCAACGTCAGCGCCGAGGAGGAGGTGTCGTTCCTGGGCGCGGGCATGTACGACCACTACGTGCCGGCGCTGATCGACATGCTGATGGAGCGCTCGGAGTTTCTGACCCCATACACCCCCTACCAGCCGGAGATCAGCCAGGGCGGCCTGCAGGTCATGTTCGAGTACCAGACCGCGATCTGCGAGCTGACCGGCCTGCCCGTGTCCAACGCCTCGGTGTACGAGGGGCCGAGCGCGGTCGCGGCGGCGGGCTATCTGGCGAAGCTGCACAACGGCCGCTCCCGGCTGGTCGTCAGCGCCGGCATGCACCCGCACTCGATCCAGACGCTGCGCACGCTCGCGCACGGTTACGGGATGAGCGTCGTCGAGGTGCCGCTCGCGGATGGCGTCACCGACGTGGAGGCGTGGACGGAGTCGATCGACGCGGACACGAGCGCGGCGATGTTCGCGCAGCCCAACTTCTACGGCGCGGTCGAGGACGCGGCACGGCTGAGCGCCGCGGCGAAGGAGACGGCCACGAGGAAGGCCGGCGGCGACGATGCGGCTGCCGGCGGCGATCCCGGCGGCGCGGACGCGGCGCCCGTGGTCGTGGCCCAGATCGATCCGATCACGCTCGGAATCCTGAAGCCCCCCGGGGAGTGTGGCGTGGACGTGGCCGTCGGCGAGGGCCAGTCGCTGGGCAACCGGTTGGATTACGGCGGTCCCTCATTCGGGCTGTTCGCCGCGCGCGAGCCCTACCTGCGCCGGATGCCCGGCCGGATCGCGGGGGAGACCGTTGACGTGGACGGGCGGCGCGGGTTCGTGCTGACGCTGCAGACCCGCGAGCAGCACATCCGCCGGGAGAAGGCGACGTCGAACATCTGCACCTCCCAGGCGCTGAACGCGCTGGGGGGCGTCGTCTACCTGGCCTGGCTGGGGCGGCGCGGCATCGTCGAGCTCGGCGAGCTGCTGCTGGCCCGCACGCACTACGCGCGCGAGACGCTGACCGCGCTGGACGGCGTGCAGGCGATGCACTCCCAGCCCGTGATCCGCGAGCTCGCCGTGCGCCTGACCGCCCCCTCCGGGGGCGGTGCCGCGGACGTGGACGTGGCCGCGGTCAAGGCCCGCTGCGCGCGTGCGGGCGTGAACCCGGGTGTGGACATCCACGCGCTGACCGGGCGTGAGACCGATCGCGGCGGGCTGCTCGTGGCGATTACCGAGCAGCGCACGCGCGCAGACATCGACCGGCTCGCGGACGTGCTGGGCGCCGCGGTAGCGGCCGAGCGTCAGGCGGTGGCGGCGTGACGATGGGCGATGCGGCCCCCGGCATGGCGGTCCCGGGTGGTGCGGCCCCGGGGACGGTGATCGCCGAGACGCCACAGCAGCGTGACCGTGCGAAGACGATCTTCGAGAAGGGCGCCCCGGGGCGGCGCGCGTTCGTGTGCCCCGAGCTGGACGTGCCGCCGGTGGACCCCGAGACGCTGCTGCCGGCGCGCCACCGCCGGGCCGAGCCGCCCAGGCTGCCGGAGTGCTCAGAGCCCGAGATCGTGCGCCACTACGTCGGGATCTCCAAGCGGAACTTCGACCTGGACTCGGGGTTCTACCCGCTCGGGTCGTGCACGATGAAGCACAACCCGCGCCTGCACGAGCGCGCCGCCGCGCTGGCGG
The DNA here is from genome assembly GCA_963808385.1 of uncultured Solirubrobacterales bacterium. Lineage (GTDB taxonomy): Bacteria > Actinomycetota > Thermoleophilia > Solirubrobacterales > Solirubrobacteraceae > Palsa-744. The sequence continues at coordinate 131,610 of CAWEFQ010000001.1, read as the reverse complement.
GCCACGCGCGACTGCATCCGCTGCAGGACCTCCCCCGCGCGCAAGGGGCGCTCGAGCTGATGTGGCGGCTGCAGGGCGCGCTCGCGGAGATCGCGGGGCTGCCCTATGTCTCGCTGCAGCCCTCGGCCGGCTCACATGGCGAGCTCGCGGGGGTGCTGCTGACGCGCGCCTATCACGAGTCGCGCGGGGAGACCCGAGTGAAGGTCCTGACACCCGACACCGCGCACGGGACGAACCCTGCGACCGTGACGATGGCGGGCCTGCAGGTCGTCAAGCTCGCGACCGACGCTCACGGCGGGATCGACCTCGACGACCTGCGCTCAAAGGCCGACACAGACGTGGCGTGCCTGATGCTGACCAATCCGAACACGCTCGGGGTGTTCGACCAGAACATCGAGACGATCGCTCAGGTCGTGCACGGAGTCGGCGCGACGCTGTACTACGACGGGGCGAACCTGAACGCGGTGATGGGGCTCTCCAGGCCGGGCGATATGGGGTTTGACATCGTCCACTACAACCTGCACAAGTCGTTCACCCAGCCCCACGGCGGTGGCGGCCCGGGGTCGGGTCCGATCGCGGTGTCCGAGCGGATCGCGCCGTTTCTGCCCGTGCCGTTCGTCGTGCGGCGGGACGGCGCGAACGATGCTCCAAATGCGGCCACCCGCGCGCGCGCGAGTGGTGGCGGCGGTGAAGAACAATCCGCGGGGGCCGGGGCGAACGGGGCCGGGTCGGCGCAGTCGCCCACGGACGGAGCGGCGGCCCGTCCAGCGCAGCCCATGTTCGACCTCGACTACGGCGGCGGTGCACAGGGCGACGGCCCGGGCTCGCAAACGATCGGGCGGCTGCGCGGGTTTCACGGCAACTACGGCTGCTGCGTGCGCGCGTACGCCTACATATGCTCGCTCGGCGCGGACGGGTTGCGGGATGCCTCAGAGACGGCGGTGCTGAACGCCAACTACCTGCTCGCGCGGCTGCGGGAGGCCGAGGTCGCGGAGTATCTGCCGCTCGCATATGGTGAGCTGTGCATGCACGAGTTCGTGCTGTCGGGCGGCCCGATGAAGCGCGAGCTCGGACTGAAGACGCTCGACCTCGCCAAGCGGTTGCTCGACCACGGGTTCCATCCCCCGACCGTCTACTTTCCGCTGCTCGTCGAGGAGGCGCTGATGGTCGAGCCGACCGAGACCGAGACCCGCGAGACGCTCGACGCCTTCGCCGAGGCGATCGCGCAGATCCTGCGCGAGGCCGCCGCGGACGGGCCCGAGGTCGCCCGCGGCGCTCCCTACACGACCCCTGTCCGCCGGCTGGACGAGGTCGCGGCGGCCAAGCGACCCGTCATCCGTCAGGCGCTGCCATAGATGCGCATCTTCTCCGGCATCCAGCCCACGGGCTCAAAGCACCTTGGCAACTACATCGGCGCGATCGCCCAGTACGTCGCCGGGCAGGACCGCGGGCAGGCGATCTACTGCATCGTGGATCTGCACGCCACGACCGTCGCCTACGAGCCCGCCAGGCTGCGCGAGAGCGTGTATGACCTGACCGCGCTGCTGCTGGCCGCGGGCCTCGATCCTGAGCGCTGCATCCTGTTCAGGCAGGGCGACGTGCAGGAGCACACCGAGCTGTGCTGGCTGTTGTGCAGCGTGACCGAGCTGGGCAGGCTGCAGCGGATGCACCAGTTCCGCGACAAGTCGATCGTCCAGCGCGAGCTCGTCTCGGCCGGGCTGCTCGTGTATCCGGTGCTGCAGGCCGCCGACGTGCTCGCCTACCGCGCGCAGGAGGTTCCCGTGGGCGAGGACCAGCGCGAGCACCTGGAGCTGATGCGCGACGTGGCGCGGAGGTTCAATGCGCGGTTCGGCGGTGACGGCGAGGAGGATGTGCTGGTCGTGCCCGAGCACCGCATCCCGCAGGTCGGCGCGCGGATCATGGACCTGCAGGACCCGACGCGCAAGATGTCCACCACCGGGGCCAGCGAACAGGGGACGGTGTATGTGCTGGACGAGCCGCGCGCGATTGAGAAGAAGATCAAGAGCGCCGTCACCGACTCCGGCACGGACATCCGCCGAGGCGAGGCCAAGCCGGGCGTGTCGAACCTGATCGAGATTCTGGCCGTCGCGCGCGACACCACGCCCGAGGCGGTCGAATCCGAGCTGGCGCACGCGCGCGGGTACGGCGAGCTGAAGGCGGCGGTGGCGGCGGCCGTGGTCGACTACCTGGCGCCGGTGCGCGAGCGCTACACCGATCTGCGCGCCGACGAGCCGGCGCTGGAGGCGGTGCTCGCCGACGGCGCCGCGCGCGCGCGAGCCATCGCCGCCCAGACCCTCGCCGACGTGCGCGAGCGGATGGGCGTCGGGGCGCCACGTCCTGCCTGATCGGTACGGTGAGCCGGTGAGCATCTCCACGCTCGACCTCGACCTGGATCTGTTCAGCGGGCCGTTCGACCTGCTGCTGACGCTGATCCTGCGCGAGGAGATCGACCTGCTGGAGCTGGCGCTCGCGGACGTCGTGCTGGCCTACCTCGATCACCTCGAGTCCCGCGGCGAGCTGGACCTGGAGACCGCGACCGAGTTCATCGTGCTGATCGCCGCGCTGCTGGAGCTCAAGTCCAAACTGATGCTCGCCGGCGAGCACGATGACGAGCTGCTGGACATGCAGCCCGAGGAGGCCGCGGAGGAGCTGCTGGCGCGGATGCTCGACGCGCGCCGCTACCGCTCCGCGGCGGGCCATCTGAAGAAGCTGCTGGAGCGCGAGCACGGCACGCGCTTTCGCCAAGCGCCCCCGCCCGCGCACCTGCGCCGCACCGATCTACAGCCACAGGAGGGGGGCACCGCCGCCGAAGGCGGTGGTCAGGATCCGGCCGTCCTGGGCGAGGCGATCGGACGGCTGCTGGCGATGCCCCCGACGATCAGCCTGCGTCACATCGCCGGTCAGCGCGTGACCGTCGCCGAGCGCCTTACGCACCTGCGCGGGCTGCTGGGACGCGGGGGAGCGTTCAGCTTCGACGAGGCCGTGCGGGGGGCCGACCGCATGACGGTGGCGGTCACTCTGTTCGCGCTGCTGGAGCTGTATAAGCGCGGCGAGGTCGACTGGCGCCAGCCGGAGAGCTTCGGCGATGTCACGATCGAGGCCGTGGCCGCCCAGCCGGCGGCGCTGGCCGATCCCCGATCGCTCGCGGCCGTGGCAGGATAGGCGGCGTGGATACGCACACGCACGACGCGATCGCCCAGGAGTCGCCCGGCGCGGATCGCGAGATCGGCGCCCAGGTGGCGCCCCGACCACAGCTCGACATCGACTCCGGGGCGCCGTCGATCCTGGAGAGCGATGGGCTGCAGCGGCTGGCCAGCACGATCGAGGCGCTGCTGTTCCTCTCGCCCGACCCGCTGAGCGCCGCCGAGCTGGCTGAAGCCGCCCAGGCCGGCGAGGCGGACATCGGGGTGGCGCTGGGCGAGCTCGCCCAGCGGTACGTGCCCGGCACGCGCGGGATCGTGCTGCGCGAGCTGGGCGGCGGCTACACGTTCGCCACCGACCCCTTCAGCGAGGACGCTGCCCGGCGCCTGTTCAGCCGTCCGCGCACGGCCACGCTCACGCCCGCCCAGGCCGAGACGCTGGCGATCGTTGCGTATCTGCAACCCGTGTCGCGCCCGGAGATCACGCGCATCCGCGGCGTCAGCGCCGACTCGGCGACGACTTCGCTGCTGGAGCGCGGCCTGATCGAGGAGTCCGGGCGCTCTCAGTTCGGGGCGGTGATGTACAGGACGAGCGTGCTGTTTTTGAAGCTGTTCGGGCTGCGCTCGCTGGATGAGCTGCCCGACGTCGCGCGCTGGGACCCCACGCCTGAGGAGCAGGCGGAGCTGCGCGAGCGGTTGCTGCGCGCCGGCGAGGCCCGCGTGGGGGGCGGACCCGCGCCGCAGTAGCGCCCCCAGGACCCCACCTGATGCGCCTGGCCAAGCATCTCGCCCATGCCGGTGTCGCCTCGCGGCGGGCGGCGGAGAAGCTGATCGCGCAGGGGCGCGTGCTCGTCGACGGCGAGGTGGTCACCGATCCGGCGCGGGACGTGGTGCAGGCCAACCGCGTCGAGGTCGACGGCCGCGTGCTGGCCGGTGCCGAGCCGAGGGCAGTGTACGTCGTGAACAAGCCGCTCGGGGTGGTCTGCACCGCGCGCGACACCCACGGGCGCCCGACCGTGGTCGAGCTAGTGCCCGACCGTGGCCTGCGCCTGTATCCCGTGGGGCGCCTGGACGCGGACAGCAGCGGGCTGATCCTGCTCACCAACGACGGCGCGCTCGCGCAGCGGCTGACGCACCCGCGCTATGAGGTGCCCAAGACCTACCTGACGCGCGTCGGCGGCGGGCGCGTGGGACAGGGCACGGTGCGCGCGCTGCGCCGCGGTGTGGAGCTCGAGGACGGTCCCACCGCGCCCGCGCGGGTGCGCCTGCTCGAACCGGATCTGCTCGAGTTGACGATCCACGAGGGTCGCAACCGCCAGGTGCGGCGCATGTGCGAGGCGGTCGGCCACCCCGTGCTGACGCTGGAGCGCGTCGCATTCGGACCGCTGCGTCTGGACGGCCTCGCGCCCGGGGCGTACCGGCGGTGCGGCGATGCCGAGATCGAGGATCTGCGCACGCTTTGATGGACGGGCCACTCGTTTGAATTATAAACGGACCTGCGTGCACCATGGTACGCGCGTCCTGCAAAAGTAATACGAGCTCGCCGACGGACGGTGGGTGGGGACAACTGACACAATCGCCGCCATGTCGCAACGTCTGTTCGCCCTGCGCGGCGCCACGAGCGTGGCGCGCAACGACGCCCAGGAGATCCTGGACGCGACGACCGAGCTGATGAGCGCGATCATGGAGCGCAACGCGCTCACGCCCGAGCACGTCGTCAGCTGCATATTCACCGCCACCAACGATCTCAACGCCGAGTTCCCCGCGGTCGCGGCGCGAGCGCTCGGGTTCGAGCGGGTGCCGCTGTTGTGCGCGCGGGAGATCCCCGTGCCGCGGGCGCTGCCGCGCGTGATCAGGGTGCTGATCCATTACCACGCCGATGAGGGCCACGAGTCCCGGCACGTGTATCTCGGCGAGGCCGCCCAGCTGCGCACCGACCTGCAGTCGGCGCAGTAGGCACCGGCGCGAGCCCGGGTCCTGCCAACGGGCGGCGGTCCGTCACAATGAGGGCGCCATGAGCATCGAGTTCACCGAGCGCATTCGCCGCATCCCCGTTTATCCGGCCGCGGGCGGCTACGCCGAGCAGGCCATGCCGCTGGTGCGCCTGGCGAGCAACGAGTCGCCGTATCCGCCCCTGCCGGCGGTGCGCGAGGCGATCGACCGCGCGCTGCCGGGCCTGAACCGCTATCCCGATCCGTCGAGCTCGATCCTACGCGAGCGGCTGTCCGACCGCTACGAAGTGCCGGCGTCTCAGATCGCGATCGGCAACGGCTCGTGCGACATCCTGCTCGCGGCCGGCCAGGCGCTGCTCGAGCCCGGCGCCGAGATCGTGCACGCGTGGCCGTCGTTCTCGGTGTACCCCCATCTCAGTGCAGCCTCGGGCGCGCGTGGGGTCACGGTCTCACTCGACTCCGAGCAGTGCCACGACCTGGCGGGGATGCTGGCAGAGATCACCGTCGCCACCCGGATGGTGATCGTGTGCAACCCGAACAACCCGACCTCGACGGCGCTGGGAGCGGCCGACATCGCGGCGTTCGTCGCCGAGGTGCCCTCCCACGTGTGCGTGATCGTGGACGAGGCGTACTGCGAGTTCAACCTGCTGAGCGACCCGGACGCCTCGATCGACCTGCTCGACAGGCACCCCAACCTCGTGCTGCTGCGGACGTTCTCGAAGGTGTACGGCCTGTGCGGCCTGCGCGTCGGGTTCGCGCTGTGCGGCTCAGACGATCTGCCACGGGCGGTCGATCAGGTCCGCCAGCCGTTCTTCTGCAACGCGCTCGCCCAGGTCGCGGCGGTCGAGGCGCTGGCCCATCAGGACGCGGTCATCGAACGGGTGACACGCACCGTCGCCGAGCGCTCCTCTGTCGCCGAGGGCCTGCGCGGGCTCGGTCTGCAGGCCGCCGACTCGCAGGCCAACTTCTGCTGGATCGCGCTGGGCGAGCGCGACGAGGCGGAGGTCATGCGCGGGCTGGCCGAGCGCGGCGTGCTCGTCCGCGCCGGCGGCGCGCTGGGCTCGCAGACGCCCGCGCTGCGCGTCACCTACGGCCTGCCCGAGGAGAACGCCCGTTTTCTGGCGACCCTGGCCGAGGTGCTGTAGCTCTGGGTGGGCAACGGACCCTCGTATGCGGGGCTGGATGCCCCGCTCCCTCGCGCTCGGTGTCCAACCGACCTGCGCGGATGCGACCCACATAACCCGATCCAGGGCTTGTGCTGAGAAATCTTCTCTGCTACAACGACCTGAACGGCCATGGCTACGGATCGCACATCCTCCGGCAGCACTCGCGTCCGCACCGCGTGGTCGTCCTCCTACGCCTGCGCCTGGCGATTTATCTAGGCGCTTCGGTCCTCGCCCGCCGCGTGAGCGGGCGCCGCGGCCGCACCGGGTCCACCGTCTGGACCGAGCGCCTGACCCGGCGTGCACAACGCCCAACTCACGCCCCTCAGTTCATAATCCAGGCGTCAGTGAAAGGATGAGTCGATGATGATCGTCATGCAGGAGACCGCGACCCCCGAGGAGGTCGAGGCGGTCGTGGAGAAGATCGAGCGAGCCGGGGCGCGCGCCCATCGCAGCACGGGCGCGCGCGTGACCGTGATCGGGGCGATCGGCGACGTCGAGCAGGATGCGAACGTCGAGAGCCTCGGCTTGGAGGGCCAGCCCGGCGTCGACCGGGTCGTGCCGATCCTCAAGCCGTACAAGCTCGCCTCGCTGCAGTTCACCCACGGCGAGCGGACCGTGCTCGACATCGAGGGGCGCCTCGTCGGCGGCGAGCACTTCGCGCTGATCGCCGGACCGTGCACGGTCGAGTCGCGCGAGCAGGTCCTGCAGACCGCCCGCATCGTGCGCGACGCCGGCGCGTCGCTGTTCCGCGGCGGCGCCTACAAGCCGCGCACCTCCCCCTACGCGTTCCAGGGTCTCGGCCAGGAGGGGCTGCGGCTGCTCGCCGAGGCGAAGGCCGAGACAGGGTTGCCGATCGTCACCGAGCTGATGGACGTCCGCGACCTCGATGCCGTCCTGGAGGTCGCCGACGTGATCCAGATCGGCGCGCGCAACATGCAGAACTACCCCCTGCTGGCGGAGATCGGCCGCTCGGGCCGCCCCGCGCTGCTCAAGCGCGGGCTGGCGGCGCCGCTGGACGAGCTGGTGATGGCGGCCGAGTACATCCTCAAGGAAGGCAACCCCTCGGTGATGCTGTGCGAGCGCGGCATCCGCACGTTCGACACCGACCATCGCCGCGTGACACTCGACCTGATGGCGGTGCCGATCCTCAAGGAGCTCTCGCACCTGCCGGTGATCGTCGACCCCAGCCACGCCGCGGGCCGGCGCGAGCTCGTGCTGCCGCTGTCGCTGGCCGCCGCCGCGATCGGCGCGGACGGGATCATCGTCGAGACACACCCCAACCCCGAGGAGGCCGTCTGCGACGGCCCTCAGGCGCTGCGCGCGGACTCGTTCGCGGAGTACGCCTCCGCGGTGGCGCGCGCGACGGCGCTGGCGGGCAAGGCGCTCAGCGCGGTCTCGTGAGTTGCGGTAAAGAAAAACCCCAAGCGGGCTGTGGGCCAAGCGGGACGCGGTTTGAGCCCCGCCCGCCCGCGTGGTGTGCTTTGCTGGCCGAAACGGGGATGCTGGTCGAACGGGGGATGCGAGCCGGAGGCGAGTGTCTCCCCGCTTCGGTCGGAGGCGAGTGTCTCCCGGCTTCGGTGAGCGACCGAGGACAAAGTACCGCGCCGTGCCCACGGCCCGCTTGAACGTGGCCGTCCTCGGGGTCGGCCTGATCGGCGGCTCGATCGGCTTCGCCGCGCGCACGCGCGCCGGGGCGCGGGTGAGCGGCTGGGACCCCGATCCCGGCGTTCGCGCCCGGGCGCTGCAGCGGGGGGCGCTGGACATGGCGGCGGATGACATCGCCGGCGCGGTCGCCGGCGCGGACGTCGTGTTCGTCGCCGCGCCCGTCGGCGCGCTCGCGCAGACCGCGCGCGCGGCCCTGGAGAATGCCGGCGCGGAGACCGTCGTCACCGACGTCGGCTCGACCAAGCGGATCGTCGCCGAGGCGATCTCGGACCGGCGCTTCGTCGGCGGCCATCCCCTGGCGGGCTCGCAGGAGTCAGGCGTCGAGCACGCGCGCGCGGACCTGTTCGACGGCGCCGTTTGGTATCTGGCCGCCTCGCCCGGAGCCCATCCCGCCCTCGAGCGGCTGATTGGCGAGTTCGGCGCCCAGGCGGTCCCGATCGACCCGGAGCGCCACGACCGCCTGATGGCGACGGTCTCCCATCTTCCGCACGTCCTGGCAAACCTGCTCATCGCCCAGGCTGGCGCCTGCATCGGCGAGGACGCCAGCCCGCTGGCGACGGGGCCCAGCTTCCGCGACGCCACCCGCGTGGCGGGCTCCAACAGCGCGATCTGGACGGACATCTACATGTCCAACCGCGACGCGCTCATCGCGGCCATCGACGAGCTGACGGGGCGGCTCGCGCAGGTCCGCGCCGTGCTGGAGACGGGCGAAGCGCAGGCGGTGCGCGACTGGAACGAGCGGGCCCGGTCGCAGCGCGAGACTTTGCTGGGACCGATCGATGAGCGCTGACCGGCGTCGGCCGGCAGCATCCGCGCCCTGGAGACCGATCGACGGTCATGAGGGGGGCGCCGATTGTTGGTTGCGCGGTCGCCCGGTCATACTGCGCGCATGAACATGCGCTTCGAGCCGTCAGGTGGGCTCACCGGCGAGCTGCGCGCCCCGGCTGACAAGTCGATCTCACACCGTGCCGCGCTGCTCGGGGCGATGTCCTGCGAGCCCGTGCGGATCGAGAACTACCTGCACGCGGCGGACACGACCTCCACTCTGGACGCCGTGCGCGCGCTCGGCGCCCTCGTGGAGATCCGCGACGGCGAGACCACGATCCGCGGCACGGGGCTGCGCGAGGCGCGTGAGCCCGACGGGCCGATCGACGTCGGCAACGCGGGCACGCTGCTGCGCCTGCTGCCCGGCTGGCTGGCCGCGCAGGAGGGCCGCTCGTTCACGCTCGATGGCGACGACTCGATCCGCCGCCGCCCGGTCGACCGCATCGTCGTGCCGCTGCGCCAGATGGGGGCCGAGCTCGAGGCGTTCAATGGGCGCTACCCGCCCCTGACCGTTCGTGGCGCGCGGCTGCGCGCGATCTCCTACGAGCTGCCGGTGGCGAGCGCGCAGGTCAAGTCGTGCGTGCTGCTGGCGGCGCTCGCCGCGGACGGCGCCACGACCGTCGGCGAGCCCGAGCGCAGCCGCGATCACACCGAGCGGATGCTGCTGCGGGCCGGCGTGAACATCCACCGCAACGGCCGCCACGTCACCGTCGTCAATGCCGACGAGCTGCTGCTCGACCGCGTGCGCGTCCCCGGCGACCCCAGCTCGGCAGCGTTCCTCCTCGCCGCGGGCGTGCTCGTGCCCGGATCGCGCCTGCTGCTGCGCGACGTCGGCGTCAACTGGACGCGCACCGGCTTTTTGCGGATCGCGCGGCGCATGCGCGGGATCGTGCTGGGCGATCTGGAGGACGAGTCGGGCGAGCTGTCCGCGGAGGAGCCCATCAGCGATCTCGACGTCGCCCACGGCGCGCTGGAGGGGACCGTGGTCGAGCCCGAGGAGATCCCCATGGCGATCGACGAGCTGCCGCTCCTGGCCCTGCTCGGCTGCTTCGCCGAGGGCGAGACGATCGTGCATGGCGCGCAGGAGTTGCGCTTGAAGGAGTCCGACCGCATCGCCGGAGTGGTCGACGGCCTGCGCGGCCTGGGCGCGGACATCGAGGCCACCGACGACGGCTTCGCCGTGCGCGGCCCGGGCTCGGGCGGTCTGCGCGGGGGCGTGCTCGACGCGCGCGGGGATCATCGCATGGCGATGATGGGCGCCGTCGCCGGCCTTGCCTCGCGAGAGGGGGTCGAGGTCGTCGGTATCGAGGCCGCGGCAGTGTCCTACCCGAGGTTTGTCGAGGACCTGGCGGTGCTGTGCTCGTGAGGGCCGACGGCCCGGCCGAAGCGCGGGACTGCGCGCGGTCCACGCTTGCCGGGAAGATGCGCGGGCGGATTGCGTGCTCGTAGCGATCGACGGCCCCGCCGGCGCGGGCAAGTCCACGGTCGCCCGCGCGCTCGCCGAGCGGCTCGGGTACACCTATCTGGACAGCGGCGCGATGTATCGCTGCGTGGCGCTGCTCTCGCTGGGGGACCCGCGTCGCGAGCCGGCATCGCTGGCGCGCCGGGCGCGCATCGACCTTGGGGGGGCATCCTCGTCAGGAGCGGTGGGCAGGGTGCTGCTCGACGGGCGCGATGTCACGGATGCGATCCGCGTGCCAGAGGTCTCCGAGGAGGCCTCGCGCGTGGCCGCCGATCCGGGCGTGCGCGAGGCGCTGGCGGCCGCCCAGCGCGAGCTGATCTCCCGCGGCGACTGGGTGGCCGAGGGCCGGGACATCGGCACCGTCGTGGCGCCCGAGGCGGAGTTGAAGGTCTTCCTCACAGCCGATCCCCGCGAGCGCGCGCGCAGGCGGGCAGGCCAGCTGGGCGCCGAGGTCGGGGTTGTGCTGGCAGAGCAGACGATGCGCGATGAGCGCGACTCCTCGCGCGAGCACAGTCCCCTGCAGCCGGCCCCCGGCGCCGTCACGCTGGACACGACCGGCCTGGACGTGCAGGCGGTCGTCGATCGCATCGCCGGCCTGCTGGCATCCTGAGCGCTCGCAGGCAGCGCTCGAGCCTGAGCCCGAGCCCGATGCCCAGGCGGCCGGCGGCGGGTGGTGGGCCGGAGCCTCGCGCCAGGCCGGTCATACTGACCCAATGCTGAAGGTCGCCATAGTCGGCTATCCCAATGTGGGCAAGTCCTCCCTGATCAATCGCCTGACGGGCACGCGCGAGGCGGTCGTGCACGAGCGCCCGGGGATCACGCGCGATCGCAAGGAGCTCGACTGCGAGTGGAACGGGCGCCGGTTCAAGCTGATCGACACGGGCGGGATGGACTTCGCGGACGAGGACCCGCTGGCGGGATCGATCCGCGAGCAGGCCCGCGCCGGCCTGGCCGACGCGCAGGTCGCGGTGCTCGTCGTCGACGCGCGCGCGGGTGTGCGGCCCGGCGATGAGGAGATGGCCGACCTGCTGCGCCGCTCGCCCGTGCCGGCGATCGTCGCGGCCAACAAGTGCGACGGCGTCGGCGACATTCCCCAGGCGGCCGAGTTTCACCGTCTGGGTCTGGGCGCGCCGCTGGCGGTCTCAGCGGCGCAGGGTCTCGGCTCGGGCGATCTGCTCGACCGGATCGTGGAGTTGCTGCCCGACGCGGACGACGAGCCCGAGGACGACACCGTCCGCCTGGCGGTGATCGGCCGCCCGAACGTCGGCAAGTCCTCGCTGGTCAACCGCTTTCTCGGTGAGGAGCGTGTGATCGTCTCCGATGTCGCTCACACCACGCGGGACGCGATCGACACGCCTCTGATCGTGGACGGGCGCAGGCTGATGCTGATCGACACGGCCGGCATCCGGCGCCAGTCGAAGGTCGCGGACTCGGTCGAGTACTACACCTCGCTGCGTTCTCGTCGCGCCGCCGAGCGCGCCGATGTCGCGCTGGTCGTGTGCGACGCCCGCGACGGGGTCACCGCTCAGGACCAGCGCATCGCCGAGCTGGCGATGAAGGCCGGCTGCGCCACGGCGCTTGTGCTGAACAAGTGGGATGTGTACGAAGGGGATGAAGACGGTCTGGAGCACGAGCGCGCGAAGGTCGCGGAAAAGCTGCGGCTGCGCCCGCGCGTGCTGACGGCGAGCGCGCTCACCGGCCGGCACGTGACGCGGCTGCTCAGCGAGGCGATTGCGCTGGGCGACCGCACCGCTGGGCGCATTCCCACCCCCGAGCTCAACCGCTTCCTCGCGGAGGCCGTGCAGGCGCGCCAGCCGCCGGTGGGGACGCGCCGCGGCGCCGGTGGGCACCGTCTGAAGCTGATCTACATGGCCCAGATCGGCGAGCGCCCACCGAGGTTTGCGATACAGGTCAACTCGCGCGCGCGGGTCACGCGCGACTATGCGTACTTCGTGGAGAACCGCATGCGTGCGCGCTACGGGCTGGACGGCGTGCCGCTGATCATCGACTTTGTCCAGCGCGGGGAGCGCGGTCGCGGCGAGGCGCGCTCCAGGAGCGGTAGGCGGGCGCCCGCGGGTCGCTGAATCCGCGCGCGGGTCGGGTGCTCCCGGTGCGGCACGCGGTCCCACCGCGCATCCTGGCGGGCCCCGGGCACGTGGCGGAGTCCGCGCGTGGATAGACTCTTCCGACTTTTCTGCCTCCAACCCTCTCGCCAGCGAACCGCGGAGCCAAACCCACCCCATGAGCCAGCACGCAGACAACGAGTACCTGTTCACCTCCGAGTCGGTCACGGAGGGGCACCCGGACAAGATCGCCGACCAGATCTCCGACGGCGTGCTCGACGCTGTCCTGGCCGACGAACCCTATGGCCGCGTGGCCTGCGAGACGCTCGTCAACACGGGCCTCGTCGTCGTCTCCGGGGAGATCTCCACCGACACGTACGTCGACATCCAGGAGATCGCACGCGAGACGATTCGCAAGATCGGCTACACCGACCCCGACCTTGGCTTCTCGGCGGACTCCTGCGCTGTGCTCAACGCGATCGACAAGCAGTCGCCGGACATCGCCCAGGGCGTCGACAAGGCATACGAGGCGCGCACGGATGCAAATGACGAGGACGAGCTCGACGTCGCCGGCGCCGGTGACCAGGGCATGATGTTCGGCTACGCCACGAACGAGACCGACACGCTGATGCCGCTGCCGATCTCGCTCGCGCACCGTCTCGCCGAGCGCCTGGCCGCGGTCCGCAAGGCCGGCACGCTGGACTATCTGCGCCCCGATGGCAAGACCCAGGTCAGCGTGCGCTACCGGGATGGCAAGCCGGTCGAGATCGAAAAGCTCCTGATCTCCACCCAGCACGGCGAGGGCGCGGAGGCGCTGATCCCCGACGACCTCTGGGAGCACGTCGTCGAGCCGATTCTGCCGAGCGAGCTCTACGACGCGCACAAGTTGCGCAGGAACTTCCTCGTCAACCCGACCGGGCGCTTCGTGATCGGCGGGCCGGTGGGCGATTGCGGACTGACGGGACGCAAGATCATCGTTGACACCTACGGCGGCATGGCCCGTCACGGCGGCGGCGCGTTCTCGGGCAAGGATCCCTCCAAGGTCGATCGCTCGGCCGCCTACGCCGCGCGCTGGGTGGCCAAGAACATCGTCGCCGCCGGCCTGGCCGAGCGGGCCGAGGTGCAGGTCGCCTACGCGATCGGGGTAGCGCATCCGGTGTCGGTGATGGTCGAGACGTTCGGCACCGAGTGCGACGGTGTCACCCGCGCCCAGATCGCCCAGCTCGTGGACGAGCACTTCGACCTGCGCCCGGGGTCCTTCCGCGAGGAGCTGAACCTGCACCGGCCGATCTACCAGAAGACCGCCGCCTACGGCCATTTCGGCCGTGACGATCACGACTTCACCTGGGAGCGCACCGACAAGGCGCAGGCGCTGCGCGCTGCCGCCGGGCTCTGACCTAACTTCAGGGGCGATGTCCGCCATCGCCCAGGTCGAGCCGATGACCACCGCCCGCGCCCTGCGCGGGCCGTTCGACTACCGTCTGCCGCCGCAGCTGCGCGGCGGCGTCGTCGGTGTGGGGTCGATGCTGGTCGTGCCGTTCGCGCGCAGGCAGGTGCTGGGCGTCGTCGTCGGTCTGGCCGAGCGCAGCGAGGTGTCCGAGGAGAAGCTGCTCCCCCCGCTGAGGGCGCTGGAGCTCGGTGTGCCCGTCGAGCTGGTCGCGCTGGCCGAGTGGATCGCCGCGGAGTACTGCTCCACGATCGCGCGGGCGCTCACGCTTGTGCTGCCGCCCGGCGCGGCGCGCAGGCTCAGCGGGCGCAAACGCCGCGCGGTCGTGCGCTCCGAGCATCTGCCCGTCGGCGCTCGCCGGCCCGAGCCTCCGGTGCTCACGCCAGCGCAGGAGCAGGCGCTGGGGTCGCTGAGCTCAGCGCTCGATGCGCACCGCTTTCAGCAGAGCCTGCTGGCGGGGGTGACGGGCTCGGGCAAGACCGAGGTCTACCTGCGCACGGCCGCGGTCGCCCTGGAGCAGGGCCGGGGCGCGATCGTGCTCGTGCCGGAGATCGCGCTGACGCCGCAGATCGTCGGGCGCTTCCGCGAACGCTTCGGCGAGACCGTTGCGGTGCTGCACTCGCGCCTGCGCCCGGGCGAGCGCTATGAGGAATGGCGGCGGCTGCGCACCGGGGAGGCGCGGGTGTGCGTCGGTCCGCGCTCGGCCGTGTTCGCGCCCATCGAGCGGCTCGGCCTGATCGTCGTGGACGAGGAGCACGACGCCTCCTACAAGCACGAGGGCGACCCCCGCTACGACGCGCGTGAGGTCGCGGTGCAGCGCGCGCGCTCCGGTGGCGCGCTGCTGCTGCTGGGCAGCGCCACCCCACGCCCGGAGAGCGTGCGGCCGGGGTCGCGGATCCCCATGTCGCTGCTGCGCCTGTCCACGCGGGTCGATGGTCGTCCACTGCCGCGCGTGAGCGTGCTCGACATGCGCGGCGGCGGTGAGAACACGGGCCTGCACCCGGAGACCGCGCGCGCGCTCGCGCAGGTGCGCGAGCGGCGAGGCAAGGCGATCGTGCTGCTCAATCGCCGCGGCTGGTCGAACTTCCTGTCCTGCCGTTCGTGCGGGCTGGTGTGGAGCTGTCCGCAGTGCGACGTCTCGCTCGTGCTGCACCGCCACGGCGGGTTCCTGGCCTGCCATCACTGCGGCCATCGCGAGCCCGCGCCGCAGCGCTGCGGTCAGTGCGGCTCGATCTCGGTCGCGCGCCACGGCGCAGGGACCGAGCGCGTGCAGCACGATCTCACCACCACGCTCGGCGGCGAGGACGATCGCTTTCCCGTCCTGCGCCTGGACGCCGACACGGTCTCGGGCCCGCCCGCCCAGGGGGTCGCGATGCTGCTGCGCCGGTTCGAGGCGGCCGAGTCGGGCGTCCTGATCGGCACGCAGATGGTCGCCAAGGGTCATGACTTCCCGGACGTGACGCTCGGGGTCGTGCTCGACGCCGACGCGACCCTGCGCTTCCCCGACTTCCGCGCCGAGGAGCGCACGTTCGCGCTGATCGCCCAGCTCGCCGGGCGTGTCGGTCGTGGCGCGGAGGGTCGCGTGCTCGTGCAGTGCATCGCTCCCGAGGCCCGCGCGATCGCGCATGCGGCCAGGCACGACAGCGACGGGTTTCTGGCGGGCGAGCTGGAGCGCCGGCGGGCGTTGCGCTACCCGCCGTTCTCGCACCTGATCAGAGTGGTGTGCGCCGCCCCGGAGAGCGCTCCCGCGTGGGCGGCCGCGAGCGCCCTGGCCGGCGAGCTGAATGCGTCGCTGCTTGGTCCCGCGGGCGCCGGCCGTTCCCTCATCGGCGCCGGGATGGCCAGCGACGGACTCGGCGCGAGCGTGCTGGGGCCGGCGGCGCTGTTCAGGCGGCGCGGGCAGGAGCGCCAGGCGCTGGTCGTCAAGACCCCCGAGCGCCGTCCCGCCGTGCGCGCCATCGGGGAGGCCGTGCGATCTGTCGCCGCGGACCGCGCGCACAGGGGCGTGAGCTTCAGCGTCGATGTCGATCCCCAGTAGCGCTCGCCCGGTCTCGCTCTAGAATCGCGTCATATGAGCAGCGCCAGCGACGAGGACGATGTGGAGGTCGAGCGGGAGGAAGACGCTCTGCTGGCGATCGGTCGAGGAGCTCGACCCGCAGACGCGTGCCAGACGCGACGCGGCGCTGGCGCGGGTGCGCAAGCTCGGAGATCCGGTGCTGCGCGCGAGCGCGGTCGAGGTCGAGCGCTTCGACGATGCGCTGCGCGCCGAGATCGACCAGATGGGCGAGCTCATGCACGACGCCCTCGGGATCGGCCTGGCCGCGACGCAGGTGGGGATGCTCAGCCGGGTGTTCGTGTATCGGGTGCACGCCGAAGACCCGATCACGGCGCTGGTGAATCCGGTGCTCGAGTGGGCCGACGAGGAGCTCGAAACCGCCGAAGAGGGATGTCTCAGCCTGCCCGGCGTGCACGTCGAGGTGGAGCGGCCCGCGCGGGTGCGCGTGCGAGCACGCGACGGGAGCGGCGCCTTGGTCCTGATCGAGGCGGAGGCGCTGCACGCGCGCGTGATCCAGCACGAGATCGACCATCTGAACGGGGTCCTGATCCTCGATCGCATCTCGCGGGAGGCGCGCAAGGAGGCGATGCGCGCGATGCGCGCGGCACGCGAAGGCGAGGAGACCGGGGATCGGGCCCGTCCCGCGCGGGTGGCCCACTCCCACTCGAGTCCCGCCTAGCCGCCCCGCGAGGAGAGGCGGGCAGCGATCATGCGCACGGTCTTCATCGGCACGTCCGCGTTTGCGGCGGCGGTGCTGGAGCGCCTGTCCCGCAGCGAGCACCGGCCGGCGCTGGTGCTGACGCGGCCCGACCGCCCGCGCGGGCGCGGGCGCAAGCTCGCCGCCCCCCCGGTGGCGGAGGCAGCCGGCCGGCTTGGAATCGCGCTGGCCCAGCCGGCAAAGGTGAACGAGCCGCCCGCCCGCGAGCTGATCGCGCGAGCAGATCCCGAGGCGGTGATCGTGTGCGCGTTCGGAGCGCTGATCTGCGAGCCGCTGCTGTCAGAGCAGGAGCTGCTGAACGTGCACCCGTCGCTGCTGCCGCGCTGGCGCGGCGCCGCCCCGGTCGAGCGCGCGATCATGGCCGGCAATGAGCGCACCGGGGTCTCGATCATGTGCCTGACCGCCGGCCTTGACAGCGGACCGGTGTGCTTGGCCGAGTCGGTCGCGATCGAGCCGACCGACACCTACGGCTCGCTCGCCGAGCGTCTGCAGACACTCGGCGGAGAGCTGATCGTGCGCGTGCTCGACCTGACCGCGCGCGGGGAGCCGCCGGCGTTCGCCGAGCAGGACGAGTCGGGCGCGACCTACGCTGAGAAGATCGCCCCCGCCGACCGGCTGCTGGACCCGGCCCTGGGGGCGGTCGAACTGGAGCGCACCGTCCGGGCCTTGCACCCACACATCGGCGCGCGCCTCGAGCTCGAGGACGGGACGCTGCTGGGAGTGCACGCCGCGCGGGTCGCGGACCGGACTGAAGGCGATGGATCGGGTGATGGGCCGCCCGCTGGCACGCTCGCGCGGGACGGAGAGCGGCTGCTGTATGGCACCGGAGACGGGGTGCTCGAGCTGTTGTGCGTGCAGCCGCCCGGGGGTCGTGCGATGGACGCCGGCTCGTATCTGCGCGGCCACGGACTGCCGGAGGACTGATGGCCGCCGCTGGCCCCGATCGTGCCGGCTCGAGGGGCGTGAGCACCCCCTCCTCGGGTTCGAGATCGGCGACGGTCGCCCCGGCGCGCGTGTGCGCGTACGCGGTCTTGCGCCGGGTGTTTGAGGATGG
Organism: uncultured Solirubrobacterales bacterium; assembly: GCA_963808385.1. Taxonomy (GTDB): domain Bacteria; phylum Actinomycetota; class Thermoleophilia; order Solirubrobacterales; family Solirubrobacteraceae; genus Palsa-744. Next base: position 114,041 of record CAWEFQ010000001.1, on the reverse strand, counting down.
CGCGTACGCCGACAAGGCGCTGCAGGCGCAGGCGCAGGCACAGGGTCTGGACGCGCGCGATCGCGCGCTGGCGATGCGCCTGGCCTATGGTGCGGTCCAGCGCCGGGGCACGCTCGATCACCTGATCGGGCTGCTGGCTGGGCGCCCGCCCCAGCGCCTGGACGCACCGGTGCTGGCGGCGCTGCGGCTGGGCTGCTACGAGCTGCTGTATCTGCGCGGCGCTCCCGACCACGCGATCGTCGCCGACACGGTGCAGCTGGCGAAGATCAATGCGCGGGCCGGGCACGGACTCGTCAACGCCGTGCTGCGCCGCGCTGCGCGCGAGGGCGCGGGATTGCTGGACGGCCTGCACGACGACACGCCCGAGCGGGCGGCCGTCAAGCACTCGCACCCGGAGTGGATCGCCCGGCTGTGGTGGGAGGCGCTCGGGGCGGATGACGCGCGCGCGCTGATGGCCTGCGATAACGAGCCCGGCGAGGTGGCGCTGCGCGCGAACACGCTCGTGACCGACGCGGTCACGCTCGCCGGCGATCTGCCCGTGCTCACGCACAGCGACCCTGACATCCCCGAGGCGCTCGTGCTCGAAGACCCATTTGACATGCACGCCTCGCGAGCGTGGCGAGAGGGTGCGTTCATAGCGCAGTCGCGAGCGGCGATGCTCGTCGCGCGCGTCCTGGGCCCCGAGCCGGGAGAGCGCGTGCTCGATCTGTGCGCCGCGCCGGGTGGTAAGAGCACGCATCTGGCGGCGCTGATGGGAGGGACGGGAGAGGTCGTGGCGGTCGAGCGCGATCGACGCCGGGCGGGAGCGCTCCTGCGCACCGCACAGCGCCTGCATGCTCGCAACGTGCGCGTCGAGCTCGCCGACGGCGCCCAGCCCCGGCCGGAGGGCGCCTCCTTCGACCGCGTGCTCGTCGATCCGCCATGCTCGGGTCTGGGAACCCTGCAGGCGCGCCCGGACCTGCGCTGGCGGATGCAGCCCGCGCGCCTGGGAGAGCTCGAGCGCACCCAGGGGATGATTCTCGCCGCGGGCGCCGGAGCTGTCCGTCCGGGCGGCGTGCTGGTCTACTCTACGTGCACGATCTCCCCAACCGAGAACGAGCGCCGCATCGCCACCTTCCTGGACGCCAACCCCGGCTTCTCGCTCGATGACCTTGGCGCCGAGCTGCCCGCCCTGCGGCACCCGTCGCCCGATGCGCCCAAGACCGTGCTGACTCTGCCCCATCGCGACCGCACCGCGGGCTTCTTCATCGCCCGCCTGTGCAGGGAGGGCTGAGGCGATGGCGCGCGAGCCGCAGGCGCCCGCCACAGCTCAGGCCGAGCTCGGGCCGCGCTGCCCGCACTGCGGCGAGCCGTGGCTGCGCCCGACGAACCTGCCGGGCCGCTACCGCTGCGTGTACTGCCTGCACCGCTTCGAGCTGACCTCGGTATGCCCGAACTGCGGCGAGCACTCGACGATCGTGCGCATGTCCTCGACGGCGATTCTCAAGTGCAACAACTGCGGCGATTCGATGCTGCAAGCGATATGAGCGAGTCCGCAGCGGAGCTCCTGGGCGGTGTGCGCGTGGCGCCCTCGATCCTGTCCGCGGACTTCGCGCGGCTGCGTGAGCAGGTCGGGGAGGTGCTGGACGCGGGCGCGCGCGTGATCCATGTGGACGTGATGGACGGGCATTTCGTGCCGCCGATCACCGTCGGCCCGCTGGTTGTGAGCGCGCTGCGCGAGCAGACCCACGGGGCGGGCGCGATGCTCGACGTGCACCTGATGATCGAGCGGCCCGAGCGGCACGTGCCGGAGTTCGTGCAGGCGGGCGCCGACTCGATCACGTTTCATGCCGAGGCCACTCCGCACGTCGCCTACACGGCCGATCTGATCCGTCGGAGCGGGGCGGGCGTCGGCGTGGCGATCAACCCGGCAACGCCCGTGGGGGCGCTCGCCGAGGTGACGGGCGCGATCGACATGGCGCTGTGCATGACCGTCAACCCGGGCTGGGGTGGGCAGCCGTTCATCGCCCATTCGCTGGATAAGATCGAGCGCGTCAGGGCGATCATGGGCTCAGACGTGGCCGTCGAGGTGGACGGCGGGATCGACCCCGACACGGCGCCAGGGTGCAGGCGGGCCGGCGCCAATGTGTTCGTTGCGGGCTCGGCGATCTTCGGCGCCCGCGACCCCGGCGAGGCCTACCGCGCGATCGCGCGTGCGGCGGGAGCCGACTGAGGGCGTGCCGTGCCGCGCCGGTAGACCGTGCTGAGCATCAGCGCGAGCAGGCTCGTCGCACCGAGATAGCCGATCTCGGTGCGCAGCAGTTCTTCGCCGACGAGCGGCGTCAGCATCCACAAGACGAACGCGACGGCCGCCACGGCCCAGCAAACGGCTGCCGTGCGCGCCTCATCGCGGGCGAGCACGGCCTGGTTGAGCGCGCCCGAGGTCAGATGCATGCCCATCCCCATCCCGATCAGAGCCAGGCCGAAGCGGTTGTAGTCGAAGGACTGACCGAACAGCGCTTTCATCACCGGCGGTCCGATTGCGAGCAGGCCGAGCGCCACCGCCCCCGCGAATACGGCGATCGCGAGCACCGTCACGCGGATGGCGCGGGCAAATGCCGCGTGCCCCTCGGTCGCCTCCAGGCCCGTCAGGTGGGGCAGCAGCGATGTCTGGATTGCCTGAAACAGCTGCAGCGGCGCGCGAGCGATCAGCAGCACGTTGAACACGATTCCGGCCAGTGCACGGTTGACGGATGTCGCGTCCACCGTCAGCACGGCAGCGTTCAGCAGCGTCTGCTCTGAGAGCATCACGCCCGATACGGCAAACGCGAAGCCAGACCCGCGCCGCAGCGAGAGCTCGTCGGCAACGAGGGCCTCCTCGAGGCCCTCCGTCCCCGGACCGGCGAGGGCCGCGTCGAGCTCCTCGATCTCCGGCGCCCCGCGGGGTTCGCCGGAGCGCCGGGCGAACGCCGCGGGTACCACGACGAGCGAGACGAACGGCGCCGCCGCGATCCCCAGCACGACCGCCGTCTGGCCATGTGCGATGCCGAGCAGCACCGCGAGCGCAAAGCACAGGCGCGAGAGCGATTCAACCAGCACCAGACCGCCGAACAGCGCGAAGTATTCGTGCCCCGCCAGCCAACCGCGGGCGAAGTAGCTGGCGGCGTACGCGAGCGTTCCAACGACGAGCACGTCGTAGAGCACGGTGTAGTGGTCGAATACGTGGTCGACCAACTCTTCTTTGAGAGCCAGCGCCACGACGAGAAAAGCAAGCGCGAAACCCGCCTGGATCGCGATCGGGACGCGCACGGAGTGCTCGGCATGTCCCCGCGCTCGGCGCTCGGCGATCGTACGCGAGAGCAGCTGTTCGATCGGCCGGTAGATCACCGAGATGATCACGAACATGACCGACCACAGCACGTCGATGCGCTTGGCCGATTCGGCGTCGAGCACGTGGCTCGCGATCGAGAAGAACGCGAACGTCAGCAGGCCCGTCGAGGCGATCCCAATCGAGAGAATGCGCGCTCCGCTGCCGTAGGAGCGCGCCTGCCCATCGCCGCCGCCGGCGCGTGCCGGGCTAGAGCCGGACAAGCAGCATCGTCCACGGGAAAGGCGAGCGCACCTCGGCAACCTGGCCGTAGCGCCCCAACAGCTGCACGAACGCCCGCCGGGACCAGTGGTTCAGATGCCCGGGTGTGTTGCCGAGCTCCGGCCAGTACGCGCCGCGGGCCATGTTCAGCATCCGCCACAGCGGCTCGCGCGGGACCGACACGAGCAGATGGCGCTGCGCGCAGCGCGCCATCTCGCCCAGCGTGTGCTCGGGGTCGGGGACGTGCTCGAGCACCTCGATCGCCGTGGCGAGGTCGAACTCGCCGTCGGCGAACGGCAGGTTCTCGGCTCCCATCACTCGATACTCGAGGTTCGGTGCGCTGCGCTGCGACCAGCCGGCCTGGATCGACTCCTCCTCAAGGTCGATCCCGACGACGCGCCTGGACTCGCCGAGCCGCTGCGCCCACCTGTGCACGAGCACCCCCTCGCCACAGCCCACATCCAGCAGCGAGCTGGGGTCGGCACGCGCGAGGAGCTCGTCCAGCGCGCCCTCGAACCCGGACATCATGCGCCGCACGAGCGGGTTGGTCGAGCCGTACTTGTCGTAGGTGTTGCCGGTGACGATCCCCTCCTCGGACACGGTGACGGCCCCGCTCATACCTTCACCGTCTCACGCTCGGGCGCCTCTGCTGGTGTGGTGTTCGCTTCGTAGTGAGACGGCGGGACGCCCAGCTGCAGCTCGATACGGCGCACCCGCTCGAACGTCCGCTGAACCATCACCCGCTGGGCGGCGAGCAGGTCGCCGATCACGCCCAGCGCCCACAAGACGACCGCGGCGATGAACAGGACCGCGCCGAGGATCAGCGACTGCACGTGGCCCTTGCCGGCGCCTTCGGCGTAGGCCACGACGAAGCGGATCCAGACCCCGACCGAGGCCAGGCCGATCAGCAGGGCCAGGCTCCAGAACACCCGCAGCGGCTCGTACTGGGCGTAGATACGAAATATCGAAACCGCGTTGCGGCGCACGTAGGCGCCCATCGAGGGGAACAGGCGCGACTCGCGCGTGGAGGGGTTGGTGCGGACCGGGACGTGGTCGATCGCCACCAGCAGCTTGCCCGCCTGGATGATCGTCTCGAGCGTATAGGTGAACCGCGAGACGACCATCATCTGGATCGCCGCCTCGCGGTTGTAGGCCCTGAAGCCGGAGGTGGTGTCGGGCACCGAGGTCGAGGACGCCTGGCGCACGACCCACGAGCCGAGGCGCTGCAGGGTCTTCTTCAGAGGGGAGAAGTGCTCGATCCCGCCCACCTCCCGGTCCCCGACCACCATGTCGGCCCGCCCATCGAGGATCGGGCGCACCAGCCTTGAGACATCCGGCCCGTAGTACTGGTTGTCGGCGTCGGTGTTGACGATCACGTCTGCGCCCAGCTTCAGCGCCGTGTCGATACCCGCCTGAAACCCCGTCGCGAGACCCTTGTTGTTCGTCAGCCTCACCAGGTGGTCGACCCCGTTGGCGCGGGCCACCGCGACCGTGGCGTCGGTGCAGCCATCGTCGATCACCAGCCACTCCACGACGTCGAACCCCTCTACCTCGCGCGGCAGCTCGGCGAGCGTCTGCGGAAGCTGGTCGGCCTCGTTGTAGCACGGGATCTGGATGATGAGCTTCATTGGGGTGAACCCTACCCCGCAAGGCTTCCTCGTCAGGGCGGCTGCTTGCAAGGATAGGCTCTGCAGCCCATGGCCAGCGCGACGCTCAGCACCACGCGGCAGGACTCGACTCCGCTGCGGCGGTTGCGGGCGCTCGACGTTTCGACATGGGCGAAGATCGGGTTCGCGATCCTCTGCGTGGGGGCGCTCGTCGGCTATCTCGCCTACCCGACGTACCCGACATACGACTCGTTCTATGCGCTGCTGTGGGGCCGGGACCTGCTGCACCTGCACATGCCGGACTTTCGCGTCTACCGGGGGCCCACAGAGCATCCGCTGGCGATCGCGTTCGGGGTCGTGTGCTCGGTCTTCGGCCAGTCCGGCGCCCGGCTGATGGTGCTCGGGTCGATTGCCTCGTTCGTCGCGGTCGTGGCCGGCTGCTACCGGCTGGGACGGCTGTGCTGCGGGCCGGTCGTCGGATTGTTCGCCGCGCTGCTCGTGCTGAGCCGCTTCTTCATCGAGAATCTCGCCGCGCAGGGGTATCTGGACATCTCCTTCCTAGCGCTGATCGTGTGGGCGATCGTGCTTGAGGTCGAACGCCCGCGCCGTGGACGGGCCGTCTTGCTGACGCTCGCCGCAGCCGGGCTCTTGCGCCCGGACGCGTGGGTGCTGAGCGGCTCCTACTGGCTGTGGTGCGCGTGGCCCCGGCGTGGGGACGACGCAGCGATCGACACCGATCAAAGATCGGCCAGCCTCTGGTTGCGGTACCTCGGCCTCGCCCTGATCGCGCCCGTCGTGTGGGTGTGCGTGGATGCGATCGTGACCGGCGATCCGCTGTACTCGCTGAGCTCGACCGCCGGACTGGCCCAGGAACTGGAACGCACCCAGGGGCTGACGAGCGTCGTCGCGTCGGTCTGGACGTTCGGGGTGCGGATCGACAAGCTGCCCGTGATTTTCGGCGCGCTCATCGGCGTGCCGATCGCGGTGTGGCTCACGCCGCGGCGCGTGCTCACGCCGCTGGCGGCGCTCGTCCTGCTGATCGCGGTGTTCGTCGCCGAGGGCGCCGTCGGGGCGTCGGTGGTCGACCGCTACCTGATGGGCGCCTCGATCGTAGCGCTGCTGTTCTGCGCGGTCGCGATCGGCGGCTGGACGATGCTTGCACCCGGCACGGCGCTGCGCCGGGTGTGGATGATCGGCGCCGCCGCGCTGGTCATCTATGGCGGCACATCGGTCGCCACGACGCTCAGCCTGTCGGGCCTGCGCACGACCCTGGCCTACCACGAGGACTTCCACGAGGGCCTGGCCGCCGCGCTCTCCAGCCCGCGGGTGCACGCGGCGCTGAAGCGCTGTCCGCTCCTGTCGCTGCCCGACAACAAGCTGATCCCCGACGCGCGCTGGATACTCGACAGCGTTGGGCAGCACGACATCGTGGCGCGCAGCCAGGCGCGTGCGGACGCCGAGAAAGGCGCCCACCGGCTGGAGGATCGCCTGAGCAGGGGCAGCGTCGCGGTCTACCCGCTCGGCAGCGCCGTCTTCTTCGAGGCGATCGTCGACGTCGGCGACGATCCCCGCGACCAGGTCCCCCAGGCGGGATACCGCCGTATCTACACGAGCCGCTATTACGCCGTGTATGACAACTGCTGAGCGTTCCCGGCGCTGGGCGTGGGGTGGGCTGGCGGTCGTGCTCGCCGGTGGGCTCGGATTGCGCCTGTGGGGCATCAGGCAGGGCCTGCCCTACGCGTACAACGCCGACGAGGCCGACCATTTCGTGCCGCACGCGATCGGCATGTTCGGGCACAGCCTGAACCCGGAATACTTCGCCAACCCGCCCGCATACACGTATGTCCTGCACTACCTGTTCGCGCTCGCCTACGGGGGCACAGCCGGGGTGCAGCATGCGATCGCGGCGCACCCCGCGGACGTCTACACGCTCGCGCGCGTGGCCGCGGCGGTGCTCGGCACGGTCGCGCTGTGGCTGCTGTACGCGACGGGTGCGCGGTTGTTCGGCCGCGGCGTGGGGCTGCTCGCGGCGGCGATCGAGGCGGTGGCGTTCCTGCCGGTGTTCTACTCCCACCTGGCGCTGGGCGACGTGCCCACGCTGGCGCCGCTGACGCTGTCGCTGCTGGGCAGCGCGGGGGTGCTGCGCAAAGGCCGTGCGCGCGACCATCTGCTGGCGGGCGCCGGGCTGGGGCTGGCCTGCGCAACCAAGTACACCGCGGGGATCGTGCTCGTGCCCTACCTGGCCGCGGTCGCGGCGCGCTACCTGGACGTGGCGGCGCAGCGGGGGTCGGCGAGCGCCGGGCGCCGCGCGGTGGAGGGGATTGCGCTGACCGGGGCTGCGGCGCTGATCGCATTTTTGATCGCCAACCCGTACGCGATCCTCGACTACGCCGACTTTCACGCCGAACTGGTCCACCAGTCGACCCTGTCGGCCGAAGCCCAGGGCAAGCTCGGGGCGCCGAGGGAGGGCGGGCTGGCCTACTACCTGTGGACGCTGAGTTGGGGCCTGGGCTGGGCGCCCGCGCTGGCCGCGCTGGGGGGCGCTGTGAGCGTGTGGCGGCGAGAGCGCGCGCTCGGCTGGCTGCTCGTGCCCGCGCCGCTGCTGTATCTCGCGTTCATGGGCATCCAGGGCCGCTACTTCGGCCGCTGGCTGCTGCCGATCTTCCCGATCCTGTGCCTGCTCGCGGCGCTGTTCGCGCTGGGACTTGTCGATGCGCTCGTGCGCTGGGCGAGTCGGGTCCGCCGGCGGAGCGCGCCGGGCGCCGATCACGCGGCGGACGGCATGGGGGGGCGTATGGGCTGCTCGCCGCTGCGGGTGGGGCTCACGGCGCTGCTCGTCGCGGTGCTGCTCGCGCAGGGGCTCTTCTACAGCATCCATTCCGGAAAAGTGCTCGCGCGCGCGGACACCCGCAATCAGACGCGCGACTGGATGCTCGCGCACATCCCCGCCGGCGCGCCGATCGTGGTCGAGCCGGTCGCGCCCGGCGCGTGGGGCAAGCGCTGGAAGAAGTACCCGTCGCTGTGGTCGCAGATATCGCCCACGGGCACGCTGGAGCCGGGCTTCACGCACGAAGTCGGGATCGAGGACTACGAGCGCACGCTCGCTCCGGCGCTGATCGGCTACTACGAATCGCACGGCTACTGCTGGATCGTCAGCGGCTCGACCGAGTCCGGACGGGCCTACGCCGACCCGAAGGAAGTGCCGCTGGCGATCGCCTACTACCGCGAATTGGCACGGCGGGGCGAAGTCGTCTACCGGGCCTCCCCGTACGCGCGCGGTCAGGGACCGGTCGCGTTCGACTTCGACTGGAGCTTCGACTACTACCCGCTCGCCTACCACCGTCCGGGACCGCTGATGATCGTGTATCGGCTGCATAACGGGCGTTGCGGGCGATGATCTTTCTCACTCTGGAATGGGGGCGCGCATGCGCCTACTCGACCGGACGGTGCATGCACCGTCCGGGGGACCGATCGGAGATCGTCCAGGGCATGCGCGGTTCCCGCCCCTGATCCGGTCCCCGACGGGCGCGGGGTTATCCTGGATGCACAGATGAGCACCTGCACGGACACCGATAGGGAACACATGACGCGGGCGATCGAGCTGGCCCGTAACGGCGGGAGCGTGGTCAGGCCCAACCCGGTGGTCGGCGCGGTCGTGGCTCGCGGGGGAGAGGTGCTCGGCGAGGGCTGGCACGAACGGTTCGGCGCGGCGCACGCGGAGGTCAACGCGATCGAGGCGTGCGGGATGACCGATCTGAGCGCCGCGACGCTGTACGTGTCGCTGGAGCCGTGCTGTCATGAGGGCAAGACGCCGCCATGCACGGACGCGATCGTGCAGGCCGGGATCAGGCGCGTGGTGGTCGGCTCGGACGATCCGACCGAGAAGGCGGCGGGCCGCGGGCTGGGGATCCTGCGCGACGAGGGCGTCGAGGTGGTGCTCGCCGAAGGCGAGCTGGCCACGAGCGCGCGGCTGCTGAACCAGGCGTTTCGCAAGCACGCGCGCGTCGGGCGCCCGTGGGTGCTGTTCAAGTCCGCGATGACCCTCGACGGCAAGGTCGCCACGCGCACCGGCGACTCGCAGTGGATCAGCGGCGAGGACAGCCGCGAGCTGGCCCACCGGTGGCGCGCGTCGGTGGACGCGGTCGTCGTCGGTATCGGCACCGCGCTGGCCGACGACCCACGGCTCACGGCGCGCCCGGACGGTCTCACCGACGAGCTCGAGCGATACCAGCCCAGGAGAGTCGTGTTCGACTCGCTCGCGCGCCTGTCGCCCGGCTCCCAGCTCGTGTCGGCGGCGCTTGAGATCCCGCTCACGGTCGTCGTATCGCGCGCGGCGGCGCGCGCGGACACCGACGCGCTGGAGGCCGCCGGCGTGCAGGTGCTCGTGGCGACCGGCGAGAACGAGCCCGCGCGGGTGCGCTCGGCGCTGGAGCAGCTCGGGGCGATCGGCGTCAGCTCGGCATTGCTGGAGGGCGGCCCGCATCTGGCGGGCGCGTTCCTGGACGCGGGCGAGATCGACGAAATCCGACTGTTCCTGGCGCCGCTGCTGCTTGGCGGGAGCGCCGCGCGCGACCCGCTGGAGGGCAAGGGCGTGGAGCAGATCTCCGAGGCGCTGCGCGCGCTGACGTGCGAATGCGAGCGCGTCGGCGAGGACCTGCTGATCAGCGCGAGACTGCGTGAGTGGTGATCAAGGCATGTTCACCGGCCTGATCGCCGACATGGGTGAGGTGACCGCGATCGAGAGCAGCGGCGAGGGCGCGACGCTCGAGATCCGAACGCGCCTGGCCGGCGAGCTTGCCCCGGGCGACTCGGTCGCCGTCGACGGTGTGTGCCTGACCGCGACCGGCGTCCGCGACGGGGGGTTCGTGGCGGCGGCGATGATCGAGACGCTGCGCCGCTGCACGCTGGACGAGCTGGCGCCCGGGGCGAAGGTCAATCTCGAGCTGGCCCTGCGCGCCGAGGACCGTCTCGGTGGGCATGTCGTGCAAGGTCATGTCGATGGCACCGGCACGGTTGGCGAGACCCGCGAGGAGGGCATTGCGCGTGTGCTGAGGATCGACACCGACTCCGGCCTGAGCCGTTATCTGGTCGAGAAGGGCTCGATTGCGGTGAACGGCGTCAGTCTGACCGTCAGCGCGCTGCGCGAGGAGGAGGGAGGGTTCGAGATCTCGCTGATCCCGGAGACGTTGGCGCGCACGAACCTGGGGGAAGCGGCTGTCGGAGATCGGGTCAATCTGGAGGTGGACGTGCTGGCAAAGCACGTAGAGCGACTGCTCGGGCGGCACTTGATCGGGTTGGGTATAAACTATAGTATTGCGAAAAGGTAAAGGGGTGGATGTTTGATATAAAAATTTGAGTTGCGTATCACTATGGTACACAACTTCCAAAAAGTAATCTCTCCGTCTCTCTCACTCAGACACACACACTCACACACACGCACAAATCTCAGACATTCCAGACATGACATGAGCAAGACCCCGACGACAACAACGACCACAACCACTCCGTTCGCCACGATCGAGGAGGCGCTGGAGGAGATCCGGGCCGGGCGGATGGTCGTGGTGTGCGACGACGAGAACCGCGAGAACGAGGGCGATCTGACGCTCGCCGCGCAGTTCGCCACGCCCGAGGCGATCAACTTCATGGCCAAGGAGGGGCGCGGGCTGATCTGCCTGTCGCTGACGCCCGAGCGCTGCGAGGAGCTCGGCCTGGAGCTGATGGCGGCCAAGAACGAATCGTCGTTCGAGACCCCGTTCACGGTCTCGATCGAGGCGCGCGAGGGCGTTACGACGGGGATCTCCGCGCACGACCGCGCGCGCACGATCCAGGTGGCCGTCGATCCCGAGGCCCATCCGCGCGATCTCGTGCAGCCGGGGCACATCTTCCCGCTGAAGGCCCGCTCGGGAGGAGTGCTCGAGCGCACCGGGCAGACCGAGGCGGCGGTCGATCTCGCCCGCCTGGCCGGCCTGAACCCGGCCGGGGTGATCTGCGAGGTGATGAACGACGACGGCACGATGGCGCGCGTGGGCGATCTCGCCGGCTACTGCAAGCGCCACCGGCTGAAGATGATCACGATCGCCGACCTGATCGCCTACCGCCGCCGGCACGACAAGCTCGTCGAGCGGGTCGCCGCGGCGCGGCTGCCGACCGCGTTCGGCGAGTTCGAAGTCGTCGGCTACCGCTCGCTGATCGACGAGAAGCACCACGTGGCGCTCGTCAAGGGGGAGGTGTCCGGGCGCGAGGACGTGCTCGTGCGCGTGCACTCGGAGTGCCTGACCGGGGATGTGTTTCACTCGCTGCGCTGCGACTGCGGCGAGCAGCTGGAGTCGGCGCTGGCGATGATCGAGGCGCAGGGCGAGGGCGTGCTGCTGTATCTGGCCCAGGAGGGCCGCGGGATCGGGCTGCTGAACAAGCTCAGGGCCTACCGCCTGCAGGAGGACGGCCTGGACACGGTCGAGGCCAACCTCCAGCTCGGGCTGCCGGCCGACCTGCGCGACTACGGGATCGGCGCCCAGATCCTCGTCGACCTGGGCCTGTCCTCGATCCGCATCCTGACCAACAACCCCAAGAAGATCCGTGGCCTGGAGGGCTACGGGCTGTCGGTCAGCGCCCAGGTCCCGATCGAGCACGCGCCCAACGAGCACAACGCCCGGTACATGCGCACCAAGGCGCGGCGCATGGGACACACCCTGCACCATCAGGGCCTGAACCTCGACGCGGAGATGCTGCGCTCAGAGCGCGAGCAGGACGCGGCCGGCAAAGGGAACGAGCGGTGAGCGCGAAGGCCGCCGGGCCCGAGCGCTCACGTGCGCCCGGGGGACGCACCTCCCCCCCGGAAGGCCGGCAGGATGCCGGCCCGAGCGACTCCTACGCGATCGCGGTCGGGCGCTTCTACGAGGAGCTCGCCGAGCGGCTGGAGAGCGGCGCGCGAGAGGCGTTCGCGCGGGCCGGGCACGACGAGGTCGAGGTGTTCGACGTGCCGGGGGCCTACGAGCTGCCGCTGGCCGCGAAGTACGCCGCCGAGTCGGGCCGCTTCGCCGGGGTCGCCTGCCTGGGCGCCGTGATCAGGGGCGAGACCGACCACTACGACTTCGTCTGCGCCGAGACTGCTCGCGGGGTGATGCAGGTGCAGCTGCAGACCGGCGTGCCGTGCGCGTTCGGCGTGCTGACGTGCGCGACGATGGAGCAGGCGCTCGCGCGTTCGGGCGGGGGTAAGCGCGATCAGGGACGTCACGCCGCCGAGGCGGTGCTTCAGATGGCCGCGCTGCGCGCCGAGCTGCTGGGCGGCGGCCGCGATGTCCCGTGCGGAACCGTCGTCGGCTAGACTGCCAAGCGCTATGGCCAAGGTATGTCACAGCTGCGGCAAGGGTCCGGCGTTCGGGCAGAGCCGCAGCCACTCGATGGTCGCGACCAAGCGCCGGTTCGACCCGAACCTGCAGAAGGTCAGGATTCTCGTCGGCAAGGCCCCGCGGCGCGTCTATGTTTGCACGCGCTGTCTGAAAGCCGGCAAGGTCACCAAGGCCGCCTGAGTGGCTCCCTGCCCGGCGAGAGGGTTCGACTCCACCCGACCTGATAAGACCTAGCGCAGTGAGCGACACCAACCTGGTTCGTTTTCGCGCGGCGGTGGCAGGAGCGCTCGCGCATCTGGAGTCCCGCCGGGAGGAGGTCAACGACCTCAACGTGTTCCCGGTCGCCGACGGGGATACGGGCGACAACATGGCGCTGACGCTGCGCGCGGTGCTGGCCGAGCTCGATCGCCTGCTCGGGGCGAACGGGCGGGAGCGCACGATCGACGAGATCGGGCGCGAGGAGATCGTGCAGTCGGTCGCGCGCGCGGCGCTGCTGGGCGCGCGCGGCAACTCGGGTGTGATCCTCTCCCAGCTGATCCGCGGCGCCGCCGAGGAGCTGGTCTCCCGGCCCGGCCAGCTGATCGACGCGACTCTGATCGGGGCGGCGCTGGCCAACGCGGCGGATCGCGCCTACGCGTCGGTGCGCGAGCCGGCGGAGGGCACGATCCTGACGGTCGCGCGCGAGATGGCGCACAAGATCATGACCGACGTTGCGCACAGCCCGGAGAGCTTGCGCCTGGGCCCGGCGACCGACCCCGGCATGCAGGACGCCGTGATCGCCGACGCGCTGGAGCGCGCGGTCGTGACCGGTCAGGAGTCGGTCAAGCGCACCCCGGAGCTGCTGGCGGCGCTGCGCGAGGCGGGCGTCGTGGACGCCGGCGGGTACGGGCTGACGATCATCTTCGCGGGCGTGGTCGCGGCGCTGCGCGGTGAGGACGCTCCCGAGCTCGATCATCACGCCCCGGCGCAGATCACCCATCCCCAGCACGCATCGAGCACGTACCGGTTCTGCACGAACTTCGCCGTGATCGGCACCGGCCTGAGCGCGAGCCGGTTCATCGAGCCGCTGGAGACGCTCGGTGACTCGGTGCTGGTCGTGGGCGACGCGAGCACGCTGAAGGTGCACCTGCACACCGACGAGCCCGAGCGCGCGACCGCCGTGTTCGCGCGGGCGGGGGAGATCTCGCGGCTGGACATCGCCGACATGCGTCTGCAGGTGGCCGAGCGCGACGAGCGCCTGCGGGGCACGAGCTGGGAGGGCGGCGCTCATGGGGGCGAGCCCGTCCCTGTCCTCGCGACCCCCAGCGCGCGTTGCGGAGCGCTGGTGGTCGTCAGCGGCGACGGGCTGCAGGCGATGTTCAGGGAGCTGGGCGCGTACACGATCGACGGCGGCCCGACGCTGAACCCGTCCACGTATGAGCTGCTGGCGGCGATCCATGAGGTGCCGGCCGAGGAGGTGCTCGTGCTGCCGAGCAGCCCCAACGTGGTGATGGCCGCCGAGCGCGCCGCCGAGCTGTCGGACAAGCAGGTCTTGGTCGCGCCCGCGGCTCCTCAGCAGGCGGGGCTGGTCGCGGCCGTCGCGCTGGAGTCCGACCGCAGCGTGGAGGAGAACGCGCAGGCGCTGATCGGGGCGCTGGCGCACGTGCGCACGGGCGCGGTCGCGCGGGCCGCCCGCGACGACGCCCAGGGTCGGTTCAGGCGCGGCGAGGCGGTCGGGTTCATCGCCGAGGAGGTGCACGCGTGGGGCGATCCCGCGCAGACGCTGGGCGCGGTGATAGCGAGCCTCGCGCAGGAGGCCGAGCTGATCAGCTGCCTCGCGGGCGAGGGCGCCCCGCTGGCGGCCGCGGAGGTCGAGGCGATGGTCAACGGCGCCGTCGAGCTGGAGCTGCGCGACGGCGGTCAGCACGCGTACTGGTGGCTGCTGGCCGCGGAGTGACGACCGCGAGGACGGGCATCATGCAGGTTGAGGATGTCACCGCTCGCGCAAGCCGACGTCAAGCTCCCCTCCAGCCGAGACCGAGATGTCGGTTCGCGGGCGTTCGCGTCCCGTGAGGGGTTGACTATCGAGGAGCTGCTGGCCGCGCCCGTGCGCTGGCCGCGGCCTTCGCGGCTGGAAGACCCGCTGGACGTGGCGCCCGGCAAGCTCGCGGACGGCCTGAAGACGCTGGGGCTGACGAGCGTGGGAGCCCTGCTGGAGCACCTGCCGAGAGACAGCCGCGACGCGCGCACGGTCAGGGGCCTGAGGGAGGGCGAGGGTGCGACGGTCGCTGTGCAGGTGCGCACGATCGCCGCGCGGCCGGTCAGGCGGCGGGGAATGAAGCCACTGGTGGAGGCGACCGTGTTCGACGAAACGGGGAGCATGCGCGCGACGTTCTTCAACCAGCCGTGGCTGGCGCAGCGCTACAAGCCCGGGACGCGGCTGGTGCTGCACGGCAGGACGACGGAGCGCGGGACGTTCAACGTCTCCCATCACGCCCTCGGCACGGACCTTGGCGCCGAGGAGGCGGGCGCGCCGGATGCGGCGGGCGGCGAGATCGCCCACTATCCGGCGAGCGAGGGCGTCAGCTCGACCCAGATACTGACGCTGGTGCAGTCCGTGAGGGACGCGCTGGCGGATGTGCCGGAGGCGCTGAGCGCGTCCGCCAGGGTCGGAGAGCGGCTGCCCGACAGGGCGGGCGCGCTGGCGGCGATGCACTACGCGCGTTCCTCGCGAGAGCGCGAGGAAGGCAGGGAAAGGCTCGCCTTCGAAGATCTGCTGCTGACTCAGCTCGTGTTCCTGCGCCGCCGGGCCGCCCGCCACGCGCGACGCGATGCGCCGGCGCTGACGCAGGCGCCGTCGCTGAGCGAGCGCTGGCTGAGTGATGAGCTGCCGTTTGAGCTTACGGGCGATCAGCGCCGCGCGATCGAGACGATCGGCGAGGATCTCGCCCGGGAGCGGGCGATGCAGAGACTGCTGCTGGGAGAGGTCGGCAGCGGCAAGACGGTGGTCGCCGTGTGGGCGCTGCTGCGCGCGGTCGAGCACGGGCTGCAGGCCGCGCTGATGGCGCCGACGGAAACGCTCGCCGAGCAGCATTTCGCGACGCTGCAGACGCTGCTCGGGGGGATGCACGGAGAGGTGCGGTGCGCACTGCTGACCGGCTCGACCTCGGCGCGCAAGCGCGCCGACACGCTGGGCAAGCTGGCCGGCGGCGAGCTGTCGCTGATCGTGGGCACGCACGCGCTGATCGAGCCGGACGTCGAGTTCGCCGCGCTGGCGCTCGCGGTGGTGGACGAGCAGCACCGCTTCGGGGTGCGCCAGCGGGCGGCGCTGGGAATGATTGGAAACCCCTCCCGTCCGAACCCCGCCCGCCCGCTGGGAGACCTAGGCCGCCCGATCGGAGGCCCCGCCAGCCCGGCGCCGCATGTGCTGCACATGACCGCGACGCCGATCCCGCGCACGCTGGCGCTCGCCAGCTACGGCGACCTGGACACGACGGTGCTGCGCGAGCTGCCCAAGGGCAGGCAGCCGATCGACACGCGCATCGTCTCCGGCGAGGCTGAGCGCGCGCGCGCGTACGACGAGTTGCGCGAGCAGCTGCACGCGGGCCGGCAGGCGTATGTGGTGTGTCCGCTGGTCGCCGAGCTGCAAGACACCGACGGGGGTGAACCCTCCGGGAGCCCCGGGAGCCCTGCGAGACCTGGGAGCTCTGCCGCCGCCACCTCTGCCACGACCAAGACCGCGGCTCCCTCCGTGACGGACACGCGCGCGGCGACCGCCGAGCTGGAGCGCCTGCAAGAGGGCGAGCTCAAAGACCATCGCCTGGTGCTGCTGCACGGGGGCATGAAGCCGCGCGAGAAGGCTCAGGCGATGGGGCAGTTCGCCTCGGGCGCGGCGGATGTGCTGGTCGCGACGACCGTGATCGAGGTCGGGATTGATGTGCCCAACGCGACCGTGATGGTGATCGAGAACGCCGAGCGGTTCGGGATCTCCCAGCTGCACCAGCTGCGCGGGCGGGTGGGCCGCGGCGAGCACCGCTCCGCGTGCTTTCTTGCCACGCCCCACCCACCGCCCGGCGCCGCGAGGCTGAGGGCGCTGGCCGAGCACTCCGACGGGTTCGAGCTCGCCGAGATCGATCTGAGACTGCGCAAGGAGGGCGAGCTGATCGGTGTCAGGCAGTCGGGGATCGGCCGGCACCGGATCGCCTGCCTGCCGCAGGACGCTGGGCTGCTGGAGCGCGCGCGAGCATGCGCACAGACGATCGTGGCGGCGGACCCGCGGCTGGCCGAACCCGAGCACGTGCTGCTGGGGGATGCGTTGGAGCGGGCGTTCGGCGCGCAGGCGTACGAGCCGATCCCGGGATGAGGGTGATCGCGGGCCGCTATTCCGGGCGCCGGCTGACGGCGCCCAAGGGCAGGACGACTAGGCCGACGTCCGAGCGCGTGCGCGAGGCGCTGTATGCGATGCTCGGCGACATCGAGGGGGCACGCGTGCTGGACCTGTTCGCGGGCAGCGGCGCGCTGGGCATCGAGGCCGTGTCCAGAGGCGCCGCCGGCGCCGTGTTCGTCGAGCGCGATCGTCGCGCGATCGCGGCGATCGAGGCGAACATAGCGGCACTCGGGCTGGGCGAGGAGCAGGCTCTGATCAGGCGTGAGGACGTGGCCAGCGCGCTGAGGTGGGCATCCAACCGCAAAGAGACATACGATCTCATCCTGATCGATCCTCCATATGGACGGACGCCCGAGCTGGAGCCGCTGCTGGCGGCCGCGCTGGGAGGGCTGCTCGCGCCGGGAGCGCGGGTGGTGCTCGAGAGCGATCGGCGGGCGCCGCTGCAGCTGGGGCTGGCGTTTGAGAAGGAACGCCGGTACGGAGACACCATCATCGCAATCTACCGTCACGAATGACCGAGAACAAGCTCATAGCGGTATGTCCAGGCTCGTATGACCCGATCACGAACGGTCATCTCGACGTGATCGGGCGCGCCGCGGCACTGTTCGACGAGGTCGTGATCGCGGTCGTGAACCGGTCGGTGCGCAAGGACAAGACGCTGTTTGGAATCGAGGAGCGGCTGGCGTTCGTCGAGCAGGCGACCGCCGGGCTTCAGAACGTGAGGGCGGAGCCGTTCAACACGCTCGTGGTCGAGTTCGCCCGCAAGGTCGGCGCGCGCGCGATCGTCAAGGGACTGCGGGCGATCTCAGATTTCGAGTACGAGCTGGAGATGCACCAGCTCAACCGCAGGCAGGACCCCGAGATAGAGTCGGTGTACCTGATGGCGAGCTCGCGGTACAGCTTCCTGTCCTCCAGCGGCGTCAAGGAGCTGGCGACCTTCGGCGGGCGGATCGACGATCTCGTGCCGCCCGAAGTGGCCAAGCGGTTGCAGGAAGAGCTGCGACGTTGACGAACTGGACTGGAAAGTTGCCGCATGGAGCCTGGGGGCGGGGGTACGAGCGTGCCGGCCTGTATGACCACAACCAGTCGCGCCGCCGCCGTGGTGGACGCGAAGTGTGCAAACGGAGATAGTGTGTAAAGACGATGGATGTTCTCGTTTTGATCGACAAGCTGGATGACCTGGTGCACAACGCCAAGTCGGTGCCCATGACCGACCAGGTGAGGGTCGACAAGGAGGAGATCTACGACATCCTCGACCAGATGCGCGCGACGATCCCCGAGGAGATCAAGCAGGCGCGCTGGATCGTCAAGGAGCGCCAGGAGATGCTCGCCGAGGCCAAGAAGGAGGCCGAGCGAATCCTCAAGGAGGCGCGCGAGCGCCAGGAGCGGTTGGTCGGCGAGGAGGAGGTCACCAAGCAGGCTGAGCGCGCCGCCGAGGACATCGTCGAGGACGCCCGTGCGCGGGAGCGCGAGATCCGCCTCGGCGCGGAGGACTACGCGGATGAGATCCTGAACACGCTCGAGGTCAACCTGTCGAAGTTCATCGCCGCCGTGCAGCGCGGCCGCGAGCGGCTGCAGGGCAAGGACGAACCGGCCGAGGTGAGTTAGCGCCCGACCGTCCTCGCGCGCACGTTCGGCTCAAAGCTCGTGCAAACGCAAAGCTCGTGCAAACGGGTAGGGTCCGCGCAAGAAGATGAACACGCGCGAGGCGAAGTACAAGCTGAAGGTTGCACGGACGCTGCTGGGCACCGGCATGATCCAGCCGGTGCGCCCGGACAAGGCGGTGCGCTCGCTGATGGCGCTGCGCCAGTGGGGGCCGACGCCGGCGGCGGCATACACGTCCTCGGCGGTCAGATACCCGGGTCGCATGGCGATCGTCGACGAGAAGGGGACGCTGACGTTCGCGGAGGTGGACCGGCGCACGAACGCGCTCGCACGGGGGCTGAGCGGGGCGGGCGTCAAGGAACAGGACTCCGTCGCGATCATGTGTCGCAACCATCGCGGGTTCATCGAGGCGACGATCGCCTGCTCGAAGCTGGGAGCGGGGGCGCTGTATCTGAACACGGCGTTCGCGGGCCCGCAGATTGCCGATGTGATGCGCCGCGAGGATCCGGTCGCGCTGATCTACGACGAGGAGTTCGGCAACCTCGTGAGCGAGGGCGGGGAGGGACGCAAACGGTTCGTGGCCTGGCACGAGCCGGGCGAACGGCCGCTGTCTGAGTCCGATCCCCTGCTGGAGGAGCTGATCGCATCCGAAGCGGACTCGTCGCTGCAGCCACCGGCCGAGAAGGGCCGCGTGGTGATCCTGACGTCGGGCACGACGGGCGCGCCGAAGGGGGCGGCGCGCAAACAGCCGGACTCGATGGAGCCGGCCGCGGCGCTGTTCTCGAAGATCCCGCTGAAGGCGCGCGAGACGACCGTGATCGCGGCGCCGATGTTCCACTCCTGGGGGTTCGCGCACTTCACGCTCGCGCTGCCGCTGGCCTCGACACTGGTGCTGCGCCGCAAGTTCGACCCCGAGGACACCCTGCGCGCGGTCTCCCACCACCGCGCCACGGCGCTGGCGGTCGTGCCGGTGATGCTGCAGCGAATGCTGGAGCTGGGGCGTGAGACGATCGCCAGATACGACACGAGCTCGCTGAAGGTGATCGCGGCCAGCGGCTCGGCGCTGCCCGGCGAGCTGGCCACGCGCGCGATGGACACGTTCGGGGACGTGCTGTACAACCTGTACGGCTCCACTGAGGTCGCGTGGGCGACGATCGCCACGCCCGAGGACTTGCGCGCCGCGCCGGGGACCGCGGGCAGGCCGCCGATGGGGACGGTCGTGAAGCTGCTGGACGCCGAGGGGCACGAGGCGGCGCCGGGCGAGGGCGGGCGCATATTCGTCGCCAATGAGATGGTGTTCGAAGGCTATACCGGGGGCGGTGGCAAGGAGATCGTGCACGGCCTGATGAGTACGGGCGACGTCGGCCGCTTCGACGAGCAGGGGCGGCTGTTCGTGGACGGGCGCGACGACGAGATGATCGTCAGCGGCGGTGAGAACGTGTTCCCGCGCGAGATCGAGGACCTGCTGGCCGACCATCCGCAGGTCGAGGAGGCCGCGGTCGTGGGCGTCAGCGACGAGCAGTTTGGACAGCGACTGAAGGCGTTCGTGGTCAGGCGCGAGGGCGCGGAGCTCGACGAGGAGGCGGTGAAGTCCTACGTGAAGGCGAACCTCGCCCGCTACAAGGTCCCGCGCGAGGTCGTGTTCATGGAGGAACTGCCACGAAACGCAACGGGCAAGGTGCTCAAGCGCGAGTTGAAGACCGTCGCGTAGCGGCAGGGGGGCCGAGACCGGAACGACCGATCGGAGATCGACGGGATCTCCGATCGTCCAGCAAGCCGAGTCGTTGTGTCCGCGGCCGAGCGCGTGTGCGAAGTAGAGCGATCGCAAAACAGATCCTGCTGAACGGAGCGAGCGCCGTGCAGGACGGGGCGCAGGCAGGGCTGGCGCTAGCCTGAAGAGGATGGTGGCGATGACGCATACATTCGACCTGGCTTCTCTGAAGCTCAGCCCCGGAGAGGGGCGGCGGATCGAGCTGAACGTGCCGATCGACCCACTGGAGCTGGGCGGCGAGCGGTATGAGGCGCAACCCGGAAACGTGCCAGTGGTGCTGGACGTGTCGCGTATGACGGGCGGGGGGTACGCGCTCAAGCTGAAGCTGAGCGCGACGCTGAAGGGGCCGTGCATGCGCTGCCTGCAGGAGGCGGCGCCGAAGGTCGACGTAAAGGCGCGCGAGGTGGACGTGCCGGGCGAAGGGGAGGAGCTGGAGAGTCCGTACGTGCACGGAGCGGTCGTGGACGTGGCGGGGTGGGCGCGGGACGCGTTCGCGCTGGCGGCGCCGGCGAAGGTGCTGTGCCGTGAGGACTGCGCGGGGCTGTGCCCCGAGTGCGCGGCAGACCTGAACGATTTGGACCCCACCCGCCCCGAGCACCGGCACGAGTGCGCGAAAGATGCGCGCTGGGCGAAGCTGAGCGAGTTGAAGCTTGACTAGCTCGGTGCCGGGCGCTCCCGCGGGGAGCGCGGACACAACGGGTGGTCATGACGCGGCAATCGCGCATGGTGCCGGCAGGGATGCAGTGATCGCCGTGGACTGCAACGGCGCCGATCGCGGTCCCGCAGAGGTTGCGGCCGGGGCGGCGATCGCCGCCAAAGAGGGCGCGAGGACGATCCTGTTTGGCCCCGCGGACGAGCTCAGACAGGCCGTGAGCGATGCGCCCGCAGGAATGATCGAGGTGGTGGACGCGCCGGTGTCGATCGCCAAGAGCGCCGATCCAGCGAGCGCGGCGCGGGCAAACCCGGACGCCTCGATCGTGCAGGCCGCAAAGGCCGTGGCCGCGGGCGGGGCACAGGCGCTGGTGTGCGGGGGCGGGACCGGGGCGGCGCTGGCGGCGGGGCTGTTCAACATCAAGCGCGCGCGGGGGATACACCGCCCGGCGCTGGCGCTGGCGCTGCCGGTGCCCGGCAGGCCCGTGACGCTGCTGGACGTGGGCGCGAACGCGCAGGCAAGAGCAGAGCACCTGGAGCAGTTCGCGTTCATGGGGGCCGCGCTGGCGCGGACGGTGCTCGGCGTGGAGCATCCCCGCGTGGGGCTGCTGTCAAACGGCGAGGAGGCCGAGCGCGGGAGCCCGCTGATACAGGAGGCGCACGCACGGCTGCGCGCGCGGGTCGACGCCGGGGCGGACACATTCAAGCTCATCGGCAACGTCGAGGGTGGCGACCTCGTGTCGGGCGTGGCCGACGTGATCGTGACCGACGGGCTGACCGGGAACATCGCGCTGAAGACGATGGAGGGCGTCTCGCAGACGATGCTGAGGGCGATCAGGGACGCGGCGACGTCCTCGGCGAAAGCGAAGCTCGGTGGTGTGCTGCTCAGGCCCGCGCTGGGGGGGCTGCGAGAGGAGATCGACCCCGAAGCTCAGGGTGGGGCGTACCTGCTCGGGCTGCGCCGGCTCGGGGTGGTGCCGCATGGCGGGTTTCACCGGCGTGGGTTCGCGCAGGCGATCCTGCGCGCCAGGCGCGGCGCGCGGGAGGATCTGATCGGCCGCACGCACGCGGCGCTGGAGCAGGCGGGGGCGTTGCGACGGGCGCCCGTGTCCGCTCAGATCGCTAGCCTGCCTCAGAATGACGCGTGAGGAGGTGCGGGAGCTGATTACCGATCATCTGGCCGACGAGCTGGACGTCGATCCGAGCGCGATCGGCGAAGGGACGCGGTTCAAGGAGGACCTCGAGGCGGACTCGCTGGACCTGCTCACGCTCGTGCAGGAGCTCGAGGACAGCTATGGCGTGAGCATGACCGACGAGCAGGCGGCGCAGATCACGACGGTCGGGCAGGCGGTGGAGTTTGTACTCGCGCACGCACCGCCGGCGTGATGTCAACTCATGAACCTGCTAAACGAACTGCTCGAAGAGCTGCCAGAGGAGCTGGAGCGTCAGGTGTTCACGCACGCCTCCTGGACCGAGCGCCGCGAGGACTCCTATGCGCGGCTGGCGTTTCTCGGCGACAGCGTGCTCGGGCTGGCGGTGACGACGCACCTGTATCCGCGCCTGGAGGCCGAGCGATTCGGGGCGGGACGGCTGACGAAGATCCGCGCGCAGGCGGTGTCGGGGCCGAGCTGCCGGGCGGTCGCCGAGCGGCTGGGCGTGCCCGAGCGGCTGCGCGCCGCCGCGCCCCAGGGTGCGGCGGGCGGGGCGGTGGCGCTGGTGGAGACCGAGCGCGTGCTCGCCTCGGTGATCGAGGCGGTGATCGGCGCGTGCTACCTGAACGCCGGCTACGAGCGCACCGCGCAAGCGGTCGTGGAGGCGTTTGCACCGGAGATCGAGCAGGCGCTCGAGCACCCCGTGGACTTCAAGTCCGCGCTGCAGGAGCTGCTCGCCCAGCGCGGGGCGCTCGTCAGCTACGAGGTCACGCAGGAGAGCGGACCCCCGCACGAGCGCACGTACACCGTGGCGGCGCTGGTGGACGGCGAGATGCTGGGCGAGGGCAGCGGCAAGAGCAAGAAGCACGCCGAGCAGGAGGCCGCGCGCGAGGCAGTGGATCGGCTGCAGGGGGAGACATCATGAACATGCGCATGCTGGCCGATCGGAGATCCCTTCGATCTCCGATCGGTCGGATGCCCCGCGCCCACCACATTGGGACAGATGCGGCCTGCGCGGATGCGGCCCCCAAAAACCCGAACCGTCAGACGGTGGGCCGATGAGGTTGAAGTCGCTCACGTTAAAGGGGTTCAAGTCGTTCCCCGACCGTACCCGACTGGACTTCGGACCGGGCGTTAGCGTCGTCGTCGGGCCGAACGGCTCGGGCAAGTCCAACGTGACCGACGCCGTGCTGTGGGCGATGGGCGAGCAGTCCCCGCTCGCGGTCAGGGGCCAGTCGATGCAGGACGTGATCTTCGGCGGCGGGCACGGCGTGCAGGCGCGCAGCTCGGCGGAGGTCGAGATCGTGCTCGACAACTCCGACGGCACGGTCGATCTGCCGCTGAGCGAGATCTCGATCTCACGGAGGCTGGACCGCACGGGTGAGGGCGGCTATCGCCTGAACGGCGCGCGCTGCCGGCTGACGGACGTGATCGAGGTGCTCTCCGACACGGGCCTGGGCAAGGAGACGCACTCGGTCATCTCCCAGGGCCGCGTGGAGGCGATCGTGACCTCAAAGCCGCGCGACCGGCGCCTCTTGATCGAGGAGGCTGCGGGCCTGGGCAAGCACCGCAAGCGCCGCCGCCGCGCGCAGCTGAAGCTGCAGCGCACCCAGGAGAACCTCGATCGGGCGCTCGACGTCGAGCGCGAGGCGCGGGGCAGGCTGCGTCCGCTCAAGCGCCAGGCCGAGGCCGCGGAGCTGCACGAGCGGTTGGAGCGCCAGCTGCTGGAAGCCCGCTGGACGCTCGCGTGCGAGACGCTGCGCGTGCGTGGCGCAGAGCTGGGAGAGGCGCAGACGCAGGTGCGCGAGGCGCGCGAGCGCCGCGAGCGGACCGAGTCCGAGCTGCAGGCCATCGTCGAGCGCCGCGGAACGGCGGAGAGCGCGCTGGCGCAGCGGACCGAGCGTCACGACGCGCTGTCGCGGCGCGCGTATGAGATCCGCTCAGCGCGCGAGCGCCTGCAGCTGCGCGGCGAGCAGGCGCAGGCAAGCGCGGCGACGCTGAGCGAGCGCGCGGGCCGTATCGAGAGCGAGCTGGGCGCGCTCACGGCCTCCGAGCCGGGATTGGCAGGCTCCTCGGGCGAGGAGGCGCAGGAGAGCGCGACGGCGAGCGAGGACCGCGTGCGCCGCCTGGAGGGAGAGCTGGGAGAGCTCGAGCGCGAGCGCGAGCGTGAGGTGGAGCGCGAGATCGAGGGGCTGCGCTCCGAGCGCGAGCGGGCTGCACAGCTCGCGGGCGAGCTCACCGACACCGTCGAGGCGATGGGCGAAGCGCGCGCACAGGCCGACGTCCTGGCCGAGCAGGCGCGCGCCGGGCTGCGCGGCGCGGAAGCCGCCGCGGAGGCTGCCCGGCGAGAGGCCGCGCGGGTGGGCGCCGAGCTGGCCGCGGCCAACCAGTTCCTGAGCAGCCACGCCCGCTATGGCGGCGCCGGGATGGGAGGAGCGCGCGCGCTGAGCGAGGCGCTGAAAGTGCGCGACGGCTACGAGCTGGCGCTCGCCGCTGCGCTGGGCGGTCGCCTGGATGCGGCGCTGGTGCGCGACCTGGGCGCGGCGGACACGCTCCTGGATGGGGCGGGTCCCGACGGGGCGAGCGCGCTGCTGGCGGGGGATGGCGCCGAGGACCCGGCGGGCGAGGCGAGCGCGAGCGCCGGCGCCGGCGCGAGCGACGGTCTGCGCCCGGACGCGGCTGAGGGCGCGAGTGAGGGCCTGCGGCCACAGGAGGGTGCGGCGCCGGCGCCGGGCGCCGTCAGGCTGATCGAGCTGGTGAGCGGGTCCGGTGCGGCGCTCGGGCTCGCGCGGAGGCTGCTCGGCGACGCGTGGGTGGTCGAGCGATTGCGGGATGTCGCGGAGGGGTTCACCGGGATCGCCACGACGCGCTCCGGGCGCGTGCTGTTCGCCGCTTGGGGGGAGGTGTGCCAGATCAGCGAGGGCGGCGCCGAGCGGGTCCTGGCCCGGCGCAACGAACGCGAGCGGCTGATCGCCGTAAGCGAGGAGGCGGTCGCAGCGGAGCACGCGGCGGGCGCGGCGGCCCAGGCGGCCTTGCGGCAGGTGCGCGACGCCGACGACGCGCGCGCGCGGGCGGATGAGGCGCTGCACGAGTCAGAGCACGAGCTGGCCGAGGCGAAGGAGGTTGAGCGCCGCTCGGGATGGCTGATCGAGCAGCGCCGGAGCGCCCCCGATCAGGGTCCGCTGGCGGTGCGCCGTGCGCAGCTGCAGGGCGAGCTGGCGGCCGAGCGCAGGCAGGCTGAGCGGCTCGCCTCAGAACGTGCCGCGCGCGAGCAGCGAATCGCGCGCCTGCGCGCCCGCCGTACGGCGGATGTGGCGCTGGCGCCCCGCGCGGAGCGTCTCGCCGCGGCGCTCTCCGCCGTCGGCGAGGGGGCCGGCGCCCTGCTGGTGGAGCTGGAGGAGCAGCTGGCGCGCGACCGCGCGGCCGGCGAGCAGGTCGCCTCGGAGCTGCGCGAGTGCGCGCACGAGGAGGCCGGGATCCAGGCACGCCTGCGAACCGCCGGCGAGGAGGTGACCGGCGTTGAGGTGGCCGCCCAGCGGTTGCGCGACCAGGCCGGCGAGGCCGCCGAGGAGCTGGGCGCCATCGCCGAGCGCCTGGAGCGTCCGCTGCCGGCGCTTGCGCCGCTGGCGGGCGAGGCGGAGGGCGAGGCGGGGGACGTCGCGGGCGCGGTCGAGCAGCACCTGGACGGGATCGGCGGCGAGGGCGAGCAGGGCAGTCACGGCGGCGAGCCTCAGGCGAGCGGGGAATCGCAGCCCGCTCCGCTCTCGCCGGAGGACGCGCAGGCGCTCGAGGCCCGGGTGCAGCGCCTGACGCGCAGGCGCGAGCAGCTGGGGCCGGTGAATCCGCTCGCGCAGGAGGAGTACGCGCAGGCGCTCGCGCACGTCGAGGAGCTCGAGTCCAGGCGCACGGATCTGGAGACCGCGCTGCGCGAGCTGAAAACGGTGATCAGGGACACCGACCGGCAGATCAGAGAGACGTTCGAGCAGACGTTCGCAGCCGCCGCCCGCAACTTCGAGGAGCTTGCCGGCGACGTGTTCCCCGGCGGCAGCGGACGGTTGCGGCTCGTGCGCGACGAGCAGACTCCCCGCGCCGTGCTCGGCGGGCAGTCCCCGGCCGCGGCCGCCGAGGCCGGCGGAGATCCGTCCGCGCAGGCGCAGGCGGCCGAGGCCGCGGCCGAAGCGGAGGCTGACCTGGAGGAGCGCTCGGGCGCCGAGGGCGAGGAGGACGTGATGGGCGTGGAGATCGAGATCACGCCCGCGGGCAAGTCGACCAAGCGCCTGTCGCTGCTCTCGGGCGGGGAGAAGTCGATGACCGCGCTGGCGTTCCTGTTCGCGGTGTTCCTCGCGCGCCCGTGCCCGTTCTACATCCTCGACGAGGTCGAGGCGGCGCTCGACGACCTCAACCTCGACCGCTTCCTGGTGCTGCTGCGCCGCTACTCCGACCGGGCCCAGTTCATCGTGATCACCCATCAGAAGCGCACGATGGAGGCGGCGGACTGGCTGTACGGGGTGTCGATGGGCGGAAACGGCGTTTCGAAGGTGCTCTCACGCAGGCTGCCACCCGAGGCGATGGCGGCCGAGGACGGGGAGGACGCCCCCCAGGGCGTTCATGGCGTTCAGGGCGCTCAGGACAGCGCAGAGGGCCTGGCGCCGGTCGCTCCGCCCGTCGCTGAGGTCGCCTGAGCCGCGCGTCAGAGGGTTCTGTGGCGCACGACTGGAGCGAGCTGTTCATCACCGATGCGCCCGCCGGCGGGGCGGCGGGGTCCGGTGCGTCCGCCGAGCCCGGGCGCGGGCGGGCACGCAGCCGCAACGGCTGGGTCAGGCGGCTGCGCGAAAACCTGTCGAAGACCCGCGAGGCGCTGGGCGGCGAGATCCAGGCGACGCTGTTCGGCACGCTCGACGCCGCCGCCTGGGAACGGCTGGAGGAGGCGCTGATCCTCGCCGACGTCGGCGTGCGCACGACCGCCTCGATCGTGGGCACGCTCGAGTCCGAGGCGCAGGCGGGCGAGCTGTCCGGGGGGCAGGCGCTGAGCGAGCGTCTGATCGGGCTGCTCGCGCAGACCGCGCGTGTGGGCGGCGAGGCTCGTATCGACATTCGCGCGCGGCCGACGGTGATCATGATGGTTGGCGTCAACGGCACGGGCAAGACGACGACGATCGGCAAGCTGGCGTGGCACCTGCGTCACGAGCTCGGCCGCACCGTTCTGCTCGGCGCGGCCGACACGTTCAGGGCGGCGGCCGTCGAGCAGCTCGAAGGCTGGGCGCAGCGGGCGGATGCCGAGATTGTGACCGGCCCGGAGGGCGGCGATCCGGGCGCCGTGGCGTTTGAGACGATCGTCCGGGCGCGCGCGGAGGATGTGGATGTCGTGATCATAGATACGGCCGGGCGGTTGCACACCCAGGACGATCTGATGGCCGAGCTGAGCAAGGTTCGCCGGGTGATCGCCCGCCAGCTGGAGGGCGCCCCGCACGAGACGCTGCTGACGATCGACGCGACCACCGGTCAGAACGGGCTGCGCCAGGCGCAGCTGTTCGCCGCAGCGGCCGACGTCACGGGGATCGCGCTGACCAAGCTCGACGGGACCGCCCGCGGCGGGATCGCGCTGGCGATCGCCAGCGACCTGGAGTTGCCGGTGAAGCTGATCGGGGTCGGCGAGACGGTGCAGGACCTGCGGCCGTTCGATCCTGAGGACTTCGCCCGCGCGCTGATCGCCGAGGGGTAGTCTGAGGGGATGGACGCAGCATGGATCGTGTGGCTCGTGGCCGCGTGCCTGCTCGGCATCGGGGAGATGCACCAGGGCGGGTTCTACCTCGCCCCGTTTGCGATCGGGGCGGCGCTGGCGGCGGTCGTGAGTCTGCTCGGCGTGGGGGCGCTGCTGAGCGCGCTCCTGTTCGTGGCCGCCTCGGGGGTCGTGTTTGGGACGCTGCGCCCGGTTGCGCGCAGGCACCGGCGGCTGCCCCCGTCGATCAGGACGGGCGCCGCGGCGCTGGTCGGCAAGCCGGCGATCGTGATCGAGCGGATCGCCAACGGGGAGGGCGTCGGCTGCGTGAAGATCGACGGCGAGGTGTGGACGGCGCGCAGCTACGACGAAGATGAGATCATCGACGCGGGCGAGCGGGTCGAGGTCGTGGAGATACGCGGGGCCACGGCTCTCGTGATGCATTGAGTCGCACGGAAACCGAGAAAGGGAGCTGACCGATGGTCGCACTGATCGTCATAGTCGTAGTCGTGCTGTTCGCGCTGCTGGTCGCGGCGCGCACGATCCGCGTGATCCCCCAGGCCAGGGCCGGGGTCGTGGAGCGGCTCGGCCGCTACAGTCGCACGCTGGAGCCGGGCCTGACGATCGTCACGCCGTTCATCGATCGGGTCAGGCCGCTGGTGGACCTGCGCGAGCAGGTCGTGAACTTTGCCCCGCAACCGGTGATCACCGAGGACAACGTGGTGGTCGCGATCGAAACGGTCCTGTACTTCACGATCACCGACCCGCGCTCGGCGACGTATGAAATCGCCGACCCGCTGCAGGCGATCGAGCAGCTGACCGTCACGACGTTGCGCAACGTGATCGGGGGGCTTACGCTGGAGGCGACCCTGACCGCCCGCGAGAACGTCAACGCCGAGCTGCGCACTGTCCTGGACGAGGCGACCGGCAAGTGGGGGATCAGGATCAATCGCGTGGAGATCAAGTCGGTCGATCCGCCGGCGGACATCAAGACCGCGATGGAGAAGCAGATGCGGGCGGAGCGCGACCGCCGCGCCGCGATTCTCACCGCGGAAGGCGAGAAGCAGTCCCAGATCCTCACCGCCGAGGGCGCCAAGCAGGCGGCGGTGCTCACGGCCGAAGGCGCGCAGCAGGCCGCGGTCCTCGACGCCGAGGGCGAGCGCCAGGCGGCGATCCTGCGCGCCGACGGCGAAGCGAAGGCGATCGACACCGTGTTCAAAGCGATTCACGCGGGCAACCCGACCCGTGAGCTGCTGAGCTACGAATACCTGCAGATGCTGCCCCAGCTCGCCGAAGGCGACGCCAACAAGGTGTTCGTCGTGCCGAGCGAGTTCGCGCAGGCGTTCGGCGGGATCGGCGAGGCGCTCGCGCGTCGTGCCCCCGGCGCGGCTGTCGAGTCTCCGCCCAGGCCGGCCGTCTCGCCTGCGGACCACAAGGACTGACCATCGCCGCCCGGGCCCAGAGGCCTGCGAGAATCGTGCGCGAGCCATGTTCGACGCCCTAGCCGAGAAGCTGCAGGCCACGCTCGCCGACGTGCGCCGGCACGGCACGCTGACCGAGCAGGACATCGACGCGGCGATGCGCGAGATCCGCCTCGCGCTGCTGGAGGCGGACGTCAACTTCAAGGTCGTTCGCCAGTTCACCGCCCAGGTTTCCGAGCGCTGCATGGGGGCCGACGTCATCGGCAAGCTGAACCCCGGACAGCAGGTTGTGAAGATCGTCGCCGAGGAGCTCGCTTCGCTGATGGGCGGCGCCTCGGCCGGACTGAGCTTCTCCGCGCACTCCCCGACCGTGATCCTGATGGCCGGGCTGCAGGGCTCCGGCAAGACGACCGCGACCGCGAAGCTCGCGCTGCATCTGCACTCCGAGCGCGGAGCCTCTGTCGCTCTCGCGGCGTGCGACACCTACCGCCCGGCGGCGGTGGAGCAGCTCGTCAAGGTCGGCGCGCAGGCGGGGGCGGACGTATATTACCGAGACCCCACCCACCCCGAGCGCGACCCGGTCGAGATCGCCGCGTGGGCGCTGGAGCGCGCCAAGCGGGAGGGCAAGGACGTGCTGATCGTCGACACCAGCGGCAGGCTGCACGTCGACGTGGAGCTTATGGCCGAGCTGGTGCGGATGCGCGCGGCGGTCAAACCGACCGACGTGCTGCTGGTCGTGGACGCGATGACCGGCCAGGACGCCGCCGCCGTGGCGGAGCGCTTCGCCGCGGAGGTCCAGTTCGACGGGGTCGTGATGAGCAAGCTCGACGGCGACGCGCGCGGCGGCGCGGCGCTGTCGGTGAAGGTGCTCACCGGCAAGCCGATCATGTTCGCCTCCACCGGAGAGAAGCTCGACCAGTTCGAGCGCTTCCATCCCGACCGCATGGCTCGGCGGATCCTCGGGATGGGCGATGTGATGAGCCTGATCGAGCAGCTCGAGCGCCATTTCGACGAGGACGAGGCGCTCGAGCTGCAGAACAAGCTGGGTCGCGACGAATTCGGTCTCGACGATTTCCTCACGCAGCTGAAGACGGTCCGGCGGATGGGTCCGCTGACCAACCTGCTCGGCATGATCCCGGGACTGGCGGGGCATCAGATGCAGAACATGAAGGTGGACGAGCGCGAGCTCGACCGGGTGCAGGCGATCATCCTCTCGATGACACCCTCAGAGCGCGCCCGGCCCGAGCTGATCAAGGGCTCGCGCAGGCTGCGCATCGCGCGCGGGTCGGGCACGAGCGTGCAGCAGGTCAACCAGCTCGTCAAGCAGTTCGGGCAGACCCGCAGGCTGATGAAGCAGGTGGGGCGGGGCAAGACGCCGGACGTCGGCGCGCTGATGCGCCAGGGGCGGTAGGCGCGCTCCCGGGGCCGGCCCCCGAAGGCGCGCGCAAAACCACTAAGCTCTGCGTTCGCACACTGCAAAACCGAAGACGCACAGACGCAACGGCGTATAGAGAGGACTTACAAGTTGTCGGTACGACTCAGGCTCACCCGGGTGGGCGCCAAGAAGGACCCGATCTGGCGCGTCGTCGTCGCCGATCAGCGCTCTCCGCGAGACGGTCGCGTGATCGAGACGATCGGCCACTACAACGCGCAGACGAACCCCTCGACGATCACGATCGACGCCGAGCGCGCGCGCAGCTGGCTGGCGCGCGGGGCGCAGCCCTCGGACACGGTTCGCAAGCTGCTGCGCATCCAGGGCATCACCGCCCAGGGCGACTGACGCGCCAGGCACGCCGGGGCACCGACCGTGGCCACGCAAGAGGACAACGCCGGCGAGACCCCGAGACAGCTGCTCGAGTATCTCGCCGAAGGCCTGGTCGACGAGCCCGAGGACGTGTCGGTCGAGCAGTTCGTTCGGGACGACGGCACGATCGTGCTGGAGCTGTGCGTCGCCGACGGCGACTACGGCAGGGTGATCGGTCGCGGCGGGCGCACCGCCTATGCGCTGCGTACGGTCGTCAAAGCCGCGGCCACGAGCGCGGGATGCCGGGTGCTCGTCGACATCGTTGATTGACCGGCGTCGATCGTGACACCAAGGAGGATCCGAACGGCGGTGAACCACAAGGACTCGGCTTCCGGAAACCGTCAGCGCGCGGGCAGGGTCGGTCGCGCACACGGTCTCGACGGCAGCTTCTATGTCACCGGCGCCCGCCCGCGCCTGCTCGAGCTCGGCACGGAGGTGGCGATCGCGGGCGCGAACGCGACGACGATAGTGCGGCGCGCGGGGACCGACCGGCGCCCGATCGTGCGCGTGCATGGCGTCGATGACCGCACCGGCGCGCAGGAGCTGCGCGGCGCGGAGTTGACCGTAGCCGCGGTGGATGCGCCCCAGCTCGCCGAGGGCGAATGGTGGGCGCACGAGCTGGAGGGCTGTCTGGTTGTCGATGGCGCGCGCCGTGTCGGGACGGTGACGCGCATGCTCGAGCTGCCCTCGTGCGAGGTGCTCGAGGTGCGACTCGACCCCTCTGGCGCCGGTCCCTCCGGTGCTGGTCCCTCCGGTGCCGGCCCCTCCGATCTCTCTGACCCCTCCAGTGCCGGTCCCTCCGATATGGCTGGCACCACCTCCGGTCCCTCTGACATCGATCCCTCCGACACCATCGCCAGGCCGCTGCTGGTGCCGATGGTCAGAGACGCGATCCGCCGTGTCGACGTCGCGGCGGGCGTGATCGAAGTGAACATGGACTTCGTGGGGGATTGAGGTCTCGCCATGGAGATAGACGTGTTCACGCTGTTCCCCGAGTCGTTTGAGTGGTTCACAGAGCAGCGTCACGTACGCAACGCGTGTGCGGCGGGCACGCGCATCGAGTGCGTGGACTTCCGTGAGCACACCCCGCTCGGCGCGGGCCAGGTTGACGACACTCCGTTTGGCGGCGGCGCCGGGATGGTGCTGCGCGTGGACGTGTTCGACAGCGCTCTGCGCGCCCGCTACGGCGTCGATCCGACCCGGCTGCGCGAGGAGCGCCGGGTGATCGCGCTCACCCCGGGCGGGCGGCTGCTCGATGAGCAGCTGGCGTGCGAGCTGGCGGGCGAGCCCGCGCTGACATTGCTGTGCGGGCGCTACGAGGGTTTTGACGAGCGCATCCTCGAGCACTTCGTGACCGCGCAGGTTTCGATCGGTCGCTATGTCCTGGCGGGCGGAGAGCTGGCGGCGATGGTCGTGTGCGACACCGTGCTGCGCAAGCTGCCCGGCGCCCTGGGGCACGAGGACTCGGCGGTGGAGGAGTCCTTCAGCCAGGCCATGGAGGGGCGTCCCGAGTATCCCCACTACACCCGCCCCGCGGAGTACCGCGGGTGGCGCGTGCCCGACGTGCTGCTGTCAGGACATCACGAGCAGATCGCGCGCTGGCGGGGAGAGCGCAGCCGGGAGCGGGGGCGCGAGGACTGACCGTCCGCTACCATTGCTGACCGCGCCGGCCGCCCTCCTCCCGTCCCGGGATCTTGTGAGCGGTGCTCTCAGGCGCGATTCCTCCCCACCCCGTTCTTGATCATGAGCAGCGTCATCGAAACCATCGAGCGCGCGCAACTGCGCCGCGTCCCCTCCTTCGCGCCGGGCGACCGCGTGAAGGTGCATTTCCAGGTGATCGAGGGCTCGCGCCGGCGCGTGCAGGTGTTCGAGGGCGTCGTCATCAAGCGCCAGGGCCACGGCGCGCGCGAGACGTTCACGGTGCGCAAGCAGTCCTTCGGGGTCGGCGTCGAGCGCATGTTCCCGCTGCACTCCCCGAAGATCGAGCGCATCGAGCTGGCCGCTCGCGGCGATGTGCGCCGCGCCAAGCTCTACTACCTGCGCGACCGGGTCGGCAAGCGCGCCCGCGTTCGCGAGCGCCGCTACACCGGGCCGGAGGAGACGATCGAGCCGGGCCTGATGCACGAGCCCGCGGGCGCGACCGACGCCGAGGGCATGACCGCCGATGAGACGGTCTCCGAGGGCGTGCAGGCCGCACAGGATGCGGGCGGCATAGGTGGAGAGGCGGGGGAGGGCGCGGGGACGGACGCAGCGGCACAGGACGCGCCGGCGCCACCGCAGGCGCAGGCACCTGCGGTGGGCGACGATGACCGATCGGAGATCGGCCAGCAGGATGGCGAGCCGGCGAGCGCCGGAACGGACAAGCCCGAGCAGGCTGACGCGTCTACCGAGGGTGCGACGTCCGCGCAGGCGCAGGCGCAGACGCCTGCGGAGTCCGATTCAGCTGTGGAGGCTGAGGAGTCCACGGGGGCAGAGTCCGAGATGCCCGGCGCCGATTCTCCGTCCCCCGATGCCGGCGATGCCCAGGAAGGCGAGCTCGCCGGCGACACGCCGGCGTGAGCCCCGTCACCAAGCGCGCCAAATCGACGACCAGCTCGATCGTGGAGCTGGTCGTGATCGTGCTCGTCGCGCTCGGTCTCGCGCTCGGGATCCAGGCCTGGATCGTCAAGCCGTATCGCATTCCCAGCGGCTCAATGGAACCGACGCTCGCGGTCGGTCAGCGCGTGCTCGTCAACCGCATCGGCACCCACTTCAGCAAACCGCACGTCGGCGAGATCACGGTCTTCCATCCGCCCGAAGGCGCTCAGCAGGAGCAGTGCGGGCCCGTCCCGCACACCGTCAAACTGGGCGGCGAGGCCTGCTCGGAACCGGTGCCCAGGGAGGATACGGGCACCAACTTCATCAAGCGCATCGTCGCCGGCCCCGACGATGAGATCTACATCAAGGAAGGCCACGTCTATCGCAGGGCCGCCGGCACCGGCGCGTTCGTGCGCGAGCACGACTCCTACATCCGCGAATGCGGCGCCAGCCCGGAGTGCAGCTTTCCGACCCCGATCACGATTCCGGCCGGACACTGGTTCATGATGGGGGACAACCGTGGCGAATCCGACGACAGCAGGTTCTGGGGGCCCGTTTCCGACGCGTGGATCATCGGCGAAGCCTTCGCCACCTACTGGCCCCCCGACCGCATCGGGTTCTTCTAGGAGTCCCGCCCGCCCACCTCTCGCCCCGGCCGCCGATGCCTGTGTGCCCGACGCCGCCGCGGCGGGCGGTCTCGCCACCGATCCCGGCTCCCGGGCGATCGGATCTACTCCGAGCCCTCCCGCGCCTGTCGAGACCGCGACCCCGGTGGCGGCGGGGAGGTCCGTCGTAAAAGGGGCTGGCGGCTCCGCCCGCGCCAGGCGTCGCCGCGCGCGGGCGCGCCGCACAAGCGGACGGCGGTTGTTCGCATTCGACCGCCGCCTCGACGTCCGTCTGATCGCCGGCGCGGACGAGGCGGGCCGCGGGTGTCTGGCCGGGCCGCTCGTCGCCGCCGGCGTGCTGTTCGACTACGAGGCCCTGACCACCCGCGAGCTGCGCTCGCTGAGCGCGCTGAACGACTCCAAGCAGCACACTCCGCAGGCGCGCGAGGAGCTGTATCCGCTGGTGCTGCGCTGCGCGGCCCGGGTCGCGGTCATCTCCCGCTGCGTCGGCGGGATCGACGAGCGCGGCCTGCACAACACGAACCTCGCGGCGCTGCGCGACGCCCTGCGCAACGTCACCGCCGGTGTATCCGAGGAGGTCCTGTGCCTCGTGGATGGGTTTTCGGTCCCCGAGTTCGAGCGCCCCCAGCGCGCGATCATCGATGGTGACGCCACCAGCGCCGCGATCGCCGCCGCGTCGATCATCGCGAAGGTCACCCGTGACCGCTACATGCGCCACGCCGACACCCAGCACCCCGGCTGGGGCTTTGCCGAGCACGTCGGCTACTCCACGCCCGTTCACCGCGACGCGATCGCCCGTCAGGGCGTCTCGCCGCTGCACCGGATGTCGTTTCAGTCGCTGGCCTACCAGCAGCTGGCGCTGTAACTGCCCACTGCCGCCGGCTCTCACCACGCCCCCTCCACATGGTCCAGCCGCAGCAGCCGGTTCTGGCTGTCGATCGTCACCCCGATCGCGTCAAATCGGATTGTGTGGGCCGATGGGCGGATGTGCTTCTGATCGGTCAGCCACGCGGTCGCCAGTTTGCGCAGGCGGATGCGCTGGCGGGGGCGCAGCCAGTGCAACGGCAGCTGGTCGGGTCGGGGCGGGTATTGGCGGGCGTCCACGCGGCGGGTCTTGACCTCGGCGAACACGAGCGTGCGCCCGTCGAAGGCGATCAGGTCGATCTCGCCGTAGCGGGTGCGCTCGTTGCGCCCGAGCGAGGTGAAGCCCAGGCGGTCGAGGTGGGCGGCGGCCAGCTGCTCCCCGCGCCGGCCGAGCGCGTGACGCGGGTCGGCGCGCTTTGCATCCCTGCCCGCGGCGTCCGGGCTGGGCGTGGGGGGCTCTGTCGTGCGCATGTCGATCACGCTAGACCGATAGGTGTGACGCGTGGCGCGCATATGTGACTATTCGCTGTCCTGACCGTGACAAGTCTGTGACACCGGCGTTTGGGGCATCATCGGCCCGCTGCGCCGAGCCGTGACACAGCCCTTCCGGGCGTGAGCTGGCGCGCTCACGTAGCCTCCCCTTCCATGGACAACCCTGCCAACAGCCGGCCTGCGGATTCGTGCACGGACGGACGGGCGGCCGATCCGGCGTTCGAGCCTGTCTCCAGCTCGACCCCCGCCGAAGCTCGTCCCCCCGCCGGTGGCCCGGGATCAATCGACGGTGTGAGCGGGTTTATGGGGATGCGCTGGGAGGATCCGCAGACCGTTCGCCTGCGGATCAGGCCCGAGCTGATCAACGCGGGTGGGCTGCTCTCGGGCGTGGTGACGTACGCGCTGGTCGACTACTGCATGGGCTCGGCGCTGTGGGCGCAGACGACCGACGAGGAGCGGATCGCGACGATCAGCATCTCGATCAACTACATCCAGACCGCGACCGAGGGCGAGATCGTGTGCTCGACCACGCTCGACCGGCGCAACCGCACGACCGCGGTGTTGCGCAGCGAGGTGCGCGCCGAGGACGGCCGCCTGCTCGTCACGGCGATCGGCAGCTACACGATCTTCCCGCGCCGCCGGCGCGGCTCGTAGCGCTGATGAGCAGAACCCCCGTGGCCCTGACGATCGCCGGTTCGGACTCCGGAGGCGGCGCTGGGATCCAGGCCGACCTGAAGGCGTTCGCGCGCTGCGGGGTGCACGGGTGCAGCGCGATCACCGCGATCACCGCGCAGAACACGGTAGGCGTGCAGGCGATCCATCATGTGCCGCCGGAGATCGTGCTCGCGCAGGTGCGGGCGGTTGTCCGGGACATCGGCGTGGACGCGGTTAAGGTGGGGATGCTCGGCAGTACAGAGGTGACGCTCGCGGTGGCGCGCGCGCTGGATGAGCTGCCCGCGGGCACGCCGGTGGTTGTGGACCCGGTGATGGTCGCCGAGTCGGGCGCGCGCCTGCTGGACGCCGACGCGCAGGGTGCGCTCATCGCAGAGATAGTTCCGCGTGCGAGCGTGCTCACCCCGAACCTGCCGGAGGCGCGGGTGCTGGCCGGGGGGATGTCATCCGCTCCGGGGGCCGGAGCCGGGACGCACGGGGCCGGGGTGCGCGCAGGCATCACCCGTCAGGCCGGCGCGGAGGCGATCGATGTCGAACGGGAGGAGGCACTGGAGCTGGCGCGGGCGATGCTCGCGCTCGGGTCGCGTGCGGTTGTGCTCACCGGGGGCCATCGCGCGCGGGCGGTCGATCTGTTCCTCGAACGAACGCAGGACGGGGAATCGCAGGACGGGGAGTCGCAGGCCGGCCGGTGCAGCGAAGCGACGATCGTCGAGATCTCAGGCGAGCGCCAACCCGACGGCGCCGCTCACGGCTCGGGGTGCACGCACTCCTCCGTGCTCGCGGCGCAGCTCGCGCTGGGCGACTCGCCGCTGGAGGCGGCCCGCGTCGCCCGTGCGCTGGCGGGGGAGGCCGTCGCGCACGGGCTGCGTGACCTCGGCGCGGGCGCCGGTCCAGTCGATGTGCTCGGGCTCGCGCGGATGCGGCAGCTGAGATCGAAACCTCGCGAGCGTGGCATAATCGAGGAGCGATGAAGCTGCTGCGGATGAAGCCCGGTCATGGCGAGATCGTGCTCGCGGAGGGGGACGTGGAGGTCGCCGAGGAGGAGCAGGCGCTGATCGAGGCGTTCAGGCGCGAGCTGGATGCGGGGATGTGGGCGGCCGTGCCGACGCAGTGCAGCGACGGACGGCGCGAGGCGGAGCTGGTCAAGAGCTTTGCCGAGGTGCCGCGCGACGCCGAGCGCGTGATCTTCTTCCCGCGCGCGGCCGGCGGAGCGCCCGGTCTGCCGCAGGCGGATATGGCGGCGCCCGCGGTGGCGGCGCCCAATGCCGTACTGCCGGGAGCGATGCCACCC
Source organism: uncultured Solirubrobacterales bacterium (assembly GCA_963808385.1). Classification (GTDB taxonomy): domain Bacteria; phylum Actinomycetota; class Thermoleophilia; order Solirubrobacterales; family Solirubrobacteraceae; genus Palsa-744. Next base: position 76,507 of record CAWEFQ010000001.1, on the reverse strand, counting down.
GGTCCGGCGCTGTAGGGCGCGATGCTGCTCGGTCTGGGTACCGCGACGCTCGTGCTGGCCGCGCTCGTGGGGATGCTGGCCTGGCCGTCGCTGCGCGCGGGGCTGCTGCGCGCCCGCGCCCACGTGCGCGCGTGGCAGGCCGAGCTCGCCCGTGCCCGGGACGGCGCCCATGAGCTGGACTACGACCCGGGCCGGGAGCGCCGCGCCGAGCAACGCGCGCGCGCGTTGCTGCGCTCGTGCGTGAACGAGCACGAGTGGGCGATGTACCGCGACCTGGGGTTCCTGCGCGTGCCCGGTCGCTCGGGCGCCTCCTACGCGTACCTGATCTACCCGCACAAGCCGATCGTCTCCTACGTGCCGCGCACGGGGGCGCTGCTGAGCGAGTACTGCGTTGCGTTCCCCGACCACTCGAGGCCCTACGGGAGCGCGCGGCTGCCCGATTCCGACGACGTGCTGGCGAAGTGGATGGCGCTGAGAGCGGACGAGCGCGGGCTGATCGCCGGCGCGAACATGCACCTGCCGGGCAGGCAGGTCGACCCGGAGCTCCTCAGGCGCGATCTGGCACGGCTCGCCGGATGGGAGCGCGAGCGCGAGAGGATGCGCGAGCTCACAGGCGCTGGCACGCCCAGGGGTACCGCGTCCGCCGGGACCGGCGGACGGCGCGCTGGCCGATCGGGGATCCCGGCTGGACGATCGGAGATCCCATTTGATCTCCGATCGGTCGATCGGCTGGACGGGCTGGAAGGGCTGGACGGGTGGAATCCCGATAACGTGCGCGCCGCGTGAGCGAGCCCACCGCATTCGATGTCAAGCACCGCAGTCGCGCCCTGACCGAGGGGCCCGAGCGCGCGGCCGCACGCGCGTACCTGCACGGGATCGGCTACTCGGCGGAGGATCTGGCCAAGCCGATCGTCGGAGTGGCGCACTCCTGGATCGAGACGATGCCGTGCAACTTCAACAACCGCGTGCTGGCGGCGCGCGTCAAGGAGGGCATCCGCGCCGCCGGCGGCACGCCGATGGAGCTGAACACGATCGCGATCTCCGACGGGATCACGATGGGGACCTTGGGGATGCGCGCCTCGCTCGTGTCACGCGAGCTGATCGCCGACTCGATCGAGTTGGTCGCAAGCGCCCACGCCTTCGACGCGCTCGTCACGATCTCCGGCTGCGACAAGACGATCCCGGGGACCGTGATGGCGCTCGCACGGCTGGACATCCCCGGGCTGATGCTCTACGGCGGGTCGATCCGCCCCGGGCGCTACAGGGACCAGGACGTGACGATCCAGCAGGTGTTCGAGGCGGTCGGGGAGTACGCCGCTCACAAGATCACCGAAGAGGAGCTGCACGCCCTGGAGGAGGTCGCCTCGCCGGGCGCGGGGGCGTGCGGGGGGCAGTTCACCGCGAACACGATGGCGATGGCGTTCGAGGCGCTGGGGATCTCGCCCGCGGGCACGGCGATGGTCCCGGCGGAGGACGGGCGCAAGCTCGAGGTCGCGCGCGAGTGCGGGGAACTGGTGATGGACGTGCTGCGCGCCGGGCGGCGCCCGAGCCAGGTGATGAGCAAGCAGGCGCTGGAGAACGCGATCGCGGCGGTCGCGACGAGCGGGGGCTCGACCAACGGCGTGCTGCACCTGCTGGCGGTCGCGCGCGAACTGGGGGTGGAGCTTCAGATCGACGAGTTCGACGCGATCTCAGAGCGCACCCCGCTGCTGTGCGACCTGCAGCCGGGGGGCAAATATGTGGCGACGGACCTGTATGAGGCGGGTGGGGTGCCGCTCGTGCTGAAGCGGCTGCTGGACGCCGGCGTGCTGCACGGCGACGCTGTGACGGTGACCGGCGCCACGATCGGCGAGCACGCGGCGCAGGCGCGGGAGACCGAGGGCCAGCAGGTCGTGCGGCCGCTCAGCGACCCGCTGAAGCGGACGGGCGGCTTTGCGATCCTGCGCGGCAACGTCGCGCCCGACGGCTGCGTCGTCAAGCTCTCCGGGCACGAGCGCCGCAAACACGTCGGGCCCGCGCGCGTGTTCGACGGCGAGGAGGCCGCCATGGCGGCCGTGCTCGCCCACGAGCTGCAGGCCGGCGACGTGGTCGTGATCCGCGGCGAGGGGCCCGCCGGGCGGACCCGGCATGCGCGAGATGCTCTCCGTCACCGCCGCGATCGTGGGGGAGGGTCTCGGCGAGGACGTCGCGCTGATAACCGACGGGCGCTTCTCCGGCGCCACACACGGCTTCATGGTCGCCCATGTCGCGCCCGAGGCCATCCGCGGCGGCCCGATCGCCGCGCTCGCCGACGGCGACGAGCTCACCATCGACGCCGACACGCGCCGGCTCGACGTGGCGCTGTCCGACGAGGAGATCGCTGAGCGCGTAAGCGCCTACGAGCAGCCCCCGCGCGCGGACGCGCACGTCGATGTCGCGATCCAGAAGTACGCCAAGCTCGTCGGCTCAGCCGCCGAGGGCGCGATCGCACGCTGAACAGGCGAGTCACGGGTGACGTCGCCGATCGCCTTGCCGTATCCTCGCTCGGCACGGCTGCACGGTGACACGGTGCCGCATGTACTGAGATCGGCCAAGGGGAGCGCATGAGTCTGCCCGAGACGCGATATGCCCGCAGTGGCGAGTTGAACATCGCCTATCAGGTTCTGGGCGAGGGGCCGTTCGATCTCTTATTTGTTACGGGTTTCGTCTCGCATCTGGACCTGCAGTGGGGAGTGCCGGTCGTCCACGATTTCTTCGAGCGGCTCGCCTCCTTCAGTCGCCTGATCCTATTCGACAAGCGCGGGACCGGCCTGTCCGATCCGGTCGCGGGTCCGGCGCCGCTGGAGGAGCGCATGGATGACCTGCGGGCGGTGATGGACGCGGCGGGGTCGGAGCGCGCGGCGATCGTCGGAGTGTCAGAGGGCGGCCCGCTGGCGATCCTGTTCGCGGCGAGCTACCCCGAGCGCGTCTCCTCGCTGGCGCTGTGCGGAACGTTCGCCTGTGTGAATCCGGACCTGGAGGACAATCCCGCCGGCGCTCGCTGGATGCGCGATGCAGAGCTCCTCAGGCAGACCATGCTCAACGAATGGGGCTCCGGCAAGACGCTGGCCCTGTTCGCACCCGGCTACGAGGGACTCATGGTGAGTCTGAGCCTGGCGGCCTTCGAGCGCTCGGCCGCGAGCCCGCGGATGGTCAAGGCGATATACGAGATGATCGTCGAAATCGACGTTCGCGACATCCTTCCGACGATCGCCGCGCCGACGCTCGTAATCCATCGCGAGCACGAGATCATTCCCGTCGAGGGGGCTCGTTACATAGCCTCGCAAATACCGGGGGCAAGGCTCGCGGTCCTGCCGGGTGCAGACCATACCCCCTGGACGGGCGACAGTGAGGCTTATCTGGATGAGATCCAGGAGTTCCTGACCGGCGCGTTCGCCGAGCAGGCGCCGGGGCGCGTCCTGTCGACCGTGCTGTTCACCGACATCGTCTCCTCGACCGAGCAGGCCTCAGAGCTCGGCGACCGGCACTGGCGCGAGCTGCTGGAAGAGCACTACAGCCTGGTCCGAGAGCTGCTGGAGCGCTTCCGTGGACGCGAGGTGAACACCACGGGGGACGGTCTGCTCGCAACGTTCGACGGTCCGGCACGGGCGATTCGCTGCGGGCAGGCGCTGATCAAGCGCCTGGCGCGCTCCGGCGTCCCGATCCGCGCCGGCATCCACACCGGGGAGTGCGAGGTGATCGGGGAAGATCTGGCTGGCATCGCAGTGCACATCGGCGCCCGTGTCGCCGCGCTCGGCGGGCCCGGCGAGCTTCTGGTCTCGAGCACGGTCAAGGACCTGGTGGCGGGGTCTGGCCTGCGCTTCGCCAGCAACGGCGAGCACGAGCTGAAGGGCGTGCCCGAGCGGTGGACCGTCTATCGCGTGCTCGGCGACGACGAGACCGACAGCGCCGCGAGGATGCCCGTGCAGGACGAGCGGAAGACGAGGATGATGGATCGGGCGCTGCTGGCTACGATCAGGCGCAACCCGCATCTGACGCGTCGCGTCTTCAAGCGCGTCCGTGCCTGAGAACCGGCCGGGCGTCGTCACCGAGCTGCTGACGTTCGCCCAGCTTTGCCAGAGCTCCAGCCACCCGGCTCGCATGGGCGTGGATGTTGATCCGGCCCGGCTGAGGTGGCACCCCGACGGTGGTTCGAGCAGGGAGCTGTACGTCCAGCGGCTAGCTGCTGTGGCCTGGGTTGGCGGCGGCGGGGTTCTCGTGAGACTCTGTTGCGGTGGCTGTGAGGATCGTCTGGGCGACCAGTTGCGGGTCGTCGAGCATCGGGACGTGTCCGACGTCCTCGAGCACAATCCAGCGTGCTCCTCCGATCAGCTCGCGGGCGCGGACGCCGTTGATCTCGACTGGGAAGACACAGTCCCTACCCGCCCAGACGAGGGTGATCGGGCAGGGCGGCGGGTTCAGGGGTGCGAGCCGCGCGGCCTCGTCGAACAGATCCTCGACGACCGTGCAGCCGAGCAGGTCGTCGGTGAGGCCGAGTAGCTCCGCCGGGCTCACTCGCTCGCCGTGGGCGGCAGTGTCGCGTAGCGCCCAGCGTCGGAAGCGCCCCGAACGGACGAGCACAGGCAGCACCCGGCGCGAGCGCCGCGAGGCGCGCACCGTCGCACGCAGGTCCGCGGTGGCGCGCCGATGGTCCTCCGAGCCTGCCTGCCAGGTGCCGGAGGGCGAGAGCGCGCAGACCGTTCGCGCCCGGCCCAAGCGGGCCAGCTCGAGTGCTACCCGAGCACCCAACGAGTTGCCGGCGAGATGGGGCTGGTCGAGCCCGAGCTCGTCGAGCAGCCGCTGCGCGTCGTCGACGATGTGCTCCAGGCGTGCCGGTCGCGCGCTGGCGGGCTGCCCGCCACGATGTCCCAGCATGGTCGGGGCGATCACGTCGTGGTGGTCGGCCAGCAGCGGTACGACGTGGCTCCACATGCGCTCACTACCCAAGATCCCATGCAACAGCACGAGCGGCTCCCCCGACCCTTGACGCAACACCAGGCCAGCATATCGCCGCGTCGCAGCCGAGATCCGAGTCGTCCCGAGGGAGAGTGCGGGAGCGACTCGCCGCCGCGCTCGCTCGTGCTGCGAAGCTGGAGCACCGAGGGGCTGAGCTGGACGTATGTTCGGCTCGCGCTCGGTGCGCCAAGGCCAGCCGGCACCCGGCGCTAAAGCCCGCCCGCGTCACAGCCGATGGGAAATTTGCGCCTAGCTCCGCTTTCACGGGGCGCCGGGTCGCTATGTGGAAAAAGGCACACCCGCCGCGAGGCGGGCTCGCAAAGCCAGGGGTCTCCCGCAGATCGCCCAGCCGCCCGGCACGTTCTGTGAAGCTAGAAAGGAGCTCTTGTCAGATGTCCCGCATTTTGAACATAAAGAAGAAGCGCCTTGCATTTGGTGTCGTCGTTGTGATCCTGGCCATGACCGCAGCCGCGATCGCATACTGGACCAGCTCCGGCGAAGGCACCGGCGAAGTCAAAGCGAACTACGCCAGCGCCACGTTCGAAGTCAGCAGCGCCGCGGTCGAAAACCTCTACCCCGGCGCCAACCCCGTGGTCACGGTGAAAGTAAAGGACAAAGACGCCAACCAAGCCGAGTTCCTGACCAAGCTGGAAGCGGAAGTCGAAAAAACCTCGGCGGCGGAATGCAAAAAAGAATGGTTCGTGGTGTCTCCCGCCTCGCAGGAACCAAAAGTCCTGATAGCCCACGGTGAAACCAAGGAATACACCGTGCACCTGGAAATGAAAGAAGAAGCAGCCGTCAACCAGAACGCGTGCAAGGGCGCTACGGTCACGCTCAAGTATAAAGCCTCATAGGCGGATTGGATCAGCGGACGAGCGCGGAAGCCACCCAAAGGCAGGGGCGATGGCCACGACCGGTCGTCGCCCCTACCGACAGGGGGGCGCACTCATGAGACCGAACCGTCTCAGAAGGCACCGGCAGCGAATCGTGGCCAGCACCGCGGTGGCGCTGAGCTTGCCGGCGCTGAGCCTGCTGGCGGCGGGCGCCTTCGCGTACTGGTCGAACGCCGGCGAAGCCAGCGCATCGGCGAGCCTCGCGACGCTCTCGCCGCCCACGATCTCCAGCGCCGCGCCCGGCGCCGGGACGGTCGCGCTGACGTGGTCGGCCGTCACCGCACCCGCCGGCGGCACGGTCGAATACTTCGTGACCCGCGACGGTGGCGCGCCCGGCAGCGGCTGCCCGAGCTCGAGCTCTCCCTCGACCGCGACGAGCTGCACCGACACGGGCGTCCCGATCGGCACGCACGCGTACACGGTCACGGCGGTGTGGCGTAGCTGGACGGCGACGAGCACGGCCAAATCGGCGACCGTCGCCTTCGGCCCGACCACCCACTTCCAGCTCGAACCCGCCAGCGCCACGCCGACCGCCGGCGAAACCGACAACTTCACGATCACCGCCAAGGACGAATACGGCAACACCACCACGACCTTCGCGGGCAAAAAGACGCTCACCTTCAGCGAACCCGCCAGCTCGCCGAACGGTAAAGCGCCCAGCTACCCCGCGACGGTCACGTTCGCCGCAGGCGCGGGCACGGCCGCGATCAAACTGTACGACGCCCAGACCACCACGGTCAAGGCGAAGGAAGGCACGCTCGAAGGCACCTCGCCCAGCCTCACCGTAAAAGCGGCCGCGACCAAGAAATTGACTGTGCCGACGCCATTAGAACAGGAAGCGGGCGTCGCGTTCAACGTGACGCTCACCGCCACCGACGAATACGCCAACACCACGACCGGTTACGCGGGCGCAAAGTCGCTCACCTGGAGCGGCCCCTCCAACGCGCCCAGTGGGCAGGCGCCCGAATACCCGACCTCGGCGACGAGCGTGACGTTCACCGAAGGCGTGGGCACGGCCTCTCAGCTCAAGCTCTACGACGCCCAGAGCCCGACGCTCAAAGTCAAAGAAGGCGCGATCGAAGGCGCCTCAGCTGCCTTCACCGTCAAGGCGGCCGCCGCCACCAGCTTCAGCGCGCCGACACCGGCCGCACAGACGGCGGGCACCTCCTTCAACGAGACCCTGACCGCCCTGGATACCTGGCACAACATCGCCAAAAGCTACGTGGGCGCGAAGACGGTCACGTTCAGCGAACCCGCCAACTCGCCCAGCGGACAGGCCCCCAGCTACCCGGCGACGGTCACCTTCGCCGCCGGCGCGGGCACGGCCTCGATCAAACTCTATGACGCCCAGAGCAGTACGCTCAAAGCGACCGAAGGCACGATCGAAGGCACCACAGGTTCCTTCACGGTCAAAGTGGCCGCGACTAAAAAGCTCACCGTGCCAACCCCGAGCGAACAGGAAGCGGGCGTCGCGTTCAACGTGACGCTCACCGCCACCGACGAATGGGGCAACCTCGCCACGAGCTATACGGGCGCCAAGACGCTCGTCTTCAGCGAACCCGCGAGCTCGCCCAGCGGGCAGGCGCCCGAATACCCGGCCTCGGCGACGACCGTCACGTTCGCCGAAGGCGTGGGCACGGCCTCCTTGATCAAGCTCTACGACGCCCAGACCACGACGCTCAAAGTCAAAGAAGGCGCCACCGTGGTGGGAACCTCGGGCTCCTTCACCGTCAAGGCGACCGCACCGGAACGCTTCGCCTGGGCGCACCCCACAGTGGGCGCCGGCAAACTCGAAGCTGGGACCTGCCCCTTCGCCTGCATCACGAGCAGCATCGGCAACAGCAAAAAGTTCACGGCTCACGCCAGCGTCACCGACAAGTACGGCAACATCGTGAGCAACCTCGGCGTCGCCAGCAAGGCGAAGGTCGAATTGACGAGTGGCGCGGGCACGCTCGCCAATGCCACCGGCCTCACGATCCCCACCTCGGGCCTCGCCGAATCCTCGACGATCTTCGAATACACAAGCCCCGCATCCGGCACCAGCGAAGCCGTGCTGAAGCTCAAGGTCGAAGAAGGCACCGCCTACACGGAAGCCGAAGCGCACGTGAAATATTAGTCGGATCGTTGTCAGCACGACCTGGCGGGGCTCGGCGACTGACGAACCAACCTACGTCGCAGCTCGGGTCAAGTTCGGGAGTTCCAACCACCCAATGCGCCTCGGACCCGCCCGGCGCTTCAGGCGTTCGCTGTTGCTATGAACGGAAGCAGGAGCGGGGCGTCACTCGAGGGCAGCGAGACGCGCAATGTGGATGCGAGAGTGGTCCTGATCGGAAAATTCGGCGACCCGACGACGGCCGTAGAGGCGCAACGCAGCCACACCCAGCGCCGCCTCGAGTCGGGCACGCTCCTCGCGTGTGAGCGAAGAGATAATCATCTCCAGAGTCCGGTCGAACACATGCGCAGAGGGAGCGCTCGCATCGAGGGTCGCCACGTCGCCCTCCCGCGATCCCAGCGCCTCCCGGCCGAGAGAGCGCACTGCTCCCCCGGCGTGGCGCGCGACGATGCCCAGCAGCTGCGGCAGGTGGCGCAAGACGCCTCGCAGCGCCGGGCCCGCTATGGCCGAGCGGGAGTAGAAGCGGCGCATCGCGTCGATCGCGCTCAGCTGGAGCTCGAGCGGGGTCATCCGCTCGGGGCGCAGCACCGCATGGTGCCCGTCAAAGAACGTCCAGTCGGCCTCGATCAGGCGGCCCTCGGACTCGAGCCGCTCCCACAGGCGAGTCCCGGGAGCTGGCGTGACCATCATCAGCTGGAAGGTGTCGATGTGAAGGCGCCGCGCAAAGGCGGCGGTGGCCTGAGCGCTTGAGGCATCGTCGAAGTCGAGTCCCACGACGAACATGCCGTGGACGGCGATCCCGTGTCTGTGGAAGGCGCGTACCGCCTGTTCTGACACCGCCACGCTCGTGCGCTTACCGATGCTGGTGAGGTTCTCTTCGGAGATGCTCTCGAAGCCGACCATTGCCATGCCGCAGCCGGCCTGTGAGAGCAGCTCCAGGAACTCGTGGTCGATCTCGTGGGAAGCGCGGGAGCGCAGCACCGTGTCGGCCCGCATCTGGGCGGCGAAGCTAGGCGTCAAGCCCGCGCCCACCATGGCGTGAAGCAGCTCGGCGGTGCGGCGCTTGTTGACGACGAAGTTGTCGTCGTGGAAGAAGAGATCGCTGGCGGACAGTCCGGCGAGCTCCTCCAGAACCTGGTCGGTCCGGCGGTGGCGCACCACGCGGGAGAACTGGGCGGTCACCGAGCAGAACTCGCAGTCATACGGGCACCCCCATTGGGTCATGGCGGGCTTGACCGCCATGCGCTCGTGTCCCTCGATCAGCGAGAGGTCGGGGATCGGGAGGCGCTCGAAGTCGGCTTGAGAGCAATGCGATCGAGCGGGATTGTGATGTGCCTGTCCCCGGCTGTCGCGCCACGAGAGCCCCGCGATCCCCCCCGGGGAGCCTCCTCGCTCGAGCGCGGCGACGAGCTCGAGGATCGTCTGCTGGCCCTCGCCGCGAACCACGTAGGGAGCGTGCTCGAGGGCCTCCTCGACGCGAAAGCTGACGTGCGAGCCACCGAGAACCACCGCCACCCCCGCCCCGGAAAGCTCATCGGCCAGGGCATAACCCGCGGGCTGGGTAGCCGTCGTGCCGGAGATCCCGACGAGATCGGCGGCGAGGCACTCGCCGAGGTCGATCGGCCCCAGCATCTCGCAGAACACACCGGTGTCATGACCGCCCTCGGCGAGCATCGTGGCCATCAGCGGCAAGCCCAGACGCGGCAGCAGGATGTGGTCGTAGACGTTCTTGCCGGGGGGACGCGGCTCGACGAAGCGGATGCTCAGGCTCATGCTTAGGTGAACCTAACATTCTGAGCCCGCCCGGGGAATGGGGCTCGCCCCCCAACAGCCGCTGGGGCAACCCCGATGCAAAGGCGCTGAGAAACTCGGCGCCACTACTGGCTCGCCGTCCACCACCTCGACTGGCGCTGCCGGAGGATCATCGGTCACCGTGCGACGCGAAGGTACGCGAGCACGGCGAGCACACGGCGGTGATCGTCGTCGCACACGGGTAGATCGAGCTTGGTGAATATGTTCGTGATGTGCTTCTCGACCGCCCCTTGAGTGACAACCATGCTCTCGGCGATCGCCGTGTTAGAGCGTCCTTCGGCCATCAGCTCGAGCACCTCGCGCTCGCGCCCGGTCAGGTTGCTCAAGGCGTTCTTGGATTCGTCGTGCGAGACGAGCAGCTCGGTGACGACCTGGCGATCGAGCACCGTGCCTCCCGCGGCGACGCGCTGCAGCGCGTCCAGGAACGCCCTGATATCGCCGATGCGCTCCTTCAGCAGATACCCGATTCCCGCCGTGTTCTCGCCGATCAGCTCGCTTGCGTAGGCGGTCTCGACATACTGGGAGAGGACGAGCACACCCAGTTCCGGCTGACGGATGCGTGCCTCGATCGCCGCCCGCAGACCCTCGTCGCTGAACGTCGGCGGCAGCCGCACATCGACGATCGCCAGGTCCGGCTTGTGCGCCGCGATGGCCCGCAGCAGACCCGGCCCGTCTTCGACCTGCGCTGACACCTCGATGTCGTTCTCGCGCAACAGAGCCACAAGGCCCTCGCGCAGCAGCGCGAGATCCTCGGCGATCACCACCCGCACGGAAGGCTGACCTCCACCACGGTTCCGTGACCGCGAGGGCTGTCGACGCTCAGGACTCCGTCGAGGGCCTCCACCCGGGCACGCAGGCCGGCAAGCCCGGACCCGCCGGGGTCAGCCCCGCCGCGGCCGTCGTCGCCCACCAACACGATCAGAGCTCGGCGATCCTCGCTCAGGCGGACCCAGCTATGCCCAGCCTCAGCGTGCTTGGCGGTGTTGGTGAGGGCCTCGGCGATCACGAAGTACGCGGCGCTCTCCACCGCGGGGGCCACGCGGCGATGGGTGTCGGCCTGGATCGCGGTGCCCAATCCGTAGCGCGCCGCGAGCGACTGCACTGCCGCCAGCAGGCCGCGGTCGGCGAGCAGCGGCGGGACGATTCCGCGCGCGAGGTCGCGCAGCTCGGCGATCGCGTGGTGAGCCTCACGCTGGGCGTCGTGGACGAGCTCGCGAACCTCCGGTCGATCCTCAAGTCGCAGCTCTGCCCGCCCGAGCTGAAGCGTCACCGCGACCAAGCGCGCCTGTGCGCCATCGTGCAGGTCACGCTCGATGCGCCGCAGCTCGGCCGCCTGAGCGTCAACGGCATCGCGGCGCGTGCGCGTGAGCAGATCGATCCTCGCTCTGAGCGCACGTCGGCCATGCGCGACCAGCACGCGGTCGTGCAGCGCCATCAGCGAGTACCCGCTGGCCGCCGTCGCGAGGCCCAGCAGCGCCCACGCCGGCCAGAACCGATTCACGCCCGCCAGCAGCCACGTGAGCATCCAGGTCAGCATCAGGATCACGGCCGCGACGCTCACCAGCGCCCATACGCAGGCGACACGACGCACCGCTCCGGGGGGATGCCGCCACGCCCAGGCCGCGGTGTAGTCGAGGAGAACCGGGACGACCAGCCCCAGCCACGCCCAGGCTGGCCAGAAGTACCCCTGCCCGCCGAGCGCCCAGATCGCGACCAACAGCACAGCGGTCAGAGCGGCCATTCGGCGCACCAGCGAACGGGCGTACTCCCCCAAAGACAGGCCGGCGGCCAGCGTCGGCATCCAGCGCCGGGTGGCCGCCTCCGACAGTGCCGGCAGGTGCGCCGCTGGCGAAGCGCGCTCGCTCATCGCCTCCATCGTCGCACGACGGCGGGCGGCGAGCGACGTGGCCCAGGCAAGCCACTGCCAAAGACTCCGCCCGGGCGCGTTCCTTCCCGCGCATGTGTACCGGCTCGTGGCGGGGCGCCCTCGGTGCTGATGAGAACCCCAGAACCCTAGTCTCTTGCGGATGGTGCAGCCCGCCAGCAGCGAGCAGGTGGCCGTGCAGCGACGAACGACGCTCGTGTCGATCGCCGCGGCCAGCCTGCTGGTGATCCTCAAGCTCGGAGTGGGCCTGACAGCGGGCAGCCTGGCGTTGATCTCGGCCGGGATCGAGTCAAGCGGAGACGTAATCGCGGCGATCCTGACGTTCTTCGCTGTGCGGTTGGGCCGCCAGCCAGCGGACCCCGAGCACCCCTACGGGCACGCTCGCGCGGAGAACCTGGGAGCGCTGGGCGAGGCAGGCATCCTGCTGGCCGGCGGGCTGATCGTCGCAGTCGAGGCGATCAGACACCTCATCAGTCCCAGCGGCACGCCCGACACCCACTGGTATGTCTTCGTGGTCATCGCGATCGCGCTGGGCGTGGACCTCACCCGCACCGTCATCTCTTTGCGCACCGCACGGCGCTATGGGAGCCCCGCCCTGCGCGCAAACGCGTTTCACTTCGCCGGGGACATGGCCGGCTCGGTGGCGGTCCTTATCGGGTTGCTGCTCGTGCGCGCCGGGTTCGCTCGGGGCGACGCGAGCGCCGCCCTGGTCATAGCGGCGCTCATCCTCGCCACCGCGACACGGCTGATCGCGGAGAACGCAAACGTGCTGATGGACCGCACGCCGGCCGAGGCCAGAGAGGCAGCCGAGCGCGCGCTCGCGCGCCTGGAACCCGACATTGAGCTGGTGCGGCTGCGCTTGCGCGAGTCCGCCGGACGCTACTTCGCGGATGTCATCGCCGCCGTGGCGCCCGGAGCGGCTGTGATCGAGGGCCACCAGGCCGCGAACCGCATCGAGGCGGCGATCGAGACCGCGCTGCCCGGCAGCGATGTCGTCGTCCACGTCGAGCCTCGCCGCAGCGGCCTGGACCTCCGCGACCGGATACTGGCAATCGCGCTGGCCGAGCCGCTGGTCAAGGAAGTGCACGACATCACGATCTACGAGCAGAACGGGTCAGCCGGCGTCTCCTTGCATCTGAAGTTCCCCGCCGATCTCGACCTACACGCCGCGCTCGCGGTCACTGAGCGCATCGAGCAAGCGATCCGCGCTCGCCCCGGCGTGAGCGAGGTACAGACACACCTGGAGCCCCTGGAGCGCCCGCTGATCGCCCGCCCAGCCACCACGAGCACGGACCTCGACGCGATGCGGGAGATCAAGCGCATAGTCCTTCAGTGGACGGGCACCGAGCCGCGCGGGACAACACTGTTTCGCACCGAGGCCGGTCGCGTCATCTTCCTCACGCTCGGCGTCGGCACCGAGACCTCCCTGGTCGATGCTCACCAGCTGGGCGGCGAGCTCGAGGAGGAGCTGCGCCAACAGGTCCCCGACATCGCTGATGTCATCGTCCACACCGAAACCTAAGTGGTCCGGCTTGCAAGTCGGGAGTGCTCCAGCTCAGATAGGGTTGCCCTCCCAGCGAGGAGGAGTTAGTGGGCACCTACACATACGATCAGGCTTGGCAGGACGAGCGCGAGCGCCTCGCGGGGATCGAGCGGCTGTGGGACGAGGGTACGTTCGCGTTGCTCGAGCGCCTGGGCGTCGGGCCGGGATCGCATGTCGCCGAGGTCGGCGCGGGTGGCGGCTCGGTCGTGGAGTGGCTCTCCGAGCGGGTCGGTGAAACCGGTCGCGTGTTCGCCGCCGACGTCTACCTGAAGTTCCTCGAGCCGCTGCGGGGCGGTCCGGTCGAGATCGCCGAGCACGACATCGTCGCGGCGCCTTTGCCCGGCGGCGAGTTCGACGTCGTCCACGCGCGCCTGCTGATCGAGCACGTGGGTATGGGCGCGCTGGGAAACCTGCTCGCGGGGGTGCGCCCGGGCGGGCTGCTGGTAGTCGAGGATTACGACATGGTCTCGCGGGGCATACACCCACCGATCCCGGGCAGCGAGCGTGTGATGGACGCGGTGCTCGATCTGATGGCCTCTATGGGATTTGACGGGGAGTGCGGGCGCAAGCTGCCCACCGAGCTCGAGGCGCTGGGGCTAAAGGGCGTGCAGGCCGAGGGCCGTGTGCGCCTGATCCGTGGCGGAACACCGGACACGGCTTTCTTCAGGCTGTCCTTGGAGGCGCTGCGCGAAGCGCTCGTCAGCTCGGGCCGCGCGCGTGACGAGGAGATCGAGGAGTTGCTCGCGGACTTCGCGGAGCCGGGACGTACCGGCCTGAGCCCTATCCTCGTCGCCTGCCACGGCAGCAAGCGTTGATTGCCATGGCTTGGTGACCATGTGGACGAAGTGGGCGCCAAGCTGAAACCGCTCGGTCTCGACTGGGTGGGAGAGCCCGGCGAGGTCCTCGATCAGTTGGATGAAGACCATCGCTTCGCGAGCGCGCCCGCTCGCAACTGATACCGGTGAGCTGAAACACCGCTCTTGAAAAGGGGGATGATGGGCGGGTGAGCACGGCTACAGAGACGGTGTCGGTGTTGATGACCGATCTGGTGGGGTCGACGGCGATCGCCGATCGGGTTGGTCCCGAGGCGGCGGAGGGTCTGCGCACCGAGCACTTCGGGCTGCTGCGTGGGGCGCTTGAGCGCAGCGGTGGCCTGGAGGTCAAGAACCTCGGTGACGGGCTGATGGTGGTGTTCGCAAGCGCGGCGCAGGCGTTGACGTGCGGCGTGGCGATGCAGCAGGCCGTCGAGGCGCGCAACCGCCGTGCTGGGGAGCGGCTCGGTGTGCGGATTGGTGTGAGCCTGGGTGAGGCGACGGTGCAGGACGGTGACTATTTCGGTGAGCCCGTGGTGGAAGCGGCGCGGTTGTGCGCGGCGGCTCAGGGTGGGCAGATCGTGGTCAATGATCTGGTGCATCGGCTTGGCGGCTCACGCGACGGTCACAGCTTCCAGTCGCTCGGCGGCCTTGCGCTGAAGGGCATCTCCGAGCCGGTGCAGGCGTTCGAGCTCGCTTGGGAGCCGGCCCCTACGACCGGCATCGCCCTGCCCGAGCGTCTGCGTGAGCTCCCGGTGACTGCCTATGTGGGACGGGTGGCCGAGCGGGAGCGGCTGCAGGAGCTTTGGGGCCAGGCGTGTGCGGGCTCGCTGCGGCTGGCGTTGATCAGCGGGGAGGCGGGTGTGGGTAAGACGCGGCTGTCCACGCACTTGGCGGTCGAGGCGCACGGGGAGGGCGCGACGGTGCTGTATGGGCGTTGTGATGAGGATCTCGGTGTGCCCTATCAGCCGTGGGTGCAGGCGCTGGGTCATTTCGTCGCGGAGGCACCGCAGGCGGTGCTGCGCGCGCACGTGCAGCGGTACGGCGGCGAGGTGGCGCGGTTGCCACCGACCCTGGCTGACCGCGTGTTGCCGAGCTGCCCTCCCCGCGTCAGAGCGACCCGGAGACCGAGCGCTATCTGCTGTACGCCGCGGCGGCGGGCCTGCTCGAGGGTGCGGGCGAACAGGAGCCGCTGCTTTTGATCCTCGATGATTTGCACTGCGCCGATTCACCGACGCTCTCGCTGCTTCGCCATGTGGTCAGGGCGGGCGCGTCGATGCGGGTGCTGGTGGTCGGGGCCTATCGGGATTCTGATCTCTCGCGTGATCATCCACTCACGGCGCTGCTTGCCGATCTTCACCGCGAGCAGGGTGTAGAGCGCCTGAAGCTCACGGGCCTGGAGACCGAGGACGTGGCAGCGTTGATGGAGTCAGCCGCCGGGCATGAGCTGGACCAGGACGGACGTGCGCTGGCGCGGGAGATCGCCCGTGAGACGGCGGGCAATCCGTTCTTCGCGGGTGAGCTGTTGCGTCACCTCACGGAGTCCGGCGCGATTGTGCAGGAGGAGGGCGGACGCTGGCAAATCGTAGGCGAGGTGAGCGACTTGGGCCTGCCGCAGAGTGTGCGCGAGGTCGTCGGGCGGCGGGTGGAGCGCCTCGGCTCGGACGCTCGCACGGCGCTGAGTGCCGCGGCGGTCATCGGCCGGGACTTCGACCTCGACCTGCTGGGCACAGTGGTCGAGGTCCCCGAAGCGCGGCTGCTCGACCTGCTGGATGAGGCAGTCGCGGCGTCGCTGCTGCAGGAGAGCGCACAGCGCGCCGGGCGCTTCACGTTCACCCATGGGCTTGTCGAGCACACCCTGTACGAGGATCTGGGGCGTACCCGTCGCGCGCGGCTTCACCGGCGGGTAGCGCAGGCGCTGGAGGAGCAGTGCGGGAAGGAGCCCGGTGAGCGGCTGGGTGAGCTGGCCACCCACTGGGCCGCGGCGGTCGTGAGCACCGATACCGCCAAGGCTCTCACTACGCCCGGCGAGCCGCGGAGCGCGCGCTTGCCCAGCTCGCCCCGGATGAGGCTGTGCGCTGGTATCAGCAGGCGCTTGAGCTGCACGCTCAGGCGGCCCATGGCGATCGCGGAGAGCGCTGCGAGCTGCTGATCGGCTTGGGGGAGGCCCAGCGCCAGACCGGGAACCCCGCGTTTCGCCAGACACTGCTCGATGCTGCTGGGCTTGCCCAGCAGCTCGGCGACACCGACCGGCTCTCTCGCGCTGTGCTGGCCAACACGCGAGGATTCAGCAGCCGTAGCGGCGTGGTGGACAGCGAGCGGGTGCAGGCGCTGGAGGCGGCCGCTCAAGCCCTCCCAGACAGCAATCCACGGCGCGCGCAGGTTCTTGCGCTGCTGGCCAGCGAGCTTCACTACGGCGGGGAGCCCTCGCGCTGCCGGCAGTTAGCCGCAGAGGCGATCGAGATAGCCCGGGCAGCCGACGACGAGGCCGCGCTGGCCCATACGCTCTCCGATGCCGCTGGGCGATCACCGCGCCGGACACGCTCCAGCAGCGCCAACTGCTGATCGACGAGCTGTTCGACCTCACCCAGCGCCTGGATGATCCATGGCTGACCTGCATTACGGCTGGCTGGCGTCTTCTACATCCGGCATGGAGGCCGGGAACCGCTCGCAGATCGAGTCCGCTTGGCAACGTGCGTGCCGTGGCTGCCTCCGTGCCCCATCCGAGCCTCGGCTGGGCTTTGCTGATAGCTGAGGCGACCTGGAGCCTCGTTCAGGGTGACCTGCAGGCATCCGAGCGGTGGGCGATCCAGGCGGCCGAGGCCGGCACCGCGGCGGCCAGCCAGACGCCACGATCCCCTTCGGCGTGCAGCTTATTCGCTGTGCGCTTCTTCCAGGGCCGTCTCGGGGAGCTTGCCGACCAATCGGTGCAGATCGCCGCGGCGAGGAGACAGCCTCGCCAGGCACCGCGCGGCTGCCGCGCTCGCCCTGATCGAGGGCGGCCGAGAGGACGAGGCGCGCGAGCTGGCGCTCGCCGAGGACCTGCAGAGCATCCCGTGGGAACAGCATGGCCCTCGCCCATGATCCTCTGGGCCGTGGTGTGCGCTCGTCTTGGAGCGCGTCGATCGGGTGGGCGAGCTCTACGAGCTGCTGGCGCCCTTCTCCGGGCAGATCGCTGCCAACGGCGTCGCCGTGCTTCGGGATCGTTTGCCTGGGCGCTCGGCACGCTTGCGGCGACCCTGGAGCGCTACGAGCAGGCCGAGCGCCACTTCACCGCCGCCGCCGAGATCGAGGAACGCCTCGGTGCCCCTCTGTTCCTCGCCCGCACTCACGCCGCATGGGCTCGCGCGCTGATCGCCCGCGGCCGGCCCGAGGACCTCGACCGCGCACAGCAAATGCTCGAGCAGGCCGATGACAGCGCCGCACGCCTAGGCGCGGAGGGCATCACGCGGGAAGTCGCGCAGTGCCGCGCCGCCCTGGCCGGTATCGGCACCTGACGTTCGCCCAGCTTTGCCAGAGCTCCAGCCGCCCGGTTCGCATGGGGCGTGGATGCACCTCGCCCATCGTAGAGCCGCGTGGCAGCCGAGAGCCGCCCTACTTCCCGTCGTCTCGCTTGCTCAGCGCCTTCCCAGCGCTCTGCACGACGTCGCGAAGGAAGTCGTACTGCGTGTGCACCAGTCGGTCGGCCATCTCCATGGCGGCGTCGACGATCTCCTGCCGCTTGGACGGCCGCTCGCCGAGCGTCGGGAGCTTCTCATCGACGATGTCGACGAACTTGCGCACCGCATCGATCGCGGCGCGCTGTCCCGACTCGAGCGACTTGAGTACCTCGCCGGAGAGCTCGGTAGTCCGGTCGACCGCGCTCGCCTGCTCCTGCTTCCCGGTCCTCACGGGGCGTTTGTGGGTGGCCGCTGCCTTGGGTGCCGGCGGGCGGCGCTGAACCTTGGTCTCTGGCATTGCGATCTGCCTCCTTTGTGGGATGTGTGTCCTGCTGGCTCTGCATTCACGTCAGCCGCTCGACCGGCTTCCGACGCGCGGACTGCGCTTCGCGGCCACCGTCTCGGCTACGACCATAGGCCAGTCCGCCGGTGCTGCCATCCGTAGAGAGTTCGGACGTGGCCTGCTCAAACTATGCACCGGGGGATCAGGCTGTGGCCTCCCGTGACAGCACGTTGACATTCACGCCCTTCGACAGCACGTCGACGTGCAGGCCCTTCGACAGTACGTCCACGTTCACGCCCACGTTCACATGCACGTCCGCGGCGCCGTGCACGATGCTGCGCAGCGTGTCGTACTCCACGTGCGCCAGGCGCTCGGTCATCGACAGGCCCGTTCCGAGGAGGGGCACGCTCTCGGCCGTCTCGAGGAACTTGCGCACCGTTTCGATAGCAGTTCGCTGGCTCACCTTGGCCAGCTCGAGCCACTGCTCAGGCAGGTCCACCCTCTCCTCGGCGGACGTCTCCTCGACGCGAGCCTCGGGGACCGGGGCCTTGGCACTCGGCAACTTCTCGGCAGTCGGCATCTGAAGTCCTTCCTTTCGGATGGTTAGAACCCCGCCTCCCGCGCTCACCCTCAACAACCCCCAGCCGGCGAGGCGGTTACAGTCGGCGACGCCCGCCGCTCGATCAGCTGGACGAAGACTATCGGCGCGCTCATCGCCCGCGGCCGGCCCGAGGACCGACCGCGCACAGACCATGCTCGAGCAGGCCGAGAGCGTCGCCAGCCGCCTGGAGGCGGAGGGGATCACACGCGAAGTCGCGGAGTGCCGCGCCGCGCTGGCGGCGCTCAGCGGCATGCGCACGGGCTGAGAGCGCCGTCTATGCTGGGATGCCCTGCGGCTTGCGAGCTGCCCGGCGAGACGCATGGAGCGCATCACAAGCCTGACCGGCAGGTACGGCAGGCACACGTAACCGATGCCCTGCACGTGGGGTAGTCCCAAGTAGGAGTCCGCGGAAGAAGAATATCTTGCGGCCCCGCCCTCAAACACAGATCTCCTCTGATCTCCCTCTCTCCTCCCTCTCCTCTCCTACGAACCCAGCGTGAGCAGACTCGAGCGTAACGTCAACATCGCCGCCGTCGTCATTCCGTTCCTCGGCGTGATCGTGGCGGGGGCGCTGCTGTGGGACAGCTTCCTGGGCTGGCGCGACGTGGCGGTGTTCGTGGTGATGTACATGCTGACCGCGGTCGGCGTGACGGTGGGGTTTCACCGGCTGCTGACCCACCGCGCGTTCCAGACGCGCGGGTGGCTGCGGTACACGCTCGCGGTGCTGGGCTCGATGTCGCTGCAGGGGCCGGTGATCGACTGGGTGGCGGACCATCGCAAGCACCATACGTTCACCGACGAAGACGGCGACCCGCACAGTCCTCACGCGGGGCAGGGCGCCGGCCTTACCGGCATGGTCGCCGGCCTGTGGCACGCGCACGTGGGCTGGCTGTTTCAGACGCACGGCCAGGCGAGCTCGAAACGGTTCGCGGGAGACCTCGTGGCGGACGAGGCGATGCGCCGGATCAACCGGGCATTCCCGTGGATCGCGCTGGCGAGCCTGGCGCTGCCGTTCGCGCTCGGGCTGGCCCTCGGTGGCGGGGCGCTGACGGCGGGGTTGAGCGCGCTGCTGTGGGCGGGGCTGGTGCGGATCTTCCTCGTGCACCACATCACCTGGTCGATCAACTCGATCTGCCACTTCTTCGGCAGCCGGCGCTTCGACACCGACGACGAGTCGACGAACGTCTTTTGGCTGGCGCTGCCGTCGCTGGGTGAGGCGTGGCACCACAACCATCACGCCTTCCCCCAGTCGGCCTTCCACGGCCTGCGCTGGTACGAGCTCGACCCCTCCGGCTGGCTGATCCTGGGGCTGGAGCGCGTGGGACTCGCGTGGGACGTCGTGACGGTCACGCCCGAGCGCGCGCGGGCAAAGCTGGCCGGCGCCGAGATGCCGAGCGTCTGATATTCGGGCTCTTAGCGAGATAGAGGCGCTATGTGCGTGAGCATGGCTCAGGATCGCGCCGACACGGGGGGCGTGGATATGATCCGGCTCGGCTGGCCGCGAGGGCTCGCCTCCAATCTGACAAGGGGGATCATGTTCAACTCGATCGTGGTCGGGACCGACGGCTCGGACACCGCCACCCAGGCAGTGCGCCAGGCGGTCGACATGGCTGGCGCCGTGGGCGCGACGTTGGAGCTGGTGAGCGCGTATGCGCCCGTTCCCGAGCAGCGCCTGAAGGTGGAGCGCCGGGACGCGCCGGAGGACGTGCAGTGGGCGATCAACCCCCGCCAGGACGTCGAGACGTTGCTGTCCGCCGCGGCCGACATCGCCCGCGCGGCGGGGGTGAGCGTCAACACGCACGCCCGCCAGGGAGATCCCGCCGATGCGATCCTCGACGTCGCCGAGGAGCGCGAGGCTGACCTCGTGATTGTGGGCAACAAGGGAATGACGGGCGCCAAACGCTTCCTGCTGGGTTCGGTCCCGAACAAGGTCTCCCACCACGCCCCCTGCTCGGTGCTGATCGTCCGGACCAGCTGAGCGCCTACTCGCTCAGGAACTCCGTCAACAGCGCGTTGAACGCGTCCGGGCGCTCGACCATCGCCAGGTGGCCGGTGTCCTGGAAGACGACCTTGCGCGAGCCGGGGATCAGCTCGGCGTAGACGGCCGCGTCGCGGACGGTGACCACGTGGTCGCGCTCGCCCCAGACGATCAGCGCTGGGCACACGATCTCGGGCAGGCGGTCACGGAAGTCGTAGTCGAGGTTCGCCGCCAGCGCCTGCATGAACCCGGGCTTGCCGGCGCCGCGCACCAGCTCGGCCGCGAGCGGGGCTCCCAGCCGGCCGGGATGACTGACCAGATCGCTCAGGATCGCCATGCGCAGCCCGGGCCGGCCGGTGATGGCGTCCGCGTTGGCGGCACCCCAGGCCGTGCACGTCGCGAGCACCCGTTCGAAGCGGCGCAGCACTCCCAGCACGCGCGTCCCGCGCCGTTCGCGGTAGGTGCTGAGGCCCGCGGGAGAGACGAGCACCAGGCGCTCGACGCGCTGCGGGAACGCGATCGCCAGATCCGCCGAGACAAACCCGCCCATCGAGTTGCCGACGATGGTCGTCGCGTCGATTCTAAGCTCGTCGAGCAGCCCGTCGAGCAGGCGCGCGTAGGAGGAGATCGTGATCCGCTCGTGCGGCATCGGGGAGTGGCCGAACCCGGGCAGGTCAATCGCGACGACGCGATGCTTTGCGGCGAACACCGGCAGCTGCTCCAGCCAGTTCGGCCACGAGCCCGTCAGTCCGTGCACGAACACGATGGGCGGTCCCTCGCCGAGGTCGATCGTGTTCACCGGCTGCCCGTTAGCGCTGACCCAGCGCTGGTGCTCGCGCCAGTCGATGTCCAGCCAGGGCGACTGTCCGGACGGGCCGTAGACTTCAGGGCTGTGATGGTGGCCGTTCTCAGAGGCGGTTCGGACGGCGTCGCCGCCGGACAGGGGAGCGGTAGGCTTCATCTGCATAATCTACCGTGGCGTGGGGCGGTCCCCGGCGGGCCAAGCCATGCCCGGGAGGCATCAGGAGGGCGCCGGTCGGCACCAGCGAGACGGGCATAGAGGCAGACGATGAGAATCGCGATAGACATCGACTCGACGCTGCACCACTACTGGGACACGCTCTCGGAGATCGCCGTGCGCCGCTTCGGGATCGAGCTCCCGTACGAGGAGCAGCTCACGTGGGGAATCACCCGCCTGAGGCCCGATCAGCTGCACATCTGCATCCAGGAGAGCCACAGCGACGCCCGCATCCTCGCCGGCACGCCCTACCCGGAGGCGGTTCGGATCGTGCGCGACTGGCACGACGCCGGCGGGCACTACGTCCACGTGACCAGCCACCGCGAGGAGAGCTGCGCGCCCGCCACTGCGCGCTGGCTTGAGCAGATCGGGCTGCCGTTCGACGACCTGTGCTGCTCGTGGGACAAGGTCTCTCGCTGCGCGGAGCTGCAGATCGACGTGCTGATCGACGACAGCCCGCTGAACCTGATCGCGGCCCTTGAAGCCGGGATCGGCGCTGCCACGATCGCCCATCCGTGGAACGTGGAGGTCTGCGAGGAAGAGGACGTGATCGCCGCCGCCGACTGGCCCGAGCTCGCCCGGGCGCTGGAGCCGCTGCTGAGCGGACATTCGCGCGTGCCGGTGCCGGTGGGCGCGGGCGCAGGGCAGGGCATGGGGGTCGTGGCGGCGAAGTAGGCCGGATGAGGACCATCGCGGCGGCCGAGGAGGCGCACGCGCGTACGCACGCACGCGCCGCTGACGTCCAGAGAGAGCGGCAGACCGCCACGATCGCCCGCGCCTGGCGCGGCGCGCTCGAGCTGTCCGCAGAGGAGCTGAGCCGCCGCGACGCGGCACCGAGGACCGTGCGCGCCTACCGGGTCGATCTCGATCAGTTCGCGGCGTGGGCGTGCGCGCGCGAGCTGGCGCCCGGGGACGTCGGTCCCAGGGACGTGCGCTCCTACGTCGCCGCGCTGTCGCGGCGCGGCCTTGCGCCGAGCACGAGCGCGCGCAAGCTCGCGGCGTTGCGCGCGCTGTTCTCAAGCCAGCGCGAGCACGGCTTCGTCGCGCAGAACCCCGCCGAGCTCGTGTCCACGCCCAGGCGCGCGCGCGAGCTGCCGCGAGTGCTGGCCGCGCGCGAGGCCGCCGCGCTGCTCGACGTGATCGGGGCGCGCGGGGCGCCGACCAAGCGGAGCGGGCCGCTGAGTCTCCGCGATCGGGCGATGTTCGAGCTCGCCTATGCCTGCGGGCTGCGCGCGCAGGAGCTGGTGTCGCTGCGCCTGGGCGACGTGGACCACGACGGCGAGCAGCTGCGAGTCGAGGGCAAGGGCCGCAAGACGCGGTTCGTCCCCGCCGGGGAGGTCGCGCTGAAGGCGGTGGGCGAGTACCTCGAGCGGGGCCGCCCGCAGCTGGCCGAGCCGCCGGGTGGGGCCGATCGCGGTGCGGGTGGCGGCTGGTCGGTTCGTGACTCCCAAAACGCGGCGTCGCGCACGCGCGGCACGCGCATGAGCGGCTGCGGAGAGGACGCGCTGTTCCTGTCAAAGACCGGCAGGCGGCTGAGCACGAGCGACGTGCGCCGCCGTCTGCGCACCTGGGCGCGCGCCAGCGGGGTGGAGTCCACGGCCGGCGCGATCAGCCCGCACACGCTGCGCCACAGCTTCGCCACGCACCTGCTGGACGGGGGCGCGGACCTGCGCTCGATTCAGGAGCTGCTGGGGCACGCGAGCGTGTCGAGCACCCAGATTTACACTCGGGTAGAGTCCGCCAAGCTGAAACGTGCCTATGCGCGCAGCCACCCCCGCGCCTGATCGAAGGGGGAAGGGGCGGACCTGATGGAGACGAATGTCAAAGCGATCGAGCTGCGCGAACTGTGGCGGCGATACAAGTCCGAGGGCGACCAGCGCGCCCGTGAGCGGCTTGTCGTGGCGTATTCGCCCCTGGTCAAGTACGTGGCTGGCCGCACCGCCGCCGGGCTGCCACCGCACGTGGAGGAGGCGGACCTGATCTCCTACGGTCTGGTCGGGCTGATCTCCGCGATCGAGCGGTTCGACCTCTCGCGCGAGATCAAGTTCGAGACGTACGCGATCATGCGCATCAAGGGCGCGATCATCGACGAGCTGCGCTCGATGGACTGGGTGCCGCGCAGCGTCCGCGCCCGCGCCCGCGAGCTGGAGCGCGCGAACGCCAAGCTCGAGAACGCGCTGCAGCGAGCGCCGACCGACCAGGAGATGGCGGCCGAGCTGAAGATCACCGTGGACGAGCTGAACGAGTCGCTGCTTCAGATCTCGCACTCCTCGATGGTCGCGCTGGACGAGCTGTGGTCAACGTCTGACTCGAGCGGCGACCAGGTCTCGCTGATGGACACGATCGAGGATCCGACCGCGCCTGACCCCGCCAGAGCGCTCGACGTGGGCGACCTGAAGGACCGCATCGCCGACTCGATCGCGATGCTGCCCGAGCGCGAGAAGCTCGTGATCGCGCTCTACTACTACGAGAATCTGACGCTGCGCGAGATCGGCGAGGTGCTGGGCGTGACCGAGTCGCGCGTCTCGCAGCTGCATACCAAGGCGGTCCTGCGGCTGCGCTCGCGGATGCAGGAGGAGTCCTTCGAGGAATAGCCGGGCGTCGCGAGTAGGGGCACACCCGGTACTCTGATCGGTCGATGGCCACCCGCATGATCGTCACCTCCCAGCCCGACGTCGCCTGCGACGTGTGCGGACGCAGGCTGCTGCGAGGCGAGCAGCCGGATGTGTTCCTGACGGGCGGACGGCGGCTGACCGTGTGCGAACTGTGCGCTCCGCGCGCCACCCACGAGGGCTGGCTGCGCGAGAGCGATCAGCAGCAGCGCGACTCCCTCAGCCTGTCCCCGGCGCGCGCGCGCCGGGGACGCAACCTGCTCGGGCGCCTGCGCCAGCGGGGCTGGCCCGCCGTCGATCGGCCGGCGTCTGGCCCTCAGCCGGTGCGGGAGGCGACGTTTGGATCCTCGCCGCAGGCGCCACTGCCATCGCGGGAGGAGCCGGCACCGGGGTACTACGACCCGCTCGAGAGCCTGCCCGTGCTCGCCGAGGAGCCCGTCATCGTCGGCATCTCCGCCGCGGAGATCGCGCCAGAGCGCGCTCCCACCGGCGCTGAGGCGATCGCGCAGCGCGCGCTGGAGGTGTTCAACGCCGGCGAGCACCCGCGTCGCGTCGCCGGCGTGGCCCGTTCGCTGGGCGCTCCGAGCGTGAGCGTCCGCCCGCTGGCGGAGCCCGCGGGCACGGTCGTGTCGATCGTGGTCGCGTGGGAGCTGTCGTGGTACCGGTATGAGATCGATCTCGGCGAGGAGGCGGCCGGTGCGAGCGTGGTCGCACAGGGGACCGAGCTGGGCGAGCTCGCCGGCGAGGACCGGCTGGCAAACGCCGCGGCGTCTGACGACGGGGCGCTGTCCCTGGTAGGATTGGTGGCGCGATGATCTATTGCGTGGTGCCGCGAGAGTTGTCTGAGGAGCTGTATCCGAAGCTCACCGAGCACTACGCGGGTGAGGCGGGCGTAACGGTGATCGTCGACCGCCGCAAGGCCGACCGCCGCGCCCGCGGGGCGCGAGCGAGCGATGAGGTCAAGCAGCAGCGGGTCGTGCGCGACCGCCGCCGCGCCCGGATGCCCGGGGATCTGCCGCCGCTGGCCAAGGCGTCCTAGACGCGCTGACCATCCGACACAGTCCGACACAGGTCGACACGCGTGCCCCTACTCCGGGCGATCTCGACGCTCCGGCGCGCGAGCACCGTCCCCGGCACCGTGCATAATCCCGCTCCGCGATGAGGAAGGCGATCGTTCATGTCGATGGCGGCGCGCGCGGCAATCCCGGCCCTGCGGCCGCCGCGTGCGTGATCTCAACGCCCGCGGGTGAGATCCTGGGCGAGCACTCCGAGCTGCTCGGCACGGTCACGAACAACGTCGCCGAGTACCGGGCGCTGCTGCTGGGCCTGCGCCACGCACGCGAGCTGGGGGTCGGCGAGGTCGAGGTGGTGGGCGACTCGGAGCTGGTCGCCAAGCAGGTCAACGGCCAGTACAAGGTCAAGCACGCAGCGATGCGCCCGCTGTATCTGGAGGCGATGACCGCGCTGCGCGGGTTCGAGCGCTGGAGCGTGCGGACTGTTCCGCGCGCGCAGAACGCGCAGGCCGACGCGCTCGTGAACGCCGCGCTCGATCAGGCCGCCTGAGGCCGATGTGCGAGGTACGCTCGCGGGCATCATGCTGAGCCCAAGAAACCGCGAGCTGCTGGGCCTGATCCCCGCTGCGCTGCTCGTGACGGCCGGGTTCACCGCGATCTTCATCCAGCAGCAGGAGACCGGGCGCGAATCCGCGACCAGCCTCACGCTGAATCATGCCTCCAGCGTGTCGCTGACCTACGGCGCGCTGTTCCTGGGGCTGTGCGTGGCGGGGCACCTCGTGATCCGCTTCAGCCTGCCCGACGCCGACCCGTACCTGTTCCCGCTCGGCGCGGTGCTCGCGAGCGTGGGCATCGTGATGGTCTACCGCATCGAACCGATGCTCGCCCGCCAGCAGGCGCAGTGGATGGTGCTCGGCCTGATCCTGTTCGCGGCGACGATCCTGGCCCTGCGCCGGCGCGGGGTGGGGGTGCTCGAGCGCTACCGCTACACGATCGCGGCGATCGGCATCGTCATGACCGTGCTGCCGCGCGTGCCGGTGATCGGCGAGCAGGTCAACGGCGCCTACCTGGACGTGCATGTTGGCAGCGTCTCGTTCCAGCCGGCCGAGCTCGGGAAGGTCGCGATCGTGATCTTCCTCTCCAGCTACCTGCACGACAACCGCCAGGTGCTCGTCACCGCCGGGCGGCGCGTGCTCGGGCTGACGATCCCGCCGATGAAGCAGTTCGGCCCGATGCTGATCGTGTGGGGTGCGGCGATGGGCACGCTGCTGCTCACCGGCGAGCTGGGGACCTCGCTGATGTTCTACGGCGCATTCCTGGCGCTGCTGTATGTCGCCACCGGGCGGCTGTCGTTCCCGCTGATCGGCCTGATCCTGTTCGGTCTCGGCGCCTGGTTCGTGATCGGACACGTCGCGCACGTGCACGCGCGAGTGCTCGCCTGGGAACATCCGCTGGACCCGGCGCTGTTCGAAAGCGGAACCAGCTATCAGCTCGGTCAGGCGCTGTTCGCCCAGGCCGACGGCGGGCTGCTGGGGACCGGGTTCGACCAGTCGCTGCTGCAGTACCCGGTCGAACTGGCCAATCACGTGGTCGTGCGGCGCTCGATATTGCCGGTGCCCGAAAGCGACATGATCTACGCGGTCATCGCCGACGAGCTCGGCCTCGTCGGCGCGGCCGGGCTGCTGCTCGTCTACCTGCTGTTTGTGGCGCGCGGGCTGAAGACGGCGATGCTGGCCAAGGACTCGTTCTCCAAGCTGCTGGCGACCGGGCTGTCGTTCATCGTGGCGATGCAGGTGTTCGTGATCGTCGGCGGCGTCACGCGCGTGATCCCGCTGACCGGGGTGACTCTGCCGTTCGTCGCCTACGGGGGCTCGAGCGTGGTCATGAACTTCGTGCTGCTCGCGCTGCTGCTCCTGATCTCAGACCGCGCGCGGCGGCCGTACTCACGCGATTGAGGGAGAGGCAGAGAGGGGGAGAGAGACGGATGGGCATAAATGCGTAGGTTTGTTGAAGGTTTGCCGTCAAAAACCTCCATCTCGGCGCGGGGCGCAGGGCATCGGGCGGATCGCGTCGAAACCCTGGGCCATGCACTCCTGCACGCCCGCCTACGACGCCACGCCCCGCCTGTGCCTGCACACGCCCGAGCCGGCTGCGCGCAGCCATCGCTACGGACACGCTCTTACAGAAGGGCTCTCCTCGCCGGCGGGCCTGCATCGCCGACCGTGGCTGGCGCGCCTGCGCAGAGCGCTCGACGAGGATCGGTTCGAGGTGCACTATCAGCCGATCGTCTCGCTCGCTGACGGGCGAGCGGCGCACTACGAGGCGCTTGTTCGCCTTGCCGACGAACGCTCCGGGGCGCTTGTGGCGCCCGGGCGATTCCTGCCCGCGGCCGAGCGCTACGGGTTGATCCGCGAGATCGATCGGCTCGTGCTCGACCGCGTTGCGGGGCTGCTCGGCGGGCGTGGCCGCGGCGGCGCGCGGGTCGCGGTCAACATGTCCGCCCTGTCGGTCACCGACCCCACGATGCTCGCCCACATCGAGCGCACCCTGCGCCACCACGGCGTCGACCCGGGAAGGCTCGTGATCGAGATCACCGAGACCGCCGCGATCCACGACATGGATCGCGCCCGCCGCTTCTGCGAGGGCCTCGCCGGGCTCGGCTGCGCGATCGCGCTCGACGACTTCGGCGCGGGGTTCGGCGCGTTCCAGTACCTGAGCCTGCCGTTCGACTACCTGAAGATCGACGGCGGATTCATCCGCGCGCTGCCCAGCTCGCCCACCGACCAGCTCGTCGTGCAGGCCCTCGTCGGCCTGGCGCGGGGCATGGGCACGCAGACGATCGCCGAGTACGTCACCGACCGCACCACGCTGGAGCTGCTGCGCCGCTACGGCGTGGACTACGCCCAGGGGTTCGAGCTGGGACGCCCGCACCCGCGGGTCCCGTTCGCGGCGCCGGCGTAGCGGAGTCAGCGGGGCTGCGGGAACTGCGATCGCATCGCCGCGTCCCACAGCCGGTCGGGCGTGAGGCGGCGCTGCAGGATGGCCAGCCGCGCCGAGGGCGTCACGCGCATCCGCGCGGGTGCGCGCCGGCGGGAGATCGCCCGCTCGATCGCCTTGGCGACCGCGTCCGGGCCGCCGCCGAGGAAGCGAATCGGGCCTTTGTAGACGTCCGTCGTCAGGTCGGCGAGCTTGGCGTTGAACTCGCCATATGGTCCCACGTCGCCGACGCCGTCCATGCTGGCGAGCGCGGCCGTGGCGAAGTCCGTGACGATCAGCCCCGGCTCGATCAGGATCGTGTCGATCCCGAACCCGCGCACCTCGAAGCGCAGCGCGTCTGAGATCGCCTCGACCGCGTGCTTGGTCGCGTGGTAGTAGCCGCCGCCGGGGAA
Source organism: uncultured Solirubrobacterales bacterium (assembly GCA_963808385.1). GTDB lineage: Bacteria > Actinomycetota > Thermoleophilia > Solirubrobacterales > Solirubrobacteraceae > Palsa-744. The sequence goes on along the minus strand of CAWEFQ010000001.1, from coordinate 47,922 downwards.
CGTGAGGCGCCCGCCCATCGAGCTGACGTTGACGATCTTGCCCCAGCGCTGCGCGCGCATCTCCGGAAGCACGAGCTGGGTCAGCGCGACGAGTCCGAACACGTTTGTCTCGAACTGACGGCGTACCGCCTCCATCGGAACCTGCTCGATTGAGCCTCCCTGGCTGTAGCCGGCGTTGTTGATCAGCACGCCCACGGCCCCATGCTCACGCTCGATCTCGCTCACGGCCGCGCGCATCGACTCCTCGTCGGTCACGTCCAGCTGCAGCGTCCTGCACCCCGCGTCCGTCAGATCGGCGATCGACTCGGGCCGGCGCGCGCTCGCATACACCGTCCAGCCGTGCCGCGCCAGCCGCAGCGCGCTCGCCCGGCCGATACCGGAGGAGCAGCCCGTGATCAGCACGGCCTTGGAGGGTGTCGCCGCCATGGGGCTCGGAGCATACGCGCGCGCCATCCGCGGGGTAGGACTCGCGCACAGGGTCGCGTGCGCCGCCGCCGCCACCACCACCGCGCGCCAGCCCAGTAGGGTGCAAGGCCCATGCGCGCCGTCACGTTTCAAGCCCCCGGCGAGGTCGCCGTGCGGGACGTGCCCGAGCCGGAGCTGACCGACGCCGAGGATGCGATCGTTCGGATCGAGGCGACGGGCGTGTGCGGGTCGGACCTGCACATCTATCACGGCCGCGTGCAGATCGAGCCGGGCTTCACGATCGGGCACGAGTATGTCGGCACCGTGATCGCCGCCGGCGAGCGCGTCACGAGCGTGTCGGTTGGCGATCGCGTGCTCGGCTGCTTTCAGACGGCGTGCGGTGTTTGCTACTTCTGCCGCGCCGGATGGTATGACCGCTGCGCGCAGTCGCGCACCTTCGGGCACGGCGCGGCGCTCGGCGCGCTGCCCGGCACGCAGGCCGAGATGGCGCTCGTGCCGCACGCCGATCTCGTGCTGCGCAGGGTGCCCGCTGGCATGAGCGACGACGTCGCACTGTTCGCCGGCGACGTCATGGGCACCGGCTTTCACGGCGTGGTGGCGAGCGGTCTGCGCGCCGGTGACGTCGCCGCGGTGCTCGGGCTCGGGCCGGTCGGGCTGTGCGCGGTGCAGGCGGCGCGCGCGGTCGGAGCGGCGCACGTGCTCGCCATCGACTCGGTTCCAGAGCGCCTTGCCGTCGCCGAGGCATTCGGAGCGGAACCGGTCCACCTAACCGAGCAGGACGTGCGCGCGCTCGCGCGCGAGCGCACCGAGGGCCGCGGCGTCGACGTGTGCATCGACGCGGTCGGCGATCCGCGCGCGCTGCAGACGGCGCTCTACATCACGCGCGCGCACGGTGCGGTGCAGTGTCTGGGCGTGTACGCCGAGCGCGCGGAGGTGCACATGGGCCTGCTGTGGATAAAGGCGCTCACGCTGCGCGGCGGCCAGGCCAACGTGATCGCCCACGTCGACCGCGTGCTGTCGCTGATGTCCACCGGCGCGCTCGACCCAACCCCGCTCGTCACCCACCACATGTCCCTCGAAGACGCCGCGCAGGCGTACGCCATGTACGACCGGCGCGAGGCGCTGAAGATAGTCCTGACGCCGTAGAGACGCCGTGGCTCGCCTCGCCCGCGACAGGTAGGCTGCATCAATGACCACCGCCTCTGCCCAAGCCCTCCCCAGCGCGCTCGGCGACGCCGCGCGCGAGTTCGTCTCTCAGCCCCACCGTCTGCTGATCGGCGCAGAGCGTGTCGATGCCGCCGACGGGCGTACGTTCGCCACGCTCGACCCCTCCAGCGGGCGCGAGATCGCCCAGGTGGCGCACGCCGGAGCGCAGGACGTTGACCGCGCCGTAGCATCCGCGCGGGCGGCCTTCACGGAAGGTCCCTGGGCCTCCCTGCCGGCAGCGGGACGCGAGGGGTTGATGCGGGCGCTGGCCGACGCGATGGAAGCGCACGCCAAGGAGCTGGCCGAGATCGAGTCGCTGGACAACGGCAAGCCGGTCGGGCTCGCCCAGTACGTTGACGTGAACGGGGCGATCGGGCACCTGCGCTACTTCGCGGGCTGGCCGACGAAGATCGAGGGGAGCGTGCTGCCGGTGGCGGCGCCGAACATGCACTGCTACACCCGCCGCGAGCCGGTCGGGGTGTGCGGACAGATCATCCCCTGGAACTTCCCCCTGCTGATGGCCGCCTGGAAGCTCGGCCCCGCGCTCGCCGCGGGATGCACGGTCGTGCTCAAGCCCGCGGAGCAGACGCCGCTGAGCGCGCTGCGCATCGGCGAGCTGGCGCTCCAGGCCGGGTTCCCGCCGGGCGTCATCAACGTGCTCACCGGCGACGGGGAGACCGGCGCGGCGCTGGTCGATCACCCCGGCGTCGAGAAGATCGCGTTCACCGGCTCGACCGCGGTCGGGCGCGAGATCGGCGCCAAGGCGGGCAGGGCGCTGAAGCGCGTGACGCTCGAGCTCGGCGGCAAGTCGCCGAACATCATCCTCCCGGACGCCGACATCGACGCTGCCGTGAAGGGGGCCTATCAGGCGATCTACTTCAACTCCGGCCAGGCGTGCAATGCGGGATCGCGCCTGTTCGTGCCGGCGGAGCGCTACGAGGAGGTGATGAGCGGGCTGGCGGCGCAGGCCGAGAGGGCGCAGCTCGGCCCGGGCCTGGACGCGGGCACCCAGCTCGGGCCGCTCATCTCCGCCGAGCAGCACGAGCGCGTCATGGGCTACATCGAGTCGGGTCGCTCCGAAGGCGCCGAGGTCGTGGCGGGGGGCGAGGCGGCGCTGACCGACAGCGGCGGTTACTTCATCGCCCCGACGCTGTTCAGCACCACCTCCGATGAGCTGAGGATCTCTCGTGAGGAGATCTTCGGGCCCGTGCTGGTGGCCTCTCCCTATGACTCTCTGGACGAGGTCGCGGCGCGCGCGAACGAGAGCGAGTACGGGCTTGCGGCGGGGGTGTGGACACGCGACGTCTCCAGCGCCCACCGCCTGGCCGCAATGCTGCGGGCCGGCATGGTCTACATCAACACGTGGGGGGCGGTCGACCCGTCCGCGCCGTTCGGTGGGGTCAAGGCCTCGGGCATCGGCCGCGAGCACGGCCACGACGGTCTGGACGCATACCTGGAGTCAAAGACGGTTTGGACAGCGCTGTAGGGGTCGCAACCAAGCGCTGGACCGCACCGCTGGCGGGCGTCTGCGGGTTGGTCCTGCTCGCGGCGACCGTCGAGATCGTGCTCGACGCCGCGCTCGAACACTCGCCGCTGATTCCCCACCAGCCGCACATCGCCACGTGGCTGCGGTCACTCGGCGGCGAGCGGCTTGGCTACCGCGTGTTCCTGATCGCGCTCCTGGCATTCAGCGTCGCCTACGTGGTGCTGCTGGTGCTCGCGCGTGCTCGTTCGCACAGCGATCGGACGGCCGCCCGGTGGGCGATCGGGCTGGTGGCGGTGCTGAACCTGATCGTGTTCGCCGGGCCGATCCTGATCTCGACGGACGTGTTCAGCTACATCGCCTACGCACGCATGGGCGTGGTGCACGGCATCGACCCGTACACGCATGGCCCGGTCGCGATCGTCGGGGATCCGGTGTTCCGGTATGTCGGGCACGACTGGCTGAAGGTCGCCACCGCATACGGCCCGCTGTATACGCTGATCACGTATCCGCTGGGCCTGCTCGGCGTGATCGGCGCGCTGTGGGGGATGAAGCTCTACGCGCTGGTCGCCTCCGCGACGACGCTTGCGCTCACCTGGCGCGTGGCGCGCCGGCGCGGGCACGATCGGGTGTTCGCGCTGCTTGCGGTCGGCGCCAACCCGCTGTATGTGATCTACGGGCTCGGCGGGGCGCACAACGACCTGATCATGCTCGCGCTGATGATGGCCGCGGTGGCGTTCACCCTGTCCGACCGTGAGGCGGTCGCGGGCGCGACGGTGGTCGCGGGGGCGCTGGTCAAGGCCACGGTGGCGGTGCTGCTGCCGTTCATGGTCCTGTCCAGGCGCCGGCCCGCCGCGGTCTACGGGGCGCTCGCGGCGCTCGGGCTCTGCGCGCTCGCCGGGTATGCCGTGTTCGGCATCCACGGCATCGATGTGGTCTCGGCGCTGAACCGCGACTCGGCGTTCGTCTCGACCGACAGCTTCCCCAACGAGCTGGCGCACCTGTTCGGCAAGCCGGGGGTGTTCCCGGTCGACCACGATCTGCTCAAGGCCGCGCTCGTGCTGATCCTCGCGCACCTGGCGTGGCGCACCTGGCGCGGCTATGACTGGGTCGCCGCGTCGGGCTGGGCGCTGCTGGCGATCTCGGTCACGAGCACCTGGCTGCTCGCCTGGTATGTCCTGTGGCCGCTGCCGCTTGCGGTCATCACGCGCGACCGGCGCCTGCTCGCGGCGACGCTGTTCGTGCAGGGCCTGTTCATCGTCCATCAGACATCGCCGCTGTTCGCCCCGGTGTCGTGATGAGCCGCGTGCGCCTGATCGAGACGACGGTGCTGGTCCTCGCCGGGCTGCTGCTGGCGACAGCGACAGCCAACGACGTGGTGCGCCAGACGCACGTCAATCAGCGGCTGATCGCCGATCTGCGCACCTGGCGCACGAGCACCGGTCATGACTACCACAACCTGACGATCGAGCAGACGGTGTTCGGCGAACGCAACCAGACCGAGGTCGTCTGCGGTAACACGAGTCCGGGCGCTCCGAAGACGCGCATCCAAATCTGCCTGGCGATCGGCGGACCAGTCGTGGGTGGTAGGCGCACGGTGGGCGGCGGCTGGTATCTGCCGGCGAAAACCGAAGAAGACCTGTCGCGTAAGCGCTATGGCTGCTTCGGCTCGGCCGCCGCCGGCAGGTGCCCAGCCTCCAGAGCGGGGACGGGAGGAGTGCTCGAGCCGGCCCAACCCTCCTCCGGGCGGACCGGGAGCGGTAGGTGAGCGAGAGCGTGCCCGCTGCCGCGCCCAGGCCGCAGGGCGCGATCGAGGGCGCGGGGAAGGGCGGTGCGGCCCTGCCCGCGTGGTGGCCGCTGGCCGCGCTGACGATCCTCGCGGCCGCGCTGCGCCTGTCGACGCTTCACCTGCAGAGCTTCTGGTATGACGAGGCGTTCACACCCGTGCACGTGCTGCACCCGAGCCTGTGGGCGACGCTGCGCTCGTTCGTGCACACCGAGAACACGCCTCCGATGTGGTACGTGATCGCGTGGGCGGACTCCCGCGTGCTTGGCAGCGGCGAGATCGCGCTGCGCCTGCCCTCCGCGCTCGCGGGCATCGCCACCGTGCCCGTCGCCTGGGCGATCGGGCGCGAGCTGACCGGCCGGCGGGCAACGGCGATCGCCGTTGCCGCCTTTGTCGCGGTGAACCCATTGTTCGTGTGGTATTCGCAGGAGGCGCGCGCGTATGCGCTGTTCGTGCTGACGGCGGCGCTGGCGATGCTGTGCTTCCTGCGCGCCCTGCGGCGGCCCAGCTCAGGACGGATGGCCGCGTTCGCGCTGAGTGGCTCGCTGGCGCTGCTGAGCCACTACTTCGCGGTGTTCCTGCTGATCGGAATGGTGGTCTGGCTGGTGTGGGAGAAGTCCCGCCGGCGCGCGGCGCTGCCCGCGGTTGGCGTGCTCGCGCTGGTCGGCGTCGCGCTGCTCCCGCTGATCTCAGCGCAAGGAGGGCACGGCACGCAATGGATCGGCGAATGGGCGCTGTCGAGCCGCCTGCAGGCGATCCCTCAGTACTACCTCACCGACTACTACGGCGCGGCGCTGGGACACGGGATCGAGCTGCTGGTGGCGCTGCCGATCCTCGCCGGGATCGGCTACGGGCTATGGCGTGTGCTGAGCGCACCCGAGGAGCGTGGCGCCCTGATCGCGCTCACGCTCGCCGCCGGCGGCATGCTGCTCCCGATCGCGCTCGTCGCGCTCGGCGCCGACTACCTGGCGCCGCGCAACCTGGTCGCCACGATGATCCCCGTCACCGCGCTGATCGCGGTCGTCGTGCCCTCCGAGCGGGCAGGCACGATGGGCATAGCGCTGGCCGTGACGATCGCGGTCGCGTTCGCGGCGATCTCGATCGACGTGAACCTCAGCCCGCGCCTGCAGCGCGGCGACTGGCGCGGCCTGGCCCGGGTGCTGCGCGGCGGGGGCCCGGGCGGCACCCTGCTGCCGGCCCCGGCGGCCGGCGAGCGCGTGATCACTACCGTCGAGCTGGGCGCCGCGCCGCTGGAGTACTACATCCCGGGACTGCACAATCTCGCTCGGGGTATGTCGGTGAGCGTGAACGAGGTCGACGAGACCGGCTACTTCCCCTTGCGGGCATCCGCGGACAGTCCGCCGGCGCCCGGCTTTCACCTGCTCACTCGTACCGACGTCAACGGTCTGATCTCCTATCGCTTCGTGTCGGCGATCCCCCGCATGATCTCCGAGGCGACGCTGCGCCGGCATGTGATCACGCTCGCGCATCCCGAGGTGCTGGTCGGAGCCGGTGCGCGGGTGTCGCCGTCGGGCGAAAACATCTAGCTTTCCCGCATGGCCACTTCGACCGTGCAAGCGCCAGGTGAGGCTCAGGTGGCATTGCAGCGGGCATGCGAACGCCTGCTCTCGTTGCAGGACGGCGCTGGCTGGTGGCAGGGGGAGCTGCAGACGAACGTGACGATGGACGCCGAGGACATGCTCCTGCGAGAGTTCCTCGGGGTGCGCCTGTCCGATGAGACCGAGCGCTCGGCCGCCTGGATCCGTTCTCAGCAGCGTGAGGACGGCACCTGGGCGAACTTCAATGACGGTCCCGGCGAGCTGTCCACGACGATCGAGGCCTACTGGGCGCTGCGCCTGGCCGGAGACCCGGTGCAGGCCGAGCACATGCGCAGGGCGGCGGCGTTCGTGCGGGCGCAGGGAGGGATCGAGCGCGCGCGTGTGTTCACGCACGTGTGGCTGGCCCTGTTTGGGCTGTGGTCGTGGGAGGAGGTTCCCGCGCTGCCCCCCGAGATCGTGCTGCTGGGCAGGCGGGTGCCCCTGAACGTGTATGACTTTGCCTGCTGGGCCCGTCAGACGATCGTCGCGCTGTCTGTGGTCAAAGCCCACCGGCCGGTGCGTCCGCTTGGATTTGGGCTCGCGGAGTTGACCACCGCCTCCGGCGGTGGTGTCCCCGATCAACGATCACGTGGATCGTCTATCGGCGGCGTGCGCCCGTCGCCGCGCCGCGCCGTCGGCAGGCACGGCCGGCTGCTCGCCGGGCTGGACCGGGTCCTGCGCGCCTATGAGCGCCGGCCGATCGTGGGACCGTTGCGCAGGCTCGCGCTCGGGCGGGCGGAGCGCTGGATCGTGCGTCGCCAGGAGCCCGACGGATCCTGGGGAGGGATCCAGCCCCCGTGGGTGTATTCGCTGATCGCCCTGCATCTCTGCGGCTACTCGCTCGAGCATCCGGTGATGCGCCGGGGGCTCGAAGGCCTGAATCGGTTCATGATCGAGGACGAGGACGACGCCCGCGCGATCGGAGCGCCCCCTGGCAGGAGCCGGCGCCTGGAAGCGTGCCAGTCGCCAGTGTGGGACACGGCGCTGGCGATGATCGCGCTCACCGACGCGGGTGTCGCTCCGGATGATCCGGCGATGTTATGCGCCGCGGGCTGGCTGCTCGGCGAGGAGGTGGCTCAGAGCGGCGACTGGGCGGTGGCGCGGCCGGGCCTCGCGCCCGGAGGCTGGGCGTTCGAGTTCGCCAACCTCAACTATCCCGACGTCGACGACACCGCCGAGGTCGTGCTCGCGCTGGGTCGTGTGGCGAACGCCGCGAGCGCCACCGCCAACGGCGGCTCCCCGGCGGGCGATGGGGCGAGCGCCACCGCCAACGGGGGCTCCACGGCGGCCGGCGCGGGGAGCGTGGCTTCTGGCGGCGGTTCCCCTGACGCCGGGCTGCGCCCGCGGATCGAGGCGGCGATCGGCCGGGCGCAGCGTTGGGTGCGGGGCATGCAGAGCTCCGGCGGCGGCTGGGGCGCGTTCGACGCCGACAACACGCGCTCGCTGGTGCGCGAGCTGCCGTTCCTGGACTTCGGCGAGGTTATCGACGAGCCGAGCGCCGACGTGACCGCCCACGCCGTGGAGATGCTCGCCGCGCTGGATCTGCTCGACACCCCCGCCGCGCGCAAGGGCGTGCGCTGGCTGATCGAGGCGCAGAAGCCCGACGGGTCGTGGTTCGGGCGCTGGGGCGTCAACCACATCTACGGCACCGGCGCCGCCGTGCCGGCGCTGATCGCCGCGGGCGTGGCCCCCGCCGAGGAGTGCATCCGCCGCGCGGTCGATTGGCTGGCGCGCCATCAGAACGAGGACGGCGGCTGGGGCGAGGACCCTCGCTCATATGACGATCCCGCGTGGATCGGCCGTGGTGAGAGCACCGCCTCTCAGACCGCCTGGGCGCTGCTCGCGCTGCACGCCGCCGGCCGATCGGAGATCGGCCGGCTCGACTCTCTCGCGCTGTGGCGCGGCGTGGATTGGCTCGTGCGCACCCAGCGCGCCGACGGGAGCTGGGATGAGCCGCAGTACACCGGCACCGGATTTCCGAGCGACTACTACATCAACTATCACCTGTACCGGCTCGTCTTTCCGATCACGGCCCTCGGGCGCTGCCTGCGCTCCGTCGCGGCCCCCGCCGCGAGGTGATGGCAGGGGCAACCGTGGCCGCGGCCTCGCCACCGCCGCGGGGCTCTCCCGACGGAGTCCGCGGCACACGGACGGCGGGCGGGCGTGCTCCGGGCGGGCGGACCCCCGGCGGTCAGGCTGCCGATCCACCGGCGCCGGACATCTCCGCTGTGATGGGACGAGTCTCCGGGGAGAACTTCCCCGTCGCCAGCCGCGTGTTGGGGCGCCGCGAGCGCGCGCACCTGTTTGCGCTGTATGGGTTCGCGCGTCTCGTCGACGAGCTCGGCGATGGGCCGCCGCCGGGCGCCGGTTCTCCGGTGAGCGCAGCCGAGCGGCTGGCGGCCCTGGAGGAGCTCGAACGGGACCTCGACCGGGCGTTTCGGGGTAGGGCGGAGCACCCGCTGATGCAGCGCCTGCAGCCGACGCTGCGCGAGTGCTCGCTGCCGCGCGGGCCGTTCGTGCGCCTGATCGAGGCCAACCGCGTCGACCAGCGCGTCAGCCGCTATGAGACATGGGAGCAGCTGCGCGGCTACTGCGAGCTGTCGGCGAACCCGGTGGGGGAGCTCGTGCTCGGCGTGTTCGCTCAGGCAACGCCCGCGCGCGTGACGCTCTCGGATGCGATCTGCACGGCGCTGCAGCTGGCCGAGCACTGCCAGGACGTGGCCGAGGACCGCGATCGCGGGCGCGTGTACCTGCCGCTCCGAGACATGGCTCGCTGCGGCTGCACGCTCGCTGACCTGTCGGCCGAGCATGCCGGTGAGCCGCTGCGGTGCACGATCGCGCTGGAGATCGCGCGTGCCCGTGAGCTGCTTGCGCGGGGCGCTCCTCTGATCGACGATCTGCACGGCGTGCGCGAGCGGCTGGCCGTCGCCGCGTTCGTGGCCGGGGGACGCGCGGCCCTGGATGCGATCGAGCGGGCCGGGTGCGACGTTCTCGCCGGGCCGCCGCGCGCCGGCACGGGACGGCGCCTGCTGGCGCTGGCCGGCACGCTCGTGGAGCGCCGCCGGTGAGCACGTCGTTGAGCACGCCGGTGAGCACGCACGCGGCATACCGCCGCTGCGAGGCGATCGCGCGCGCCGGCGCGGCCAACTTCTACTACGGGATCCGTCTGCTCTCGCCACCGCGGCGCCGAGCGATGTGTGCGGTGTATGCGTTCGCGCGCCGCGTCGATGACATCGGCGATGGGGCGCTTGCCCCCGCGGAGAAACTGCGCCGGCTGGACGAGCAGGCGCAAGCGCTTGCGCGGCTCTCCGCGGGGGACAGCCTGGCGACCGGCGCCGGTACCGCGAGAATGCTCGATTCCCACGGCGCCGGGCTCGTCGCTGCGCTGCGGGCACCCGCGCCAGACCCGGTGATGGTCGCGCTGGCCGACGCGTATGAGCGCTTCGCGGTGCCGCCCGACGCCCTGCAGGCGCTGATCGAGGGGGTGCGCATGGACGTCGAAGGCGTGAGGTATGAGAGCTTTGACGATCTCGTGCTCTACTGCCGGTGCGTGGCCGGGGCGATCGGGCGGGCCTGTCTGGCGATCTTCGCGCTGCGCGACCCGGACGGCGCCGACCCGGCGCGGGCCGGGCGCCTGGCCGATGACCTCGGCGTGGCACTGCAGCTCACGAACATCCTGCGCGATGTCCGCGAGGACGCCGAGAACGGTCGCGTGTATCTGCCCGCGGAGGATCTGCGCCGCTTCGGGCTGATGCCGGCGCTCGGCGAGGAGGGTGACGCGGCGAGCACGATCGTGCGGCTCGCCGACGGATCGGGTGCAAGGGTCGGCCGGCGCCGCGTGAATGGGAGCGAAGGCGTGGGGGAGGCCGAGCTGAGATCGCTGGACGCGCTCGTGAGCTTCCAGGCAGACCGCGCCCGGCAGTGGTTCGAGCGCGGGCTCGCGCTGGCTCCGCTGCTCGACAGGCGCAGCGCCGCGTGCCTGCTGGCGATGGCCGGCATCTATGACCGGCTGCTCTCGCGCATCGCGGAGGCGCCTCAGCGTGTGCTGCGCGAACGGGTCTCGCTGGGAATGCACGAGAAGACGTGGGTCGCGCTGCGCAGCATGTTCGGGGGCAGCGGTTGAGGGCCTTCGGTGGCGCGGACTCTCGTGGCGTGGACCCTGCCGGCGCGCTCTCTCGTGGCGTGGACCCTGCCGGCGCGCTCTCTCGTGGCGTGGACCCTGCCGGCGCGCTCTCTCGTGGCGCCGGTTCCGAGCGCGAGGTGATCGTGATCGGCGGCGGCCTGGCGGGGATCGCGGCCGCGCTGGACTGTGTCGCTGCCGGCGCGCGCGTGACGCTCGTGGAGGTCCGCCGCAGGCTTGGCGGCGCCGCCTACTCGTTCGAGCGCGACGGACTGCGGATGGACAACGGCCAGCACGTGTTCCTGCGCTGCTGCGTCGCCTACCGCGGATTGCTGGCGCGGCTTGGCAGCGAGCATGGTGTTGTATTGCAGGAGCGCCTTCGCATACCCGTGCTGAGTCCGGGCCGTGAGCCGGTCGTGCTGCGTCGAGGGTCGCTGCCCGCGCCGCTGCATCTCGCCGGCACGCTGCTGCGCTACCGGCATCTGACCTTCGCCCAGCGTCTGCGCGCCGCGCGCGCCGCGCTCGCGCTCGGGCGATTGGACCCCACCGATGAAACGCTCGAGCGCCAGGCCCTCGGCGGGTGGCTGGCCGCGCACGGCCAGGGTCCCGATACGGTGGCCGCGCTGTGGGATCTGGTTGCGCTGCCGACGCTGAACCTGCCCGCCGCGCAGGCCTCGCTCGGGCTCGGCGCGTTCGTGTTCAGGACGGGCCTGTTGGCGAGCACGAGCGCGGGGGACATCGGCTTTCACGAGCGGCCGCTGAGCGAGACGATCGCCCGGCCCGCCGCTGCGGCGCTCGTGGAGGCTGGAGTGCGGGTGCGCCTGGGCTGGCGCGCGGAGGCGATAGAGCGAGGCGGGGCGGGCTTGCGGGTTCGTGGTCGCGGGGCGGCGGACGCGCCCGACACGCTCGACGCGCGGGCGGTGATCGTCGCTGTCTCCCACCAGCGCGCGGTCGGACTGCTGGAGGCGCTCGCCCCCGGAATCGCCGCCGGGCTGCGGCGCCTGGAGAGCTCGCCGATCGTGAACCTGCATGTCGTCTACGATCGGCCGGTCTGCGAGCACCGGTTCGCGGCCGGAGTGGGGACGCCGGTGCAGTATCTGTTCGATCGCACCGCCGCCGGCGGCGCCCCGCCGGGATGTCAGTATCTGGCGGTGTCTCTGTCGGGCGCCGATCGGGAGATGGCGATGAGCGTGCGCGAGCTGCGCGAGCGTTACCTGCCGGCCCTGGCGGCGCTGCTGCCGCGGGCGCGGCGGGCGAGGGTGGAGAGCTTCCTCGTCACGCGCGAGCACGCCGCCACGTTTCGCGCCGTGCCGGGGGTGGCCAGGCTGCGCCCCGGCGCCCGCACGGAGGTGCCCGGGCTTGTGCTGGCAGGCGCCTATACGGACACGGGCTGGCCGGCGACGCTCGAGGGCGCCGTCCTGAGCGGCCACGCCGCTGCGCGCGCGGCGCTGGGGGTGCTGTGAGCGCCGAGGGTGCTATGAGATGTGCTGTGCTGTGGTCGAGCTTGCTTTCCCGTCGAGATGAGCCGTACTCGAGGTCGCTGTGAGCGAGATCGTCATGCCTCGCCTGTCGGACACGATGGAGGAGGGCACGATCCTGCGCTGGCTCGTGCTCGACGGCGAGCCCGTGCGCCGCGGTCAGGAGCTGATCGAGATCGAGACCGACAAGGCGACGATGACCTATGAGTCGGACCTCGACGGCGTCATTACGATCGTCGCCGCCGAGGGCGACACGCTCCCGGTCGGCGCGGTCATCGCGCGGGTGGGCTCGGTCGATCCGGAGACCGCGCCGGGCGCCGCGGGGGAAGCGCCCACCGCGGGCGACGCGCTCAGCTCACACACCGGCGAGTCCGCCACCGTTCAGCAGTCCGATGCGGCAGCTCCCGCGCCCCAGGAGGTTGAGCGCGCCGGCGAGGCCGCTCAGGTCCTGGCACCCGAAATGGGCGATGCACCTGCCGCGGCGGATGGCGAGCGCGTCAAGGCATCCCCTCTCGCACGGCGTGTCGCCCGGGAGGGCGACATCGACCTGCGCGCGCTCACCGGCACCGGTCCGGGAGGGCGCATCGTCAAGGCCGACGTGCAGGCTGCCGCCAGTCGGGAACCTGCCGCAGGCACCGCGTCGGCGGATACCCCGTCGGCAGGTGTGAGCGCGACCCCGCCGCGAGCCGCGTCCCCCCCGGACATCATGACCGCCAAGGGCGAGACGACCGAGCTCGAGCTGTCGCGCACCCAGCAGACGATCGCCCGGCGCATGGCCGAGTCGAAGGCCACGATCCCCCACTTCGCGCTGCATGCCGACGTCGACATGCAGGAGTGCGTGGCGCTGCGCTCACAGCTGAAGGGGCTTGGCCAGGCGGACGCGCCCACGTACAACGACATGATCGTCAAGGCCGCCGCGATCGCTCTGCGCGAGCACCCGCGCGCCAACTCCAGCTATCGCGACGGGCGCCTGCAGCTGCACTCGCGCGTCAACATCGGCGTCGCCGTCGCGCTCGATTCGGATGAGCCCGCGGGCGGGGCGCTGATCGTGCCGACCGTGTTCGACGCGGACGTCATCTCGCTGGGCGAGATCGCGCGCGAGACCCGCGCACTTGCGGCGAAGGTGCGCGACGGATCGATCACGCCGCCCGAGCTGGGCGGGGGCACGTTCACGGTCTCAAACCTGGGCATGTTCGGTGTTGAGAGCTTCACCGCGATCGTCAATCCGCCGCAGGCGGCGATCCTGTCGGTGGGTGCTGTCTCACCGCGGCCCGTCGTGCGCGAGGGAGAGCTCCTCGCGCGTCAGACGATGACCGTCACGCTCGCCTGCGACCACCGCATCCTCTATGGCGCCGACGCCGCCAGGCTGCTGGCCCGCATCCGCGAGCTGCTCGAACAGCCCGCCTCGCTCACGCTTTAACGAAGACGGGGTCCGGCGAGCCGGACCCCGAGGTGATGCTCATCTTGGCAGCACCAGTGTATCGAATGCACGGCGGAATGACGCAAACGTGTGCACTGAGGCTCGCGCCTGCCTCAACCCAGCACTTGCAGCGCCAGATCTCGGAAGAACGCCGCCGCGAACGCCAGGTCGCGGACGTCGATGCGCTCGCCCGCGCCGTGGATCAGGGGCGCCGTTTCCAGCAGCGACTGGTGGCGCTGGGGGAAGAACCCGTAGGCGACGCAGTCTCCAAACGCCGCGCGGAAGTGGCGCGAGTCGGTGAACCCCGGCAGGATCGTCGGGGCCGTGCGCGCGCCCGGGTCGTGCTCGGACACCCACGCGGAGATCGCGTCCATCAGCGGCGAATCCATCGGCGAGCTGTTGCCGACGATGCGCTCGGTGAACTCGATCTCGAAGGGGGGGTGGGGGTCCGTTCCGCCGGGTGGGTGGGAGTCCATCACGTCCGTGATCGCGCGCCTGACCTCGTCCTCACCCAGGCCCGGGGGCACGCGGCAGTCCACCCGCAAAACCGCCCGGCTGGGGATCACGTTGATCTTCTCCGACGCGCTGATCCGCGTGGGCGCGAACGTGACGCCAAGCATCGGCTCGAACATGATCGCCAGGCGCTCGTCGGCGGCGCGCAGCCGGGCGACCGAGCCCGCGGGATCGCCGGGGTCCTCGCCGATCGCGCTCAGGAACGCGCGCGGCACATCGGTCAGCTCATACGCGGGCCGGCGCGCGCCCAGGCGCTCCAGCAGTGGCGCCATCTTCAGCAGCGCGTTCTCGCCCATGCCCGGCATCGACGCGTGCCCGGCCACGCCGCCGGTCGTGACCGTGAAGCGGAAGACGCCCTTCTCGGCGCAGCACACCCCGTAGCGGCGCGCGCCGCCGTACTCGAACATGCAGCCCGCGCCCTCGTTGACGAGCATGTCGCAGCGCACCCGCTCGGGATGCGTCTGGGTGATCCACTCGGCGCCGAGCGCGCCGCCGGTCTCCTCATCGACGACCGCCACGATCAACAGCTCCCCCCGCGCGGGCCGCCAGCCCGAGCGCGCCAGGGAGGCCGCCGCGGCGATCTCGGCCGCGACCTGGGACTTCATGTCCAGCGCTCCGCGCCCCCATATGCACCCGTCGGCCAGGTCCCCCGACCAGGGGTCGTGCGTCCAGTCGGCCGGGTCGGCCAGGACCGTGTCGACGTGGCCGAGGTAGCACAGCGTCGGGCCGTCGCGCTCGCCGCGCAGCCGCGCCACGAGATTGGGACGATCGGGCTCGGCGCCCAGCAGCTCGCACTCGAACCCAGCCTTGGTCAGGTGCGCGGCGAGGTGTTCCTGCGCGAGACGCTCGTTGCCCGGCGGGTTGACCGTGTCGAACCGGATCAGGCTCCGCAGCAGCCGCCGTGTCTCATCCGCCAGATCCGTGCTCTCCCGGGACGCCTCGCCCGCCAGCTCGCCGGGGCTCGTCCCAGACGCATCCGCGGGTTTCGCGCCGGAACCGGAACCGGCGTCGGGCCGCGGTCTTGCCTCGCTCATGCCGAGATCGTACGCTCCCGCACCCGCCGCGCGCCCGGCACCGCCGCCAGAAGTTCGCGCGTATACGGGTCGCGGGGCGAGCTGTACAGCTCCTTGTTTGACGCCAGCTCGACGATTCGTCCGTCGTGCATGACGGCGATGCGATCGCACATGTGCCTGACGACCGACAGATCGTGGGAGATGAACACCATCGTCAGGCCAAGCTGGCGTTGCAAGTCACGCAGCAGATTGAGGATCTGCGCCTGGATCGACACGTCCAGCGCCGACACCGGCTCGTCGGCGATCAGCAGCCTGGGACGCAGGGCCAGCGCGCGCGCGATGCCGATGCGCTGACGCTGCCCGCCAGAGAACTCGTGCGGGTAGCGGTTGTAGTGCTCGGGGTTCAGCCCGACCATCGCTATCAGCTCTTGCACGGCACGCTTGCGCTGGGCGCGACCGGACCGGGAGACACTCGCTGCCGCTCGCATCTCCGAACCGGCCGGCTGCACGCGGTGGATCTGAAGCGGCTCGGCCACGATCGAGCCGATGCTCCGGCGCGGGTTCAGCGAGGAGTACGGGTCCTGGAAGACCATCTGCAGCTCGCGCCTGACCTGCTTGAGCGCAGACCCGCGCAGCGCCGTTATGTCGCGTCCTTCGAACCGCACCTGCCCGGCGGTCGGATCGATCAGCCGCGCGATCAGCCGCGCGGTCGTGCTCTTGCCCGAGCCGGACTCGCCGACGATGCCGAACGTCTCACCTGCGTGCACATCGAAGTCGATGCCGTCCACGGCCTTGATCGCGCCTACGGTCCGCCGCAGCATCACGCCGCGGTCAATCGGGAAGTGCTTGACCAGGCCCTTCACCTGGACCAGGGGCTGGGCGCCCGCTGTGGCCGGGGCGACCCCGGGCTCGGGCGAGCTCACGCGGTTCTCCTCCTGTCAGCGTCCCCGACGTCGGACGCCACCGCCGCGGGAGGCCGCTCGGCGGCTTGTCCCTCGTGCAGATCCCGCCACAGTCGCCGGCGCGTGTCCGGCGCCAGCAGGCACGCGACCCGGTGCTCGGGCTGGCCGGGAACTGGCTGCAGCGACGGATCGGTGCGCGCGTGCTCGGGCTCGGCGTAGGGGCAGCGGGGGTGAAAGCGACAGCCCGGCGGGGGCGCGAGCGGGCTCGGGGGGCTGCCGGGTATCGGCGTGAGCAGTTCCTCGCGCGGGCCGTCGAGCGTGGGGATCGAGCGCAGCAGTCCCCAGGTGTAGGGGTGTTCGGGGGCGGTGAGCACGCGCTCGGCGGGAGCGCTCTCGACGATCTGACCCGCATACATGACGGCGATGTCATCGGCCATCTCCGCGACGACGCCGAGGTCGTGGGTGACGAGCACGAGCGCCATCTGCAGTTCGCGCTGCAGCCGTGACAGCAACCCGAGGATCTGCGCCTGCACGGTCACGTCCAGCGCCGTCGTGGGCTCGTCGGCTATCAGCAGCTTCGGGTCGCCCGAGAGCGCCATCGCGATCATCGCGCGCTGGCGCTGTCCGCCGGAGAGCTCGTGCGGGTAGGCGTCCACGCGCCGCGCCGGATCGGGGATGCCGACGAGGTCCAGCAGCTCGATCGTTCGCGCTCGCGCGGCTGCCTTGGCGACGTCCCGGTGCGCGCGGATCGCCTCGACGATCTGCGCGCCGACGCGATACAGCGGGTGCAGTGAGGACAGCGGGTCCTGAAACACCATCGCGATCTCGTTGCCGCGCACGGCGCACAGCTCGCGCTCGCTCAGCGTCAGCAGATCGCGGCCCTCGAACCAGATGCGCCCGCTGACGGTCGCCCCCTCCGCACGCGTCAGCCCGAGCACGCTGAGCGCCGCCACGGTCTTGCCCGAACCCGACTCGCCGACGATCCCGAGCGTGCGCCCGCGCTCCAGGTCGTAGCTGATCCCGTCCACGGCCCGCACGAGGCCGTCTTCGGTGGCAAACGCGACGCGCAGATCCTCGACTTGCAGCAGCGTCATGAGTAACGGACCCTGGGGTCTAGATACGCATAGGCGATGTCGACGAGGATGTTCGCGACGATGATGAACGCTGCCGCCAGCAGGACGGTGCCCTGGATGATCGGGAAGTCGGCGTGCGTGATCGCGTCGTAGTTCAGGCGCCCGATCCCGGGGATGTCGAACACCGTCTCGATTAGCACCGCTCCTCCGAGCAGCACACCGACGTCGAGGGCGAAGATCGTCAGGATCGGTGTGATCGCGGCGCGCACGCCGTGGCGCAGGACCACCTGGCGCTCGGGCAGGCCCTTGGCTCGGGCTGTGCGGATGTAGTCCTGGCCCATCGTCTCGATCAGGCTGCTGCGCATCACCCGCGCGTACACCGCGGCGAACCCGGCGGCGAGCACGAGCCACGGCAGGATCAGCGAGCCGAGCCATTTCCCCGGGTCTGCCGTCAGGCCGGCGTAGGAGCCCGCGCCGGGAAACACCCTGATCTGGCCGATGTCCGCGGCGAACAGATACAAAACGATCAGCCCGAGCCAGTATTCCGGCGCGGAGATGAACAGCAGCGCGATCCCCATCGACGCGCGGTCCGAGCGCGAGCGCCGGCGCAGCGCCGAGAGGATGCCGATCGGCAGCCCGATCGCCAGCCAGATGATCGCTGAGCCGATCGTCAGCGACAGCGTCGCGGGCAGGCGGCCGGCAATCAGGCTCCCGACCGAGGCGCCGCTGTAGTAGCTGTAGCCGAGGTCGAAGTGCAGGAACAACCCCTTCATGTACAGCCAGAACTGGGTGATCAGCGGCTTGTTCAGCCCGAGGTCCACGCGCAGCGCGGCGATCACCTTGGGGCTCGCGTTGTGTCCGGCGCGCAGCCGCGCAGGTTCGGCCGTGGGCAGGATCCGGAACAGCACGAACGTCAGCGCCGAGACGATCACCAGCAAGAGCACGCCCCACAGGATGCGCCTGAGCACGTAGCCCCTCATGTTGCCGGCCTCGTCGATAGCCATTGTGTTACTGGGGGCGGAGGATGATGTTTTATTTTTAGGTGCGTGTGACTATGGTTACACCAAGTTTTAAATAGAAACATATGCCCGAGCCAACCTTCGCCGACAAATGTCATCCGTCTTTGCCGGTACGTATAACCATAGTAAAAACGAAATCCCAAAAGACAAGCATCTCAACGCAGCGACGTGAAGCTGTAGTCCCACGCCCCGATGTTCCACACGTCGCCGACGCCGGCGACATCGTGAGACTCGATGTTCGGCTCCTTGTCCCAAGCGAAGGGAATGGCGGCGGCCTGAGCGACCAGTTCGCGGTCGATGTTCGCCCATGCCTGGGCGCGAGCTTGCATGCCCACCAGCAGTTCAGCGGCTGCCATGTGGCTGTTGATCGTAGGATCGTTCACCTGGCCCCAGTTGTTGTTGCCCGTAGGTTCGATGTGCTTCCCGTTGAAAGTCACGTCGAGCACGGCCTGAGGGTCGCCGAAGTCGGCGGCCCAGCCGACGTTGGGGCAGACGTCGATCTCTTCCGCCGGCGTGCCGCAGAACTTCGAGTACATGACCGACTGGTCGACGAGGCTGAGCTTTGTCTTGAACCCGAGGTTCTTCAGTGTCTGGTTGACGATTTCGGCATCCTCGGCTTCGGGGCTGCCGGTCGCGCCGACGACCTGCAACGTGGCTGAGCCCGTGTACTTGCCGTTCGGATAGCCGGCGAGGCGCATGTACTTGGCGGCCACCTGGGCGTTGCCATCGGGATAGTCGTTGTAGTCCACAGGTGGCCCGGCGAGACCGCCGGCCTGTTCGAAGCCAGGAATTTCGGGATAGAGGAAGTGGGTCATCACGTTCGTGACCAGTTCGCCGCCACGGGCCTTGTTCATCGCCACGCGGTCGAGTGCCGCCCACAGCGCCTTGCGCAAGTTGATGTTCGTGAACGGGCCCTTGTGGTTGTTGACGGAGATGTAGTTGGTGCCTGCGCCCGGCGATATCTCAAGCTGGGAACGGAATTTTTCATACGCGAGCTGGACGGTCGGCTGCGCTGGGGTGTCGTTCTGAATCATGTGCGAGCCTTCGAGCACCTGGCGGCCGATGACGGTTGGGTCGCCGCCGATCTGGATGTCGATCTGGTTCAGGTACGCAGGGCGGAAGTCGGTGGAGGCGCTCCAGTTGGGGTTGCGCACGAGTGTCGCGGACTTGCCCGGTTCATAGCCCAATCCGAGAACCTTTCCTGCGGAGCTCGACTTGAACATGTATGGCCCGGTGGCGACGAGGTAAGTGCCGTATTCGGTTGGCTTCTTTGCGTCGTATCGCTTGGCGTATTCCTCTGGTACGGGCGAGCTCAGCGGTAGCACGAGCGCGTTGGCGACGATTTGACCCTTTGGTTCGGCTAGGTGGAACACAATCGTGTGCGAGTTGGGCGTGGTAATCCCAGGGATCGGCCCACCGTTCGCCTTACTTGCGCCTTCCAGCGAGCCGAAGTAGCTGGAGAAGTAAGGGTTGGCGACGTTTTCGTTAGCGCCGCGCTCGATCGCGTAGGCGACATCGGCGGAGGTGACTTCGCGATTGACGGGCGGGCTGAAGTGGACACCCGAGCGGATGTGCACGGTGACCGTCTTGCGGTCGGGGGAGATTTCGGGCGGGCTGGAGGCCAGGTCGGGGGTGGGGGCGGCGAACGTGTTCGGCTTGTACGAGTACAGCGGGCGCTGAGTCGCATACATCGCCTCGTAGTCGACCGAGGAGTAGGCCTGGCCAGGGTCGAGGTGTTCGAGATCCTCGTGGTTGAGCACCGTCAGCACGCCGCCGCGCACGCCGCCGGCCTGAGACTCGGTCAGGGGGGTCTGCACGCCGGGGGGCGCCTTGATCCCGCTCGCACCGGAGATCGTGCCGCCGCTGGAACCGCACGCGGCGAGCCCCAGCACGAGCACCCCCGCGAGGAGCGCGAGGAGTGTGAGCTTCATGATCGACTTCGTCATTGTGGCGCCTCCTGTGTATGTGTCGGGACCGCCCGGGCGATGGACGATCGACGGTTCATCGCCCACTTGTGCGGGCGGCAGTTGGTTGGGTTGATCCCCCATCAGCGGGCGATCCTCGGGTTCAGCGCATCCTGCAGGCCGTCGCCGAGCAGGTTGAACGCGAGCACGGTCGTCAGCAGGGCGATGCCGGGAAAGGCCATGTACCACCAGGCCGTGTTGAATATCGGCGTGGCCGCGGCGATCATCTGCCCCCAGCTGGCGGTGGGCGGGCGCACGCCGACGCCGAGAAACGACAGCGCGGCCTCCAGCAGGATGTTCTGCGGGATCAGGAGGCTCGAGTAGACGACGATCGGCGCGACCAGGTTCGGCAGGATCTCATGCCCCATGATGCGCGCGTCCGAGGCGCCCTGCGAGCGGGCGGCGTCGATGAACTCCCGCTCGCGCAGCGACAGCACGAGCCCGCGGACGATGCGCGCGATGTACGTCCAGTTGACGAGCGCGATCAGGAAGATGATCACGCCCAGGCCCGACTGGATGTGACCGCCCAGACAGCCTCGCACCTCGCAGGCGGCCCCGAGTCCGAGGCCGAGCAGCAGCACGGGAATCGCCAGCGCGACGTCGATCAGGCGCGAGAGCAGCGTGTCTGTCACGCCGCGGTAGAAGCCGGCGAGCAGCCCGACGGTCGTGCCGAGCACTGCCGCGATGGCGGTGCCGGCGATTCCCACGATCAGCGACACGCGCGTGCCGTAGATCACGCGCGAGGCGACGTCCTGGCCGAGCGGATCGACGCCGAAGGGGTGTGCGAGGCTCGGCCCGAGCGGACTGCCGAAGGCGTTGGTCAGGTTGGAGCTCTGCACGTCCGGGCCGGGCAGTCCGAGCAGTGAGACGACCAGCGGCGCGGCGATCGCGACGAGGATCAGCACGACGATGAACCCGAGCGAGACCAGCGCGACGCGATCGCGGCGAAAGCGCCGCCAGAACAGCTGCAGGGGCGAGCGCGCGACATGGGAGGTCCCGGCGGCCCCATCGGCGAGGTCGGGAAAGCCCAAGCGCTCGCCGGCGCCGGGCAGCAGCTCAGCCGCGCCGGCGCTCATCGCGAGACTCCCCGCCGTTTAGTCCTCACATGAACCACCGAATACAGATTCGACATGCACTCCTCGGCAACCTCCCGGCAAACCTGAACTGATGCAACCCGCGCATAGGCGCGTGTTGGCAGGCGCCGCGGGTCGCCCGCCGGGCCGCTCGCGTCCCGGGGCCCAGATCTGGCGCGGGGCGAGGCGTGACACGCGGGGGGCGAGCCCGTCGTGCAGGCGCGGAATACTCAGTGGCGTGGAGACCCTGTTCGAGGACGATCCCCCAGCCCGGGCGCCGGGCACGGATGGACCGCATCCGCTGGCGGTGCGGATGCGCCCGCTGCGGTTGGACGAGTTCGTCGGGCAAGGCCACCTGCTGGGCGAGGGCTCGGGGCTGCGGACGGCGATCGAGCAGGGCAGGCCGCACTCGATGGTGCTGTACGGGCCGCCGGGGTCGGGCAAGACGACCCTGGCGCGGATGGTGGCGAGCAACTCCGACGCGGCATTCGAGGAGCTGAGCGCCGTGCAGGCCGGTCGCGCGGAGGTGCGCGCGGTGATCGAGCGCGCCGCGCACAGGCGCGCGCACGGGGGCGCCGCGGGAGCCGCGGGTGGCACCGTGTTCTTCCTGGACGAGATCCACCGGTTCAACAAGGCCCAGCAGGACGCGCTGCTGCCGGCGGTCGAGGAGGGCCTGATCACGCTGATCGGAGCGACGACCGAGAACCCGGCGTTCGAGGTCAACGGAGCGCTGCTGTCGCGCGTGCGCGTGTATGCGCTGCAGGCGCTGTCCGCACAGGAGGTCACCACGGTGCTGCGCCGCGTGATCGAGCGGGGGGCGACCTCTGCCTTCGCCGTCCCGGCCGCCGCCGGCGTGGAGGTGGATGAGCAGGCGATCGAGTTCCTGGCCGCGCGCAGCGCCGGCGATGCGCGCACGGCGCTGAACGCGCTGGAGCTGGCCCTGGAGACGGCCGCCGAGCTGGGCGAGCCCAGTGTGGGGATTGAGCGGGCACAGGACGCACTGCAGCGCCGGGCGGTGCTGTACGACAAAAAGGGGGACCGCCACTACGACTGCATCTCGGCCTGGATCAAGGCCACGCGCGGCTCGGATCCGGACGCCTCGCTGTACTACCTGGCGGTGATGCTGGAGGGCGGCGAGGACCCGCGGTTCATCGTGCGGCGCATGGTGATCCTCGCCTCCGAGGACGTCGGCAACGCCGATCCGGGCGCGCTTGCGGTGGCGGTCGCGGCGGCGCAGGCGGTCGAGCACGTGGGCATGCCCGAGGCCAAGTTCGCGCTTGCGCAGGCGGCGATCTACCTGGCGCTTGCGCCGAAGTCAAACGCCGCCGGCAGGGCGCTGGACGCGGCTACGGCGCACGTGCGCGAGCACGGCGCGGCGCCCGTTCCGGGGTGGCTGAGCCCGGGCGCCCGGCCGGGACGGGAGGACATCGGCTCCTACGACTACCCGCACGAGCACCCCGGGCAGGTCTCACCGCAGGAGCTGCTGCCGGAGAGCGTGGTCGGCGAGCGGTTCTTCCAGCCCGGCGAGGCCGAATCGCAGCTTGAGCGGCGGTTGCAGGAAGTACGCCGGATGCGTGGGCGATGACGCGTGGATGACGTGTGGGCGATGACGCCGGACGGGTGGGCGATAATCGAGCCGATGGGAGTCCGATGAGCATCGCCACCGACATGGACATGGACGCGGACGCGGGCGGCGAGACCCGCGAAGCGCCGCGCACGCTGCTCGCCCGCGATCCTGCGACCGGGGTGACGCTGGGCGAGGTGCAGGCCACGGCGCCCGAGCAGATCGAGCAGGTGGTGACGGGCGTGGCGCGGGTGCAACCGCTGTGGGCGTTGCTGCGGGTGGTGGACCGCGCCCGGTACATGCGCCGGATGGCGCAGGCGATCGTGGACGAGTTCGACGCGCTCACGGAGACGATCGGGCGCGAGCAGGGCCGCCCACGCGCGGAGGTCGCCACGATGGAGCTGTTGAGCGCGATCGACGCGCTGAACTGGATCGCGCAGGACGGAGCGCAGGTGCTCGGGGGACGACGCGTGGGGACGCATCGCTCGCTGACGATTGGGATCGGCGCGCGCGCGCGAGTGGCGTATGAGCCATATGGGACGATCGGAGTGATCGGCGCGGGGAGCGCGCCGTTCGCACAGCCGCTGAGCCAGATCGCGGGTGCGCTGCTGGCGGGCAACGGGGTCGTGTTCAAGCCCGCGCGCCGCGCGTGCCTGGCCGGCGAGGCGATCATGCGCGTGCTGGGACGGGCCGGTCTGCCGGAAGGGCTGGTGGCGATCGCTCACGGCGGCGCGCAGGTCGGAGTTGCGCTCGCGCGCGCGCCCGTCGGCAAGGTGCTGTTCACGGGCTCTCCCGCGGTCGGACGAGAGGTGGCGCGGGAATGCGTCTCGCGCGAGCGCGAGGTCACGGTCGAGCTCGGGGGCAAGGACGCGATGCTCGTGCTCGCCGACGCGGATCTCGCACGCGCCGTGGACGGCGCGCTGTGGGCGGGCTGCGCGGGCGCCGGGCAGGCGCGCGGAGCGGTCGAGCGGGTGTATGTCGCACGGGAGGTCGCCGAGCTGTTCGTGGAGCAGCTGGTCGCGCGCGCGCGGGGGCTGTCCGTGGGCGATCCGGCGGGCGGGCAATCGCCGGCCGGCCGGCGTGTGCAGGTGGGCCCGCTGGCGTCTGAGCGCCGGCTGGCGCACGTGAGCGAGCTGGTCGAGGAGGCCGTGGCGCAGGGCGCGCGGCTGCGGTGCGGCGGACCGCTCGCCCAGGCGCCGTCCGGATGTTCGGGCGCGTTCTACGCGCCCGCCGTCGTGACGGGCGCGACGCACGAGATGCGGCTGATGCGAGAGCCCCTGGATGGGCCGGTGCTGGCGGTCGTGAGCGTCGACTCGGTCGAGCAGGCGATCGCGCTGGCCAACGACTGCGAATACGGGCTGGGCGCGTCCGTGTGGACGGCCGATCGCTATCGCGGGACGCGGATCGCGCGCGAGCTGCGCGCGGGCATGGTCTGGCTAAACGACCACCTGCCGGGACCGATGCTCACGCGCGGACCGTGGGGGGCGGCGAGCGGCGCCGGCCTGGGCAAGACGCTGGGCGAGACCGGGCTGCGAGCGTGCGCGCAGGAGAAGCTGATCGCGTGGAGCCCTTCGGGACTGCGCGGGCTGTGGTGGGGGCCCTACGACGAGACGACCGTCCGTGCGGCCCGAGCGGTCGCGCGACTGCGCTCGGGGCGCGAGTCAGACCGCGAGCGGGCGTGGCGCCGGGGCGGGCCGGCGATCGTGCGGGTGGGGGCGCGAATGCTGGGGCGAGGCGTGCCGCGATAGGGCGGGGACGTGCGTCCCCGTGGCCTGGCCGCATGCGGCCAGGCCCTTTCTCATCAGATCTTTTCAAGCATGCGGTCCGGCTCTCATGATGGATACCATGATGGATACCCTGTGGGTATGCCCGCCCAGGCTTATGCAGGCAAGGAGTGCGTCTGCCAGCTGCGCAGACGAATCTGCGATCAGTCTTGCGTGCGGGGGATGCTCGACACTCCGTTCTACATCGCGTGCCTGCGACTGACCGGCCGGCGCTGCGTGGTCGTCGGCGGCGGGGAGATCGGTCTGGAGAAGGTCGAGGGGCTGCTCGCCTGCGACGGCGATGTGACGCTGATCGCCCCCGAGGCGCTGCCGGCGCTGGCCGAGCATGCGCGCGAGAGAGCGATCCGCTGGGAGCGGCGCGCCTACGCCGGCGCGGCCGACCTGGAGGGCGTGTTCATGGCGATCGCCGCGACCGACGACACGGACGTGAACATCGCCGTGTATGAAGATGCCGAGCGCAGGGCGATGCTCGTCAACGTGGTGGACGTGCCGCCGCTGTGCAACTTCATCCTGCCCGCGATCGTGCGCACCGGCCCGCTGGCGATCGCGATCTCCACCGCGGGCGCCTCGCCGGCGCTGGCCAAGCGGATGAAGCGTGAGATCGAAGGGCAGTTCGGCCCCGAGTATGCGCGCCTGGCGGTGCTGCTCAACGAGGCGCGCGGCTGGGCGAAGGGCACCTTGCCGACCTACCGGGACCGCAAGGAGTTCTTCGAGCGGATCGTCGGCGGGGTGGGCGGGGAACCTGATCCGATCGAGCTGCTGCGGTGCGGCGAAGAGGACGCCGTGCGCGAGCTGATCGCGGCCGCCCAGACCCGGCATGAGCTCCAGACCCGGCACGAGCTTCAGACCCGGCACGAGTCTCAGACTGCTGGCGTGTGATCGAGTTAGACGGGCTCGTGCGCCGTTACGGCGAACGCGAGGTCCTGAGCGATGTGTCGCTGTCGCTGGCCGGCGGGCAGACTCTGGTCGTGTTCGGGTGCAACGGCGCAGGCAAGACGACGCTGCTGCGTGTGCTGGCGACGCTGCTGCGCCCGCACGCGGGCGAGGTCGAGGTGCTCGGCTGCCGGCTGCCCGACGACGCCTGGCAGGTGCGCGGGCGGATCGGCCTGCTCGGGCACGAGCCGCTGCTGTATCGGGAGCTGACCCCACGCGAGAATCTGCGCTTTCACGCGCGCTTGCACGGTGTCGGCACGGAGCGCGTCGAGGAGCTGCTCGCCGCCGTTAGGCTCGTGGATCGCGCCGGCGAGCCGCTGAAGACACTGTCCCGCGGGATGGTCCAGCGCGTGGCGATCTGCCGCGCGGTGCTGCACGAGCCCGAGCTGCTGCTGCTCGACGAGCCGTGGGTGAGTCTCGATCCGGCGGCGCGGGAGCTGGCGTGGCCGCTGATCGGCGCGGGAACCGGCCCGGACGGGCGCCGTACGCGGGTGATCTCCAGCCACGACCCCGGAGGGGGGCTGGCCGAGGCCGACCTCGTGCTGGGCCTGCGCGGCGGCCGGGTGGCGCTGCTGCGCGAGGCAGGGAGCGTCGATCCGAGCGAGATAACGGAGCTGTACAGGTGAGCGCGATGACCGACAATCCCCCGACCGCGAACGATGCGCGGAGATCGTCGGCGAGGCCGCCCGGCCTGGCGGCGACCGTCGGCGCGCTGCTGGGAAAGGATCTGCTCGTGGAGCTGCGCACGCTGGAGTCCGTGCCGGGGATGTCGCTGTTCGCGGTGAGCACGTTCGTGGTGTTCCACTTCGCGCTGAACCAGAACACCGTTTCCGGCGACGAGGCGGCGGGGATCCTGTGGGTGACGCTGCTGTTCGCGGCGATGCTCGGGGTCAACCGCCTGTTCGTGGCCGACGCCGAGCAGGGCGGGTTCGACGGGTTTCTGCTCGCGCCCGTGGACCGCAGTGCGATGCTGGTGGCGAAGGCGCTCGCGCTGCTCGCCTACCTGATCGTGCTGGAGCTCGTCGCGGTGCCGGCGTTCGGGCTGCTCTTGCTCGGATCCCCGCTCGGGCAGGCGTTGCCGGGGCTGCTGGCGGTGCTCGCGCTCGCCGACGTGGGGATCGCGGTGATCGGCACGCTGATCGCGGCGCTGGCCGTGCGCACCCGCGCGCGCGATCTGCTCGGGCCGCTGCTGGCGCTGCCGCTGCTCGTGCCGGTCGTGATCGGCGGCGCCCGGGCGAGCTCGCCGCTGCTGAGCATCGTCCACCCGGGGGGGCTGCAATTGCGCTGGCTTGGGACGCTGGGGCTCTATGATCTGGTGTTCGGACTCATCGCCTACGCCGTGTTTGACTTCCTGCTGGAGGATTGACCGAACCCAATGCCGATCGGACGAGGCCTGCGCACCCTGAGCATCTCGACGGTCGCCGCGATGGGCGTGGCGCTCGGGCTCGTGTTCTTCTACGCGCCGATCGAAGCCGAAGA
This sequence comes from uncultured Solirubrobacterales bacterium, assembly GCA_963808385.1. Taxonomy (GTDB): domain Bacteria; phylum Actinomycetota; class Thermoleophilia; order Solirubrobacterales; family Solirubrobacteraceae; genus Palsa-744. The sequence goes on along the minus strand of CAWEFQ010000001.1, from coordinate 21,088 downwards.
AGGGTTTCTGCAGAAGATCTTCTACCTGCATGTGCCCCTGGCGATCGTGTCGCTGTGCGGGTTCGTGCTCGGCGGGCTGATGGCGATAGCGCACCTGCGCACGCGCGATCAGCGCTGGGACCTGCGCTCGTATGTGACGATCCACATGAGCCTGATCTTGGGCGTGGTGGTGCTGCTGACGGGCGCGATCTGGGCGCGCGGCTCGTGGGGGCACTGGTGGGTGTGGAGCGAGCCGACGCTGGTGTCGTTTCTGATCGTGATGCTGCTGTATGCGACGTATCAGCCGCTGCGCTTTGCGATCGAGGACCCCGAGCGCCAGGCGCGCTACGCGTCGGTGTTCGCGATCACGGCCGGGGCGTTCGTGCCGATGAACTTCCTCGCCGTGCGCCTGTCCAGCTCCTACCTGCATCCGCGCGTGCTCGGCAGCTCCTCGAACCTGCCACCGCCGATGGCGCTGACGTTCGGAGTGTCGCTGGGCGCGATGGCGCTGCTGTTCGCGACGTTGTGCTCGTATGAGCTGGCGGCCAAGCGCACGCGCATCCTGCTCAAATCGTCCAGCCGCATACTGGGGTACCGATGAACTCGCTCGCCGCCACCCTCCCGCAGGGCACCGGCTCGGGCTATGTCGCGGCCGCATACATCGTGTTCTTCGCGATCGTCCTGATCTACGTGGCGATCATGGCGATCCGCCTGAGCCGTGTGGAGCGTGACGTGCGCGAGCTGCACGCGCGCGCGGGCCAGCCCCCCCAGCAACCGCCCCAACCCGCGGCGCGGCCCGGGGACGTGGGGGAGCCCCAACTCGCGGAGCAGCCCCAACTCGGGGCGCGGCCTCGCCGGCAGGACGAGACCCATGGCCAGACGCCCGAGCCCCACACCCCGGTCAGGGAGCGCGAGACGGTATGAGCGAGCTGCTGGCGCTCGGCGTCTCCCACAAGACGGCGCCGGTCGCGCTGCGCGAGCGTCTCGCGTTCACCGAGGCCCAGGCGTGCGAGTTCGCGCAGTCGGCGCTCGCCACGAGCGAGGTGCGCGAGGCGGTCGTGATCTGCACGTGCAACCGCACCGAGGTGTATCTCGTCGTCGGAGACTCGGTGCGGGCCGAGGGCGACGTGCTCGGACTGCTCGCCCAGCGTGCGGAGATCCGCCCGACCGAGCTCGCGGAATCGATCTACTCGCCACGCAACTGCGACGCCGCGCGCCAGCTCTACCGCGTGACGGCGGGCCTGGAGTCGATGATCGTCGGCGAGGCCGAGATCCAGGGCCAGGTCAGGCGCGCGCACGAGGCCGCGCTTCGAGCCGGCGCCACCGGGCCGCTGTCCAACCGGCTGTTCGCCGCGGCGCTGTCCACCGGCAAGCGCGTGCGTTCGGAGACCGTCATCGGCAGGGGCCGCGCGAGCGTTCCCTCGGTCGCCGTCGATCTCGCGCTCAGCGTGCTTGGCGGCCTGGCCGAGTGCCACGTCGTGATCCTCGGCGCGGGGGAGACCAGCGAGCTGACCGCGCGCGCGCTGGCCGAGCAGGGGGCGGGAACGATCTTCATCGCCAACCGCCACGCCGATCGCGCGCTGCACCTGGCCCAGCGCTTCGGCGGGTCGGTCGTGGGGCTCGACGGCCTGCCCGAGCAGCTCACGGTCGCCGACATCGTGCTGTCCTCGACCTCCTCGCCGCACCCGATCGTCGGGCGCGAGGAGCTCGCCGAGGTGATGCGGGGGCGCGACTCGCGTCCGCTGCTATTGATCGACATCGCCGTCCCGCGCGACATCGACCCGCACTGCGCGGAGATCGAGGGGGTGAGCCTGTATGACATCGACGACCTGCAGGCCGTGGTCGCGCGCAATCTCGACACGCGCGCGAGCGAGGTCCCGCGCGCGCAGGAGATCGTCGAGGATGAGATCCAGCGCTTCGCGCGCTGGCTCGGCCAGCTCGACGTGCTGCCGACGGTCAGCGCGCTGCGCGAACACGGCGCGGCGCTGGTGGATCAGGTGCTCGCCGAGAACGACGGGCGCTGGGAGTCGGCCTCGCCGCGCGATCTCGCGCGCGTGGAGGCGATCGCCCGGGCGGTCATGAGTCGTCTGCTGCACGAGCCCACGATTCGGCTGCGCAGTCACGGCGAAGCGCGCGGCCACGCGAGCATCGAGCTCGTGCGCGAGCTGTTCGGGCTCAGCGACGAGGAGGCCCCTGCCGCGGATGTGCATCGCTCCTCCCCGGCGGGCGCGTCGGGCGAGCCGGGCGCGGTGCCGGACAACGTGCGCCCGCTCACGCGCCGTACTCGCACAGGCACAGGCACGGGCGCGGGCGGGGGCTCCTCCTCCTGAGGAGAGCGGTGGCGGTGGCTACGGCGGCGGTGTCGGCGGTGGCGGCGGGATGAGCGGCGATCTGCTGATCGCGGTGCCCCTGCGCGTCGAGGCCCTGATCGTGGGGTCCGCCACGCGAGGCGCCCGCGCCGCGCGCGTGCGCAAGACTGGGATGGGCCCGAGACACGCCACGCGCGCGGCCGCGACGCTGGCCCGGGAGCCGGGCCGGGCGCTGCTCGTCCTCGGTTTCTGCGGCGGCCTCGACGCCGAGTCCGTGCCCGGGGAGGTGATCGTCGCCGAGGCGGTGTGCGCGGCTGGGGATGAGGGGCATCACAGCGAGGCGAGTGAGCCGGTTGTGTGCGCGGACGTCGACGGTCTGGCGGCAGCGCTGCGAGACCGCGGGATGACGGTGCGCAGCGGGGAGATCGTGTGCGTGTCGAAGATTGCGCTGGGCGAGCGCCGCGCGCAGCTGCTGGCGGGCGGGGCGATCGCTGTGGACATGGAGTCGGCGTGGTTGGCGGCGGGCGCCGCGGCACGCCCGTTTGCCGTGGTGCGCGTGGTGCTCGACAGCCCGAGTCATGAGCTGCTGCGTCCCCGGGCGGTGTTCGGGGCGCTGCGCGCCGCGCGGGTGCTGCGCCGGGTGGCGCGTGCGCTGCGCGATTGGACCCCGCCCGCCCCGCTGCCGCCCACGCCCGAGGCGTAGCTGGCTGTGAGTATATGTTTCAAAATTCGATGGTCTTGCACCATGGTATATGTAAAGTAAATACATAAGCATACGAACCCCAAAATTTGATTACTATTCTGCGCTAGCGTGCTCTATGGTATCTATACGGCAATACATAAGCACACATGCTGGCAAATCGAAACACTTTCTAAGGTAGGCGCGATGGCGGTGCGGGTCAGGCAAAGCACGCGGATGGGCTGGTATCTGCTGCGCCAGCGGCTGGCCCGGCGCGAGAAGTTTCCGCTGGTCGTGGAGCTGGAGCCGCTGTTCCAGTGCAACCTGGCGTGTTCGGGCTGCGGCAAGATCCAGCACCCCGAGCACGAGTTGCGCCGGCGGATGCCGGTCGAGCAGGCGATCGGTGCGATCGAGGAGAGCGGCGCGCCGGTGGTCTCGATCGCCGGCGGCGAGCCGCTGGTCCATCCCGAGATCCATGTGATCGCGGCGGAGCTGATCAAGCGCAAGAAGTTCGTCTACCTGTGCACGAACGCGCTGCTGCTGGAGCGCAAGCTTCAGAACTTCAAGCCGAGCCCGTATTTCGCCTGGGCGATTCACATGGACGGGCTGCGCGAGCGCCACGACGAATCGGTCGAGCGCGAGGGTGTCTTCGACAAGGCGGTCTCAGCGATCGGGGCGGCCAAGGCCGCCGGCTTCAGGGTCACGACGAACACGACGTTCTTCACCCACGACTCGCCCAAAACGGTGCGCGAGGTGCTTGACTTCCTCAACGACGAGCTGGAAGTCGACGAGATGGAGATCTCGCCTGCGTACGCTTACGAGAAAGCGCCCGATCAGGAGCACTTCCTCGGCGTGCAGCAGACACGCAAGCTCTTCAGCGAGGCGTTCGCCGGCGGGCGGCGCAAGAAGTGGCGGCTGAACCACAGCCCCCTGTTCCTGGACTTCCTTGAGGGCAAGGCCGAATTCGACTGCACCGCCTGGGGGATCCCCAGCTACTCGCTGTTCGGCTGGCAGCGCCCGTGCTATTTGATGTCTGACGGCTACACGAAGACCTACAAGGAGCTGATCGAGACGACCGACTGGAGCAAGTACGGGCGTGGCAGGGACCCGCGCTGCGAGAACTGCATGGCCGCCTGCGGGTATGAGCCGACGGCGGTGCTGCAGACGATCCGCTCGCTCAAGCAGTCCCTACGCGCGCTCGCCGGGTAGACCCCCGTTGCCTGCGCCGTCGCCGCCCGCGGAGCGGATGTCGCGCCAGGTCAGCCCCTCGCCGAGCAGCGCCGGGATGCCGAGGGCGAGCGCCGTGGAGACCTCGACGGCTTGCAGCACGATGCCGTAGGCGATTGCCTGGCTCGCGCCGACGCCATAGGCGGCGAGCACCACCAGGCAGGCGGCCTGGAACACGCCCACGTTGGACGGGGTCGCCGGCAGGCCCGCGCTGACGTTGACGGCGAGCAGGACCGCGGCGGCTGCGATCGGCGCGGGATGGGCGGGCAGGCCGAGCGCGAGCACGACCGCATAGCAGGCGAGCCACTGCAGCGTCCACGCCAGCAGCTGGGCCGTCACCGAGGCGAGTCCGTGGCGCGGCGTGACGAACACGTGGAGGCCCTGCCTGGCCAGTCCCAGCAGCCGCGCGATGCTCGCGGCGGCGAGCCGCACGCGCAGCGAGCGTGAGCGCCGAGCGAGGCGCAGCAGGAGCGGGCCGAGCGCCACCAGCGTGCACAGCGCCAGCGGGACCGCGGCGACCGCGAGGATCCCCGCCAGGCGCCCGTGGATGGGAATGCTGCTGAACGTGACCGACGCGAGGATCGCCAGGGCGAGCAGGTTGATCAGCGTCTGTGAGAACACCGTGCCGGTGACGATCGGCAGCACGCGTCGCGGCGGACCGTCCAGGCGGCGCGAGAGCACGACGATCCGGGTGGGCTCGCCGATGCGCCCGGGAACGACCGCGGAGGCCATCACGCCGATCATCGTCGCGCGCGCGACCGCGATCCAGCCGATCGGAGTATCTCCGAGCGCGGCGCGCAGAGCCTCGTGCCAGGAGACCGAGCGCAGCAGCAGCGAGAGCCCCATCAGCACGAGCGCGAGCGCGATCCAGCCGGGTGTCGCGGTGATCAACGCATGCCCGACCCGGCCGAGATCAAGGCGCGAGAGCGCGTAGACGATCAGTCCTGCCAGCACCAGCACGAGGAGCAGGGCGGCCGCACGCCCGGCCATGGTGGAGGGCAGCAATCGGCGCGTCAGCGAGCGCCGTGCGGGGCTCGGATGCTCTGTGTCGTCCATCGTCTCGGGGTCTATCAGAGCACCGCTTGAGCCGGGCCGCCGGCAGCCCCCTGCGCAATCCAATATAGTTCCGTTATATGGTGTAGCTGATAATTCTGAACTTGGCTGCTGCTCCGAAAGAGCTTGTGCGGCGGACCCGTGGTCGTCCGTCGCGGGCGCTGTGGCGAACAACCAGAGACCCTAGGGGGTAACGAGGATGAGCAAGCACGACGAGGATCTAAACGACATCTCGATCACGCTGTCGCCGGTTCAGGTGGAACACGTCATGCGCGCGGCGAGCAGGACCCGCGACGGCGTCGTCTCGAATCTGCTCCTGGTGGCGCTGAACCACGCGTATGACCCGCCTCCGGGCGCCGGCCGCGGAGCGTATGAGCTGCAGCGCGCCTCCCAGGCGGCGCTGGACGCCGCATTGGAAGACCCGCAGCTCTCGCAGTCGCTGCTGCGCGGTCTGTCGGTGCTCGCGTGCTACGGCCCGAACAGGCCGTGGCGTTCGATCGTCGAGATCGCCCACCATCTGGACATGTCTCCCTCGACTACCCACCGGTACGTCAAGACGCTGAAGACGATCGGGCTGATGGAGCAGGACCCGGCGACTCGGGCATATCGCCCGGTGACGGTCGGCGGGCCGGCGGTCGGCGAGCCGGCGAGGACCGAAGCGGACGAGTAGGGCGAGCTCTCAGGTCGACCGGGCAGCCGGATCGCGACGGCGGGCCGGCAGAGCCGGAGGTCGAGGCATGTCACGGACGCATGTTCGAATCGCGATCGGCGGCGGCATTCGGCGGATATGTCCGTAGAATCGAAGTCGTCACGGGGAGTGGCGCAGTCTGGTAGCGCACCCGGCTGGGGGCCGGGCGGTCGCAGGTTCGAATCCTGTCTCCCCGATCACAGAAAAAGCCTGGAAATCCGCAATATTTGACTCACATCAGGCGAACGACAAATCACAGTCGGGTACCAAATCGGTACTGTTTCCTCGCCATCGACCCAGGTGCGTCGTCGGGCCTGTCATCGCGATGAACGGCCGACGAGGCGCACTCGCGAGCGAAGTGGCCGTCGGCCGTCGGCTGTTGGCCGGTGCGCTGGATGTCCCGCTCGCAGACGTGGCGCTCCGAGCCGAAAGCGCGGAGCGGGTTCGCAGGGGCACGGAGCGTGTCCTGGCAGACGAGCACGACCGGCAGGCGGCGGGTCGGGGCGCGCCGTAAAACCGAGCGGCCTGAGCGTCCCCCCGCCGCTCAGGCCACTCGCGCGTGGGTGGTCTCTGTGTGTTGTCGCGCCCACCAGCCGCGTCTGCGCGTGTCTATCCCGTTCCCGGCGTGCTGTCGGAGTAGGGGAGAGGCCATGCGACCCCCAAGCACCAATCGCCTTGCAACGAGCTCGTCCGTCCCCACCGAGCGCCCGGTGGATGCCCGCCCGCTGCGCCACTTGGTCTCCACGGGGCACGGTATATCGATCACGACGCAGCCCATCGAATGCTGGCTGGTCGAACGCTCGTCCAGAGCGGATTGCACGCCTTCTTCGCGTTTGATAGAACCTTTCGATCTTCGGCTCGCAACGGAACGGGGAGGACGGGATGGGCGCCACACGGTTTGGTAGGGCTGGGCTGGCAGTAGTGGGTATGGGCGGGCCGTCTCGTCTCCCGGCCGGTGTCCTCGCGGTGAGGAGCCTCTGGCGCTTGGCGCGTTGCTTGTCGGCGATCCTGGCTCTGGCGCCGGCGAGCGCTTCGGCTGAACCGATCTGTACGGATACGTGGGCGGGTGCTAGTGAAGGGAATTGGACAGCCGCTACGAACTGGTCGACGGGAAAAGTGCCTACCTCGACCGATGTTGCGTGCATTGGGGCGGAAAAGACAGTCACTATCTCAGAAGCCGAGCATGCCGAAGTCCTTGAGAATAAAGGGACCCTTGTGCTGCGTTCAGGTTCACTCGAATTGGCCGGTGTCCTTCCGGAAGATACGTCGCACTTCAACTCGCTGATGATGAGCGGGGGTTCGTTGATAATTGCTGGCGAAGTGGATGTGACTGGTTCGTTTTCGGGTGGCGGAAAAATATCCGGGCCAGGTACTTTTGTGATCGAACCCGGCGTGTCGGCAACAGTAAACGGTTCAGGGAGGGCTCCTCTCACTCTCGATGAAGTTGCCTTCAAGAACGCTGGGACACTTACGGTTAGTGGCCCTGAAGCGGCTGCGGCTATCAACGGGGAAAACAATGCCGTTTTGTCCAATAGTGGAACATTTGTCCTGAATACTATAGGGTATAGTTTGAGGGGGCCTGCCGGTACTAAGTTTGTGAACACGGGGACCTTTAAGAAGACCGAAGGCTCGTGGACGACCACGGTCCAAATGCCGATAGAAAACTCAAGCTCTGTCAGTACCAGTGCCGGCAAGCTGGAATGGGTTAGCAAGATCACGTCGGGAGAAGGGTCGTGGTCTTCGTCGGGTACAGAAACTGCGATCGTATTCAATGCAACCAGCGAAACCTCGACGCTCGGCAAAAAAACGACGTTCTCAGGCAATGTCGAAGTAAATCACGGCAAAGTACAAGTAGAAAAGCTCGAAGCCAGCAGCGCTTCCGTTACTGTGAACGGAGATGCCTTCGAAACGGGCGGCGATCTAGAACTAACCGGGAGCTGCAGTATCAGATATTAAGAGTCTTACTCTAGCGGCCCCTACAGAACGTGAAGGCGGGGTTCTACGGGTCTCGAAAGAAGCGGACATAACCAGCGCATTCTCGGGGGACGGAAAGATAGTAGGCCCGGGAACGATCATGATCGAACCCGGCGTGTCGGCGACAGCAGTAAACGGTTCAGGGAGGACTCCTCTCACTCTCGATGAAGTCGCCTTCAAGAACGCTGGGACGCTTACGGTTAGTGGAGCGGAAGCGGCTGCAGCTATCGATGGGGAAAGCAACGCTGTTTTGGTAAATAGCGGAACGTTTATACTGAATACCATAGGGTACAGCTTGCGGGGGCCTTCCGGTACTAAGTTCATAAACACGGGGACGTTGAAGAAGACTGAAGGATCGTGGACGACCACCATCGCAATGCCAATCGAAAACCTTGGCGCAATACACGTAGAAGCAGGAAAATTTGAATATCTCTATCCCGTGATAGACCGCGAATCATCAACACAATGGGGCGGCGGTGAAAACCCATCGGTTCTCGGTCATCCGGAATCGAAGTGCGGCGACCCGGTGAGCTGCGCGACGGGCAACTACTCCGAGACACAGACTGACTTTGCGATCGGTGGACGCGGTGTTGGGCTGGACCTGACGCGAACGTATAACTCGCAGGCTGGCGCGGAAGAAATCAAAGGCGCGTTCGGCTACGGATGGACGAGCTCGTTCAGCGATCATTTGGTGGTCAACAAAACCAGCAAAGTTACCACGTCTGCATCAAGCCGAGCGGCAACACTGTGCCGTTCACGGAAGGGAGCGGCGAATCCTTCACGGCGCCCGACTGGACGCAGGACACGCTCAGTGGCTCGGAAGGTACTGGCTACACGCTGACGCTGGCCAATCAGATCAAGTACAAATTCGCTGGGGCCAGCGGTCGCCTTGAAAGCGTGACCGATCGTGACGGCAACGCGACGACGCTCGCGTACAACGAAAGCGGCCAGCTTACGACGATCACCGACCCCGCCAGCCGCACGATCAAACTGGCCTACAACGGGGAAGGTTTGGTCGAAAGTGCCGAAGACCCGATGAAACATGTCGTCAAATACACCTATGAAGGCGGGAACCTCAAGAGCGTCACGCAGCCCGCCGAAGCAAGTCTTCGTTGGCAGTTCAAATACGAACCGCACTGAGATGACGGAAATGGTCGATGGTCGTGAAGGCAAAACGATCAACGAATACAACAGCTCGCACCAAGTGATCAAACAGAAACACCCGCCGGGCATAAGCTGAAGTTCGAATATGAACCGTTCCACACCAAGATCACCAACGAAAACGACCGGCAGCGTCACCAACGAGTATTTCACGAGCAACGACGAGCCGTCCTCGATCACGCGCGGGTTTGGGTCGGCCAGCGAAACCACAGAATCCTTCACCTACAACGAAGGTGGCTACGCAACGAGCGTGACCGACGGGAATGGGCACATGACCACCTACGGCTATAACGCGGCGAATGATCGTACGAGCATGGTCGATCCAAACAAAAACGAAACGAAATGGACGTACGACTCCACGCACGACGTGGAAACGATGACCACGCCAAAGGGTGAGACGACGACAATCAAACGCGAAGCTCACGGTAATCCCGAAGTCATCGAACGGCCCGCGCCGGAAAGCAAAACGCAGGTCACCAAATACAAATATAAGACCACTGGCGAACTCGAAAGCGTGACCAACCCGCTTGAAAATACATGGAAATATGAATATGACGCAAAGGGTGACCGCACGGCGGAAATAGACCCGATCGGCAACAAGCGCACCTGGGAATACAACGAAGACTCTCAGGAGACGGCGACGGTCAGCCCGCGCGGGAATATCAAAGAAGGCAAACCGGCGTCATTCACGACCAAAATCGAACGCGACGCGCAGGGGCGTCCAATCAAGATCACCGATCCGCTCAGCCATGTCACGGAATACAAATACGATGGCGACGGCAATGTCGAAACCGTGACAGACGGCAACAAACACAAAACGAAATACACCTATAACGGTGATAACCAGCCGATCAAAGTCGAAGCGCCCAACAAAGCGGTCACTGAAACCGAATATGACGGCGCCGGCCAGGTTGTCAGTCAGACCGACGGTAACAAACATAAAACCAAATATGTGCGCAACGCCGTGGAGGAGGTCACCGAAATCGTCAACCCGCTCGGGAAGAAAACGCTCAAGGAATACGACGCGGCAGGGAACCTGATCAAACTGACAGACCCCAAAGGGCGCACCACGACCTACACCTACGATCCTGCAAACCGTCTCACCGAAGTCAGCTACTCAAGCGGCAATCCCGCGACGGTCAAATACGAATACGACAAAGACGGTAACCGCACCCAGATGACCGATGGTACGGGTACGACAAAATACACCTACGATCAGCTAGATCGGCTGACCGAAAGCGAAAACGGTCACAAAGAAGTCACCAAATACGAATACGACCTCGCGAACGACCAGACCAAGATCACTTATCCCAACAAAAAAGCCGTAACTCGTGCTTTCGACAAAGATGGCCGGCTCGAAAAACTCACCGACTGGCTGTCGCACGCGACCAAATTCACGTACAACGAAGACTCCGACCTGAAAGCTATGGTCTTTCCTAGCGAAACTAAAGACGAAGACACATACGCCTACAACGACGCGGACCAGATGACCGAAGTCAAAATGAAAAAAAGCACGGAAGTGCTTGCGTCGCTCGTCTACACCCGTGACAGCGACGGCCAGGTTAAAAAGACCACCTCCAAAGGTCTACCCGGTGCGGAAGTAACGGAAAACACGTACGACGAAAACAATCGCCTCACGAAATACGGCAGCACCGAATACAAATACGACTCGGCCAACAACCCCACCAAGGAGGGATCGAGCACAAACACATATAACGAAGGCGACGAGCTCGAAAAAGGCACTGGCACGACGTACGCCTATGACGAACTCGGCGAGCGCACGAAAACGACCCCCGAAAAAGGCGGCGCGACCACTTACGGCTACGATCAGGCCGGCGACCTCGCTTTGGTTGAACGCCCCGAAAAAGAATCGGTCCCGAAGATCGAAGACAGTTACGCATACAACGGCGAAGGGCTGCGCACATCACAGACGATCTCTGGCACGACCAGCTACTTCGCGTGGGACATGAGCGAAGAACTCCCACTATTGCTCAGTGACGGCACTAACAGCTATATCTACGGTCCGGGTGGGATCCCGGTTGAGCAGATCAGCGGGTCGGAAACCCCCACCTATCTCCACCACGACCAGCAAGGCTCAATTCGCCTATTGACGGGCTCCGCCGGCACTACCACCGGCAGCATCACATTTGACGCTTACGGTAACAAGGTTGAAAGTACGGGCACAATTTCGCCGCTCGGCTATGACGGCCAGTACACCAGTTCGGATACGGGCCTGATCTATATTAGGGCGCGCACCTACGATCCCGCTACGGCGCAGTTCCTCAGTATTGATCCACTTGTGGAAACCACGGAGACGCCGTACGGGTATGCTGCTGAGAATCCTCTTACATTTAGCGATCCAACTGGTTTCTTTTCACTTCCATTGATCGGCTCGATTGGTGAGGACGCCGATGCGGCATGTGGCGTTACGGTCGAGGTGCCAGGTCTCGACGTGGTGACCTGTGGGGCAGCCGCTGCTGCTACAGCGTATGTGGCCGCAAAGGCACTTTCAGAAACTGTCAAGTATGCTTCAGAAAACACCAGCAGCACCAGCCCAGAAGTAGCCGAGAGCGAACCAGAAGTTGAAGAAAGCAAACCGTGTAAGGAACCGAGCAGGAGCCTTCCTTACGAGGGTGAGCCCAACAGCACCCAAGTCCTCGATCGTGGCAACGGCAGCGGACAAATACGTGACTATGGGCCTGACGGCCTGCCGGAAAGAGACTTTGACTTCGGTCACGATCACGGTTTTGGGGACCCTCACGCCCACGATTGGGTCGAAGGTGTCCGGCAAAACCCAGGAAGACCGATCGGACCTAACGAATAGCGAGCTATGAGTATTACCGATCGTCAAGTAGTAGTTGTAGTCTCTGACGAGTTTGCACCAAAGCTTGATGAGCTTGCGCTGTCTAGCCCCGTATGGGTGGTGCGAACAGCCGCGACGGAGGAGGCGGCACGACGAATTTGGGAGAAGCATCCCCCACAGGAGATTGATCAGTTCACATCCGGACTGACGCTGTTCAAAGGAGAGGGAGACCCTGCGGATGATCTTGTGTCGATTCTCGACGAAGTGGAGCTCCATCACGGAATCGCTGGTGGACACATCCCGCCAATGATTGCTGTCAAGGTGTTGGGCATTGGGCTGACGGATGCTGCTCGTGAAGCGTTTAGCTCACTCGGATTCACCCGGTTTACACCATATTCAGACGGGTTTGTCGCTCATTGGAGTGAGCCGGCGAAAGGGTGACCGCATTGTCGGACTCGGAGATGGCAAACGCATGAATCCATGTAACATGCCAGCCGGGGCGGCTGCCGGCTTGTGGTACGAATGGTGACCTCTGAACATCCTGCACCCCCGCCTATAAAACGTCCATCGTGGTTTAGACCCCCTGACAGTCTCGGAGAGTGGCTGGGTTTGTTGGGCGGAGCGCTGGTCTTGGCGGCCTTGGTGGCTCTCATAGTGTGGAACGTGGTCCGTCTGGCTGATGGCAAGGTGACTGTTTCAGATTTAGCGTGCGTTGATCCCACGGATCCATGCAACTGGTCAAGTTATCGAGCCATTAATGATACTGATACCCCTGTTGTGCTTCGGGAGTGCCTGCGCCAATGCGGTAACGGTGATCGCAGGCTTGAACCGATTCTTGTGGCACCCAAAGCAACGACACCTAACAATGGTCATCAGGTGACTGCTAACGTTGGTGGCCGGAGCTGGTGGGAAGTACAAACTGTCTCGGGGCAACAAATTGGGTGCCTCGTCCTGGACGGACATCTTAGTAAGCGCGACGGAGACCTTGTACTCGTCTCGTCGGCTCAGCGATGCGGTTCGGCTTCCGTGCCGACTACCCCCTACGAGCTTCCCAGATGAAGCGCGTGGGACGTCTGTGTGCTGACGCATCACACGATGACTGACGGACCCCGGACGGCACTGACACAGGGACCCATTACTCCGCGACGCGGCTACCGTCGCTGGCACTACGCCCCCAGCGGGAGCTGGGACGCCGAGCTGATCGCAGCGGCCATGCACTCTTGGGCGAGGGAGACCAGAACGCCTCCGCGCTCGTGGGAGTGGTGTCCCAGCGCCGCGCGCAGCGCCGGACTGATGAGCGAGACTGAGAGCAAGTGGGAGCGCGAACACCCCCGCTGGCCGGGCAACACGACCGTCTACCGTCACTTCGACTCGTGGGCCTCGGCGCTGGAAGCCGCCGGCCTGCCGCCCTTTACCCGGCACGAGTGCAAGCTGCCTTTGGCTGAGCGTGTCGTAATCACAGAGAGGATGGCAGCGGCGGGCGTGGCTGTGCGCGAGATTGCCGGCGAGCTTTGCGTTGGCATCGCGACCGCCTACCGCTACTTGAAGGCGCACCCGTGCTCAGATTGCGCGGGGCCGGTCGTGGGTGAGGGTGAGCGGTGCCTGCGTTGCGCGACCCGCCGCTCCAACCCGAAGCGCTGGTCCGCCCGGGAGCTGCTCGACGCGATCATCGCGTGGGAGCAGCTCGAAGGACGCCCGCCGGCGAACATGGACTGGCGGCCATCGACCGACAGCCAGCGCAACCGCTGGGAGCGCGAGTTCCCACGCTGGCCGCCGGCGAGCGCGGCACGCATCGTGTTCGGAAGCTGGACCGAGATGATGGCCGTCGCCGGCTATCTCCCGTACAACCCGCCGTGGGGCCCCGAGCAGGTGATCGAAGCGATCCAGCGCATGGCGGACGAGCTGGGCCGCGCACCCGTCAAGGAAGAGTGCGACGCCTCGCCGGACGGCTACCCGTCCACGATCAAGCGCCGGTTCGGCTCCTTCACAGCCGGCATCCGTGCCGCTGGCCTCGAACCGGTCGGACACCGTTGCAACCGCCCCCGATGATCGTGATGTTCAGTCGGCGAACGCGACGCGTGCGGCCTTCGCCCCGGCGGCTGATAGCTCGGCGAAGCTGTAGGTGCCCTCGTTCAGCAGCTCGCCCGCGACCTCGACGGCCGCTCCGTAAGCGGCGAAGGCGAAGGCGCCCCCGACAGAGATGCGCTTGACGCCCAAGGCTGCCAGATCCGCAACCGGGGGCGTACCGGGGCGCGCGAGCACGTTGACGGGAAGATCCACCGCCGCGATCAGCTCGCGCAGATCCTCGGGTCGATCGAGCGCCGGTGCATAGAGCACGTCTGCGCCGGCTTGCTGGTAGGCGTGCAGGCGCGCGATTGTGTCGTGCACGTCCGGGTTCCCGCGCAGATGGTTCTCGGCACGCGCGGTCAGCACGAGGTGCACGGGACCGGCGTGCGCGGTCTCGGCGGCCGCCGCGACGCGTTCGGCGGCGGCCTCCTTGTCGTACAGTCGCTGCTCCGCGGAGCTCCAGTCCTCGACCGAGTAGCCCGCGAGGCCCGCGTCGAGCGCAAGGCGCACGGTCTCGGCGACGCCGGCGGGGTCCGCGGCGAAGCCGTCCTCGAAGTCTGCCGACACGGGTACGTCTGTCGCCGCGACGAGCGCCGTGGCATGCGCGAGCGCCTCCTCGCGGCTGACCGAGTAGTCCAGGCGCCCGAGGCTCGCGGCGTAACCGCTGCTCGTCGTGGCGAGCGCCTGGAAGCCGAGCGAGGCGAGCAGCTTCGCCGAGCCCACATCCCAGGCGTTGGCCAGCAGCAACGGGCGCTCCTGGTGGTGGAGTGCTCGGAAGCGGGCTGCCTTGTCGTCGTTGTGATCGCCCATCTCGTGGGCCTCCTGGGAGTGCTGGTTGGTGTCCTGGATCAAACGCGCGAGCGTGCAGATTCGTGAGATGCAACAGGCGGGGCGGCAAGCGAGTGTCGCATCTGTGGCCTGACGTGGCGATCCTGAGCGCCGAAAAGCTGTCGCGGAACCTGTCGCGGTGTGCGTCAGGTCCGCGACAGGATCCCGGACAGCTCCAGCACCCTAGTTTTGGCTCTGTAGAGCCAAAACTGCCTGCCCCGGGACCGCGCGGGTTGGTGGTGGTCGGTCATTGACCACCCCCCTCTCAGCTTTGCTATTCGATGGTGGTGGTCAATGACCTGAAGTGGTGGTTGGTGGGGCAGGCAGTGGTGGTGGTCTGGTGGTGGCAGGGTGCTGGATGGTTGGTGTCTGGAAGAAGAAGAGATTGAGAATAAAAAAACAAAAAAAACAAAAACGGATTCGGGTTGATCGGGGTTCGTGGTGCTGCGGTGGCGCTTGTGGGGTGGGGCCGGTCCGGTGCTGGTGCTCGGACCGGCTGGATGAGCTTCGTGATACTAAGGCTGTAGCGCTTGACGAGAATGATGTACGTGTGTATGATGCATCGTGTGTATGTGTCCTGTGATCTTGGAGGTTGATCGTGTCTGAGCGTTCGCGTGGTGTCGTCGGCCGGGCTTCTCGTGGTGTCGTCGCTGAGATCGACGAGCAGCTGAAGACCCTTGATTAGCAGCTGGTCGCACAGCAAGAGCTTCTGGATGAACGCGAACGGTTGCGTGCCGCCCGCTCGACGCTTCTCGGCGAAGGCCCGGCGGGCCAGATCTCCCAGGATGACGTGGCGGCTTATCTTGTCTTACCGTCCGGGGGCCCGCCCGGAGGTAGCGCCGGTGCTCGGCGTCTGCTCGGGCCGCGTGTCGGCGCACCTGTATCGCGCCAAGCACACGCGGTTCGTCAGCCGTGGCGATGGCTGGCACCTGCGCAAGCAGAAGGACGCGAAGGGCAGCGGATCATGAGTGCGGTCCTTCACAGGCAGGCGTGGGCGCACGCTTCAGAGCGCGCACGGGGACCGTGGAGTCGGGGCGTCGCCACGGGTTCCTCACGGACGACGATCGCGCGGGGGAGAGCCGTTGCGTACCCGCGACCTGGCGGTGCTGGGCTGGTGCTGTGAGCAGTACGCCGCGCGGACCGACCAGCTAGAGGTCTTGCTCGGCAACGGTCCGCGCACGGTGCAGCGCGTGATCGCGCGGCTGCGCGACACGGGTCTGATCACGACGCCGAGACTACTCGTGGGGGAGTCGGCGTGGGTGATCCCGACGAGCGCGGGGTTGCGCGCGGCGGGGCAGGGGTTCGGGGTGTGGCGTCCCCGTATCGGGTTGCTCGCGCACGTCGCGGCCGTCAACGATGTGCGCCTGCACGTGCAGGCCCGCTCGCCGCGGAGCGAATGGGTGCCCGAGCGCGTGCTCGTCAAGGAGCGCCAGTCCGGAGAGCACCTACCCGACGCCGTGGTGATCGCCGATGGGCAACGGGTTGCGATCGAGGTCGAGCTGACCGTCAAGTCACAGCGGCGGGTCAGTTTGATCCTGGACGAGCTGTCGGGGCGCTACGACACGGTCCTGTACTGGTGCTCGCCGGGACCGCACCGGCAGCTGTCCGCGCTGTGTGAGAGCGGGCGGTGGCCGAAGCTCGGCGTGCGCGACCTGCGCCACCCGACGGCGCGCGCGTCATGAGTGCCGGGACGGCGAGACGCGAGCGCGGCGTGTTCGCTCGCCGGCGGCGCGGACCGTCTCCGGGCGGACCAGGTCGTGCGGGTCCTGCGGTGGCCCAGGACGCCCAGGACGCGCTCGTCGGTGAAGCTGATGGCGAGCGGGGTGTGGCGTTGGCGATGCGTCTCGGTGGCGAGCGCGCGCTGCCGGTGGACCGCGGGATGGTGCTGCTCTCTCCCGGACGGTTGTGCCGGCACCTGCTCGTCTGCGGAGCCACAGGCAGCGGGAAGACCGAGACGGTGCTGCGGTTGGCGTGGACGCTCGCGAAGTCGTGCGACGCCCCGGTGTTCTATCTGGATGGGAAGGGCGATCGGGAGACCGCGAGCCGCTTCTGCGGGCTGATGGATGACGCGGGCCGGCGGGCGCGGGTGTTCCCGAACGAGCCGTTCGACGGGTGGCGCGGGCAGCCGCACGAGATCCAGGGCCGGCTGATGGAGGTGATCGACTACTCAAGCGAAGGACCGGCGGCGTGGTATCGCGACGTCGCCAAGAACGTCCTGCGCCTCGTCTGTGAGCATCCCGACGGCCCGCCAAGGTCCTCACGGGCCGTTCTCGAGCGTATGGAGATAGGCGGGTTGCGTGCGGCGCACGAGGGTTCGAGCGCGCTGGATGCCCTGACGGCCGAGCAGGTCCGGCAGGTGCGGTTGCGCTACGAGGCGTTCTTCGGGCAGACCCGCGGCGCATTGGACGGGAGCTGGGCGTGGGAGGACACGGACGCGGCGTACCTGCTGCTTGACAGTCTCGCGTTGCGGGAAGAGACGAGCGGCCTGGCACGGTTCTTGTTCGAGGACTTCGCGCACTACTTCACGACCCGCAAGGCCCGCGAGCGGTTCTGCCTGCTGATCGTCGACGAGTTCTCCGCGCTCGCGCAGGGGCGGGGATGGCGGCACGGATCGAGCAGGCCCGCGGGTTCCACACTGGCTTGTCCTCGCGCCGCAGGTCGTGCAGGGCATGGGCGATGAGAACGAGGCCGCACGCATCATCGGCAGCGTGGAGACGGTCATCTGTCATCGCGTGAACACGCCGGAGGAGATCGTGCAGCTCGCCGGGACACGACTGCGGATGGAGTACTCGACCCACTACGGGCGGAGGGCAGCACCGGGGAAGGTTCCGCCAGGGTCCAGCACCAGTACAAGGTCGATCCGAACAAGGTCCGTGGTCTTAAGCCGGGAGCGGCGTACATCATCAGTCGCGGTCGCGCGATGCGAGCACAGGTGCTCAGGGCGCCCGACCTGCGCGGCGAGCTGCCCGAGTGCGGGACCGGAGAGCCCACGGCGTCAGACTCCTCCCCCGGCGGGGCCGGACGTCCCGGCCACCCCCACAAGTCTGAGCCGGCAACACCCGGGCAGGGGAGCGGCGAGCAAGATGCAGCACAGGGTGCCCCGTCCACCGGGGAGCCGTCGAAGGGGCAGGTGGGGACGCTTCCGTTCTGACCGACGCCGAGCCGAAGGTTCCGTCCGATACGCCGCGTATGCTCAGAATCCTATGCCTATCACCAGATCCTCGCCCATCCAGCTCTCGCGTCCAGTCGAAGTGGTCGTCCGGACGAAAGCGCAGTGCGAGGACGATGCGGACATCGAAGGCTTCTCCGTCCACGACGGCCCGGCGGCGGCCGAATGCCAAAGCATCATCGGGAACCTGTGCGACGGAAAAGCGGTCGAGCAGACCGTCGCGTTCGTGAAGGAACAGGGGACCGGTAACCTGCTCGGCCTGACGAGCGTGCGCATGGGCGGGAACGTACAAGCCAGGCAGAACCCGTTCAATCCCTCCTGGCTCAGGAGGCTGAGCGTCAATCCTTACGTCGGTCTGCTCGCCCGCGATGATCGCTATTACAACTGCGTTCTGTGCGATGGCCGCACGCGGCTCAGTACGGTTCTGGTGCGGGCTGGGATCGAACTGGTCACGCCACTTGGCCAGGGGTCTCCCGTCATGTTCGCGTTCGTGAAACGCGACAACGAGGGGAGCCTGAAAGCGTTCGGTCGCTTCGCATACCATCCTCACGCGCGGTCGCGCGAGTGCGCGCAGGAAGTTCTCGTGCGACGTGCAGGCAAGCCGCTACCCCCGCCGCCAGACCCCAGCGCCTACCGCCCAGTCTGCATCAACGAGCACTCCCTCGCGGCCTGAGTACCACTTCACCGAAGCCCGGCAATCAGGTGTTGCTGCGCCTGACGGAGTCCGGCCCGAATGGCGGGACGCTCAAGCTGCCCCCGGTCGAGTGCCGATCCGAAAGGGTGGGACGACGGCAGAAGCGTGAGCGGGGAGGACCCCTGACTCCGGAGCGGGCTCGAAAAGGTCGCTTCTGGGTGCGCGTGACCTTGCTGCTCGCCGTCGTCCAGGCGTGGGCGATCGTCGTCATCGTGGCGCTGATCGCTCCCCACCTGTTGATCTTGCTCTTGGCGCTCACGGTGCCCTACTCGATCATGATGCCGTTCGCGCTCCGCTACATCGAGCGCGACATCAAGCGTCGCACTGTCGACTCGACGAACAGCATGTCCGGATCGCGCGCGAGACCGGCCTGACGAGTTGATCGGACAGTCCGCCGCCCGTGACCCCGAGAACACGGGCGCGAACTCGCTGGCCGAGGGGGCCGACGAGAAAACTTGTGCAGAGGCTGTCCCGTTTGGGGGTGGTTCGTCGGAGAAGGAGGTAGGGACCCTTCCGTTCTGAACCCAAACACAAGGAGTATTCGTCATGCAGGCTCGTTTGACCCTCTGGTTCTCCTCGCTTCCCGTCTCCGCTCTACCGCACTTCTGTCGACGCCTGTGATCTTCGCGCGCTGGCTCTTGCGCTCGCTCTCGCGGCGCTTGTCCTGCTGTGCTCCACCATTCGGTCGCCGGTGCCGGCGGTCTCGCGCAACTCGCTCATCCCGACCGCGTGGTCGTCGTGCGCTGATCACGCCGTTCGGGGCGGTGGTGGTGGCGGCAGAACCTCGGCGGACGCGAACCGTCCGAGCGCGAGCGCACCGCCTATCATGACGCGCTCGACCTCTTGCGCCATCGCACGCTGATGCCTTTGCGTGAGCCCTCCTGGTTCGTGCTCGACAATCCCCAGCCGGACGCTGCGGTGTGCGGGCACACCCTGATGCTTTCGCGCGGCCTGTTGGAAAGCGATCATCTCCCGGCCGTGCTCGCACACGAGCTGGGACATCTCGCAAGCACCGACGGGAGGCTGACCGCGGCGCTGAACCGCCTGGTCATACACCCGCCCCCACAACCCGCCGAACGCGAGCCGGCCAAGCGCAGCGCGCTGATCCTCTCAGACGATCGGGCGCTGTTGACGGTCACGATCCTGGGCGCGCTGCTGTGGGTTTTGCGCAAGACGGTTGTGTTCGCCAAAGGCGGCCTCGGGCTGCGGATGACCGCGCTGTTCTGGGGCTCGCACTGGCGCGAACGCGAGTACACCGCCGACCGATTCGCGGCCGGTCTCGGCCAGGCCGAGGATCTCGCGGACTTCCTTGAGGTCCACGCCCTCATGCACGACCACCCCGTCCCCTTCGTCTGGCTCACCGAACACACCCACCCCCCGACAGAGCTACGGATCGACAAGCTCAGAAGCACAGCCGCACATCACGCCTCACCGCCGTCGCCGGGCGCCGCCCTGCCACCCGCGACCCCCGACACTCGGCCGCTGACCGCGTGAAGGAGCAAAACGAGCTGCGTGGCGCCGGTTGCTGGACCGGCCGGCGCTACGCACTGTCGAGCAAACCATTAAGGAGACCCTGATGCGACCGTTTACCACCAACCTTCTCCCCCCATCCGCGAAAGGCGGCGCACGGGCGGCCATCGCCGGCCGTCTGCGCCGTGCGCGCGGCGTCCAGCAGGACCAGCAGCGCGCGTTCACGCCCCTGATCGACGCGAAGGCCGCCAGCCGCCTGCTCGGCGTCCCCCACACCTGGCTGCTCGCCCAAGCCCGCGAAGGACGCATCCCGCACCACCGCCTCGGGCACTACGTCCGCTTCAACCCCGATGACCTGAAGGAGTGGCTGGCGCAGACGAGGTCGATGCCGGGCCCACGTCTGTGAAGCCCACGGTCTTCAGCCCCAACGCGAGTGGTGGGCGGCGGGCGGTATGGTCACTCAGGGGCAGAGGACCGGGTGGCGGCCCCGCTCGGCGCTGGTGTGTTCGCCCGGCTGAAGCACTCAACGGTTAGAAAGCGCCGGGATAAACCGGCCCGGAGAAAGGAATGAGAGAGTCCGACATCGAAGACTTAGCGAGTCACGGTGGCCCCGACCATGCGTTGGCGACCCGCGAGGGCGCAGCGAAGCGTTGGAATCGGGGTACGCGCAGGCCGGGCTATTGAGCCGCGAAATCAAGGTATTCGGGGTGCCGACGCCGTTAACTGAGGCGGAAGGCAACATCGTTGGCGGCGCTATTCGCGAGCCGTCAGTGGACCCCGCGCGGTCGAAGAACCAGGGCATGTGCGGAATCTCCGGGTGCGAGAACCGGGAGGTCCCGTGGTTGCCCGTCCCTGTCGATGATGCCCCGTCCTGGATGGTTCGCGGGGTGGCATGTCGGCAGGGAGCGGGCCGCGAGGGGAACGCTGAGGCGGTAAGCCCTCGATGAACGACCACGGGAAGTCAGACAGGCCCGTAGTACCTGCGAA